>CAVVIB010000001.1:0-36730 GCA_963748205.1 uncultured Actinomycetes bacterium
ACGCTGCCGGCGGGGACCTCGGCCTGGAGCGGCAGCTCCACGCGGAAGGTCGTGCCCTGCCCCACCTGGCTCTCGAACCCGATGCGGCCGCCATGGCGTTCGGCGATCGCCTTCGCGATCACGAGGCCGAGGCCCGTTCCCTCGATCGATCGCCTGTGCGCGACGCTCGAGCGGAAGAAGCGCTCGAAGAGCTTGTCCTGCTCGTCGGCCGGGATGCCCATGCCGGTGTCCTCGACCTCGACGATGCCGACGCCGTCCTCCGTGCTCGTGCGGACGATGACCGTGCCTCCGTCCGGCGTGAACTTGACGGCATTCGAGAGGAGGTTGTTGAGGAGCTGCGTGAAGCGCAGCGTGTCGGCGCGCAGCATGCAGCGGCTCGGTCTCGAGCACGAGCCGGACTCCCCGGCTCTCCGCGTACGGGGTGACGCCCTGGGCGCAGTCGGCCACGAGGGCGGCTGCGTCGACGTCCTCGATGTTGAGCTCGAGCGTGTGCGACTCGATGCGTGCGGTGAGGAGCAGGTCGTCCACGAGCCGCGTGAGGCGGTTGGCGTTGCGCTCGATGACGCCGACGAACTCGACCTGCTCGGCGTCGAGCTGGCCGAAGTCGCCCGCGGCGAGCGCCTCCGCATACCCGACGATGGACGTGAGCGGCGTCCGGAGCTCGTGGGAGACGGTGGCGAGGAACTCGTCCTTCAGGCGCTCGACCTCCCGCTCGCCGGTGGTCTCCCGAAAGACGAACAGGCGGCCGGTCTGGAGGTCGTGGTCGGCGAGCACCGGGACGCTGTAGGCGAGGAACGAGCGTCCGGAGCCGAGGACGAACTCGGCCGTCCCGCGTTCCAGAGGATGCCCCTGCAACGTCCGGATGGCCTCGATCACGGATTTGGGATCCGCGGTCTGCGCCGCGAGCTCGAGGAGGCGCGACCAGACCGATCCGCGGGTCGGGAGCCCGAGCGCGCTCCAGAGCTCCTCCATCGACGTGTTGACGTACCGCACCTGGCCGTCGCGGTCGCTCAGGCAGATGCCCTCGGTCGTCGCGTCGAGAACCGCGTTCAGCTCGGCGAAGCGGTGCGCGAGCGCCTGCTCGGCGCGCTCGCGCTCGAGCGCGCGGCCGAGCTGGGCGCCGACCGTGCCCATCGCGTCGACGACCCGTTCGTCGGGCGCGAGCGCTTCGCCGGCGCAGAAGCGAAAGAGCGCGACCACCTCGCGGCGGATGAGGACGGGCATGACCACCACCGTCGAGCCGGCATTCTCCTCGGCGCCGTCCGCAAGGTGCTCGAACCACGCGCGCTTGCCGGTCTCGGCGATGCGTGCGAGGAGCTCGTCCGCCGAAGGCCGGCCCGCGGCTTCGATCGTCCGGCGGAAGTCGGAGAGGGCGTCCGGGTCGTCCGCGTACCAGAGCGGGGCCATACCGGGGTGGTCTCCCTCCAGGCGGACCGCCTTGCCCGCGCGCCAGCCCATGCGCGAGCAGACGAGCTCGAGGCAGGCGGCGACGGCCTTGTCGGTGCTCGCGGCGTCGTTGGCCGCGGCGGCCGTCGCGTGCAGGAGCTCGGCAAGCCGCATCTCCTGCTGGAGCATCGCCTGCGAGCGCCGCTGCTCGAGAAGAGCGACCGTCTGGCGGGCGAGGGCCTCGAGCGCGCTGCGCTGCTCGTCGGTGAGGTCGCGCGGCTGGCGGTCGAGGACGCAGAGCGTCCCGAGCGCGTGGCCGTCGTCGGTGACGAGCTGCTTGCCGGCGTAGAAGCGGATGGCCGGGTCGGAGACGACGAGCGGGTTGTCGGCGAAGCGTTCGTCAGCGGTGGCGTCCGGGACGACGAGGACCTCGTCCTCGAGGATCGCGTGGCCGCAGAAGGAGATGTCGCGGTGCGACCCGTCGTCGTCGACGCCCACCTTCGACTTGAACCACTGGCGGTCGGAGTCGATGAGGCTGATCAGCGAGATCGGCGTGCCGCAGATCTGCGCGGCGAGCGAGGTCAGGTCGTCGAAGGCCTGCTCCGCCTCGGTGTCGAGGATCTCGTAGCGCCGCAGCGCTTCGAGGCGGGCAAGCTCGTTCAAGGGGGTCTCCGGGCGCATGGCTCGTGAGTCCTATCGGCAGTCCGGAAGCGACTTATGAGCCGGTGCCGCGCCCCGCGATCTTGCAGCCCGCGCGAGGGATTGAGAGTAGAATCACGTACTCAGGAGATGCACCAGGTGGACGACCCTTTCAGTACCTATGGCACGGCCAACGCTCCCACGCCTCCGACGCGGGCGCGCCCCCTCGGTGGGCGCCGTCGAAGAGCGGACCGAGCCCCGCATCTCCGAGCTCTCCGCTGACGGCCTGACCTGGGTTCACGGCGACCGCCCCGGCGCCCTCGAGGTCTCGTACCTGGCCGAGCGCTTCGGCTTCCACGAGCTGGACATCGAGGACGTCCTCTCGAAGCGGCAGCGGCCGAAGATCGACGAGTACCCGGAGTACATCTTCGTCGTCCTCCACTTCCCGTTCTACGACAAGACGGTGCGGCGGCTGAACGCGGCCGAGCTCGACATCTTCCTCGGGCCGGACTTCGTCATCACGCTCCCCAACGTCGAGCTGCTGCCGGTCACCTATCTCTTCCGGCGCTGCGAGGACGACCCGGAGCTGCGCGCGGACCTGTTCTCGAAGGGGTCCGGCTACCTGCTCTACCACATCCTCGACGATCTCTTCGACTACTGCTTCCCGATCCTGGACAAGATCGGGGCGAAGCTCGACTCGATCGAGCCGGCGATCTTCGAGGAGCGCTCCGAGGACGTCGTCCGCGACATCTCGAACGCGAAGCAGGAGCTGATCGCCTACCGGAAGATCATCAAGCCCGAGCGGGCGACCCTGAGGCTGCTCGAGCGCTCGACGCAGCGCTTCCTGCCCGAAGAGCTCGAGGTCTACTTCGACGACATCGTGGACGCGTCCGAGCGCATCTGGGACCTCCTGGACAACTACAAGGAGGTCATCGAGAGCCTCGAGTCGACGAACGAGTCGTTCATCTTCCACAAGCAGCAGTACCGCCTCCAGCTGCTCACCGTGGTGACGGTGATCCTCCTCCCGCTCACGCTCCTCGCGAGCATCTTCGGCATGAACGTCCGCGTGCCGGGCGAGGGCGACATGGCCGCCTTCTGGATCATCCTCGTCATCATGCTCGGGCTCGGGGCGGCGCTGCTCGCGCTCTTCCGCTGGCGACGCTGGTTCTAGGCCGTCATGGAGCAGCTGTGGGCGCCCTGGCGCCTCGAGTACATCCAGAGCGCCGACGAGCAGGAAGGCTGCGTCTTCTGCCGCGCCCAGAGCGCCGACGACGAGGAGGGTCTCGTCGTCCGCCGCGGCGAGCAGGCGTTCGTCGTCGTCAACAAGTACCCGTACGCGTCCGGCCATCTCATGGTCGCGCCTTCGCGCCACGTCGGCGCGATCGGTGAGCTCACGGACGAGGAGGCGCTCGAGATTCACCGGCTCGCTGCGACGGCCGTCGAGCTCCTCACGGGCTCGATGGGCGCCCAGGGTTTCAACCTCGGCTGGAACCTGGGACGGATCGCCGGCGCCGGGGTCGTCGACCACGTGCACCAGCACGTCGTGCCGCGCTGGGCGGGCGACACGAACTTCATGCCCGTGCTCGCGGACGTGAAGGTCATGCCCGAGGCGCTGGAGGCGACCCGGCGTAAACTCGCCGAGGCATGGCCCTAGACCCCAAGGTCTTCAAGGCATACGACGTGCGGGGGCTCTACCCGTCCGAGCTGGACGAGGAGGGCGCCGAGGCGATCGGGCGCGGGTACGTCGAGCAGTTCGAGCCGAAGGTGATCGCCGTCGGCCGCGACATGCGCCTCTCCTCCCCCACGATGCACGCAGCCTTCGTGCGCGGCGCCTCGGGGGCCGGCGCCGACGTCGTGGACATCGGGCTGGTCGGGACGGAGATGCTCTACCACGCCGTCGGCGAGCTGGGCCTCGACGGCGGGGCCACGATCACGGCCTCCCACAACCCCAAGGACTACACGGGCGCGAAGATCGTCCGCCGGGGAGCGCTCCCGGTGGGCGGCGACTCCGGCCTTCTGGAGATCCGCGAGCGGGCCCAGTCCCCGGCGGACACGTCAGGGGGTCAGACCCCGGGACATGTCGAGGAGCGCGACGTCTATCCGAGCTTCGTCGACAAGGTCATGTCCTTCATCGACCCGGTCGCGGTGCAGCCGCTCCGCGTCGTCATCGACGCCGCGAACGGGATGGCCGGCGCGATGCTGCCGCCCATCCTCGAGCGGCTGCCGATCGACGCCGTGCGGCACTTCTTCGAGCCCGACGGCTCGTTCCCGCACCACGAGCCGAACCCGCTCCTGGAGGAGAACCGCCGGTTCATCGTCGCCGAGGTGACGAAGGAGCAGGCCGACCTCGGCATCGCCTTCGACGGCGACGCCGACCGCTGCTTCTTCGTCGACGACGCGGGTGAGTTCGTCCCCGGCGACTTCGTCACCGCGCTCCTCGCCGAGTCGATGCTGAAGAAGGAGCCGGGCGCGCAGATCATCTACGACGTGCGTGCGAGCTGGGCGGTGCGCGACACGGTCGAGCGCCTCGGCGGCACGGCGCTGCCGAACCGCGTCGGCCACGCCTTCATCAAGCAGCGGATGCGCGAGACGAACGCGGCCTTCGCCGGCGAGGTGTCCGGCCACTACTACTTCCGCGACTTCTACCAGGCCGATTCCGGCACGATTCCCGCGCTCCTGATGCTGGAGCTGGTCTCGAAGGCGGGCGTGAAGCTCTCCGAGCTCCTGCGCCCCTTCCGCGAGCGCTACTTCCTCACGGGAGAGATCAACACGGTGGTCGACGACGTGGCGCTCGCGCTCCAGAAGCTGAAGGAGCACTTCGCCGGCCAGGGCGAGATCTCACACCTCGACGGCATCTCCGTGACGGCAGCGGACTGGCACATGAACGTCCGCCCGTCGAACACGGAGGCGCTTCTGCGGCTCAACCTCGAGGCCCTCGATCCCGAGCTCATGGCGAGCAAGCGGGACGAGGCCCTCGCCGTCCTCTCCGGCTAGCGCTTCCGGAACGGCGAGGGCGGGGCCGAAGCCCCGCCCTCGTGGAACTCGCTGAACGCGCCGGTTACGGGTTGTTCAGGAAGTAGTCCATCGCGCGGCCCATGACCTCCGCGCGCGCGTCGGCACCGGTGACGGCCTCGAGCCCGAAGCCGAGGAGCAGCGAGTCCTCGGTCGTGATCGAAGCGCCCTCCGGGAAGCCGGCCGCCGTCGTGAACACCCAGTTGTTCAGGTTGGGTGCGCTGCCGGGCGGAGGCCCGGTGGCGGCCCAGCCGCCGGTGTCGCCGCCCTCGAACGAGGTCGACGAGCCGTCGGGCAGGGTCACGTCGTCGACGAAGACGCCGAGCCCCTGCGTGGCCCAGTCACTGGCGTAGGAGATGCGGATCTCGACCTGGTTGCCCGCGTAGGCGCCCAGGTTGAGGCTCCACTGCTCCCAGCCTCCGGAGTCGCCGGCGGCCGCGTGCCACGCGCCGGTCGTGCCGGTGGGCAGGCACGTCGTGGGCGTGTTCTGGGTCTGGTAGTGATCCAGCCAGGGGTGCAGGGTCCGCCAGCCGCTCGAGTTGCTCGCAAGGCAGCTCTGGCCGGTGTTCTGACTGGTGTTGCCGTTCGCGTCAGGCAGCGTCGTCCAGACCTCGGTGCCGACCTGGCGGGCCTCCACGAAGAGGAAGTCCCAGTCGGCCTCGGTGTTGAACGACGTCCAGAACGTCAGGTTGCCGCCTCCGCCGGGGACGGAGACCGTCCGCGAGAGGCTCTTGAACGACACATCCGCGATCTGGGAGTACGCGTACGAGTCGCCCGTGTGCGGGTCGAACGGCCCGCCGGGGCGGTCGTAGCGCGACGACGCCCAGCTCTCGAACTGCGGGAACTCGTCGGGCGGCAGGATGCCGCTCGTCGCGATGAACGAGTTCGCGTTGTCGCCGTTCTGCGCGCTGTCCGCCCCGTTGAACATGAGCGTCAGCGAGTCGAACGGCGTGTCGGTGCCGAGGACGTTGAAGATGTTGCCGTCCGCGTCGAGACCGGCGCCGTTGTTGAGCAGGAAGCCGCCGAACCAGTACTCGAGCACGTCGCCCTGCAGGTCGCCCGACCCGTGCGCAACGAGGCAGCGCCGCGGATCGGTGGTCGGCGGAAGCGCCGCGCACTGCGCGTTCGCTGCCGTCGGGTCGTACAGCTGAGCCTGGTTGGTCGAGTGCTGGAGCCCGGCGTTCTTGCCCGTCCAGAGGGCCTTGCCGCCCTCGTTCAGGTACGCCCGGACGTTGAGGATCTGATCCATCCCGATCCGCGACATGTTGCCGCCGCCCCAACCGGGCTCCCGCGTGATCACGTCGTCGCCCGTGTACCAGACGACGGCGTCGTAGTGCGAGAGGACGCCGAGCGAGCGTGGCCGCCGTGCGGCCGTTGGCGTCGACGTCGTAGACGTCGTAGCCGATGTCGTTGTCCTCCAGCGCGTCCTGGTAGTAGGAGAGGTAGTTGGGCGCCGTGGCATTCGCGTACACGGGCGAGGCGCCGGTGTAGTCCTCGTTCGCGAGGATCAGCACGTCGTTCTTCGACTCGACGGCCGCCCTGTACGTGAAGGAGTCGCTCGTGACTCGCTTGCCCTTCTCCTTGCCTTCGAACCAGACGGTCACCTGGTCGCCGGGCTTCGTCCCCCTGACCCAGCTGTTCATGACCTGGTAGTAGACCGCGGTCACGCCGTAGCGGTCACCGCCCTTGAACTTGCCGGCGTTGGCGCTCTGCACCTTGCCGCCGTTGATCCGGTACTTGAGATCCACGTTCCGAAGCGTCTTCTTGGCGAGGACGCGGACCTCCTGCGGGTCGCCGTAGGAGACCGCGAACGTGAAGTTCGCTCCGGGGACCCCGGTCTTGTACGTGTCGTCGCTCTTCAAGTAGAACGGCTTGGTGTCGATCCCGAGGTGCGAGACCGGATCGTCCGGGTCCTGCGCCGACTTGGCGACGTCGAGCGCGAACGGAAGGTTCCGCTCGAACTCGGCCTGGACGAGGGCCTCGTCGTCCGGGAACACGAAGCCGCAGCCGTCACAGCCTTCGGAGAGCTCGGGCGTCCACGAGAGCGTGCCCCGCTCCGCATGCGCGAAGTCGGTCGTCTCGCCGTTCGTGACGTAGAGGACATCCGAGGAGAGGCCCGGATGGAAGTCCTCGATCGCGGGGTTGTCCAGGTTCCCGGACAGCGCGAAGTAGATCGGGTCGTCCGCCGTCGGCGTACCCGTCTGCCAGCCCTCCGGGTAAAGGAGCCACTGCCCGGCCGAGTGCCAGTTGACGTGGAAGGCGAAGTCGAGGCGGTCGTAGAGGCGCATGATCGCCTGCGTCTCCGCCTCGGAGGCCGCCGAAGGCCCGCGGTACGTGTCGCTCGACGGGACGCTCGAGGAGCCCTCCTCGTCGTACTTCCAGTGCGCCGGGTAGTTGCGGTTCGGGTCGACACCGTCGCCGACCTCGGTCGTTCCGTTTGCGTTGTTGTCGCGCAGGTTCTTCCGCCAGAGGCGGGTGTCCGCGCTCGCGAACGTGTACTGGTAGCCGTCCGGATTGGCGACGATGACGAACCAGAACTCGTTCTCCCGCAGGAGCTTCTTGATCTCCTGGTTGCCGGTCCGCCAGCCGTTCACGAAGTACTTCATCAGCCGGCTGTTGACCTCGGGCGTGATCCACTCGCGCGCGTGCTGCGTCGACGTGTAGAGGACCGCCGGCTTGCGGCCGTCCTTCTTGCGGGCGTCCTGCGTGACCTTGAGAGCGATGAGCTCCCGGCCCTGGATCGTGCGGCCGAGGACGACCAGCTTCGTGATGCTCGGGTTGTCCCGCGCGATCGCGTAGAGCTGCGCGCGATGGCCGTCGGGACTGTCGTAGTCGCGCCAGACGTTGAAGCCGTTCACTGCCTGGAGGGCGGCGAACTGCCTCGCGCTGACGCCGTACTCGTTCTTGAGCACCCTGACGTCGATGCCCTGCTTCCGCAGCGCGGAGAGCTGGTCGTCGTCGAGCACGATCTGGAGCTCGACCTTCCCGCCGCCGCGTACGTCGGCCGCGGCAATGTCGTAGCCCTTGCCAGACAGGTCCGCGTACTCGGCCTGTGTGACGATCGCCCGATACATGTCGAGCGAGAGCGAATCGGACTGCTTGGCCCCTGCCACCGACGGCCCGAACGCGAGCAGCACGGAGGCCAGGGCGAAGCCCAGAACAAGGCGTTTCATAGATTCCCCTCTTTCAAGAGATCCCCGGGTTGAAGGCAGGCAGGTTGCCACGGGTGCAGGAAAAACGCAACCGCGCCGAGGCTAGGATGGGCGGGCCATGACCGTCCAGCTGGGCCAGCCCAACGACCGCAAGCCGCCCTTCAAGTTCTCGGCCTTCACCCGGGTCGGCTTCTCGGATACCGACGCCCAGGGAATCGTCTACTACGGTCGCTATCTGCCCTACTTCGACCTCGCCCGCGTCGAGTACGAGCGGCACCTCGGGCTGCTCCGGGGCGATGCGGTCGGGAAGGACTTCGTCATGCGCAGCTCGTCGGTCGTCTACGAGGCGCCGGCGCGCTTCGACGACATGCTCGAGGTGTTCGTGAGGACGAAGCGGATCGGCCGCACGAGCGTCACGAACGAGTACTGCGCTTTCCGCGTCGCGGACGACGTCCTCATGTGCACGGCCGACCAGACCCTCGTGCTCGTCGCCGTCCCCGAGCGGCGCCCGACGCCGATCTCCGACGAGTACCGGCGCGCGATCGCCGACTTCGAGGGCGCCGACCTCGAGCAGGCGGTGCCGGCGGCGTGAGCGCCACGGTGGACGTCTACCGCGGCGGCCTCGAGGCCGTCGACCGCATCGTCAACCGCGAGTCGGAGGCCGACGAGGTGCTGCGGAAGACGGTCGACGTCCTCCACGACCGCTTCGACCACTACTCGTGGGTCGGGGTCTACCTCGTCGAGGGCGACGACCTCGTGCTCGGCCCGTGGAAGGGCCCGCAGGCGACGGAGCACGTGCGCATCCCGATCGGCCAGGGCATCTGCGGCGCGGCCGCGGCGAGCGGCGTCACGGAGATCGTCGACGACGTGAACGCCGACGACCGCTACCTCGCGTGCTTCGTCTCCACGCGCAGCGAGATCGTCGTCCCCATCGCCTACGAGGGGCGCGTGGTGGGCGAGATCGACATCGACTCGGACGTCCCGGCGGCCTTCGGGCCCGAGGATCGCGAGTTCCTGGAGCGTGTCGCGCTGCTCATCTCCCCACACTGCCTGGTGGGCTGGGACACGGGCGGCCAGGAGTGGGCGCCGTGATCAAGGCGCTCGACCACCTCGACCTCGTGGTCACTTCGCTCGAGCGCAGCGTGCCCTTCTACCAGGAGCTGCTCGGGCTCACGCGGGCCAGCGAGGTCGTCGGAGAGCGCGGCGAGACGATCGTCTATATCTCCCGCCCAGGCGAGGAGCCGGCCGGGAACTT
Source organism: uncultured Actinomycetes bacterium (assembly GCA_963748205.1). Classification (GTDB taxonomy): domain Bacteria; phylum Actinomycetota; class Thermoleophilia; order Gaiellales; family Gaiellaceae; genus JAIBJN01. The sequence goes on from CAVVIB010000001.1 coordinate 9,445, forward strand.
CTCCATCGGGCTCCGCGAGAAGCAGTCCGATGCCCATCCCACGCCCTACGACCGCTACGGCGTCGGGGTCCACCACGTGGCCTTCGAGGTCGAGTCACGGGAGATCGTGGACGAGCGCGGCGAGTGGCTGCGCGCACAGGGCGCCGAGATCGAGAGCGGCCCCGAGGAATACGACTACCGCCCGGGCTACTACGCCGTCTTCTTCTACGACCCCGACGGCCTGAAGCTCGAGATCCTGTACGTGCCCTAGGTATGTCGGCCGAGGACTTCATCCGCGGCCTCGACCTGCCGGTGACGATCGTCGGCTGCGGCGTCGTGCCCGCACCCGACGGGATGTTCGACATACGGTCGCGCCGCATGCTCGTCGGGAGTCACGGAACGCGCTTCGACGCCGACGCCGACACGGCGCGGATCGTGAGCGTCATCGGCTGGCTCGGGCGTCGCGAGCCCGGCATGCCGCTCGATCGAGCACATCGAGGTCCTTCGCGAGCTGGGCTTCGCCCGCATGGTCGTGCGGAGCGGGAAGCAGTACGAGCTCGGCTAGAGCCGCGCGCTCAGTCGACGGCGAGCGAATCCCGGAGCACGCGCTCGGCCTCGCGCACCGGGTCGGCAAGCTCGGCGGCCGCGATCGCGTTCCGGCCGCTCGCCTTCGCCTGGTAGGCGGCGGTGTCCGCGGCGAGGATGAGGCCTTCGACGCTCGGGCCGGCTCCCTGGTGGGAGACGACGCCGATCGAGATCGTGACCGGGATGTCGTCGGCGCGCGTGACCTCTTCGACCCTGGAACGCATGCGCTCGGCGACGATCATCGCGCCCTCCATGTCCGTCTCCGGAAGGAGGACGCAGAACTCGTCACCGCCGAAGCGGGCCGCGACGTCATAGGCGCGAGTCGAGTCCCTGAGCGCCGCGGCGACGCTCGCGAGCGCGCGGTCGCCGGCGAGGTGCCCGCGGGCGGTGTTGATCTCCCTCAGGTGGTCGACGTCGACCATGAGCAGGGCCACCGGGCGGTCGAACCGCGCCGCGCGCCCCAGCTCCTGGGCCACGGCGGACTTGAGGTGGCGAACGTTGTAGAGGCCGGTCTTGGGCTCGATCCGCGTGGACTCGACGAGCGCGGGGATCGCGAGCGAGCGGTACGCGAGCGCCATCGGCAGGAGCGTCAGCGCGGCGAGCCCGGGGAAGTCCGCCCAGAGGGCGGCCCCGATCGCGCCGAGCGAAAGAAGACCCGCGTCGATGAGGACGCAGTCGAACCGCAGCGTGTCCCGCAGGCCGACCCCGCGGGCGAGCCTGAGCACCGCGGCCAGCAGGCCGTAGTGCAGGACCAGGAACGACGCGATCGCGGCGACGGCGCCGAGCGTCCAGCCCGCTGCCGAGCCGCCGTCGACGGCGTCGAACACCGCCCGGGCGAGGAGCGCGGGCGCGACGTAGTTGCAGAGGTTGAAGAGCGCGATGTACCAGTCGCTGCGCGTCCGGATCCACTCCGGGACGAACGCGACCGCGATGAGCAGGACGAAGAGCGAGGGCGGCAGCACGAGGACGGCCGTGAAGAACGGCGCCAGCGAGAGCTGCGAGCCCTGGTGCTTGGCGCGGTCGGCGCCCAGCAGGTGGGCGACCGCGACGAGCGGCAGCAGGATCGCAAAGTCGACCCAGTCGCCCCGTTCCACCGGCGTCGGCGGGCCAAGCTTGGCCAGCAGCGTCACCGTGGCGAGAACGAGCACCAGCTCGAGGCCCGCGGCTTCGCGGCCTAGCCTGTGCGCAGGGGAGTTCTGGACGTGTCGCATCGACGCCTCGCACCGTTCGTCGGCCGGCCCAAGGGCGATTCGATCCCCCGAATGGGTTACCACTCACCCGTTCGAGTGACCCGAAAGGGTGAGAACGTCCCTCGAACGAGGGATGCCTAGCTCTCGTCGAGCGTGCGGCGGAGAAGGTCTGCGGCGCCGGCCGTGCTCATGGCCGCGACGGGCTCGCCCACGACGTTCGACGCGAGCTCGTTCGCCTGGCGCACCAGCGCGTCGCGCTCCGCGACGACCTGGCTGCGGGCGACGAGCAGCGCCGCGCGCACCTGCGTCCCCCACTCCGCGACCTGCGCAGGGCTCGCATCGCGCGGGATCGCGGTCTCCAAGGCGACTCTCGGCCGCGAGCCCAGCACCTGCACAAGCTCCCGGGCGCGCACGTTCAGCTCCTTGACGTGCTCCCCGGCGGCCGTCGCCGCGGCTTCGAGCTCTGCGGCACGGTCTTCCGCTGCCCGAGCCCGCCGCTCGGCGAGGTGCATGGCGTCGCGCGTCCTGATGTGGAAGCGCCGCGCGGCGGCAAGGCGCTCCTGGTCGTCGCCGTTCTCGGTCGCCGCGAGCTCCTGCTCGGCCTGCTCGAACGCCGCCGTGGTCTCCCGCAGCGCCTGAGCGCTCTCCTCGATCTCCCGCGCGGCCGCCTCGCGCGCTTCCGGAAGCCTCGCGACGAAGTCGACCAGGTCGAGCGCCGCCAGGCGAACGTGCTCGCAGGTCGCGTAGAGCTCGTCGATCTCGGCGAGCTCCGCAGCGACCTCCTCCTCCGAGCGCTCGAGATCCTCGAGGATCGCGAGTCGCCGGTCAGGCATCAGGACGGCGTGACGCGGTAGGCGTCGAAGACGGACTCGAGGTTGCGCAGCGAGCCGAGGAGGGCGCGCAGCGCCTTGATGTCCCCGACCTCGGCCACGTACCAGTTCTTCGCCATCTGATCCTCGACGTGGCCGCCGTACTCGACGATGTTGGTGCCGTGCTCGGCGAACGTCCGCGCCACGTCCTCGAGGAGCCGCGGGCGATCCCAGGAGACGACTGCGATCTGGACGCGGAAGCTCTGCGAGGCGCCCCCGTCCCACTCCACCGGCGTGAAGCGCTCGGGGTTGCGCATGAGCGCCTTGACGTTCGGGCAATCGAGGCGATGAATCGTGATGCCCTTGCCCAGCGAGATGTAGCCCGCGATCTCGTCTCCGGGCACCGGCGTGCAGCACTTGGCGAGCCGCACCAGGACGTCCTCGACGCCCGGCACGTGGATCCCGAAGTTCTGCGACGCAACGGCTTCGCGCTCCTTGGGCTTGCGCGGGAGCGTCTCCTCCTCGACGACCTGGTCGGTCTTCAGGCGGTGGAGGACCTTGTTCGCGACCTGGGAGACCTGGAGCTTCCCGGAGCCGAGGGCGAGGTAGAAGTCCTCGGCCTTCTTGAAGCCCATCTCGCGGATGATCTCGGCGAGGAGCGGCGAGCCGGACAGCTTCTTGTACGGGAGGTTGTGCTGCTTGAGCGCGTTCTCGAGCGCGTCGCGGCCGCGCTGCTCGGCGACCTCGCGCGTCTCGCGGCTGAACCACTGCCGGATCTTGTTGCGCGCGCGCGAGGAGACCGCGAGCGAGAGCCAGTCGCGCGACGGGCCGCGGCTTGCCTGCTTCGACGTCAGGATCTCGACGAAGTCGCCGCTGCGCATGCGGTAGTGCAGCGGCACGATGCGCCCGTTGACCTTGGCGCCGACGGTGCGGTGGCCGACGTCCGTGTGCACGGAGTACGCGAAGTCGATCGGCGTCGCGCCCGCCGGCAGCGTCTTCACCTCGCCCTTCGGCGTGAAGACGTAGACCTCGTCGAGGGCCAGTTCCGGGAACGCCCGGCGCAGCTCGCGCGAGTCGGTCTCCTCCTGCTGCCAGTCGGCGAGCTGCTGCATCCAGGCGAGCTCGGCGTCGGCTGCCTTCTTGCCCTTCGCGCCCTTGTAGAGCCAGTGCGCGGCGATGCCCTTCTCGGCCGTCTCGTGCATGTCGCGGGTGCGAACCTGGATCTCGAGCGGCTTGCCCTCCGGTCCGATCACCGTCGTGTGCAGCGAGCGGTACATGTTGAACTTGGGCATGGCGACGTAGTCCTTGAAGCGGCCCGGCATCGGCTTCCAGAGCGAGTGGATGACGCCGAGCGCGCCGTAGCAGTCGCGCTCGCCCTCCTTGCCGTCGCGCTCGACGAGGACGCGCATCGCGGTCAGGTCGTAGATCTCGTTGAACTCCTTGCCGCGCTTCACCATCTTCTCGTAGATGGAGTAGAAGTGCTTCGCGCGCGAGGCGATCTCGGCAGGGATCCCGACCTTCTGGAGCTCGCGCTCGAGCGTCTTCCCGGCCGCCTGGACGTACTTCTCGCGCTCGGCGCGGCGCTGGTTGACCATCGCCTGGATCTCGACGTACTTGCGCGGGTGCAGCGTCTGGAAGGCGAGGTCCTCGAGCTCCCACTTGATCGTGTGGATACCGAGCCGGTGGGCGAGCGGCGCGTAGACCTCGAGCGTCTCCCTGGCCTTCTGGAGCTGCTTCTGCTTCCCGAGGTACTCGATCGTCCGCATGTTGTGCAGGCGGTCGGCGAGCTTGATGAGGATGACGTCGGGGTCCTGCGCCATCGCCACGATCATCTTGCGGTAGTTCTCGGCCTGGGCCTGCTCGCGGCTCTGGAACCGGATCCGGGTCAGCTTGGTGACGCCCTCGACGAGCCGCGCGACCTCGTCGCCGAACTCCTCGCGCACCTGCTCGATGGTGGCGTCGGTGTCCTCGACGACGTCGTGCATGAGCGCCGCGGCGATCGTCTGGTCGGAGCGGCGCAGCTCGGCGAGGATCTGGGCGACGCCGAGCGGATGCAGGATGAAGTCCTCGCCGCTACGGCGCTGCTGGTCGGCGTGCGCCTCCGACGCGAACCGGTAGGAGCGCTCCAGAAGGTCCCGATCGAGATCGGGGTTGTAGGCCGCCACCTCGGCGACGAGCTGGTCGAACAGCTCGTGGTGCCGCTCGGCGGACGCGGTGAGCACCTGACCCGCCATGACCTCATCTTAGCTTCCGGGGTCGGGCGCTCCCGCCCCCGAACGGGCTAGGACCCGCTGCGCTCAGGGGTGCACCCTAGGCCGCCGCGGCTTCGGGCTGGTCGTGCAGCGCCGCGAGGAACGTCGGCGACTCCACGAGGGGCCGCCACGTCGGCGTCTCGTCCGTCAGGCCGAGCTCGGTGAAGATCTCGCGCGCGCGAGGCGTCCAGGCGTCCTGCCCCGCCTTCCATTCGGCCAGGAGGGCCAGGCGGAGCTCCTCGTAGCGCGCGGGCGTGTCGAAGATCTCGCGCACGACGAGCTGCGGTGCGACGGTGCCGTTCCAGCGGTTCGCGGCCAGCTTGAACGCGACGTCGAAGCGCCCGGGTCCGCGGTAGCGGTCGAGCGAGGAGCCGCGGCCGAACGCGATCGCCCCCGAGCGTGCGCCTGCGGCCGTGACCGCCAGCCGCAGGTGCTTCCCCTCCCCCACGGCGCCGAGCTCCGAGAGCTCGCAGCCGACCGCGAGCAGCGTCACGTTCGGGTTCCCTAGCCCGAACGGCTCCAGGCGCTCGAGCTCCTCGCAGAGCGCGAGCGTGAGCTCCCGGCCCTGGACGACCGCGTCCACGGGCGTGACCGGCCGCAGGTCTTCGGCGGTCAGCACGCCTGCCGCATGGGCCGCGAACGCCTCCGCGAACGCCTCGACCTCGTCCGGGCTGATCGACAGCCCGGCGGCCGCGCGGTGCCCGCCCCAGCGCGAGAGGTGCGACGCGCACGCGCCGAGCGCGCCGTGCAGGTCGAAGCTCGAGATCGACCGGCCCGAGCCCGTCCACTCCTCTCCCGGCTCGGCGCCCGCGATCAGGACGACCGGCCTCCGAAAGCGCTCCACGAGCCGCGAGGCGACGATCCCGATGACGCCGCGATGCCATTCCTCGCCCGCGATCACGTAGCCGAGCCGCCGCCGGCGCGGTTCCGGCCACTCCTCCACCTGGCGAATGGCGTCGCGGAGGATCCTGTCCTCCACGGCCTGCCTGTCCCGGTTCAGATCCTCGAGCTCGCCGGCGAGGGCCTTGGCCTCGCGCTGGTCTTCGGTGAGGAGCAGGTCGAGCGCAGCGCGCGGGTGCCCGAGCCTGCCCGCGGCGTTGATCCGCGGCGCGAGGCGGAAGGCGATCTGGCCGGTGTCCACGGTCGCCGGGTCGACGCCGGCGGCGCGCATGAGTGCCTGCAGCCCGGGCTTGTCCGTCCGGGCCAGGCGCCGCATCCCGGCGGTCACGAGCGCGCGGTTCTCGTCCAGCAGCGGCACGACGTCGGCGACGGTGGCCAGCGCGACCAGGTCGAGGTGCCGGTCGAGCCCTTCCGCCCCGAGCGCGACGAGCAGCTTGTAGACGACGCCCGTCCCGCACAGCTCGGGGAACGGATAGTCCGACGGCCGCGTGGCCACGACCGGGCAGTCGGGCAGCGTCTCGCCGGGCCGGTGGTGGTCGGTGACGACGACCTGGAGGCCCGCGGCCCGCGCTTCGGCGACCTCGTCGACCGCCGTGATCCCGCAGTCGACCGTGAGGAGCAGCGCGCACTCCTCGCGCGCCAGCCGCGCCAGGGTCTCCCGCGAGACGCCGTAGCCCTCCTCGAAGCGGCTCGGGAGGTGCCAGTCGACCTCGGCCCCCAGCGAGCGGAGCGCCGTGACGGCCAGCGCCGTCGCGCAGATGCCGTCGACGTCGTAGTCCCCGTGGACGCAGATGCGGCCGCCGGCGGCGATCGTCTCGCGGATGAGCGCGCACGCCTCGTCGACGTTGCCGAGAAGCCGCGGGTCGTGCTCCGGCGGCTCGGCGGCGAGGAAGGCCTTCGCCTTCTCGGGGTCGCCGTAGCCCCGCCGGACGAGGACGCTTGCCGTCGTCTCGCTGAGCCCGAGCGCCTGGGCGAGCTCCCGGACTTCCTGGCGGGGGCACGGACGCAGCATCCACGTGCCCTCGTACATCGCGTTTCAAGGTAGGCAGCGCGTCGGACGGACAGCGGTTTCGGCCCCTGGCTATCCTCAGGCGGGGTGAGCGACTCGAACTACGTCTCGGGCGACGACTTCGTCGTCGAGTTTCTCGGCTATCGCTTCAGCTTCAACGCGGTCGACTTCGAGCAGCGCGTCAACGCGGCGGCCGTCCGACTGGGCCTCGTGGCGCCCGGCGAGCTCGAGGAGGACGAGACCGGCGACCTCGTCGAGCTGACCGCCCACGGGCGCATCGACGACCCGCGCTCCGGCCTCGGCGACTATCTCGTCCGCCACTGGGAGCGCCTCGCCCTCGTCAACGACGAGTCGCTCGTCTACTGGCTCCGGAAGCTCATCTTCCGGGGCGCCTGGCTCGACCAGCGCGTGAAGGAGAACCTGCTCGAGGTCGACTGGGACGAGGAGACCGCGGACTTCGGCTACCGCGAGCCGGACGGCGGCCGCGCGCTTCTCGAGCTCGCGCCCGTGCCCTCCTGGCACGACCTCCAGTTTCGCCGCTAGAACGCGAAGGGCCGGCTCGCGCCGACCCTCCGCTCCTTGCGACTGAAGCTCGAGGCTAGCGCTCGAGCTTCGAGCCCTTGAACTGCATCTTTTCCTTGGCGGTGTTCGACGCCTTGTCGGTGCCGCTGACCGACGACTTGGTCAGGGCGAAGACGAGCGTCGAGTGCGCGATCGCGTCCGACATCTGGTCGAGCGCGGTCGAGCTCAGGTTCGCGATCGTGTCGCAGGCCTGGTGGTAGCACGGGTCGTACGCGACGCCGGCCATGCCGCCGTAGACCGCTGCCTGGGCGGCCGTCTTGATGCCCTCCGCGCCGGTGAAGAGCCCGCCGGCGGGGATGCCCGCGTTGATGAACGCGTCGTAGTCCGAGCGCCCGTCGAACTCCGTTGGCTCGGTCGCGAGCCCCTGCGAAGCGAAGTAGTCCACGAAGACATCCTCGATCCGCCCGGAGCCGCTGGGCCCGTCGACACCGAACGCCGAGCCGTCGCCGTCGTAGACGAAGCGGACGAAGTTCGGCGAGCCGACCATGTCGTGGTTCAGGTTCAGCGCGATGTCCTTCAGGTCGCGCTTGGGCAGGGAGTCGACGTAGTGCTGCGAGCCGATCAGCCCGTCCTCCTCGGCGCCCCAGAACGCGAAGCGCACGCGGTTCACCGGCTGGATGTCGAGCTCGGCCATCTGCAGCGCCGTCTCGAGGATCGCGGACGTCCCGGACCCGTTGTCGTTGATGCCCGGGCCCTCGTCGACGGAGTCGAGGTGGGCGCCGACGACGACAGTGCGGTCCTCGCGGCCGGTCGGCGTGTCGGCGATGCACGTTCGCCGTCGCCGTCGTGACGGTCTCGGCGTCCACGGCGACCCGCACGGTGACCGTCTGGCCGCCCGTGATCCGGTTGTAGAGCTCCTGGCCGACGGCGAACGACGTCCCGATGACCGGGATGTCGTCCTGCGGCGGGTCGAGCGTGCCGGCGATGACGCCGAGCCGGTCGTCGTTCGGGTCGTCGTTGCCCTCGTTGAAGATGATGACGGCGACGGCGCCCGCAGCCTGTGCGGCCTCGGCCTTCTCGCGGAACGTGCAGGTGCCGCGCTGGACGAGCGCGATCGCGCCCGCCGGGAACCCGGCGTAGTCGGCTGCCGTGCAGCCGCTCGTCGAGCCGCCCGGCGACGGGATCGTGATCCCGCCGGCGAGGGCCAGCGGCGCCGTGAAGTCGCCCGCGCCGGAGTAGTCCATGGGCGAGTACTCGCCGTCGAGCCCCTCGACGTAGGTCTTGGGGTCGGGCGAGACGCGCTGGAACGCGCTCGAGTTGAGGATGAACTGGTCGTAGGTGAAGTTCTGGACCGTGACCTCGTAGCCCGCCTCGGTCAGGAGGTCGGACACGTAGTCGACGGAAGCGGCGTAGCCGGGCGTGCCCGACGCGCGGGTCCCACCGTTGGCGTTGGCGATCGCCTGGAGCGCGGCTTCGTGCTCCATGATCCCGGCGACGGTGACCGCGTTCCGCAGTGCGGTCGTGTCGGGCCCGACTGCGGTCGAGCTGAGCGTCGGCAGGGCCAACGCAAGTGCTGCTGCTGCGAGCAGCAGGAGTTTCCTCGGCAAGAGATGCCCCCTTGTATCTGTGACTGTTTGCTACAGGCCGGTCCTGACGGCCGACCGGCCGGCCCCTTGTCTGCGGCGACCGTAGCACACCGGTTGCCGAGGCCGAACGAAGGAGGGGCCGGCGTTCGCCGGCCCCTCCTTGACCTTCTGTTCTTCTGGTCTTAGCCGCCGGTGTACTCGAAGATGAAGATGCCGTAGTCGCGGTCGGAGCCCGCGAACAGGCGCTTCCCTTCCAGCGGGCCGGCTGCAGCGTTGCTTGGGACGAAGGTCTCGACGCCCCAGAAGTTGTTGCCGTCCTCGTCGATGTAGTGACCGACTTCCTCGATTCCAGCTTCGCCGAACCTGAACACGCGCATACCGCCCGCGTAGTACGAGCTGTAGGCGAGGTTCTGGCCTGGATCGGTCGTGATCTCGTGGATCGACAGGTCGCCGAACCCGAACGCAAAGGCCGGGTCAAGGGCCTCCGGAATCGCGTACGAGTCGATCCGCTCGACCTTGCCCCCCTCGCGGCGGAACAGGCTGAGGTAACCCCAACCGTCGAAGATCGACGTCGCCCGGACGCGCTTGACGCTGATAGCGCCGATGGCCGGCGCGTCGGCGGGATCGTACGGCACGGTGAACATCGGTGTAGTCCCGAACAGCTCGTGGTACGCCGCGTGCGTAGTGCAGATCGTCACCATCGGCTTGCCGGGCTCGAAGGCGCCCGAGCCGCAGAACGGCACCGCGTTGGTGTCGTCCACGCCGAAGTGGCGGTCGACGAGGACGATCGCGTCCCAGCCGGCGTCGAAGGCCTTGGCAGCCTTCTCACCCGGGAAGCACGCGTCGTCCGTCAGGTCGCCGTTGCCGTTGTAGTCGGCACTCGGGTCATCGGTCGGCCCACGCTGCATGAGGAGGATCTTCTCGTCCCCAGGCTGAAGACCGAGCTCGGCGGCGTCGTAGTCGTCCGCTTGCGGAAGCACGGTCGGATCCGCCGGGCAGCCGTAGCCGCCATAGACGACCTTGCCGCTCAGCGTCTGGTCGGAGAGGGACGCAGGCGAGGTTCCGCCTCCAACCTCCACGGCAGGCCGCTCGACGTTGTCGACGAAGAACTTGTCCGAGCGATACGGGTTGAAGTCCTCGTCGGCTCCCAGGAAGTACTTGCTGTCGTGCGAGAACTCGGCCTCATGGGCGTTGCCCTCCGGCGGCGAGATCCCGGGAACGAGCGGATCCTCGCTCTCGAAGTCGGAGTCGCCGATATAGAACGCCTTCGCCGGGTTCTCGACGTCCAGCATGACGTAGCCGGCGTCCCAGTACGAGTTGAGTAGGACGTCGCGCCCGTCGATCACCTTCGTGACCATGTCGTGCTGGAAGATCTCCGCCAGCCGCGGGTGCTCCGCCGTCTGGCCGATCTGCGGGAAGCTCTCCAGCAGGTCGTACTCCGCGACGGGCTTAGGCGCCCGCGGGTTGGAGATGTCGTAGATGTCGACGTCGTGGAACTCCTCGTTGTCGGTGGCAACGAGGTACACCTTGCCGTCGTCCTTCCACATGAACACGCTGTGGTAGGTGTTGGGGATCTGGGTGCCGTTCATGCGCCCTTCGCCCCCGCGGTCGCCCGCGCCCTGGATCAGCGTTCGAGGGTTGCGCGGATTCGTCACGTTGTACAGGTCAAAGCCGCCGCCTGCCTCGGTATCCGAGCACTTCTCGTTGTTCACAGCCAGGATGTCGCCGCTGAACCACTTCGTGTTCACGCTGATGACCTGTGCGCCCTCGCCGTGGAAGTTGCCGGGCACCGCAGGAATGAAGTCGACCTCTACGGGCGCCCGGGGATTCCGGATGTCGACCACGTAGACGCCGCCCTTGGTGCAGGTCGGCTCGCTCCACGAGTTCAGGTAAGCGAAGTCCTTGAAGACCGCCAGGTCCGCGATCTGGCCCTCCGCGATCGGCCCGAACTCATCCGTCGGCTCCAGCTCCCCGATGAGCCGAACGTTGGCGCTCGAGCCCGGCAGATGGCCCTCCGGCATGCCGTGCTGCATGCCTGCCACGTCGCCGCCTCCCATCCGAGGCGTGCGATCGGGCACCGTCGCTGTCGCGCCCGCCGTCAGCAACCCTGCCGCAAGCAGGCATGCCACGGCCAGCGATCTCATGGTTCTCCCCTTCACGTCTCCCTCCTCGTCAGTGTCGCCGTACGGCCACCGGAGACGTTCCCAAGTACAGGCGCGGGAATGTAGCAGACGTAACGCGACGCGCAAAGCGCCGCGGATCTGGCTAGAAGAGCGCGTCCGCCGCCGCGGGTGAGCCGGCCCGCGTGCGGCCCGTCGTCCGTGACGATTCGGCCGCGGGGCGTGCGCTGGATGAGGCCGAGCTTGAGCAGGTACGGCTCGTAGACGTCCTCGATCGTGTCCGGCTCTTCGCTGAGCGCGACCGCGAGCGTCGAGAGCCCCACGGGGCCACCGTCGAACTTGTGCGCGATCGCCGCCAGGAGCTCTCGGTCGGCCCGCTCGAGGCCGTGCTCGTCCACCTCGAGCAGCTCCAGCGCCTCGCGCGCCACGTCGAGCGTGACGGCCCCGTCGTGGCGCACCTGGGCGACGTCGCGGACGCGCCGGAGGATCCGGTTCGCCACGCGCGGGGTGCCGCGAGCTCGCCGCAGCTATCTCCTTCGCCGCCTCGTCCGCGACCTCGACCCCGAGGATGCGGGCCGAGCGCAGGACGATGCGCCCCAGCTCCTCCGGCGAGTAGTGGTCGAGCCTGTACGTCATGCCGAAGCGGTCGCGCAGCGGCGTCGTCAGCAGGCCCGTCCGGGTCGTGGCCCCGATGAGCGTGAACGCCGGAAGGTCGAGCGTCAGGGTCCGGGCCGCAGGCCCCTGCCCGACGATGATGTCGAGACGGAAGTCCTCGAGCGCCGGGTAGAGGATCTCCTCGACGGCGCGGTTCAGGCGGTGGATCTCGTCCACGAAGAGCACGTCCCGCTCCTCGAGCGTCGTCAGGATGGCGGCAATGTCTCCCTTGCGCTCGAGCGCCGGGCCGGCGACCACGCGCAGGCCGACGCCGAGCTCCTCGCGCACGATGTAGGCGAGGCTCGTCTTCCCGAGGCCCGGCGGGCCGGCGAGGAGCACGTGGTCGAGCGCCTCGCCCCGCCCCTTGGCCGCCTCCAGGGCGATCGAGAGCTGCTCCTTGACCCGCTCCTGCCCGACGAACTCGTCGAGCGAGCGCGGGCGAAGCGACGAGTCCAGCTCCTCCTCGTCCGGGACCAGCACGGCGGTGGTGACGCGTTCGCTCACAGGGACGAGATTAGGCGCGGAGGCGGACGGTCCTGCGTCGGCGTGCGAGGCTCAGCCGAGGGCTCGCGCCGAGGCTTCCGCGGAATCCAGCACCGGCACGACCTCGAACTCCGCGAGATCGTCCCAGCGGGCGATCCAGGCGTCGAAGAGGCTCGGGTCGTCGGTCTCCATGAGCTGGAAGCAGCGATCGAGCCGCTCGTCGATCCAGCTGTCGACGTAGGTGAGGCCCTCCGGCAGCATCCGCCCCTCGCGCTCGGCGCGCTCGTAGACGGGCCGGGGCCCGTGCACGAACCGCTCGACGACCATGTAGCGCACGCGGCGATCAGGCGGCGCGCAGCGCCTCGCGCACGCGCTCCGCCGGCGAGAGGTCGGGGTCGGTCTCCGCGAGGCGCTTCTCCGCCTCGGCGATCGAGTAGCCGAGCTCGACGAGCGCGTCGCGCGCGACGACGTGGCCGTCGCCGGAACCGAGATGCGGCTCCTCGACGGCGGCGAGCGGCGTGATGCGCTCCCGCAGCTCGAGCACGACCCGCTGCGCGGTCTTCTTGCCGATGCCCGGGATCGTCTGGAAGAGCTCGGCGTCCTCGCGGACGATGGCCCGCCGCAGCTCGCCCGGCGAGTAGCCCGACACGATGGCGAGCGCGACCTTCGGCCCGACGCCTGAGACCGCGAGGAGCTGCTCGAAGAGCTCCCGCTCCTCGGCGTTCGCGAAGCCGAAGAGCTGCATGGCGTCCTCGCGGACGTGGAGGTGCGTCTCGACGACGACCTCGTCGGCGCCGTCGGCCTTCTGGATCGCCGAGGGCGTCGCGAGCACCCGGTAGCCGACGCCGTTGACGTCGAGGACGAGGCCCTGCGCGTCGCGGGCCACGGGCTTCCCGCGGAGGCGCGCGATCATCGTCGGCCTCCCGCGGCCGCCATGAGCGGCGGCGCGAGCGCGTGGCAGATCGCCACGGCCAGCGCGTCGGCCGCGTGATGCGGCTTCGGGATCTCGGTCAGGCCGAGCACGGAGCGCACCATCCGCTGCATCTGATCCTTCTCTGCGCGGCCGTAGCCGCACACGGCCTGCTTGACGGTGGCCGGTGGGTACTCAGCGCACTCGACTCCCGCGCCGGCGCAGGCGACGAGTGCGGCGCCGCGCGCCTGTCCGACGAAGAGCGCGATGCGGGCGTCGGCGCCGACGTAGGACTCCTCGAGCGCGACCGCCTCCGGCTCGTGCCGGGCGATGAGGTCCGCCACCTCGTCGTGGATCCGCTTCAGGCGAGATGCCGGGGCGTCCCGCGGGGACGTCTCCCACCAGCCGTACTCGACCGCTCGCAGACGGCCGCCTTTTGCATGGACGATGCCGAATCCGCATGCTGCAGTGCCCGGGTCGATACCGAGGACCTTCACGGGTGGAGGTTAGGCGGCGGCCCGGACGTTCCTGCCCGGCGCCGGCGCGCCGCTAGCTGACGAAGTCGACCTTGACGCCCGGGTTGTCCGAGCACCACTCACGCAGGTGCCCGAAGACCTTCATGCGGGCCTGGGCCTCGTCGAGCGGGGCGCCCGGCGAGAAGACGACGACCTCGACGACGTCGGCGCTGCGTGGCTCGCTGGGGCAGCCCTGGCTCTGGAGGTACGTGCGCAGGGACTGGACGAAGGCGGGGTCGCTGACCTCGATCTGCATATCTGGGAAATATCGGCAGCGCAGGCCCGCTGCCTGAGCGGGCGTCAGGCCGCGACGCGCTCGAGGATGCCTTCGGGGATGTCGAAGTTCGCGTAGACGGCCTGGATGTCGTCGTTGTCCTCGAGCGCGTCCATCAGGCGGACGAGCTTCTTGGCCGAGGACTCGTCCTCGACGGAGACCGTCGTCTTCGGGAGCATCGTGAGCTCCGCGGACTCGTACGCGATCCCGGCCTCGTCCAGCGCGGCACGGACGCCGGCGAGATCGTCGGGCGCGGAGATGACCTGGAAGCTCGAGCCGTCGAGATCGACGTCCTCCGCGCCGCCGTCGGCCGCGACGAGCATGAGATCCTCCTCGTCGACGCCGTCGGCCGGCACGATCAGGACGCCCTTCCGCTCGAAGAGCCAGGCGACCGCGCCGCTCGTGCCGAGGTTGCCCTCGTGCTTGGCGAAGACGTGGCGCACGTCCGCGGCGGTCCTGTTGCGGTTGTCGGTGAGGGCCTCGACGAAGACGGCCACGCCCTCCGGCCCGTAGCCCTCGTAGGTGACGGTCTCGTAGACCTCTCCGTCGGTGGCGGTGCCGGCGCCGCGGGCGATGGCGCGCTCGATGTTGTCCTTCGGCATGGACGCGTCGCGCGCCTTCTGGATCGCCGTCGCGAGGGTCGCGTTCCCGTCCGGGTCCGCCCCGCCCTCCCGCGCCGCGACGATGATCGCGCGCGAGAGCTTGGAGAAGAGCTTGCCGCGCTTGGCGTCGGCGGCGCCCTTCTTGTGCTTGATGCTCGACCACTTGCTATGCCCGGACATGTCTCTCCTCCCGCACCAGCTCGAGAAAGCGCTCGTGAATCCGTGTGTCGTCGGTCAGCTCGGGGTGGAACGAGGCGGCCAGGATCCGCCCTTCGCGGACGAGCACCGGCTGCTCGCCGAGCCGGCCCACGATCTCGACCGCGTCGCCGACCTCCTCGACGCGCGGCGCGCGGATGAAGACGCCGCGCACCGGCTCGTCGTCACCCTCGAGGTCGACGTCCGCTTCGAAGCTCGCCACCTGGCGTCCGTAGCCGTTTCGGAGCACCTTGACGTCGAGGAGCCCGAGGTGCTCCCGGTCGAAGAGGATCATCCCTGCGCAGGTGCCGAACAGCGGCCCTCGGAACGCGGCGAGCGGCTCCTCGAGCTCGTAGACGCGCATGAGCCGGCGGATCGCGGTCGACTCGCCGCCGGGGACGATCAGCCCGTCGATCCCGTCCAGCTGCTCGGGCTTGCGCACCTCGACCGGCTCCGCACCGAGCCGTCGCAGCATTGCCGCGTGCTCGCGGAAGTTCCCCTGGAGCGCCAGGACGCCGATGCGCAGAGTGGCCGCCATCTCGCGTCTAATCGTACCCCCGGGGCCTTCGGCCCCTGGCCCCCGCTTTCGAGCATACGCGTGCAAACGTCACGCGTCTGAGACGCGGCCGTGCCAACTTTCCGCGGCTACCAGCCGCGGGTCTCGAGGAGCTCTTCGGGGGCGAGCGCCGCGGCGTCGAGGCCGCGCATCGGCTCGCCGAGGCCCGTGGAGACGCGCGCGAGGATCTCGGGATCGGAGAAGTGCGTCGTCGCCTCGACGATCGCCTTCGCGCGCGGCATCGGGTCGGCCGACTTGAAGATCCCGGAGCCCACGAAGACGCCGTCGGCGCCGAGCTGCATGCAGAGCGCGGCATCTGCCGGCGTGGCGATCCCGCCGGCGGTGAACGTCACCACCGGGAGGCGCCCGTTCTCGGCCACCCAGCGCACGAGCTCGAGCGGCGCCTGGAGCTCCTTCGCCTCGGTGTAGAGCTCGTCGGCGGAGAGCGTCTGGAGCCGGCGGATGTCGCCGAAGACGGCACGCATGTGACGCACCGCGTTGACGATGTCGCCCGTGCCCGCTTCGCCCTTCGTGCGGATCATCGCCGCGCCCTCGCTCAGGCGGCGCAGCGCCTCACCGAGGTTCCGGCAGCCGCACACGAACGGCACCCGGAAGGCCCACTTGTCGATGTGGTGGCGCTCGTCGGCGGGCGTGAGCACCTCGCTCTCGTCGATGTAGTCGACCTCGAGCGCCTCGAGCACCTGCGCCTCGACGAAGTGGCCGATCCGGGCCTTGGCCATGACCGGGATGGTCACAGCCTCCTGGATCTCCTTGATCTTCGTCGGGTCGGCCATGCGAGCGACGCCGCCCTCGGCGCGAATGTCCGCGGGCACGCGCTCGAGCGCCATCACGGCCACGGCTCCCGCCTCTTCGGCGATCGCCGCCTGCTCCGCATCGGTCACGTCCATGATCACGCCGCCCTTGAGCATCTCGGCGAGACCACTCTTGACGCGCATGGTTCCGAGCTCGGTCATCGCGCCAAGTCTATCTAGGAGAGCAAGAGCTCAAGGGCCGCGTCGGGCTCCTTGAAGGGCGGGATGACGTAGATCCCGGCCGCGCGCGAGCGCGACCCCTCGACGAGCTCGCGCGCCAGCTCGAACCCGACCGCCCGCGCGCCGGCGCCCGCGTCGGCGAGCCGCTTCTGGATCGGCTCGGGGATGATGATCCCCGGCACCTCGTTGTGGATCCGGAACGCGAGCTGATAGCTCGTCAGCGGCCAGATCCCGACGAGCAGCGGGATCGGAGGGTCGCCGATCCGGTCGAGGAAGCGGTCGAGGAACGTGAGGTCGAAGAGGGCCTGCGTCATCGCGAAGCGCGCGCCGGCGTCGACCTTCTGGCGGAACCGGTCGATCTCGACCTCGAGGTCG
Source organism: uncultured Actinomycetes bacterium (assembly GCA_963748205.1). Taxonomy (GTDB): domain Bacteria; phylum Actinomycetota; class Thermoleophilia; order Gaiellales; family Gaiellaceae; genus JAIBJN01. The sequence goes on from CAVVIB010000001.1 coordinate 25,953, forward strand.
TCCGCGGACGGGTTCACCGCGACGCCGACGTAGAAGGACGTCGGGGCGTCGATCGCCTTCCCCGTGAAGTCCTCGCCGCGGTTCAGGTGGGAGACCAGGTTCGTGAGGCCGATCGCGTCCACGTCGTAGACGCCGCTCGAGCCCGGGTAGTCGCCGACGTGCGGCGGGTCGCCGGTGACCGCGAGGATGTTGCGGATGCCCTCGGCGTGCGCGCCGAGGAGCTGCGACTGGAGGCCCATGACGGACGAGTCGCGCGGCGTCACGTGCGGGATCGTCTCCAGCCCGACCGTTCGCTCGATCGCGACCGCGGCCATCAGCGCCGAGAGGCGCGCCCGCGCCATCGGGTTGTCGTTCAGGTCGACGACGTGCACCGCGCCCGAGGCCTGAAGGCGCGCGGAGACGCCGAGCATCGACTCCATGTTCGTCCCCTTCGGCGGGTCGAGCTCCACCGAGACCACCCACTCGCCGGCCTCGAGCCGAGTCTGGAGCAGCGTCTCGGTGGCCGCCGGCACCGCGGCCGAGACGACGTCGCGCTCGATGACGTGCAAAGCCACGCGCGGCTCCCGCCCCTCCTCGAGAGCGGTGCGGATCGCGCTGATCTGCGCGGGCGAGGTGCCGCAGCAGCCGCCGATGATCCCTGCGCCGAGGCTCCGGGCCTGGGCGGCGAACTCGGCGAAGTAGTCCGGCGTCGCATTCGGGTAGACGAGCCGGCCGCCGGAGCGGGCGGGCAACCCGACGTTCGGCTGGGCCGTGAGCGGGACGCCGTTCGCCTTCTCGCTCATCTCCGCCAGCGCGGCGAGTGCCGCCTGCGGGCCGAGCCCGCAGTTCGCGCCGATCGCCGCCACGCCGAGCGTCGTCAACCGGGCGACGGCGTCCTGGGCGTGCACGCCGGCCAGCGTCTGGGCGTCCTCGTCGAACGTGAGCTGCGCGACGATCGGAAGCGACGAGACGTCCTGCACTGCATGGATCGCGGTCTCGAGCTCGTCGAGCTCGTAGAACGTCTCCACGAGAAAGAGGTCCACCCCGCGCCCTTCGAGGAGCCTCGCCTGCTCGTGGAACACGGCGTACGCGTCCTCCGCGCCCGTCGAGTGCTCCAGGTCGCCGAGCGGCCCGATCGAGCCGCCGATCAGCACCGGAGCGCCGGAGACCTCTCGCGCCTCGCGCGCGAGCTTGACGCCTCGCTCGACCATGTCCTCGAGCTGGTCGTCCAGGAATTGCGCCGAGAGCTTGCGGCGGTTGGCGCCGAAGGTGTTCGTCTCGATCAGCTCCGCGCCCGCGCGAATGAAGCCCGTGTGAACGGCGATGACCGACTCGGGCGACTTGAGGTTCGCCTCCTCGGGGCAGCGCAACCGCGGGACGAGCGTCGTCAGGAGCGCGCCGGTGCCGCCGTCAGCGACGACGACGCGGCCGTCGCCGAGACGTTCGAGAAACCTGCTCATCTCCGCTGAGAGTACCGGCGTCGGTGCGCGGAACGGGTGCGGCTCGCCCGGCGCAGCAGCACCGGGCGCAAGGTGGGCCCGCCTGGACTCGAACCAGGGACCAACGGATTATGAGTCCGCTGCTCTAACCAACTGAGCTACGGGCCCGCGGCCCCGAGCTTAGCTCCGCACGGTGGGGCGCGGATGGTAAGAATAAGCCCGCATGTCCCCGTCGAACGAGCCGTCTGCGGGCCATACGCGAGCGAGGGCCGGCGCATGAAGGTCTTCCAGGCCGAGCGGAGCCTGCGCACGAGCGGCGGCCTCGAGATTCGCGACATCACGGAGGACGTCCGCGCTGCCGTGCTCGAGAGCGGCGTCACCGATGGGATCGCGTGCGTGTACTCGCCGCACACGACCTGCATGGTGCGCGTGAACGAGTTCGAGACGGGCTTTCTGGAGGATTTCATCCGCATGCTGCGCCGCCTCGTCCCGAGCGAGAAGTACTACGCCCACGACGACTGGGACCGGCGCACCGAGAACATCTGCCCCGAGGACATGGAGTTCGGGAACGGCCACTCGCACTGCATGGCCATGCTGCTCGGCCCCGCCGGCGAGTCGATCCCCGTCCGCGACGGCGAGCTCTGCCTCGGCACCTGGCAGCGCGTCCTCTTCCTGGAGCTCGACCGTTCCCGAGACCGCCGCTGGCTCGTCCAGGTCGTCGGGGAGTAGAGAGAACCTCCCTGGAAACGGAAAACGGGGCCGCCGCAGACCCCGTTTCCTTGTGTGGAAATCTCTTCCCGGATTGCCCCCGCCGCATCGGGGCCCCAGGTGATTTCCGCTATGCCAAGAGTTTCGGCCATGCGACGGCAACCGGCCCCCCTCTGAGGGAGTTGACTGCCTCACCCTTCCGGGGTTGACCGCCACGCTTCACTCACCTCTCTAGTGGACGCGATCCTTCTCGCCCTGGCGTCGGCGGTGTCGTTCGGCGCGATGACCGTCTCGCTGCGGGCAGCGCTGAAGCGGCATCCAGAGCCGGATGTGGGCGCAGTGGCCAGCACGGTCGTCGCCGCGCTCGTGGCGGTTGTCGCAATTGCGTTCGAGCCTGGCGGCGGTGGGCCGGTGAGCTCGAAGGAACTGGCCGTCTTCGCCCTCGCCGGGCTGCTCGCGCCCGGCGTCTCGCAGATCTTCTTCACCCTGGCGGTCAACGAGGTCGGCGCCTCACGTACGTCGGTGATCGCCGGCAGCGCTCCCCTCTTCGCGGCGACGCTCGCCATCCTGCTCCTGGACGAGCCGCTCCAGTGGGCGCTCGTCGTCGGAGCGGTGCTCATCGTCGGCGCCGGGGCACTGCTGGTCGGGGACACGAAGCGGGCGCTCGACTTCCGCCTGATCGGGATCGGGTACGCGCTTCTGGCAACCTCCCTCTTCACGTCACGGGACGTCGTCGTGCGCTGGTACTCGGACGATGCGGCCCTGGGCTCGGTCGAGGCGGCGGCCGCCGCACTCGGGGCCGGCGCCCTCGTCATGCTCGCCTGGGCGGCGTTCGAGCGCCGCGGTGCCCTCGTGACGGCCTTCGCCAGCCCCGCGCTCCTTCGCTTCGCGGTCCCGGGGTTCTTCTTCGGGCTCTCCTACGTGCTCCTCTTCGCGGCCGTCTACCGAGGGAAGCTCACGGTCGTGTCGCCGCTCGTGGCGACGGAATCGCTCTGGGGCGTCCTGCTCGCGGCGATCTTCCTGCGCCGCAGCGAGCTCGTCGGCCTGCGACTCGTGCTCGGGGCCGTGCTGGTGGTGGCCGGCGGGGTGCTCATCGGCGTCTACCGATGAGCACCCCTACGACGCACTACCTGCGCGTAGCGGCTGCCCGGCGGCGCTCGAAGCGCTCGATCCGGCCGCCGCGCGGCGCGGCCCGCTCCACCCCGGTGTAGGCGGGATGGCAGGCCGAGCAGGCCTCGACCTGGATCGAGGCCTGCGTCGTCCGGGTCTCGAAGGTCGTGCCGCACGTGGTGCATGTGACGGTCGCGACCACGGTCTCCGGATGGATTCCGGTCTTCACGTTGCGTCCTTTCCTGGCGTTCCTAGGCGGACAGGGCGAGGTCTCCCTCACCCAGTACCCGCTCGAGCTTGGCGAGCCCGGCGCTCTCGAGCTGCCGGATCCGCTCGCGCGAGACGTGCATGACGGCGCCGATCGCCTCCAGCGAGTGCGGCTCGCCGTCGAGGCCGTAGCGCAGCTCCAGCACGCGGCGCTCCCGCTCGGGCAGCTCGGCCAGCGCCTCGCGCAGCTCACGCCGCTGCATCGCGGCACCGGCAGCCTCGCTCGGGTCGTCGGCGCCGTCGTCGGCGAACAGCTCACCCAGCTCCGCATTGTCGTCGCCCCCGATCCGCTGGTTCAGCGAGACGCGGGCCTCGACGATTGCGAGGGCCTCCTCGACGTGCTTCAGCTCGATGCCGCTGACCTCAGCCAGCTCCTCCGGCGTCGGCTCGCGGCCGAGCTCGACCTCGAGGCGCCGCGAGTGGCGCCTGAGGGTGTTCCGGCGCTCGTGCACGTGCGTCGGGACGCGGATCGTGCGCGCCTGACCGGAGATCGACCGCTGGACGGCCTGGCGAATCCACCAGGTCGCGTACGTCGAGAACTTGAAGCCCTTGCGGTAGTCGAACTTCTCCACCGCGCGGGTGAGCCCGAAGACGCCGTCCTGGATCAGGTCCATGAACGGCACGCCGTTTCCGCGGTAGCGCTTGGCGATCGATACGACGAGACGGAGGTTCGCGTTGACCATCCGCTCCTTTGCCTCGAGATCGCCGCGCTCGACGCGCTTCGCCAGCGCGACCTCCTCCGGGGCGGTGAGCAGGCGGTGCCGGCCCACCTCGGTGAGGAAGAGCTGCAGCGAGTCAACGCCGGGCGCGTTGGCAGGCTCGAGGAGCGCCTCGTCGAGCTCGAACGGCTCGTCGGTCTGCTCCTCGAGGTCGTCCTCGAGCAGCAGGTCAAGGTCATGGTGCTCCATAAGAGTGGTGATGGGACGTTCCTTTCCTTCGTGTGTTGGCTCGGAGCGAGCAGCCGTTTCCTCGGCGGCGCGGCTCTAGAGGCCGCTCGGCTCCACCCTCTATAACGCTCGCCGCGGCCGTGGGATTCCCGCCTCGGGGAATCTCAACCGGACGTCTCGGAGCTCACTGTCGCCGGCGACCGCGAGCCCGGCGGCAAGGCGGCCTTCCTGCTCGGTGCGGAAGACCCTGACACGGTACACGAGGCCGTCGCGAACCGTGATAACAGCCTGGAACCATCAGGGTTTCCGCTTACTCCCCGGGTTGGACTCGAACCAACAACCCTCCGGTTAACAGCCGGATGCTCTGCCAATTGAGCTACCGGGGATCGCTCGGCCGGAAAAGTCTAGCGAAGCTCGGTCTCTACCTTGCCGAGCGCGTCGTGGATCTTGGCGAGCACGCCCTGGAGCTCGACCGTGCGGGCGAGGTCGTCGCCGGAGAGGTCCGCCAGCTCGCGCCGGACGAGGCGCTCTTCGAGCCGGAGAAAGAGCTCGCGCGCGACGTCGCCGTCGAGGTGCTCCTCCTCGGCGAGCGCACCCAGCTCCGCGCGCGCGAGGACGAGGTCAGCCTCGTCCATCGGCGCGGCCCCGACAAGGTGCGCGCGCACGCGCCGGTGCTCGGGATTGTCGAAGTGGCGGTCGTCCAGGGGCCGCAGGTAGCGCTCGACCAGGTCCGGCGACGTCGAGCACGCCGCGAGGAGCCTGCGCTCGAGCCGGTCGCCGGCGTCGAGCAGCTTCGGCGAGACCGAGCCCGTCCGCGCCATGGTGCGCGGCGCGAGCCCGGCGGCGGTGTCGGGCGGTAGGTCGAGGCGGTCGGCCGCGTAGCGCACGGCATCCGAGCGCTCGGGCGAGTCCTCGACGGCGCCGATCACGTCGCGGACCTTGCGCGAACGCGTCCTGCTTGGACGGCGCCCGCTCGATCTCGAGCGCAACGCGGTGCTTCAGGTACCCCACGGAGGCGGCCATGCGGTCCTCGAATCCCTCGGTGGCGTCGGCGGGGTCGAGCCCCGCGGGCAGCGGGACGACGCGCACGTCGAAGCCGGCGCGCACAGCGAGCTCCATGCCGCGCAGCGTCGCGGAGTCGCCGGCCGCGTCGGCGTCGAAGCAGAGGTAGAGGTGGCGCGTCAACCGCCGTAGCTCCTTCAGCTGGGGCTCGGTGAGGGCCGTGCCCATGGACGCCACGACCGGCTTCAGGCCCGCCTGGTGGAGCGCGAGCACGTCCGTGTAGCCCTCGACCACGACCGCACGGTCCTCCTTTGCAATCGTCGCGCGCGCGAGGTGGAGGCCGTAGACGAGCGAGCTCTTGCGGAAGAGCTCGCTCTCGGGCGAGTTCACGTACTTCGCGGGGATCGGGTCGTCGTCGCGCAAGCGGCGGGCGCCGAAGCCGAGCACCCGTCCGCGACCGTCGGCCAGCGGGAACACGAGCCGACCGGCGTAGTAGTCGTTGCCGCGCCTGTTCACGAGCCCCGAAGCGACAAGCTCCTCCTGCGCGTAGCCCTTTGCGCGCGCCTTCTGGGCGAGCACGACGCCGCCGGGCGAGAGGCCGAGCCTGAACTCCTTGCAGACCTCGTCCGCCAGGCCGCGCTCCGCGAGGTAGGCGCGCACCGGCTCGCCGGCCGGCGACTCCCACAGCGTGCGCCCGTAATACGTGGCCGCCTGCTCGAGGAGCGCCAGCAGACGCTCCTTGCGCTTCCGCCCGGCCTCGACCTGGGGCGAGGTCTCCTCGTACTCGAGCGGGATGCGGTAGCGGTCGGCGAGCCACTCGATCGCTCCGACGAAGTCGAGCCCCTCGGTCTCGCGGACGAACGAGATCAGGTCGCCGCCCTTGCCACAGCCGTGGCAGTAGAAGAGCTTGTCGGCCGGGTCGACCGAGAAGCTCGGCGTTCGGTCCTCGTGGAACGGGCACTTGCCCATCCAGCGCGCGCCGCTCTTCCGCAGCTGCGTGCGGGTGCCGACGATCTCGACCATGTCGGCGACGGCCTTGACCTGCTCGATCGAGACCTGGGCGATTACCGCCATGCGAGGGCGAAGCGGTCGGTCATGCCGGCCACATAATCCGTCACCCGCTCCGGCACGTCACCCGGCCGGTCGGCCGGCAGGTCCTCGGGATGGTCGACGAGCCAGTCGAAGATGTGGCGCACGGTGCCGACCGCGAGCGTGCGCTGCTCCTGCGCCTCCGGCCCGAGGTAGACCCGCTCGAACATGAAGGCGCGCAGATCGAGCATCGCGCGGCCGATCTCGTCGCTCTGCACGATGTCGTCCGCGTCGGCGGAGGACTCCACGATGTCGTGCACGAGCGTGTCGATCCGGCGCGAGCCGCGGTCGCCGAGCAGCGCGATCTCGTGCTGCGGCAGCTCGTCGGCCCTGAGCAGGCCGGCGCGCAGCGCGTCGTCGATGTCGTGGTTGATGTACGCGACGCGGTCGACCAGGCGCACGATCTTGCCCTCGAGCGTCGCCGGCTCGTTCAGGCCGGTGTGGTTGAGGATGCCGTCGCGCGTCTCGACGGTGAGGTTGAGCCCGCGCCCGTCGCGCTCGAGGAGCTCCACGACTCGGAGCGACTGCTCGTTGTGGCGGAAGCGGCGGCCGAAGCGCTCCGAGAGCACGTCGTCGAGCGCCTCCTCGCCGGTGTGGCCGAAGGGCGCGTGGCCCGAGGTCGTGTCCGAGGGCGATCGCCTCGGTCAGATCCTCGTTCAGCCGCAGCGCGCGGGCGACCGACCGCGAGATCCCTGCGGTCTCGAGCGTGTGCGTGAGACGGGTGCGGTAATGGTCGCCCTTGGGGTCGATGAAGACCTGCGTCTTGTGCTTGAGGCGCCGGAAGGCCTTGCAGTGGCCGATGCGGTCGCGGTCGCGCTGGAAGGGCGTCCGCAGGCGGCACTCCTCCTCCTCGGCATGCGCCCGCCCGCGCGTCTCGTAGGAGCGCACGGCGCGCGGGGAGAGCCACATCTCCTCGTGCTCGCGGATCCGGGTCTCGAACCCGTCCGCCACTCGTCCGGCAAGGTCCGGCACGTTCCTACGCTAGATGATGATGGGGACAGTGCCGCCGTCCGCGCTCCAGGCGGCCCCCGTCACGTAGCTGGCGCGATCCGAGCACAGGAAGACGATTACGGAGGCGATCTCCTCGGGGTCGGCCAGGCGGCCCAGCGGCCTCCCCTTCCCGACGCCCTCGAGCACCTCCTCGCGCGACTTCCCGGAGCGCGCCGCTCCCTGGTCGGCGAGCCCGCCTTCGGCCAGCCACGCAGGCGAGGCGGTCGGGCCGGGCGTGACCGCGTTGCAGAGGATGCCGTCGCCGGCGTAGACGTCGGCCACGAGCCGGGAGAGCGAGAGCACGGCGGCCTTGGTGACGCTGTAGTCCGGCATGCCGGTGGAAGGGCGTTTCCCGGCCGTCGAGCTCACGTTGACGATTCGCCCCGCCCCGCGCTCACGCATGCCGGGGAGCACGGCGTTGATCGCGCGCACGTAGCTCATGACGTTCAGATCCCACATCCCCTGCCAGTCGGCGTCTGTGAGCTCGTCGAAGCTGCGTTGGTAGGCGATGCCCACGTTGTTCACGAGGCAGTCGACCGGGCCGACCTCGTTCGTGGCCGCCTCGACGAGCATCCGCGGGCCCTCCGGCGTTCCGAGGTCGACGGCTACGCCGAGCGCCGCCCCGACCTCGCCCGCGGCCTCGTCCACCCGGGCCTGGTCGCGCCCGCTGATGACGACGCGGGCGCCCTCCTCCGCCAGAAGCCGCGCGGTCTCGCGGCCGATTCCGGCCGTCGAGCCCGTGACGATGCAGACGCGGTCTCTGAGGCCGAGTTCCACGGACGCCTACGATAACGAGCATGGGCTACGCCTACGGCGCGATCGACGACTTCGGCTCCGGGGTCTTCCGGAAGGTCCGGCGTGCGCTCAACGTGACGGCGTTCGGCGTCAACGCCATGGTGCTCCCGCCGGGGACGGGCTGGTTCGAGCACTTCCACGACGAGCAGGACGAGCTCTACTTCGTGCACCGCGGGCGCGCGGCGTTCGACGTCGAGGGAGAGCGTTTCGAGCTCGTCCCGGGCGGGGTCTGCCACGTCGAGTCGACGACCCCCCGCAGGTTCTGGAACCCGGGGGAGGAAACGCTCGTGCTCCTGGTCGTGGGCGGCAAGGGCGGCTACGTCGGCCGCGACGGCCACATGGTCGACGCTGCGGACGAGGAGCGGCGCCGCGCCTTCAGCGCCGGCGAAGAAGCGGTCATCCGGCGCCTCCCCGAGTGACGACCGTCCACCTCGCGCGCCACGGCGAGAGCGACTGGAACGCCGCGGGCCGCTGGCAGGGCCACGCCGACCGGCCGTTGACGGAGCTCGGCCGACGCCAGGCCGCGGAGCTCGCCGAGCGCCTCGCAGCCGTGCGGCTCGACGCCGTCTACTCGTCCGATCTTCGGCGCGCGCGCGAGACGGCGGAGCCCGTCGCGGAGCGCCACGGACTCGAGGTGAGGGCGTTGCCCGCCCTGCGGGAGGTCGACGTCGGCGCCTGGTCCGGTCTCAGCCGGCCGGAGGTCGAGCGGCGCTTCCCCGAGGCGTTCGCCCGCTGGCGCGGCGGCGGCCAAGGGTGGGAGGACGGCGAGACGTACGAGGAGATGACCGAGCGCGTCGTCGGCGCCGTGCTCGAGATCGCAGCCGCGCACCCGGACGGTGAAATTCTCGTCGTCGCCCACGGCGGGCCGATCCGGGCGCTCCACGCGGTCGCGCTCGGGCTCGAGGTCTCCGAGCACCGGCGGCTGAAGCCGGTCGCGGTGAACGCGAAGCTCTCGCGCCTCACGATCGAGGACGGCCGGCTGGCCGTCGAGCGCTAGAGCGCCGCCGGCCGCACAGCGACACTCTCCCCAGTTCCTCCCCGAAGACGCGCAAGTCCACGCACGTACACTGAGCCCGTGGAGGACTACACCAACAAGTACAAGGGCGAGCAGGTCGAGCTCGAGCTCTTCGGCGGCGAGTACCAGGAGGGCACGCTGACCGCCTACTGCGGCGTCGAGGGAGTCCCCCACGTCGAGCTCAACGGGCACATTCTCATCCCTCTGCAGAACATCGCCTCGCTCCACTGCTCGAGCCGGTGTGACGCTCCCGAGCCCGACTGGCCGCCCCGCGGCCTGGCCGAGAGCGAAGGGGACACGTAGGCCGCGGCGTCGTGCGCGGCTTCGCCCTCTCGGCGCGCAACGTCGCGAAGGCGCTCCTCCTCTACGGAGCCCTGGCCGGCGGGCTCTACGCACTCGGATGGTGGATCGGCGGCGTCCGCCTCGGCAGCGTCTTTCTCGTCGTCGGGCTGCTCATGGTCGCGACGGTCTACTGGTATGGGCCCCGCGTCATCCTCGCCTCGCTCGGCGCCCGCGAGCTGACGCTCGCCGCGGCGCCCGCGCTCCACTCCACCGCCGAGCGCCTGGCGATGGCCGCCCGCGTCGAGCGCCCCAAGCTCTACCTCATCGACGACGGGCATCCGCGCGCCCTCTCGGTCGGACGCGGCCCGAGCGCGTCAGGCATCGCGCTGACCCAGGGGCTGATCACGCTGCTCCCGCCGGCCGAGCTCGAGGGCGTGCTCGCGCACGAGCTTGCGCACGCGCGCCATCGGGATGTCCTCGTGCAGACGCCGGTCGTCCTCATCGCCAGCTGGCTCGTCGAGGCGAGCCGGATCGGCGGGTTCCTCGAGCGGGCGCTCCTCTTCGTCCTCGGGCCCGTCGCGGCGAGCATCGTCCAGGTCTTTCTCTCGCCCAAGCGGGAGTTCGCGGCCGATCGCCGCGCGGCCGAGATCTGCGCGTCGCCCCATCCCATGGCGGACGCGCTCGTGCGCATCGAGCAGGCGATGGAGCTCGTCCGCTTCCAGGCGAGCGCGGTGACCGAGCCGCTCTACGTCGTCAACCCGTTCGAGGCGACCGGGCTGGCAGCCATGTTCTCCACGCACCCGCCGATCGGCGAGCGGGTCGCGCGGCTGCGAGCGCTCGATCCCGAGTGGCGCGAGAAGCTGCGCGCCGCCTAGCGCGCCGGCTCGATCAGGTCCGCGACCGGCCCGGCCAGCTCGCCGTGCCCCTCGCACACCCGCACTCGAGCGACGATCGCGTCGCCGGGCTCGAGCGTGGCGATCCCGTTACGGTCGAAGCCGTCGATGCGCGTCCGGGAATCCGGCACAAGCCATGTGCCATTCTCGATCCTCGTCGACCTCGACCTCGGAACGGGTGACGTCGACTCGCAAGGGGCTCGCGAATTTCACCTTTCCCTCGAGGCGAAACGCCGCGCCGCAGCCCTGCCGGTAGTCGGGCCGGTTCGACCGCCCGAACAACGCCTCGTGCAGGGGATGATCCGCGATCTCCGGAAACGTC
>CAVVIB010000002.1:0-160548 GCA_963748205.1 uncultured Actinomycetes bacterium
GGGCGAAGCCGGCTAATGAGCTCTGCAGAGAGCCGCAGCCGAAGTCGAAGGTGCGGTGAGGGAGCCGGGTGCCGCAGAGGGCTCGCCCAGCCCAATGCTTCTTCCCCCGGGGGGAGTGGGGGGTGTTGCCCGGCTCCCTCACGGCGGTCCCTTCCCACGCGCAGGAGGTCAAAACCAGCCGCTCGAGAGGCGTTCGCCATGCCGACGAGCGCCTTTTGGTACTCAGTCCGGTTTCTGTACGACGTCGTACTCGCCGACCGAGCCGACTACTTGCTCGCCTTCGCTGCGCTCGTGCCCTGAGACCATGAGGTAGTGGTTCGGCCGCGACGCGACGGCTTCCCATTCGGCGAGCTGCACTTCGACCCTTCCGTCGCACTGTTCAGCGGCGCACTCACAAAGGAACGGGACAGGCGTTGAGTCATTGACATGGCTCTCTACGAGGTCGTGCAGGCGTTCGTTCCCTGTACGGAAGAGCTTCTGGTTCTCCTCACGGCGAGTGTCTCTGGACGTCATGTCCTGCCAGCCTGCCCCGCGGCTAGAAGGGGAAAACGCGCAGGACAGCTTGAACCCCTCGGCCTCATTCGGACGGTGCACCGCGTGGATCGTCTTTGACGAACCGCTCTACGCTCGGCCTCTTGTCGACGACGACAAATCGCTCGTTGCGATCTGCCACGGACTCGATCGCCTCCTGTTCATGCCCTGGATGGACGGACGAAGCGGTCGTCCTGTGAGCGAACAGCCTCATACTCTCGAATCGTCATCTCGACGTGCGCCTCGCAGCCGACGTCGCCGGCGTCACCGTCGCCGCACTCACAGAGAAACTCGAAGAGCGTCTCTTTGCGATCGTAGGTGGCTTCTTGGGCAGCCTTGTCGACTTGCTCGATGCGCTCGTTCACCACACGAATGAGTGCCTCGTTTCGAGCTGTTCGGTCGAGACGTCGGTTCATGGCCTCCTCCGCTTCCTGGCTTGCGCGAGAACCAGAGAGAACCGGGCGCCGCTGCCGCATAGCGGCGCCCGGTTCTATTGCGGTCTCCGCGCCTGGCATTCCACGACCGCGAACGCGTTGCTTTTTCCCGCCCCGGTGCCCGCCAAACCGATGTGGCCTGTGGAAGGAGGCTCACATCCCTTCCGGCGCCCGCCAGCCAGCCGATGTGTGGATGCGGAGTTAGTGGAGTTCTCCGCAGGAATCTGCGTCGGCGAACGCGGTCACCAGCTCGCCGCTGGGGTCGGCATCCTCGAGCGTTTGCACGGCACCGTCGACCTCGGCGCCCATATCCGTGACCGTGGTCGTGATCGTGTCGATGGCTGACGGGATGTCGGCAACACTCGCAACCCCTTCGACGGCGGTCTCGATCTCCTCCGCGCCGTTCTCGACGTCCGTTGCAAGATCCTGGACGGAGCTCCTGACCTGCTCTCCCGAACTGATGTCCGGGCGTCCGAGGCCGTTCAGGCTGTCGGAGAGCGTCTCGGTTGCCGTCTTTGCGTCGTCAGCCGCCTGCTGGAGGCTCTCCTCTGAGAGCGAGGACAGATCGGTGAGGGGCTCGGCGGCCTCCTCCAGATCGTTCTTCCACGTCGTCAACGCCGAACAGAAGCTGTCTGCCCACTCGTCGGTCGACGCCCCGGTCGACGCCTCGGTCGTCGTCTGACTCGAGGACTCGTCGTCTCCGCCGCAACCCGCCGCGAAGAGCGCGAACGACGCGAAACACGCGGCGAGCGCAAACGTGAGCGTCGGCGTTTCCATTGTCGGGTGTCCTAGACCGGGTCTAGACCGGCCGCCCCAAGCGCCTCGTCCGTCTCTCGGTCGGTCGGCTTCGCGTCGTCCTCGAGAGGTTTCCGCTCCCTCTTGGGGCTCTCGGGTTCTCGTTCGTGCTCCTCTTCCTCGAGATGCCCGGAGGGATCGCCTGCGCCTTCTCCCCACATCGTTGACCTCCGTCCTCGGGATGCTTCGACAACCAGGTACCGCAGGAAGCCGGTGTCGAAACCGCTTGCAGCCCGCCGAACGCGAGGAGGATGAGCAGGGCGCCGACGATCTGGACGAGGGGACTCATGACAATACCTCACTGCGCCGTCCTTGGACTACGGCGCACTCGCCCGGACGACCCTTGGCCGTCTCGATCAGGGCAGCCAAGCCGCGTGCCACAGGCCGCGGGGAGCCCCGCTACCCTGGTTTGCGGGACTCGCCGTCCCCCAACTAGGGGTTGAAGTCCATCACCGCTCCTGCCGACAAAGAGCTCTAGATGACTGCGGCCAGGGACATCCGTTTCCTCGTTCGCCTTGCCCTGCTCGCCGCCGTTGCGGTGAGCGCGCTCGCGTTCACGCAGGTCGCGGACGCCTCGGAGATCATCGCCCGCAACGCGAAAGACGTCAGCCTGAAGATCAACCAGCGCGGGACCATGGCGCTCGTCACGTACCGGGACACCCGCGGCTGGCACCGCGTCCTCGTGTGGGGCGCCGTGAACGCCCGGCCCAAGCCGAGCCGCACGGTCAAGCAGGTGCAGTTCAGGATCGACTACTCGGGCGGCTACGGCTCCTTCGGCAGGCCCGTGTGGAAGACGTTCCGCAATTACTCGCGCGCGTACGACGGCCCGAGCCTCCCCTTCGTGCTCATCTCCAAGAAGGCGTACAACGGCTCGTACTGGGTGCTCCAGCGCTGGCAGCGGATGCTGCCGGCCTACGGCTTCCGGCCGTGGAAGGCATCGCAGCGCTCCTACGAGCTCCGCCTCTCGCACTTCACCGGCGACCCCGGCCAGCTGGAGATCTGGCTCGACTGGGCCTACGGCGGCCGCTTCCACAGCCTCTTCGGCCTCTACAAGTACAAGGGCCAGCCGTACTACGGGTTCGGCTCGAGCCAGTACGGCAATCCGACCGACCAATACGGGCGCCTGCTCTATCTCGACACGTTCAACTCGGCGTATGGCGCGGGCTGGCGGCGCGAGAACGCGTTCCTCACGCACCGTCCGCTCGGGAACTTCTGCTACGGCTTCTTCCCGCACACGCCGCCCCCGTACTTCCCCGGGGACACCAGGCGGCCGGCTGGCCACGGGACGAAATACCGCGCGATCATGCACGGGCCCGGTGTGGCGCCGGACGTCATGTGGACGGGCCAGGGGCTAGAAGACTACGACTCGTCCAATCCGGTCCATGTCCAGCACGAGCAGGACATGAATGCGCTGCGCCAGTCGCAGATCGCGACCGATCCGGACGACAAGTGCACCTTCAACTAGCGCCGTCGGGCGCTAGCTGATCAGCGAGCGACCGACCGCCCTTACCACTTGGAGCGTCGGCCGCGGCGGCTCGTGTAGACGAGCTTCGGCCGTGCGGACGTCATGCCGGCACTCTCGAACTGCTCGCGGTGACCGAGCCTGCCGGCGACCCGGCTGGCATCCGCCTGCTGCTCCGGAAGGACGAACGTGACGGCGATCCCGCTCTTGCCCGCGCGGCCGGTGCGGCCGGTGCGGTGCAGGTAGCCCTTGTCCTCCTCGGGCGGATCGAAGTTGATGACGTGCTCGATGTCGTCGATGTCGAGCCCCCGTGCGGCGACGTCGGTCGCGACCAGCACGGAAACGTTGCCGGTCTCGAAGCGGCGCAGCGCGCGCTGGCGGGCCGACTGCGACAGGTCGCCGTGCATCGCGTCAGCTTTGACGCCGTGGGCGCGGAGCTTTCGCACGAGCCGGTCGGCGCCCCGCTTCGTGCGGACGAAGACAAGCGTGCGGCCGTCCTCGATGCGGAGGTGGTCGACGAGCGTCTCGACCTTGTTGTTCTGGCTGACCGAGACGAAGCGGTGCTCGATCTCGCCCTCGGCCCGATCGGCCGGGGCCTGAGCCTCGAAGCGGGCCGGGCTGCTCGTGTACGTGCGCGCGAGCTCACCCACCTCGCCGTCGAGCGTCGCCGAGAAGAACATCGTCTGCCTGTTCTTCGGGACGCGGCGCACGATGCGGTCGACCTGCGGGCGGAAGCCCATGTCGAGCATCCGGTCGGCCTCGTCGAGGACGAGGATCCGGATCTGCGACAGGTCGAGGAGTCTCCGCTGTGCGAGATCCTCGAGACGTCCCGGCGTCGCAACGATCACGTGCGCCGTGCTGGCCTTCGTCGCCTGGCTTCGGAGCGGCACCCCTCCGTACACCGACGCGACCTTGAGGCCCTTGGCCTCTGCGAGCGAGCCGAAATCGTCGGTCACCTGGACCGCAAGCTCCCGCGTCGGGACGAGGACGAGAGCGCTGGGCCGGCGGTCCTTGGCCGTCGTTCGCTCGACGATCGGGACCGCGAAGGCAAGCGTCTTGCCCGACCCCGTCGGCGACTTGGCGAGCACATCGAGGCCGGCGAGCGCGTCGGGGAGGACGAGGGACTGGATCATGAATGGACGCTCGATCGAGCGAGCGGCCAAGGCGTCGCTGACAGGATCCGAGACCCCGAGCGCGCGGAAAGACTGCTGAGACAAGTTGTTCTACTCCTTATGTGTTCGAGACTCGCCTGGCCCCGAAACACCCGAAGGAGGAACGAAGAAAGCTCATCTCACGGTCGACGGACTGTCGACCTAGTGGACTAAAGGTAGCACGAACCCCGGCGGGCTCCGTCTCACTCCGACCTCCGGTGCAGGAAGAATGGCGGCGTGCGAGTCTCCGCGAAGGTCGACTACGCGCTGCGCGCGGCTCTCGAGCTGGCCGCGGCGGGCGAGGGCCCGACCAAGGGTGAGCGCATCTCGCAGGCGCAGGACATCCCGCTCAAGTTCCTCGAGAACATCCTGCTCGAGCTCCGTCACGCCGGGCTCGTGCAGAGCCAGCGCGGGGCGGAGGGGGGCTACTGGCTCGCGCGGCCCCCGGAGCAGATCAAGCTCGCCGACGTGATTCGCGCCGTCGAGGGGCCGCTCGCCAACGTCAGGGGCGCAAGGCCCGAGACGATCGAGTACGCGGGCCCCGCCGCGAAGCTTCAGGACGTGTGGATCGCCATGCGCGCGAACCTGCGCGCGGTCCTCGAGGAGCTGACCCTCGCGGACGTGGCCTCGGGGAAGCTGCCGCCGGAGATCGAGGCGATCACGGTAGACCCCGACGCCTGGGAGTCGCACTGAGACCCTCAGGCTCGTCGATCGCGTCGAGAGTGCGAATGAGCTCGCCCGCGCGGTCGTAGATCGGGCCGACCGAGCCGGCGGCCTTCCGAATCGCCGAGGCCGGGATGATTCCCTCGTTGTTCTCGACGGCGTCAAGGTACTCGCGCTCGCTGCTCAGCCATTCCTGAACGTGGGCGCGAAGGTCGTCGTCTCGGACGCGGGTGGCGTGCATCTCGACGCGCCGTGCAACCTTCTCGTAGCCGATCCGCGCCTCTGCGAATTCGACCCCGGGGTTTTTCCGAAGCAGTCGAGCGGCCTCGAATAGGTTCATCGCCTCGACGAGGTCGTCCTGGAGCGCCACCAGCGTGTCCCGCTGAAACGTCTTGACCGCGAGGCGGCGCTCCTCCCTGCGGGCTTCGCGCCCAATGCGGATGGCGAACACCTGCGTGATCAACGCTCCGAGGACCGTGCCGATGAGGGCGAGGCCTCCGCCCGTCAGAAGCACGATGAGCAGCTCATCCGTGTCCACAGAGATCGAGTTGCGGCTACCGGCTGAGCCGAGCGTATAGCGCTGCGGCGTCAGCCGGAAGCGTGCTGGAACACGGTCGTCCTACTAGGCCGCACGTAGATGATCTGGCCCTCGAGGAGCTCGAGCTCCTCGACCTCGCCGCGCGTCACCTGCGCGGAGACGTGCCGGCCGTCGTCGAGCACGAGCTCGACGCGCACCTCGAAGCCGAGGTGGACGATCCGCTGAACCATGGCCTCGCTCGTCGTCCCGTTCGGGTCGAGCCGCAGCTCCAGGTCGTGCGGACGGATCCACTCCTCGCCGAGGCGGTTGACCGGGCCGACGAAGCTCATGACGAACTCGTTGGCGGGGTGCTCGTAGAGGTCGCGCGGCTTGCCGCTCTGCTCGACGCGGCCGTCGTTCATGACGGTGACGCGGTCGGCGACGTCCATCGCCTCCTCCTGGTCGTGCGTGACGAGCACGGTCGTGACGTGCACCTCGTCGTGTAGGCGGCGCAGCCAGGTGCGGAGCTCCTTGCGCACGCGCGCGTCCAGCGCGCCGAAGGGCTCGTCGAGGAGCAGCACCTTCGGCTCCACGGCGAGAGCCCGGGCGAGCGCCATGCGCTGGCGCTGACCGCCGGAGAGCTGGCCGGGATAGCGATCGGCGAAGCTCGAGAGCTGAACGAGCTCCAGGAGCTCGTCCACCTTCGCCCGGATCTCGGCCTTATCCCGCTTGCGGATCTTCATGCCGAAGCCGATGTTGTCCCGCACGGTCATGTGCTTGAAGGCTGCGTAATGCTGGAAGACGAAGCCGACCTCCCGCTTCTGCGGTGGGATGCCCGTGACGTCCTGGCCGAGGATCGAGACCTCGCCCTGGTCGGGCGTCTCCAGCCCGGCGATGATCCGGAGCAGGGTGGACTTGCCGCTGCCGCTGGGCCCGAGCAGGGCCGTCAGCGAACCGCCGGCGATGGCGAGCGAGACGTTGTCGACGGCCACGAAGCCGTTGTCAAACCGTTTGGTGACCTGGCGCACGGCGATCGACATCCGTGACCTCCTTGTATTCCTTGGGCTTGAAGACGTTCATGAGGACGAGCGTGAGCACGGCGAGCGCGGCGAGGACGAGGGCGGTCGTGTAGGCGGCCACCTCGTTGAAGCGCAGGTACTCCTCGTCGACGTGCAGCGTCAGCGTCTCGGTCTTGCCGGCGAGCCGGCCCGAAACGACCGCGACGGCGCCGTATTCGCCGAGGGCGCGGGCCATCGTCAGCACGACGCCGTAGGCGACGCCCCAGCGAATGGCGGGGAGCGTGATGCGGAAGAAGGTCTGGAAGCGCGAGGCGCCGAGCGTCCAGGCTGCCTCGTCCTGATCGGTCCCGACCTCGCGGAGCACCGGGATCACCTCGCGGACGACGAAGGGCAGCGTGACGAAGATCGTGGCGAGGACGATTCCGGGCGTCGAGAAGATGACCTCGATCCCGTGCTCGGTGAGCCAGGTGCCGAACCAGCCGTCCTGGCCGTACACGAGGATGAGCGCGAGGCCGACGACGACCGGTGAGAGCGCGAGCGGCAGCCCGATCAAGGAATTGATCAGCCACGTGCCGCGCTTGGGTGGGTGGCGAACGAGCGCCATCGCGCAGGCGACGCCGAAGACGGTGTTGGCCGGCACAGCGATCAGCACGGCGATGAGCGTCAGCTTGAGGGCGGCGATGAACGACTCGTCCGTGAGGGCGTCGAGCACGGGCTGGACGCCGTCCTGGAAGGTGTAGTAGACGATCGCCCCGAACGGCAGCGCGAGCAGCAGGAGCAGATACCCGAGGGCGATCGCGCGGAGCCCGTAGCGCGGTACGCTCCCGCTACGCATCGTGCCTCCGGCTGCGCCGCTCGAGCACGTCTGCCACCGCGAGCACGACGAACGAGAGGACGAGCAGCACGACGGAGACCGCCGCGGCCGCCCCGGGCTGGTCGCTCTCGATCGCCTTGAAGATCCAGACCGAGGCGACCTCGGTGTCGAAGGGGATGTTCCCGGAGATGAGCACGATCGAGCCGAACTCGCCGACCGCCTTCCCGAACGAGAGCGCGGCGCCGGAGAGCATCGCCGGCAGCAGGTTCGGCAGGATGATCCGCCGGAAGATCGTGAACGGTCGAGCGCCGAGCGACGCGGCCGCCTCCTCCATCTCGCGGTCGAGCTCGATCAGCACCGGCTGCACGGCTCGGACGACGAACGGGAGCGTCACGAAGAGCATCGCGACGACGATGGCCGCGCGTGTGTACGAGACGTCGAGGCCGACGGGGCTCCTCGGCCCGTAGATGGCCAGCAGCGTCAGGCCGGCGACGATCGTCGGGAGCGCGAAGGGGAGGTCGATCACGGCGTTGACGACGCTCTTGCCGCGGAAGTCGTCGCGGACGAGCACCCAGGCGATCAGCGTCCCGCTTACCGCGTTCACCGCGACGACGATCAGCGACGCCACGAAGGTGAGCTTGAGCGCCGCGACCGAGGCCGGTGCGGTGACCTGATCCCAGAACGCCGGTAGGCCGCCCTCGAAGGACGCCGCGATCACGGCCGCGATCGGGATGAGGACGATGAGCGTGAGGTATGCGGTCGAGAGCCCCAGAACGAGGCTGCCGGCGCGCCTCGAACTTCGAGGGCGCGCCGGCAGCTTGACCGCTTCGGTGCTAGTCGTCAGTGGGGACTCCCAGCTCGTTCTCGATGTCGAGGAAGATGCTCTCCTCGCGGTCGAAGAAGCGCTTGCGGACGTCGGCCCAGCCGCCGACGTCCTCGATCGTGAAGAGGCCGGACGGGCCGGAGGAGTCGAACTCCGTCTCGACGCCCTCGACGACCGGGCGGTAGCCCTTGGAGGCGAAGACTTCCTGCGCCTCGGGCGTGTAGAGGTAGTCGAGGAAGGCCTGGGCGCCCTCGGGGCTCTCGGTCGTGTTGACGATCGCCGCCGGGTTCTCGATCAGGATCGTCTCGTCGGGGACGACGTACTCGAGCGGCTGCCCGGCCTGCTGGGCGAAGATCGCCTCGTTCTCGTAGGCGAGCATCACGTCGCCCTTGCCGCCGGCGAACGTCTGCAGGGCCTCACGGGCGCTCTTGTCCTGCACGGGCACGTGCTCGAGGAAGAGCTCGCGGAGGTAGTCGATGGCTTCCTCGTCGGACTTGCCCTGCTCGAGCTGCGCGCCGTAGGCGGCCATGATGTTCCACTGGGCGCCGCCCGACGTGAACGGGTTGGGCGTGATGACCTCGATCCCGTCCTTGAGGAGGTCGTCCCAGGACTGGATGTTCTCCGGGTTGCCGGGGCGAACTGCGAAGACGACCACGGAGTTCGTGAGGATTCCGTTGTAGTCGTTCTTGTTCCAGTCGGCGTCGATGAGGCCCGCCTCGACCAGCGCGGTGACGTCGGGCTCGAGCGAGAGATGGACGACGTCGGCCGGGAGGCCTTCCTCGACGGCGCGCCGCTGCTCGCCGGACGCGGCGTAGGACTCCTCGAAGTCCCAGCCCTCGCCCTCGGAGGTCTCCTTGAACGCCGGGATGATCTCCTCGTAGGCCTCGCGTGGGGTGGAGTAGGCGACGAGCGAGAGCGTGCCGCCGCCACCGCCGCCGCCACCCGCGGCGGCTTCGTCGTCGCCGCCGCCGCATGCGGTTGCGACCAGGAGCAAGAGTGCTGCGAGCGCGCCGAGGGCGCTCAGAAGGGCGATGCGAGTGCGCTTGTGTGCCACAGTTTCCGTTACCCCACTTTCTCTACTAGTTGAGTGGGAGTGTTATAGCACTCTTACCGGAGTGTCAAGGCCAGACCCGCATTCGTCAAGCTCTTGCGGTCGGATACCGTCCCGTGCCGTGTCGGTCCTCGAACGAGACGACGCGCCGCCGACGCGGGTGATCGAGGTCGTCGACCCGGCGGTCGGGCTCGACGCGGTCGTCGTCATCGACCACGAGCTCTTCCCGACCTCGGCCGGCGGGACGCGGATGGTCGCCGACGTGACCGCGGACGAGGTCGCGCGGCTCGCGCGGGCGATGACCTGGAAGCTCGCCGTCTGCGGCGTCCCGTACGCGGGCGCGAAGGCAGGGATCCGCTTCGTCCGCGGCGATCGCGAGGCCGTGCTCGGGGCCTTCCTCGACCGCATCCGCGACTGGCAGGACTTCTTCCTCACGGGCCCCGACATGGGCACGCATCCCGAGGACTTCCTCGCGCTCGAGAGCGGCGACGGCCCGACGCCGATCTGGGCGCGCGAGCACGACGGGCTGGGCATGGACGACCTCTCCGTCGGCTACGGGATCCGCGGCGCGTCCGCGGTCGCGCTCGAGCGGGCCGACAAGTCGCTCGCCGGCGCGCGGATCGCCATCGAAGGTTTCGGCAAGACCGGTGGCGGCACCGCGAAGGCGTGCGCCGATGCGGGCGCGCAGGTGGTCGCGGTCAGCACGGTCGAGGGCGCGCTCGTCGATCCGGAGGGCCTCGACGTCGAGGAGCTGCTCGCGCTCCGCGCCGAGCACGGGGACGCGCTCGTCCGGCACGGCCCCAAGCCCTGTGCGCCGCGCGGGACGCTCTTCGCGGTCGAATGCGACGTGCTCGTGCCGGGAGCCCGCCCGCATGTCATCACGCCGGATTCGGCGGCCGAGCTTCGCTGCGCGGCGGTCGTTCCGGCTGCGAACGTCCCGTACGCGCCCGGGGCGGCGGACGCCCTCGCGGCGCGCGGGATCCTCGCGATCCCGGACTTCGTGGCGAACGCCGGCGGCATCCATCTCTACGAGGCCCCGGAGTGCCAGGACGACCCGGCGCTCTGCCTCGCCGCCGTCGAGCGCCTGGTCGCAGAAACGACCGGCAGGGTCCTGGCCGCGGCGGACGCCGGCGGGGTGACGCCGACGGAGGCCGCGCTCGAGATCGCGCGCGAGTTCCTCCGGGCTCAGGCCTCCTGACCCGCGCCTCGGGCGAGGCGCCTGTCCAGCTCCTCGGCGTCCAGCCCCTCGACGTCGACCACCTTGCGCCGCCCGGAGGCGCCCGCGACGACGGTGACCCGCTCCCGTGGCACCCCGGCGAGCTCCGCGACCAGCTCGACGAGCGCCCGGTTGGCGCGGCCGCGCTCGGGCGGCGCCGCGACCCGGGCGCGCCAGCCGTCGCCGTGCCGGCCGACGAGCTCCGTCCGCGCGGCGCCGGGAGAGACGGTTATTGCGACTCGGGCCATGTCCGGGAGACCAACACAGTTCTGACACAATGGCCAGGAGTGAAGACGAAGGTCGAAGAGCTGCCGGAAAGCAGGGTTCGGCTGGAGGTGGAGGTTCCCGAGGATGCCGTCAAGCACGCTCTCGAGCATGCCGCCTCCGACCTCGCCGAGTCGCTCCGCATCCCCGGTTTCCGCAAGGGAAAGGCGCCCGTCAGGGTCGTCGCCGCGCGCGTCGGCCGCGAGGCGCTCTGGGAGGAGGCCGTCCGCAGCCACCTCGACGGCTGGTTCTGGTCGGCAGCGGCGACCTCGGGCGTAAGGCCGATCGCCAACCCCGAGGTCGAGGTCGGCGACGGGCCGCCCTCCGACGGCGAGACCTTCCGCTTCACGGCCACCGTGTCGGTCGTCCCCAAGCCCAGGCTGGGCGACTGGAAGGAGCTCGAGGTGGCCGCCCCCGAGCCGGAGGTTCCGGCCGAGGTGGTCGACGGAGAGCTCGAGCGCCTGCGCGAGATGGCCGCCGAGCTCGCGACCGTCGAGCACCGCTCGGCGCAGCCCGACGACGTCGTCGTCCTCGACCTGGACGGCGAGCAGATCGGGACGACCCAGCGCGACTACGTGGTCGAGGTCGGCCGCGGCCGGCTCGTGGACGAGATCGAGTCGGCGCTGGTCGGCATGACGGCGGGGGAGACCAAGGAAGTCGAGTTCGAGCTCGCCGACGAGCAGACCGCGTCGGTCGAGGTCACCGCCAAGGAGATCAAGGAGAAGGTGCTGCCGCCGCTCGACGACGAGCTGGCGCAGGCCGTGTCCGAGTTCGAGACGCTCGCGGAGCTGCGCTCCGACATCGAGGCGCAACTGCGCGAGCAGCTCGACACCGAGCTCGAGCTCCTGCTGCGCCAGAACACAGCGGACGCTCTTGTCGACGCCTCGTCGTTCGACTCGCTCGACCCGATGGTCGAGCGGCGGACGGCCGAGCTGGCCGCCGGGTTCGTGCGCTCGATCGAGCGCCGCGGCATCCCGCTCGAGGCCTACCTGGCCATGACCGGCCAGTCCCAGGAGCAGATCGTCGAGCGGCTCCGCGGCGAAGCCGAGGGCTCGCTCAAGCGGGAGCTCGTCCTCGACGCGGTTGCCGACGAGCTCGATCTCGAGGTCACCGACGAGGAGATCGAGACGCTCATCCGCGAGCAGGCCGAGGAGGCCGGCGAGGACCCGGAGGCGGTGCTCGTGAGCGCACGCGAGAGCGCCGGGTTCGAGCAGCTGCGAGGCGACCTGCGCATGCGCAAGGCGCTGGACGAAGTCATCAAGGGCGTGAAGCGGATCCCGGTCGAGCTGGCCAGGGCCCGCGAGCAGCTTTGGACGCCCGAGAAGGAGAACGCACCCACCGAGATGAAGATATGGACGCCAGGAAGCGAGGGAGGCACATGAGCCCGTTGATCCCAATGGTCGTCGAGCAGACGTCGAGAGGCGAGCGCGCTTTCGACATCTACTCGCGGCTTCTGAACGAGAGAATCATCTTCCTCGGGACTCCCGTGGACGATCAGATCGCCAACTTGATCGTGGCGCAGCTGATCCACCTCGAGTCCGAGGACCCCGACAAGGACATCTCGATCTACATCAACTCGCCGGGCGGCTCGGTCTACGCCGGCATGGCGATCTACGACACGATGCAGTACATCAAGCCCGACGTGCAGACGATCTGCGTCGGAATCGCCATGTCGATGGGGGCTCTGCTCCTCGCGGGCGGCACCGACGGCAAGCGAATGGCGACGCCGCACTCGAAGATCCTCATCCACCAGGTCTCGGCCGGCTTCCAGGGGCAGGCGACCGACATCGAGATCCAGGCGCGCGAGACCCTCGCGATGAAGCGACTCCTCGAGGAGATCATCGCCACCCACACGAAGCAGGATCTGGACAAGGTCGGCAAGGACATGGAGCGCGACTACTTCATGACGGCGCAGGAAGCGCTCGACTACGGCATCATCGACACTGTCATCGCCAATCGCGGCACGCCTGCAATGGCGGCTGCGTCCTAGTCAGCCGAGCGATTTCGAGGTACAAGGTAGAGAGACATGGCCCGCGCAACTGACGGTAACGAACAGCTTCTCTGCAGCTTCTGCGGCAAGAGCCAGCGGCAGGTCAAGAAGCTCATCGCCGGGCCCGGCGTCTACATCTGCGACGAGTGCATCGATCTCTGCAACGAGATCATCGACGAGGAGCTGACCTCCCCGGCGCAGCTCGACCTCGACAACCTCCCGCGGCCCAAGGAGATCTACACGATCCTCAACGACTACGTCGTCGGGCAGGAGGAGGCCAAGCGAACGCTCGCGGTCGCCGTCTACAACCACTACAAGCGGGTGCAGATGGCGGCGGACGAGGACGACGTCGAGCTTTCGAAGTCGAACATCCTGCTGCTCGGCCCGACCGGCTGCGGGAAGACGCTCCTCGCGCAGACGCTCGCGCGGATCCTCAACGTCCCGTTCGCGATCGCGGACGCGACCGCTCTCACCGAGGCCGGCTACGTCGGCGAGGACGTCGAGAACATCCTTCTGAAGCTCATCCAGGCCGCGGACTTCGACGTCAAGAAGGCCGAGACCGGGATCATCTACATCGACGAGGTCGACAAGATCGCGCGCAAGGCGGACAACCCGTCCATCACGCGCGACGTCTCGGGTGAGGGCGTCCAGCAGGCGCTCCTCAAGATCCTCGAGGGCACGGTCGCAAGCGTGCCGCCGCAGGGCGGCCGCAAGCACCCGCACCAGGAGTTCCTGTCGATCGACACGACGAACATCCTCTTCATCTGCGGCGGCGCGTTCGCCGGGCTGGAGAAGATCATCAGCAAGCGGATCGGCAAGAACCAGGTCGGCTTCGGCGCCGACGTCAAGTCGCGCCGGGCGATCGAGTCGAGCGAGCTCCTCTCGTCGGTGATGCCGGAGGACCTGCTCTCGTACGGGCTCATCCCGGAGTTCATCGGCCGACTCCCGGTCATCTCCGCGGTGCACCAGCTCACGCGCGAGGATCTCGTCCAGATCCTGCTCGAGCCGAAGAACGCGCTCGTCAAGCAGTACCAGCGCTTCTTCTCGTACGACAACGTCGAGCTCGTCTTCACCGACGACGCGCTCTGGCAGATCTCGGACAAGGCGCTCGAGCGCGAGACCGGCGCTCGCGGCCTCCGCTCGATCATCGAGCTCGCGCTCCTCGACGTCATGTTCGAGCTCCCGTCCCGCAAGGACGTCTCCAAGTGCGTGATCACGAAGGAGACGATCGAGCGCAACCTCCGCCCGACGCTGGTCACCAGCGCAGGGCACGCGCTCGCGCTGGACGAGCTCGAAGAAGAGTCCGCCTAGTAGCGACGTGCACCGGGTCTACGCCAGCCTGCCTCTGAGCGGGCCGGCGGCGCGCCTGGGGCGAGACCTCCTCCGTGGGGCGCAGCTCGCGCTCGAGCGCGCGTATGCGGACGTGGAGCTCGTGACGCTCGACTCCTTCGGCGAGGACCGCGAGGAGCGGGCGGCGGCCAACGCACGGCAGGCCGTCGCGGATGCGGGGGCGGTCGCCTACGTCGGCGACTTCCACTCGTCACAGGTGCTCGAGACCGCGCCGATCCTCGGTGACGCCGGGCTCCTCCAGGTGGCGCCGGTGGCCACGTTCGCAGGGCTCGGCGGGCCGACCCTGGTGCGCCTGATGCCGCACGACGGGGTGGGCGCGAGGGCGATTGCGGCCTGGCTCGTGCGAGTGGGTGTACAAGAGCTACTGATCGTCCACGACCACGACGCCGACTACGGAGTCGCGGTCGGCGCCATGTGCGACGAGGCGGCGAGAAAGCGAGGGCTGAGCGGTACGCACTCGTCCGATCTGGAACCACGACGAGCCGTGGGCGGAGGACGTGGGGGAGGCCGACGCGGTGCTCTACGTCGGCGTCGCGGATCCGGCGCATCGGTCTGTGGCGCGACCTCCACGCGCACGACCCGAGCATGTGGCTTCTCGGCTCGGAGGGCGTCGCCGAGGACTGGCTCGTGCGGAGGATGGACGCCTCTGCCGCCGAGCGGACACGCTTCTTCGTCGCCCAGCGCGCGCCCTTCGCTCTGTACGGCTACGAGGCGATGGCGCTCGTCCTCGACGCGATCGCGGCCGAAGGCGGCGACCGCGCAGCGGTGACCCGCGCGGCACGTGGGACGACGGACCGCGACTCGATCCTCGGCCGCTACTCGATCGACGCCGAAGGCCACACGACCACGACGGCGTACGGAAGGCTCGCGGTCGTCGACGGCGCCCTCGTCTGGGACAAGCCCTAGACCCGAGCTTTGGCGGGGTGGGCCCGGTGGGGCCCACCCCGCTTGCGGCGCGCTACTGGTCCTGCCAGGCGGCGAGGCCGGTGATGGCCACGCCCTTGCCGATGCGGCCGAGCGACCGCGTCTTGCCGGTGTCGAGGTCGACACGCCACAGCTCAGCCGAGCTGCGACCCATCTGGGTGCCCGCGACGTAGCCGACGTTGTCGGCGCCGGCGATATCGAAGCCGGCGTTCGCGCCCAGGTTGAAGCCGAGCGAGACGGGCATGATCAGCGTGCCGTTGTTGGCGGGGCGCTGAATCCAGAGCCGGTCCTTGCTGGGGGCGATGTCGAGGGCGTACAGCTCGGTCACGGTCGGCCGGGTCGCGAACGCCGTGAAGGACGAGTTGGTGTACGCGGAGCCGACCACCGTGACGTCTGCCGGGGTGAGGCTCGTGTCCTTGGAGAGCAGGTTGCCCTCGTCCGGATTGAGGCGGATGTTGTCGTCGGCGTCGCTCGTCACCCGGATCTTGTCGACGGTCGGGTTGAAGTCGAAGCCGATGTTGCCGCTGTTGAGCGCATCCGGTGCCATCTCGAAGGCCGGGCCTTCGGCCACGGCAATCGCCGTCGCCACGTTGACGCGATAGACGACCTTGTCGCTTCCGAGCGCGTAGAGATCGCCGGTGGCGGGTCGGAAGTCGATCCCGCCGAGCACGACACCCGTAGGCAGGCCCGTGATCGCCTTCGAGCGGACGGAGCGCGGCGAGCGCGAGTCGAACTGCAGGAGATTCCCCTTCGAGTCGGTCGCGAAGAGGACGCGCCGTTCGGCTCCTCGCCGGTCATCGCCGCCGTCCGCGGCGGCTCCGAGCGGGACGACGAGCGCGACGAGCGAGCCGGCGACGAGCGCCCAGCGTGTGAGCTTGGACATGATCATTTCCTCCTAGGTCGATGCGGTGGGGGTGAAGTCCCTTCGCAACCGACCCGCAGGACGGTTCGGTCGAGCCGGCTTAGCTCGGGTCCCAGGCCACCGAGCAGACGGCGATCGGGTCCTTGAAGCCCTTCAGGGTGACCGAGCGATGCTCGGACGTCGCGAACTGCGGCAGGTCGCTCATCGTGGCCTCACTCGCGAGAACCTCGCGCCCGCCCGCGGCGGCGCCGATTCGAGCCGCGGCGTGGACGCCCTTGCCGTGGTAGTTCTCCCGCGTCTGCAACGCGCCGTCCGCGTGGACCCCGATGCGGATGTCGAACTCGAACTCCTGGTCGATCGCGCGCTGGATCGCGATGGCGGCGCCGACCGCTTCGGCCGGCTCCTCGAAGGCGGCGAAGAACCCGTCGCCCGTGTGGTCGACGACCTGGCCCTGGAAGTCCGCGAAGATCGCGCGCAGCGCGTCGTCGTGGCGGCGGAGGAGGGTGACCCAGTGGCGGTCCGACTCCGCGGCGCTCGCCAGCTCGGTGGAGCCGACGATGTCCGTGAAGAGGAAGGTCTTCATGACCTCGGTCGAGACGTCCCTCATGAGGAACTCCGCGACGCGATCGGCGTCGCGGGCGGCGCCCAGTCGCTCGAAGCGCGCCGCGGCGGCGTGGAGCTCCCAGACCGCGGCGTCCTCGTCGCCCCCGTCTCGCAGGGCCTTACCGAGCTGCTCGCGTGCGCGCGCGACGTCGTACGTCGCGCCGTTCGAGTCCCAGATCATCCGCGCCTCGCGAAACTCGTGGTAGGCGGCGTCGGCCTCGCCGCGGGCCAGCGCGACCTGACCGCGGGCGAACGTCGCCGTCGCCCTCAGCGCCGACGTCTCGTAGACCTCCGCCACCGTGGCGAGCCGCTCCGCGTACTCGGCCGCCCGGTCGACCTCCTCCGCCGCGATCGCGATCTCGACCGCCGCCGGGAGGACGCGTGCTTGCGCGGGGAGGGTCAGTGACTTGTCCCCGGCCGCCCGCTTAATCGAGGCGAACGCGCCCTTCGCGTGCCCCTGTGCGAGCCGCAGGAGCGAGAGGCCGGGCTCGGGCGTGCGCCCGAACTCGTCGGCTTCCCGGAAGGCCTGCTCGGCCTGCGCCAGCTCGCCGAGCCTAAGGCGTACCTCGCCCAGCTCGTAGAAAGCGGCGCCGGCGATCCGCGGGTTCCACGCGCGGAGCTCCTCGCCTGCGCGGCCGGCGAGCTCGTGCGCCTCGCTCAACCGGCCCTTGAACTTCATGACCTCGGCGTGGTTCACCCGGCACATGCCGGGGAAGGCGGTCATCGCGTTCGCGTCGCAGAAGTCGGTGGCGCGATCTGTCCACTCGCCAGCGCTCTCGTAGTCGGCGACATCTCGGCAGGCGCCGATGGTGTTGCAGTAGACGACGAGCGTCGAGAACGGGTCGAGCTCGCCGGCAAGCGCCGCGGCGCTCGCTTCGTCCAGGAGCAACTTGCCCTCCGCGACCTCGCCCTGCTCGATGAGGACGTTTCCCTGCCGCTGGAGCGCGCGGATCTCGAGGTTGCGGTCGCCGAAGCGCCGTCCCAGCTCCTCGGCCTGCTTCGCGAGGGCGAGCGACTCCGAGAAGTTGTGCTCGCCGAGCTCGACGAGGCTCTTCTGCAGCGCCCAGTAACCGTGCTCCGGGCCTTCGTCCTCGAGGTCGAGCAGCCGCTTCGCGCGGCTCATCCACCCGTTGGCCACGGAGGGCTGGAGCTCGTTCTTCTGGTTGTGGGCGATCCAGGTCGCGACGTATGCGGCGCGGAGCGTGTTGCCCTGCTGGAGGTAGCCGCGGTAGGCCCGCTCGAAGTACGGGTGGATCAGCTCCATCTGGCCGTTCCACATCGCCGCCTCGCCGAGCAGCATCAGATCCTCGGGCGCGAGCTCCATCGTCTCGTCCGCCTGGCGGAGCAGCTCGTAGCCCTCGACCCACTCGAGGCGGCCGATCGCCTCGCGCCCGGCCGCGAGGGGATCCTGGGTGATCTGGCTCACCGTCGACCTGCTTCCATGCTACAAGTCTGCCCGAGGCCGATGCCAGAAGCCAAGATCCTGATAGTCGACGACGACCAGGACATCCGGCGGCTCGTGGCGCACCGCCTGAAGGCCGAAGGCTTCGAGGCGGTTTTCGCGGGCGACGCGATCGCCGCGGTGAACGCCGCGCGCAAGGAGGAGCCCGACCTGATCCTGCTCGACCTCGGGCTGCCCGCAGGCGACGGCCGCGTGGTCATCGAGCGCATGAAGGCCATGCCGGCGCTCGAGGGGATCCCGGTGATCATCATCACCGCGCGCGACCTCTCCATGGAGCGCGAGTCGCTGGAGCAGACGGGCGCGGTCGCCATGTTCCAGAAGCCGTTCGACCACGACGAGCTTGTCGCGGCGATCCGCTCAGCACTCGGCTGAGCGGCGCGGGCACCGCCGTACAATCGTGTCGATGGACCAGACCTACTCGCCTGCGGACCTCGAGGAGCGCTGGCAGCGCACCTGGGAGGAGGAGGGCCTCTACCGGGCCGGCGCCGGCGCGCGCCACGACGAGACGTTCGTGATCTGCGTCCCGCCGCCCAACGTGACCGGCGCGCTCCACATGGGCCATGCGCTCAACGGATCGCTCCAGGACGTGCTCATCCGCTGGCACCGTATGCGCGGCTTCGACACGCTCTGGCAGCCGGGGTACGACCACGCGGGCATCTCGACGCAGAACGTGGTCGAGAAGCAGCTCGTCCGCGAGGGCACGTCACGTAAGGAGATCGGCCGCGAGGCGTTCGTCGAGCGCGTCTGGCGCCACCTGGAGGAGACGGGCCGCACGATCATGGGCCAGTACCGCCGCCTCGGCGCCTCGCTCGACTACGAGCGCGAGCGCTTCACGATGGACGACGCCTACATCGAGGCGGTCATGCGCTTCTTCGTCCACCTCTGGGGCCGCGGCTGGATCTTTCGCGCGAACCGCATCGTCAACTGGTGCCCGTTCCACGAGACGGCCATCTCCGACCTCGAGGTCGTCCACGAGCCGATGGACGACAGGCTCACGTACGCGCGCTACCCGTTCACCGACGGCTCCGGGTCGATCACGGTCGCCACCGTGCGCCCGGCGACGATCCTGGCCGACGTGGCCGTGGCCGTGCACCCGGAGGACGAGCGCTACCGCGATGCCGTCGGCAAGGAGGTCGTCGTCCCGTACGTCGAGCGGCGCGTCCCGGTGGTCGCCGACGAGCTCGTCGAGCCCGAGTTCGGGACCGGCGCGCTCAAGATCACGCCCGGGGCACGACCCGACCGACTTCGAGATCGGGCGGAAGCACGACCTGCCCGTCGTCACCGTCATCGGGCCCGACGGTCGCATGAACGAGGAGGCCGGCGACCTCGCCGGGCTGGCGCAGGCCGACGCCGACAAGGCCGTCGTCGCCTGGCTGAAGGAGCACGACCAGCTCGAGAAGCAGGAGAACTACCGCCACAACGTCGGGACCTGCGAGCGCTGCCACACGCGGATCGAGCCGCTCGTCTCGCTCCAGTGGTGGTGCGCGATGGAGGAGCCGCGCAAGCCGGCGCTCGAGGCGCTGCGCGAGCGGCGCGTCCGCTATCACCCGGAGTCACAGCACCAGTTCGCGATCCGCTCGCTCGAGGAGATCCCGGACTGGAACATCTCGCGGCAGCTCTGGTGGGGGCATCAGCTGCCGATCTGGTACTGCCCCGACGGCCACGCCACGTGCGCCTGGCCGGCGCCCGAGGCCTGCGCCGAGTGCGGGTCGAGCGCGCTCGAGCGCGACCCCGACGTGCTCGACACGTGGTTCTCGTCCGCGCTCTGGCCCTTCGCCACGCTCGGCTGGCCGGAGGACACGGAGGACCTGCGGCGCTACTACCCGGGCGACGTCGACTCGACCGCGCGCGAGATCATCAGGCTCTGGGTCAACCGCATGATCTGGTCGGGGCTCGAGCTCGTCGGCGACGTCCCCTTCCACGACGTGATCATCCACTCGACGGTGCTGGCGCCAGACGGGCGGCGCATGTCGAAGAGCCTCGGCACCGGGATCGACCCGCTCGAGCTGATCGCCGAGCACGGGGCCGACGCGACGCGCTACGGGCTCCTGAAGATGTCCTCGACCCAGGACGTGCGCTTCGCAGTCGGGATGATCGAGGAGGGCCGCTGGCTCGCCAACAAGCTCTGGAACGTGGCGCGGCTGATCCTGGCGAACGCGGGTGACGTCGAGCCCGAGGCGCGGCCGCAGGCCGTCGAGGAGCGCTGGATCTTCGCCCAGCTCGACGCGGCACGGGCCGACGTCGAGGCCGCCTGGGCGGAGTTCGACTTCGCGGCGGCGGTCAAGGTCCTCTATCGCCTCACGCGCGACGACTTCTGCGACTGGTACGCCGAGGCGGCGAAGCCGCGGCTCTACGAGGACGACGAGGACGCGGCGGCGACCGCCCTTGCCGCGCTCGAGCTCCTGCTCAGGCTGCTCCACCCGGTCATGCCGCACGTGACCGAGGAGATCTGGTCGCAGCTGCCCGCGCGCGAGAGCCGGCTGATCGTGACTCCCTGGCCGGAGCCCGACGAGCGCTTCGCCTCCGACCTCGATGCGCTCGAGCGCGTGCGCACCGCCGCGGTCATCGCCCGGCGGAGCGGCGTCGTCGTCGAGCTCGAGGGCGACGCAAAGCGCGTCTTCGACGTCGTCGTCCAGCCCGAGAAGCTGCCGGTGAACGGGAGCCGCGACGACGAGGTGGCGCGGCTGCGGAAGGAAGTCGCCCGCTCCGAGGGGATGTTGTCCAACGAGAACTTCGTCGCGAACGCTCCGGCCGAGGTGGTCGAGGGCGAGCGCGAGAAGCTCGAGCGGTACCGGCGCGAGCTCGATGCGCTCGGCGGCTGACAGCAACCTCGCCTGGCTCGAGTCGCTCAGCCCGTGGCCCGAGGAGTTCGGGCTGGGGCGGATGCGGGAGCTCCTGAAGCGGCTCCGCAACCCCGAGCGCCGGCTCCGCGCGATCCACGTCGTGGGGACGAACGGCAAGACGACGACGACGCGGATGACGGAGGCGCTGCTGGCCGCGGAGGGCCTTCGGGTCGGGTCCTATACGTCTCCCCACGTCGTCTCCTGGGCCGAGCGGCTCCGCGTGGGCGGCGAGGAGGCCGACCTCGAGGCCGCGCTCGGACGGGTGCGCGCCGAGGCCGAGGCGGTCGAGGCGACGCAGTTCGAAGCGCTGACGGCCGCCGCGTTCGCGGAGCTCGCGGCGGCAGAGGTGGACGTGGCCGTCGTGGAGGCAGGGCTCGGCGGGCGGCACGACGCGACCAACGTCCTCGACGCGGGCGTCGTCGTCCTCACCAACGTCGCGCTCGAGCACGTCGAGGTGCTCGGGACGACACGCGAGGTGATCGCGGGGGAGAAGCTCGCCGTCATCTCGCCGGGCGCGCTCGTCGTCCTCGGCGAGCCGGAGTGGGAGGGGGCGGCGCGTGCGGCCGGCGCGTCGGCGGTGACCGTCGTCTCGGGGTCGAGCGCCGCGCTCGCGCACGCCGCGGCGGAGAGCTTCCTCGGCAGGACGGTCAACCCGGCGCCGCTCGCCGACGTCCATGTGCCCGGCCGCCTCGAGATCGTCTGCGAGGCGCCGCTCGAGCTCTGGGACGGCGCGCACAACCTCTCCGGGGTCGGCTACCTCCTCGGGCGCGCGCCGCGAGCAGAATGGACTCTCGTGGTGTCCATCCTCGAAGAGAAGGATGCGGCCGGGATGCTGGCCGCCCTCTCGGCCCTGGGCCGGCGGCTCGTCGCGACCGAGTCCTCGAGCCCGCGAGCGCTTCCCGCGGAGGAGCTCGCCGAGCTCGGCCGCGAGTTCTTCGACGAGGTCGAGGCGGTCACCGATCCGGTCGCCGCCCACACGCGCGCGCGTGAGATCGCCGGGGAGGAGGGCGCCGTCCTCGTCACCGGATCGCTCTATCTGCTCATGGACCTCGCCTCCGTCCGCCCTTCGTGTCTACCATGGCAAGCGTCGGCGAGCGGCTGAGCGTCTTCGCCCTCGCGGCGATCGTGCTCTTCACGATCATCGCGATCGCGTTTGGCGCCGGGTGGTTCGTCGGAAAGATTCTGTTGTGACGATGCGCATACTCCTCGCTCAGACGACGACCACGACCGAGGACGACGGAAACCCGCTGGATTTCGTCGGCGACTTCTTCGACTCGGAGGAGTGGCTCGTCATCCGCAACGTCACGCTGTTCTTCCTCGTCGTCTTCTGGCTGGCCTCGGCGTACTGGGTCTACAAGGACGCGCGGCGGCGCATCGAGGATCCGTGGCTGCTGGCGATGGCGGTGGCGCTCGGCATCTTCCCGCCCTTCGTCGGGCCGCTCATCTACATGCTGTTCCGGCCGCCCGAGTACCTCGAGGACGTGCGCGAGCGCGAGCTCGAGATCAAGGCGATGGAGGAGAACCTCGACTCGGTCGAGCGGTGCCCGGTGTGCCGCGCGGCGATCGAGGCCGAACTTCCTCGCATGCCCGGTTTGCACGACGAAGCTGAAGGACTCCTGCAGGCGCTGCAAGGCGCCGCTCGAGCCTCTGTGGCAGATCTGCCCGTTCTGCGAGACGCCGGTCGAGTCGCCGCGCGCCGTCGAGAATCTTTCTGGTTAGTCTGAGAGCGTGGAGCTCTTCGCGCAGCACTCGTCGTCGGGGGACGACGGGTCTCTCGTCATCTCGATCATCGCGCTGATCGCGATGATCGTCCCGTGGTTCGTGCTCGCCTACGTGAGCTGGATCTTCTGGAAGGCGAGGAAGCGCGCGGAGCCCGAGGAGGCGCGGATGCGCCGGATCCGCGAGGAGGAGCGACGGTGGCGGAACGCACACTCGTCCTGATCAAGCCCGACGCGATGCAGCGCCGGCTCGCGGGCGAGATCCTCGCGCGCTTCGAGCAGCGCGGCCTCGAGGTGCGGGCCGCGAAGCTCGTCCACGTCGACGAGGCGCTTGCGGGCGAGCACTACGACGAGCATCGCGAGAAGCCGTTCTTCGGCGAGCTCGTCGAGTTCATCACCTCGTCGCCGACGCTGGCTCTGGTCTTGGAGGGCGAGTCCGCCGTGAAGGTCGTGCGGACGACGATGGGGTCGACGAACCCGGTCGACTCGGCCCCGGGCACGATCCGCGGCGACCTCGCGCTCGCCATGCCGGACAACCTCGTCCACGGCTCGGACTCGCTCGAGTCGGCGGAGCGCGAGATCGCGCTCTGGTTCACCGACGGCGAGCTCGTGTGACGGCCTGAGCGCGCCGCCGGCTCTTTCCCTTCTCCTCGCGTCGACCTCGCCGCAGCGGCGGGCCATCCTCGAGCAGCTCGGGATTCCGTTCGACGTCGTCGCGCCGCGCTACGAGGAGCGGGACGACGGTGGGCTCAGTCCGGTCGAGCTAGTGCGGGCGCACGCGGAAGGCAAGGCCCGCTCGGTCGCAGACGAGGCGGGCGAGCGTCCCGTCCTGGGCGTGGACACGGCGGTCGTGCTCGGCGACAACGTCCTGGGCAAGCCGGCGGGCGAGGCCGAAGCGGCCGACATGCTCACCAGACTCAGCGGCCAGACGCACGTCGTCGTCTCGGGCCTGTGCCTGATCGCACCGGGCTGGGAGGTCGTCGACCACGCCGAGACGAGGGTCACGTTCCGCGATCTCACCCCGAACGACGTAGCGCGCTACGTCGCGACCGAGGAGTGGCGAAACCGAGCGGGCGCGTACGCCATCCAGGCCCGAGGCGCCGCCCTCGTCGAGCGCATCGAAGGCGACTACCTCAACGTCGTAGGCCTCCCAGCCGCCCTCCTCGTCGGCCTCCTGGCCGACCACTTCCCCGGCGCCTACAACGTCGGCTAGAGCCACGCCCGGGGTCAGACCCCGGCCGTGGCCAAAAATGTCACGCCGCCGCTCGGGCCGGAGCGTCGGCGACGAACGCTTCGAACCGAGCCCGCGCGGCTGATCGCGTGCTCCCGAAGTGTTCAAGGAGAAAGATCTCCTGGCGTCGGTTGCCCCGACTCGTGACGTGAAAGACGCCGTTGGGGACTTGGTGTCGATGCGAGCGCGGCATGCGCCGAGAGTACGACGGCGACCTCTCAGCGATCGAAGGTTCCGGAGATTTGTCGCGAGATTGCTGGCCTTTTGTGAGACGTCCGGGGTCAGACCCCGGGCGTGGCCGTTAGGGACGCGCGCGGGCTGTCGTTACACTCATCCGGACTCGAATGAGCTTCTGGGGCTTACTAAGCGGGATGGGCGGGCGTGAGATGGCCGTCGACCTGGGGACTGCGAACACCCTCGTGTACGTGCGCGGGCGTGGGATCGTGCTCTCCGAGCCGTCCGTGGTCGCGATCGACCAGCGCACCGGCGAGGTGCACGCGGTCGGGATCGAGGCCAAGCGGATGCTCGGGCGGACGCCCGGGACGATCTCGGCCATCCGGCCGCTGAAGGACGGCGTCATCGCCGACTTCGACGTGACCGAGCAGATGCTCCGCCACTTCATCCAGAAGGTGCACCACAACCGCTTCGCGCACCCGCGCGTCGTCGTCTGCGTGCCGAGCGGCGTCACCGGCGTCGAGAAGCGCGCGGTCGAGGAGGCAACGCTGAGCGCCGGCGCGCGCCAGGCCTACCTGATCGAGGAGCCCATGGCCGCCGCGATCGGTGCCGGCCTGCCGGTCTCCGAGCCGACCGGGAACATGATCGTGGACATCGGCGGCGGCACGACCGAGGTCGCCGTCATCTCGCTCGGCGGCATCGTCGTCTCCCAGTCCATCCGGGTCGGCGGCGACGAGATGGACGAGGCGATCATGGCCCACATCAAGAAGGAGTACAAGCTCCTGATCGGCCAGCAGACCTCGGAGGAGCTGAAGCTCGAGATCGGCTCCGCGTGGGAGCTCCCGCAGGAGGTCTCGGCCGAGGTCCGGGGCCGCGACATGCTCACCGGCCTCCCGAAGACGGTCGTCATCACCTCGGAGGAAGTCCGCCGTGCTCTCGACGAGCCGGTCGGCCAGATCATCGACGCCATCAAGTCGACGCTCGACAAGACCCCGCCCGAGCTCGCCGCGGACATCATGGACCGCGGCATCGTCCTCGCCGGAGGCGGCGCGCTGCTCACCGGGCTCGCCGACCGCCTGCGCGAGGAGACCCAGATGCCGGTGCAGCTCGCCGAGTCGCCGCTCACGTGCGTGGCCGTCGGCTCCGGCCGCAGCCTCGAGGAGTTCGAAGTCATCCACCGCTCCGCCAAGGCGCGCCAGCGCAACGGCCGCCGCCGGTAACCGCCGAACCCCAGGCACCATCTGGGTTCGCGGTTTCCGGAGCGATTCACTACACTGGTCGGTTCCGTGCCTCGGCAACGCACAGCACGGCTTCCAGTGCTGGACGCTCCTGTCCGGCGCGGTGACGGCCCTTCCTCGCGATCGGGACGCGCTTTCAGAGCGCGGCTCGTTGCCGCCGTGCTCGTGCTCATCTCGCTCGCGCTGATCACCCTGCACTTCCGCGAGTCCGACGACGGGCCGATCCACGCCGCGCAGCGCATCGGCGTCTCCGTCCTCATGCCGTTCGAAGTCGCCGGCGAGCGCATCTCGCGCCCCTTCCGCGACGGCTGGGGCTACGTCTCCGACCTCCTCGACGCCAAGTCCGAGAACGAGAGGCTGAAGGAGGAGAACGAGCAGCTGCGCCGCGAGCGGATCGCGAACCAAACCGCGGAGCGCCAGATCCAGGAGCTCGAAGAGATCGCGACCTACGTCAGGAGCGCGAGCTTCCCGACGGATTTCGAGGCGGTCGTCGCCACGGTCGTGCGCCGCCCGCCGAACCCGTTCACGCAGCAGATCATGATCGCGGCCGGGACGAACGACGGCGTCGCCAAGAACGCGCCGGTCGTCACCGGCGACGGGCTTGTCGGCGTCGTCACGGACGTGACCGACACGAGCGCCAGCGTCACCCTGATCACCGACCAGAACAGCGCGGTCACCGCGTCCATCTCCGAGAGCGGTGCGTGGGGCATCGTCAGGGCCGGGCCGAGCGCGGCGACCCTCGTCCTCGACCAGGTCGAGAAGGACGAGCTGGTGGAGACGGACGACCTCGTCGTCACGGCGGGCTGGGCGACTCGCAAGCTCGAGTCCATCTTCCCGGAAGGAATTCCGATCGGGGTCGTCGAGTCCGTCGGCCAGCAGGACGTCGACCTCTACAAGCGGGTGCAGGTGACGCCGTTCGTGGACTTCGACTCGCTGTCCGAGGTGATCGTCCTCAAGGAGCTACCGCGCGCCGAGCGCCGGAACCGGGGCCGGGGAGCGAACCAGGGGCAGTAGAACCAGGGGCAGACGAACCAGCCGTGACCGGGGTCGAGGCACTGAAGGCAGGAGGCTTGATCCTCCTCGCCACCCTGATCCAGATCTCCATCGCCGAGTGGATCGAGGTCGGCGAAGGGCATCCGGACGTCGTGCTCGTCACGCTCGTCGCCGTGGCGCTCCTGCGCGGGCCGGTCTTCGGCGCCGTCGGCGGCTTCGCCGCCGGTCTCATCCTCGACTCGTCGTCCTTCGTCACCTTCGGCATGACCTCGCTCCTCCTCACGATCGCCGGGTACTGCACCGGCCGCTTCGGGGAGGTCACGACCCGCACGTCCGTCCACCCGCTTCTGATCGCGGTCGCGCTCGCGACGACGGGTGTGACGCTCGGCTCCGCCGTCCTCCACTTCATGCTCGGCGAGACGATCGCAGCCTCGCAGCTGTTCGTGAGCGTGCTGCTGCCGAGCCTCGCGCTCAACATGCTCCTTGCCTACCCGCTCTACAGCCTCTGTGCCCGGTTCCTCCCACCGCAGGTGGGCATTCGCCGCGAGGTGAGCCCCGCTGTCTAGCCCGGTCAGGGAGCCGACCCGCGGCCCAGGCTTCCTCCCGCCCGATCCGCGCGTCGAGGAGCCGTACCGCTTCTCGCCGCAGATGGCGCTCCGCCTCGGGATCTTCGGCGTGCTCGCGATCATCGTCTTCTGCGCGCTCTTCTTCCGCCTCTGGGCGCTCCAGGTGATCTCGGGCGACCAGTACCTCGCCGACGCGCAGAACAACCAGATCCGCAGCTTCCGCCTCCAGGCGCAGCGCGGCCCGATCGTGGACCGCGACGGCGACGTGCTGGTCACGAACATGCCCGGGACGCTCGTCCAGGTGTGGCCGGCGGCGCTCGAGGACGTGTCCTACGCGACGCGCGCCGCGATGATCAAGCGCCTCGCCCGCGTCCTCGGAATGCGGCCCAAGGTCGTGAATGCAAAGGTCACGAAGCAGCTGGCGAACGATCCGCTGACGCCCGTGACGATCAGCTCGGACGTAGGCGACCGCCGCGCGGCGTTCCTGCTCGAGCACCAGACCGAGTTCCCGGGCGTGCAGATCGCCGAGACGTACCTGCGCCGCTACGAGAAGGGACCGATCGCCGCGCAGATCCTCGGCTACGAGTCCGAGATCACGGCCGAGCAGCTGAAGGAGCGCAAGAGCGGGACGCTCGCGCCCGGTGACCGCATCGGCCAGACCGGCATCGAGGCTGCCTACGACTCCTACCTGCGCGGGCAGCCGGGCGTGGGACAGGTCTACGTCGACGCGCTCGGGCGCGTGACGAGCGAGCGCCAGTTCAGCCAGATGCCGGAGTCCGGCGACAGCCTCCGGCTCACGATCGACGACGAGCTCCAGCGCACGGCCGAGGAGGCGCTCGCCTACGGCGTCCGGCTCGCACACGACAACGGCGAGTGGGCCGCGAACGGAGGCGCGCTCGTGGCCATGGACGTGAAGACGGGCGAGATCCTGGCGCTGGCGTCCAATCCGACCTTCGACCCGAGCCTCTACGTCGGCACGGTCGACGAGAAGGACCTGAAGGCCCTTGCCGACAAGAGCGCGAACTTTCCGACGCTCAACCGCGCCATCGACGGCACCTATCCGCCCGGCTCGACGTTCAAGCCGATCACCGCCCTCGCCGCGCTCGAGCAGGATCTCCTGAGCGCCGGCGAGGTCATCCAGTGCACCGGGAAGATGGTCGTCGACAAGCAGACGTTCATGAACTGGGACCCGTATCGGAACGAGCCGATGGTCCTCTCGACGGCGCTCGCCAACTCCTGCGACACGTACTTCTACGACGTCGGGCTCCGCTTCTATCGCCTGGACAACTCGCCGCTCCAGCGCTGGTCGCGGCAGATGGGCTTCGGCGTGCCGACCGGCGTCGACCTCGGCCCCGAGTCCAAGGGGATCGTCCCCACGCCCGAGTGGGAGAAGCGCACGGAAAAGAGCGAGATCGACAAGCTCTGGACGAGCGGTGAGTCCGTCCAGCTGGCCATCGGCCAGGGCGACCTCCTCGTGACACCGCTCCAGATGACGAGGGCCTACGCGATGATCGCCAACGGCGGCAAGCTCGTCGAGCCGCACCTCGTCGCGGCGGTCGAGGAGCCGCAGAACGAGGGCGAGCCCCCGGTCGTCCTGCGACCGTTCACGCCCAAGCCGCCGGTCGACCTGAGCATCGATCCCTACAACCTCAGCGTCGTCCAGGAGGGCCTCTTCGACGCGACGCATGCGAGCTACGGCACCTCGCAGAGCGTCTTCGGCGCGTTCCCGATCCCGATCGCGGGCAAGACGGGTACTGCGGAGAAGTACGTCGAGCTTCCCGGTTACCAGGGCCTGCGCGACCAGTCCTGGTGGTGCGGCTACGGCCCCTTCGCCAAGCCCGAGATCGCCGTGTGCGCCCTGATCGAGAACGGCGGCCACGGCGGCGAGGCGGCGGCACCCGTCGCGCTGAAGGTCTTCGAGGACTACTTCGACGTCGATCCCGGCAGCTACTCGGCCACCATCCAGGAGTCGGATTAATGGCCACCCCCGTCAACCGGATCCCGCAGCCCACCCGAGCGCAGGCGGCCGCCTGGGAGCTCGGTGCGTTCCTGCGCCACGTCGACTACCTGCTCTTCCTCGCGGCCGGCGGGCTCGTCGCCTACGGGCTCTGGGTGCTCGAGGCGGTGACCCGCAACGACATCGCCGGCGACCCCGACTACTACGTCTACCGGCAGCTCATCTACGTCGCCGCGGGCGGGCTCCTGCTCGCGTTGACCACCGCCGTGAACCCCGACGTCTACCGCCGGCTGCGCATCCCGTTCTACGGCGTCTCGCTCGTGCTGCTCGTCTCGGTGTTCGCGCTTGCCGAGGAGGTGCGCGGGTCGAAGCGCTGGATCGAGATCGGCTTCTTCAACTTCCAGCCGTCGGAGCTCGGGAAGCTGGCTCTCATCTTCATGCTCGCCGGCTTCGTCGCCGAGCGGCGGCACCGGATGAACGAGTGGAGGACGACCCTCGGCATCGTGGCCATCGCGCTCCCGCTCACCGCGCTCGTCTTCAAGGAGCCCGACTTCGGCACCTCGCTCGTCTACGGCGCGTGCGTCCTCGGCGCGCTCTTCTTCGGCGGGACGCCGTGGCGGCACCTGGCGGTGCTGGGGATCATCGCCGCCCTCTTCGCCGCCGCGCTGCTCTGGTTCCTTCCCTCTGCGGGCGTGGAGGTGCTCGAGCCCTACCAGCGCGACCGCCTGATCGGCTTCGTCGACCCCGACGTCGATCCCAGCGGCTCCACGTACAACGTCAACCAGTCGATCATCGGGGTCGGCTCCGGCGGCCTCGACGGAAGGGGCGTCGCCAATGCGACGCAGACGAGGTTCAACTACCTCCCGGAGCACTCCACGGACTTCATCTTCTCGTCGCTCGCCGAGCAGCGCGGCTTCCTCGGCGCTGCGATCCTGCTCATCCTCTACGCCATCATCATCTGGCGCGGGGTCAAGATCATCGCGGTCGCGCGCGACCTCTTCTCCGCGGTCGTCGCGGGATCGATCGTCTTCGCGCTCCTGATCCAGCTCTTCATCAACGTCGGGATGACGATCGGGATCGCACCCGTAACCGGCATCCCTCTACCGCTCGTCTCCTACGGCGGCAGCTCGCTGATCACGACGCTGATCATGATCGGGATCCTCGAGGCGATCCACGTTCGCGGCCGTCTCGAGACGGCTCGCTAGTGGCCAAGCTCCCGCTCAGCCCGTTCTCGGTCTGGAACGTCCTCAAGGAGCTCCGCGCGGCCGAGGAGGACTTCCGGCCGATCGTCGCCGCCGGCGCGCCGGAGCACGCGCGCGCGATCAGAGAGGCGTTCATCGACGGCGGCGATGCCGACGCCGTCCGCGACCACTCGGGCAAGCCGCTCACCGCCTACGACGTCGAGGGCTCGCGGGTCGTCGTCTACGCCGTGGACGGGCCCAAGCCGACCGAGGAGGACGAGAAGTCGCTGCGGCTCGCGATCCGCAAGGGCGTCGGCGTGATCTGCGTGCTGGTCGGCGTCCCTCCGGGCGAGACACCCTACGTGCCGTACGTCCTCGACACGGACATCGTCGCCGTCGCGCCGGGCGAGCCGCTGCCGATCGAGGAGATCGCGAAGCGCATCGCCGCCCGCGCGGAGGAGGCGAACTACCAACTCGCCGCGCGGCTGCCCGTCCTCCGGCCGCCGGTGGTCGAGGAGATCGTCAAGAAGTTCTCGCTCCAGAACGGCGTCCTGGGCGTCGCCATCTTCATCCCCGGCGCCGACTTCCCCGTCTTGACGCTCAACCAGATCCGCATGGTGCTGCGCATCGCCGCGGCACACGGGGAGCACCTTGACCGGGAGCGGGCGGTCGAGGTGCTCACGGTCGTGGCGGCGGGGCTCGGCTTCCGCACCGTCGCGCGCCAGCTCGTCGGCCTGGTGCCCGGGCTCGGCTGGGCCGTGAAGGGCGGCGTCGCCTACGCGGCGACGCGCGCGCTCGGCGAGGCTGCCGCGGCGTACTTCGCGGCGGGAGGCACAAGAATGCTCGGGGGGTCCGTCCGGTCCCGGTCCTAGCCTTCGCGCGCATGGACAGCGTGGAGACGCACGAAGCGCTTCTGATCGAGGAAGCAGATGCGTGGTTCGAGTACCTCGAGGCGACTCAGGCCGAGGCTGCGACGGGGCGGTACGACGAGGTCGAGCCCTGGGCCTGGGCGCGTCTCAACCAGCGTCTGCGGGCCGTCGACCGGAAACGAACGGGCCTTCGCCCGGCTGCGGCGTAGGCGGCCGGACGAAGCCCTGCTGCTACCCTGAAGGGGATGCGCATGGAGCAACCGAGCCCGGATTCGGGCAGGCGGGCACCCGGCGCAAAGACCTATGAGATTTGAGGCAGACATGCTGCGGCTCGGGATGCGCCCTGACGGCGCCGAGCGCGGCGTGCGCCCGAAAGGAGTCATGAGTGTCCTGGTTTCGCTGGAAGAAGCGAGGGGAGGCGGCGCCGCAAGAGGCAGCCGCTCCCGAACCGTCCGTCGAGCAGAAGCCGGCTCGGCGGGATTCCGCCGAGGCGGCTGAGCGACCGCCGGCGCGCCGGCGCCGCGGGAGCCGCGGCGGGCGCGGCCGAGCGAAGAAGAAGCCCGAAGGGGCCGCGGCGGTCACCGCCGAGAAGGCGAGCGTCGAGGAGAAGAAGCCGCAGCGCAAGGCGTCCTCGCAGCAGCGCGAGCGCAAGCGCCAGCAGCCGTCCCGGAG
Organism: uncultured Actinomycetes bacterium; assembly: GCA_963748205.1. GTDB lineage: Bacteria > Actinomycetota > Thermoleophilia > Gaiellales > Gaiellaceae > JAIBJN01. The sequence continues at coordinate 31,374 of CAVVIB010000002.1, forward strand.
AGCGGGCGCGGCGCCGCCGAAGGTCGAGCTCCCCGACGTCACCAAGGAGATCCTCGTCTCGATCGACGTGGGCGAGCAGACGGTCGCCGTCCTGGAGGACGGCAAGCCTGCAGAGGTCTACCTCGGCCGGCCGGAGCGCAAGTCGGTCGCCGGCAACATCTACAAGGGCGTGGTCGACAACGTCCTCCCGGGCATGGAGGCGTCGTTCGTCGACATCGGGCTCCAGCGCAACGGATTCCTCTACGTCGACGAGATCGTCGTGCCCGAGCTGGAGGGCAAGCGCCACGGGAAGCGCATCCAGGAGCTGATCGCCCGCGGTGAGGAGGTGCTCGTCCAGGCGGTCAAGGATCCGATGGGGACGAAGGGCGCGCGGCTCACGACCGAGATCTCGCTGCCGGGCCGGTTCGTCGTCTACACGCCGTACGGCGACGGGATCGGCGTCTCGCGCCGCCTCGAGGACGACGAGCGCGAGCGCCTGAAGAAGATCTGCAAGGGGCTCGAGCTGCCAGAGGGTGGGCTCATCGTCCGCACGGCGGCCGAGGGCGCCTCCCAGGAGGAGCTCGAGGGCGACCTGAAGCTCCTGCTCAAGCTCTGGTCGACGATCCGCGGCCGCGCAGCCCGCACCCAGGCGCCGGCGCTGGTCTACCAGGAGGCCGAGCTGCCCCTCCGCATCGTGCGCGACCTCTTCATCCGCGACTTCAAGCGGGTGGTCGTCGACCACGAGCGGACGTACCGCCGCATCGTCGGCTATCTGAAGCGGACGTCACCCGAGCTCGCGGCCCGCGTCGAGCGGTACAGCGGCAAGGAGCCGCTGCTCGAGAAGTCGGGCGTGCGCGAGGCGGTCAACTCGACGCTCGGCCGCCGGGTCGACCTGCCCGTCGGGCGGCTACCTCATCTTCGACTACGCCGAGGCGTTCACCGTCATCGACGTCAACACCGGACGCTTCGTCGGCGGCCGCGGCAAGGCGTCCCAGGGGCGGCTCGAGGACACGATCACGAAGAACAACCTCGAGGCGGTCGGCGAGGTCGTCCGCCAGCTGCGTCTTCGCGACATCGGCGGGATCATCGTCATCGACTTCATCGACATGGCGAACCCGAAGAACCGCCAGCTCGTCGAGGAGGCGCTCAACCGCGAGCTCGCGCGCGACCGGACGAAGACCTACGTGGTCGAGATCTCGCCGCTCGGGCTCGTCGAGATGACGCGCCAGAACGTCACCGACGGCCCGCGCGAGATCCTCACGATCGCCTGCCCGAGCTGCGACGGCGACGGCGTGATCGTCTCGCCCGAGACGCACGCGGTCGAGGCCGAGCGCAAGCTGCGCCAGCATCTCGCCGGCTCGAAGGCCGAGGCGTTCGTCGTCGAGATGCACTCCGACGTGGCGGCGATCCTGATCGGCCCCGGCGGCTCGCGCCTCGCAGGAGATCGAGAAGGAGACCGGGCGGCGCTACGCCTTCAAGACGAAGAAGTCCTTCCGTCTCGACCGCTTCCAGATCCTCTCCGAGGGCAAGGAGACGGAGATCGAAGGCCTGGCCCCGAAGGTCGAGGAGAAGGCCAAGCCCAGACGTGGGGGCAAGGCGCCCGTGGCGCCGATCGTGCTCGAAGACGAGTTCGTCGAGGAGGGCGAGATCGAGGAGCCCGAGATCGTGGAGCCCGTGAAGAAGCCGAAGGCCCGTCCGAGGCGCGCCAAGGCGCCTGTCGCGCCTGTCGCGCCCGGCGACGCGGTCGAGGAGACGCCTGCGGCCGACGGCGACGAGCCGACCGAGCCGAAGCCGAAGAAGAAGACCCGCCGTGGAACGCGTGGCGGGAGAGGGCGCAAGCGGAAGACGGCCGCGACGGCGACGGCCAACGCCGACGGCGCCGCTGCCGCCGAGCCCGTCGCCGAGACGAACGGCCGGCCTGCGGAACCGGCGCCCGAGCCTGCCGGCGAGAGCACAGAGGCGGCGGCCGAGCCAAGCGCGACCACCGCGGAAGGCGACGGCGCCGAGAAGCCCAAGAAGAAGACACGCCGAGGCACGCGAGGCGGGCGCAAGCGCAAGAAGAAGCCGGCGGCGACCCCCGAGGCCGGCCCCACGGAACCGATTGCGACCACCGAGGAGGCTGGCTAGACTGTCCTGCGAAGCGGGCGCTTGCCCGCTCGTTTCCTGTTCTGGAGCCTCCTCATGACCTACGCCGTGATCTCGATCGGGAACAAGCAGTACCGCGTGCGGGAAGGCCTGCACCTGCTTGTCGACCGCGTGCCCCACGACGAGGGCAAGACGTTCCATCCCGACCTCGTCATGCTCGGCGGGGACGGTGACGCGAGGCTCGGCGACGACCTCAAGGGCCAGCAGGTGACGGTCAAGGTCGCGGAGCACGTCCTCGGCCCCAAGATCATCATCGGCAAGCACAAGCGACGCACGGGCTACAAGCGCCGAAACGGGTTTCGCGCGCGCCTGACGCGCATCGAGGTCGAGTCGATCGGCAGCTCGCGCTCGACCGCGGCCAAGAAGGAGCCGGCGAAGGCCGAGGCGAAGACCGCCGAGAAGGCGCCGGCGGCGAAGAAGCCGGCGGCGAAGAAGCCGGCCGCACGCAAGCCGGCCGCACGCAAGCCCGCAGCGTCGACCGAGAAGAAGACGCCGGCGCGGCGCAGCACACCGAGAAAGAAGAGCGAGGACAGCTAGATGGCGCACAAGAAAGGACTGGGCTCGTCGAAGAACGGCAGGGACTCCGAGTCCAAACGACTCGGCGTCAAGATCTTCGACGGCCAGGAAATCAAGGCGGGCATGATCGTCGTCCGCCAGCGCGGCACGCGCTTCCGGCCGGGCCCGGGCACCGGGCTGGGCCGCGACCACACGATCTTCGCCACCCGTGACGGGAAGGTCGCCTTCCAGACGGGCGGCGCGGGTCGGATCGTGTCCGTCTCCTAGGAGAAGCCGGTGTTCAACGACCGCGCGCGGATCCGCGTCAAGGGCGGGCGCGGCGGCGACGGCTCGCTGAGCTTCCGGCGCGAGAAGTACGTGCCGAAGGGAGGGCCCGACGGGGGCGACGGTGGTCACGGCGGCGACGTCGTGCTCGTGGCCGATCCGGATCGCCGCGACCTCTCGTACTTCCAGCGCCTGGGGCGCTTCGAGGCGAAGCGCGGCCGCCACGGTGAGGGCGCCTTGAAGCGCGGCGCCGACGGCGAGGACGTCGTCCTGCCCGTCCCCGTGGGGACGCAGGTGCTCGACGAGGACGGCCGCCTGCTCGTCGACCTCGCGCACTCCGGGGCGACAGCCGTCGTGGCGCACGGAGGCTTCGGAGGCGCGGGCAACAAGCGCTTCGCCACGCCCACGCATCAGACGCCCCGGCTGGCCGAGCTTGGCACGCCCGGCGAGGAAGCTTCGCTCGAGCTCAGGCTGAAGCTCCTGGCCGACGCGGCGCTGCTCGGGTTCCCCAACGCAGGGAAGTCGTCGCTCCTGCGCCGCATCTCGAACGCCAAGCCCAAGGTCGCCGACTACCCGTTCACGACAATTGCGCCGGTGCTCGGGACGGTCGACTTCCAGGACGGCCGGCAGCTCACGGTCGCCGACGTGCCGGGCCTCCTCGAGGGCGCGAGCGAAGGCGTCGGGCTCGGGGACGAGTTCCTGGCCCACCTCGAGCGCGCGCGCCTGTTCTTGCACGTGATCGAGGCGCACGAGGACGTCGAGGAGCGCTTCCATGCGATCGACCGCGAGCTGGCCGCCTACGGCGCCGGGCTCGCCGACCGCCCGCAGATCGTCGTGCTCAACAAGGTCGACCTGGTGGGGGAGCCGCCGGCGTTCACGGTCGACGACCCGCGCGTCCTGGCGACGCTCGCGACTTCCGCGGCTACCGGCCAGGGCATCGACGAGCTCAAGCGCGCGCTCTTCGAGCTCGTGCCGGAGAGCCCGCCGACGCTCGTCAGGGACGAGGAGATCGCCGACTTCCTCGTCTACAACCCGCGGCCGCCGCGACAGCGCCGCGTCCGGATCTTCCGCACCGACCGCGGCTACCGCGTCCGCGGCGAGGCCTCCGAGGAGGATCTGCGCGCCGCCGGCGTGAAGGCCGACGCCATCGTCGAGTTCGAGGACGAGTGACGACCGGGCTCCTCGGAGGCGCCTTCGACCCGCCGCACAACGGGCACGTGGCGCTGGCGCAGGCGGCGTTCGAGCGCTTCGGCCTCGACCGCCTCGTCGTCGTGGTCACGGGCGACCCGCCGCACAAGGAGGTTCAAACCCACGCGGAGACGCGCTTCCGCCTGGCGAAAGAGGCGTTCGCGGGGCTGCCCGGGGTCGAGCTCTCCCGCCACGAGCTGGAGCGCGCCGGCCCGTCGCACACGGTGGCCACCGCCCGCTGGGCGGAGGAGCAGTGGGGGGACGTCGTCTTCCTCGTCGGCGCGGACGAGTTCGCGGACTTCCGCGCCTGGAAGGATCCCGACGAGATCCTCGAGCACGTGCGGCTCGGCGTGGCCACGCGTCCCGGCTACCCGCGCGAGCGGCTCGACCCCGTTCTCGCCGGCCTGCGCCGGCCGGAGCGCGTCGAGCTTTTCGAGATCCCCGCGGTCGACGTCTCCTCGACGGACATCCGCCGCCGCGCCTCGCACGGCGAGCCGATCGAGGCCCTCGTTCCGCCCGGCGTCGCGCGGCTCGTCGTCGAGGAGGGTGTCTACGATGAGCTACCCTGAGAACGTTGCACCAGGAGATGCCAGGCCACTGACGCCAATCGAGCACGCCCGCCGGATCGCTGAGCTCGCCCAGGAGAAGCTCGCCGCCGACGTCGTCATCCTCGACATGCGGCCGGTCTGCTCCTACACGGACTTCTTCGTCGTCTGCACGGGGCAGAACCCGCGGCAGACCAAGGCGATCTACGACGCCGTCCGCGAGGAGATGAAGAAGGCCGAGAAGCTCACGCCGCGCACCGTCGCCGGGGAGCGGGAGGCGAGCTGGATCCTCGCCGACTACCTCGACGTGGTCCTGCACGTCTTCACGCCCGAGGCGCGCGAGTACTACCGGCTCGAGGAGCTCTGGGGCGACGTGCCGTCGGTCGAGCTCGCAGCGGCCGGCTAGACCCGGCTAGACCAGCCAGATGACGAGCGCGACGATCCCCGCGATCACGAGCGCGTAGATCCAGAAGCTCCACACGCCTGCGAGGAACGCGCGCGCCTGGCGCCGTTCGTGGCGCTGCTCGGCGGGCGGCGCCGGATCCACGACGGGGCTGTAGTCGGTCTTGTCGTCGGCCACGTCCGCAGTGTTTCCGGCCCACGGCGCGCGCAAACGGCCACTACACTTGAGGGTGCACGCGGGGCCATAGCTCAGCTGGGAGAGCGCTTGGCTGGCAGCCAAGAGGTCGCGGGTTCGAATCCCGCTGGCTCCACTCACATCGAGGAGCGCGCCAGGCCGTCTGTGCGCGCCGAGGAGCGAAGCGATCGTCGGGAGAGGCAACGATCGCTACGGTGGAGCTCGGATCCGCCGCTCAATCTAGTCCCTCGAAAGGAGGACTCCAGGCACGCTCGTCCCGTCCGATACAGGTTCTACGTTCAGCGTTACAAGGAGCTCCCGCCCTGGCCGCAGGCGCTGGAGCTCCAGGACTACACGAAGGTGAGAGCCCGCCGGAGACGGCGGGCTCTCCGTCTTAACCCGGGTTCTGGGAGTGCGGATAACCGCTCCGCGGGACGCCTGCCCGCCTCACTGCGCACCGACGGTCGCGCGGCTTGAATGGGCGCAATGAACATCTCCCTCACTCAGTTCGAGACGCGCCGCCGGCAGGTGGCGGACCAGCGGGAGCTCATCGACGCACGGGCGGCCGCACGCCCCGTCGAGAAGCCCCGCAAGACGTTCCGCCTCCTGAAGGCCGTGCGGGGCGCCGCCGCCGCCTAGGCCGCAGGGTGCTGCGGCGGCGCCTCAGACGGCCGTGCGCATCTGCGCGCGTGCCGTCCTGAAGCGCAGCGTCTCGTAGGCGATGAGCGCGGTGCAGACCGCGGCGACGAGCGCGATGGCCACGACTCCGTCCACGCGCACGGCGACCGGTATCAGCGCCGCGCTCATTGCTGCTGCGATGAGGCGCCTAGGGTTCACCGAGCGGACGCTGCGGAAGCGGATCGCGTCGTGGCTGAGGAGGTAGAGGGCGACGCCTCCGCAGAGAGCGAAGGCCGGAACGGTTTCCAGTGGCTCGTCCACGTGCGCGAGCACCTTCTTCGCGCCCAGTGCGACCAGGACGATGCCGGCGAACATCGGCAGGTGGAGGTAGCTGAACGAGTCGCGCGCCAACCGCGCCCTGGCGTGTCCGTGCGCCTCGACCAGCTTCTTGCGCGCGACGTGCGCGAGGATGTCGAAGTAGGCCCACCAGAGCGCGCAGGCGACGCCGAGCCCGAGCAGCGCCGCTACGACCACCGTCGGGCCGAGCTCGATCCCCGCGGCGCCGATCCCGATGGCGACGATCGACTCGCCGAGCGCGATGATCACGATCAGTGCGTACCGCTCGGCGAAGTGCTCGGCCGAGACGGAGAAACCGCGCACGCCGAAGACGTACGGGCCGGCGTAGTCGATCGTCAGCGCCAGGAGCCAGCACGCGATCTGCGCGCCGCCGTCCAGGAAGCCCGCGACGACGATGAGCGCAGGCCCGGGGATGGCGGTGCGCGCGAGCCGGTACGCGGCCTGGCGGACGTCGACGTGCGGCGTCGCCTCGGCGAAAAGGACGATATGCAGGACACGCACCGTGAAGTACGCGAGCCCGAAGAGCACGGCGTCGCTGCCGAAGGCCTGGGGCACCGCCAGCGCGGCGACGAACATGGCGCCCATGGCGGCGAAGACGGCGAGCCGCGCCGAGCCCTCGTCGGGGTCGATCTCGTTCGTGAGCCAGGCGTACGCGCCCCAGGTCCACCAGAGCGCCGCCAGGATGAGCATGCCCTGCCCGACGCCGGCCCAGGTCGGGTCCTCCGACATGAAGCCGGTGACCTGCGTGAGGGCGAAGACGAAGACGAGGTCGAAGAACAGCTCGAGCGGCGTGACGGGATGCTCGAGCTCCTCGTCGCCCTCGCGCTCCGGCTCGACCTCGAACGGCGGATCGGGCTCCATCCCGGGATGATCGCAGCGGCGCTACCGGGCGCGCAGCTGTTCGAGAACGACCGGGTCGATCCGCTCGGCGCCGTCCACCCGCTCCTCGAGGTTCTCCGTGCCCGCCCAGGCGGCGAGGGCCTCCGGGAGCTCGCCCTCGTACCCGAGCGCTGCGAGCCGCTCGCCGAGCTCGCCGGCGAGCGCAGCGTCGACCTCCAGCCACTCTTCGGCGGGCGTGTGCCCGAAGAGCAGGTCGTGCAGGCGGTAGATGCGCTCCAGCTCCTCGATCGGCTGGGGGTGGTCGTCGACGCGCAGGTCGGCGGCCACGTCGCTCGTCCCGCCGTAGCCGCCGTCCTTGCGGACGACGTAGAGCGCCGCCGACTGCCGGCCGCGCCGGTCGCCGCCGGCCGCCTCGGCCGCTGCAAGGCACGCCAGGAGCCGCTCGGCGAGCGGGCTTCCCGCGGAGCCCTCGAAGGTCGATGCGAGCGCGTCCACGGTCGCTGCCGAGACGAGGATGTTCCCCTGCGCGGCGAAGCCGGGGCCGGTCGTCCCGCCGGCCCAGTCCATGCATTCCGACCCGGTGTACGTGGCAGCGCGGCCCTGCCCGTCGACGACCCCGAGCTGGCGGTGCTCGCGCCCGTCGTCGGCTCCGACCAGCGTCCTGACGACGTCGTCCGCCGAGTAGCCGTCCCGGAGCAGCGCCATGCCGTCGGGCCGGAAGGCGAGGTTCGCCCAGGCCTGCGTGGCGAGCGCGCCGACGTGCGGCTCCGCGGCAGGGACGACGGCCCCGACGGCGAGGAACTTCGACTGGACGGCGACGCCCCACTCGCCCGCATCGAGGTCGCACGCGACGATCGAGTACGTCGAGATCACGCCGCGATTCTGACAGCCCGGTTACACGCGGTCCTCAAGCCCGCCGACCCCTTCCGCGGATGCGCAATGGGCGCAGCAGAACATCCGCCCGTTCGCCTCGACGCCGTGCCCGATCACGCGGCAGCCGCAGTGTCCGCACGTCGGGGCCAGGGAGTGGATCGCGCACTCGAAGCTGTCGAACGTGTGGGCTTCGCCGGCCATCACGATCTCGAACGCCTTGTCGTAGTCGTTCCCGCACATCTCGCACACGGCCATGTCGGCTCCTCCCGTCGCTGTCTTTCCTCCCTTCCCCAAGGCGGCAGAAGCTAGGCCGGCGCGCGCTGGCGCTAAGATTCATCCCGGAAATGGCTACGTCCCTTAGCTGAGCCAGGGAGCGTCGACGCGGCGAAAGCCGTGGGCCTCCCGCGCGCCTCTCAGACGAGAGGCGTTTTCATATCGGAGACCGATGGAGCGATACGACCCACAGGCAGTCGAGCTGAAGTGGCAGGACATCTGGGAGCGCGAGCGCGCGTTCTACGTCCCGAATCCGGACGACGCGTCCCAGATGGACAAGGAGCACACGTACGTGCTCGAGATGCTCCCGTACCCGTCGGGCGAGCTCCACATGGGCCACGTCAAGAACTACACGCTCGGCGACGTCCTCGCGCACGTCCGGCGGCGCATGGGCTTCCGCGTGCTGCGCCCGATGGGCTACGACGCCTTCGGCCTGCCCGCCGAGAACGCGGCCATCCGCGAGGGCGGCAACCCGCGCCTCGTCATCGAGCGGAACATCGCCGCCATCCGCGGGCAGATGAAGCGCATGGGCTGGGCGATCGACTGGGACCGCGAGGTCTCCTCGCACGAGCCGTCCTACTACCGCTGGACGCAGTGGCTCTTCATCAGATTCTTCGAGAAGGGCCTCGCCTACCGCAAGGAGGCGCCCGTCAACTGGTGCCCGAACGACCAGACCGTGCTCGCGAACGAGCAGGTGATCGACGGGCGCTGTGAGCGCTGCGGCGCCGAGGTCGAGCGCAGGAATCTCGAGCAGTGGTTCTTCCGCATCACGGAGTACGCCGACGACCTGCTCGACGAGATGAGCCTGCTCGAGTCGTGGCCCGAGCACGTGCTGACGATGCAGCGCAACTGGATCGGGCGCTCCGACGGGGCCGAGGTCGTGTTCCGGATCGAGGAGCAGGACGTCGAGATCCCCGTCTTCACGACTCGTCCGGACACGCTGTTCGGGGCCACGTTCTTCGTGCTCGCGCCCGAGCACCCGCTCGTGCCCAGGCTCGTCGAGGGTACGCCGCACGAGGACGAGGTCATGGAGTACGTGCGCCAGGCGGCCGGCCGCTCGGCGGTCGAGCGCGCCGATCCCGAGAAGGAGAAGACCGGCGTCTCCACGGGCGCCTTCGTCACGAACCCCGTCAACGAGGAGCGGCTCCCCATCTGGGTCTCCGACTACGTGCTGATGGAGTACGGCACCGGCGCGATCATGGCCGTGCCCGCCCACGACGAGCGGGACTTCGAGTTCGCGCAGCGGTTCGAGCTGCCGGTGAAGGTCGTCGTCGCGCCGGAGGGGGAGGAGCCCGAGGAGGGCACGTACGTCCCGCATTCCGAGAACGAGCGGCTGGTCGACTCGGCGCAGTTCACGGGCCTCCCCGCGGAGGAGGGCAAACAGGCGATCGTCGAGTGGCTGGAGCCGCGCGGCCTCGGCAAGCGCGCCGTCAGCTACCGCCTGCGGGACTGGCTGCTCTCCCGCCAGCGCTACTGGGGCTGCCCGATCCCGATCCTCTTCTGCGAGTCCTGCGGGATGGTGCCGGTGCCCGACGAGGACCTGCCCGTCCTGCTTCCCGAGGTGGACGAGTACCTGCCCAAGGGGCGCTCGCCGCTGGCCGCGGCCGAGGACTGGGTGCACACGACGTGCCCGAAGTGCGGCGGCGAGGCGCACCGGGAGACGGACACGATGGATACGTTCGTCGACTCCTCCTGGTACTTCATCCGCTACTGCGACGCCCGCAACGACGAGGAGCCGTGGAACCGCGAGATCGCGGACTACTGGCTCCCCGTCAACCAGTACATCGGCGGCGTCGAGCACGCGATCCTGCATCTGCTCTACGCGCGCTTCTTCGTGAAGGTGCTGAACGACCTGGGGCTGCTCGGCTTCCGCGAGCCGTTCCTGCGCCTCTTCACGCAGGGGATGATCCACTACCTCGGCGCGAAGATGTCCAAGTCGAAGGGCAACGTCCTCAGCCCGGACGACCTGATCGCGAGCCACGGAGCCGACGCGGTTCGCCTCTACATCCTCTACATGGGCCCCGCGGAGGACGACATCGAGTGGCAGGACACGGGCATCGAGGGCATGTCCCGTTTCCTCGGGCGCCTCTGGCGGCTGGGGCTCGAGGTCGCCGAGCGAGGCGCAGTCGACGTGCCGGCCGACGGGCCGCTCGTGCGCCGCGCCCACCAGGCCATGGCCAAGGTCGGCGACGACATCACGCGCCGCTTCCAGTTCAACACGCCCATCGCAGCCGTGATCGAGCTGGTCAACGAGATCTACCACGTCAAGGACGACCCCGGCCGCGCGGGCGAAGTGCGGGTCGCCACCGAGGCCGCGGTCAGCCTCATCCAGCCCTACGCCCCGCACATGGCCGAAGAGCTGTGGGAGCGCCTGGGCCACGAGCGCCTCTGGGAGGCCGCCTGGCCGCAGGCCGACCCCGCGCTGCTCGAGAGGGAGACGTTCGAGCTCGTCGTCCAGGTCAACGGCCGCGTCCGCGACCGCGTGGAGGTTCCGGTCGGGCTGGACGATGCCGAGCTCCTCGACCGGGCCAAGGAGCTTCCGCGCGTGCGCGCGCACCTGGACGGCAAGGAGATCCGCAAGGAGATCGTCGTCCCGGGCAAGCTCGTCAATCTCGGTGGTCTAGCCCGGCCCCTTCCGTACTCTGTGAGCGTGAACGTCATCGACGTTCTGCTCCTCCTCGGGGTCGCCGTCTTCTCCATCTTCGGTGCTCACCGCGGGCTGGCCGCGCAGGCGCTCTCGCTCGGCGGGCTCGTCGTGGGCGCGATCGTCGGGTCGTTCGTGGCCCCGCTGTTCCTTCCGGACAACTCGCCGTGGATCCCGGTCGCGGGGCTGGCCGGGGCGCTGATCGGCGCGTCGCTCCTCGGGGCGGCGGCATCGGCGCTGGGGACGCCCGTGCGGGCCTTCCTGTCCCTCAGGCCCGCGCTCTCGGCGGTCGACCGGGTCGGCGGCATCGTCCTGGGCGGACTGATCGCGCTCAGCGTCGGGTGGCTCGTGGCCGTGCTGGCCCTGCACCAGCCGGCCCTCGGCCTGCGCGCGGAGATCCGCGAGTCCGTCCTCCTCCCGCGGCTCCTGAGCGCGGTCCCGCCCGACCGGGTGCTCCAGGCGCTCAACCGCTTCGATCCCCTGCCGCTCCTGCCGGGGCTCCAGGAGTCCCTCCCTCCACCCGACCCGAGCGTGCTCCAGAGCCCGGGCGCCCGGGAGGCCGCGGGGAGCGTCCTCAAGCTCGAGGGGACGGCCTGCGGCGTGGGGACGCAGGGATCCGCGTGGGTCGTGCGGAGCGGTCTGGTGGCGACGAACGCCCACGTGATCGCGGGGCACGAGGGGACGCGGGCGCTCGCCCCGAACGGCCAGGTGCTCTCCGCGACGCCGGTCTACGTCGACTCGAGGAACGACATCGCGCTCCTGCGCGTCCGCGGCCTGGAGGTGGGCGCGCTGCCGGTCAACACGGATCCCGACCTGCCGCGGCCGGTGGCATTGCTCGGCTATCCGCGGAACGGCGCGTTGACCGCGACGGCCGCGACGGCGGGCGAGGCGCGGACGGTCCTCTCGCCGGACGCCTACGGACGTGGCGTGCGGCCGCGGGTCGTCGTCCCGCTCCGCGGCGCCGTGCAGCCGGGCGAAAGCGGCGGTCCGGTGGTCGATCGGCGAGGGCGCGTCGTGGCGATGATCTTCGGCGGGACGCGTGACGGCACGGGCGGCTACGCCGTCCCGGTCGACATGGTGGTCGGCGCTGCCGCGGGCGATCTGCGCAGGGTTGATCCCGGGCCCTGCATCGTGCGCTAGCCGGCGCACTCTCGACACGGTCCGCGCGCCACCCGCGCGTTTTTCCGCGCCACCATCGCTGCATGCGAGTACTCGTGACGGCGATCCTGTGCGCGGCCCTCTGGGCCGCCGGTGGTGCGCGCGCGGCGGTGGTGTCGATCCCGCCGGAGACCGACGTCGGTCTCCCGTTCTGGTGCGACTGGAGCTACGACTGGGAGTCGCGCTGCTACCGGGACGACGGCCCGCGCCTGCCGATCGGCGGCGTGGACGACAAGGTCTGGCGCGCGGCTCTCCGCTTCTCGCTGGTGTCGGTCCCGGCCGGAGCGGCGATCTCGTCCGCCCAGCTCTCGATCTACCACGACGGGACGTGTGTCGCGCCGCGCCTCACCGCCGTCCCGTGCGCGGTCGGCTACGTCGTCGACGCGCACCGGATCCTTTCGCCGCCCTGGTCGCGCGAGCGCGAGCCGGACTTCGACGAGCGGGTCGCGGGAACCGACATCGTGCTCGCGCCGGACATGCCGCAGTGGCTCAGGTGGGACGTCACCGCGCTGGTTCGCGCCTGGCATCGCGGAACGGCCGCGAACAACGGTGTCCTTCTGAAGCTCCAGGACGGCGACGAGGCGTACGGCTCGAGCGGCCCGTACGGGCCCTCCGCGGCCTCTCCGCACGTCGCCCTTCGCCCGCGACTCGTCGTCCACTACGTGCCCGCCGGAGGCTAGCCCGTGCAGATGCCGACGATCTCGCGCGCGCAGGCGCTCGCCTACGCCGTCGCGCTCCTCGTCGCTCTCACGATCGCCGGCCGGGTGGTGCTCGGCGGCAGCGAGGCGCGGCCGGCGGCACCGGTTGGCTCGGTCGCGCTCGACGTCGAGGAGGAGCCGCCTCGCCGGCTGGTCGTCCACGTCGCCGGCGCCGTCAACCGGCCGGGGCTCTACGAGCTCGACGAGGGCAGCCGCATCGACGACGCCATCGCCGAGGCCGGAGGAGCGAAGCCGAAGGCGGCCCTCGAGCTCGTCAACCTCGCCGCCCCGGTCGCCGACGGCCAGCAAGTGCTCGTGCCGCTCCGCGGGGCTGCGGTCGCGGCGGGCGGCGGCGAGGGCGGCGGGCCGGTAGCGCCCGGGGGCAAGGTGAGCCTCAACTCGGCGACCATCGAGCAGCTCGACGCGCTGCCCGGGATCGGCCCCGTCACCGCGCAGCAGATCATCGACTTCCGTACGGCCAACGGCGGCTTCGGGTCGATCGAGGAGCTCGACGCGGTTCCCGGGATCGGGCCTGCCCGCCTCGAGCAGCTGAGAGAGCTCGTAAGCCTGTGAGCCTGGTGTGGACCTCGATCGTCTTCGCCGGGTGCCCGCGGCGCACCTCCTCGCCGGCGCGCTCTGCGTGGGCCTCGCGCTCGCCCTCGTCGGCCGCGAGGCCCACGCCGGGCTCGCGCTCGCCGCCGGCGGCCTCGGCGTGCTCGCGGTCGCCTTCGCGCCCGCCCGCGTCCCGCTGCTCGCGGTCGCCCTCGTGCTCGCGGGCCTCTGGTGGGGGAGCGCGCGCCTCGAGGTGCTGGACTGGAGCGTGCTCGAGCAGGAGATCGGCCGTGCAGCCCTCGCGCGCGTCGAGGTGACCGGCCCCGCGCGGCGGAGCGAGTTCGCGATACGCGTTCCGGTTCGGGTGCTCCGCTTCGGCCGCGACGAGCTCCGCGAGCGGGCGCAGCTCGACCTCCCGCCGGAGCGTGCGCCGCCGCAGGGCTCGATCCTGGAGGTCGTCGTCACCGTCGCGCGTCCGCGCGGTCCGGACGTCGAGGGCGGATTCGACGAGGCGGCGTATCTCCGGCGCCAGGGCATGCACGTCGTCCTGCGCGGAGGGAGCTTCCGTGTCGTGGGACGCCGAGGCGGGCTCGGCGCGGTCGCCGATGGGTTGCGCCGAGGCGTCGGCCGCTCGCTGGAGGCGATTCCTCCCGGGGAGCGGCGCGCTGTCCTCGCCGGCGTCGTCCTCGGCGAGGACGAGGGGCTCGACCAGGAGCTGCGCGACCGGTTCAGAGCGTCCGGCCTGTACCACCTGTTGGCCGTCTCGGGTCAGAACGTCGCCTACGTCGTCATCGGGATGATCCTCCTGGCCTGGACGCTCGGGTTTCCGCGGTGGATCGGGGAGATCGGGGCGCTCGGGGCGGTCTTCGCCTACGTGCTCGCGGTCGGCTGGCAGCCGTCGGTCGTCCGCGCCGGGGTCGCGGGCGGGCTCGCATCCCTCGCCTGGCTCGCGTCCAGGCCGCGCGACCGCTGGTACTTCCTGCTGGTCGGGGCGGTCGTCCTGCTCGGGTGGAACCCGTACAGCGTCCTCGAGCCCGGCTTCCAGCTGTCGTTCGCCGCGGTCGCGGCCATCTTCGTGCTCGTCCCGAGGATCGAGGCCAGGCTCGAGGGCTACCCGCTTCCGGCCAAGCTCGCCGAGGTCGTCGCGCTGTCGGCCGCGTGCGGGGCCGCGACCGCGCCGATCCTGTGGCTCCAGTTCGGCGCGATCCCCGTCTACTCGCTCGTGGCGAACGCCCTGGCGGCACCCATCGTCGCGCCGCTCCTCGGCCTCGCGCTTGCGGCGGCGGCTCTGCACCCGGCCGTCCCCGAGGCGGCGGCTGCGCTCGTCTGGGTGGACGCGTGGCTGGCGGCGTACCTCGCGTTCTGCGCGCGACTGGTCGGCGGCCTTCCGTACGCGCAGGTCGAGTCGGGCACGGCGGTGCTGGCCCTGCTCGGCGGCGCGCTCTTCCTCACGCTGCTCGTCCGCGCGCGCCGCCGCTGGGCCTGGCGATCGGCTGCACTGGCCTGCGCTCTCGTCCTGGTCGTCGTCGCCTGGAGGAGCGTCCCCGGCGACGCGCCTCCGGCCCCGAACGGCCTTCGGATCACAGTGCTGGACGTCGGCCAGGGAGACGCGATCCTGCTCCAGGTCCCGCAGGGAGCAGTCCTGGTCGACCAGGGCCCTCCGGAGGCGGACGTCGCGGGCCAGCTCGCGGACCTCGGCGTCGAGCGCCTCGCCGCGCTCGTTCTCACGCATCCCCAGCGCGACCACATCGGAGGCGCAGCCGACGTGCTCGAGGCGATCGAGGTCGGCGCGGTGCTCGACCCGCGCATACCCGCCGAGAGCGAGGACCACGACGCCGCGGTCGAAGCCGCGAAGGCGAACGACGTCCCCGTCATCCCCGCCCGGGCGGGCCAGCGCCTGCGAATAGGCGCCCTGCGCCTGCGCGTGCTCTGGCCCGACGGCCCGGGGCCGCCGGGCGACGACCCGAACAACCACGCGGTCGTCCTGGTCGCGAGCTACGGACGTATCGACGCCCTCCTGACCGCGGATGCCGAGGGGAACGTCACCGTGCCCATCCGGCCGCCGCCCGTGGAGATCCTCAAGGTCGCCCACCACGGCTCCGCCGACGACTCGCTGCCCGCCTTGCTCGACCTCCTCGACCCGGAGATCGCGGTCGTCTCCGTGGGCCGCGACAACGACTACGGCCACCCGACGCAATCCACCATGGCGACGCTCGGCGGGTCATCCGGCCTCGACGTCTACCGCACCGATCTGGACGGCGCGGTGACGATCGAGACCGACGGCAGGAGCATCTCGGTGCGCCCGGAGCGCTGACATATGCTTGCCCGCAGTGGCCGAGGGCGAGCTCCGTCCGATCTATCTCATCACCGGCGGGGACCGTCCGAAGATCCGCCGCGCTCTCGAGCGCCTCCGCGCACGCTTCGGCCAGGAGTCGGTCGAGACGCTCGCGGCCGAGTCCGCGAGCGGGGAGGAGTCGGTCGCCGCGTGCAACTCGCTCGGCCTCTTCTCCGGCGACGGCGGCCGGCTCGTGATCGTCGAAGGCGTGGAGAGCTGGAAGAAGGACGACGAGGAGGCCGTCGCCGGCTACGTGAAGGACCCCGTGGCGGGGGCGGTGCTCGTCCTCGTCGCGGGTGGCGACCTCAAGGGCTCGTCACTGCCCGCGCTCTGCAAGAAGGCGGGCGAGGTGCTCACGTACGAGGTTCCCAGGCCTCGCGACCTCCCCTCGTGGGTGCGCGCCCAGTTCGAGCGCCTCGGCGTCAACGCCGACGGCGAGGCGGCTCGCGCGCTCGTGGACGTGGTCGGCGAGGACGCGACGGCGCTCACGACCGAGGCGGACAAGCTCGCGGCCTGGGCCGGCGGCGAGCCGATCGGCCGCCGCGAGGTCGAGCAGCTCGCCGTGCCCTCGGCCGACGCGTCCGCCTGGGCGATCATGGACGCCTGGGGCGGGCGCAACATGGCCGGGACGCTGACGGCCGCACAGGCCGACCTCGAGCACGGCGAGGAGCCCTTCGTGATCGCCATGCGCCTCGCCTCCCAGGTAGCGCTCGTTCGCCAGGTGCAGGCTCTGGCGGACGAAGGCCTGGGCGCGAAGGACATCGCCAAGAAGATCCGCAAGCACGAGTTCCGCGTCCGCAAGGCGCTCGGGCACGCCGACAACTACACGCGCGACGAGCTCGACGACGCCGTCGTGAGGCTCGCGGCGCTGGACGCGGCGCTCAAGGGATCCAGCAGGCTGACCGGCGAGCTCGAGCTGGAGCGTGCGCTGGTCGAGCTCGTGGCCCGGCCGGAAGCAGTCGGCGCGCGGAGCTAGGCGCCGGCGACGAGCCGGGCGGCCTGCGACTTCTTGCGAGCCGCGCGGTTCGGGTGCATCGCGCGCGTGGCGGCGGCCCTGTCGAGGCAGCGGACGAGGTCGCGATGCGCCTGCGTCGCGCCGTCCTTGTCGCCGTCGGCAATAGCCGTCTCGATCCGCTTGTAGAGCGTCTTCGCGGTCGAACGGTAGTGCAGGTTCTCGAGCCGCTGGCGGGCAGCGATCGAGACGCGGCGCTTCTGTTGCTTGATGTTCGGCATACCGAGAAAAAGGCCCCGACGGGCCGCGCAGATCGTAGCAGGAGCCGCCCTTCCGGCCGCTCGCCTATCCTCGATCCGGTGACGATCGAGGCGGAGGCCGAGGAGTCCAAGTCGACCAGGCGGCCCCGCCGCCTCGCCTGGTCGACAGCGATCTTCGCCGCGGCGACGGGACTCTCCCGGGTCCTCGGGCTCGTGAGGGAGATCATCGTTCGCAAGTACTTCGGCGTCGAAGGCGCCGGCATCAACGCCTTCACAGTCGCGTTCCAGGTGCCGAATCTCGTCCGCGCACTTGCAGCGGACATGGCGCTCGGGGCCGCGTTCGTTCCGGTGTTCAGCGAGTTGCTGGACAAGGGGGAGCGATCGAGGGCCTGGCGGGTTGCCTCGACGTTCCTGTGGCTGACGGTCCTCGTGCTCGGAGCATTGACGGGGCTCTTCATGCTGATCGCGCCCTGGGTCATGAGCCTCTTCGGCTACGGCGAGCTGGCGGCCGACCTCGCGCGCGTGCTCTTCCCCGTCGTCCTGTTCATGGGCGTGTCGGGCGTCGTCGTCGGCATCCTCAACTCCTACGACGAGTTCGCCGTCCCGGCGCTCATGCCGGTCCTCTGGAACCTCGCGATCATCGTCTCGCTGGTCGTCTTCGTCCCTCGCTTCGAGAGCGTCGAGGCGCAGCTCTACGTCTACGCAGGCGGCATCCTGGCCGGCACGGTCATCCAGGCAATCACGCCGGTCTGGTGGCTTCGCGGGCGCGACGGCCGGATCCGCGCCGTCCTCGATCTCCGCGACCCCGCGGTCAAGCGCATCCTCATGCTGATGCTGCCGGTGACGCTGGGCGTCGGGCTCATCAACTTCAACCTCGTGATCAACATGTTCTTCGCGGCGCGGTTCGTCGACAAGAACCTGGCCCCGAGCGCGATCGACGCGGCGTTTCGGATCTACATGCTCCCGCAGGGGATGTTCTCGGTCGCGGTGGCCACCGTCCTGTTTCCGCGGCTGTCGCGTCTCGCCTCCCGCAACGACATCGTCGGGTTCCGGGAGACGGTGTCGCTCGGCCTCCGCCAGATCGGCTTCCTCCTTCTGCCTGCGAGCGCCATCAGCGCAGTGCTCGCCGTGCCGGTCACGCGCCTGCTCTACGAGCGCGGCGCCTTCGACGCCGACGAGACCCAGGTGGTCGCCGCCGCTCTTGCGGCCTTCTCGCTCGGGCTCACCTTCAACGGGACGATGCTGATGCTCAACCGCGCCTTCTTCAGCCTCCAGTCCGCGTGGATACCGACGGCGATCGCGCTCGGCAACCTGGTCCTCAACATTGCGTTGAACGCGGTGCTCTTCCGCGTCGGCATCTGGGGGATTCCGCTCGCCACCTCGATCGTGAACATCGCCGGGACAGCCGCTCTCCTCGTCTTCATCCGGGGGCGTCTCGGCCGGATCGACGGTCGAGCCCTCGCGTCCTCCTACGCTCGGATCACCGTCGCGTCCGCGGCCGCTGCCGGGGTCGCCTTCGCGGTCTGGTACGGCCTCGACGAGCTGCTCGGACGCTCGCTCGGTGGCCAGATCGTGTCGGTGGGCGTCGGCGTCCTCGCCGGCACGGCCGCGTACCTCGGCCTCGCGGCGCTCATCCGCGTGCGCGAACTGCAGACGCTCCTGTCGCTGCGCCGGCGATCAGCTACAACGAGCGAGGAATGAGCTCGCTCGACCGCATCCGCAACTTCTCCATCGTCGCGCACATCGACCACGGCAAGTCGACCCTGGCCGACCGCATCCTCGAGGTCACCGAGACGCTCTCTGGGCGCGAGATGCGCGAGCAGGTGCTCGACTCGATGGACCTCGAGCGCGAGCGCGGGATCACGATCAAGGCGCAGGCCGTCCGGGTCATGTGGCGCGGACATCAGCTCAACCTGATCGACACGCCCGGACACGTCGACTTCACCTACGAGGTCTCCCGCGCCCTGCAGGCGTGCGAGGGCGCGGTGCTCGTCGTCGACGCCGCGCAGGGCATCGAAGCCCAGACGCTCGCGAATGCCTTCCTCGCGATCGAGAACGACCTCGAGATCGTCCCCGTCGTGAACAAGATCGATCTGCCGCAGGCCGACCCGGACGCGGCGGCGGCCGAGGTCGCCGAGCTCGTGGGCGAGGGCCCCGAGCGCGTCGTCCGCATCTCGGCCAAGACCGGGGAGGGGGTGGAGGCGGTGCTGGACGCGGTCGTGGATCGCATCCCGCCGCCCGTCGGCGACCTGGACGCGCCGCCGAGGGCGCTCGTCTTCGACTCCTCCTACGACCAGTACCGCGGCGTGGTCGCGTTCGTGCGCATGGTCGACGGGCGTTTCTCCACGCGCCAGCGCCTGCGCGCGATGGCCGCCGGAACGCGCTTCGAGGCGGAGGAGCTCGGCTTCTTCTCGCCCGACCGGAGCCCGACCGCGACCCTCGAAGCCGGCGAGGTCGGCTACGTCGTCACGGGTCTGAAGGAGGTCAGCCGCCTGCGCGTCGGCGACACGCTCACCGCACAGGATCAACCGGCCGCCGAGCCGCTTCCCGGCTACAAGGACGTGAAGCCGACCGTCTTCGCGGGCCTGTTCCCGACCGACGGGGAGGACTATCCCGCGCTTCGCGACGCGCTCGAGAAGCTGAAGCTCAACGACGCCTCGCTCTTCTACGAGCCCGAGACGTCGCAGGCGCTCGGTTTCGGCTTCCGCTGCGGCTTCCTCGGGCTCCTGCACATGGAGATCGTGCGCGAGCGCCTCGAGCGGGAGTTCGACCTCGACCTGCTCGTCACGGCGCCGAACGTCGCCTACCGCGTGCTGACCAAGACCGGCGCGGAGGTCGAGGTGCACAACCCCGCCGACATGCCGCGCGAGGTCGAGCTCGTCGAGGAGCCGTACATCCGCGCGACGACGATCGTGCCGAAGGACTACGTCGGCGCGGTCATGGAGCTCAACAACGACCGCCGCGGGCGCTTCCACCACATGGAGTACCTGAGCGAGGAGCGCGTGCTCCTGTCGTACGACCTTCCGCTCGCGGAGATCGTCTACGACTACTACGACCAGCTGAAGAGCCGGACGAAGGGCTACGCGAGCTTCGACTACGACATCGTCGGGTTCGAGCCGGGCGAGCTCGTGCGCCTCGACGTCCTGCTCGCCGGCGACCTGGTGGACGCACTGAGCCTGATCGTCCACAAGGACGCGGCGTACCCGCGTGGGCGCGCGCTGGTCGATCGCCTGCGTCAGGAGATCCCACGGCAGATGTTCGACGTGCCCGTCCAGGCCGCCATCGGCGCGCGGATCGTCGCGCGCGAGACGATCAAGGCCAAGCGCAAGGACGTGCTCGCCAAGTGCTACGGCGGCGACATCACGCGCAAGCGGAAGCTGCTCGAGCGCCAGAAGAAGGGGAAGAAGCGCATGAAGCAGGTCGGCGCCGTCGAGGTGCCGCAGGAGGCGTTCCTCGCGGTCCTCAACCTGGACGGTGAGCGGAAGTGAACGGCGCCCGCCACCTCTACGTGCACGTGCCGTTCTGCGCGCACCGCTGCGGGTACTGCGACTTCGTCACGCTCGTCGGTCGCCGCGACGGGCACGGCGCCTACGTCGACGCCCTCCTCGCCGAGCTCGAGCTCCAGCGCGGGCTCCTGGCCGACCGGGTCGAGACCGTCTTCCTGGGCGGCGGGACGCCGACCTACACGGAGCCGCGGGCTCTGGAGCGCCTGCTTGGCGGGCTGCCGTCCGCCGACGAGGTGACCGTCGAAGCCAATCCCGAGACCGTGACCCCGGAGCTCGCGTCGCTGCTCCGCGCCGGCGGCGTGACGCGCGTGTCGCTCGGCGCCCAGAGCTTCCAGCCGCATCTCCTCGAGGTGCTCGAGCGCCAGGCTCGCCCCGAGACCGTCCGGCGCGCGTTCTACCATCTGCGTGATGCCGGATTTGACAACATCTCGCTCGACCTCATCTACGGGATCCCCGGCCAGAGCCCCTCCGACCTCGAACACGATCTTGCAGAGGCGATCGCGCTCGGCCCGGAGCACCTCTCGTGCTACGAGCTCGAGGCCAAGCCCGGCACGCGCTTCACCCACGCGCACGGAGACGAGCTCGAGCGCCAGGCGGACGCGATGGAGGGCTACTTCGAGCTCGTGGTCGACGAGCTGACCGCCGCCGGCTACCGCTGGTACGAGACGGCCAACTTCTGCCGGCCCGGACGGCAGGCGCGCCACAACCTCGGCTACTGGCTGGGCAGGGACTATCTCGGCCTGGGGATCGGGGCGGTCTCGACGGTCGGCGGCCTGCGCTGGCGCAACCGGCCGGCGCTGCCCGCGTACGTGGCCGCGCTCGCTCGCGGCGCGATGCCTCCCAGGGAGGAAGAGCCGCTCGAGGCGGACGTCGTCAGCCGCGAACGGCTGATGCTCGGCCTCAGGCTCGACGAGCCGGTGCCGCTGGCCGACGTGGCCGGGGCCTTCGACCCGGTCGCGCTCGACCGGATGGAGCGCCTCGGTCTGGCCGAGCTGCGGGACGGTGGGCTCGCCCTCACCGCCCGCGGGCGCTTCCTCGGAGGCGGCGTCACGGCCGAGCTGATGGCCGAAAGCCCTGCAAACGTACAATTTGAATAGAGCATGGACGCACAGGAACTCCGCCTGAGCGCGCGGCAGGAGCTGCTCCTCGCCCGCGTCGTCGAGACCTACGTCGCCACCGGCACGCCGGTGGGCTCGAAGGCGCTCGTCGAGCGCGCCGGGCTGGACGTCTCCTCCTCGACGGTGCGCAACGAGCTCGCGGTGCTCGAGGAGCAGGGGCTGCTCATGCACCCGCACACGTCCGCCGGGCGTGTGCCGACGGAGGCCGGCTACCGCTTCTTCGTCGACCGGGTGCTCGACAGGCCGGGGCCGCGGGTGAGCGCCCTCGACCTCGACCTCACGGTCGTCGAGAGCGAGGTCGACCTCGCCCTGCGGGCGACGACGGAGGCCCTCGCCGACCTCACGCACCTGCTCGCGCTCGTCTCGGCGCCGGCGCGGGAGTCGACGATCGTGCGCCACATCGAGGTCCTGCTCCTCCAGCCGCACGTCGCCGTGGTGGTCGTCATCACCTCGACGGGCGGGGTGACGAAGCGCGTCATCACGTTCGACGAGCCGGTCGATCCGGGCCTGGCGGAGTGGGCGGGCCAGTACCTCAACGAGACGGTCGCCGGGCTACAACTCGGCGCCAGGCTGCTGCGCCTGCGCTTCGAGGACCCGGCGCTCTCGCAGCGGGAGCGCGAGTTCCTCGACCGCATGCGCCCGGCCTTCACCGAGGTGATGGAAGCGGACGAGCAGACGCTCTACGTCGGCGGTACGGCCGGCGTCCTCGACGAGTTCCGGTCGGACGAGCTGAGGACGTACCGGCGGCTGCTCGAGATGCTCGAGCACCGGGCGACGGCCCTCGACCTGCTCCGCGCGAGCCTCGTCTCCAAGCGCCCGTTCGTACGAGTCGGCCCGGATCTCGAGGATCCGGACCTCGCCGGCGTCGCCCTCGTGGGGGCGGCGTACGGGCTCCAGAACCGCAACCTCGGCACGGTCAGCCTGCTCGGTCCGATGCGCATGGACTACGTGACGGCGATCGGCGCCGTCCGGTCGGCGGCGCACGAGCTCTCCCGCTTCGTGGAAGAGCTCTACGAGAGCTGACGTGGCCACGACGCGGCGCGACTACTACGAGATCCTCGGCCTCAGCCGGGATGCCGACGACCGGGCGATCAAGTCCTCCTTCCGGCGGCTTGCGCGGGAGCTCCATCCCGACGTCTCCGATCACCCGGAGGCGCACGAGCGGTTTCGGGAGGCGGCGGAGGCCTACGAGGTCCTGTCGAAGCCCGAGACGCGGGAGCTCTACGACCGCTACGGCCACGACGGCCTGCGGACCGGCGGGTTTCGCCCGACCGACTTCGACTTCGGGAACCTCGCGGACATCTTCTCGGCGTTCTTCGGGGACGACCTCTTCGGCGGGATGGCGGGGCGCACCCGGGCGGCGCGCGGCGCCGACGTGCTCGCCGAGGTCGAGATCGACCTCGTGGAGGCGGCCGAGGGCGTTGCGCGGAAGGTTCCGTTCCCGGTCGTCGTCGCCTGCTCGACCTGCGGCGGCAACGGCGCGGCCGCCGGCACCACGCCGCTGACCTGCTCGGTGTGCGACGGGCTCGGGCGCGTCCAGACCGTCTCGAGCTCGCTCTTCGGCCAGGTCGTGCGCACCCAGGGCTGCGCCCAGTGCGGCGGCACGGGCCAGGTGGTCGAGACGCCGTGCGAGGACTGCTCCGGCACCGGGAGGCAGACGACCGAGCGCGAGCTCGACGTCGAGATCCCGCGCGGGATTCACGACGGGCAGCGGATCCGCATCAGCGGCGAGGGCCACGCGGGCGCTCTCGGCGGCCGGGCGGGCGACGCATACATCCTCGTCCACGTCCGGCCGGACCCCC
The DNA here is from genome assembly GCA_963748205.1 of uncultured Actinomycetes bacterium. Taxonomy (GTDB): domain Bacteria; phylum Actinomycetota; class Thermoleophilia; order Gaiellales; family Gaiellaceae; genus JAIBJN01. The sequence continues at coordinate 54,574 of CAVVIB010000002.1, forward strand.
GCTTCGTCCGCGAGGGCAACGACATCATCTCGACGGTCGACCTGACCATGACCCAGGCGGCGCTCGGGACGACGGTCCGGGTGCCCACGCTCGAAGGCGACGCCGAGCTCGAGTTCGAGCCGGGTACGCAGCCCGGCGAGATCCACGTGCTTCGCGGCAGGGGCATGCCTGTCCTTGCAGGGCCGCGGCTCCGGGGACCACCGCGTGCTCGTCAACGTCGCCGTCCCAGGCCAGCTGTCCGACGAGCAGCGTCGGCTGCTCGAGGAGTTCGCACGCAGCGAGCACGACCGCAACTACCGGTCGGAGGGCGGCCTCTTCGACAAGATCCGTTCGGCCTTCCGCTGAGCGCGCTGCGCCGCGTGACGGTCTCCGTGCCGCCCGAGCGGTCGGAGGAGGCGCGCGCGGTGATGATCGATCTGTTCCCCGAGGGCTTCGAGGAGCGAGGCGGCGATGCCGGCGTCGAGCTCACCGCTTACACCGAGCGTCCCGACGCCGTCGCAGCGGCTCGAGCCGCTCGGGACCGTCAGCGAGCGCCCGGTCGCCCAGGGGTGGGAGGACGCGTGGAAGGACTTCCACAAGCCGGTCACGATCGGCACGCTTTGGATCGGCCCGCCGTGGGAGGCCGCCGAGGCAGGCCTGACCGCGATCGTCGTCGACCCCGGCCGGGCCTTCGGAACGGGAGCGCACGCGACGACTCGGCTGTGCATCGAGCTGCTGCTCGAGGTCGAGCCGGCGGGCCTCGCCGACCTCGGCTGCGGCTCGGGCGTCCTCGCGGTTGCGGCCGCGAAGCTCGGCTTCTCGCCCGTGCTGGCGCTCGACGACGACGAGCTGGCGGTCGCCGCGACGCGCGAGAACGCGGCCGCCAACGGCGTGCGCGTCGAGGCTCGTCGTGCGGATGTCCTCGCCGACCCGCTTCCGGACGTCGAGGTCGCCGTCGCCAACATCGCGCGCGCTCCGGTCGAGCAGGCGCTCGAGCGGTTCGAGGGCCGAATCGCGATCGCCTCGGGCTACCTGGAGGCGGAGCGGCCGGAGCCGCGAGGGTGGCGCGTCGTCGACCGGCGCGTCGCCGCCGGCTGGGCCGCGGATCTCCTCGTGCGGGGAACGCGTCCGGGCGCATCAAGCCGAGTGGGCTAGCATCGCGCCTCATGGCGACGTTCACCGTCGACTTCCTCGGCTGCAAGGTCTCGCAGACCGACGCGCAGGAGATCCGCGAGCGCCTGATCGCCGACGGCCACCTGGAGGCGGGCACGGATGCCGCGGACGTGGCCGTCGTGAACACGTGCTGTGTGACCAACGAGGCCGTCCGCAAGTCGCGCCAGGCAGCCCGCAGAGCCGCACGAACGGCGAGGCGCGTCTACGTGACCGGTTGCGGGGCGAACCTCGCAGGCGACGGATTCGCGTCTCTGCCGCCGAACGTCACGGTGGTCCGGCTTCCGGGAGAGCGGACGCCGACGTTCGTCGCCGGCGATGTCGGCGCGATCGGCTGCGTCGACGCCAACGTCGGGCTCGACCGGACGCGCGCCTTCGTCAAGGTGCAGGACGGCTGCAGCTTCTCGTGCGCGTTCTGCGTCATCCCACAGGTCCGCGGCGCCTCCCGGAGCCGCTCGGCCGAAGCCGTCCTCGGGGAAATCCGCAGGCGCGTCGAGCAGGGACACCGCGAGGTCGTCCTCACGGGGATCAACCTGGGCTGCTACCGCGACCGGGCCGCGCGCATGGACCTCCCGGCCCTCGTGCGCGCCGCGGGCGCGACCGCCGGCCTCGAGCGGCTGCGCCTCTCGTCGATCGAGGTCAACCACGTGAGCCCGGCGCTTCTCCGAGCGATGCGCGAAACGCCCGCCGTCTCGCCGCACCTCCACGTCCCGCTCCAGTCCGGGGACGACGACATCCTCACCGCGATGCGCCGACGGTACTCGGCGACGACCTACCTGCGCCGCGTCGCGCCGGCGGAGGAGTTCAACCTGACGACCGACGTGATCGTCGGGTTCCCGGGCGAGGACGACGCTGCGTTCGAGCGCACGCTGCGCGTGGTCGAGGAGGCGGGGATCACGAAGGTGCACGTCTTCCCGTACTCGCCGCGCCCGGGCACGCGGACGGCCGCCGACGACCCTGTCCCGCCCGCGGTGAAGAAGGAGCGCGGCGCCCGCCTGCGCTCACTCTCGGAGCAGGCGTCGCGCCGGCGCTGGGAGTCGAAGGTCGGCGGCGAGGACGCCGTCCTGGTCGACCGCCCGGGCCGCGGCTACGGCGACGACTACACTCCCTGGCTCGTGCAGGCTCAGGTCGGGGCTCTCGTCAGGGCGAGAGCGGTAGGCGTGAGCGAGGAAGGAATCGTCGGTGTCCCAGTCTGACTGCCTCTTCTGCGGCCTTTATGCGGAGGGCGACCACGTCCGGAAGGGCGATGGCTTCGCCGCCGTGCGCGACATCAACCCCAAGGCGCCGACGCACCTGCTCGTCATCCCCGAGCGCCACGTCGACACGTTCCGCGACGTGAGCGAGTTCCCGCCCGACGAGGCGAAGCGGATGCTCGAGTTCGTGGCCGACACGGCCAGCGAGGCCGGGCTCGAGGACTATCGGGTGATCGTCAACGTCGGCCCGGGCGGCGGCCAGACGGTCTTCCACCTGCACTGGCACGTGCTCGGCGGGACGTCGACCCTGGCGGGGTTCGAATGAGCCTGATCGGCGAGATCGAGGCGGAGATCAAGGACGCCATCAAGGGCCGGGAGCAGCTTCGCGCCGACACGCTCCGCATGACGCTCGCGTCGCTGCGCGCCGCGGAGAAGGAGCTCGGGCGCCCGCTCAAGGAGGACGAGGAGCTGCAGGTGCTCCAACGCGAGCGCAAACAGCGCGCGGAGGCGGCCGAGGCGTTCCGCTCCGCGGGCCGCGAGGAACAGGCCGCGACCGAGGAGGAGGAGCTCGAGATCATCGAGGAGTTCATGCCGGAGCCGCTCGGCGAGGACGACCTCGAGCAGATCGTCGACGACGCGATCGCCGAGACGGGCGCCACCTCCCTCCGCGACCTGGGCCGGGTGATGGCCGATGTGATGCCCCAGGTCGCCGGCCGCGCAGACGGCTCGGCCGTGAGCCAGCTCGTTCGCGAGAAGCTCGCCTGATTCGCGTCAGTTTCGCGCAGCTTCCGGCACGTTCCGCGCGCCTCTCGTGCGGAATTCCTCGCTAGCGTTCGATCGAGGGGTTCCCCCGGGCCGAGAGGTGACGTGCGGGCCGCCGACGGCCCCAAAGCCCCTGCGTTGGCGCCGTTCTGGCGCCGACTAGACTTCGAAGCGTTGCAGCAAGTCCTTTCGGTCTCCAACGAAGTCGCCGCCGAGCTCGCAACCGTCGACGACGGGATCCTGCGGGCGCTCCGCGACCGGATGGAGGTCGTCGTGCGGCTGCGGGGGAACCAGCTCACGCTCGAAGGCGACGACACCCGCGTCGATGAGGCGCGGCTCGTCCTCGACGAGCTCGTCGAGCTGGTCGAGAGCGGGCACGCGATCGGGCCCAGCACGGTCGACGCGGTGCTCGCCGCGCTCGACGCCGCCAAGGATCCGCGTGAGGTCTTCGAGGACGTGGTCTGGCGGCATCGCGGCAAGAAGATCACGCCGAAGACCGTGAACCAGAAGGCCTACGTGGACGCGATCCGCGTCGGGCACGATCACCTTCGGGATCGGGCCTGCCGGGACCGGGAAGACCTACCTTGCGATGGCCCTTGCAGTCGCGGCGCTCGCCGACCGCGACGTCAACCGCGTCATCCTCACGCGGCCGGCCGTCGAGGCCGGCGAGCGGCTCGGGTTCCTCCCCGGCGACATGCTGGCCAAGGTCGACCCGTACCTGCGCCCGCTCTTCGACGCGCTCTACGACATGCTCGACGCCGACCGCCTGAACGCCTACATGGAGCGCGGCACGATCGAGGTCGCGCCGCTCGCATTCATGCGCGGCCGCACTCTCAACGACTCGTTCATCATCCTCGACGAGGCGCAGAACACCACGCCCGAGCAGATGCAGATGTTCCTGACGCGGCTCGGCTTCGGCTCGAGAGTCGTCGTCACCGGGGACGTGACCCAGATCGACCTCCCGCAGGACCAGGCCTCGGGCCTCATCCACGTGCGCCAGATCCTCGGGGAGATCGACGGGATCGAGTTCGTCGAGTTCGGCAACCAGGACGTCGTGCGCCACGTGCTCGTCCAGCGGATCGTCGAGGCGTACAAGCGCCACGCCGAGGAGACGGGCACGCAACGCCGCCGGTGATCCGGATCGAGGTCGCCAACCGCAGCGGCGTCCCCCAGGACGAGAGCCGCCGTTCTCGAAACCTGCCGGCGGGTGCTGGGCGACGAGGGGGTGGACGACGGCGACCTCGGCGTCGCCTTCGAGCCGCCCGAGCGCATGCGCGAGCTGAAGCGCGAGCACCTGGGCATCGACGAGGCCACGGACGTGCTCTCGTTCCCGATCGACGGCCGCGAGCCCCTCCCGGACGGCGTGCCGCGGCAGCTCGGGGACGTCGTCCTCTGCCCGCAGGTCGTCGGCGACGCCTGGCGCGCACCGCTCGTGCACGGCCTCCTCCACCTGCTCGGGTACGAGCATGGGGAGGAGATGGAGCGCCGCGAGCAAACGCACGCGCCATGAGCGAGCGGCGGACACCGGCGGTCCTCCAGAGCTTCAACTGGGCCTTCGAGGGCGTCATCCACGTGCTGCGCACGGAGCGCAACATGCGCATCCACTTCGGGCTCGCGACGGCCGTGCTCATCCTCGCGTTCTCCTACGGCGTCACGAAGCTCGAGCTGATGGCGCTCCTGATCGCGATCTCGTTCGTGCTCATCGCCGAGATGGTCAACACCGCCATCGAGGCGACGATCGACCTCGCCACGACCTCCTTCGACCCGCTGGCGAAGATGGCGAAGGACATTGCCGCCGGCGCCGTCCTCATCGCCGCGGTCAACGCGATCGTCATCGGCTACCTCGTCTTCGCCGACCGCCTCACCGAGCCGAGCTCGCGGCTCGTCGAGCGGCTGCGCGAGGCGCCCGCCAACCTGACGCTGATCGCGCTCATCCTCATCGTCCTGATCGTGATCGCGAGCAAGGCGCTCACCGGGAGCGGGACGCCGCTTCGCGGAGGGCTTCCGTCGGGCCACGCGGCGCTCGCGTTCGGCGGCTGGACGGCGATCACCTTCATCGTCGACGACGAGCGCGTCGTCGTCTCGTTCGTCGCGCTGATCATGGCGCTCCTCGTCGCGCAGACGCGCGTCGAGTCCGGGATCCACACGACCTCCGAGGTCGTGCTGGGCGCGGTCACGGGTACGCTCGTCAGCATGATCCTCTTCCAGGTGCTCGCATGACCGACGTCGAGCTCGCCGAGGTCGCCCGCCAGGCGGCCGACAACGCCTACGCGCCGTACTCCAAGTACCACGTGGGCGCCGCCGCCCTGCTCAGGGACGGCCGCATCATCACCGGCGTCAACGTCGAGAACGCCTCCTACCCGCTCGGCCTCTGCGCCGAGCGCTGTGCGCTCGCCCGCGCCGTCGCCGAGGGCGTTCGCCCCGGCGAGGTCGAGGCCGTCGCGGTCACCGCGTCGCCCTGCGGCGGGTGCCGCCAGTGGCTCTTCGAGTTCGGCGTCGACCGCGTGGCGTTCATGCACGAGGGGGAGCTCCTCGTCCGCCGGCCGGACGAGCTGCTGCCCGACTCGTTCGAGCTTTGAGAAGCGGCTTCGTCGCCGTCGCGGGTCGCCCGAACGTCGGCAAGTCCACCCTCGTCAACGCGCTCGCCGGCGAGAAGGTCGCCATCGTCTCCGACAAGCCGCAGACCACGCGGCGCCGGATCTCCGCCGTCGTCAACGGCGAGGCGGAGGACGGGCCGTTCCAGCTCGTGCTGCTCGACCTGCCCGGCTTCCAGCGCCCACGCGACGCGCTCACCGAGCGGATGCAGCGCACCGTGGACGAGACGCTCGCCGACGTCGACGCCTTCCTCTTCGTCCTGGCCGCCAACGAGCGCATCGGCGCCGGCGACCGCTTCATCGCGGAGCGGATCTTCGCCGCCGGCCCGCCGGTCGTGATCGCGCTGAACAAGGTCGACAGGGTCGATCCGGGGCGCATCGCCGAGCAGATCACGGAGGCCGCGACGCTCGGGGACTTCCATGCGCTGCACCCGATCAGCGCCCTTCGGTCCGACGGGCTCGGCCCGCTTCTGGGCGACCTCGCCGGGCTCCTTCAGGAGGGGCCCGCCTACTTCGACGAGGACACGCGCACCGACCTGCCGCTCGAGGCCCGGATCGCGGAGATCGTCCGCGAGAAGGCGCTCGCCCTCACCCGCGAGGAGGTGCCGCACGCCATCTCGGTGGAGATCGACGAGCTCGATGTGGAGAAGGGGAGGGTGCGCGCGCTCGTCTGGGTCGAGACGGAATCCCAGAAGGGAATCCTGATCGGAAAGGGCGGCAGTATGATCAAGGCCATAGGCACGAAAGCGCGGCAGGAGATCGAGGCGCTCCTGGGGCGAAAGGTGTTCCTCGATCTCGGGGTCAAGGTTCGACCGAGCTGGCGCAGAGACGCCGGCGCGCTCGAGCGGCTCGGCATCTAACAGCTTGGGGGGTTCCGCATGGCCGTGGTCAGGACACCGGACGAATTCGAGGAGCAGCTGGCTCGCTTTCTCTACGAGCGCTCCGAGGAGGCGCGCGCGGTGCGCGTCGGCGAGAAGGAGACGAGCGAGCAGGCCGCGATCGTCGCCCGCTACGACGATCTCTTCTCGCGCGAGCAGCTCGACGCGCTGAAGGCCGAGGAGGAGCGGGTGCGCGGGGAGGGCCGCGAGCGGCTCTATCGGCTTCGTGAGGCCTGCGCCGGCGGCATCGTCGTGCGCGAGCTGGCGGACGAGTCGGACAAGCTCGAGAACGCGATCCTGGCCGAGCGCGTCGAGTTCCGGGGCGAGTCGCTCCCGCTCCGCTCCGCACAGGCGCAGCTCGCCGTCCTCGACGACTACGACGCGCGCCGCGAGCTGGGCGAGCTCGCCGGCGAGGCGTCCGCGGGCTTCAACGGCGAGCGGCACGAGCTCATGCGGCACGCCGAGGCGCTCGACGCCGAGCTGTCAGGCGACCCCGACCCGATCCGCCGGAGCGCCGAGCGCAAGGCGATCGACCTGCGCGCGCTCGCAAGCGCCCTCGCGGACGCGTCCGCCCGGCAGGTGGAGACGTGGGAGCCTCTCCGCGACCGCTGGCTCGACCTGATCCTCGGCTCGGAGCGCGAGGACGAGCCCGACTCCTACCACGTCGCGTACCTGCGGCGGATGTCCCCGCTGGCCGACCTCTACGCGCGCGACCGCTCGGTGCCGGTCTCGCTGGAGACCCTCTCGAGCCTGGGGCTCGACCTGGCCTCGAACGACCGCATCCGGCTCGACCTGGACGACCGGCCGCAGAAGAACCCGCGCGCATGCGTGATCGCATCCGACCCGCCGTCGGTCGTGCACCTGATCACCCGCGCACAGGGCGGGCTCCACGACTACCAGGCGCTGCTGCACGAGGCCGGTCACGCGCTCCACTACGCCGGCATCGACCCCGACCTCCCGTACACGTTCCGCCGCCTGTCGCGCGACCACGCGCTGACCGAGATCTACTCGTTCCTGCTCGAGTCGATCACCCGCGAGCCGGGCTGGCACGCGATCCACTTCGGGCTCTCCGAGGAGGAGGACGCGGAGCGCGCCGAGTCGGCCCGCTTCCTCGAGGTGCTGCTCTTTCGCCGGTACGCGGCGAAGCTCGAGTACGAGCTCGAGTTCTGGGGCGACTTCGAGAACGCGGCCAACCACGCGCAGACCTACGCCGACAAGCTGCGGGGCGCGATCGGCTTCCGCTACCGGCCGGACGGCTACCTCGCCGACATGGACGGCGACTTCTACTCGGCGGACTACCTGCGCGCCTGGATCCGCACGGCGCAGCTCCGCGCGCACCTGCGGGAGCGGATCGGTGAGGACTGGTGGCGCCGGCCCGAGACCGGCGAGATCCTGCGCGACCTGTGGGCCGAGGGAACGCGCCCCACGAGCGAGGAGATCGCCGACCGCATCGGCTTCGACCCGCTCGACACGGCGCCGCTGGTCGAGGAGCTGGTCGCCGCCTAGCTGCTTCGGACCTGTCCGTCGCGACCCGGTCCGCACGAGGCGTGGCGGCGGGGCGCCCCCTCATTTGACGCTAGCGGTGAAATCCGCGCGGGTGGCGCGCGGAACGTGCCGAGCGTGTGCCGGTCCTGCGCAGCTAGCGGCGCTGGCCGAAGTACGCGACCGAGGCGACCGCGAGCCCGGCGAGAGACGCGGCGAGGCCGACGAGGGCCGTCCTGGTGCTCATCGTGCGCTTCATGACTCCCTCATCGGCACGAATCGCCGGCGAGGTGAGCATCCGGGGCGACGATTGCAGCGGGCTACACTTTGTCGCCATGGCGCAGGCACCCGCCTTGCCGAGCGGCTTCGAGCTTCCGCTCGAGCCGAGACTTCCGCGCATCGGCTCCATCGACCAGGTCGCGGTCGAGGAGCGCGCGGCCACGCTCGCGAAGCGCTCGATCAAGCGCGACTCCAAGGTCTTCGCGCTCGACCTCGCCGTGCGCATGATGGACCTGACCACGCTGGAGGGCGCCGACACGCCGGGCAAGGTCGCCGCGCTCTGCTCCAAGGCGATGCGCCCCGACCCGGCCGACCTGACGGTGCCGTCGGTGGCCGCGGTCTGCATCTACCCGAGTCTCGTCCCGCACGCGCTCGAGCGGCTCGAGGGCAGCGGCGTCAAGGTCGCCTCGGTGTCGACCGCGTTCCCCTCGGGGCAGGTGCCGACCGAGCTGAAGGTCGAGGAGGCCGCGCGCGTGGCCGAGTCGGGCGCGGACGAGATCGACATGGTCATCGACCGCGGCGCGTTCCTCTCGGGCCACTACGCGAAGGTCTACGACGAGGTTCGGCGCGTGAAGGAGGTCTCCGGCCGGGCCCACCTCAAGGTGATCCTCGAGACCGGTGAGCTCGGCACCTACGACAACGTGCGCCGCGCGAGCCTGCTGGCAATCGCCGGCGGCGCCGACTTCATCAAGACCTCGACCGGGAAGATCCAGCCCGCCGCGACGCTGCCGGTCACGCTCGTCATGCTCGAGGCGATCCGTGACGTCTACGAAGAGACCGGCAAGAAGATCGGGATGAAGCCCGCGGGCGGCATCCGCCACGCGAAGCAGGCCGTCCAGTACCTCGTGATGGTCAACGAGACGCTCGGGCCCGAGTGGCTGACGCCCGATCTCTTCCGCTTCGGGGCCTCGTCGCTCCTCAACGACGTGCTCATGCAGATCCGCAAGGAGAAGACGGGCCGCTACCAGAGCCCGGACTACTTCACGATCGACTGATGGCCGAGGTAGAGAAGAGACAGGACCGCTCGCCGGTTCCCTCCGCGTTCGAGTACGCGGAGGCGCCGGAGTCCCGCGACATCGTCCGGCTCGAGGACCGCTACGGGCTCTTCGTCGGCGGCGAGTGGGTCGAGCCTCGCTCGGGCGAGTACGCCCCGAGCACCGCGCCGCGCGACGAGGAGGCGCTGGCCGAGGTCGCCTACGCGGGCGCCGAGGACGTCGATCTCGCCGTCGCGCTCCGCGCGCGACGCGTTCGAGAACGGCTGGTCGGATCTCGCTCCCGGTGAGCGGGCGAAGTACCTCTACCGGATCGCGCGCATCCTCCAGGAGCGCTCGCGCGAGTTCGCCGTGCTGGAGTCGCTCGACGGCGGCAAGCCGATCCGGGAGTCCCGCGACGTCGACCTGCCGCTCTCCGCCGCGCACTTCTTCTACTACGCAGGCTGGGCGGACAAGCTCGAGTACGCCTTCCCGAACCGCAAGCCGCGCCCGGTCGGCGTCGCCGGCCAGGTCATCCCCTGGAACTTCCCGCTGCTCATGCTCTCGTGGAAGATCGCGCCGGCGCTCGCGGCGGGGAACACGGTCGTCCTCAAGCCGGCCGAGACGACGCCGCTCACCGCGCTCCTCTTCTGCGACGTGCTGCGTCAGGCCGAGCTGCCGCCCGGCGTCGTCAACATCGTCACGGGTGACGGCCGCGCAGGCGCCGAGCTGGTCAAGCACCCCGAGGTCGACAAGGTCGCCTTCACGGGCTCGACGGAGGTCGGCAAGGAGATCATGCGCGCGGCAGCCGGGAGCCGGAAGAAGCTCACGCTCGAGCTCGGCGGCAAGGCGGCCAACATCATCTTCGACGACGCGCCTCTCGACCAGGCGGTCGAGGGGATCATCAACGGCATCTACTTCAACCAGGGCCACGTCTGCTGCGCCGGCTCGCGCCTCTTCGTCCAGGAGTCGGTCTTCGAGGAGGTCGTGGCGAAGCTGAAGCGGCGCATGTCGACGCTGCGCGTGGGCGACCCGCTGGACAAGAACACGGACGTCGGCGCCATCAACTCGCAGGCGCAGCTCGAGCGGATCAAGGAGCTCGTCGCGGCCGGGGAGGAGGAGGGCGCCGAGATCTACCAGCCGCCGTGCCAATTGCCGGAGAAGGGCTGGTGGTTCCCGCCGACCGTCTTCACGAACGTCGCGCAGAGCTACCGGATCGCCCAGGAGGAGATCTTCGGGCCGGTGCTCTCCGTGCTCACCTTCCGCACGCCCGACGAGGCCGTCGAGAAGGCGAACAACACGCCCTACGGCTTGTCGGCGGGCGTGTGGACGGAGAAGGGCTCGCGCATCCTCTCGATGGCGAACCGGCTCCGGGCCGGGGTCATCTGGGCGAACACGTACAACCGCTTCGACCCGACGTCGCCCTTCGGCGGCTACAAGGAGTCGGGCTTCGGCCGCGAGGGCGGCCTGCACGGGCTCGCGCCCTACATGGAGTTCGACGAATGAGCCGCCTGCCCGTCAAGAAGACATACAAGCTCTACGTCGGCGGCGCGTTCCCGCGCTCGGAGTCCGGCCGCACGTACGAGGTCGAAGGCGCGAACGTCGCGCTCGGCTCCCGCAAGGACGTCCGCGACGCGGTGCGCGCCGCCCGTGGCGCCTTCCCCAAGTGGGCCGGCATGACCGCGTACAACCGCGGGCAGGTGCTGTACCGGGTGGCGGAGATGATGGAGGGCCGGCGGGCCGAGTTCGCCGAGCTGACCGGGAGCGACGAGGAGGTCGACGCCGCCGTCGATCGCTGGGTTTGGTACGCCGGCTGGGCGGACAAGCTCGCCCAGGTGCTCGGTGCGTCGAACCCCGTCGCGGGCCCGTACTTCAACTTCACGATCCCGGAACCGACCGGCGTCGTCGGCGTCATCGCGCCCGAGGAGCCGCCGCTCGCCGGCCTGGTCTCGCGTCTCGCGCCGGTGATCGTCGGCGGGAACGCCGCCGTCGTGATCGCCTCCGAGCGCCGCCCGCTCGCGGCCGTGACGCTGGCCGAGGTGCTCGCCACCTCGGACGTGCCGGGTGGGGTCGTCAACCTGGTCACGGGGCGCAAGCGCGAGCTCGCGCCGATCGTTGCGGGCCACATGGACGTGAACGCGCTCGACCTCGGGGGCGCGGAGGACGACGTCGAGGAGCTCGAGCGCCTGGCCGCCGAGAACGTGAAGCGGGTCGTGCGCAACGGCGATGGGCAGTCGCCGTGGCACGCAGCCTCGTTCCTCGAGCTGAAGACCGTCTGGCACCCCATCGGCGTCTAGCGCTGCACTAGGGTTTCGAGACTCATGGCCCGTCGGCTCGCAGAGCTCGCCAAGACCATCGACCACACCTTGCTGGACCGCAAGGCGTCCGAGGCGGCCCTCGCCCGCGTCTGCGACGAGGCGCGCGAGCACCACTTCGCGTCGGTCTGCGTCCTGCCGGGCGCGGTCGGCTTCGCGGCCGAGCGTCTGCGCGGCTGCGACGTCAAGGTGACGGCCGTTGTCGGCTATCCGCAGGGCGGGGACGACCTGCGCGTCAAGCTCGCCGACGCCGAGCGCTGCGTCGCCGAGGGCTCGCACGAGCTCGAGCTCGTCATGAACACGGAGGCGATGCTCGCCGGCGACTTCCACCACGCGCGCGACGAGCTTGCCGCCGTGGCGCACGCGGTCGGGATGCGCAGCATCAACACGGGCCGCGGCCAGACGGTGGTCAAGGTCGTGCTCGAGTGCGAGCGGCTCGGCCCGAAGCGGACACAGCTGGCGTGCTCGATTGCGGAGGGCGTCGGCGTCGACTTCGTCTCGACCTCGACCGGCGGCGCAACGGAGGCGGCCACGCTCTCCGCCGTCGAGCTTCTCCGGGAGCACCTCTCCGAGCGCATCGCCATCAAGGCGTCAGGCACCGTCGGGACGGCGCGACGAGGTGGACGAGCTCATCGCGGCCGGCGCGGGGCGCATCGGGACGCCGCACGCGGTCGACGTCATTACGGCGGCCTCGCAGGCGGTCTCGGCGTGAGCCGCTTCAGCCAGGCCATCTCCGAGGGCGACGGGATCTCGGTCATCCCCGTCCTCGAAGGAGAGATCGAGAAGCTCGCGGCACTCGCGGAGAAGGCCGGGGCGGAGGGCATCGCCGTCCACGCGGCCGACATCGCGCGCGCACGGGCGACCACCGGCCTGCCGATTCTCGCCCGCGACGGCGATCCCGCCGTCGTCCTGGACGCGGGAGGAGACGCGCTCGTGGTCGAGTTTCGCGCCGCGGAGAGCGAGGGCAAGCTCGAACAGCTCTATGCGCGCGCGTTCGACCTCGGGCTCGACTGCGCCGTCGAGGTTCGCGAGGAGGACGAGCTCGAGGAGGCGCTCGAGCGCGTCGACCCCGAGGTCGTTCTCATCTCGGAAGCGGGGCTCGACGACGACGAGGAGCACCTGGAGCGGACGCTCGACCTGCTGGCGGACGTGCCCGCCGGCAAGCTGGTCGTCTCCGAGGCCTGGATCGAGTCGCGCGAGCAGGTGCTCGCGCTGGAGCGGGCCGGCGTCGACGCGATTCTCATTCATGGGCTCGCGCGGGAGCCGGAGTTCGAAGCGCTCCTCGAGGAGCTCGTCCGTGGCCCAGAAGCTCGGCACTAGCGAGCCCGTCGCCCCGGATCCGCTGACCGGCAACGGCGCGGACGCGGTCGCCGAGCGCGCGCCGAGGCGCCGCCCCGACAGGTGGGGGCGCTTCGACGGCGTCCCGGTCATGGTGGCCGTCTTCGTCTCGGGCGCCGTTCTGCTCGGTGTGGAGATCGCGGCGAGCCGCGTGCTCGCGCCGTTCTTCGGCAACTCGCTCTTCGTCTGGGGCTCGCTCATCGGCGTCGTGCTCACGGGCCTCGCAGTGGGCTACTGGCTCGGAGGCGCGCTCGCTGACCGGCTGCCCGCGACCGGGCTTCTGCTGGGGGTCATGGCCCTGGCGGCGCTCACGATCCTCCTCATTCCGATCATCGACGAGCCGGTGCTGGAGGCGGTCGTGTCCTGGGATCCCGGGCCGCGGCTGAACCCGCTGATCGCGGCGATTGCGCTCTTCGGCCTCCCGAGCGTCCTCATGGCCGGCGTGACGCCGATCGCCGTGCGCCTGCGCGCCCAGTCGCTGACGCGCGTCGGGCGCACCGCCGGGCGTCTCTTCTCCATCTCGACCGCGGGAAGCATCTTCGGGACGCTCGCGACCTCGTTCTTCCTCATCCCGGAGTTCGGCACCGACCAGCTGATCGGGATCGCGGCGGCCGCGCTCTTCGCGGCGGTCGCGGCGGTCGCCCTCGCCGAGCGCCTCGTGATCGCGGCCGTCCTGGCCGCTGTCGCGACCGTCGGCGCCGGGTACGCGGCGACGGAGCTCGCACCCGAGACGGGCGGCACCCTGTCCGAGGCGGCCGCGCAGAACTGGTCGCCGCTGTACCGCACGCGGGGATCGGAGACCGTCCTCGACGCGCGCGACCCGCGCGCCGTCGTCCCGGTGGAGGACCTCCGCGTCGTCTACTCCAAGCGACACGCAGTACCACCGGCTCTCGGTCGTGGAGGACGCCGACACGCGCTACCTGCGGTTCGACAACTCGCTCCAGAGCGCGATGTACGTCGACGACCCGCTGCGGACGCGATTCGCCTACACCGATCTCTTCCACCTCGCGGTCGCGTACAACCCGGACGCGGAGAACATCCTCTTCATCGGGCTCGGCGCAGGCTCCTCGGAGAAACGCATGCTCCAGGACTTCCCCGAGGTGCAGATGCAGGCGGTCGAGATCGACCCGGTGGTGGTCGACGTGGCGCACGACTACTTCGCCGTCCCGCGCGACGACCCGCGTCTCGAGATCGCGGTAGGCGACGGCCGCCGCTTCCTCGCCGACGACGAGACCCGCTGGGACGCGATCGTGATCGACGCGTTCTTCGCCGACGCGGTCCCGTTCCACCTCGTCACGCGGGAGTTCGTCCAGCTCGCGCAGTCGCGACTGAACCCGGGCGGCGTGATCGTGACGAACGCCATCGGCGCCATCGCCGGGCCGGGGTCGCGGCTGTTCCGGTCGATCTACCGCACCTACCGCACGGTCGTGCCGACCGTCGTCGTGCATCCGGCGATCCTCGACGGCGACTAGGGCGACGAGACGTTCCGGAACCTCATCCTCGTGGCGACCGAGCAGGCGTCCCCGCAACGGACGTTCCTCGCGCAGCGCTGGGACGAGATCCGCGCCGAGTCGCCGACCGCGCCCGATCTCCGGCAGGCGATCCTCGACTCGCCACGACGCGCTCATCCCGACGGACGACGTGCCCGTGCTCACGGACGACTACGCGCCGACGGACGCGCTGCTGCTCCTTTTCCAATAGACGCGCGCGCCGGGGGCCCCCCGATTTCGAGCCTATCGCTGCTCTCCGCGCGGGTGGCGCGCGGAATGTGCCGAGTGCTGCGCGAGCGCGTCAGGAGTCGGCGACGTCCGGACAGCGGTTGTCCGGCGGGAGGGCGCGGCCGTCGTGGTCGAAGCGGCGGCGCGGGTCGTGCGCGCCTGCCGCTGACATGACCTGCGGCGGGGTGGAGGCGTCCAGGCACACGTAGCCCTGCCTGTCCATCTCGTCCTCGTAGAAGCAGAGGAAGCTGCCGCTCTCGTCGGCGGCGCAGTCGCCGGAGAATCGCCCCTCGGGCCAGGGCTGCGTCCCGTCCGGCTGCGCCTCGCTCGGGAACGTCGAGTACCGCTCCTCGACAACCTCTTCGACCTCTGCCGCGTCGTCCGAGCCGCACCCGGCGCCTGCGACGAGCGCGGCGGCTACGAGCACGGCTGCGCAGGCTCCGCGCCGGCCCACGCCTATCCGAAGAACGCCCGCGCCACCTCGAAGAACTCCTTCGGCACGGTCTTCAGCTCGGCGACGGCGTCTCGGAGCGGCACCTCGACGATGGCGTCGCCCTGGAGCGCGGCCATGACGCCCCAGCGGCCCTCGTGCACGAGGTCGGCGGCCTTGAGGCCGAAGCGCGTCGCGAGCACGCGGTCGCGCGGGGTGGGCGTCCCGCCGCGCTGGACGTGGCCGAGGACGGTCACCCGCGTCTCGTAGCCCGTCCGCTCCTCGATCTCGTGCGCGAGCACGTCGCCGACGCCGCCCAGGCGGACATGGCCGAACTGATCCCGAGCTGACGGCGCCTGAGCGATCTGCTGCTTCTCGCCGGAGCGATAGGTCAGCTCGTAGCCCTCGCTCACGACGATGATGGAGAAATCCTTGCCGCGCTCGTGCCGGCGCCTGAGCTCGTCGCAGGCGTCCTCGACCGTGACGGGCTCCTCCGGGATGAGGATCACGTCCGCGCCTCCGGCGATCCCGCTCACGACCGCGATCCAGCCCGTGTGCCGGCCCATGACCTCGACGACCATCACGCGGTTGTGCGACTCGGCCGTCGTGTGGAGCCGGTCGATCGCCTCGGTCGCGACCGTCACGGCCGTGTCGAAGCCGAACGTGTAATCCGTGGCGGAGAGGTCGTTGTCGATCGTCTTGGGGACGCCGACGACGGGATAGGAATGCTCGTCGTAGAGCCGCGCGGCGACGCCGAGCGTGTCCTCGCCGCCGATGGCGACGAGCGCGTCCAGCCGCTGCTCCTCGGTGTTTCGGAGCACGCGCTCGACGCCTCCGTCGACCTTGTACGGGTTCGTGCGCGTCGTGCCGATGATCGTCCCGCCGCGGGGCAAGATCCCCGAGATGGAGCGGTAGTCGAGCTCCTCGAAGGCGCCCTCGACGAGCCCTCGCCAACCGCCGCGAACGCCGATCACCTGGTACCCCCGGTCGAGCGAGCGTCGGGTCACCGCCCGGATGACCGCGTTCAGGCCCGGGCAGTCTCCTCCTCCGGTCAGCAGCGCAACGCGTTTCGCCACTGGTCTAACTTCGGCGAGGCTCGAACGTCTTTGGGGACGTACCCGCACCGACCGATGCAAACCACGCGGGCGCGAGGAGAGGTGAGCTGATGCCGAAGGCGGGGATCGAACCCGCACGGGGCCTAGCCCCACTGGATTTTGAGTCCAGCGCGTCTACCAGTTCCGCCACTTCGGCGTGCTCCACTGCGGCGCATCGTAACCGGAGGGGGTTGCAAGGGCGCGGAACCCGGAGTCATAATCGGGCACTTCTGAACGGTGCTCGCCGGGCGCAAGCGCCGAAACAGGAATCGGGCGAAGAGGAGGAGTAGTGAAACGAAGGACGATTTTGGCGTTACTCGTGCTCCTGATCGGCGTGTTCGCCTTCGCAGCGGTGGGCTGCGGCGGCGACGACGACGACGGGGACGATGGCGGCGCTGCGCAGACGGGCGAAGATGGCGGCGACGGCGGGGAGTCCGTCGATCTCCCGCCGGTGACCGCGCTCCCGTCGGCGTCGTGCACCGACATCGAGTACGAAGGCGAAGGCGATCCTGATCGTTCTGATCGCTTCCGACCTGCCGCTCCAGGGGTCCTCGCGGACCCAGACCCTGCAGATCAGTCGGCGCCATCAAGCAGGTCCTGGAGACCGCGGGCTGGAAGGCAGGGGATGCGAACGTCGGCTTCCAGTCGTGCGACGACTCGACGGCTCAGGCCGGCAAGTGGGATCCGGGCAAGTGCAGCCAGAACGCGAACGCGTACGCCGAGAACCAGAGCCTTCTGGGCGTCATCGGCACGTTCAACTCGGGCTGCGCCGCGATCATCATCCCGGTGCTCAACCAGGCACCCGGCGGCGGCCTCGCAATGGTCTCCCCGGCGAACACGTACGTCTGCCTGACCGAGGGCGGACCGGGCTGCGCCGATGACGAGCCGGACAAGTACTACCCGGCCGGCACGCGCAACTACGCCCGCGTCGTCGCCCACGACGCCTATCAGGGCGCTGCTCTCGCCGAGTTCATGCAGGAGCAGGGCACGACGAAGCTGTACATCCTCAACGACAAGGAGGCCTACGGCCTCGGCGTCGCGACCAACACGCGCAACGCCGCCGAGCACCTCGGCATCGAGGTCGTCGGCTTCGACGCGTGGGATCCGAAGGCGTCGAACTACGAGGCGCTCATGAACAAGATCAAGCAGTCGGGAGCAGACGGTGTGTTCCTCGGCGGCCTGATCGACGAGAACGGTGCCCAGGTCATCAAGGACAAGGTCAAGGTCCTTGGCGACGAACGACGGCCGTCAAGCTGTACATGCCTGACGGCTTCACGACGCAGCAGACGATCGACGAGGCCGGCGTGGAGAACACGCGCGGCGCCTTCTTCTCGGTCGCCGGCGTCCCGGTCGAGGAGTTCACCGGGCTCCGCCGAGGAGTTCATCACGGCGTTCCAGGAGACGCTGGGCGGCGAGCCCGTCGACCCGTACGCGGTCTACGGCGCGCAGGCTGCGCAGGTCCTCCTGGACGCGATCGCCGACGTCGGACTACACCCGCGGCGACGTCATCGCCAAGCTGTTCGAGACCCAGGTCAGCGGCGGCTTCCTCGGCGACTTCGAGATCAACGAGAACGGCGACCCGGCTCTCGCGAGCGGCGCGGTCGTCGGCTTCACGATCTTCCGCGGCGCGGAGGAGCTCGAGACCGAGACGGTGCTCTCTCCGCAGGACGAGAACGTCGAGGCGGCGAGAGGCTAGGAGTAACTCGCTAACGATCCGGGGGAGGGCTTCGGCCCTCCCCCGGTTGTCTCCGAGGTAGCGAATGCGATGAGCGTAGACGCGGGCACAGTGGAAAGGGTTCGGAAGCGTGGCGGTCCGAGCGTCACCTCGATCCTCGGGCATCGTCTTCGTCGCCCTCATCGTGATCATCCTGCTGCGGAACCTGATCGACAACCCGACGCAGTTCTTCAACGTCTCGATCATCGGCCTGACGACGGGCTCCGTCTACGCGCTGGTCGCGCTCGGCTACACGCTCGTCTACGGCATCCTGCAGCTGATCAACTTCGCGCACGGCGACGTGTTCGCGCTCTCGGGGCTCGTTGCCAGCTCGATCATGATCGACGTGCTGAACCTTTCCGCGGACGAGGCGGTCGTCGTCGCGATCGGCGGGCTGATCGCGACCCTCGCTGATGACGATGGGCTTCGGCGCCACCATCAACGCGACGATCGAGTTCCTCGGCTACGGCGGCTGAGAGCCCAGCCGCGCCTGACGATGCTGATCAGCGCGGTCGGCATGTCGTTCATCGTGCAGAACATCTCGCTGATCATCTACGACGTGAACTACCGCAGCGCGCCACAGCTCATCCCGTCGTCGTCGGCCTTCTCGATCGGCGACGTGTCGATCCCGTGGAACAAGCTCACGGTCATCCTCGTGACCATCCCGGTGCTTCTCATCCTCACCTGGATGGTCAAGTCGACCAAGCAGGGGAAGGCCATGCGGGCGACGGCGCAGGACCAGGACGCCGCCGCGATGATGGGCATCAACGTGAACCGGACGATCTCGTTCACGTTCGTCCTGGCCGGCTCACTCGCGGGCGCGGCGGGCGTGCTCTTCCTGCTTCAGTTCCAGATGCGCTACGACACGGGCTTCGAGCTCGGCCTGATCGCGTTCACCGCGGCCGTGCTCGGCGGGATCGGCAACCTCGCCGGCGCGACGCTGGGCGGTCTGCATCATCGGTTTCATCCAGGCCTACAACGAGGGCCTGTCCATCTGGGTGCTCGGGAGCGACTGGACGCGGTCGATGGTCTTCGGGATCCTGATCGCGATCCTCGTCTTCCGCCCCGAGGGACTGCTCGGCGAACGGACGCCGGAGGGCGCCTGACATGGCCACCGAAGGCGCCCGTGACCCCGGCACGCCTGGTCGCGCCAAGAGCGTCAAGCAGACCCTGAAGCTCGACGAGGTCGGTCGCGCCTGGCGCAGGGTCCCGCGTCGCGCGCGTACCTGGATTCCAGCGCTGATCCTGCTCGCCCTGGCGGCGCTCTATCCGACGTTCTACGAGCAGGCCCTCGGCGAGATGGAGCTGCCGGTCATCCGCGAATGGCCGAGCGTCTCGACGGCCGTGATCATGATCGTCTTCATCATGATGGCCGTCGGCCTGAACATCGTCGTCGGCTACGCAGGGCTGCTCGACCTGGGCTACGTCGCCTTCTACGCGGTCGGCGCCTACACGGCCGGCTGGCTCGCGTCGGGCCACTTCCAGCAGGTCAAGATCCACGTCGGCTCGGCCGGGGTCAACCCCGAGCTCCGCGGCATCCACCTCAACATGTGGGTCGTGCTGCTGATCGCCGGGTGCATCACGGGGATCGCGGGCATCCTCATCGGCCTTCCGACCCTGCGGCTGCGCGGCGACTACCTCGCGATCGTGACGCTCGGATTCGGCGAGATCATCCCGCAGTTCGTGCGCAACGCGGACGACCTCGGCGGTTTCAACCTGACGGCCGGCACCTTCGGGATCAACCCGATCGACTCGCCCGGTTTCGGAACGGGCCTGAACGACTCGCTCGGGCTGCCGGTCAGCTTCCAACAGTCGTTCGACAAGATCAACCTCTTCTACTACAGCGCGCTCGTCCTGCTCCTGATCACGATCTTCTGCTCGGTGCGCCTGCGCGACTCGCGCCTCGGCCGCGCCTGGATCGCCATCCGCGAGGACGAGACCGCCGCCGCGGCGATGGGCGTCCCGCTCATGCGGACGAAGACGTGGGCGTACGCGCTCGGCGCCTTCTTCGGCGGCGTCGCCGGCGCGTTCTACGCGAGCTTCAAGGGAGGCGCGTTCCCGAGCGAGTTCTTCTTCAACATCTCGGTCTTCCTGCTCTGCATGGTCATCCTGGGCGGCATGGGCAGCGTCTGGGGCGTGGTCGTCGCCGGCGCGATCCTCACGTACCTGAACCAGGAGGGCCTCGCGAACATCGGCAGCTATCTGAACCGTGAGACGCCGCTCGACTTCGAGGTCGCCAAGTACCAGTTCGGGATCTACGGCGTCATCATCGTGCTGATGATGCTCTTCCGGCCCGTCGGGCTGATACCCGAGAGCCGCCGCAAGAAGGAGATCGAGGAGCTCGGGCCAGACCGAGACGCTCTACGGAGACAGGCACGCCTGATGGCCGAAGACCTCCTCATCGCACAGAGCGTCCGCAAGGAGTTCGGCGGCCTCGTCGCGGTCAACGACGTCGACTTCGTCATCCCGCAGGGCTCGATCGTCAGCCTGATCGGCCCGAACGGCGCCGGGAAGACGACGTTCTTCAACATGCTCACCGGCGTCTACAAGCCGACGGAGGGCGTGGTCGTCTTCGACGGCACGGACATCACGGGACGGCCGCCGCACCTGATCACCAAGCTCGGGGTGGGGCGCACCTTCCAGAACATCCGGCTCTTCCAGTACATGACCTCGCTCGAGAACGTCCTCGTAGGCATGCACCACCGGCTCAAGGGCGGGATCCTGGGCTCGATCTTCGGGCTTCCGAGGGTCCGCCGCGAGGAGAGGGAGGCGGAGCAGACGGCGCGGGAGCTGCTCGCGTTCTGCGGGCTCAAGAACCGCGACGACTCGCTCGCCCGCAATCTCCCGTACGGCGACCAGCGCCGGCTCGAGGTGGCGAGGGCGCTCGCCACCAACCCCAAGCTGCTGCTGCTGGACGAGCCGACGGCGGGCATGAACCCGCAGGAGACGTCCACGTTCACCGGCTTCGTCTCGAAGCTCCGCGAGGAGCAGGACCTGACCGTGCTCCTGATCGAGCACGACATGAAAGTCGTCATGGGCATCTCCGACCGGGTGACCGTGCTCGACTACGGCGAGAAGATCGCCGAAGGCCTCCCCGGCGAGATCCAGAAGGACGAGCGTGTGATCGAGGCCTACCTCGGCAAGGCGGCCACGGCCGCAGGAGGCGCGGGATGAGCGAGCACACGCCCGAGCAGCCCACGCAGCCCGAGGCCCCCGCGACCCCGCCCGCGGCGCCCGAGCCCACGCCGGCTCCGGCCGCGCGCCTCCGGCGGCAACGGCGCCGATCCTCGAGGTCAACGACATCCACACGTACTACGGGTCGATCCACGCGATCAAGGGCGTCTCGCTCGAGGTGCGCGAGGGCGAGATCGTGACCCTGATCGGCGCCAACGGCGCCGGCAAGTCGACGACGCTGCGCTCGATCAACGGTCTCAACCGCCCGCGGAAGGGCGCGATCCGCTTCCAGGGCAAGGACATCACGAGCGAGGCGCCGCACACGATCGTCGGCATGGGCATCGCGCAGTCCCCGGAGGGCCGCAAGCTCTTCCCGCACATGAGCGTGCTCGAGAACCTCGAGATGGGCGCGTTCCAGCGCACCGACCAGCGCCGGGATCAAGGCAGGACCTCGAGCGCGTCTACGAGCTCTTTCCGCGCCTCAACGAGCGCAAGACCCAGAAGGCCGGGACGCTCTCGGGCGGCGAGCAGCAGATGGTGGCGATGGGCCGCGCCCTGATGGCCCGCCCGAAGCTGCTGATGCTCGACGAGCCGTCGATGGGCCTCGCCCCGATCTTCGTCGAGAAGATCTTCGAGATCGTCGTCGAGATCAACCAGCAGGGCACGCCGATCCTGCTCGTCGAGCAGAACGCCCTCATGGCGCTCGACGTCGCGAACCGCGGCTACGTCATGGAGACGGGCCACATCGCGCTCACCGACGACGCCAAGGCGCTTGCGAAGAACGAGCAGGTTCGCAAGGCCTACCTCGGCGAGGAATAGTCCTCCGCGGCCATCTGCTCCCGGGGCCACCCCGGGCCACCACCCGCTTTGAACGCTAGCGCCGAAAACCGCACCGGTGGCGCGCGGACCGTGTCGGAAGTGTGAAAGCGGGCACGGCGGCGTCGGGGACTAGACTCGCAGGGAGATGCCGAAGACGCTGACAGGCGCCGAGCTGCAGCTCGACGACGCGCCCGCGCGCGGGGCCGAGCTCTTCCTCGTCGACGGGAACAACCTCGCCTACCGCGCGTTCTTCGCGCTGCCCGAGGAGCTGGCGACGACCGAGGGCTTCCCCACGAACGCCCTCCTCGGGTTCACGAACATGCTCTTCAAGCTCCTCTCCGACTACCGGCCGCGCGGGGTCGCGGTCGCGTGGGACACGAGCCCGGTGCACCGGAAGGAGCTCGACGCCGAGTACAAGGTCGACCGGCGGCCGATGCCCGACCTCCTGCGCGAGCAGTTCCCGCACTTCCGTCCGATCGTCGAGGCCTTCGGCTACAAGAACCTCGAGTTCGAGGGCTGGGAGGCGGACGACGTCATCGCCACGCTCGCGTCGCGCGCCGACGAGGCCGGCGTGAAGACCTGCGTGGTCTCGACCGACCGCGACGCGTTCCAGCTCTGCACCGAGAACGTCTGCCTGATGATGACGCCGCGCGGCGTCGCCGACGTGCACGTCTACACGCCCGAGCGGGTCTTCGCCCGCTACGGCGTCACGCCCGAGCAGGTGCCGGACTTCATCGGCCTCAAGGGGGACACGTCCGACAACATCCCCGGCGTCCCCGGGATCGGCGACAAGACCGCCGGCCAGCTCGTCGCGCAGTACGGCTCGCTCGAAGGCGTGCTCGAGCACGTCGACGAGCTCTCGCCGGCGCGCGCGAAGAACCTCCGCGAGCACGCTGAGCAGGCGCGCGGCTCGAAGGTGCTCGCCACGATGCGCCGCGATCTGGAGCTCGGCGTCGACCCGGCCCAGCTCGTGCTCTCGCCGCCGGACCGCTCCCAGCTGAAGGAGATCTTCCGCCGCTTCGAGTTCCGGAACCTGCTTGCCCGCGTGGACGAGCTCGACGAGGCGCTCCCAGCGGCGCCGGTCGAGGTGACGGGCGTCGAGGTGCCGTGGGTCGAGGGCGAGCTGCCGGCGGGACCGGGGCCGGCCGCGATCCAGGTCGACGACGGACGCTTCGCGCTCGCGCGCGAGGGCGAGCCGGTGGTCGTCGGCTCCTGGGCGCCCGAGGACTCCAGGCGCCTGCGCGACACGGCGCTGGTCGTCCACGACGCCAAGGCCGCGAGGCTCGACGCCACCGACGACACGCTGCTCATGGCCTACCTGATCGAGCCGGGGCGCTCGACGTACGTCCTCGACGACCTCGCTGCGGAGTACGGCGTCGAGCTCGTCCCCGAGCCGGCGACCGACGAGGAGACCGCCGCGCTCGTCCGCCAGGCGGCCGCGACGCTCCAGCTCGAGCCCCAGCTCCGCACGCGCATCGCCGAGCGCGGTCTCGACCCGCTCTACCGCGAGGTCGAGCTGCCGCTGACCGGCGTGCTCGCGGCGATGGAGGACGTCGGCGTCCGCATCGACACGTACCGGATGGGCGAGATCACCGCGCGCCTCGCCGACCGGATCGAGGAGCTCGAGGCACGCGCGCACGAGCTCGCGGGCGAGGAGTTCATGCTCGGCTCGACGCAGCAGGTCGCCCGCATCCTCTTCGAGAAGCTCGGCCTCACCGCCGGGCGCAAGGGGAAGACGGGCTACTCGACCGACGCGCGCGTGCTCCGCGCGATCCGGGGCGACCACGAGATCGTCCCGGTGATCGAGGAGTGGCGCGAGTACTCGAAGCTCCTGAACACGTATCTCGGCCCGCTGCCGAGCCTGATCTCGCCCGAGGACGGCCGGCTGCACACGAGCATCAACCAGGCGGTCGCCTCCACGGGGCGCCTCTCGACGTCGAACCCGAACCTCCAGGCGATCCCGATCCGCACCGAGCTGGGCAGGGAGATCCGCAGCGCGTTCGTCGCCGAGCCGGGCTTCCGGCTCCTCTCCGCCGACTACTCGCAGGTCGAGCTGCGGATCCTCGCGCACGTCTCGGGCGAGCCGAAGCTCCGCGAGGCCTTCGCGCACGGCGAGGACATCCACGCGGCGACGGCGGCCGAGGTGCTCGGCAAGGAGCGCTCCGAGCTGACGAAGGACGAGCGCAACGTGGCCAAGATGGTCAACTTCGGGATCATCTACGGCATCTCCGCCTTCGGGCTCTCGGAGAACCTCGACATCCCGCGCGAGCAGGCGCAGGACTACATCGACACGTACCTCGCGCGCTTCCCGCACGTCCAGGACTTCATCCAGCGCACGATCGAGCAGGCCGAGCGCGACGGGCACGCGACCACGCTCTTCGGCCGCCGCCGGCCCGTGCCGGAGCTCAAGGCCCGCAACCGCCAGACGCGCGGCTTCGGCGAGCGGCTCGCGGTCAACTTCGTCATGCAGGGCACCGCGGCCGACGTGATCAAGGCGGCCATGGTCGCCATCCACCGCCGCCTCCGCGACGAGGGCCGCGCGGCGCGGCTCGTCCTCCAGGTGCACGACGAGCTCCTGCTCGAGGTGCCCGAGGTCGAGACGTCCGCGATCAAGGATCTCGTGCGCGAGGAGATGTGCGGCGCCTACCCGCTCGACCCGCCGCTCGCCGTCGACATCGGCGTCGGCGACGACTGGAACGAAGCGAAGTCGTAGGGCCTAGCTGCGGCGCCAGGCGAGCTGGATCCCGCCCACGTCCCAGACGACCGGCTCGGCGGTGCCCGTCAGGTCGTAGAAGGTGATCTCGGTCGGGCCGCCGATCGCGATCCACTCGCCGCTCGGCGACCAGGCGGCGGCGTGGCCCGGGAAGAGGGTGCCGCCCGGGCCGAGGAACGAGCAGCCGACGTCCAGGATCCGCATCCGGTCGCCCGCCCGGTAAGCGGCCGAGCAGTTGTCGGGGGAGAGCGTGGGCTGGCGGCCGTGGTAGCGCGCCTGGAGGTCGAGCGCGTCGGTGAGCTTGCCGTTCACGTAACGCTCGATCCGCCGCCCTTCGACGACGACCGCGACCGAGCCGTCGCTCCCGTAGTGCACCTTCGTGATCGTCCCCGACGCCTGGAGGCCCGGACGGTCCTCGACGAAGAGCCGGTCGCCCCGCGCGTAGACGACCTCGCCTTCGGGGGTGTACCCGCTCGGGCAGTCCGGCAGGACGCGCCGGCGGTCGCCGAGCTCGAGGTCGAATCCCATCCGCTGACCGGTGCACCACGCTGCGCGCTGGCCGTCCTCGCTCCAGGAGAGGGCGCCGAAGAGCGCCTCGCCGCCCCCGAGCTCCACGTTCGGGTTTGCGAGGTCGATGAAGCGGAACGGCACCGCGTCGCCGCGCGGCTCGGAGATCCCCACTGCGACCTTCGCCGTCACCGGGGCCGCCCACAGCTCGCACGTGGACGCCTGGACGACGTTCCGGAAGACGAGCCCCGTCGGCAGGTCGACCTCGCGGACCGCGCACGAGCCGACCTCCGTGAAGGCGAGGTCGCCTCCTGCTCCGGGCACGGCCGGCAGCTGCTGGATCGCCCGTTCCTCCTCGGTCGAAGTCGTCGCGGGCTCGGTCGTCGTCGGCTGCGCCTCGGGGGGCTCCGAGGACGCCGAATCCCGCAGGACATCGGCCACGGCGAAGCCTCCCAGGAGCAGGACACCGGAGAGGATGAGGAGGTCGCGGCCTTTCACCAGACCCTGGCTATAATGCGCGATCCCGCATGGTTTCGAACGACACGACTACCGAAGCAGAGATCCCGAAGACAGACGATGACGTCTGGACCACAGGTCCCGACGGCGAGCTGATCCCTGACTACGACGCGACGTTCCCCGTCATCAACGAGGGGGAGGTCGTGCGGGGCAAGGTCGTCCGCGTCGACAAGGACGAGGTCCTCGTCGACATCGGCTACAAGTCGGAAGGCGTCATCCCCGTCTCGGAGCTGTCGATCCGCCGCTCGGTCAACCCGGCCGACGAGGTGAACCTCGGGGACGAGATCGACGCGCTCGTGATGACGAAGGAGGACGCCGAGGGGCGTCTGATCCTGTCGAAGAAGCGGGCGCGCTTCGAGATGGCCTGGAAGCGCATCGAGGGCGCCGCCGAGAGCGGCGAGCCCGTCGAGGGCACCGTCATCGAGGTCGTCAAGGGCGGGCTGATCCTCGACCTGGGCGTCCGCGGCTTCCTGCCGGCGTCGCTCGTCGACATCCGCCGCGTCCAGGATCTGGACGAGTTCATGTCGCAGACGCTGCGCTGCAAGGTGATCGAGCTCAACCGGAGCCGCAACAACGTCGTCCTGTCCCGGCGCGCAGTCCTGGAGGAGGAGCGCCGCGAGATGCGCCAGGCGATCCTCGACCGGCTCTCGCCCGGCGACGTCGTCGAGGGCACGATCTCGAACATCGTCGACTTCGGCGCGTTCGTCGACCTCGAGGGCATCGACGGCCTCATCCACATCTCGGAGCTCTCCTGGAGCCACGTCAACCATCCGTCCGAGCTGCTCGAGATCGGGCAGGAGGTAAAGGTCAAGGTGCTCGACATCGACCGCGACCGCCAGCGGATCTCGCTCGGGCTCAAGCAGACGCAGTCGGATCCCTGGCAGCAGGTGATCGACGCGTACGAGCAGGGGGACGTCGTCGAGGGCCGCGTCACGAAGGTGGTCACCTTCGGCGCGTTCGTCGAGGTCGTCCCCGGCGTCGAGGGCCTCGTGCACATCTCCGAGCTTGCGGCGCACCACGTCGAGAACCCGCGCGAGATCGTCCAGCAGGGCGAGACCGTCAGGGCCAAGATCATCGAGATGGACGCCGAGCGCCGGCGCCTCTCGCTCTCGCTCAAGCGCGTCGAGGAGGGCGAATCGGCCCGGCCCGGGATCGGCGAGGAAGTCGCTCCGGACCTCGGGCTCTCGGAGGAGGTCTTCACGGAGCAGCCGGCCGCCGAGGGCGAGGCTGCCGGCGAGCCCGTCACCGAGGCCGAGGCTGTCGGCGTTCCCGAGGACGAGGTCGTCGAGGAGGCCGCGCCCGTCGAGGAGGCCGCGCCTGCCGAGGAGCCGGTCGCGGAAGTCGTCGAGGAGCCGGCTGCGGAGGTCGCCGAGGAGCCGGTGGCCGAAGTCGTCGAGGAGCCGGTCGCGGAAGTCGCCGAGGAGCCGGTCGCGGAGGTCGCCGAGGACGCTCCCGCCGCCGAAGGCGAGGAGCAGGAAGCACTCGGCGATCCGCCGGAGGCCGAGCACGGTCCGACGGTGACCGAAGACGAGCCCGTCGCCGAAGGCGACGCCGCCCCGACTGACGACGACGAGCAGCAGTAGCCGCCGACCCGTGGCGGTCGCCGTCACGGGCGGGATCGGCGCCGGCAAGTCCGAGACGCTGCGCGCCTTCGCACGCCACGGCGCCGCCGTCATCTCGAGCGACGAAATCGTGCACGCGCTTCTGCGCGAGAACGAGGAGGTCAAGCGCGCCGTCGTCGAGCGGCTGGGGGAGGAGGTGCTCGGCGAGGAGGGCGCGATCGACCGCGGCAAGGTCGGGAAGATCGTCTTCTCCGACCCGCAGGCGCTCGCGTGGCTCGAAGGCCTGCTCCACCCGCTCGTGGTGAAGCGCTACCTCACCTGGCGCGAGGAGCTCGCCGGGGAGCCCGACCCGCCCGCCGTGTGCGTGACCGAGGTGCCGCTCCTCTACGAGGTCGGCGGCGAGACGCGCTTCGACAGGGTCGTGGTCGTGACCGCGCCGACCGACGTGCGCATCTCACGCCGCATCGGGCCGCTCCAGGACCGCGAGCAGCGGCTGATCCCCGACGAGGAGAAGATGCAGCGGGCCGACTTCGTCTACGTCAACGAGGGGACGCTGGAGGACCTCGACCGCTTCGTGTCCGGCGTGGTCGCCACCCTGTCTGGATGAGAGTCGCCGTCGCAGGCGTCGCGGTTTTGGCCGCCCTCGTGGCCGGCCTCCTCTACGTCGAGGAGACGGAGCCCACGTGGTACGCGCGCCTGCGCTATCCGCTCGAGTACGAGCACATCGTCCGCGGGCACGCGGAGAACTACGAGCTGGACGCGGCGCTCATCGCCGCCGTCATCTACCGCGAGAGCAAGTTCGACGCCGACGCCCGCTCGTCGTCGGGCGCCATCGGGCTGATGCAGCTGCTGCCCGACACCGCCATGG
This sequence comes from uncultured Actinomycetes bacterium, assembly GCA_963748205.1. Classification (GTDB taxonomy): domain Bacteria; phylum Actinomycetota; class Thermoleophilia; order Gaiellales; family Gaiellaceae; genus JAIBJN01. The sequence goes on from CAVVIB010000002.1 coordinate 82,650, forward strand.
GGATCGCGGTCAACACGGAAGGCCACCGCTTCCAGGTCTCCGATCTCTACAACCCCGAGATCAACGTGCGCTACGGCTCCTTCTACCTCCGGCGGCTGCTCGAGAAGTACGACGACGAGCGGCTCGCCCTAGCCGCCTACAACGCGGGGCAGACCAACGTGGACGAGTGGCTCGCCGAAGGGGGCGAGATCGAGTTCCCGGAGACGCGCGAGTACGTCGAGGACGTCCTGCACGCGCGCGAGGTCTACGCCCGCGCGTACGCGGACGAGCTCGGCCTCGACTAACCCCGTCTGATCCGCTCGCAGCCCGAGGTGGAGTCCACGCGGTCGGCGTAGGCCGTGTCGATGCCCTCGCCGCACCCGACCACGTCGCGCCGCCCGTCCGCGGCGTGGACGACGTCGCGCCCGATCCCGCCGTACACCCGGTCGAGCCCGAACCCACCGTAGATGCGGTCGTGGCCGCCCTCGCCGTACAGGATGTCGTTCCCGGTGCCGCCGTAGACCAGGTCGTCCCCCGACCGGGCTTCGATGCGGTCGGCGCCGCCGTTGGCGCACACGTAGTCGTAGGCCGACGTTCCGCGCAGGCGGTTGGCTCGCTCGTTGCCCGCGATCAGGCAGTCGCTCCGCAGGGTCATGGCCGGCGGGGGCGGGCTGCAGAGCGTCCGCGTGCGCTGACGGAACGTCACGAGGGACTCGCGGAACGCCGGGTGGCGCGCGAGGTTCTGGAGCTGGCCCGGGTCGGCGACCATGTCGTAGATCTCCTCCTCGCCGGTGGCGTACTGCACGTAGGTGTGCGTCGCGTTGCGGACGACGCAGTACGACGGAACCTCCGGCGCGGTCGCGCTCCGGCGGTTCTCGACGAGCACGTCGGGCCGCCACGCCGCGCCCGGGTTGGCCAGGAGGCTGAGGAAGCTCCGGCCCTCCGCGCCCGGAGCCGCCACGCCGCCCGCCGCCGCGAAGGTGGGGGCGAGGTCGATGTTCCCCACGACCCGGCTGCTCCGGGCCGCCGCGGGCGTAACGCCGTCGTAGCGGACGACGAGCGGCACGCGGATCGACTCGTCGTACGGGACGATCTTCGTCTGCCAGCGGTGCTCGCCCCAGAGGTAGCCGTTGTCCGAGGTGAACACGAAGATCGTCTCGTCGAGCCGGCCGGTCGCCACGAGCGCGTCGAGGAGCTCGCCGACGGCGTCGTCGACCGCGAGGAGCGACTCGAGCTGGCCCCGCCGGAAGTCGTCTCCGGCCGCCTCGTCCTCGGGCGCGAGCGGCGCGAGCGAGCGCACCCACGCCGGCTTGTCCGCCACGTCGGGCTCGTCGTAGCTCGGCGGCCGCCAGGGCGGGATGGCGGAGAAGACGCCCTCGTGGCGCGGCGCGGGCGTTGGCGGCCCGTGCGGCGCGAAGGGCGCGAACAGGACGAAGAGCGGCTGCGTGCCCGCGTTCCGGATGAAGGAGGCCGCCTCGCCGGCGAGCACGTCCGTCGAGTAGTCGGCCGGATCGGCCCCGTACTCGACGAGCGTGCCATCGACGTTGAGCCGGTAGCTGTAGTAGTTCGCGACGTTCGGAGGCGAGAAGGCGACCCAGCGGGTCCAGCCGGGGGGCACGAACGGGCCGCCGTAGTTGTTCAGGTACTTCCCGAAGAACCCCGTGCGGTAGCCGCCTGCCCGGAGCCAGGTGGCGATCGTCGAGCCCTCGCGCGGCCGGAAGGAGGGCCAGCCGCCGTACGGGCCCCCGTTGTTGTAGACGCCGGTCGAGTGCGAGTAGCGGCCGGTGAGCGTGCTGGCGCGGCTGGGGCAGCAGACCGGGTTGACGACGAACGCGTTGTCGAACGTCACGCCGCGCGCGGCGAGGCGGCTCTGCACCGTCGGCATGACGTTGAGCGTGTCCCAGCGCTGGTCGTCCGTGAGGACGAGCACGACGTTCGGCCGCGTCTGCGCCTCGGCGTTCCCGGCCCCGACCAGGACCACGGCCAGGACCGCGCCGAGCAGCGTCGTGATGCGCCAGACCCCTCTCACGCGGCCCGAGACTAGCGGAAGCCGCGGCCTATACTTGCCCCCGCCGTGCCGACCACCGCCGCCAACCGCGTCCGCCGCTCGGCGAAGGGCGTTCTGCGCCGCCTCGGGCTCGAGGTGCACCGCGTCGGCGGCCCCGGGACGAACGGCGGTACAGGGGAGCTCGAGACTCTGCCGGCCCCGGGCCCGGAGGCCGTCTCGCGTGCGGAGGCGTCCTTCTCGGCCGAGTTCCCGCTCGCGCCGGGCCTCTCGGCCGACGACATCGAGCAGCGCATTACCTCGTACTACTGGCACTACCCGTTCCGCTTCGGCGACCGTTACGTCGAGGCCGACTGGGAGCCTGGGAAAGGTCTCCGCGGCCGCCACTACCGGCGGTACCTGCACCTCTTTCCGCCGCTCCTCTCCGCCGCGGGCGGGTCGCTCGAGGGCAAGACCGTCCTCGACGTCGGCTGCAACTGCGGCTTCTGGTCGATCCAGGCGCGCCTCGCCGGGGCCAAGTCGGTGCTCGGCGTCGAGGCGAGCGCCGAGAACGTCGAGCAGGCCCGCTTCATCAAGGAGGTGACTGGCCTCGACGGCATCGACTTCGAGGTCGCGAGCGCCTACGACCTCTCGAAGGAGCGCCACGGCGAGTTCGACGTGGTGCTCTACTTCGGCCTGCTCTACCACCTCGAGCACCCGGTCCTCGGCCTCGAGCGGCTGGCCGAGGTGACCCGCGAGCTCGCGCTCGTGGACACGACCATCGTGCGGGACCGGGGGCCCGTGTGCCACGTCATCCCCGACGCGGTGCACGAGCAGAACTTCTCCAACCGGCTCGCGATGGTGCCGTCGCGGACCGCGGTCGCCCGCATGCTCCGCCACGCCGGCTTCGAGCGCGTGCTCGCCGTCCCGCGGACGACCGAGCCGCTCCCGCCCGACTACGCGTCGGGCATCCGCGAGGCGTACGTCGCGCTGAGGTAGCTTAGCAGCCGCTCCGAATGTCCGTCGGGTCGGCGCGGCAGTTGTCGACGCCGGGCCCGCCGATGAGCCGGTCGCCACGCAAGCGGTCGCGCGCGTCGAGCACGTCGACGCCGCTGTCGCCCTGGAGGACGTCGAGTCCGGTGCGGTCGAAGACGAGGTCGTTCCCGGGCCCGCCGCGGATCGAGTCGTTGCTCCGTCCTCCGAAGACGAGGTCGTTGCCGCCTGCGCCGGCGATCCGGTCCTCGCCGCCCATGCCGCGGATCTCCTCCGCGGCGGAGGTGCCGGTGATGACGTTCGGCCCGGCGGTGCCCAGGATGAGCGGCCCCCAGGAGAGGTTGATCGGCCCGGCCTCGAGGCTGAGCGGGCTGATGTTGATGTAGTAGGTCGTCGTCGTCTCGGCGTCCACGAGCCCGATCCAGCTCGAGCAGCAGCCGCGGTCCGGGTCGTCGTCGTTCACCTCGATGAGCTCGATGTCCTCGAGGGACGTCCCGGAGTAGATCGCCATCAGCGAGTCGAAGCCGCTGCCGACCGTCGAGAACTTGTACGTGCCGTCGGCCGGCGGCGTCCACTGATACCAGACGCTCTGGAGCGATGCGAAGACGTCCTCGCCGAGCTCGGTGGTCGCGCCGTTGGCCGTGTCGCCCGCCCGCGAGCCCGAGCCGCCCGGAGAGGACGACGGCGTCCGCGAAGTTGTCATTCGCGGGGGACTCGTGCCACTCGAGGAAGGCCACGCCGGACTTGCCGTTGTAGCCGTCGAGGGCGATGCGGTACGTCGTGCCGGCGACCGTCGCGAAGCTCACGCTGCTCCCGCCGCCGAAGCCCGCGACGTCGTCGTTCGAGGCGATCGGCGTCAGCCCCGCCACCGTGGTCCCCGTGTAGACGGCGAGGAGCGTGTCGAAGTCCCCGCCCGCGATGAAGGCCACGTGCGGGATGCTGCCGTCGAGCGGCGCCGTCCACGTGTACCAGATCGACTTCCCGCCGGCGATGCCGGCGTGGGTCGGCTCGAGCAGCTCGGTGGTCGCGTTGACGTTGTTCGCGCGCACGAAGCCGCCGGTGGGCTCGAGGCTGACCGCGTCCGCGAAGTCGTCGTTCGGCGGGGCCAGCTGGGCGGACATGGCCGACGGGACAGCGAGCAGGAACAGAGCGGCGACGAGCGGTGCGAGACGCACGGGGACCTCCTCGGAGATTCAGGCGACCGTACTCCGACCGGTGGACGGACCCGATCCGCGGTGGCTTCTGGCATCGCGAGGCGCCCGGCTACGATGACTCGATGCCAGAGTTCCGCGTCTCCGCGGCCTACAGCCCCACCGGCGACCAGCCGACTGCCATCGACAGGCTCGCCGCGTCGATCCGCGCCGGTGACCAGTACCAGACGCTGCTCGGGGCCACCGGAACCGGCAAGACCGCGACGATGGCGTGGATCGCCGAGCAGGTGCAGAAGCCGACGCTCGTCATCGCGCACAACAAGACGCTCGCCGCGCAGCTCTGCAACGAGTTCCGCGAGTTCCTGCCGAGCAGCGCCGTCGAGTACTTCGTCTCGTACTACGACTACTACCAGCCGGAGGCGTACGTCCCGCAGGCGGACCTCTACATCGAGAAGGACGCCTCGATCAACGACGACATCGACCGCCTGCGCCACGCGGCGACGGCAGCGCTGCTTGCGCGCCGAGACGTCCTCGTCGTCGCCTCGGTCTCGTGCATCTACGGCATCGGCTCGCCGGTCGAGTACGAGGAGAAGACCGTCGTGCTCGGCGTCGGGCTCGAGATCGACCGCGACGTCATGCTCCGGAAGCTCGTCGACATCCAGTACGCGCGCAACGACTCGTTCCTCGGCCGCGGGCGCTTCCGCGTGCGGGGCGACGTCGTCGAGGTGCAGCCGGCGCACATGGAGTCGGCGTACCGCATCTCGTTCTTCGGGGACGAGGTGGAGCAGATCTCGCACTTCGACCCGCTCTCGGGCGAGATCTACGCGCGCCTCGACCACCTCGCGATCTTCCCGGCCACGCAGTACGTCACCTCGCGCGACACGATCGAGCGCTCCGTGGGCGAGATCAGGCGCGAGCTCGAGGAGCAGGTCAGGCTCTTCGAGTCCCAGGGGAAGCTGCTCGAGGCCCACCGGATCCGCCAGCGCACCGAGTACGACCTGGAGATGCTCCAGGAGCTCGGGTACTGCAACGGGATCGAGAACTACTCGCGGATCCTCGACGGGCGCGCGCCCGGGACGGCGCCGAACACGCTTCTCGACTACTTCCGGGGCAACGACTTCCTCATCATGATCGACGAGTCGCACCAGACCGTCCCGCAGATCGGCGGGATGTACGAGGGCGACCGCTCGCGCAAGGAGACGCTCGTCGAGCACGGCTTCCGGCTGCCCTCGGCGCTCGACAACCGGCCGCTGCGCTTCGACGAGTTCCTCGAGCGGGTGCCGCAGCTCCTCTTCGTCTCGGCGACGCCGGGGCCGTTCGAGCTCCGGAACTCGACCAACGTCGCCGAGCAGATCATCCGGCCGACGGGCGTCGTCGACCCCGAGGTCGAGCTGCGCCCGACGACGAACCAGATCGACGACCTCCTGAACGAGATCCGCCGCCGCGAGGAGGCGGGCGAGCGCGTCCTCGTCACGACGCTGACGAAGAAGATGGCCGAGGACCTGACGGACTACCTGCTCGAGTCGGGCGTCCGCACCCGCTACCTGCACTCCGAGATCGACACGCTCGAGCGCATCAAGATCATCAGGGAGCTGCGCCTGGGCGAGTACGACGTGCTCGTCGGCGTCAACCTCCTGCGCGAGGGGCTCGACCTGCCGGAGGTCTCGCTCGTCGCCATCCTCGACGCCGACAAGGAGGGCTTCCTCCGCGGTCAGACGGCGCTCATCCAGACGATCGGCCGCGCCGCGCGCAACGTCAACGGCAAGGTCGTGATGTACGCCGACAAGATGACGGAGGCGATCCGCGGCGCGCTCGACGAGACGACGCGCAGGCGGGACATCCAGCTCCGCTACAACGAGGAGCACGGGATCACGCCCGAGTCGATCGTCAAGGGCGTCTCCGACATCGCCGAGTTCCTCTCGCTCGAGTCGCAGCCGCACGTGCCCGGAAAGCGCCGCCGCGGCCAGCGGCAGGTCGAGGGCATGTCGAGCGAGGAGCTCGAGAAGCTCGTCGTCACGCTCGAGGAGGAGATGTTCGCCGCCGCCGAGGAGCTCCGCTTCGAGTACGCCGCCAAGCTGCGCGACGAGATCAAGGATCTCCGCCGCGAGCTCCAGGCGACCGCCGAGCCCGCGTAGCGGACAGGAATCGGCAGTTTCTGCCCGGTAAATCCTGGGTTTCGCTCTGGTGGTCCGTCCTTCCGACGGTTGTCAGCGAGGCCCGAAACGGGTAACTTCGGCCGCGTCCTACCCCGGGGAGAGGAGCCCAATGAAACGCAGGATGCGCTTTAGGCCAGCCCTTCTGGCTGCGCTCACACTGATCTTCACGTTGCTCGTCGCCGGCTCGGTTTCGGCGGGAGCGGCAGGCAAGGGCAAGGCGAAAAAGGCGGACGGCGCGCCCACAGGCACGCCCGTCATCTTCTTTGCGGCCGACGGCATGCGGCCGGATCTTGTCGACAAGTACGCGAAGCAGGGCGCGATGCCCACGATGCGCCAGCTCATGAACACGGGGCTGAAGGGCCAGAACGGCCTCCTGCAGGGCTTCCCGCCCAACACCGGTGTCGGGTGGTACACGCTCTCGACGGGCACGTGGCCGGGCGAGCACGGCTCGACGAACAACACCTTCCACCGCGTCGGCGAGGGCAACTTCAACAACTCCACGAGCTTTGCGACGACCGGCATCCTCCAGGCCGACCACATCGGGCAGTCGGCCGAGCGGAGCGGCAAGACGGTCGTCTCCATGGAGTGGGTCGGCACCCGCAACCTCACGCCGGCGCTCCAGGGCCCGGTCGTCGACTTCCGCACGTTCATTGGCGGCCGCGGGATCATGCTCAACTACGACCTGCCCGGGCAGCCGGCGGGCGCGAACGCCTTCGGCGTGCAGTACCAGAAGGTGACGCTCGCGGACGCGTCCGGATGGACGAACGTCCCGGCTTCCTTCAGCCCGGCGAAGCAGGCGTCCTTCACGCACAACAACGCGCAGATCCCGGGGAACGGGGTCTGGGACGTCTACATCTACGACTCCACCAACGACGGCGCCACGAACTACAACCGGGTGCTGATCGTCAACGCCGCCGACGCCAAGAACGGCGCCGAGGCAGTGGCCGACCTCACCCAGGGCGAGTGGGCCGACGCCAAGCTGACGCTCGCCTCCGGCACGTTCGCGGGCCGGACGGCCGGCTTCTACGTCAAGGCGATCGACCTGACCGCCGACCTCTCGAAGTTCCGCCTCTACTTCACGTCGGTGCAGCGCGCGAACGCGACCTACAACGCGCTCGGCGCGACCGGCTCGGCCGACTTCGAGGAGAAGCTGAACCGCGACTTCCCGACCTCCACGGCGGCGGACTTCGCCCCGATGGAGGCAGGGATCGTCGACGAGGACACCTACGTCGAGCAGGGCCTGGCCTGGAAGGACGCCCACTGGGCGTACCTCCGCTACATCCTCGGCCCCGCGCCGGCAGGCCTCGGCATCAAGCCGGACCTACTGCTCGTGGGCACCCCGACGACCGACGAGTTCCAGCACCAGTTCACGGGCCTCGTCACGCCGACGGACATCGACGGCAACCCGAACCCGTACTACGACGACCTCACGAACGACAACGTGCCGGACGGCCGGATCGACGAGCGTGAGGGCTACATCCGCGCCGCCTACCAGGAGGCTGACCGCACGCTCGACCTCGCGCGCGACCTGGTGAAGGTGAAGACGAACACGTTCGTCTCCTCCGACCACGGGTTCGCCCCGCAGTGGTACGCGGTCAACGTGAGCAAGGTCCTCGTCGACCTCGGTCTCCAGGAGCGCGAGCAGGCTGGCAACTGCCGCAAGGCCGCCAACGACCCGGGCACGACCACGCCGGGCGACACGCTGGCGAAGGAGTGCCACGCGGGCGGCACGTCGCAGATCTACATCAACCTCGCGGGCCGCGACCCGGCGACGGGCAACACCCCGCAGGTGCCGGCGGCCAACTACGAGGCCGTCCGCAACCAGATCATCGCGGCGTTCCAGAACATGGACGACCCGAACCTGCCGGGGTTCCAGCAGGTCGTGCTCAAGGTGATGAAGAAGGAGGAGCTGAAGAACGTCGACGGCACGGACTCGCTGCACCCGAGCCGGAGCGGCGACGTGGTCGTCGTCTTCCGTCCGCCGTACCAGACGGACGCACAGACGCCCGGGCAGCTGATCGCCCCGTCGCAGTTCTTCGGCCAGCACGGCTACCTGCCGAACCTGGTGAACATCCCGCGGAACGTCAACATGCACGCGACGTTCATCGCCTCCGGCCCGGACATCAGGGCCGGCAAGGACGTTCCGGGCGTCAGGGCTATCGACCTCGCCCCGACGATCGCCTACCTGATGGACATCCCCGAGCCGCAGAACGCACGCGGCAAGGTGCTGCTGAACATCATCAAGGGCGGGAACCGGATCTACGAGTTCCAGGTCCTCGACATCTCGGACTACCACGGGCAGCTCACTCCGCTGGCCGAGGCCGCCGACAACGTGGGCGGCACGGGCGCGGCGAACCCGACCTTCGGGATCGGCGGATCGGCGTTCCTGAAGCCGTGGTTCGACGCGTACCGGGCGGAGGCGCCGGGTGAGATCCTGACGCTGACCGCAGGCGACGCGATCGGGGCCACGCCGCCGATCTCGGCGTTCTTCGGCGACAAGCCCACGATCGAGTTCATGAACCTCATGGGCTTCGACCTCGACGGGCTCGGCAACCACAACTTCGACCGGGGCGAGCAGTACTTCCGGAACGAAATCGTCCCGCTGGCGGCCTTCGACTACCTCTCGGCGAACATCGTCGACGACGCGGGGAAGACCCCGCCCGAGTGGGCGCCGTCCAAGGTGTTCACCATCGAGCCGGGCCTGCGGGTCGGGTTCGTCGGGTTCTCGAACCCCGACATCCCCGAGCTGACGAAGCCTGGATCGCTCGGGCCGTTCCACGTGGCCGATCCGGTCGCCGCTGTCAACGCCGAGGCCAGGAAGATGGCGAGGGACCGGAAGACGATCTCGGCAGTCATCGCCATCGGCCACATGGGCGGGACGGCCGGGACGCTCACGGAGCCGACCGGGCCCGGCCCCGACCTGGCGGATGCGGTCGACAACGTCGACGTCGTCATCGGCGACCACACCAATCAGCAAGCGGTCTCCGAGCGGGCGAACGGCGTGCTCTTCACGGAGAACCTCAGCCGTGGCGTCCGCTTCACCCGCGTGCGCGTCTTCATCGACATGCAAGACCAGGAGGTCGTCTACCGGACGGCCGACTTCCACAAGCCGTGGAACATCGGCGTGACGCCCGACCCGACCATCCAGGCGCGGATCAACCAGCTCAACGAGGACCTGAAGCCGATCCTGGCGACGCAGATCGGGACCTCGAGCCGTGCCGTGCCGCGGTCTGACTCGTGCGGTCGCGCCGACGGACGGCTCTGCGAGTCGCTCGTGGGCAACATCGTCACCGACGCGATGCGGCTCAGCTTCGACGGCGTCGACTTCGCGATCACGAACTCGGGCGGCCTCCGGGCCGACCTGACCTGTCCGAGCCCGGACATCGCGGATGACTTCTGCGGCCCGTTCACGCCGCCGCCGTGGCCGATCACGCGCGGTCAGGTGCTCGGGGTGCTCCCGTTCGGGAACCTCGTCGCCACCGTGGACGTGAACGGTGCCGAGCTGAAGCAGTACCTCGAGAACGGCGTCTCGTCGATGCCGGCTGCGAACGGACGCTTCCCGCAGGTCTCGGGCCTGTGCTTCCGCTACGACATCTCGGCTCCTGTCGGAAGCCGGGTGATCGCGTCGAGCGTGGTCAGGCAGGCGGCGGACGGGTCGTGTACCGGCGCCGTGGTCGACCTGACGGCGGCGTCGATGTACCACATCGCGATCAATGACTTCATCGCGGCCGGAGGCGACGGCTACCCGAACGTGGCGGCCAGGGCCCACTCCCGCGAGATCATGGATCAGACCGTGGCGGACTGGATCACGGCGAACACGCCGCTGACCCCGGCCATCCAGGGTCGAATCGTGTGCACCACGACCGGCGCAACTCCCTGCCCGGTCGTGACGGCACCGTAGGAGGTAGCGCGGAGCGGAGCCGGCCCGGCCGGCTCCGCTCCCACTTCCCTGGTGTCAGCCGATCGCGGCGAGCGGCTGGGATGCCGCGCGGGAAGCGGCGGTCGGCGATCAGCGTCCAGTCGCCGTCGACCCAGGCGTAGGTGAGGACGCGCAGCGTCCGCTCGTCCGCCTCGTAGAGGTGGAGGCCGCGGGCCTCGCCGCGGCGCCGTGGGCGGGGCTGGCCGAGCCCCGGTGCGGTGACCACGGTCGTCCCGTGCACGGGCGCCTGGACGACCTCGAACTCGCGCCGCTCGCCCACTGCGCTCTGGTGCACGTGGCCGGAGACGATCAGCTCGGCGCCGGCGTCCACCAGGGCGCCGAGCACGGAGCCGCGGTTGGCGATCGTCCGCTTGCGGCTCCGCCATGGGGCGCCGAGCAGGTGGTGGTGGAGGGCGACGATCTTCAGCGCGCCGGGGACGGCTTCCGCGAGCACGCGGGCGGCGTGCTCGATCTGCGACTTCCGCAGGGCGCCGCCCTGGTGCTTCCACGGCCTGACGGAGTTGAGCCCGCAGACGACGACGCGCTCGGAGCGGTACACGGGCTCCGTCTCGGGCCACTGGCGCTGGAACTCGTCGAAGGTGTTCGTCAGCCGAAATGGCGGCCAGCGCGGGATGTCGTGGTTTCCGGGGATGACGAGGAGCGGCCGCTCGAGCGAGCGCAGGAGGCTCGCCGAGCGCTCGTGCTGCTCGCGGCTTGTTCCGGTGGGAGAGGTCGCCGGTCGCGAGCACGAGCTCGGGGTCGACCTTGGCGACGAGCGCCCGCAGGTCGCCCTCGACTTCGGGCTCCTCGCTCGTGCCGGCATGGAGATCCGACACCTGGAGCACGCGAAGGTTAGGCATCGGGCGGGCAGACTATAGTGAGAGCATGGTCGACGAACCTGCGGAGATCTTCGACGACATGTACCTGGGCCTTCGGGCCGGTGCGGCAGAGCGCAAGAAGCGGCGCGGGGAGGAGCTCTCGCCCGAGGAGCAGGAGGTCCTGGGCCGCTGGCACCGTCTTTCGACGTGGCGGAAGACACTCGCCGTGGGCGCGTTCGCCGTCGGGACATTCGGGCTCGGCTTCACGCTGGGCGGCCTGATCTTCGGCCGCTGGCGCAGGGCATAACCGCCCGGCGGCGAAATGCGCCGCGTGAAGCCCCAACTCGAGCCCGGTGAGGAGGTGCGCCTCGACGCGCGGCCGCACGGTGTCGCGCTCGTACGCCCGCTCTTCCGCCCTCTGCTCCTGGCCGGGATGGGCGCCGTTCTCGTGATCCTCGGCTCGGGCCTGCACTGGGGCCTCGCGCTCGCCGGAGCGGCCGCGCTCGCGCTCGCGTTCCTGTCCTCGCTGCGTGCCGTGTGGAACTGGGACCGCACCCGTCTCGTCCTCACGACGGAGAAGCTCTACGTCGTCTACGGGGTCGCGCGCAGGCGCGCGGCGGCGGTCCACCTTTCGCGGGTTCCGGCGCTCGAGTTCGAGCAGGGAATCGCGGGTCGCGTCTTCGGCTACGGGACCCTCGTCGCGGGCGACTTCGAGGTGCCGTACGTGCCCGAGGCGCGCCGCGTCCGGAACCTGCTCGGCTAGCGGACGGCGCAAAAAGCCCTGCATAACGGCTGAACTTGCCGGATCGTGCAAGGTCCGCCTAGACTGCCGGTGCTTCAGGGTCCGAACGGGGACGTACCCAAGCATGCCTGGCGTCGTATACTCAAAGCCGCGCGGTCGTGGCGTCGGCCGCAGCGCTCGTCAGCCTCGTCCTTGCGGGGCCTGCCTCCGCGGGCGGTCCTCTTCTCGGGCTCACCGACACGGTCTCGAACGTGACGACCGGCCTCGGCCAGACCGTCGAGACAGTCGGGGGCGCCGTCACGGACGTCACCGGCGCCCAGCAAGCGTCCCCCTCCGGATCCGAACAGGCAGCCGCGCCCGAGCAGGAGCCCGCGCCGGCCGCCGACACGAATGCGGCGCCGCAGCCTGCGGCTCCCGCCCCGACGGCAGTCACGGCAGTGACGGCCGTCACCCGGACGGTCGTGGCGGAGACAGTGCCTGCCCTCGCCGCCACGACCAACCAGCTGGCGTCTGCGGCCAGCAACGCGGCGGAGCCGGTCACCGGTGCAGCGCTCGGGAACATGCGCGCCGTGACCGACTCCGCCGTCGCGGCGACCGGCACCGTCGTGACCCAGGTGACCGGCCGCACGCTCGCGACCGTCGCCACGGTCACGGAGCCGGTGCTTTCGACGACCGGCGCGGTGGTCACACAGGTGACCGGCCTCGCGCTCACGACGGTCGCCACGGTCACGGAGCCGGTGCTTCCGGCGACCGGCGCCCTCCTGCGCCAGGTGGACGACACGATTTCCACGACGACGACCGGGCTCGTCGGCACCGTCAACCAGGTCCTCGCGCCTCCGCGCTCGCAGGGCTCGGACGGGCCGACCCCGCCGCCTCCGCCCGCCCAGGGCTCCGGCGACGGGTCCGGCAGCCTGCCCGGCGCCGTTCCTCCCGGCGAGGCAGCGGACACGCCCGCGCCCGCCAAGCGCAAGGGGAAGGCGGCCCCGCCTGCGTCTCAGGCCGCCGACCTCGTGGTCGCTCCGCCTCAGGCGCTCGACTCGACTCCGATCCTCCATCGCGGCTCTCCTCCTCGTGTCGGGGCGGGGGACGGCGGCATCGCCGTTTCGTCCCTCGCCCCGCCCATGCGGAGCGCGGCTCCTTCCCTGGGGTCGTCCTCCGCTGGCGGAGCGGCCGGATTCGCCTTCGTAAGCTTCGCCGTCATCGCCGGCCTGTTCGTCCTCGCGGCGCCGGGCCTCGGCAGGCGGCTCAAGCTCTGGCCGGCCCTCGTCCGGCCTCTCGCCTTCGTCTCACCGCCTGAACGCCCCGGCTAAGGCCCCTTTCGGGCTTCCGGTGGCCGGACCCTGGTCCGGCCCAGTTCAGCGGTTTCAAAGAGACGAAGGGAGGTCTACGGCATGAAGCGCCATCACATAGCGCCCTGGGCGGCTGCGATCGGCCTCGCATGGGGAGTCGGTGCGGCAGGAGCTGCGAACCCGCTCTCACAGGTCGGCCTGCCCCTGGGCGCGAACCAGGCCGTGGCGATCCCCGGGACCAACACTGCCATCCGCGTCCTCGACAACGGGGACAACGGCAAGGTCGAGCAGACGAACTCGAACCGCTCCGGTGACGCAGTTGCGATCAACCGGAACGGGACGACGCAGTCGAACGGCCAAGCGCAGAGCGGAACCGGCGGAAACGCCACCAGCGGCGACGCGCGCGGCGGCAACGGAGGGAACGGCGGCAACGCCTCCTCCGGCAAGGCCGCGGGCGGGGACGTGAACCAGTCCCAGAACGCCTCCAACTCGAACGAGACGACACAGAACGCGAATGCCGAGTCCAAGGCCGTTCAGTACGCGCCGAGCAACACGAACATCTCGGTGCGGATCCTGAGCGACGGCGACAACGGCGACGTGACCCAGTCGAACTCGAACGAGTCGGGCGACGCGTTCGCCGTGAACGAGAACCAGACACGACAGAGCAACACGCAGTCCCAGACCGGGACGGGCGGCGACGCCCGCTCGGGCGACGCCTCCGGCGGCGACGGTGGAGAAGGCGGTAACGGCGGTGCCGCTGACTCCGGCGATGCCTACGGCGGCGACGTGGACCAGTCGCAGAACGCCTCCAACTCGAACAGGACGAGTCAGGCGGCGAATGCGCGGTCCGAGGCCGTTCAGTACGCGCCGAGCAACACGAACATCTCGGTGCGGATCCTCTCGGACGGCGACGACGGTGATGTCACCCAGTCCAACTCGAACCGAGTCCGGCGATGCGTTTGCCGGCAACTGGAACGGGACGGAGCAGTCGAACGTGCAGTCGCAGTCCGGCACGGGCGGGAACGCCACGTCCGGGCGACGCCACAGGCGGCGACGCTGGGTCGAAGGGCCCGTCGTCGAAGTCGGGCGGCAAGGACGGCTGCGGTTGCCAGGGCGACGACGGGGACGGCGGGGACGCCGACTCCGGCGATGCCTACGGCGGTGACGTCAGACCAGTCCCAGAACGCGTCGAACACGAACTCGACGACGCAGAACGCGAACGCCGAGTCGACCGCTGTCCAGTACGCGCCGACGAACCTGAACATCCCGGTGCGGATCCTGAGCAGCGGCGACAACGGCGATGTCACGCAGTCCAACTCGAACGAGTCGGGCGACGCGTTCGCCGGCAACTGGAACGGGACGGAGCAGTCGAACGTCCAGTCGCAGTCCGGCACCGGCGGTAACGCCACGTCGGGCGAGCCACGGCGGCGACTGGTCAGGGCGCGTGAACGGGCGGCAAGGACGCTGGTGGAGACGGCGGCGACGCCGACTCCGGCGATGCCTACGGCGGTGACGTCACGCAGTCGCAGAACGCGTCGAACTCGAACTCGACGACGCAGAACGCCAACGCCGAGTCCAAGGCAATCCAGGAGTACCCCACGAACGTCGTCTACCTCCCCTCCGAGGGTGAGCGGGGCGACAACGCGTGCAAGTGTGCTTCCAGGAAGGCCGACAAGGACGGCGGCAGCGGCGGCGACGTCGAGCAGTCGAACTCGAACGAGTCGGGCGACGCGTTCGCCGTGAACTCGAACTGGACGAAGCAGTCGAACGTCCAGTCGCAGTCCGGCACCGGCGGTGACGCCACGTCCGGCGATGCCACCGGCGGCGACGGCGGCCAGGGCGGGGACGGCGGGGACGCCGACTCCGGCAAGGCCGTCGGCGGGGACGTGAACCAGTCCCAGAACGCGTCGAACACCAACTCGACGACCCAGAACGCCAACGCCAAGTCCGAGGCCGTCCAGAAGGGCCCGGCCAACATCGTCGCCCCCTTCTCCAAGAAGGAGGAGAAGGACGACAAGTGCGGCTGTGCCTCGAAGGGCGGCGGAGGCGGCAACGGCGGTGACGTCGACCAGTCCAACTCGAACCAGGCAGGCGATGCGTTCGCCGGCAACTGGAACGGGACGGGGCAGTCGAACGTGCAGTCGCAGTCCGGCACGGGCGGGAACGCCGCGTCGGGCGATGCCACCGGCGGTGAGGGCGGGTCGAAGGGCCCGTCGTCGAAGTCGGGTGGCAAGGACGGCTGCGGTTGCCAGGGTGACGACGGGGACGGCGGCGACGCCGACTCCGGCGATGCCTACGGCGGTGACGTCACGCAGTCGCAGAACGCGTCGAACTCGAACGGGACGAGCCAGAACGCCAACGCCCTCTCCAAGGCGTGGCAGCTCTTCCCGACCAACGAGGTTCGGGGCAACAACGAGAAGGGGGTGATGGCGAGGTAGTCATCTCCTGAACGCCCTGAAGCAGCGCCGGCCGGCATCTCCCGCCGGCCGGCGCATTCAACGGCCCTATGATCGTCCGATGACGGTCGTCGTCGACAGCCGCGAGGACTTCACCCTGGAGAACTTCCGGCGCGTCGCCTGGGACGGCGAGGGCGTCGAGATCGGGCCGCGGGCGCTCGAGCGCATGGAGTCCACGCGCGCCTCCTTCATCGCGCTCCTGGACTCCGACCGCACCGCCTTCATCTACGGCACGACGACGCGCCCGGGGATCGAGGTGGGGAAGGCCCTCGCGCCCGACGAGCAGCGCGCCTACGTGCGCATGCTGCGCGGGAACTGGAGCCCCAGCTTCGGCGGCGGCGGCGCGCTCGAGGAGCGCGTGACGCGCGGGATCGTCTTCGCCCGCCTCGCGAACTTCGTCGAGGGCAACGCCAAGACGCGCCCCGTGATCGCCGAGCGGATCGCCGCGCTGCTCGAAGGCCCGCTTCCGGCCGTCCCGCTCGGGGGGCACGTGGCCGCCGGCGAGATCCTGACGCTGGCGCCGCTGATGAACGCGATCGAGGGCGACTTCGAGGAGGGCGAGACGATGGCGCTCGTCAACGGGTCGCCCTGCGCCGCGGCGCTCGCTGCGGACGTCGCGCTCGCCGCCCGCCACCGCCTCCATGCCGCAGAGCGGGTGTTCGCCCTCTCGGTGGAGGCCTTCGGCGCGCCGCTCGACGCCTACGACGAGGCGCTCGAGAGCCTCTGGGAAGACGAGGACGAGATCGCGGCCCTTCGCGGGCTGCGCGCCGGCCTCGAAGGGGCGGCCGGGTCCGGCCGTCTCGACCATCAGGCGCCGGTCAGCTACCGGATCCTGCCGCGCGTCCTCGGCCAGGCCCACCGCGCCGTCGCCGCGCTCGAGCACGCCGCGACGGTCTCGCTGCGGTCGGTGACCGACAATCCGGTCTACATTCCGCCCGACGACGAGCATCCGCTCGGCCGGGCGATCTCGACCGGCGGGTACCACAACGCGATCGCGCCACAGGCGATCAGCACGCTCGCGGCCGCCTGGGCGGACCTCATCTTCCTCGCCGAGCGCCACGTCACGGCGATGCACGTCGGCGCCACGAGCGAGCTCCCGCCGCTCCTCGAGCGTCCGGGCGGGGGCGGGGGGAAGACGAACCTGCTCGGCTGGACGGCCGGAAGCTTCCTCGAGGACGCGCGCACCGCCGCGTCGGCGACGCTCCTGCCCGCGGGCGTCGGCGACGCGCAGAACGACGTCGGCGCGCCGACGTTCCTCGCCTATCGCAAGGAGCTCTTCGTGGCGGACTGCCTCGACTCCGCGCTCGCCTTGCTCGCCGCCAGCGCGAGCCAGGCGCTGTGGGCCACCGACCGCGAGCCGGCACCGCCGCTCCGGCCGCTCCTCGAGCGCGTGCGCGCCCTGTTTCCGCCGGTCGACGACCCCGCCGAGCGGCGGATCGGCGAGGAGCTCGGCGGGCTCGCTGAGGCCTTCCGGACGGCCGCGCTCACCGGCGGGCCCGACCTGGCCTGAGCGGACCGAACACGAACGTCTGTTCTATCCGGGCGCAGGGCTAGACTCACTTCGTGGCCCAAGAAGAGCTCGTCGTTCACGGCGCCCGCGAGCACAACCTCAAGGACATCACCGTCCGGCTGCCGCGGAACTCGCTGATCTGCGTCACGGGGCTGTCCGGCTCCGGGAAGTCCTCGCTCGCCTTCGACACGATCTACGCAGAGGGCCAGCGGCGCTACGTGGAGTCGCTCTCCGCGTACGCGCGCCAGTTCCTCCAGATGATGGAGAAGCCCGACGTCGACTCGATCGACGGGCTCTCGCCGGCGATCTCGATCGACCAGAAGACCACCTCGCGGAACCCGCGCTCGACGGTAGGCACCGTCACCGAGATCTACGACTACCTGCGCCTGCTCTACGCGCGCGCCGGCCGGCCGCACTGCCCGATCTGCGGGCGGCCGATCGCCGGCCAGTCGGTCCAGGCCATCGTCGACCAGGTCATGCGCCTGCCCGCGGGCACGAAGTTCACCGTCAACGCGCCGGTCGTCCGCGACCGCAAGGGCGAGTACAAGGATCTGCTCGAGCAGCTGCGCGGCGAGGGCTTCACGCGCGTGAAGGTCGACGGCGAGCAGCGCGAGCTCGACGAGGAGATCGAGCTCGACAAGAAGCTCAAGCACACGATCGAGGTCGTGGTCGACCGCCTCGTGATGAAGGACGACCTGCGGCACCGGCTGACGGACTCGATCGAGACCGGGCTCGAGCTCGCCGACCGGCTCGTCACGATCGACGTGGTCGACGGCGAGACGCTGACCTTCTCCGAGCGCTTCGCGTGCCCGGAGCACGGCGTCGGCCTCCCTGAGCTCCAGCCGCGCGTCTTCTCCTTCAACTCGCCGCACGGCGCCTGCCCGCGCTGCATGGGCCTCGGCGCGCAGCAGGAGATCGACCCCGACCTGCTCGTGCCCGACCCGAGCCTCTCGATCGCCGAGGGCGCGCTCGTCCCCTGGTCGGTGGGGAGCTCGAGCTACTACGAGTCGATCATCCAGGCGATCGCCGAGCGCTACGAGATCGACGTCGACAAGCCCTGGCAAGACCTGACCGAGGAGCAGCAGAACCTGTTCCTCTACGGGACGAACGGCGACAAGATCTACGTCACGTACCGCAACCGCATGGGGCGCCGGCGCGCGTACATGCTGGCCTTCGAGGGCATCGTCCCGAGCCTCGAGCGGCGCTACAAGGAGACCGACTCCTCGCAGCAGCGCGAGCGCATCGAGGAGTACATGAGCTTCCGGCCCTGCCCGGCGTGCGGGGGCGCGCGCCTGAAGCCGGAGGTGCTCGCCGTCACGGTCGGCGACAAGAACATCCACGAGCTGACGCGGCTCTCGGTCGCGCGCGCGATCGAGTTCCTCGACGGGCTCGAGCTGACCGAGACCGAGCGGCTGATCGGCGAGCGGATCATCAAGGAGATCCGCGAGCGCCTGACCTTCCTCGAGAACGTCGGCGTCGGCTACCTCCAGCTCGACCGCGCGGCCTCGACGCTCTCGGGCGGCGAGGCGCAGCGGCTCCGGCTGGCGACGCAGATCGGCTCCCAGCTCGTCGGCGTGCTCTACATCCTCGACGAGCCCTCCATCGGGCTGCACCAGCGGGACAACGAGAAGCTGATCACGACGCTCGACCGCCTGCGCGACCTCGGCAACACCGTGCTCGTCGTCGAGCACGACGAGCAGATGATGCGCTCCGCCGACTGGCTCGTCGACATGGGGCCGGGCGCGGGCGAGCACGGCGGCCACGTCATCGCCGAAGGCACCGCCAAGGACGTGTCCAAGAACAAGGGCTCGGTCACCGGGCAGTTCCTCTCGGGCACGCGCTCGATCGCAGTGCCGGAGCGGCGCACCGAGGACCTCGGCACGTTCCACGTGCGCGGGGCGCGGATGCACAACCTCAAGGACATCGACGTCGAGTTCCCGGTCGGGAAGTTCGTGGCCGTCACGGGCGTGTCCGGCTCGGGCAAGTCGACGCTCGTCAACGAGATCGTCTACAAGGCGCTCGCCAACCGGCTGCACCGCATGCGCGTCAAGCCCGGCGACCACGACGCGGTCGAGGGGATCGACTGCTTCGACAAGGTCATCGACATCGACCAGTCGCCGATCGGCCGCACGCCGCGCTCGAACCCGGCGACGTACACGAAGCTCTTCGACCACATCCGCGAGCTCTACGCGCAGACCCCCGACGCGAAGGTGCGCGGCTACAAGCCGGGGCGGTTCTCGTTCAACGTCCGCGGCGGGCGCTGCGAGACCTGCAAGGGCGACGGGACGATCAAGATCGAGATGCACTTCCTCCCGGACGTCTACGTCCCCTGCGAGACGTGCGGCGGGAAGCGCTACAACCGCGAGACGCTCGAGGTCCGCTTCAAGGGCAAGTCGATCGCCGACGTGCTCGAGATGTCCGTCGAGGAGGCGCTCGGCTTCTTCGCCAAGATCCCGAAGATCCGGCGCCGTCTGCAGACGCTCCACGACGTCGGGCTCGACTACATCAAGCTCGGCCAGCCGGCGACGACGCTCTCCGGCGGCGAGGCCCAGCGCGTCAAGCTCTCGTCCGAGCTCTCCAAGGTGGCGACCGGCCGGACGCTCTACATCCTCGACGAGCCGACGACCGGCCTCCACTTCGCCGACATCGAGAAGCTCCTCGAGGTGCTCCAGCGCCTCGCGGACGCCGGCAACACGGTGCTCGTGATCGAGCACAACCTCGACGTGATCAAGCAGGCCGACTGGCTCGTCGACCTCGGGCCCGAGGGCGGCGAGGCCGGGGGAGAGGTCATCGCGACGGGCACGCCCGAGCAGGTCGCCGAGGTCGAGGAGAGCTACACCGGGCGCTTCCTGCGGGAGCTGCTCCCGAGCCGAGCGGCGGCTGCCGCCTAGCTCACGGCCGATAGCCTGACGCCGTGAACGCCGAGGCGCCGACGGCGGCCGAGCCGAGCCGCGAGAAGCAGTGGTGGCTGCGGACGCTCGCGGTCTTCCAGTCGCCGCGGCACGTCTTCGCCGCCCTGCGGGACGAGTCCAAGGCGGACATGGAGGCGCGGGAGGAGCCCGTGCTCGCGCTCATCCTGCTCGCCGGGATCGCCGGGATCCTGCTCGTGCCCGAGACCGGCCAGCTGCTCGACGACCCGGCGACCGACGACAGCGGCGCCGTCCTGGCCGTGCTCGTCTTCCTGACGGGCGGCATCTACGGCATCGCGACGTACTGGCTCGGCGGCGCGCTCCTCTACGTCGGCCTGCGCGGCGCCGGCTCGTCCGGGAGCTATCGGCGGGCGCGCCACGTCTTCGCCTTCGCGGCCGCTCCGACCATCCTCGGGCTCCTGCTGATCTGGCCGCTCCGGCTGGCCCTCTACGGCACCGACTCGTTCCGCTCCGGCGGAGAGGACAACGGCACGCTGCCGTTCCTCTTCGACCTCGCCGGGGTCGGCTTCGCGCTCTGGTCGCTCGGCCTGCTGATCTACGGAATCGCGGTCGTCGAACAATGGCGGCTGCTGCGGGCGGGCGTCTCGGTGGCGCTCGCCGTGCTCACCGTCCTCGTGCTCACGTTTCCGTTCGTGATTCCGCTCTCGAGCCGCTAGACCCGTTCAGGAACGCCTCGAGCTCCTCCTCGGGCATCGCGTACGTGTGCTCCTCGGCGGGGAAGGCGCCGGAGCGCACCTCGGCGCCGAAGCGCTCGAGCGCCGAGCGGATGTCGCCGCCGATGTCGGCGTAACGCTTGGCGAAGCGCGGCGAGCGGCCCTCGTAGAGCCCGAGCAGGTCGTGGAGCACGAGCACCTGGCCGTCGCACTCGGCCCCTGAGCCGATCCCGATCGTCGGGATGGCCAGGGTCTCCGAGATCCTGGCTGCGACCGGCGCCGGCACCGCCTCGAGCACGAGCGCGAAGCAGCCCGCCTCCTCGAGCGCGATCGCCTCGTCGAGCAGGCGCCGCGCCTTCTCGGCCGTGCGCCCCTGCGCGCGGAAGCCGCCGAGCATGGTCGCGGACTGGGGGGTGAGGCCGATGTGCCCCATGACCGGGATCCCCGCGCCCACGAGCGCGACGACGCGGGAAAGGCTCGGGCCTGCGCCCTCGAGCTTGACCGCGTCGGCCGCCGCGTCCTTGACGAAGCGGATCGCGTTCCGCACCGCATCCTCGTCGGAGACCTGGAAGGAGCCGAACGGCATGTCGGCGATGACGATGGGCCGCTTCGCCCCGCGGGTCACCGCCCGCGTGAGCATCAGCATCTCCTCCATCGTGGCCGGCACCGTGCTGGAGTGGCCGAGGATCGTCATCGCCGCCGAGTCGCCCACGAGGACGATGTCCATCCCGGCCGCGTCCGCCAGGCGACCGCTCGGGTAGTCGTACGCGGTCACCATGACGATCGGGTCGCCGCGGCTCGTCATCTCCTGGAGCTCGGTGAGCGGAAGCTTTCCGTCCCGCTCCGGCCTGCTGGTCACTGGAGGTCTCCTTCGAGGACGACGTTGTCGATCAGGCGCGTGCTGCCGATGCGCGCTGCCGCCAGAAGGTAAACCCGTCCGTTCAAGCGCGCCACCTCGACGTAGTCGGGCGCGAGCCGCGGCTCCTCGGCGAGAGCGGCCCGGGCGACCTCCGCAGCGCGCTCCGTCCCTGCCTCGGCGCCGGCTGCGAGCGCGCGGGGAAGGGCCGCGGCGGCCTCGCGCTCCGAGGCGCTCAGGTACGCGTTGCGGGAGCTGAGGGCCAGGCCGTCCGCCTCGCGCACGGTTGGCACGACCCGGATCTCGAGCGGGAGGTTCAGGTCGCGCACCATCAGCTCGAGGACGGCCGCCTGCTGGGCGTCCTTCTGGCCGAAGTAGGCCCGGTCGGGCCGCACGATGTTGAAGAGCTTGAGACAGACGGTGGCGACGCCGCGGAAGTGGCCGGGCCGCGCGGCGCCCTCGAGCTCGTCGGCGAGGCCTTCGACCTCGACCCAGGTGGCGAACCCCTCCGGGTACATCTCCTCGGGCGAAGGGATGAAGAGGTGGTCCACTCCCCACGACTCGGCGAGGGCGGCGTCGCGCGGCTCGTCGCGCGGGTAGCGCTCGAGGTCCTCGCCGGGCCCGAACTGGGCCGGGTTGACGAAGATGCTCGCAACGACGACGTCGCACTCGGCCTGCGCGCGGCGGATGAGCGCCTCGTGGCCCGCGTGGAGCGCGCCCATCGTGGGCACGAGGCCGATCCGATGCTTCGCGCGGAGTGGCTCGAGCTCCGCGTGCAGGGCGGAGATCGTGCGGTCGGTCGTCACCCGGCGGCGACGGTCGCCGTCATCTCGGTGAGCGCGCGGTACATCGGCTCCAGCTCGGGCCGGCGCTCCCTGATGATCTCCAGGTGCCGCTCGACGGTCTCCCAGTCGCCGCGCGTGACCGGCCCGGTGAGCTCGAAGCCGTTGTCCATCGTGCGGCGCATGAGCGGAAGGAGCGCCTCGGGCGGCGCGCCCGCGGCTTCGAAGAGCTCCGCCGCCGCCCAGTGGATGGTGACGAGGAAGTTCGAGGCGATGGCTGCGGCGGCGTGGTAGAGCGGGTGCTCCTCGTCGTCGATCTCGAAGGCGTGCAGGCCGAGGATGTCCGCGACCTCGAAGCCGACGGCGAGGGCCTCGTCGCCCGCGCCGCTGATGGCCGCCCAGGCGCCGTCGAGCTGCTCGGGCCCACCGGCCGGGACGAACGTCTGGAGCGGGTGGAGGCCGAAGCGGCGGACGTGCGGGTCGAGCGCGTCCAGGGTGCGCGCGCCGCTCGTGTGCGCGATCCAGGGGCCGACGGGGATCTCCGCGGCGACCTCGGGGATGGCGCGGTCGGGGACGCAGACGACGACGAGGTCGGCCCCCGCGACGTCGAGCTCGCGGCCCGTGACGCGCGTCGGGATCGACTCGGAGAGCCGCGCGGCAACGGCGGAGCCGACGCGACCGGCGCCGACGACACAGGCTGACGTGAATTCCATTTGGGCTCCAGTTCCGTGGGGATACCGGGCACTCAGAAGTCTAGCGATCGCCTGGGCGGGTCAGGACGAGCTGTTTGACACGACACCGAGGCGGCGAGAGGATCGCGCACATGGTGCTGGGTCGCGGTCCTATCGTCCTTGCCACGGCGCTCGCCGCGGTGCTGGTCGCGCTCGCGGGAAGCCCTCCTGCAACGGCCTCCGGCGGCGGCAAGGCGAAGGGCCCGCCCGGGCTGGTCGGCGTCGATCACGCCGGCATCACCGTGCCGGACATCGACGAGGCGATCGCCTGGTTCGAGGACGTCATGGGCTGCAGCGCTCCGCTCACCTTCGGCCCGTTCTCCGATCCGACCGGAACGTTCATGCAGGACCTGCTCGGCGTGCATCCGCGTGCGGTCATCGAGCAGATCACGATGATTCGCTGCGGCCGCAGCGCCAACATCGAGCTGTTCGAGTACGAGGCGCCCGACCAGCGCCGGACGTTCCCGAGGAACTCGGACTGGGCGGGGCACCACATCGCCTTCTACGTGACTGACATCGATGAGGCGGTGGCGTACATGCAGTCGAAGGGCGTGGAGAAGCTGCTGGGCCCGCTCCCGGTCACCGACGGCCCCGCCGCCGGACAGTCGATCAACTACTTCCGCGCCCCGTTCGGCACGTACATCGAGCTGATCAGCTATCCGCAGGGCATGGCCTACGAGGACGACCCGGGCAAGCCGCTCTGGTCACCGAAGCGGAACGGCAAGCGTTCGGTCGAAACGAGCGTCCCCGGCCTGCTGGGCATGGATCACGTCGGCATCACGGTTCCGGACATCGACGAGGCGGTCGCCTGGTTCGAGGACGTCATGGGCTGTAGCGCTCCGCTGACCTTCGGCCCGTTCTCCGATCCGACCGGCACGTTCATGCAGGATCTGCTCGGCGTGCATCCGCGTGCGGTCATCGAGCAGATCACGATGGTGCGCTGCGGCGACGGCCCGAACGTCGAGCTCTTCCAGTACACCTCCCCCGACCAGGACCGCAGCTTCCGCAAGAACTCCGACTTCGGCGGCAAGCACATCGCCTTCTACGTGCGGCGGATCGACAAGGCGGTGGCGTACATGCAGTCGAAGGGCGTGGAGAAGCTGCTGGGCCCGCTCGCGGTGACCGACGGCCCCGCCGCCGGGCAGTCGATCAACTACTTCCGCGCGCCCTTCGGCACGTACATCGAGCTGATCAGCTACCCCAAGGGCATGGCCTACGAGGAGACGGCCGAGACGCCGCTCTGGGACCCGCGCGACAACAAGCACTAGCCGCCGCTGTAGGCCGGGGCCCCGTCGCTACGCTTTCTCCATGGCGAACAAGGTTGAGAAGACCGAGCAGGAGTGGCGCGCGGAGCTGACGCCGGAGCAGTACCGGATCCTCCGCGAGCACGCCACGGAGCCCGCGTTCACGGGCGAGTACTACGCGACCAAGGAGCCGGGGGTCTACCTCTGCGCCGGGTGCGGCGCCAAGCTCTTCGATTCCGACACGAAGTACGACTCGGGCACGGGGTGGCCGAGCTTCTACGCGCCTGCCGACGGCGAGGCCGTCGAGACCGACCGCGACTGGAGCCTGCTCGTCCCGCGCACCGAGGTGCACTGCGCCGCCTGCGGCGGTCACCTCGGCCATGTCTTCAGCGACGGGCCGGACCCGACCGGGCTGCGCTACTGCATCAACTCGGCTGCGCTCGCGCTCGAGGAAGCAGACTCCGAGTGACCGAGAAGGCGACGTTCGGCGCCGGCTGCTTCTAGGTCGCCCGCGGACCTCGCGTGCGGGCGACGTAGCGGTACGCCCGCTCGGTGGGCCCGGGCAGCGCTGCCGTGAGCCAGGCGAGCGGTCGCCCGCCGGGTAGGCGGCGCAGGAGCGGCGGGAAGGCATCGCCGGCGGAATGAACGGCCCCGTCCGGGGTCACGAGGTGCCAGGAGGCCATCTTCGTCCGCTCGTCCATGCCTCCGAGGAGCTCGTCCGCCTCAGGGTCCTGGAGCGCCACCGGCCGCAGCCGCCCGTTGCGGTCCCACCGCAGGAGACGTTCGACCGAGCGCCGGCAGAAAGCGCAGGAACGGTCGTAGAGGATCACGGCCTCGTTCATCACGGGAGTGTTGCGGTGCATCCGGGGACCTGCCTACACTGCCTCGGCGATGCCGATCTACGAGTTTGTGTGCATGACGTGCGAGTCGCATTTCGAGGAGCTCGTCGGAGTGAACGCGGCCGATCCGCCGTGTCCCGACTGCGGCGCCTCCCGGGTGGCTCGTCAGCTTTCCGTGTTCGCAACTCACGGCGGCACCGCCGAGCAGCCGAGCTTCGGCGGACCGGTGTCCGGCGGCGGCTGTTGCGGCGGGAGCTGTGGCTGCTGAACCTGACGCACTGAGTCGCCGGGAAGCCCTCGAGGCGCACGCCGCCGACACCGCGGCCTGCACGCGCTGCCGCCTCGCGGAGGGCCGCACGCAGGTCGTCTACGGCGTCGGCGACCCCGACGCGGACCTCATGTTCGTGGGCGAGGCGCCCGGCTTCCACGAGGACAAGCAGGGCTACCCGTTCGTCGGCTCGGCCGGCAAGCTCCTCGACCGGCTGCTCGAAGGCATCTCGCTCACGCGGCGCGACGTCTACATCGCGAACGTGCTCAAGTGCCGGCCGCCCGGGAACCGCGATCCCCAGCCGGACGAGATCGAGGCCTGCGAGAGCCACCTCTTCAAGCAGCTCGAGCTGATCCAGCCGAAGCTCGTGGCGACGCTCGGCAACTTCGCGACGAAGCTCCTCTCGGGCAAGCCGACCGGGATCACGCGTGTTCACGGCCGGCCGCAGGAGGCCGTCGTGGGTGGGCGGACCGTCACGCTCTACCCGATCTACCACCCGGCGGCCGCGCTCTACACGCCGGCGATGCTGAAGACGCTCGAGGAGGACTTCGCCCGCATCCCCGCGCTCCTGTCCGGCACGGCGGAGGATCCGGCGCCCTCGCCGCAGCCGCAGGCGCAGGTGATCCAGTTCCCGGTGGCCCCGCTGGTCGCCCCGGCCGCGCCCCCCGACGAGCAGCTCGGCCTCTTCTAGGCCACGAAGCTAGGCTAGGCCGATGGTCGAGCTCGAGTCGTCCTCGCCCGAGGAGACCGAGCGCATCGGCGCTGCGGTCGCCCGGGAGCTCGAGCCCGGCGACGTCGTCGCGGTCTCGGGAGAGCTCGGCACCGGGAAGACCACCTTCGTGCGCGGTGCGGCCCGCCAGCTCGGCATCACGGGGCCGGTGACCAGCCCGACGTACACGATCGGGCACCGTTACCCGGGCGAGCCGGACGTCTCGCACCTGGATCTCTACCGCTTCGACGGCGTCGCGGACGCGGAGTGGGGCGACCTCGAGCCCTACTTCCAGGACGCCGTGGTCTTCGTCGAGTGGCCCGAGGCCGGGGACGGCGTACTGCCTTCCGCGCGGGTGCGTGTGCGGTTGCGGCATCATGGGGAGACGCATAGACTGGTTTCTCTCGAAAGCTCCGAAAAAGCCCTGGAAATCCGGCTATCTGCAGGTGCTGATCCTCGCGTTTGACACCGCCACGGACGTGGCGACCGTCGCCCTTGCGCGCAACGGCGAGGTGCTCGGCGAGCGGGCGTCCCGTGCCGTCAGAGTGCTCCAGGACGTCGAGGAGTTGCTCGAGGCGGCGGGAGCGCGCTCGGACGAGGTCGAGGGCATCGCGGTCGGCACCGGCCCGGGGAGCTACACCGGCCTGCGCATGGGGCTCGTCACGGCCCGCACCCTCTCCTTCTCCCTCGGGGTACCGGTCGCCGGCGTCTCGACGCTGGACGCCCTCGCGGCCGGCGCGCCCGGTGCCGTGCCCGTGATCGACGGGAAGCGCAAGGAGGTCTTCACGCTCATCGGCGGCGAGCCGCGCTGCCTGGCCGCCGAGGCGCTCGAAGTGGAGAAGGACGCCACGTACGTCGGCGACGGCGCCGTCCGCTTCCGCGCCGAGATCGAGGCGCGCGGCGGCCTCGTCCCGCCCGACGACGACGAGCGCCACGTTCCCTGGGCGCGACACCACGCGGGGCTCGCGCGCGACTTCGGGGTCGCCGAGGCCGCCGCGCCGATCTACCTGCGCGTGCCCGACGCCGACAAGGCGCTGAAGCGATGATCGACGCGCAACGCGTCCGCGTGGACATCCGCCGGTTGACGCTCGCCGACCTCTCCGCCATCGAGCGGATCGAGCAGCGCGTCTACCCGACGCCGTGGTCGCGCTCCATGTTCGCCGGGGAGCTGGCGAAGCCGTCGTCGATCTGCCTGGGCGCGTTCGACGAGACGGGGCCGCTGGCCGGGTACCTGATCGTCTCGCGCTACGTCGACGCCTGGCACATCATGAATCTCGCCGTTGACCTCGATCACCAGCGCGCGGGGGTCGCCAACCGGCTCCTGGACGCGCTCTTCGACCTCACGGGCGGCGACGAGCACCGCGGCTACACGCTCGAGGTCAGGGTCTCCAACAAGGCCGCGATCGCGCTCTACGAGCGCAACGGCTTCGAGACGAGCGGCCTGCGGCGCGGTTACTACACCGACAATCGGGAAGATGCCTTGATCATGTGGAAGGACCCGATCAAGCCTCCCGAGGATGACGGATAAGAAGGGGCTCACGGGGGAAACATGGTCTCCCCCGTGTTGGGATGATTCTGGGGATCGAGACCTCCTGCGACGAGACCTCGGTCGCGCTCGTCACGCCTGACGGGCGCATCCGCGCGAACGTCGTCGCCTCGCAGGCCGAGCTCCACGCCCGGTACGGGGGCGTCGTCCCCGAGGTCGCGTCGCGCCGGCACCTCGAGCTGGTCGGCCCTGTCCTGGTCGAGGCGCTCGAGGAGGCCGAGGCGGAGCTCCAGGAGGTCGAGACCGTCGCCGTCACGCGCGGCCCCGGGCTGATCGGCGCGCTGCTCGTGGGCATCTCGGCGGCCAAGGCGCTCGCCTGGTCGCGCCGCCTGCCGCTCGTCCCCGTCGACCACCTGCACGGCCACGTCGCCTCTCTCTATCTGGCACCGGACCCGCCCGAGACGCCCTTCCTCTGCCTTCTTGCCAGCGGGGGACATACCATGCTCCTGGACGTGCGCGAGCGTTCGGGACACCGGGTCGTGGGGACGACCCTCGACGACGCCGCCGGCGAGGCCTTCGACAAGGGGGCGCGCCTGCTCGGCCTTGGCTACCCCGGAGGCGCCGCGCTCGATCTCGCGGCCGCCACCGGCGACCCCGAGGCCTACGCGTTCCCGGTCGCGCGCGTGCCCGGGCACGACTTCTCCTTCTCGGGCGTGAAGACGGCGCTGCTCTACGCCGTCCGCGACCTTCCCGCCGACGAGCTGGAGCGGCGCAGGGCCGATCTCGCCGCGTCCTACCAGCGCGCGATCGTGACCGCCCTCGTCGAGCGCACCGAGGCGGCCGCGGAGGCGCTCGGTGCCGAGCGCATCGCCGTCGTCGGGGGCGTTGCGGCCAACTCCGAGCTGCGCGCGGCCCTTCCCGAAGCCGCTCTCGCGCCGTTGCCGCTCTGTACCGATAACGCAGCAATGATCGCGTCGGCGGCGCGTTACACGCGGGCCATCCCGTTTCCCGAGTATCTTGCGTTGGATGCGTATGCCTCGGCGGCCTGACCCGGCGCGGTCCGCGGCGCTTGCCGTGCTCGCCGTGCTCGCGGTCGGGCTCGCCCTTGCGGGCACGGTCCAGGGCGCCGGCGACTCCGTCGCGCGCACCGCGGCGCGGGCCTGGCACGGCGTCTTCAGCGACCGCCCGCAGGCGGCCGCGGAGCAGCGCCAGCGCGTGCTCGTCGTCCTCAGCGCCCCGTCGCTCGCCGACCGCCTCGCCGCCGCCGAGAACACGCCGACCGCCGACGAGCAGCGGCAGTGGACGGCCGACGCCGAGGGCGCCCAGCAGCTCCTGCTGGCAGGGACTCCGCGAGCGCGAGGTTTCGATCCGCCGCGACCAGGTCTTCACGCGCACGTTCAACGGCTTCTCGACGCTTGTCACCGCGCGCGCTCTGGCTGAGCTCGAGCGGGCGCACGGGATCGCCGGCGTCTACCCCGTGCGAACCGTCTACCCGGCCTCGCCGAGCGCCGAGGCGCTCGTCGGCAGCAACTTCCAGCCCCCGAACGGGCGCGGCTCCCAGATCACGCTGCCCGGGTTCACCGGGAACGGCGTCACGATCGCGCTCCTCGACACCGGCATCGAGCGCAACCATCCGTTCCTGCGCGGCCGCGTGATGCGCGGCTTCGACATGATCGACGGCGACCGCACGGTCGACCCGTCCGCCAAGCCCGGCGACCCCGGCGTCGTCGAGGCGCACGGGACGCGGATGGCCGGCATCGTCGTCGGCCGCGACGGCCCGGGCGGGCTCCAGGGCGTTGCCCCCGGTGCGCGGCTCCTGCCGATCCGCGTCATGGGCTGGCGTGAGACCGTCGACGGCAGCTGGGCGGTGCTCGGACGCGGAGACCTTCTGCTGGCCGGCCTCGAGCGCGCCGTCGACCCCGATGCCGACGGTGACGTCGAGGACGGCGCCGCGATCGCGCTCGTGGGCGGCGTCCAGCCGTACGCAGCGTTCGCGGACAGCCCCGAGGCGCGCGCGGTCGCCGGCGCGGCACGGCTCGGCACGCTCGTCGTCGCCCCCGTGGGGAACGACGGCCGGCCCGGCCCCGGCTTCGGGAGCGTCGCGGCGCCTGCGGCGGCGTCCGAGGCCCTCGCCGTCGGGACGCTCGATGCCCGCCGCGAGGTGCTCCAGGTCGACGCCAGCCTCGAGGTCGGCTCCGACACGGTCCTGGACGAGACGGTCCGCGTCCTCGGCGCGGTCGGGCTCGACTCCAAGGTTCGGTACGAGCTCGCGCCCTCCGTCGGGCCGACGCTCTCGGATGCGAACCGGGACGCGGCCACCGCGGTGAGCGGCGACCAGCTCGGAGACTTCTTCGGCACGAACGGCGTCAGCCTCGTCTCGGGCAAGGCGGCAGTGGTTCGCCCGGAGGGCGGCAACATCGAGCGCCGCGTGCGCAACGCCGCCGCCGCGGGCGCGAGCGTCGTCCTCGTCGCGGGGACGAGCCTGCCCGCCGGGGCGCTCGACCTCGAAGAGGGCATCACGGTCCCCGTCGTCGCCGTCCCCGCTGACGCGGGCCTGGAGGCGATCGACGCGGCTGCGGAAGGCACGACGAGCACGCTCGAGCTCTCCGCCGCGGAGTCGCTGCCGAACGAGGCTCTGATGGACATCGCTCCCTTCTCCTCGGGCGGCGTCGCCTTCGACGGCCGCGTCAAGCCCGATCTCGTCGCTCCGGGCGTCGGTCTCGCGACGTCGGATGCCGGCGCCGAGGGCTACGCAACCGTCACGGGCTCGAGCGCGGCCGCCGCCGCGGCCGCCGGTGCCGCCGCCCTCGTCCTGGAGGCGCGGCCCCAGCTCGAGGCCCTCGAGCTGAAGAGCGCGCTCGTCGGCAGCGGAGGTCGCCTGCTGCGCAGCGACGAACCGCTCGCCGTCACCTCGCAGGGTGGAGGCCTCGTCGACCCGATCCACGCGGTCACCGCCGAGCTCGCGGTCGAGCCGGCGACGCTCGCCTTCGGCCGCGCGGACGGCGCCAAGTGGAGCGCCGCGCGCACGCTCACCATCCGCAACGTCTCCAGCCGGCCGCTCACGGTCGGCCTCGGGCTCCTGCCCGACGATCCCGCCGGGCCTCAGCTCTCCTTCACGGCCCAGCCCGCCCGGCTCGACCTGAAGCCCGGCGAGTCAACCGAGGTGGCGATCGGCGTCTCGTCCGACGACGAGACCCCGGCCGGGAGCGGCGGCGTCCTCATCGTCTCCGCCGACGGCGCCCAGCCCGTGCGCGTCCCCTGGGCAGTGGCGCGCCGCGAGGCCCGCAAGGCGCCGCTCGTCGGCGACGTCCAGCTCTCGCACCACACGTTCCAGCCCTCCAACATGGCTCCGGTCGTGCTCGCGTTCCGCGCCGGCCGCGTCGACCGCGTCGCCGACGGCGAGATGATCGAGCCGGTCGGCGTGCTCGACCTCGAGCTCTGGACGGCCGACGGCCGCAAGCTCGGGGTGCTCGCGCGCATGCGCGACGTGCTCCCGGGTCGCTACGCCTTCGGCCTCACCGGCCGCTCCCCGAGCGGACGCCTGCTGGCCGAGGGCTCGTACGTCATCCGCCTGCGGGCACACCCGGTCGACGGCGACGACGGCGCGCGCCCGTCCACCGCCGAGGCCGTCTTCACCATCACGCGGTGACGCCCTCCGGGCGCCGGGTGACCCTCTACCGGGCGCAGGGCTGCCATCTCTGCGAGAGCGCGGCGCGGGTGATCGAGTCCGTCCGCGCCGAGGTCGGGTTCGAGCTCGTCGAGGTCGACATCACCGGCGACCCCGAGCTCGAGCGCTCCTACCGGGAACGGATCCCGGTCGTCGAGGTCGACGGGGAGGAGGCGTTCACGTACTTCGTGCACCCCGACGGCCTCCGCCGGCGGCTCGAACGCCTGAGCCGGCGCGACGGGTACTGCATCCCCGCTCGTAGAGCCTCGTTATCCTGTCCATCGAATGGCGTTGAGGATCGCGACTGAGGGGGGCGTCCGAGCCGGCGAGCGGCTCACCGTGGGCGTCGCGGCACGGCTCTCGCAATATCTCCGCGTCCTCATCCAGGCCCGCAAGATGGGCAAGGACCGCATCTCCTCGCAGGAGATCAGCGAGTACACGAACATCAACGCGACCCAGATCCGCCGCGACCTCTCCGCGTTCGGCAAGTTCGGCAAGCGGGGCGTCGGCTACAACATCGACAGCCTGATCGCGGAGATCCGGAAGATCCTCCGGACGCAGGGCCAGCACAACATCGCGCTCTTCGGCGCCGGCCGCCTCGGCCAGGCGATCGCGAGCTCGACGATCTTCGCCGACCACGGGTTCAACATCGCGGGCGCGTTCGACTCCGACGCCTCGAAGGTCGGCGAGCCGATCGGGAACACCACCATCTCCTCGTACTCGGAGCTGCGGGACACCATCCGCGAGAAGAACATCATCGTCGCCGTCCTCGCGGTGCCGCCCGACGCCGCCCAGCAGGTCGCCGACGAGGTCGTCGAGGCCGGGGTCAAGATCATCTTCAACTACACCGAGGCGCTCCTCGACGTCCCGCCGGACGTCACGGTGCACACGACGAGCCCGGCCGTCGAGCTCCTCTACGCGCTCTACTTCTACCTGACGTAGACGGCGACGATCCCCGAGGGACGTCCCTCGAGCGCCGTGCGAACGTCGGCTGCTACCGCTCCCTGCGCGGTGACCGAGCCGTCCTCGTTGACCTCCGCCTCGATGCCTTCGGCCGCCAGCGCGTTCACGACAGCGCTCGCCGGACCGGCGACGTTGCGGACGAGCGTGCCCGGCGGAACGGTCGCGTCGGAGGCGCCCGTCGACATCTCCACGCCGCCTTCCTCGGCCTGAGCGGCATCCCCACCCGCATCAGCGGCCTCTCCCGCGGACTCGTCGTCGTCCCCACCGCCGAACTGCGGGTCGGTCGTGAAGACCACGGCGGCGAGCCCGGCTGCGACCGCCACCGGCGCGGCGATGAGAAGGCCACGGCGAACGTAGTCCGACAGGCTGCGGCGCGGGTGCCGGTCGGGGAGCGAGCCCAGCATGCGCGCCCGGCTCTCGTCGGAGAGCTCGAGCGGCGGAGCCGAGCGCAGCGCGGCGCGCCCGGCCTCGAGCCGGCGCACGTGGTCGGCGCACTCGCGGCACGCGACGAGGTGCTCCGCGACGTCCTGGCGGGCGCCCGGTCGCGAGGTCGTCCTCGACGTACGAGAGCAGGGTGACCTCGGGTGGATGCTGTTCGGCCATCACTGGTTCGACTCCGTTTCCTGCACGGCGGTTCCCAGGCGCTCGGCGAGCTCGCTCCGCCCCCGGAAGATGCGTGATTTCACCGTACCCTCGGCCACCTCGGTCATCTCGGCGATCTCCGCGTACGAGCAGCCGAGCACGTCGTAGAGGACGACCGCGACGCGGTAGGTCTCGTCGAGGGAGTCCAGCGCCCGCTGGAGCTCGCCCGAGAGCTCCTGCTCGGCGAAGCGGTCCCGCGGGTCGACCGGCTCGGGGAGCTCGTCCGTCGGCGCCTCGCGCCGCTTGGGCCGGAGGTCGTGCGACGTGTTGACGACGATCCGGTAGAGCCAGGTCGAGAAGCGGGCTTCCTCCCGGAACCGCGGGAGCGCCAGCCACGCGCGCACGAGCGCCTCCTGCACGGCGTCCGCCGCGTCCTCGCGGGAGCCGAGCACGCGCGCCGCGAGCGTGTACATGCGCTGCTCGTGCTCGGCCACGAGCCGCTCGAAGGCGAAGCGATCGCCCTTCTTCGCGCGTCGTACGAGCTCTGCGTCAGGATCCATCCCGGTGAAGGTTCTCATCTGGCACGGCTACCTCCTCGGCGGGACGGGCTCGAACGTCTACACGAGCTCGCTCGCGCGCGCCTGGAGCCGGCTCGGCCACGAGGTCGTCGTCTTCGCCCAGGAGCCGCATCCCGAGCGGTTCGACCTCGGCGGCGCCGCGTTCGTGCGGCCCGACGCGGGGCCGCTCCTGCCCGTGTTCGTCCTCGACCGCTACGAGGGCTCCGAGCCGCGGCTTCTGCCCGAGCTCACCGTCGCCGAGCGCGACGAGTGGGTCGAGCGCAACGCCGCCGCCGTGCGCGAGCACCTGCCGGCCGACCTCCTCTTCGTGAACCACGTGCTCCTGGGCGCGCCCGTGGGTGTCGCGACGGGAGCGCCGTTCACCGTCAAGGCGCACGGGTCTGAGCTCGAGTTCGCGATCCGCGGCAACGAGGAGCTGGCGGCCTGGGCGCGGCAGAGCCTCGCGGCGGCCGGTGACATCCTGGCCGGCTCCGAGCACATCCACCGGGTGCTCGAGGAGGTCGTGGGGCCGGGCGACTACCTCGACCGGGTGCGCATCGTCCCGCCGGGCGTCGACGTCGACGCGCTGCGTCCGGAGCCGCGCGCGCAGGCGCTGGCGAGGCTTCTGGAGGAGGCACGGCGCGACCCGCCGCGCGTGGGCGAGCGCTATCCCGATCCCGGGAACGCGGAACGGCTCGAGGCGTTCCTCGCGGGCGACGGCCCGACGGTGGTCTACGTCGGGAAGCTGAGCGAGGAGAAGGGCGTCGGCCTCCTGCTCGAGGCGCTCGAGCGGGTGGACGCGCGGGCGGTCGTCGTCGGCTTCGGCCCGGAGCGCGCGGCGCTCGAGCGGGCGGCGGAGGGCCGTCCGGTCCTCTTCACGGGGCCGCTCGAGCACCGCCACCTGGCGCACCTCTGGGCCCTGGCGGACGTGAGCGTGACGCCGTCGACCTTCCCCGAGGCGTTCGGGATGGTGGCGGCCGAGGCAGCGGCCTGCGGTTCGCCGCCGCTGGTCGCGCGCCACTCGGGCCTCGCCGAGATCGCCGAGGGCCTCGAGGCCGAGTACCCGGCCGCGTACCGGAACCTCGCCTCGTTCACCAACGGGGACGTCGAGGAGCTGGCCGCGAAGCTCCAGGCGATCCTCGCTCTGCCGGCGGAGGAACGCGGTCTTCTGGGGGCTGCTGCACGCCGCGCGGCGGAGTCGCTTTGGAGCTGGGAGCGCATAGCCACTCTGATACTTTCGGCCCGTGGGTGACGCCCAGAAACTGACTCCCGACGAGCAGATCAGGAGCGCGCGGGAGGGGTTCGACTCCGGCCGCGACTTCACGGTCGCGGTGGAGGAGGAGTTCGCGCTCCTCGACCCCCAGACGCTCGGCCTCGTCAACCGCTTCGAGGAGCTCCAGGCGGGCGCCGCCGGCACGCCGCTCGAGCCCCATCTCGTCGGTGAGCTGATCGCCTCCGAGATCGAGGTGCGCACGGGCCGCTGCGAGACGTTCGCCGAGGCCGTGGCTGCGATGGCCGAACGGCGCCGCCAGCTGCTCGAGCTCGCAGCACGCTTCGAGGTTGCCCTCGGCACCACCGGCACGCACCCCTGGAGCCCGTGGCAGGAGCAGCGGATCATCGACACGGTGCACTACCGCCGCAACGACGAGATCCTGCGCTACGTCGTCTGGCGCAACAACAGCTTCGGGCTCCACGTCCACGTGGGGATCAAGGGCGCCGACCGCGCGATCGCCGTCACGGACGGCTTGCGGACGTTCCTGCCGCACCTGCTCGCGTACTCCGGCAGCTCCCCGTTCGTGGAAGGCGTCTACACGTACCTCCACTCGGCACGCACGCAGATCTTCACGCGCATGTTCCCGCGCTGCGGGATCCCGGACTCGTTCGGCGACTGGGACAGCTACGAGCGCTACGTGCGCTTCCTCTACGAAACCGGCTCGATCACCGAGCACACGCAGCTCTGGTGGAGCGTCCGCCCGCACCTGGCCTTCCCGACCGTGGAGATCCGGATCGCGGACGGCCAGCCCGAGCTGGCCGAGGCCCAGAGCCTTGCCGCGCTCATGTTCGCCCTGACGGCGCGAATCGTCCGCGCGATCGACGAGGGCGAGCCGCTCCCGGACCATCCGCACCGCCTCCTGGAGGAGAACCTCTGGCGCGCGATCCGCTACGGGCTCTCCGGCGAGCTCATCGACCTCGACAAGGGCGAGGTGCGGCCGGCGCGCGCGGAGATCGAGCGCCTGATCGAGTGGACGCTGCCGGTGGCCGACGAGCTCGGCCTCACCTCCTACCTGTCCGTTCCCGCCGTGACCGCCGCCGAGCGGCAGATCGCCCGGCACGAAGCGGGGGAGACCCTCGAGGAGATCTATGCCCAGGAGATCATGGAGCCTGTCCGTGTCTGAGCACGACGACGAGCTGGTGCAGGACGAGCTCGCCCGCGAGCTCGCCGAGGAGCTGAAGAAGCTCCGTGTCGAGGACGTGATCGTGAACACGCTCGTGCACGTCTCCACGATCGGCTATCGCAACCTCGGCCTGACCGAGGACTCGCGCGACGAGGGCGACCTCGAGCAGACCCGCCTCGCCGTCGACACGATGCAGGCGCTCGTCCCCGTGCTCGAGGGCTTCCTCCCCGCGGATCTCGTCGGTGGGTTCGAGGAGCAGATCGCCAACCTTCAGCTCGCGTACGCGAAGGCAGCCAGGGAAGCCGATGGAAGCTGAGATCGGCGTCTTCGGAGGCTCGGGCTTCTACTCCTTCCTCGAGGACGTCGAGGAGGTCGAGGTCGACACGCCGTACGGCAAGCCCTCGGCGCCCTTCACGATCGGCGAGATCGGCGGCAAGCGCGTCGCCTTCCTCCCGCGGCACGGGCGCAACCACGAGCTGCCGCCGCACGCCATCCCGTACCGGGCGAACGTCTGGGCGATGCGGGAGCTCGGCGTCCGGCGGATCATCGGCCCCAACGCCTCCGGCGCGCTCAAGGCCGATCTCGAGCTCGGTGAGTTCGTCGTCTGCGACCAGTTCGTCGACCGCACGACTGGCCGCAAGGACACGTTCTACGACGGGCCGGAGACCACGCACGTCTCCGCCGCGGACCCGTACTGCCCCGACCTGCGCCGCCTCCTCGTCGACAAGGCCGAGGAGCTCGGCATCAAGGTCCGCGACGGCGGCACGGTCGTCGTCATCCAGGGCCCGCGCTTCTCCACGCGCGCCGAGTCGAAGTGGTTCCAGGCCGCCGGCTTCGACACGATCAACATGACGGCCTATCCGGAGGGCTACCTCGCCCGCGAGCTCGAGCTCTGCTACGCGAACATCTCCATGGTCACCGACCACGACGTCGGCGTGGAGGGCACGGCGCCGGTCACGCACGAGCAGGTCGTGACGGTCTTCAACGAGAACAACGCGCGGCTGCGGGAGCTCCTCTTCGCGGTCATCCCGAGGATCCCGACGCAGCCGGCCGACCACCTGTGTGCCACGGCGCTCGAGGGCGCGCGGTTCTAGTCCCCGCGCCGTTTTTCTGGCACCTGTGATAGAACTCCGCCCGGCCGCTTCCGGCCTGGGGTGGTGGGGCTGAGCGATGCCCGCAACGCTCCGAACCATGCCCGCGTAGAGCCTTGACCGACTTCTTCCTGAACCACACCGTCCTGTTCGCGCTCCTCTGCGCGCTCTTCGGGATCGCGGTCGGTCTCTACCTGACGTGGTGGATCCTCAAGCAGCCCGCCGGCACGGAACGCATGCGCGAGATCGCGCGCGCCGTGCAGGAGGGCGCGGCCGCGTACCTGCGGCGCCAGTACATGACGATCGGGCTCGTCGCGATCGTCCCGTTCCTCGTCATCGGCTTCTACAACGAGCTCGGGTGGGGCACGGCATTCGGGTTCCTCGTCGGCGCCGTCTTCTCGGCGGCGGCCGGCTTCATCGGCATGAACGTCGCGGTGCGGGCGAACGTCCGCACGGCGGAGGCGGCGAAGTCGGGCCTGACGCCCGCGCTCAACGTCGCGTTCCGCGCCGGATCGGTCACGGGCTTGCTCGTCGTCGGGCTCGGCCTGTTCGGCGTCGCGGGCTACTACGGGGTCCTCACGAGCTGGTTCGACATCGCGCAGGACGACGCGATCGACGACCTCATCGGGCTCGCCTTCGGTGGCTCCCTGATCTCCGTCTTTGCGCGACTTGGCGGCGGCATCTATACGAAGGCCGCCGACGTGGGCGCCGACCTCGTCGGGAAGATCGAGGCCGGCATCCCCGAGGACGATCCGCGCAATCCGGCGGTGATCGCAGACAACGTCGGCGACAACGTCGGGGACTGCGCCGGTATGGCTGCGGACCTGTTCGAGACCTACGCGGTCACGGCGGTCGCGGTCATGCTTCTCGGCACCGCATTCCCCGCCGGCGGGCTCCCGCTGTTCCCGCTGGCCATCGGCGGCATCTCGATCATCGCCTCGGTGATCGGCATCTGGTTCGCGCGGGTCGGCCGCGGCGGGTCGATCATGAACGCGCTCTACAAGTCGGTCGCCGTCGCCACGATCCTGTCCGCGATCGGCTTCATCCCGGTTACCCTCGCGTTCGACGAGGGCCGCTTCAGCTTCGGCGAGCTCTACGTCGCCTCCCTGATCGGCCTCATCATCACGTTCGCGCTCGTCGCCATCACGGAGTACTACACGGGCACGCGCTGGGGCCCGGTGAAGTCCATCGCGCGCTCGTCCCAGACGGGCCACGCGACGAACATCATCGAGGGCCTCGCCGTGGGCATGCAGGCCACGGCGCTCCCCGTGATCGTGATCGCGATCGGCATCGTGGCCGCGTACGAGGTCACGGACAGCCTCTACGGGATCGGCGTCGCCGTCATGGCGCAGCTCTCCATGACCGGCCTGATCGTCGCGCTCGACGCGTACGGGCCTGTGACGGACAACGCGGGCGGCATCGCCGAGATGGCCGACCTGGACGAGTCCGTGCGCGGCATCACCGACCCGCTGGACGCCGTCGGGAACACGACGAAGGCGGTCACGAAGGGCTACGCGATCGGCTCCGCCGGCCTCGCGGCGCTCATCCTCTTCGACGAGTACGCCCGCGGCCTCGCGGACGAGCAGGTCGCGAGCGTCTTCGCGCTCAACGACCCGTGGGTGATCGCCGGCCTCTTCATCGGCGGGCTGATGCCGTTCCTGTTCGCCTCGCTCGCGATGCAGGCGGTCGGTCGCGTCGGCGGCCTCGTGGTGGACGAGGTGCGGCGGCAGTTCCGGGAGATCCCGGGGATCCTCGAGGGCACGGGGCGCCCGGATTACAGCCGCGCGGTCGACATCGTCACGAACATGGCCATCAAGAAGATGCTTCTGCCCGCGCTCATCCCGGTCGCGGTCCCGATCATCGTCGGGATCATCAGCCCCGAGGCGCTGGGCGGCCTCCTGATCGGCACGATCGTGACCGGCATCTTCCTCGCCATCGCCATGACGTCCGGCGGCGGCGCCTGGGACAACGCGAAGAAGCTCATCGAGGACGGCGCCTACGGCGGCAAGGGCTCGGAGGCCCACGCCGCGGCCGTCACAGGCGACACGGTCGGCGATCCCTACAAGGACACGGCCGGCCCGGCGATCAACCCCATGATCAAGATCGCCAACATCGTCGCCATCCTGATCATCCCGATCATCGCCTCGATCCACGGCTAGGCCGTGGAGCCGCCGTTAGGCGGAGCGGCGGCGGCGGACCTGCGGGCCCTGCGTGCCGAGCGCGGCGTAGGCGAGCGCCTGCAGCGACTCGTTCAGGCTCGAGAGCTCGTGCGCGATGCGCTGGAGCTGGTCGCCCGAGTCCAGGCGCCGGTTGAGCGCGTGCACCTCGTCGCAGAGGCGGTCGAGGCGCGCCAGGATCGCGTCCAGCTGGCGGTCGTCGAGTTGGCTGCGCTCAGGCGGCATCGCCGCTGATCTTAGCCAGGGCGGCCAGGGTGTCCGCGACGGCAGCCTCGCCCTGGAAGCGCTCGAGGAGGCGTTCGCGGGCGCCCTCGCCGGTCTCGACGGCCTCGACGTGCCTGGCCGCCCCGAGCTGGGCCAGGGCGACGCGCGCGAGCGGCTCGGGCGCGTCGGTGAAGACGCCGATGCGCACCCCCGCGCGGCCGAGCGCGCGCAGCGCGGCGCTCGCCTCGGCGCTCGGGCGCAGATAGACCGGCGCGCGGTCCTCGGCGAAGCGCTCGAGTGCGCCGCGCCAGTCGCCGATGCCCGCCTCCGCCCAGCGGTCGAGCTCCGCGGCCGCCGCGGCACGGTCCTCGGGGAGCGAGTCGGGATCGAGCGAGGCGATCGACGCGAAGCGCCGCGCCGAGTCGGCCAGGAAGTCGCGCCAGAGCGGTCGCGTGTCGCCGAGCGCGTCGAGGTCGACGGCGACCGCCTTCACGACCGCGAACCGGCCCAGCGGGCGAAGAGCAGGACGCCGGCGGCGACGCCGAGCGTGTCGACGAGCCAGTCGAGCGGCGCGCCCTGGCGCCCGGTGACGAAGGTCTGGTGGAACTCGTCGGTGGCCGCGTAGGCGGAGCCGAGGAGGATCGCCAGCGGCTCGCGCCCGACGGCGCGCTGGAGCAGCCCGCCGAGCACGGCGTACTCCGCAAAGTGGGCCATCTTCCGGAGTACCAGGTCCCAGGTGCCCAGGCCCGTGCCGAGGCTCGGGATCGACGACAGCGCGAAGATCAGCCCGGCCCAGAGCAAGACGGGAAGCCAGAGGTTGAGCCGGGCCGCAGTCACGCGCGCCAGCGTAGCCACACGCCCGTTTGCGCGACGAGGAGTATGCTCCCGCCTCAGATAGGCGAGCGGTCAAGGGAAGCCGGTGCAAGTCCGGCACGGTCCCGCCGCTGTGAGGGGAGACGCTCCTCCGCCACGAGCCACTGGCCGACGGCCGGGAAGGCGGCGGAAGAGGGAGCCCCGAGTCAGAAGACCTGCCTCTCGCCCTCAGATCCGTTGTCCTCGCGGAAGGAGAAACGTGTTCCAGCGACCTCTTGCAGCCCTCCTGGCTGCCCTTGCTCTTTTCCTTGCCGGCTGCGGCGGGGAGTCCGAGAGCGCCGAGCCGGCGCAGCCGACCTCGTCGGCCGCCGTAGAGACGACTGCGGCCCCCGAGTTCCCGGTCACCGTCGAGGCCGACAACGGCCCCGTCACGATCGAGGAGGAGCCCGACGCCATCGTCTCGCTCTCGGCCACGGCGACCGAGTCCCTCTTCGCCATCGGCGCCGGCGAGCAGGTGCTCGCCGTCGACGACCAGTCGAACTACCCGGCCGAGGCGCCGGTGAGCCGACCTGTCCGGCTTCGAGCCGAACGTCGAGGCGATCGCCGGCTACGAGCCCGATCTCGTCATCGCCGCATACGACCCCGGCGGGCTCGTGGAGGGTCTGGAGAAGCTCGACATCCCCGTGCTCCTGCAGGACGCCGCGCCGGACCTGGACTCGGCCTACGAGCAGATCGAGACCCTCGGCGCCGCCACCGGGAACCCGGACGGTGCCGAAACCGTGATCACGGACATGGAGACCGCGATCGACGAGCTCGTCGCCTCGGTGCCGGGCGCCGCAGGCGCGACCGTCTACCACGAGCTCGGGCCGGACTTCTTCTCGGCCACCTCGGACACGTTCATCGGGAGCATCTACGAGCTCTTCGGGCTCGTGAACATCGCCGACGCCGCCGCCGGGGCAGCCGACGCGGGCGGCTATCCGCAGCTCACCGGCGAGTACATCGTCTCCGAGAGCCCCGACCTGATCGTCCTCTCCGACACGAAGTGCTGCCAGCAGACGGCCGAGAAGGTCTCGAATCGTCCCGGCTGGAGCGGGATCGCGGCCGTGACGAACGGGAACATCGTCGAGGCCGACGACGACATCGCCTCCCGCTGGGGGCCGCGCACGGTCGAGTTCGTCGAGCTGATCGCGCAGTCGCTCGAAGGAGTCGGGAGCCGCTAGTGGCAGACGCCGGCGGCCTGCGGGGCCGCATGCTGGGACGGCAGGAGCAGGCGCTGCGGGGCGTCTCGCTCGGCTGGTCGCTGGCCGCCGGCGCCTTCCTCCTCGTGGCGACGCTGCTCGGTCTCGCGCTCGGGCCCGTCGACCTCGGCCTCGGTGCCGTGACGCGCGAGGTGCTCAGCCACGTGCCCTTCCTCGGCGTCGAGTCGTCCTTCTCGGACACCGAGGACGCCATCCTGTGGGAGCTGCGTGCGCCGCGCGTCGTGCTCGGCCTCCTCGTCGGGGCCATGCTCGCGATCGCCGGGGCGTCCTACCAGGGCGTGTTCCGCAACCCGCTCGCCGACCCGTACCTGCTCGGCGCGGCCGCGGGCGCCGGCCTCGGCGCGACGATCGTGATCGCCTACGACCTCGCGGGCGACTTCAGGCCCGACCTGCGGCCGATCGCGGCCTTCGTCGGCGCGATGCTCGCCGTCGGCGTCGCGTACGCACTCGGCCGCTCGGTCGGCGGACGGCAGACTGCCACGCTCATCCTGGCCGGCGTGACAGTCGCGTCGTTCCTGACCGCGCTCCAGACGTACGTTCAGCAGCGTCGGGTGGAGAGCGTCCAGGAGGTCTACAGCTGGATCCTCGGCCAGCTCGAGACCGCGGGCTGGAGCGACGTGCTGATCATCCTCCCGTACGTCGTCGTCAGCGCGGTGCTGCTCCTCTGGCACCGCCGGCTGCTCGACGTCCTCGCCGTCGGCGACGACGAGGCGGCGAGCCTCGGGGTGCCGGTCGCGCGCGTGCGGCTCCTCATCGTGCTCGCGGCCACGCTGGGCACGGCCGCCGCGGTTGCCTTCAGCGGCCTGATCGCGTTCGTCGGGATCATCATCCCGCACGCGATCCGGCTCATGGCCGGGACGAGCTACCGGGTCGTCCTTCCGCTCTCGCTCGCCTTCGGCGCCGGCTTCCTCGTCCTCGTCGACCTGGTCGCGAGGACGGTCATCGCGCCGGCGCAGCTCCCGATCGGGGTCGTCACCGCCTTCCTGGGCGCTCCGTTCTTCGCCGTCGTCCTTCGCACGACCCGGACGGTCGGTCCCTGATGCTCCGCGTCGAGGACATTCGGGTCTCGCTCGAGGGCACGGAGGTCGTGAAGGGCGTCGGCCTCCACCTGGGCGAGGGGGAGTGGCTCAGCCTCATCGGGCCCAACGGCGCCGGGAAGACGACGGTCCTGCGCGCGGTCGCGGGCCTCGTCCCGTACTCGGGCTCGATCCGCCTCGCGGGCGACGAGGCGTCGGGCCTGCGCCGCCGCGAGCTGGCGAGGCGCGTCGCGGTCGTGCCGCAGATCCCCATCATCCCGCCGGACACGAGCGTCCTCGAGTACGTCGTCCTCGGGCGCACGCCGCACCTCGGCTACTCGGGGAGCCCCGGCGTCCGCGACGTGACGGCGGCGCGCTCCGCGCTCGCCCGGCTCGACGCCGCGCATCTCGGCGATCGCCGGCTCGGCTCGCTGAGCGGCGGCGAGCGGCAGCGCGCCGTCCTGGCGCGCGCCGTGGCACAGGACGCGCGGCTCCTGCTCCTCGACGAGCCGACCAGCGCGCTCGACGTCGGCGCGCAACAGCAGGTGCTCGAGCTGGTGGCCTCACTTCGCGCCGACCGAGGTCTTACTGTCCTCAGTGCGATGCACGACCTCACGCACGCGGGTCAGTACGCCGACCGGCTCGTGCTGATGGACGGCGGCCGCGAGGTCGCCGAGGGGGCGCCGAAGGACGTCCTGACGGAACAGCTCGTCGCGCGCCACTACGGCGCCGAGGTGCGCGTGATCGTGGACGAGGAGACCGGCATCGCCGTCGTGCCTCTGCGTCCGCGCGTGGCTTCCGAAGAGCCGGTCACCTGATGGCAATGACGCTGCTCCTGGGCGGCGCCCGCAGCGGGAAGTCGGCGCGCGCGCTGCGCCTCGCGCACGACTGGGACGGCCAGGTCGTCTTCGTCGCCACCGGCGAGGGACGCGACCCCGAGATGGCGGCCCGGATCGCACGCCACCGCCTCGAGCGGCCCTCGTCCTGGCGGACAGTCGAGGCCCCGCTGGAGCTCGTCCGGGCGTTCGACAGCATTCCCGCGCACGCGTTCGTGATCCTCGACTGCCTCACGCTCTGGGTGGCCAACGCGCTCGAGGCTGGGTGGAGTGACGAGGACGTCGAGCGGGCGGGCGCCGCGGTGGCGACGATCGTCGCCGCGCGCGAGCAGCCGACGGTCGTCGTCAGCAACGAGGTCGGGCTCGGCCTCGTGCCGCAGACGTCGCTCGGCCGCAGCTACCGCGACCTGCTGGGGAGGGTCAACGCCCTCTTCGCCGCCGAGGCGGAGGAGGCGTACCTGCTGGTCGCCGGCCGCTCGCTCCAGCTCACGTGAGCCGGGCTGCGCTCGACGCCCTCGTGGCGCGCATCGAGCCGGTCGACGCGGCGGCCGGGCGGGCGGCCCAGGACGCGCTCGACCGCAAGACGAAGCCGCGCGGCAGCCTCGGGGAGCTGGAAGGGCTCGCCTGCCGGGTGGCGGCGATACGGGGCACGGGCTCGCCCGGGCGGCTCCGCACGGCCGTCGTGCTCGCGGCCGGCGACCACGGCTACGCGGCGCGCGGGGTCAGCGCGTACCCGCAGGAGGTCACGGGCCAGATGCTCGCCAACTTCGCGGCAGGCGGCGCGGCGGTCAACGTGCTCGCGCGCGCGACGGGCGCGCGCCTGGTCGTCGTGGACGCCGGCGTCGCCGCGCCCGTGGAGCACGCCGAGATCCGCCCGCTCCGGCTCGGGCCCGGCACGGCGGACGCGACGGAGGGGCCTGCAATGACCTTGGAGCAGGCGTTCGCCGGCCTCGCCTCGGGCGCGGCACTGGCGGAGGAGCTCGCCGCGGACGGCATCGGGATCGTGGCCACCGGCGACATGGGCATCGGGAACACGACCGCCGCGGCCGCCGTTTGCGCCGCTCTGCTTCCGGCGGATCCCGAGCAGGTGAGCGGGCGCGGGACCGGGCTCGACGACGAGGGGGTGGCCCGCAAGGCCGAGACGGTGCGGCGCGCGCTCGCCGTCAACGCGGTCGGGTCGGACGATCCCGTCGCGGCGCTCGCCGCCGTCGGCGGGTTCGAGATCGCTGTTCTCGCAGGAGCCTGCCTCGGCGCAGCCGCCGAGGGGTGCGTCGTGCTCCTCGACGGCTTCGTCACGGGCGCGGCCGCGCTCGTCGCCGCCAGGCTGGCGCCCGCGGCATCGGGCCGCATGGTGGCCTCACATCTCTCACCTGAGCCCGGCCACGCGCTCGTGCTCGCCGAGCTCGGGCTGCGGCCGCTCCTCGACCTCGGCCTGCGCCTGGGGGAGGGGAGCGGCGCCCTGCTCGCGCTGCCGCTCGTGGATGCCTCACTCGCGCTCCTCGCAGACATGGCCACCTTCGACGCAGCGGGCGTCAC
This sequence comes from uncultured Actinomycetes bacterium, assembly GCA_963748205.1. Taxonomy (GTDB): domain Bacteria; phylum Actinomycetota; class Thermoleophilia; order Gaiellales; family Gaiellaceae; genus JAIBJN01. Next base: position 127,242 of record CAVVIB010000002.1, read on the forward strand.
CGATGCCGGCGCGTAGCCTGCGCGCCGCCGCGGCAGCGGTCGCCTTCCTCACGCGGATCCCGGTCGGGCGGATCGTCCTCGATGCCGACGACGTGGCGCGGGGCTCGGCGCTCTTCCCCGTGGTCGGCGCGGGCATCGGGGCGGCCGTCGGCGGCCTGCTCGTCGGGCTCGACGGGGAGCTGACCGTGCTCGTGGCCGCGGCGCTTGCGCTGGCGCTCGAGGCGCTTCTCACGGGCGCGATCCATCTCGACGCCCTCGCGGACACGGCCGACGGTCTCGGCGCGGGCACGCGCGAGCGGGCGCTGGAGGTCATGCGCGACCCCACGATCGGCTCCTTCGGGGCGAGCGCGCTCGTGCTCGACCTGCTGGTCAAGGTCGGCGCGCTGGCCGCCGTGGCCGCCGACTCCCGGGCAGTGCTCGCGGTTGCGGCAGCCTTCGCGCTCGGACGTGCCGCGCCGCTGACGCTCGCCCTCGCGCTCCCCTACGCCCGTTCCGGCGCGGGCAGCGGCCGTGTGCTCACCGAGCGGTCGGCGAGGGTTGCTCTGGTCGTCGGGATCGTCCTCGGGGTCGGGATCGCCGTCGCCGCGCTCGGCCTGCGAGGGCTGGCGCTCGTCGCCGCTGCCGGACTCGTGTGCCTCGCCGTCGGCCTCGTCGCCCATCGGCGGCTCGGCGGCGTCACGGGCGACGTGCTCGGCGCCTCCAACGAGCTCGCCACGACCGCGGCCCTCGTCGTCGCCGTGGCAGTGCAGGCATGATCGCGCTCCCGGAGCGGAGAGGCGCGACGCGGCTGGTGCTCGTGCGGCACGGGGAGCCGGACGAGTCCATGCACGGCAGGTGCTACGGGAGCCTCGACGTCCCGCTCTCGGCCGCGGGCCTGCGCCGCGCTGCGGCCGTCGGGGAGGCGCTGCGGGACCACGAGATCGAGGCCGTCTACTCGAGCTCGCTCCAGAGGGCGTTCGACACCGCCCGCGCCGTCGCGTCGGCGCACGGTCTCGAGGCGATTCCCCGCGACGCGCTCCGCGAGCTCGATTTCGGGGAGCTCGAGGGCATGTCCCACGAGGAGATCGCGTCGGAGCATCCGGAGCTCTACCGCTTCTGGATGGAGGATCCCTCCAAGGTGCGCTTCCCCGGGGGCGAAGCGCTCTCCGACCTGCGCGCGCGCGTTCTCCCGGAGGTGGCCGGGATCCGAGAGCGGCACGCGGGGCAGGCAGTGGCGGTCGTCGCTCACGGCGGCGTCGTGCGCGTCGTGCTCGCCGACGCCCTCGAGCTCCCCGACACGGCGTTCTTCCGGCTCGACCAGCCGTACGGGGCGCTCAGCGTCGTCGACTGGATCGAGGGCGTCCCCGTCGTCCGCGTCGCGGGAGCCGTCCTATACTCGCCCGCATGACGGGCTCGCCGAGCGCCGTCGTCCTGACGGTCGGGAACGAGATCGTCTCCGGGGACGTCGAGAACACGAACGCCTCCTGGCTCGCGCGCCGGCTCGGCGAGCTGGGGCTCGAGGTGACGCTGCTCGCCGCCGTGCGCGACTCCGTGGACGAGATCGCGGGCTTCCTGCGCGCCGAGGCCGAGCGGGCCGACGCGGTCATCGTGACGGGCGGTCTCGGCGGCACGCCCGATGACGTGACGCGCGAGGGCGTCGCGGCCGCGTTCGGCGTCCCGACCGAGGAGATCCCGGACCTTGCGGACGGCCTGCGCGAGCGGTTCGGGAAGCGCGGCCTCGGCGACTACGCGGCCCGCTGGGCGCGCCTGCCGCGCGGCGCCGCCGCGCTCGAGAACCCGCTCGGCGGAGCGCCGGGCTTCGTGCTCGCGAACGTCCACGTCCTGCCGGGGCTGCCCAGCGAGATGATGGCCATGTTCGAGACGCTGGCCGACGGGTTCCGGGGCGTGCCGATCACCGCCTGGAGGCGGCGCTACCCCACGGGCGAGGGCCAGATCGTCGCCGTGCTCGAGGAGGCGACGCGCAGGCATCCCACCGTGAGCGTCGGGAGCTACCCCTCGTTCCTGGACACCGGCCCCGAGGTCGAGGTCGTGCTCAAGTCCGCGGACGCCGCCGCGCTGGGCGAGGCGGCCACGTGGCTCGAGGCGGCCCTGGACCGCAGGATGGGGAGCTGACGTGCGGGTCTTCGTCGTCAGCGACATGGAGGGCGTGTCCGGCATCGTCAAGTGGGAACAGGTGAGCGGGGGAGAGGCGCTCTACGAGGAGGGGCGCAAGCTCTACACCGAGGAGATCAACGCCGCCGTTCGCGGCGCCAAGGCGGCGGGGGCCACCGAGATCGTTGTGATGGACTGCCATGGGGCTGGAAAAGGCTGGGATTTTAATAGCCTCGTCCCCGAGCTCCTGGACCCCGACTGCGAGTGGGTCGTCCAGAACGAGTGGACGGAGTACACCGGAGTCCTCGAGGACGGATGCGACGCGGCGCTCTTCATCGGGATGCATGCGAAGGCCGGGACGCCCCTCGGCGTCATGAGCCACACGATCTCCGGCCGCGAGTACCGCGACCTGCGGTTCAACGGCACGTCGGTCGGCGAGACGGGTGTGAACGCGGCGCTCTGCGGCACGTGGGGCTGCCCCGTCGTGCTCGTCACCGGCGACGACGTCGTCTGCGGCGAGGCCGCGGATCTGCTCGGCCCCGAGCTCGTGGCCGTCGAGGTCAAGCAGGCGCTCGGGCGCTTCAGCGCGCGCAACATCCCGCCCGTCCGTGCCCGCGAGCTCATCGAGGCCGGCGCGAGGGAGGCGGTGGAGAAGCGCGACCGCATCCCGCCCTACGACCCGGGCAAGCCGTGCGAGATCGAGGCGGTCTTCGCGGACGCGGGCCTCGTGGAGCGCTACGAGCACCGCCACGGGGTCGAGGTCGACGGCGTCACGATGGTCTCCCGGGCCGACGACTGGTGGTCGGCCTGGCGCCAGTTCTTCTTCTAAGCCCTGTCCCCCGCAGCCATGCCCGGGGTCAGACCCCGGACGCGTCCGCCGCGGACGGTGATTCGGCCCGGAACGAGGGAATCGCGGGTGCCGGCCACCCGGTGACGGGCGCTGGACGTGCGCCAAATGGCCATGCCCGGGGTCAGACCCCGGGCATGGCCAGAAGCGACCAGCTTCTACTTCAGCCGCACGCGCAGCCCGTGCGGGTCGGCGCGGTTCGCGCCCTCCCCGTCGACGTTCGCGATCCGCGCGATCCCGCGCAGGGCGCCCGTGCGGCCGTCCTTCTTCACCTGGATGATCCCGAGGCCCGGCGTGCTGCCCGTGGACGCGTGCGGGTCGCCCGAGAGCGGGAACAGGCCGCGCAGCGACACGAAAGCGAGGTCCCCGGCCGGCGAGATGTCCAGCAGATCCGGCGAGGGATCGGTGCTCAGCGTCCCTGCCAGCGAGAACTCGCCGACCATCCGGCCGGTCGCCGTCTTGATCACGACGATCCGGTTGCCGATCCGGTCGGCCACCCACAGGTAGCGGCCGCGCTTCGTCAGCAGCGCCCCGTGCGAGTCGGCCTCGTGGCCGCCGTCGAGGCTCACCACCAGCGTGGGCGCCGGCGTGTTCGGCGGGCTCGCCGTCGGCGAGAACGCCGCCAGCGGGAACGAGTAGACGTCGAACTCGGACATGTTCGCCGCGGTGCCGCCGCCGGAGTTCACGTACATGCGCCCGTCGCCCTCCAGGCCGCCGCAGCCGTTCCCGTGCACGGTCTCGCGGTCGTACTCGGCCACGATCCGCATCGGGGACGCCTTGGCGTCGACGACGAAGAGGCCGCCGCCGCGGAGCGTCACGAACGCGAAGCGGCTCGTCGAGTCGACGAGCGGGCAGATCGGCGCGTTGTCCGGCCGCAGCGTCGCGTCCTGCCGTAGAGCGCCGCTCGGCGTCGTCCCGGTCGCCAGGTCGAGCTGCGCGCCGGGCTCCAGCGTGAACGTGTTCGTCCCGTAGTCCGTCGAGATCCGCTGGAGCAGCTTGCCGTTCTGGTTCGCCACGACGACGTAGGACTCGTCGGGCGCGGGCACGGCAGCGTGGGCCTGAACGCCGACGTCGATGCACGCGAGCGGCGCCCGCGTGGCCGCGTCGAAGAAGACGACGTGCCCGGACGCGACGAACGAGAGGATCGCGTGCGAGTGGCCCTGGTTGAAGAGCAGCATGTGCGGTCGCACCGGCGCGGTGCCCGTCCGCTCCAGGCACAGCGACGTGACCGCTCCGCCGAGGTCGATCCGCTCCGCGACGGTCGCCGCGCCGCGCCGCTCGAGAGCCGCGCCGTCGTAGACGTAGAGCGCGCCGCCGCTCGTCGTCCCGTTCGTGTTGGACTGATCCACCAACCAGACCTCGTACGAGGCCTTCTTGCCTGCCCCGGCGCCTCCTGTGAGCGCCAGGACGACCGCCAGCGCCGCGAACCCGAGCAGCGCCGCCAACCTGCCTTTCCGCATTCCTCGCTCCCTTGCTCGTTTGCAGAGCAAGGCTCGCGAGAGCGGGTAACGAGGCCGTAACGGCCCGCGAACGCCGCCGAGGGGCGCTGCCTCGACGGATACCATCGACCCGATGGCAATCGCCTCTCCCGAGCAGTACCTCGCCGACCTGAACCCGGCCCAGCGCGAGGCCGTCCTGGCCACCGAAGGCCCCGTTCTCGTGATCGCCGGGGCCGGCTCCGGCAAGACGCGCGTGCTCACACACCGCATCGCGCATCTGGTCGCCGCCTGCGGCGTGAAGCCGAACGAGATCCTCGCGATCACGTTCACGAACAAGGCCGCGGGCGAGATGCGGAGCCGCCTCGAGAGCGTGCTCGGCGAGGTCGCGAGCCGCATGTGGGTGATGACGTTCCACGCCGCCTGCGGGCGCATCCTGCGTCGTGAGGCGCCGCGGCTCGCCTACAAGTCGAACTTCACGATCTACGACTCCGCCGACCAGGTCCGGGTCGTGAAGGCGATCATCGAGGAGGAGGGCTGGGACCCCAAGCGCTTCGTCCCGCGCGGCATCCACTCACAGATCTCGAACGCCAAGAACCAGCTCGTCGACCCCGAGGAGTACGCACGGCGCGTCGGCTCCTTCTACGAGCAGACCGTGGCCGACGTCTACGCGCGCTACCAGGAGCGCCTGCACCGCTCGAACGCGATGGACTTCGACGACCTGATCATGGTCACGGTCAGGATCCTGGAGAGCTTCCCGGAGGCCCGCGAGAAGTGGCAGAAGGCCTTCCGCTACGTCCTCGTGGACGAGTACCAGGACACGAACCACGCCCAGTACCGGCTCCTGCAGCTCCTCGCCGGCGAGCACGGCAACGTCTTCGCGGTCGGCGACCCCGACCAGTCGATCTACGCGTTCCGCGGCGCGGACATCCGCAACATCCTCGAGTTCGAGCGCGACTTCGGCGGCGCCCAGACGATCGCGCTGGAGCAGAACTACCGCTCCACGAACGCAATCCTGCGCGCGGCCAACTCCGTGATCGCCAACAATCGCGAGCGCAAGCCGAAGAACCTCTTCAGCGAGCTCGGCGACGGCGAGCCCGTGCGCGTCATCGAGGTCGAGGACGAGCACGCGGAGGCGCGCTACGTGGCCGCCGAGATCGCCGGGCTCCAGGACGAGGGCGTGGCCGGCTCCGAGATCGCCGTCTTCTACCGCACCAACGCGCAGTCGCGGGTGCTGGAGGACGTGCTCGTCCGCCAGGAGATCCCGTACCAGGTGATCGGCGGCCCGCGCTTCTACGAGCGCGCCGAGATCAAGGATCTGATCGCCTACCTCCAGGTCATCGACAACCCCTTCGACGGCGTCTCGCTCGGCCGCATCGCCAACCGCCCGCGCCGCGGGATCGGAGACGCGTCCATCGCCCGCATCCAGGCCTTCGCCGACGCGCAGGGGATCTCGCTCTTCGAGGCGCTCGGCCAGGCCGACGACGCCGGCGTCGGCGCCGCGCCGCTCAAGTCCGTGCGGCGCTTCCACACGCTGATGCAGTCGCTCATGGCGGGCGCGCTCGAGCAGCAGGTGCCCGAGCTCGTCGAGAAGGTCCTGGAGCGCACCGGATACGTCGAGGCGCTCGAGGCCGAGCGGACGGTCGAGGCCCAGGGCCGTCTGGAGAACCTGATGGAGCTCGTCGGCGTCGCGCGGGAGTACCAGGAGGCTGCGGCCGAGCCGACGCTCTCGGAGTTCCTCCAGCAGATTTCGCTCTTCTCCGACCAGGACGAGCTCGCCGAGGAGCGCAGCCTCGTCACGCTCATGACGCTCCACAACGCCAAGGGGCTCGAGTACAAGGCGGTCTTCCTCGTCGGGATGGAGGACGGGGTCTTCCCGCACGCGCGCTCGCTCGAGGAGCAGGGGCTCGAGGAGGAGCGGCGGCTCGCGTACGTCGGGCTGACGCGGGCGCAGGAGCGCCTCACGCTCGTCCACGCGGCGACGCGCTCGCTCTGGGGCTCGCGCGACTATCGGCGGCCGAGCCGGTTCCTGGAGGAGCTGCCGCAGGAGGAGGTCGAGCGCGAGCGGCTTCGCCCCACCTCGTGGAGCGGCTACGGTGCGCCGCGGCAGTCGCTCGCACCGAGCGCCGGGCCCGCGCCCGACCTCTCCACGGGCGACAACGTCCGCCACTCGACGCTGGGCGAGGGCGTAGTCGTCGGGATCGAAGGCGACGGGACGGTGACCGTGCGCTTCGCCCAGGACGGCGCCGAGCGGCGCCTCATGCTCGACTACGCGCCCCTGGAGAAGGTTCACTGAGCATCGAGATCCGCACGGCGGGCCGCGACGAGCGGCTGCAGGCGCTCGCGCCGATCTGGCACTACTTCGGCTCGGGCACGAGCCCGGACGAGGATCGCGCGCAGCGCATCCTCAAGGTGCTGCCCGAGGGGCGCATGCACGTCGCCGTGGAGGGCGAGGCGATCGTCGGCGGCGCCGGCGCCTTCCAGTTCGACCTGACCGTTCCGGGCGGCTCGGTCCCGACCGCGGGCGTCACCGTCGTCGGCGTCCTGCCGTCCCACCGGCGCCGGGGGATCCTGCGGGAGATGATGCGCGCGCAGCTCGACGACGTGCACGCTCGAGGCGAGCCGCTGGCCGCGCTCTGGGCCTCCGAGGCCTCGATCTACCGGCGCTACGGCTACGGGATGGCGGCCCTGTGCGGCGACATGGACGTCCCGCGCACGCACTCCGACTTCGTGAGGCCGGTCGAGCGACCGGGGGCGGTGCGAATCGTCGGGGTCGATGAGGCGTTGAATCTCTGCCCGCCGGTCTACGACCTTGTGTGCGCCGAGACGCCCGGCATGTTCGCTCGCACGCGGGAATGGTGGCAGTCGCGCGTGCTGGACGACCCGGAGTGGCGCCGCTTCGGTGGCGGAGAGCTTTCCGTCGCGGTGCTCGAGGAGGACGGTCGCCCCCAGGCCTATGCGCTCTACCGGCTCAACTTCTCCTACGAGGACGGTGTGCCGACCGGGAAGGTCGTCGTGCTCGAGGCGATGGGCGCGAGCTCCGAGGCCGAGATCGCCATGTGGCGCTACCTCCTCGACATCGACTGGATGGCGCGCATCGAGGCCGAGCTTCTGCCGCTCGACCATCCCCTCCTGCTCCTGGCGGCGGAGCCGGGGCGCCTGCGCTTCCGAGTCGGCGACGGCCTCTTCCTGCGGCTCGTCGACGTCGGCGCCGCGCTCGCAGCGCGCTCGTTCGCGACGGACGACAACCTCGTATTCGAGGTCGCGGACACGTTCTGTCCCTGGAACGACGCGTGCTTCACCGTCCGCGGCCAGAAGACGATGGAGGAGCCGGACCTGCGGCTTCCGGTGGACACGCTCGGCTCCGTCTACCTGGGCGGATTCACCTTCCGCCAACTCGCGCGAGTCGGCCGTGTGGAGGAGGTTTCCGAGGGCGCGCTCGACCGCGCCGATGCGCTCTTCCGCTCGGAGCGAGCGCCCTGGTGCCCCGAGATCTTCTGAGCTTCTGCTAGGGTTCCGCCCCGTGTTTGCCTGTCAAGGCCCTGGTATTGGGCCTTTTTTGTTGTCTGGCGCTGGCACAGCCGGCGCTGGGAAGAATCGAAGCGACACCCTCCGAGTCCAAACCGGACTCCCGCTGGGTGCTGCCTCTGAACGGCCCGCTCGGGTCGCCGTTCGGCTACCGCTGGGGCAAGTTGCACGAGGGCATCGACATCGAGGGCTGGGCCGAGACGCGCGTGCGCGCCGCCCAGACCGGGACCGTGACGAGGGTCGGCTGGCTTGACAGCTACTCGGGCTACGGGCTCGTGATCAAGGTCCGCCACGACGGCGGAATCGTCACGATGTACGCGCACCTCGCCAAAGCGCTCGTGAAGCCGGGCGACGTCGTCGGCGCCGGCCAGCTGATCGGCAAGGCCGGCTGCACCGGCTCGTGCACGGGCGTGCACCTGCACTTCAACGTGTGGGAGAAGGGCAAGCTCGTCGACCCGCTGAAGGTCCTGGGCCGCAAGGCGTTCGCGGGCCACTGATGGTCGTTTACTACTACGTGGCCATGAGCCTCGACGGCCGCATCGCCGGCCCGGGCGACGACCTCTCGTTCCTGCAGACCCTTTCGGGCGGCCCGGAAGCCTACGGCTACAACGAGTTCATCGCCGACATCGACGGCCTCGTCGTCGGCGCGACCTCCTGGGAGTACATGAAGGACTACAAGTGGGCCTACGAGGACCGCCCGGCGTGGCTCGTGACCCACAACCCGGACCCGCCGAAGATCGAGGGCGCCGACATGCGCCTCTTCTCCGGCGAGGTCTCCGCCCTGGTCGAGGAGCTCGAGGCCGCCGGCCTCGAGCGAGTGTGGGTGATCGGCGGCGGCAACGTCGTCGGCCAGTTCCTCGCGATCGACCGCATCGACGAGGTCCTCGTCACCATCGCACCGACGTTCCTGGGCCGCGGCCCGGCCCTCGCGGACGGCGAGTTTCCACTTCGGCGCTTCCAGCTCACGTCGCTGACTCGCCGCGAGGGGGACGACGGCGCGAGCTTGAGGTACGTGCGAGATCGTTCGATAGACTGAAAACCCCAAGGGCGGTTAGCTCAGTTGGGAGAGCACCAGCTCGACAAGCTGGGGGTCACTGGTTCGAGCCCAGTACCGCCCACCTCGGAAGCCCCCGCATATCGGGGGTTTTCGTTTCCTAAGAGGCAGACCGGCTCTAGTCGGTCACGTCCCCGACGCCTGCGGCGCGCTCGTGACGGGCTCGGCCGAGCACTTCATCCACGCGCTGACGCGAGACTCCGAGCGTGCGGGCAAGTTCGGTCTTGCTGGCGCCCGCCTCGTGCGCGGTGAGCAGGGTGCTGCGGAAGTTGCGCCGGTCACGGTCAAGGCGCTGAAGCGTGTTGAGTGCCTTGTTGTAGGCGCGGCGCACGGCCTTGATTTCGGTGTCATGTGCCATACCGTGCATCATAGGGCAAGGGCAACCTTCGCTTGCTGTGCAAGTGCTACTTGCGGTTGCGCTCGAACGTAGCTAGTCTCCGGTTGCCGGTGTGAACCGCGACCGGCCAGAGACACACTGACGGGACGCGCCCCGTCGCCGTTGCGACGGAGGACAGCCCCCCGCAGGTGGAGGACCTACTACCGCGAGCCCCGGTTCGTCACGCCCCGGCGGCGACCCGCGTTGCGCCCGGCCTCTCTCGCTCAGGGAGGCCGAGCGGAGCGGGGCAGTCCTGCTCCACCACGAAAGGAATCAGATGAAGAAGTTCGTAATCGCGGCGGTTGCCTCTGTCGCAGCTCTGACGCTCGTCGCCACTGCTTCGGCAGATGTGCTGCTTCCTGCCAACCAGACCCTTCAGTTCAAGGGTAAGGGCGGCCACCTTTGGAACAAGCTTGGCGGCGACAGCTCAAACGACTCGAATACGCAGGCTCTGCGGATGAACGTCGGCAACCCGAGTGCGGGTCAGTACGTCGTTGCCTACTCGAACCGTTCGATCGACATCGCCAAGGACGCGGCGGCCGTAGGGAACCTCTCCTTCGAGCTCAAGAAGCAGACCAGCTACATGGGCGCAGGCGCGCCGCGCATCTCCGTCGAGTTCCAGAACGGGGACGTCGCGTACCTGAGTGCCTTCTACTGCAACCACCCGATGGCCGTCACGGGCAACGCGTGGGCGCGGGCGGACTTCACCCGCTTCATGAGCAACTGCTCGTTCTTCGTCTCGGGCGAGACCGAAGGTCAGTACTCCGCGGACGGGACCAAGTCGGCTTGGCGTGTCTACACGGACGCCCACCCCGAGCAGGTCGTCGAGCAGGCGTACCTCGTCGGCGACGAGACGGGCATCTATCGCATCGACCGTCTCTCGCTCGGTGCCGGCGTGATGTACACGGCCAGCAACCGCGTCGGGAAGCGCTGTACGACGGAGGCGTCCTGTTAGGGACGTAGGCAAGCGCAGCGGCTCCGCTGCGCTCGGCTTCCCTGCGGCCGGGGGAGCCGAGCGGAGCGGAGGCGTCGCCTAGTACGAGCGCGGAAGCCCGAGCACATGCTGGCCGAGGTACGCGAGCACGAGGTTGTTCGAGACCGGGGCCACGGTGTAGAGGCGCGTCTCGCGGAACTTGCGCTCCACGTCGTACTCCCGCGCAAACCCGAAGCCGCCGTGCGTGTCGAGGCAGACGTTCGCCGCCTGCCACGACGCCTCTGACGCGAGGAGCTTGGCCATGTTCGCCTGCTCGCCGCACGGCTCTCCCTCCTCGAAGAGCGAGGCGGCGCGGTAGCGGACGAGGTCGGCGGCCTCGATCGCGGCGTACGCGCGCGCGATCGGAAACTGAACGCCCTGGTTCGCGCCGATCGGGCGGTCAAAGACGACGCGTTCCGACGCATAGCTCACGGCCTTCTCGATGAACCACCTGCCGTCGCCGATGCACTCCGCCGCCAGCAGGATGCGCTCCGCGTTCATGCCGTCGAGGATGTAGCCGAAGCCCTTGCCTTCCTCACCGACGAGCGCGTCGGCCGGCACTTCGACGTCATCGAGGAAGACCTCCGTCGTCGCGTGGTTCATCATCGTCGCGACCGGACGGATGGTCAGCCGCTCGCCCGCCGCCTTCATGTCGATCAGGAAGACGGAGATGCCGTCGCTCTTGCGCTCGACCTCCTCGAACGGCGTCGTTCGCGCGAGCAGCAGCATGAGGTCGGAGTGGAGCGCGCGGGACGTCCAGATCTTCTGCCCGCGGATCACGTAGCCGCCGTCGACGCGGCGTGCGCTCGTCTGGAGGCGTGTCGTGTCGGACCCGACCGTCGGCTCGGTCACCCCGAACGCCTGCAACCGGAGCTCTCCCGACGCGATGCGCGGCAGGTACCGCTGCTTCTGCTCCTCGCTCCCGTGCCGCAGCAGCGTCCCCATCGTGTACATCTGCGCGTGGCACGCGGCGGCATTGCCGCCCGACGCATTGATCTCTTCGAGGATGACGCTCGCTGCGGTGAGCCCGAGGCCGGCGCCGCCGTACTCCGCGGGGATCAGCGCCGCGAGCCAGCCGTGCTCGGTGAGCGCCCGCACGAACTCCTCGGGGTAGCGGTCGGGCTCGAGCGAGCGCCAGTACTCGCCCGGGAAGCGGCCGCAGAGCTCGGCGACCGCACCACGGATCTCGAGCAGCTCGTCTGGCGTCGAGGTCGTCATGACGCTTGCGGGGCCACGATATCCGCGAACCGGCCACTATTCTCCGTGCTCAGTGACCGAACGTGACCTCGGCGACCTGGCGCGGTCGATCGTCGACTCGAACCGCTTCATGGCGCTCGCGACCGCGGATGCGAGCGGGCGGCCGTGGGCCTCGCCCGTCTGGTACGCGCCGAGGGGCTACCGCGAGCTCTTCTGGGTCTCCTCGCCCGAGGCTCGGCATTCGCGCAACCTCGCCGAACGCCCTGAGCTAGCCATCGTGATCTTCGACTCGCACGAGCCGGGCGGCTGGAAGGCGGTCTACATGTCCGCCGTTGCCGAGCAGGTCGCCGACGTCGACGACGGGATCGAGGTCTACGCGCGCCGGTCGGTGGAGCAAGGGCTGCCCGTCTGGACGCGCGACAACGTCCTCCCGCCCGCGAAGCACCGGCTCTACCGCGCGACGGTCCACGAGCACTTCGTGCTCGACGACCACGACGAGCGGCTGCCGGTCACGCTCGACTGACGCTGGGAGCCCGCCCGCGAGCGGGCTCCCAGCAGCCAACACCTAGCGAAGCCAGCCGACCTTCGGCGCCGCTGCGCGCGTGCGCGCCGAGGTGGTCGCCGGCGGTGGGATGTCGCTCTCGAAGCGCTCGTACTTCCCCCTGCACGTCCCGCTGAAGATCACGCCGGGCTGGCGTCCGTCGGCGGACGTGCCGCCGATCTGCATGACCGCCGCGCCGTTCGGCATGAACGTGATGCGGTAGTTCGCGTGAATCTCGCCGGTGCCGGAGGTCTCCTCGCCGCCTGAGCCGCGGTCGCGGACCTGGCCGAACGCGAGGCCCTGCCAGATCTCGGTCACGCCGGCGTCCTTCACCCGCGCCTTGACCTTCGTGCGCCCTGTCTGGGCGTCCTGGATCCTCAGCGTCCCGTTCTCGGTTCCGACGCCGTTCTCGACGTTGACGATGACGTAGACCGAGAACGTCACCTTGCCGGACAACCTGGGGTCGCCCGTCGACGTTCCCGTGACCGTGACGTGCTGTTCTGCGTACTCGCCGTCGACCCCTTCGCAGCTGCGAGTCTTCCCTTCGACGTGTGAGAAGACGACGGTCGCCATGACGCTGTCGGTGTCAGGTTGTCTCCCGCTCGCGGCAACGGCGGCCGCGATCACCCCCACGACTCCAAGCGCGACCAAGACGGCGAGACTGCGCCTCGCTCGAAACATCGGTCCTCCCTTTTCGACGACGGTGCGCTGATCCTACGACTCGAGCGCGGCCTCGACCGCCTGCTCCTGGAGCCAGCTCAGGTAGGCGAAGACCGAGAGCTCGTAGGCCTGCGGGTGCTCGGGGTCGATCTCCTGGTCGTACGTGTCCTCGGTGACTCCGAGCCGGGTGCCCAGCGCGAGCCGAAGATCGGTCAGCGCCCGGAGCCATGCGTCCAGCTGCTCGCCGCTCAGGCGCTCGCTTCGCGCGGTCTCGGCGAGCACCTCCAGAGCCTCGCGCCGGCCGGCGAGGAGCTCCTCGTGCATCAGCCGGCGGAACTCGTCCTCGCTCTCCTCGTCGTGCTCGTAGGCAGGCGGGAAGAGGCGGCGGAGCCCCGGGTCGGTGGGGTCGGCCTCGATCAGCGCCGTCAGCTCGGTCGGAAGCGACGTGAGGAGCTCGCGCTCGCCCGCCGAGAGGCGGAGACGATAGTCGCCGTCAGCCGTCCGCTCGATGGGGGAGGGAACGAACACCTCAGTCCTGCCGCATCGTGGCCCAGAGGCCGTGGGAGTGGAGGCGCGCGACGTCGTGCTCCGCCTTCTCGCGCGTCCCGCCCGAGACGATCGCCTTGCCGTCGTTGTGCACCTGGAGCATGAGCTCGGTCGCCTTCTCGCGGCTGTAGCCGAACAGCTTCTGGAGCACGAAGGTCACGTACGACATGAGGTTGATCGGGTCGTTCCAGACGATCACGATCCACGGGCCGGTCATGCTCGGGAACGTCCTGCTGCTCCGGCTCGCCGAGCTCGACCTCGGCAGGCTTGAGGGTCGCGGGGGACACGCGGTCCAGCGTGCCACACGCAGCTATGCGACGTGCTGGAGCGGTGCGCCCACGGCCCCGGCCCGGCGCGAGCGCCCTGCCGCCCGCAGGGCTCGTGCGTATGCCTCGGCGGGCGTCGAGCCGCTCGCCATGACCTCGCCCGTGGAGCGCATCTCGGGGCCGCGCTCGTCCGCGCCCGGGAAGCGGTCGGCCGGGAAGATCGCCTCCTTCGCCCACGCTCGCGTCGGCACCGCGCGCTCGGGCAGGTCGAGCGCAGCCAGCGGCTCGCCGAGCATGAGCCGGCACGCCAGGTCGACGAGCGGGAGCCCGGTCGCCTTGGCCACGAACGGGATCGTGCGCGAGGCGCGCGGGTTGGCCTCGAGGACGAAGAGCTCGCCGTCGCGCAGCGCGAGCTGGAGGTTGAGGAGCCCGCGCACGCCGAGGCCGCGCGCCAGGGCGGACGCGATCTCCGCGACCTCGCGTTCCACCCCGGCCGTGACGGACGGCCCGGGAAACACGCACGCCGAGTCGCCAGAGTGCGCGCCCGCCGGCTCGACGTGCTCGAGGATCGCCGCCACCCACGCGGACTCGCCGTCGGCCAGCACGTCGACGTCGAGCTCGAGCGCGTCCTCGAGGAACTCGTCCACGAGGCTCGGCCCGTCGACGACCAGCTCGTCCGGCCCGCGCGCGACGCGCATCCCGCGGCCTCCGAGCACGTAGTGCGGCCGCACGAGCACCGGGTAGCCGATCTCTGCCGCGACGGCCCGCGCCTCCTCCGTGCTCTCCGCGACGCCCCACGCAGGCGCGCGCAGGCCGAGGCGTGCGAGCAGCTCGCCGAAGGCGCCGCGGTCCTCGGCCGCCTCGATCGCCGGCAGCGGGTCGCCGAGAAGCGGGACTCCGGCATCCTCGAGAGCGTCAGCGCAGCCGCAGCGGCGTCTGCCCGCCGAGCGTGACGACGACTCCGAGCGGGTGCTCCAGCTCGCACACGTCGAGCACGCGCTCGAGCGTGACGGGCTCGAGGTAGAGGCGGTCGCTCGTGTCGTAGTCCGTCGAGACCGTCTCCGGGTTCGAGTTGACCATCACGGCCTCGTAGCCGAGCTCCCGCAGCGCGCGCGCCGCGCGGACGCAGCAGTAGTCGAACTCGATGCCCTGGCCGATCCGGTTCGGCCCGGAGCCGACGACGACCACGGCGCGGCCGGTTGCCGCCTCCACGGGATCCGCGTCCTCGTACGAGAGGTAGTAGTAGGGCGTCCGCGCCTCGAACTCGGCCGCGCAGGAGTCGACGGCGAGCCGGCCGGGAAGGCCGCGCCGCGCGCGCACCTCACCCTCTGAGATCCCCAGCGCCGACGCGATCACCGCGTCGGGCAGCCCGAAGCGCTTCGCCGCGGCGACGTCGCCCTCCGCGCGCACCTGCTCCACCGCGGCCCTGATCTCCGCCAGCTCGCCCTCGAAGTACGGGTGCAGGCCGGGGATCTCGGGCAGCTCCCAGCCGCCCTCGCGTCCCTCGACCGCCTTCAGGAACGCCTCCGGGAACGTTCGCCCGAGCCCGAGCGCCTCGCCGGTCGCCCGCATCTCCGTCCCGAGCTTCGTGTCCGCGCCGGGGAACTTCTCGAAGTCGAAGCGCGGCGCCTTGACCGCGACGTAGTCGAGCGCCGGCTCGAATGCTGCCGTCGTCTTCCCCGTGATGTCGTTCGGGAGCTCCTCGAGCGTGTACCCGACCGCGAGCAGCGCCGCGAGCTTGGCGATGGGGAAGCCGGTGGCCTTCGACGCGAGCGCCGAGGAGCGCGACACGCGCGGGTTCATCTCGATCAGCGCCAGCTCGCGGCTCTCCGGCTCGTAGGCGAACTGGACGTTCGCCCCGCCCGTGGCCACTCCGACGGTGCGGGCGCACGCGAAGGCGGCCTCGCGCAGGCGCTGGTACTCCTCGTCCGGCAGCGTCTGCTGCGGCGCCACCGTCCACGAGTCCCCGGTGTGGACGCCCATGGGGTCGAGGTTCTCGATGGAGCAGACGACGACGCAGCTCCCGGCCTCGTCGACCATCACCTCGAGCTCGAACTCCTGCCAGCCGGCGAGCGAGCGCTCGACGAGCACCTGGCCGACCGGGCTCGCGCGCAGCCCCGCCTCGACGCGGGCGCGCAGCTCATCCCGCGTTGACGCCAGCCCGCCGCCCTCGCCGCCGAGCGTGAAGGCCGGCCGCACGACGGCGGGACACGGCGCGCCGTCCAGCTCGTCCACGGAGTGCACGACGACGCTCTCGGGGACAGGCAGCCCGGCCGCCTCCATCGCGGCCCGGAAGGCCGAGCGGTCCTCGGCCCGGCGGATGGCGTCGACGCGCGCCCCGATCAGCTCGACGCCGTACGAGTCCAACACGCCGGCCTCGGCGAGCTCGACCGCGACGTTCAGGCCGGTCTGGCCGCCGAGCGTGGGGAGGAGCGCGTCGGGCCGTTCACGAGCGATGATCTCGGCGACAGCCTCGGCGTCCAGCGGCTCCAGGTAGGTGGCGTCCGCCCACTCGGGGTCGGTCATGATCGTCGCCGGGTTCGAGTTCACGAGGACGACGCGGTAGCCCTCGGCGCGCAGCACACGGCAGGCCTGAGCCCCGGAGTAGTCGAACTCGCAGCCCTGGCCGATGCGGATCGGCCCTGAGCCGACGATCAGGATGCTGCGAAGGTCGGTGCGCTTCGGCACGCGGCCGCGAGGCGGTCGAAGAAGGGGAGAGCGTCGAGCGGTCCCGGTGCGGCCTCCGGGTGGAACTGGAGCGTGGTCACGTCTTCGCCCTCGAGCCCCTCGACCGTGGCGTCGTTGAGGGAGAGGTGGCTCACCTCGGCGGCGTCGGACGCCTCGACGGCGTAGCCGTGGTTCTGCGTGGTCACGAGCACGCGGCTGCTGCCGCGCTCGCGCACCGGGTGGTTGGCGCCGCGGTGGCCGAAGGGGAGCTTGAACGTGCGCATGCCGAGCGCGCGGGCGATGAGCTGGTGCCCGAGGCAGATGCCGAACAGGCGCACGCGCCCGAGCAGCTCGCCGACCGTCTCCACCTGGTCGATCGCGGACGCCGGGTCCCCTGGGCCGTTCGAGACGAGCACCGCGGCCGGGTCGAGCGCGAGGATCTCGTCCGCCGGCGTGTCGGCGGGGACGACGTAAGCCTCCAGGCCCGACGCAGCCAGCCGGCGGAGGATGGAGCGCTTGCAGCCGAGGTCGAGGACGACCACCCGGGGGCCCGAGCCGAAGCGATACGGCACGGGTGTCCCCGCCTCGGCGGCAAGCGTCTGCCCGGCAAGGGGCGGCTCGGAGAGGGCGAGCCGTTGCAGCTCAGCGGGCTCCGCGGTGCCGAGTGCACATCGCATGGCGCCCTCGGTGCGGATGCGGCGGACGAGCGCGCGCGTGTCGACGTCGTCGAGCGCGGGCACGCCTTCGTCCGCCAGCCAGGCTGCCCACGCCGGCCGGACCCGGCGCATGACGACGCCGCGCGTCTGGGCGCGCGAAGACTCCCGCCGGCCGGGATCGATCCCGTAGTTGCCGACGAGGGGGTAGCTGAACACGAGCACCTGCGCCGCGTAGCTGGGGTCGGTGACGGCCTCCTCGTAGCCGGCCATCGCCGTCGTGAAGCAGATCTCTCCCGCGGCCGTGCCCGGCGAGCCGACCGAGCGGCCGCGGAAGGTCGTGCCGTCCTCGAGGACGAGGTGCGCGCGCATGCTGTTTTGCATCTTACGCATGATTCTGCATAATACGCAACCATGCTCGCCGCAATCGTCGGTGCCTCCGGCTACTCCGGACAGGAGACGCTCGACCGGGTGCTCGCCCACCCGGAGCTCGACCTGGTCGCACTGGGCTCGGACTCGCTGGCCGGAAAGCCCGCGAGCGCGCTCGACCCGCGCCTGGCGCGCAACGGCGCCGCGTACGCGCCGGCGTTCGTTCCGAACGACGAGGCGCTCGCGAGCGGCGCGGACGTCGTGTTCCTCTGCCTCGGCCACGAGGACGCGGCCGCGGTCGAGCCGCCCGGCAAGGGCGTCGTCGTCGACCTCTCCGGCGCTCACCGCCTCGGCGACCCGCTTGCGTACCACGCGTGGTACGGCTTCGTCCATCCGCGGCCCGACGACCTGGGAGCGTGGGAGTACGCGCTCCCGGAGCTCCTGCCGCCGACCGGCAGGCTCGTCGCGGCGCCCGGCTGCTACGCGACCGCCGTCCTCCTCGCCCTGCTCCCGCTCGCCCCTGCGCTCGACCGCGAGAGCGTCGTCGTGGACGCGAAGTCGGGCGTCTCGGGCGCCGGGCGGGCGCTGAAGCCGGAGTCGCATGCCGGCCACGTGCTCGAGAACGTGACGCCCTACCGGGTCGGGCGGCACCAGCACACGGCGGAGATCGAGCAGGCGCTCGGCTTCCCCGTCTGCTTCGTCCCGCACCTCATGCCCGTGCGGCGCGGGCTCGTCGCCACCTGTTACGCGCACGCGGTCGAGAACGACCTCCGCGGGCGGCTCGAGGAGGCCTATGCGGGCTCCGACGCCGTCACGGTGCTGCCGGACGGGATTGCGCCGGAGCTCGCGCGCGTGCAGGGGACCGACGCAGCCGAGATCGGCCTCTTCACCGACCGCTCCACGGGCCGCGCGATCGTCATCTGCGCGCTCGACAACCTCGGCAAGGGCGCCGCCGGCCAGGCGATCCAGAACGCCAACCTCGCGCTCGGGCTCCCCGAGTCCGAGGGGCTCCGCCTCCCGGGAGTGCTGGTGAGCGTCGTTCGCCTTCGGCTCTCTCCCGTGGGGGAACCATGTTTCCCCCAGAGCCCCTCTTGTGCAGTGAAGGACCTCCGGTTCCCTCACACCCTCCCCTCCCTCACAGGCCGTCGGCCTGTGAGCGTCACCGCCGCCAAGGGCTTCGTCGCGAGCGGCATGCAATGCGGGATCCGCCGCGCGCATCGCGACCTCGCGCTCGTGCGTTCGCTCGGGCCTGCCGTCGGCGCCGGGAATGTTCACGACGAACCGCGTGCAGGCGGCGCCGGTCAAGGTCTCCAGGGAGCACCTGGCCAACGCCGCGCCGCGCGCCGTGGTCGTCAACTCCGGCGTCGCCAACGCGGCCACCGGCGACCGCGGCGAGATCGACGCCCTCGCCACGGCGTCGGAGGCGGCGAGGCTCCTCGACCTGCGGGTCGAGGAGGTACTCGTGCTCTCGACCGGCGTGATCGGCGTCCACCTGCCGCTCGGCAAGGTCCGCGAGGGACTGCGCACCGCCGCAGACGCGCTCTCCTCGGAGGGCGGAGGCGACGCCGCGGACGCGATCCTGACCACGGACACGCGCGCCAAGACCGCCGTGGCCGAGCGGAGACGGGTTCACGGTCGGCGGCATGGCGAAGGGCTCCGGGATGATCCACCCGGCGCTCGCGACGATGCTCGCCGTCGTCACGACCGATTACCCGCTCGAGCCGGGCGAGGCCCACGAGTTCCTGCGCCCCGCCGTGGAGGCGTCCTTCAACCGCATCTCGGTCGACGGCGAGTGCTCGACGAACGACGCAGTGCTCCTGCTCGCCAACGGTGCCTCCGGCGCGCCGCGCGACGACGAGGCCTTCGCCGAGGCGCTCCACGACGTCTGCGCCGACCTCGCGCGCCAGGTGGTCGAGGACGGGGAGGGGAAGACCGTGCTCATCGAGGTCAACGTCGCGGGTGCGGTCGACGAGCCGCAGGCCGACGCGATCGCCCGCCGCGTCGCCACGTCGCCGCTGGTGAAGACGGCCGCGTTCGGGCGCGACCCGAACTGGGGCCGCGTGCTCGCGGCCGCGGGCTCCGCGCCCTTCAACGGCGGCTTCGCGCAGCTCGAGCCCAACCGCGTCCGGCTCGCGCTCAACGGCACCACGGTCTTCGACGGCGTTCCGCTCGGCGAGGATGCGACGCTCGGCGGCGCGTCGCTGAGCATCGAGCTCGATCTCCGCATGGGCGCCGGTTCGGCGTCCTATCTCGCCTCCGACCTCACCTACGACTACGTGCGCCTCAACGCGGAGTACACGACGTGAGGCTCCTGGTCGTGAAGTGCGGCGGAGCCGTGGCGCACGCCTCGGCCGCGGCCATCGAGAGCCTCCGCCCCGGCTGGGACGGCGTCTGCGTCGTCCACGGGGCCGGGCCGCAGATCTCGTCCGAGATGGACCGCCTGGGCCTCCCGGTCTCGTTCGTCGCCGGCCGCCGCGTCACCGACGCGGCCGCACTGGCGGTCGTGCGCGAGTCGTTCGCACGGGTCAACGCCCAGCTCTGCGAGGCGCTCGGCACGGGCGCCGTCGGCCTCATGGGCGACGAGATCGGCCTCGAGGCAACACCCATTCCCGAGCTCGGCCTCGTCGGCGAGCCGCTCCCCGGCCGTCCTGCGGCGGTCGTGGATGCGCTCGCGGCGGGCCGGACACCGGTGATCGCGCCCGTCGCGCGGGGACCGCTGAACGTGAACGCCGACGAGGCTGCGTGGGCGCTGGCCGTCGGCCTCGGCGCTCAGCGGCTTCTCTTCCTCACCGATGTCCCCGGCGTTCTCGTCGAGGGATCCCTCCTCCCTTCGATCGGGGCCGACGAGGCCGACCGACTCCTCGACGACGGCTCCTTCGAGGGCGGCATCGTCCCCAAGCTGCGCGCTGCCGTGCGCGCCGCGCGCTCGGGGCTCCACGCGGAGATCGG
Organism: uncultured Actinomycetes bacterium; assembly: GCA_963748205.1. Classification (GTDB taxonomy): domain Bacteria; phylum Actinomycetota; class Thermoleophilia; order Gaiellales; family Gaiellaceae; genus JAIBJN01. Next base: position 147,395 of record CAVVIB010000002.1, read on the forward strand.
CGAGACGGTGGTGCTGCCGTGAATCGTGTCGCGCACCCGCCCGTGCTCCCGACCTACGCGCGCCTCGACGTCACGTTCGTCGAGGGCGTCGGCTCCTGGCTCATCGCCGACGACGGACGCACCTACCTCGACTTCGCAGCCGGCATCGCCGTCGTCGGGCTCGGCCACGGCCATCCCGCCGTGACCGCGGCCGCCCGCGACCAGCTCGAGCGGCTCTGGCACGTCTCCAACCTCTACTGGACGCAGCCCATGTCCAGGCTCGCCGACCGGCTTTCCGAGCGGTTCGGCGGGGCGGAGGCCTTCTTCTGCAACTCCGGCGCCGAGTCGGTGGAGGCCGCCCTCAAGTACGCGCGCAAGGCGACAGGCAGGCACGCCGTGCTCGCACTCGAGGGCTCCTTCCACGGGCGTACGCTCGGCGCCCTCGGCGTCACCGGGCAGCCAGGGAAGAGAGCGGCGTTCGAGCCGCTCCCCGGGCCGGTTCGCTTCGCGCGGCCGAATGACGCCGAGTCCCTGGGGGCGGGCGTCAACGACGACACAGGCCTCGTCCTTCTCGAGCCCGTGCTCGGGGAGGGCGGGGTCGTCCCGTTGACGCCCGAATTCATTCAGGCCGCCGCCGAGATCGCCGCCCGGGCGGGCGCGCTTCTCTGCGTGGACGAGATCCAGACCGGCGTGGGGAGGACCGGGACGTTCTTCGCCTTCGAGCAGAGCGGCGTGCGGCCGGATCTCGTCACGCTCGCCAAGGGCCTCGCCAACGGCCTGCCGCTCGGCTGCCTGCTCGTCGCCGAGGAGGCGGCCGGCGGCTTCGAGCCGGGCGACCACGCCTCGACCTTCGGCGGGAACCCTGTTGCCTGCGCGGCGGCGTGCGCCGTCTGCGACGCCGTCGACGACGAGCTGCTCGCACGCGTGCACGACCTCGGCGCGGAGCTGCGCGCGGGCCTCGCCCGCATCGACGCCGTCCAGGACGTGCGCGGCCTCGGCCTGCTGATCGGCGCCGAGCTCGACCGCCTCGCCGCGCCCGTCGTCGCCGACTGCCTCGAGCACGGCCTGCTCGTGACGTCCGCCGGCGAGCGTGTACTGCGCCTGACGCCGCCGCTCGTGGTCGACCGCGGCGACGTCGCAGAGGCTCTCGACATCCTCAGGGAGGTGCTTGCATGACCGACAAGACCCGTCGCCAGGGCGCCATCCTGCGCCTCGTCCGCGAGCGGCCGATCGCGACGCAGAGCGAGCTCGTGGATGCCCTCCGCGCTGCCGGCCACGAGGTCGTGCAGACGACGGTCTCCCGGGACATCCACGAGCTCGGCCTGCGCAAGGTGCGCACGGGCACCGGCCGCCTGGCTTACGCGCCGCCTGACGCTCCGGACGCCGACGGCATGCGCGCGCTCGGGGCGGCGCTCCGCCGCTGGGCGCTCGACTTCCAGGCGAGCGCGAACATCCTCGTGATCCTCACGCCGCGCGGCTACGCGGCCCCGCTGGCGGACGCGATCGACGCCTCCGGCCTCACGGAGTCGATCGGCACGGTCGCCGGCGACAACACGATCATCGTGGTCGCGCGCGAGGGCGTCTCGGGCGCGGGGCTCGCCGACCAGCTGCGGAGCTACGCCATGGAAGGAGCGGCGTGAGCACGGCGGTTCTCGCGTTCAGCGGGCGGGCTCGACACGAGCTGTGCCATCGCCTGGCTCAAGGAGGACTACGGCTTCGACGAGGTCGTGGCCGTGCTCGTCGACGTCGGCCAGGACGTCGAGCTGGAGCCGGCGCTCGCGCGCGCCCGCGCGGCCGGCGCGGACGACATCGTCGTCGCCGAGCTCCGCGAGGAGTTCGCCGACGAGCAGGTGGCGAAGGCGCTCAAGGCCAACGCGCTCTACGAGGGCAAGTACCCGCTCGTCTCCGCGCTCTCGCGCCCGGTGATCGCCGAGGCGGTCGCCACGGTCGCGCTCGACGTAGACGCCGACGCGGTCGTCCACGGCTGCACCGGCAAGGGCAACGACCAGCTCCGCTTCGAGATCGCGCTGCGTGCCAACTACCCCGGCGTGCGCGTGATCGCGCCGCTCCGCGACCGGGTCTGGGCGCGCGAGGACGAGATCGCCTACGCGCTCGCCCGGCGGATTCCCGTGGCGCAGACTTCCGCGTCGCCGTACTCGATCGACGCGAATCTGCTCGGCCGCTCCATCGAGGCCGGGATCCTCGAGGATCCATGGACGGCGCCGCCCGAGGACGCCTACGTGCTCACGAGCTCGCCCGACGAGGCGCCGGAGCCGTCGGAGGTCGTGATCGGGTTCGCGGAGGGCCTTCCGGTCGCGCTCGACGGGGAGGAGCTCTCGCTCGTCGACCTCGTCGCGGAGCTGAACGAGCGGGCCGGGGCGTACGGGATCGGCCGGATCGACATGATCGAGAATCGCGCCGTCGGCATCAAGAGCCGCGAGGTCTACGAGGCGCCGGCCGCGCTCGTGCTCATCGAGGCGCACCGTGCGCTCGAGGATCTCGTCCTCACACGGGCCGAGCTCCAGGAGAAGCGGCGTCTCGAGGACCGCTGGGCGACGCTCGTCTACGAGGGCCATTGGTTCAGCCCGCTCCGCGAGGCGATCGACGCCTTCGTGGACGCCACACAGGACGTCGTCGAGGGCGAGGTCAGGCTCGAGCTCCGTCCCGCGACCGCGGTCGTGACGGGCCGGCGCTCGCCGCAGGCGCTCTACGCGAAGACGCTCGCTTCGTACGGCGCCGACGAGACGTTCCCGCATGCGGCCGCCGAGGGCTATGTCCAGATCGCGGCGCTCGAGGCCGAACTGGCCGCGGCCCGTGCGCGGAAGGGGGCGCCGGTGTGACGCTCTGGGCCGCACGCGTCGAGGCGGCGCTTGCGCCCGAGGTGGCGGAGTTTCTCCGCGCCGACGACGCCGAGCTCCTCCCGTACGACTGCGAGGCGACGCTCGTCCACGCGCGGCGCCTCCACGACGGAGGGCTTCTCTCCGACCACGACCTGCGCGAGGTCGAGGCGCGCCTGGCGGCGATCCGCGAGGAGGGCGCCACGTTCGTCGCGGGCGACGAGGACATCCACTCGACGCTCGAGCGACTGCTCGGGCCCGTCGGCCGCAAGGTCCACGCCGGGCGCTCGCGCAACGACCAGGTAGCCGCGGCCTTCCGCCTCTACGTCGCCGACGCCTGCGTCGAGGCGCGCGAGGGCATCGCCGGGCTCGCGGACACGATCCTCGACCTCGCCGAGCGCGAGGCCGACACGCTCTTCCCCGGCTACACCCATCTGCAGCGGGCACAACCGGTCACGCTCGGGCACCACCTCATCGCCTGGTCGGCGATGCTCGAGCGCGACCTCGCCCGCTTCGCCCACGCCGCCGAGCAGGCGGGGCCGAGCCCGTTGGGCGCGGGAGCGCTCGCGGGCTCGACCCTGCCCCTCGCGGCGCCGCCGGGGCCGCAGGCGGCGAACTCGCTCGACGCGGTCGCCGACCGGGACTTCGCACTCGACTACCTCTACGCGTGCGCCGTCCTGCTCGGGCACCTGTCCCGGATCGGCGAGGAGATCGTCCTCTGGTGCACGTCGGAGTTCGGCCTCGTCCGGCTCCCGGAGGCCGCCGCGACCGGCTCGTCGATGATGCCGCAGAAGCTCAATCCCGACGTGGCCGAGCTCGTGCGCGGCAAGGCCGGAACGGCGGTCGGGCGCCTCACAGGGCTCCTGACGGTCGTGAAGGGCCTGCCGCTCGCCTACAACCGCGATCTCCAGGAGGACAAGCCGCCGGTCTTCGCCGCGCGCGGCGACGTCCGCGGCGCGCTCGCCGCGCTGACCGTGCTCGTGGACGGGCTGGAGGTCGACCACGAACGGGCCGCCGAGGCCGTCTCGGACCCGGCGTTGCTGGCCACCGACGCCGCCGAGGAGCTCGTCCGCGAGGGTGTTCCCTTCCGCGACGCCTACGAGCAGGTGGCCGAAGCCGTGCGCGAGGGCCGGTTCCAGCCGCCGCACGACGCGGAGGACAGCGTCGCCGCGCGGAGCGCGCCGGGACCCGGGGGAGTTGCAGCGGCGCTCGCCGCCGCACGAGCCAGATTCGACAAGATCTAATCCGTGCGCACCCTCGAGGATGTCGCCGGGGCCGTCGGCACGCCCTTCTACGCGTACGACGCCGACCTCTTTCGCGAGCGAATCGCCCGCTTCCGCGCCGCGTTCGGCGACGATCCACCGGACATCTTCTACGCCCTGAAGGCGAACGACGCCCTTGCGCTGGTCGCCGTCGCGGCCGCGGAAGGGCTCGGCGCCGACATCGTCTCCGGGGGCGAGCTGGCCAAGGCTCTGCGAGCCGGCATCCCCGCCGAGCGCATCGTCTTCTCCGGCGTCGGCAAGACGCGGGCCGAAATCGCGGCGGCCCTCCAGGCGGGCGTGCGGACGCTCAACGTGGAGTCCCTCGGAGAGCTGGACGTATCGCAGAGGAGGCAACCGCGCTCGGCGTCGTCGCGCCCGTCTCGGTGCGCCTGAATCCCGACGTGGATGCCGGCACGCATTCGTACATCGCCACCGGCTCGGCGGCGAGCAAGTTCGGGCTCGGCCTCGAGGACGCGCGCGCGGCGTACGAGCGGGCCGCCGCGCACCCGGCGCTGGAGCCGGTCGGGATCTCGTTCCACGTGGGCTCGCAGCTCCTCGACACGGGCCCCGTGCTGGCGGCCGGGGAGCGTGCGGCCGGGCTCTGGCGGGAGCTCGACGCCGCCGGCATCCGGCTGCGTGACCTCGATGCCGGCGGCGGCCTCGGGATCGCCTACGACGGCGGTGAGGACGCGGACGTCGACGCCTACGCGAGCGCGCTCTCGGCGCTCGCGCGCGACCTCGGCGCGCGCCTCGTGCTCGAGCCGGGCCGCTGGCTCGTCGGGCCGGTCGGCACGTTCGTGACACGCGTGCTGTACGTGAAGGACGCGCCGGGCCGGCGAATTGCCGTCTGCGACGGAGGCATGAACGACCTCATCCGCCCGGCGCTCTACGGCGCCCGACATCCGATCAGCCTGCTGGGGCCGGCGGAGAGGGAGCACGGGACGGTCGACGTCGTCGGCCCCGTCTGCGAGTCGGGAGACTTCTTCGCCCTGGGCCTGGAGCTGCCGCTCCCGGAGCCCGGCGACCTGCTCGCGATCGGGCAGGCGGGGGCGTACTGCCGGGTCATGTCCTCGGCGTACAACGCCCGTCCGCTGTGCGCCGAGGTGCTTCGCGAGGACGGCACGTTCCGGGTGATCCGCGAGCCGGTCTCGGCTGACGCGATCGCCTCGACCGAGCTCCTCTAGCTTCATTTCGTATAGGGCTTTACTTTCTGAAGTACTGCTGGTAGCGTGCCCGCCACGATGAGCGCGCGCACGTCCGTCACGCAGCGACTCAGCACGGCGGGCATGCGTTGCACGATCGGCGCCATGTGTTGCGCCGTCGTCCGCTAGCGCGCTCCCTCGCAACCGAAGGAACGCGATGCCCGAGACCCGGACGATTACCCGTACCCAAAAACCCGAGCCCGACTGGGAGCTCGTGCTCAAGCGCAACCCGGTCGAGCGGATCAAGCGAGACAAGAACCCGCTGGGCATCCGCGACGAGCTGCCCGCGCTCATCGCCGCCGGCTACGAGGCCGTCCCGGAGGAGGACATCGTCCGCCTCCAGTGGTGGGGCCTCTACCACGACAAGCCGAAGATCGGGCGCTTCATGTTGCGCATCAAGCTGCCGAGCGGCCAGATCACCCCGGCGCAGCTGCGCGCCATCGGCGAGGTCTCCGAGCAGTACGGGCGAGGCGACGCCGAGCTCGCCACGCGCCAGAACGTCCAGCTGCACTGGCTGGAGCTGGCCTCGCTGCCCGACGTCTTCGCCGACCTCGACGCCGCCGGGCTCTCGACCGCGGGCGGCTGCGGCGACACGGTGCGCAACATCACCGGCTGCCCCGTGCAGGGCCTGGCGCACGACGAGCTCTTCGACGCCTCGTCGGTCGTCGAGGAGGCGGCCGCGTTCTTCTACGGCAACCCGGACTACACCGATCTCCCGCGCAAGCACAAGATCACGATCTCGGCCTGCGCGCACGCGTGCAACGCGCCGGAGATCAACTGCATCGCCCTCGTCGGCGCAATCGTCGGCGGGCGCGAGGGCTTCTCCGTCCGCGTCGGCGGCGGGCTCTCCTCCGTGCCTCGGATCTCGCGCGACATGGGCGTGTTCGTCCCGCGCGAGGACGCCGTCACGGTGCTCGCGGCCATCCTCGACGCCTGGAAGACCGACCTGCGCTACCGGGTCTCGCGCGTCAAGGCCCGCCTGAAGTTCATGATCGACGACATCGGGCCGGAGGGGATGCGCGAGCGCGTCGAGGCCCTGCTCGGCTATCGGCTCGAGGACTACGAGCCCGATGACCTGCCGCGGCCGGTCGACCACCTCGGCGTCCATGCCCAGAAGCAGGCGGGGCTTTCGTACGTCGGCGTCCCCGTGCACCTGGGGCTCGTCAACGCCGGTCAGCTCGTCGCGGTCGCCGACCTTGCCGAGGAGCTGGGCGCGGACGTGCGCATCACGCGCCGCCAGAACTTCATCGTCGCGGGCGTCCCCGACGAGCGCCTCGACGAGACCGTCGCGCGGCTCGAGGAGATCGGCTTCCCGCTCGGCCTGAGCGGCCTGCGGGCACGCGGGGTCGCCTGCACGGGCGAGCCGCACTGCAACTTCTCGGTCACGGAGACGAAGAGCCGACTCGGGCGCCTGGTCGAGCACCTGGAGGAGCGGTTCGGCAGCGCGGCCGACGAGCTCGGCCTCCAGCTGGACGGGTGCCCGCACTCGTGCGCGCAGCACTGGATCGCGGACATCGGCTTCCAGGGGACGACCGCGCGCGACGACGACGGCAAGCGCCGGCAGGCGTACGACATCTTCGTGCGCGGCGGCCTCGGCCCCGACGCGCAGATCGCGACGCCGCTCTTCCGCCGCATCCCGACGGAGGAGCTGGACGCGGCGGTCGACGGGCTCGTGGCCGGCTGGCTGGACGGGCGGGCGAGCGGCGAGACCTTCTCCTCGTTTGCCCAGCGGCTCACGGACGACGAGCTCGGCGCGCTGGCGGGCCTGGAGCCTGCGCGCAGCCGGGCGCGCGAGCGGGAGGCGGCCTGATGGCAGTCGAGCTGATCGACGAGCTGGAGGCCGGGGAGCTCTCGGTCGAGCTCGAGGGCGAGGAGCCGCAGGTCGTCCTCGAGTGGGCGCTGGAGCGCTTCTCGCCGCGCATCGCGCTCTCGACGGCGCTGCAGATCGACGGCGTCGCCCTCCTGGACATGGCCTATGAGCTCGACCCCGAGGTGCGCGTGTTCACCGTCGACACCGGCCGGCTGCCCGAGGAGACGTTCGAGCTCGTCGAGCGGCTCCGGGAGCGCTATCCGGGGCTCGGCCTCGAGATCCTCGTGCCGGAGCACCGGCACGTCGAGAGTCTCGTCGGCAAGCACGGCCCGAACCTCTTCTACCGGTCGGTCGAGAACCGCCTGCTCTGCTGCCAGGTGCGTAAGGTCCAGCCGCTCCAGAAGCACCTCGCCGGCCTCGACGCCTGGATCACCGGCCTGCGGCGCGACCAGTGGGCGACGCGCACCAATATCCGCAAGGTCGAGATCGACCACGACCACGGCGCGATCGTGAAGCTGAACCCGCTCGCCGAGTGGACGGAGGAGGAGGTCTGGGACTACGTCCGCGAGCGCGACGTCCCGTACCACCCGCTGTACGACCGCGGCTACACGTCCATCGGCTGCGCACCCTGCACGCGCGCGACGCAGGCCGGGGAAGACAAGCGCGCCGGCCGCTGGTGGTGGGAGACGAACGCGCCCAAGGAGTGCGGGATCCACTGCGCGATCGAGACCGGCGGGTTCGAGCACGAGCTGCACGCGATCCTCGGCGAGGAGGAGCATTGAGCGCCGTGCGGCTCAGCGAGGAGGCGCGCGAGGTGGCGCTCGCCGAGGCGCAGGCGGTCCTGGCGATGGTGCACGACGAGACCCGGCGCGACCGGCTCGCCGCGCTCGTCGCCGACGTAGACGAGGGCGAGGTCGACGGCGAGAGCGCCGACGCGCTCGAGGAGCTGCTCGAGCTCGGGCTCGCCACAGGGCGCCTGCGCGCGCTCTACGGGCCCGGCGGCGAGCAGGCCGCGCTCCTGGCCTTCCGCAAGCTTCCGCGCGGCGCCGAGCTCGCGGCCGGCGCGCGCGAGGTGACCGAGGCGCTCCAGGCTCTCGAGGGCAAGCGGATCGACTCCGTCTCGCTCTCGAACGTCGGCCCCGGCGCCTACGTGCTCTCGTTGGGGGCCGACGGGCTCGACCTGTCCATCCGCGTCGACCGCCAGGGCGCGCGGATTCACTCGGTGGGGATCTAGGAAAGCTGCTTGCCTGGCAGACCCGACAGGCGGTACTACATGGCCTGCCTCGACCTCGAGGGACGTAGGTGCCTCGTGGTCGGGGCGGGCCCTGTCGGGCTGGAAAAGGCAACAGGGCTTGTCGAGTGCGGCGCCCGGGTCACGATCGTCGCGCCGCGCGCCGTCGCTGGCTTCGCCGCGCTCGACGTCGAGCTGCTGCCACGCGAGTACGAGCCCGCCGACCTGGAGGGGCGGTTCCTCGTGATCGCGGCGACCTCGAACGAGGCGCTGAACCGCCGTGTCTTCGCCGACGCCGAGGCGCGGGGACTGCTTTGCAACGTCGCCGATGTGCCGGAGCTCTGCAGCTTCATCCTCCCCGCAGTCCACCGTGAGGGGCCGATCGCGGTTGCCGTCTCCACCGGAGGCGCGTCGCCGGCACTGGCGCAGCTCCTTCGGACCCGGATCGCGAGTCAGATCGGCCCCAAGGAAGCGCTGGCAGCCGAGCGGCTTCGGGCGCTGCGGCCGTGGGCAAAGCGAACGTTCCCGACCTATGAGGAGCGGCGGGACTTCTTCCAGCGCGAGGTCGAGAGGACGCTGCAGTGACGGTTTCTCTCGTCGGCGCGGGCCCCGGTGATCCCGGCCTGATCACGGTGCGGGGCCTGGAGCGCCTACGCGCCTGCGAGGTGCTGGTCTACGACCGCCTGGTGGCCGGGGAGCTCGTCGCCGAGGCACCGGCCGGCGCCCTTCGCATCGCCCGAGACGGGCGCGCGCAGGAGGCGGTCAATGCACTGCTCGTCGCGCACGGCTCGCAAGGACGTGCCGTCGTGCGGCTCAAGGGCGGTGACCCGTTCGTCTTCGGGCGAGGCGGGGAGGAGGCGCTCGCGCTCGCCGCGGCCGGCGTGCCGTTCGAGGTCGTCCCGGGCGTCTCCTCACTCGGCGCCGTGCCTGCGTCCGCCGGCATCCCGGTGACGCATCGCGGCGTGAGTGGAAGCGTCACCGCGGTGGCCGCGCACGATCCCAGGCGCCTGAACTTCGCCGCGCTCGCGGCGGTAGGGGGCACCCTCGTGTTCTTCATGGGCCTCGCCCGGGTGCGCGAAGTCGCCGCTGGGCTGGCTGCGCACGGCCTCGACCCGTCCACGCCCGCGGCGGTCGTCGCCGGCGGGACGACCGAGGCCCAGAAGACGGTGACGGCCCCGCTCGCGCGGCTCGCCGATGCGGCGGCCGGTCTCGAGTCCCCGGCTCTGGTCGTCGTTGGCGAAGCGGTCTCCCTCGCCGACCGGCTCAGGCCGCTGCGCCCAGCCGTTCCAGCAGCGCGTCGGCGTCCGCCTCGATCTCGACGGGCCGCAGCAACTCCTGCGACCGGCTCCGGCGTCTTCAGCCCGTCCCCGGTGACGAGCAGGACGACCTCGTCGTCCGGGCCGACGCGTCCGAGCCGCACCGCCTCGCGCAACGCCCCGAGCGTGACGCCGGCGGCCGTCTCGCCGAAGACGCCGGCGGATCCCGCGAGCAGGCTCATGTTGGCGCCGACCTCCTCCTCGGCGACCGCGTAGATCGCCCCTCCCGACTCGCGCGCGGTGCGCGCGGCCAGGTCACCGTCGGCGGGGCTGCCGATGGCGAGGGACCGTGCGGTCGTCTGCGGCCGGACGGGCACGACGCGGCGCTCCTGGGCGAACGCCGTGGCGACCGGGGAGCATCCCTCCGCCTGGCCGCCGACGAGCCGCGGCGGGAAGCTCTCGAGGAGCCCGAGCGCGGCGAGCTCGGCGAAGCCCTTGTGGAGCTTGGAGAAGAGGGCGCCGGAGGCGATCGGCGCAACGACGACGTCGGGCGCCCTCCAGCCGAGCTGCTCGGCGATCTCGTAGGCGAGCGTCTTCGAGCCCTCCGCGTAGTAGGCCCGGAGCCCGACGTTGACGAAGGCCCAGTCGAGCTCGAAGGAGAGCTCGACGGTGAGCCTGGAGCAGTCGTCGTAGGAGCCGTCGACCGCGTAGAGCGTGGCGCCGTAGACGGCCGTGGCGACGAGCTTCTCCGGCTCGAGGTCGCGCGGGCAGAAAACGGCGGCCTCGAGTCCCTCGGCGGCCGCGCGGGCGGCGACGGCGTTGGCGAGGTTGCCCGTCGACGAGCACGAGAGCGTCGTCAGGCCGAGCTCCTGGGCCTTCGCGCAGGCCACGGCGACGACGCGGTCCTTGAAGGAGTGGGTCGGGTTGGCCGTGTCCAGCTTGAGCCAGAGCTCGCCGACGCCGACCTCCTCGGCGAGTCTCGGCGCACGGACGAGCGGGGTCAGGCCGGGCGCGAGGCGTTGCTCCAGGGGCGGGGCGACGGGGAGGAGCGGCGCGTAGCGCCAGAGCGACGGCGGCCCGGCCGAGATCCGCTCGCGGGTGGCGGTGCGGGCGAGCTCGTCACGGTCGTAGACGGGCTCGAGCGGCGCGAAGCACTTGGGGCAGACGCCGACGGCCTCGAGGGCGACGTCGGTCTCACAGATGCGACAGCGTAGGGCGGTGGCGGGCACTGCACATCCTCCTTTCGTCTCGCTCGACATCCATCGGGCCTGGGCCCGCCGGGATTGGCACCTTGCCGCTGGGGCAGGTTGCCGAGGCTTCACAGGGCCGGTTCCCTCAGCCTCTCTCGATGCGGAGCGGGACGCGCCCGCTTCCGGGAGTGACTCTACCTCACCGTTCGCGCGCGCGACGGGCGAGTTCTTCCTCGACCGCGGCCGGGTCGAGGCCGCGGGAGGCGAGGGCGACGTACGAGTGGAACCAGAGGTCGGCGACCTCCTCGATCACGCGCCGGTCGTCCTCGGAGGCGACCGCCAGGGCGGCCTCGACGCCTTCCTCGCCGAGCTTCTGGGCGGCAGGTCCCGGGCCGTCGCGGAGCAGTCCGGCCACGTACGAGCCCTCGGGCATCGTCTGCGCCCGCTCGCTGACGCGGCGCCAGAGCCACGGCGCGAAACAGGAGAGCGAGCCGGTGTGGCACGCGGGCCCCTTCGGCGAGACGCGGAGCAGGAGCGCGTCGCCGTCGCAGTCGTCGCGGATCTCGTCGACGAAGAGCGTGTTGCCGGAGGTCTCGCCCTTGCGCCAGATCGTCTGCCGGGAACGGCTGTAGAAATGCGCCTCGCCGGTCTCGCGCGTGAGCCGCTCGGCCTCGTCGTCCATCCAGGCCAGCATGAGCACGCGGTTGCTCTCCGCGTCCTGGACGATCGCCGCGCGCAGCTCTCCCTGTGGCGTCACGAGCCGTGTCCTCCTCGGCCGCCTCTAGGGGCCACCCCGGGCCACCACCCGCTTTGGACGCTAGCGGCGAAAAGCGCTCCCGTGGGAGACGCAACGTGACGAATGTGTGCCAGGGGCCTACGCGGCATCGCGGAGCGGCACTCCGAGGCCGCGGAGCTCGGTGCGGAGCTCGGCCAGTCGGGCCGGGTTCTCGTGGAGGATCGACGCCAGGAGCGCCGCCTGGGCGACCTCGAGGGCGGCGGCGACGTGAGCGGCCGAGCCGGCGCCGCCTGAGGCGATGACCGGAACCGACACCGAGGAGGCGACGTCCCGCGTGAGCGAGAGGTCATAGCCGTCGCGGGTGCCGTCGGCGTCGATGGAGGTGAGGAGGATCTCGCCGGCTCCGCGCTCCTCGCCCTCGTGGGCCCACTCGGACGCGCGCCGACCGGCGACGCGGCTGCCCGCGTGCGAGCGCACCTCGCCGCCCGTCGCGTCGATCGCGAGGACGACCGCCTGGGAGCCGAGGCGCTCGGCGAGCGCCGTCAGCAGCTCGGGCTGCGCGAGCGCGGCGGAATTGACGGCCACCTTGTCGGCGCCGGCCTCCAGCAGGGCGTCCGCGTCGCCCACGCTTCGCACGCCGCCGCCGACCGTGAACGGGATCGCCAGCCGTCCCGCGACGCGCCGGACGAGGTCGACGAGCGTCTCGCGCTCCTCGACCGTCGCTGCGATGTCGAGGAAGACGAGCTCGTCGGCGCCGGCCTCGGAGTACGCCTCGCCCAGCTCGACGGGGTCTCCGACGTCGCGGAGCTCCTGGAAGCGCACGCCCTTCACCACACGGCCGCCCGCGACGTCCAGGCAGGGGATCAGGCGGGGGAGAGGCATCGCTCCAGGAAGCGCGCGCCTGCGCGCCCGCTCTTTTCCGGGTGGAACTGGACGCCGAGGAACCCGTCGCTCTCGGCGACCGCCACGATCCCCTCGGAGGTCGCCGTCGCCGCCGGCGTCTCGGCCGCGAACGAGTGCGCGAAGTAGAACTCCTCGCCGCCCGGCTCGACGCGCGCCCACCCGATGCGGGGAACGCGCCCTTGTTGCAGCCGCGCAGCGCGTCCTGTGAGGAGGGCGAGTCCACGGACGCCACCGTCTTCGTCCGACCACTCGAGAGCCAGCTGGAGGCCCAGGCAGATCCCGAGGGTCGGCCTGCCCACGGCGACCCGCTCCCGGAGAGCGTCGTCGAGCCCGCGGGCGGCGAGACCTTCCATAGCGGAGCGCGCCGACCCGACGCCTGGGAGAAGGGCCAGATCGGCGCGCGCCACCTCGTCGGGGTCGCCCGTCGCGCGCGCATCGGCGCCGAGGCGCTCGCAGGCCACGATGACCGAGCGCACGTTGCCGGCGCCGTACTCGCAGACGGCGACCCTCACAGCAATCCCTTCGTGGACGGGATCCCCGAGCCCTCGGCGCGCACCGCCGTGCGCAGGGCCCGTCCGACGGCCTTGAACGCGGCCTCGGCGACGTGGTGGGCGTCCCGTCCTTCCGCCTCGACGTGCAGCCCGAGACGGCCCGCCTGCGCCAGGCTCCGCAGCACGTGGTCGGCGAGCCCCGGGTCGAGCTCGAGCGAGAGCTCGGCCGCCGGTCGCCCGCCGAGGTCGACTGCCGC
>CAVVIB010000003.1:0-20816 GCA_963748205.1 uncultured Actinomycetes bacterium
TGGCTGTGTAGCGGCCGCCAGTAGGATCGAGGCATGGCCGCGCCCGTCCGCATCGGCACGTGCTCCTGGGCGGACGAGGCTCTGACCAAGCACTGGTACCCGAAAGGCGTCAGCTCGGCGGAGGAGCGGCTCCGGTACTACGCGGAGCACTTCTCGACGGTGGAGGTCGACTCGACCTACTACCGGCTGCCCGACGAGACGATGGTCTCGAACTGGGCCGAGCGCACGCCGGAGGGCTTCGTCATGCACGTGAAGGCCTTCGGAGTCATGACGCGCCACCCGGTGAAGCTCGAGCAGCTCCCGCCCGACCTGCGCGACGCCGCCGACGTGGACGAGCGCGGCCGGGTCAACCGCCCTCCGCGCGAGCTGCGGGCCGAGGTCTTCGCACGCTTCCACCACGCGCTCGCGCCGCTTCGCTCGGCCGGGAAGCTCGGCGGGATCCTGCTCCAGTTCCCCTCGTACATCGTCGCGAAGGACCTCTCGCGCGACTACCTGGCCTGGGCCGTCGAGCAGCTCCACGGCGACCGGCCGCTCGTCGAGTTCCGCCACCGCAGCTGGCTCGACGACGAGCACCGCGACTCCACGCTCTCCTTCCTGGAGGAGCTGGGCGCGACCCATGTAGTCACCGACGCGCCGAAGACCGAGGCGAAGAACCTGGTTCCAACCGTCATCGCGGCGACCTCGCCGCTAGCGTATGTCCGCATGCACGGACGCAACGCCGGGACGTGGAACGTCCGCGGTGGGAGCGCCAGTGACAGATTCGACTACCTCTACTCGGACGAGGAGCTGAAGGAGTGGGTCGAGCCCCTGCGCGAGCTCTCCGACCGCACCGAGGAGGTCTACGTCCTCTTCAACAACAACCGCTGGAGCAAGGCGCCGAACGGCGAGCTCTGGGCCCAGGCGCCGCAGAATTCGTCCGCTCTGCGGGAAATACTGTCAGAAAGCGGGGTTCCAACCGGGTAGCTCGAGCGCTACCGTTCAAGTTGGAGGGGAGATCAACCGATGGGGATTAGGTGGGGAGCCGTCTAGGCACACATGCTCTTTGGACCATCGCGCTCAGCGCGGTGATCACGCTGCTTGCGCTGGCGCCTGTGATCCTGCCCGGCGACCGGCCGCTGGACATGCTCCCCGCACCCCTCAAGGGCACCGGCGAGGTCGGCGAAATCGTCGCCAATCCGCTGGCGCCGCCTCGTCCTCCGCAGCAAGAGCAGGCAGAGCCCGAGCAGTCCGCAGCGCCGTCCCCACCGGCGTCTGAGACTACTGCGTCGGGCGTGCTCGGAGACACGGCCTCCTCCTCGGATCCCCCGACCGCCGCGCCGACCCCCACTCGGCCCGGCGGCGGTGGGTCCACTCCCTCGAGGCCGAACAGGCCCGACGAGCCCGAACCGCCGGTGGTGCCGCCGAACGCTCCTCCGCCCCCGGAGGGCCCGGAGCCGCAGGAGCCGCCTCCGCACAAGCCCAAGCCTCCCTGGGGCGGCAAGCCCGGGAAGGATCGCGACGACCGGCGTGAGGAGCGGCGCGAGGAGCGTCGGGCCGACCGCGACGAGCGCAGGGCCGAGAAGGAGAAGCGCCGCGACGAGCGGCGGGCCGAGCGCGACGAGCGCCGCGACGAGAAGCGCGCACACAAGAACAAGCGCCGCGAAGAGCGGTCCCATCGCGACGAGCGGCGGGACGATCGCCGCAGCGACCGCGGGGATCGCCGGGACGAGCGGCGCAGCGACCACGGTGACCGTGGTAACCGGCACGACCGGGGCGATCGCCAAGACAGGCGCGACCGTGACGACCGCGGCGACCGGCACGGCAAGAACAAGCGGCACAACCGCAACTAGCTCGTAGACGGTTGCCCCGCGGGGGCGCTTCGAGCGATATCTAAGCTGGACTGATGGCACCCGAGCGGAGCCCGATCGTCCATCGCATCCGGCCCGCCGCCGGCGAGCCGCAGGGCGCCCTCGTACTCTCACACGGCCGCGGAGCGGACGAGCTCGACCTGATGCCGCTCCTCGACCTGCTCGACCCCGAGCAGCGCCTCGTCGGCCTCCTTCCCCGCGGCCCGCTCTCGCTCCCGCCGGGCGGCGCCCACTGGTACATCGTCCGCGAGGTCGGTTACCCGGACGAGGAGACCTTTACGGACACCTTCGCCGAGGCCTCGGCCTGGCTCGACGCGGCGCTCGAGGAAGCGGGCGTGCCGATCGAGCGCACGGTGCTCGGCGGCTTCTCGCAGGGGGCGGTCATGTCGTACTCCCTCGGGCTGGCCGCGTTACGGCCGCGGCCCGCCGGGATCATCGCGATGAGCGGGTTCCTCCCGCACGTCGAGGGGTTCGAGCTCGACCTGGAGAGCGCGGCCGGCCTGCCGGTCTCCATCTCGCACGGGACGTACGACCCCGTCATCTCCGTCGACTTCGGCCACGACGCCCGCGACCGTCTGCGCGAGGCAGGCGCGGAAGTCCACTACCGCGAGGATCCCGTGGCGCACCAGATCGCGCCCGGAGCGCTGACCCAGGCGCGTACCGTGCTGCAGCAGGCGCTGCCCTAGCCCACGTGCATGAGCAGGACGGCGCGGCAGAGCTCGGCGCGCCCGAGCATGCCGACGAAGCGCCCCTCCTTGGTCACAGGGAGGGCGCCGTGCCGGCAGTGGAGGAATCGCTCGGCAGCGTGCGTCGCACTCGTCGTCTCGTCGAGCACGATCGGCGGCTGCATGTGCCCCTCCACCGCCTCGCCGGCCACTGCCCCGGCGCGCTCGGCGAGCAGGCCCGCGTCGTCGCCGGCGAAGGCTGTGTGACGGAGCTCAGCCAGGTAGCGCGGAAAGAGCCCACCCAGGACGTCGGCGTCACCGAAGAGGCCGACCACCTGCTCGTCCTCGTCGAGAACTGCGATGGTCGTGACCGGGTGGGAGACGAGCTCCTCGGCCGCCTCGAGGAACGTCGCGCTCCGGGGCACCGAGGCGGGAACGAGCTCGATGTCGGAGACGATGTGCACGCGTCAGAGCTGGAAGGCGAGGAGGTACACCGTAGCGATGAGGAGCGAGACGAGCGTCACCGGCAGCCCCACGGCGAGAAAGCGCCCGAAGGAGATCGGCCGGCCGTTTCGCTCGAGGACGCCGGCCGCGGCGACGTTGGCCGCGGCGGCGATCAGGGTCGCGTTACCCCCGAAGCAGGCGCCGAGGGCAAGTGCCCACCAGAGACCGTCCTGAAAGGTCTCGTCGTCGGCCTGGAGCTGCTCGACAACCGGGATCATCGCGGCCGTGAACGGAATGTTGTCCACGAGCGCCGAGCCCGCGGCCGATCCCCAGAGAATCGCCATGCCCTGACCGGCTGTCGACCCTGTCGCCTCGGCGAGGCGGTCGGCGATCTCCGCGATCACCCCACGCTCCTCCAGCGCCCCGACCATGACGAAGAGGCCGAGGAAGAAGAAGATCGTCGACCACTCGACGCGCTCGAGCGCGTCCTCGACGTCGTCGGACGCGATGAGCAGGAGGATCGTGGCCCCTCCGAGGGCGACGACGGCCGGTTCGATATGGAGCGGAGCGTGCAGGAAGAAAGCGATGATCGTCCCGAGAAGGACGGCGATCGACCGTTTCACGTAGCGGCTCTCGCGCACGTCGCGCGCCGGGTCGAGGCGCTCGAGCTCGGCCACGCGCTCCGGTGCCACCACGAGCTGCTTGCGGAAGGCGAAATAGAGCCCGGTCGTGACGATCCCGAGGGTGACGAACGCGACCGGGGCGAGGTTGACGATGAAGTCGTTGAACGTGAGCTCCGGCACGGCGGTGCCGATCATGATGTTGGGCGGGTCGCCGATCAGCGTTGCCGTTCCTCCGATGTTGGAGGCGAGCACCTCGACGAGGACGAGCGGGATCGGCGAGATCCTGAGGATGTCCGCGAGGAGGAGCGTGATCGGGACGATCAGCAGGATGGACGTGAGGTTGTCGAGGAACGCCGACGTCAGTCCGGTGACCCCGGCGAGCAGGAAGACGAGCCGGAACGGCTTGCCGTCCGAGAGCTGGGCGGTGCGCAGGGCGAGGTAGGTGAAGATCCCCGTCTGCTCGGTCAGGCCAACGAGGATCATCATCCCGACGAGGAGCCCGAGCGTGCTCCAGTCCACGGCGTCGATCGCGGGGTCGAGCTCGATGACGCCGAGCACGACCACGAGCCCAGCGCCGACGAGCGCCGCCTTCGTTCGATGGACCCATTCGAACGCGATCACCCCGAGGGCGGCGACGAAGATGGCGACGGCGACGATGTCCACGGAGATTCAAGGCATCAGTACCTGACCCGGTTCTTCCGCGCCGTTAGTAGAATCGCGCCCTCGCGAAGGTCGCAGAGTCGGGCGCTTGCCGTCGGCTGTGTGACCGTCGATGGAGATCGCCCTCTACTCCCTGCTCTTCGTCGCCGGCCTGGGCCTGGCCCTGGTCGCGAGCGACGTCGCGGTCGCCTATACCCGCGCACTTGCCGCCGCGCTCGGCGCTCCGCCGTTCATCGTGGGCGTCGTCCTCGTGTCGCTGGGGACCGACCTCCCAGAGATCGCCAACTCGATCGCGGCGCATGTCCAGGACGAGGGCGACGTCAACGTCGGCGACTCGATCGGCTCGACGCTGACCCAGTACACGCTCGTGCTCGGCCTCTTCCCGCTCGTCGCAGGCGCGCTCGTGATCGACCGCCGCCAGATCGGCGTCGTGACGGTGCTGACCATGAGCGGGCTCGGGCTCACGTCGCTCTTTGTCGCCGACGGCTGGCTGGGGCGCTGGGACGGGCTCGCCCTCGTGGCCGCATGGGCCGTCTTCACGTACCTCGTGGTCCGCGTGATCCCCGGCGGCAAGCCCGAGGATCCGCCCGCAGTCAGGCTCGCCGGCCGCGGCGGACAGACCGTCGTCGTCCTCGCCGCCCTCGGCGTCGTCGGGGTCGGCGCGACGGTCGCCGTGCGCTCGCTGGTCCGTCTCGCCGAGCTCGCCGGGGTGCCCGAGTTCGTGATCGCCTTCTTCGGCGCCTCTCTCGGGACCTCCGCCCCGGAGATCGTGGTCGACTTCACTGCCCTCGTGCGCGGGTCGCCGGCGATCGCGCTCGGCGATGCGCTCGGGAGCTCGCTGATCGACGCGACCCTCTCAATCGGAATCGGCCCGCTCGTGGCCCCCGCGGCGGTGACGGCCGGTCTTGCGGTGACGGCGGCGGTCTACACCCTCGTCGCCGTGGGGGCTGTCGGTGGCCTGCTGGGCGGCCGTCGCCGCCACGACCGCCGCAGCATGGCGGTTCTCCTCGGCCTCTATGCTCTGGCCTACGTCGTCCTGCTCTCGGCCGACTAGCGCCGGATGGTCAGGCCCGCCAGTAGGCCCTCGTGAGCAGAACGGCGACCGGCACGATCTCGAGGCGCCCGATCCACATGAGCGCGATCATGATCCCCTTCGAGACGTCGCTGAAGGGCGCGAACGACCCCATCGGCCCGGCGAAGCCGAACGCCGGCCCCACGTTCCCGAGGGTCGTGGCCGAGGCCGCGACGGCGTCGAAGGGCGAGAGCTCGAGGCCGACGCGGTGCGCGTCGACGAGGAGCAGGATCGACCCCGCGACGAAGATGCCGACGTAGAGCAGCACGAACGCGATCACCGCGCGGACCATCCGCTCGTCGGCCCGCATCCTGTTGACCCGGATCGGGCCGACGAGGTCCGGGTGCACGGTCTGGTCGAGCTCCCGCCGCAGCACCTTCCCGATCACGAGGTGGCGCACGACCTTGATCGAGCCCGCCGTCGATCCCGCGGAGCCCCCGGGGAACATGAGCGCGACGATGATCATCGCCGCGAACGGCGCGACCGCCAGCCACTGGTTGTAGTCCGTGCTGGCGAAGCCGGTCGTCGTCATGATCGAGACCGTCTGGAAGACCGAGTGCCGCACGGCCGCCTCTCCCTCGCTGGATCCCGGATTCCCAGAGCACGGCCGCGAGGACGGCCGACGCGACCAGGAGGAGCGCGACGTAGAGGCGGAACTCCTCGTCCCGGCCGAGGGCGACCGGCTTCCTCCGGACGAACGCGCGATAGAGGAGCGCGAAGTTCGCGCCCGCGATCACCATGAAGAGCGCGAGGACCCACTGGGAGGCGGGGGCAAACGGCTCGATGGAGCGCGGATCAGTTCCGAAGCCGCCGGTGGGCATGGCCGTGAACGCTTGCCCGACCGCGGCAAAGAGGTCCATGCGCTCGTCGATCCCGGTCCAGCCGAAGAAGGCCAGGATGAGGATGAGAAGCGCCGTCAGCGCCACGTAAAGGACCCAGAGGCGCCGCGCGGTCGCCCGGATCGACACGCTGAGCGCCTCGAGCTCCGGGCCGGGAGCCTCCCACTCCATCAGCCTTCGCCCGCCGATGCGGAGGCGGGGCAGCACCGCCAGCGCGAGCACGATGATCCCCATCCCCCCGACCCACTGGCTGAACTGGCGCCACATGAGGACCGACGAGTCGAGGGCCGCGAAGTCCGTCACGACGCTCGACCCGGTCGTCGTCATCCCGGACATGGCCTCGAAGTACGCGTCGATCGGGCGCGAGAGCTGCGCGTCCGACGAGAGGAGGTAGGGCAGTGCGACGACCGCAGCGATCAGCGCCCAGGTCAGCGAGACCACGAGGAAGCCCTCCCTCACCCCGACGTGCTCCTTGCCCTTCGTGACGCGCTCCAACCCGAAGCCGGTCCCGACGGTGATCAGGCCCGCCAGCACGAACGGCCACACGGGCTCCGAGTACCCGAGCGCAAGCACGACCGGAAAGAGGAAGGCGAGCGAGAAGTACTTGAGGAGGGCGCCCACGAGGTTGAGCGAAGCGCCGACGTCGACGCCCACGCGCACACGCCGCCAGGCCGTCAGGCCCGCCAATACGCCCTCGTGAGCAGCGCCGCGACCGGGACGATCTCGAGCCGGCCGATCCACATGAGCACGATCATGATTCCCTTCGAGACGTCGCTGAACGGGGCGAAGGAGCCCATCGGGCCGGCAAAGCCGAACGCGGGGCCGACGTTCCCCAGCGCGCTGGCGGAGGCCGCCAGCGCCTCGAACGGCGTCAGCTCGAGGCTCACCCGGTGGGCGTCGAGCAGGAGCAGGAGCGCCCCGACGACGAAGATCCCGATGTAGAGGAGGACGAACGCGATCACCGCGCTGACCATCCGCTCGTCGATCGGGAAGCGGTTGAGGCGGATGGGCGCCACGTACTCGGGGTGGACGGTCTGGTCGAGCTCGCGGCGCAGGATCCTGCCGATGACCAGGTGGCGGGCTACCTTCACCGATCCGCTCGTCGAGCCTGCGGACGCGCCCGCGAACATGAGCGCCACAAGGAGCATCGCCGCCGCCGGCGCCACCGCCTGCCAGACCGCGTAGTCGGTGCTCGCGAAACCGGTCGTCGTCATGATCGAGACCGTCTGGAAGACCGCATGGCGGACGGCGGCCTCGCCCTCCTGGAGGCCCGCGTCCCAGATCAGCACGGTCACGACGGCTGAGGCGACTGCCAGCAGAACCAGGTAGAGCCGGAGCTCGTCGTCCCGGAAGATCGTGCCGGGATGTCTGCGGACGAACGCGCGAAAGAGGAGCGCGAAGTTGATGCCGCCGATCACCATGAAGAGCGCGATCACCCACTGGGACGCCGGCGCGAACGGCTCGACCGAGCGGGGGTCAGGGCCGAAGCCACCGGTCGGCAACGTCGAGAAGGCGTAGGAGACGGCCTCGAAGAGCCCCATGCGCTCGTCCACTCCCGTCCACCCGAGGGTGGCCAGGATGAGCGCGAGCACCACGGTGAGGGAGACGTAGAGGATCCAGAGCCGGCGCGCGGTGTCACGTATCGAGGTCGTCAGGGGGTCGAGGTCGGGCCCCGGCGACTCGTGCTCCATGAGCTGGCGCCCGCCGACGCGCAGGCGCGGCAGGACGGCCAGGGCGAGGACGACGATGCCCATTCCGCCGATCCACTGGCTGAACTGCCGCCAGATCATCATCGAGCGGTCGACCGCGGCGAAGTCGGTGAGGATGCTGCCTCCCGAGGTCGTCATCCCCGACATGGCCTCGAAGAGTGCGTCGACCGGGCGGTCGAGCTGGGCCTCGCCGGAGAACACGTACGGCAGCGACACCGCGCCCGCGGCGAACAGCCACGTCAGCGAGACGACGAGGAACCCCTCGCGCACCCCGACGTGTTCCTTCCCCTGCGTGAACCGCTCGAGGCCCAGCCCCACGCCCGCCGTGATCGCTCCCGCGGCCACGAACGGCCACGGCGTCTCGGAATGTCCGAGCGCGATTGCGATCGGAAAGAGGAACGCGAGCGAGAAGTACTTGAGGAGCGCCCCGACGAGGTTGAGGGCCGCGCCGACGTCGACGCCCACGACGCGCCGCAGGCGACCGACCGGCGAGGTCACAGGGCCTTCTCGACCTCCGCCACGCGGCTCGACTCGGTGAAGATGATCACACGGTCGCCGGGCTCGAGCTGGCTGTCGCCGTGCGGGAAGATCACGGAGCTGTCACGGACGATGGCGCCGATCAGCGACCCGGTCATGGGCAGCTCCTTGAACGGCTTCCGCACCAGCTTGCTCGAGTCCCGCACCGTGATGTCGAGGATCTCGAAGCGGTCGCCCTCGAGCATGGCGAGCTGGCGGACCCGCGGGTCGTGGGCGAAGCGGACGATCTCCTCCGCCGTGACGGAGCGCGGGTTGACCGCGACGTCGATTCCCGCGCGCTCGAAGACCTCGATCGAGATCGTGTCGTGGACGATCCCGATCGTGAAACCGATGCCGTGCACCTTCGCGAGCATCGCCGCGTAGAGGTTCTTCGAGTCCTGCCGCATGGCGAACACCGCGGCGCTCGCGTGGCCGATGCGCTCGCGCTCGAGAAAGTCGGGCTCGACGCCGGTCGCGTTGTAGACCCGTGCGCCCGGCAGCTCGTCCGCGACCTCGCGCGCGCGTTCCTCGTCCGACTCGATCAGCCGCACGCGGATGCCCTGCTCGAGCAGCACGCGGGCGATCGCCAGCCCGGTGCCCCCGGCGCCGAAGACGACGACGTCGTCGACGCGCTGGACGCCGCGCGCCATGATCCGGCCCCAGACCCGCGCCGCGTCGGGAGAGCCGATGATGACGATCCGGTCGCCGGGCATGATCGACTCGTCACCGCGGGGCACGAGCGTCCGCCCGCCCCGGATGATGCTCGCCACCTTCGAGTCCGCGGGGATCGTCGCGCGCTTGAGCGGAAGCCCGACGACCTCGTCGTAGCCCCCGCCGCGGACGCGCCCGGCCGCCCGCTCGGCGGCCTCCGTCAGAGGGATCCCGGTCAGATCGTCCGCCGAGCCCTCCTTCGGGACGTCGAACTCGACGATCTGCACCTGCCCGTCGGCGAAGACGTCGGTCTGCTTCGCGGCCGGGACGCCGATGGTCTGCGAGACCGCGTAGGCCGTCTCGAGCTCCGAGGAGACCATGAAGTCGACCTCGATGTCCCGCTCCTGCCACGCCTCGATGTACTCGGGATTCGTGGTGCGGACGATCGTCTGCGCCTCGGAGATCTTCTTGACGAGAAACGCCGCCACGAGGTTGATCTCGTCGCGCGAGGTGCAGGCGATCATCAGCGACGCCCGGTCGATCCCGGCCTCCAGCAGGATGCGCCGGGTGGCGCCGTTGCCGGCCACCGTGTGGACGTCGTGGCGGTACGAGAGCGCCTGGAGCCGCTTCGCGTCGAGGTCGACCACGGTGATCTCGTGGTCGCCCTGCAGCGCCTCGACGATGGTCGTACCGACCTGCCCTGCCCCCAGAACGACGATCTTCACGCGCGGAGCCTAGCTCCGCAGCAGGTCAACGCTGGGACAGGGGCCACTCCGGCTCGTCCTCGATGCCGACGGCGTCCGCGATCCGGTTGATGTAGTTGAAGTACGACACCACCTGGAAGGCGTCGTGGATCGCCTCGTCGCTCCAGCCGTGCGCCCGCAGCGCGTCGACGTCCGCCTGGCCCATCCCCGCCGGCTCGTGCGTGAGCTTGACGGCCATGTCGCAGAGAGCCTTGACGCGCGGCTCGAGGTCGGCGGCCCGGTAGTCGTGCTTCGCGTGCTCTGCCAGCTCGTCGGTTGCGCCCTCGGCACGGAGGTCGTTTGCGTGCGCCTCTATTCAGTAGTGGCAGTCGTTCGCATTCGAGACGACCACGGCCAGGAGCTCGCGCTCGAGCCGCGAGAGCTCCGAGGGGCCGAACATGATCGCCTTGTAGAGCCCCATCGAGCGCTTGAGGACGCTCGGGTTGAGGCTCATCGACTTGACGATGTTGAAGACCTTGCCGGCGCGGCCCATCGCGGCGGAGTACTCCTGGGCGAGCACTCCGGTGGCGTCGTCGACGTCGGTGAGCCTGATGTGCGGCATGGACGCGTAGTCTGCCCCACCCCCGGCCGCATTTGCATCTGATCCGTAGGGATGCAATAAGTTCCCTCCCCTGCCAAGGGTCAGTTCCCAGCCAAGGAGAGTGACGTGCTAGGTCGGTCGGACGACGCCAATCGCGAGTTCGAACAGGAAGCAACCCCGCTCGAGCAGTCTGCGGCGCCGGCACGGGGCTACACGGACGTCGGTGATGCCGTCGCCGGCGTTCTCCGCGCAGCCGAGGAGGCGGCGGAGAAGATCAAGTCCGAGGCACAGACGCAGGCCAGCGAGATCGTCGAACGCGCGAAGGGCGACGCCTCGACCCGCGTGGACGAGCTCAGCCGCGAGGCCGAGCGCACGCGCCAGGACGCAGAGGACTACGCCCGCGACATCCGCCAGGCCGTCGACAGCTACGGGACGCAGCAGCGTCGCGAGGCCGAGGAGGAGGCCCGCGGGATCCTCGCCGACGCCGAGGAGCAGGCCCGCGCAACCCGCGAGGCGGCGCAGGAGATGGCGCTGCAGATCGAGGGCGACGCGCGCCGGCGCCAGGAGAGGCTGCGGGAGGACGTGCGCTCGCTGGAGGAGCGGCGCCAGCGCGTCGTCGAGGGCCTGCGTGACATGGCCGGGCAGCTCAACGACCTCTTCCCCGAGCTCGAGCCGAGCGCACGCGAGTCCGAGATGCTCGACGCGCTCGAGGTCGAGCGGCGCAGCTGACGCAACCCGGCGACGAGCTCCGCGCCCTCATGCGAGGGTTCCCGGCCGGGGTGGCCGTCCTGACCGTGGACGCCGACGGCGAGCGCCTCGGCCTGACCGTGGGCACGGCCGTCTCGCTCTCGCTCGAGCCGCCGCTCGTCGGGGTCTCGGTGGCCCGGCAGGCCGCGATGCACGAGCTCCTGCGCCGAGCCGGGGCCTTCGCCCTGAGCCTGCTCGCCGGCGACCAGGAAGCAGTGGCGCAGCACTTCGCGCGCGGGGTTCCGCCGGTGGCGCACTGGCACGGGATCGAGTGGCACGACGGCACGACCGGTGCGCCGCTTCTCGACGGCGCTCTCGGCTGGGTCGAGGCCCGGGTCGAGTCCGAGCTCGCGACCGGCGACCACACGTTCTTCGTCGGCGCGGTCGAGGCGGTCGAGCGCGGCCGCGACGGGCCGGCGCTCGTGCACGTCGGCCAGGGGTACGTGCCGCTGTGATCGAGGCCGTCGTCTTCGACCTCGACGGGATCATCATCGACTCCGAGCACGTCTGGGACGAGGTGCGCCAGCGCCTCGCCGAGGAGCGCGGGGGCGCGTGGCACGACCAGGCCTCGCGGGACATGATGGGGATGAGCTCGCCCGAGTGGTCGCGCTACATGCGCGACGTGATCGGCCTCTCGGAGTCGCCGGAGGAGATCAACGCCGAGGTCGTGCGCAGGATGAACGCGGCCTACGAGGAGGGCGCGCCGCTGATCCCGGGCGCGGTCGAGGCCGTCGAGCGACTGGCAGCCCGCTGGCCGCTCGGGCTCGCCTCGTCCTCGAACCGCGAGCTGATCGACCTCGTGCTCGAGACCTCGGGCCTCGGCCGCTTTTTCAAGGCGACGGTGTCCTCCGAGGAGGTGCCGCGCGGAAAGCCGGCGCCCGACGTCTTCCTCGAGGCGGCGCGGCGCCTCGGCGTCGAGCCGGCGCGGTGCGCGGCGGTGGAGGACTCGGAGAACGGGATCCACAGCGCCAAGGCCGCCGGGATGCGCGTGCTTGCCATCCCCAACCCGCAGTACCCGCCCGCCGACGAGGCGCTCGAGGCGGCAGACGTCGTCCTGCCCTCGATCGGCGCGCTCACCCCCGAGGTCGTCGACCCGGGCTAGCGCCCGGTGGACCCGGACTCGATGTTCTCGATCGTCGAGCGGATGTCGCCGATCGAGAGGAAGCTCGCCACCGCAGCCTGAGCGGCCTCGAGGTCGCCGCCGCTGGCAAGGCCCTTTGCCCGGCTGAGCTGCGTGCGCAGCGCAAGCAGCCGGTTGGTGAGCTTGGCCTTCTCCGCCTCGAGCTCCTCGGGCGCGTCCGCGTCCGAGACCTCCTCGATCGCCGCCTGCACCTCGGTGCTGATCTGATCGAGCTCCGCCGTGAACGCCTGCTCGGTGGTCGTGCTCTCCCCGAGGGCCTCGATGCGGTCGAGGATGGCGCCGACTTCCTGCGCCTCGGTGGCCAGGTCGCCCCCGCCGCCTCCTCCGCCGCCCCCGCCACCCCCGCCGCAGCCTACGGCGAGCAGGATGACCGCACTTCCGAGCACCGCCCAAGAAGGGACTCGGCGAATCAACGTGCGCGGGACTGTAACGCCCTGGGCGGTTGTTGGAAAGTGGCTACGGGCGGTTGATGCGCCACGTGCGCACCGCCGGAGTCGCGTCGACGTTCCCGGAGGGGTCGATGGCGCGGACGCGGAACGTGTGCACGCCGAATGCGAGGCTCCGGTACGTCCGCGGCGACGAGCACGCCGTCCAGGGGCCGCTCATGTGCTTGCACTCGAACTTGGAGCCCGCCTGCGAGGAGCTGAACCTGAACGTCGCCGTGCGCGCCGTCGTCGGGTTGCGCGGCCCGGCGGTGATCGTCGTGTTCGGCTTCGAGTCGTCGGGAGTGATCCCGAGCGCCTTCGCCGCGTTGAGGCGGCGGCCGTTCTGGATGAACACGTTGAGCCCGGCCGGCGTGTCGACGCCCGCGAGGATCGCGTTCTTGAGCTGCGCCACGGTCAGCGACGAGTTGTCCGCGAGCAGGAGCGCCGCGACACCCGCGACGTGCGGCGTGGCCATCGAGGTCCCGTCGATCGCGTTGTACGTGTTGCCGTTGTGGAGCAGGCAGGCGAGCGCGAGGTCGTCGATGTAGCCCCCGTCGAGGACGAAGCCGTCCCCGTCAGCATCCATGCCAAGCCCGATCTGGACACTCGTGTCGCCGTCGTGGTCGGAGAAGTCGTCGCTGAAGGCGAACCAGGCGCCGCCCGTACTCCCGGACCAGCCGCTGTAGGTCGCGCCGTCGATGAGGATCCAGAGGATGTCGTCGGTCGCGACGGGCCCTGATTGTTGTCCGTGTTGAGACGCATGTTGTAGTTGATCCGGCACCCCGTGCGGCCGGCAAGGTTGAACGTTGCGAGCCTCGTGATCGACGTATCCGAGTTGAGCGAAAGGCCTACCGGCGAGTCGGTGATGCTGAACGTCCCGCTCGTCCGCGTGGCGCTCGTCCGGTTCCAGGGGTTCGCGGCCGGCATGCGGTTGCCCCAGCGCGCGTTGAACTGCGCCACGGTGCCCTCGAAGTTCTCGGCCATCACGTTGGAGAAGCCCGGCCAGGTGCTGCGGATGCCGACGCCGGGCGCCGCGATGTGCACGGCGGACGTGCCGTGGTTGGAGAAGCTCGCCCTGGCGTCGGTCCTGCCGGTCGCGCCGACGCAGATGACGTTCGCCGCGTTCGCGCCGCCTTCCGCGGGCGGGCGATGGAACTCGCAGGGATAGGCCTGATCAAGAACGCCGGTATTGCCGTCGAGATCCCAGCCGCTGTTCCCCGCGGCGAAGACGAAGAGCGTGTTCGCGCACGGCGCCTGGAGGATCGCGTCGCGGACGAGCGTGCTCGCCCCGCTGCCGCCGAAGCTGCCGTTGACGACGTCGGCGAGGTTGGCACAGGCGTAGTTGATCGCCTCGGTGATGTCGACGTTCGTGAGGCTCCCGTTCGGGTCGGCCGCGCGAAGCGCCATCAGGGAGACGTCCCAGTTGACCCCGGGGACGCCGCGCGCGTTGTTGCCGACCGCGCCGATCGTCCCGGCGACGTGCGTGCCGTGCCCGTTGTAGTCGAGCGGGACCGCGTCCTCGGAGACGAAGTCCCAGCCGTGGCGGTCGTCGATCTTGCCGTTGCCGTCGTTGTCGCTGCCGTCGACGGGGTCGTCGTTCAGCCACATGTTCCCGGCCAGGTCGGGGTGGCTGTACGCGATGCCGCTGTCGATCACGGCGACGAGCACGCTCGAGCTGCCGCGCGTGCGCGTCCACGCCGCCGGCGCGTCGATGTCCTTGTCGGTGGCCTGCGAGAGGCCCCACGTGAGGTCGAAGTCCGGGTCGTTCGGGACGGTGCTCAGCCGGTAGATGTAGTTCGGCTCCGCGTAGAGCACGTCGGGGTCGCTCTCGAGCTCGGCGACCGCGGCCTCCACGGAGACGCCGTCAGCCAGGCTGACGAGCGTCGCGCCCGGAAGCCCGAGGCTCTGGACGGCCTGGCCCTCAGCGACTGCGAGCGTGCTCGTCCGCGCCGCCGCGGACGTGCCCGCGCGGAAGCGGACGACGACCTCGCCCGGCACGTACTCGGGGGCCGAGGCCCCGGCGCCGTGGCGCTCCAGGCCGGCAGAAGGCGTGGCCGACATCCGTGCCGGCGCCCGCGCCAGAGGCACAGAGAAGGAGAATCGCCAACGCCAGGAGCGCCGGCAGCCGCATTGCCGCATTGCCCATAACCCGACGAGGGATGATGCACTACTTGTAAAGAAAATGAAAGGGGCCGCTACGCGTTGACGCGCCAGGTGTCCACGGCGGCCGTCGGATCCATGTTCCCGGCCGGGTCGATCGCGCGGACGCGGAACGTGTGCAGGCCGGGCTTGAGGCCCGTGTAGGTCTTCCCCGAGGCGCAGGCCGTCCAGGCGCCCATCATGTGGCGGCACTGGAACGTCGAGCCGGCCTGCGTGGAGGTGAACCTGAACGTCGCGGTCTTGAGCCTCGTCGGCGACGGCGGCCGGGCCGTGATCGTCGTGTTCGGCGGGGTCACGTCGAGCGCGACGTCGATCGACCTGTCGACGTTGAGCCGCCCGCCGGTGGAGACGCGGTTCGTGAACGCGGCCTTCTTGTCCACGCCCTTGAGGAGCGCGTTCTTGAGCTTCGCGACGGTGAGGGTCGGGGCCGCGGCGAGGATCAGGGCGGCCGCGCCGGCGACGTGCGGCGAGGCCATGGACGTCCCCGCGATCGCCTCGTAGTCCTCGGCGTCCCGGCTGGATGCACTTGACGAGCACGTCGTCGACGTAGGCCCCGTCCGCGACGATGGACGTCGTCGCTGTCGACGAAGAAGCGCACGTACACCTCCGACTGCGTCGTCGAACACCGACAGGTCGGCCTCGAGCGGGACGAATGCGCCGCTCGTCGTGCCGCTCAGGGCAAGGATCTCCTCGTCGTTCGCGGTCGGTGGTGAAGCCCGGCGAAGACCCCGAAGAAGTCGAAGTTGGACTCGACGGCGACCCGCGCCTGGAAGTCGAGGAGGCAGCCGAACTCGCCGCTCAGGTCGTACGCGGTCATGTTGCGGATCGTCCTGAGCCTGTTGTTCGGATAGTTGCCGGACGAGTCGGAGAGCGCGAAGGTCGGAGAGCTCGCCGACGCCGCCCTCCGATCCCACTGCTTGTCCGGAAGGTGACCGGGCCGCCGATGTTGATCTGGTCGCCCCACGTCCCCGCGGTCTCCATGTTGTCGGCGGCCACGACGGTGTCGTAGCCGGGCCAGGTGCTGAGGATCTCCAGCGCCGGGTTACCGCTGCCGCCGCCGCCCGGCGCGGCGAGGTGCACGGCCGTCGGCCCGCGGTTCGAGAAGAACGCCAGCGCGTCGCCCTTCGTCGAGGCGGCGACGCAGACGATGTTCGGGACGCTGAAGCCGTGCGGCGCGGGCCGGTGGAGCTCGCACGGATAGGCGTTCGTCGCGAACGTGTTGTTCGTGAGGAAGACGCCGTCGTTGCCGGCGGCGAAGACGAAGAGCGTGTTCTGGCACGCAACCGACTTCATCAGGTTGGCCATGGCGAGCGACTTGTCGATGCCGAAGCTGCCGTTGACGACGTCGGCGCCGTTGTTGCAGGCGTAGGCGAATCCCTGGATGACGTCCGCCGTGTTGATGCCCGTGTTGGTCGCCGATGCGGAGCGGCATGAGCGCGACGTCCTGGTTGACGCCGGTGACGCCGAGGGCGTTGTTGCCGACCGCGCCGATCGTCCCCGCCACGTGCGTCCCGTGGCCGAGGAGGTCGCGCGGGTCGTTGTCGTCCTCGGACGAAGTCCCAGCCCCGGAAGTCGTCGACGAAGCCGTTGCCGTCGTCGTCGACGTCGTCGCCGAGGTCGTCGTCGTTGACCCAGATGTTCCCGGTCAGGTCCGGGTGATCCCACGTCACGCCGCTGTCGGCCACGCCGACGATGACCGTGTTGCTCCCGGTGGTCGTCGCCCAGGCCTCCGGCGCGTCGATGTCGGCGTCCGAGGCCTGGTTCAGGCCCCAGAGCTCCGCGTAGCGCGTGTCGTTGGGCGGCACCTGCAGGTAGTGCCCGATGAAGTTCGGCTCGGCGAAGGCGATCCCGTCCTCACCCGTGAGCCTCGCAGCGGAGGCGCTCACCGACGAGCCCTCCTCGAGCCGGACGAGCACGAGGCCCGGCGGGCCGAGCGACTCCAGCACCTGCGCGCCGTCGAGCGCGTCGCGCCGTGCCGAGAGCGAGACGCCGCTCTCGAACTGGACGATCAGCTCGCCCGGCACGAAGCGCGCGTCGGAGTCTCGGACCTTCAGCGGACCGAACGTTCCCTTGGACGCTCCCTGGCCCGATCCCGAAACGAGCAGGACCGCGAGGAGCGCCATGCTCATGACCCCACGGCGCACAGCGGCCTCGATTCTGCACCGTCGGCCGGGAAAAAGATAGGGGCCGGTCAGTCGTCCACGCGGCCGACGAGGACGCAGCCGTTGTGGCCGCCGAGCCCCATCGCGTTCGAGAGCGCGACCCTGATGTGGGCCTCGCGCGCCTCGTTCGGGCACGTAGTCGAGGTCGCAGTCCGGATCAGGCTCCTCGTAGTTGATCGTCGGCGGGATCACGCCCTCGTGGATCGCGAGCACGCAGGCCACGGCCTCGATCGCTCCGGCGGCGCCGAACATGTGCCCGAGCATCGACTTCGTGGACGAGATGGCCAGCTCGTAGGCGTGGTCGCCGAAGACCTCCTTGATCGCCTGGGTCTCGGCCAGGTCGCCGAGCGGCGTGCCCGTCCCGTGGGCGTTGATGTAGTCGACGTGGCTCGGGTCGACCCCCGTGCGGTCGATCGCGGCGCGCATCATCGAGACGACGCCGCCCGACTCGGGGTCGGGCTGGAGCATGTGGTGGGCGTCGTTCGAGGCGCCGTAGCCGAGCACCTCGGCGTAGATCCTCGCACCGCGGGCGCGGGCCGCCTCGAGCTCCTCGAGCACCATCACGGCTGCGCCCTCGGCCATGACGAACCCCTCGCGGCGCGCGTCGAACGGACGGGCGGCCTTGGCCGGGTCGCCGTCGCCGACGGCGAGCCCGCGCATGGAGCAGAAGCCGGCGAGGATCAGCGGGTGGATGCAGCCCTCGGTGCCGCCGGCGACGACCGCGTCGGCGTCGCCGCGGCGGATCAGCTCCGCCGCCTCGCCGATCGCGTGCGAGCCGGTGGCGCAGGCCGAGACGACCGCGTAGTTCGGGCCGCGGAAGCCGAGCTCGATGGCGATCTGCCCGCTCGCCGAGTCGACGAGGACGTTGGCGAGGAAGGTCGGGGAGACGCGGTCGGGGCCGCGCTCGCGCAGGACGTCGTGCTGGCGCATGAGCTCGTTGAAGCCGCCGATGCAGTTGCCGACGATCACGCCCAGGCGCTCGGGCTCGTAGCGGTGCCCGTTCAGGTCGGCGTCGGCGAGCGCCTCCTTCGTGGCCGAGAGCGCGAAGAGGACGTTGCGGTCGAGCTTGCGCACCTCCTTGGGCGCGGCGGCGCCGGTGGGGTCGTAGTCGCCCTTGACCTCGCCGGCGATCTTCACCGGGAAGTCGGTCGGGTCGAACGCCTGGATCCCGGCGATGCCGCTCTTGCCCGCGGTGAGGCCGGCCCAGGTGGTCTTCAGGTCGTTGCCGAGCGGCGTGACCGCGCCCAGTCCGGTGATCGCTACGCGTCTCATTGGCCGGTTAGACGCGCGGGGAGCGCAGTCGGTTTCTCGCTCCTGGCAGAATCGGCCACGTGCCCGAAGCCAAGGTCGAGCCGGAGCCGCCCAAGAGCCTGCCCTACCCGCCCATGGAGGCGGAGCTCGTGGACGAGCTTCCGGAGGGCGAGGAGTGGCAGTTCGAGCCGAAGTGGGACGGCTTCCGCGGCATCCTCGAGAACCTCGACGGTGAGCTCCACCTCTGGAGCCGCAACGGACGGCCGCTCCTGCGCTACTTCCCCGAGCTGGTCGAGCTCGGCGAGCGGCTCCCCAAGAAGTCGGCCCTCGACGGCGAGATCGTGGTCGAGCGCGAGGGCGGCCTCGACTTCGACGCCCTCCAGATGAGGCTCCACCCCGCCGAGAGCCGGATCCGCAGGCTCTCGGCCGAGATCCCCGCCGGCTTCGTCGTCTTCGACGTGCTCCTCTGGGACGGCAAGGACCTGCACGGGAAGCCGATCGAGGAGCGGCGCAAGCAGGTGGAGAAGCTGCCCTTCGACATCTCGCCGGTGACGCACGACCGCAAGGAGGCGAAGAAGTGGCTCGACCGCCTCG
Source organism: uncultured Actinomycetes bacterium (assembly GCA_963748205.1). Lineage (GTDB taxonomy): Bacteria > Actinomycetota > Thermoleophilia > Gaiellales > Gaiellaceae > JAIBJN01. The sequence continues at coordinate 18,791 of CAVVIB010000003.1, forward strand.
AGGTGGCGGGCTTCGACGGCGTGATCGCCAAGCGCCTCGGGCTCCCGTACATGCCCGGCTCGCGCGAGGCCGTCCTGAAGGTGAAGGGCGAGAGGACCGCCGACTGCGTGGTCGTCGGCGTCACGTGGAGCGAGAAGGGCACCGGCATCGCCAGCCTCGCCCTCGGGCTCTGGATCGACGGCAAGCTCGTCCCCGTCGGGTCGGCGCCCGCGACCGGGAAGAAGCGCGCGGAGATCCTCGAGCGCGTCGAGCCCCTCCTCGGCCCCAACCCCGAGCGCAAGCCGCGGGGCGCGCCGAGCCGCTGGAAGCGCGGCGTCGATCTCGAGTGGAGCTCCGTGCCGCCCGAGCTCGTGGTCGAGGTGCGCTACGACAAGTGGCAGAAGGGCCGCTTCCGCCACAACTCGAGGTTCCTGCGCTTCCGGCCGGACAAGGACCCGGAGCAGTGCACGGTCGACCAGGTCCGCCCGCGCCCCCGCAAGGGCGACCCGACCGTCTCCGGTCTCCTCGGCCGCAAGTAACAGTCTGTAACCAGACCTGGGTCTCGACGCTCTCTCGTTCCTGATGCGGAGTCTTTCCCGGAAAGCCTCTTTTTCATGGCCGGGAAAGAGAGAGGGCGCCCTTTGTCGCCGACCAGGAGATCGAGATTCACCGCATCGAGGCCCAGCTCGACCGGCTCGAAAGCCGCTGAGCGAATCCCCCTTTTAAGGGAAGGCACGGGTCTTGCCCTGGGCCATCATCCGGGGTGCCGGCTCCCCTCACATAACCCCCGGCGTCTGGCGAATGCCCGTTTCGGCTGTGCGGCTCCCTACCCCACCGAAGCGGGCTTCGTCCTTTGTTGGGGGCGGGAAGCACCTTGGTACCATTGCCCGGCACGGAGAAGTGGCCGAGTGGCTGAAGGCGGCGCCCTGCTAAGGCGTTAGGGGGGTGAATTCCTCCCTCGAGGGTTCGAATCCCTCCTTCTCCGCTCCGTAGCGCCCGCGCGACAACCCGTGGAGGGGTGGCAGAGCGGACGAATGCGGCGGTCTCGAAAACCGTTATCCGTCGTTAGGCGGATCGAGGGTTCGAATCCCTCCCCCTCCGCCTCTCTCTTCCTCGTCGAGCGGCTTGCAGCGCTCATGCCACGCGAGCGCGAGGTCGTCGAGCCTCCGCGACCGCGTTCGGGCCGTGATCTTCGCGTACGAGAGCGGACTCACGCAGCCGGGTCCGAAGACGCGCGCGTGAGACGCGGGGCGGCGTATTCGCGCGCCTTCGCCGCGATGGGGATGGGCTAGCAGAATATGAGGGTGACCTCGGTCGATCCCGACGTCATCGGCAGGGACAAGGAGCTTGCCGCCGTCGCTGCCTTCGTTGCGTCGGCGGAGTCCCTTCCGGGCGCGCTGCTGCTCGAGGGCGACGCCGGGATCGGAAAGACGACGCTCCTGCGGGCCGGGATCGCCGCGGCCGCCCGGTCAGGGGTCCGCGTTCTCTCCGCCCGCCCCGTGGAGGCCGAGTCGAGTCTCTCCTTCGCCACGATCGGCGACCTGCTCGCGCAGCGGCTCGAGGATGTCCTCCGCGCCCTCCCCCGGCCACAGGCCCACGCGCTCGAGGTCGCCCTCCTGCTCAGCGAGCCAGACGGATCGCCGCCCGATCGGAGGGCTGTCGGCGTCGGCGTTCTCGGCGCACTGCGGGAACTCGCCGCGGCCGAGCCTCTGCTGCTTGCCATTGACGACCTTCAGTGGCTCGATCGTGCTTCCGCAGCAGCGCTGGAGTTTGCGCTCCGCCGGCTCGAGGACGAGCCGATCGGGCTCCTAGCTGCAGGACGAGGCGGATCGGACGCGCCCTTGCGCCTCGAGCAGGCCCTCCCAGAAGCGCGGTTGCGCCGCATTCAGGTCGGGCCGCTCAGCCTGGGCGCGCTCAACAGGCTTCTCCGCGATCGGCTCGACGCCGTGTTTCCCCGCCCGACACTGCGCCGCATCCACGAAACCTCGAGTGGGAACCCCTTCCTCGCGCTCGAACTTGCCCGCGCGCTCGAGCGCCGCGGGCGGCC
>CAVVIB010000004.1:0-183142 GCA_963748205.1 uncultured Actinomycetes bacterium
AGGAGCGGGCGAAGGGAATCGAACCCTCACCACCAGCTTGGAAGGCTGGGGCTCTACCGTTGAGCTACGCCCGCGGGCTCTCCGCCAACGATAGCCGGTTCCCCGAACAGGGGATTTCCAGGCGCCCGAGCCGCCGCGATCATGCGGTCAAAGCATCGTCAAACAGGCGGCGCGGCAACGCCTCGGGACGGAGGGGAGTCGAGTGACTCTCGAACGGATCAACGAGCTGACCCCGCGCGAGGCCATCCTCGTCTACTGCACGACCATGACGGCCTGGATCGTCCTGTTCGCGCGCACGGAAACGTGGCTTCCGGCGGGCGTCGTGCTCCTGCTCTTGCTGGTGCCGCTGGTCGTCCATTTCGGCCTCGGCTACGTGATCGACGACTGGAAGGCGCTCTACTTCACGGGCGTCCCGGTCGTGGTCGCGGCGATCGCCGGAGGCCTGCCGTCCGCGCTCTGGGCGACGGTCGTGCTGCTCACGGCCTTCCCCGGAGTCCCGCTGATCGCGGCCGGCATCTACGTCCGCAGCTGGCTCGCGCGCAAGGATCCCGCCTACGTCGATCCCTGGCTGATCTAGCTCCCGCGCGCCGCGTATCCTTCGGGGCGTCGTGGCGCCCTCGCCGTCGAGCTGGCAAACGGCGTGGGTGGAGCTCGCCGCCGTCGCCGCGCTGACGGTCGCGTATGTGGCCGCCGCCCGTCGGCATCCGCCGTCGCGGGCGCGTGCGGCGTGCTTCGTGGGCGCGGTGCTGCTTCTGCTGGCGGTCACCGTCACCCCGCTCGGCACGCTCGCGCTCCACTACCTCCTCAGCGCGCACCTCGTGCAGAACGTCGCACTGGCCGAGTGGGTCCCTCTCCTGCTGGTCGCCTCCCTGGCACCGGCGCTGGCCGAGTCTCTCGCGCGCGTGCGCGCGATCCGGCTCCTGACCGCGCCGGCGATCGCCCTCCCGCTCTGGCTGGGGAGCTACGTCGTGTGGCACATCCCGGCCCTCTACGACGCCGCTCTCGAGCACCATGCGCTCCTGCACCTCGAGCACCTGACGTACCTCGCCGCGGGGTGCCTCCTCTGGTGGCCGGTCGTGCACAGCCGACCGCGCGACCTCTCGGCGGGCGCGAAGGCCGCTTACCTCTTCATCGCGTTCGTGTTCGCGAGCCCGCTCGGCCTGCTCCTCGCCCTTCTCGCCAGCCCGCTCTACGACTTCTACGTCGCCGCGCCGCGCCTGCGCGACCTGACGCCGCTCGAGGATCAGCAGATCGCCGGCATCGCCATGGCGGTGAGCGAGGCGATCGTCTTCTTCGCCGCCTTCGCGGTCGTGTTCGTGCGGTTCATGGCGGAGGAGGAGTCGACGCCCGATCCCGAGCCGCGCTGACCGGCCCGCAGCCGTTGCACTCTCGGCACACCGCGCGCGCCACGCGCGCGGAACTCGGAGTTACGCTCGAAAGCGGGAGGAGGGCGGGGTGCCCCTAGATATGGAAGTCGGACCAGGGACCTGCCCGGCGCCGTAGGCGCCCTGTCCGAAGCGACAGGTCCCGAGACGGCTTAGGCGCCGTCGCGGCCCGGGAACTTCTGCGCCGCCTCGCGCACCTGGTCGACGTCCAGGGTCATCTCGAGCAGGCCCACCTGCTCGTCGTAGACGCCTGCGTCGACCTGCTGCTTGACGTCCTCTTCGAGGATGTGAACGACGGGGAGCCCCAACTGGACTCCTGCCAATGGACCGACGTACGCCGGGTCTCCCACCGTGACCGTCTCGGCTGCGACCTCGAGCGACTCGAGGTCGGCTGCGCCGAGGACGACCACGAGGTCGCCCGCGCCGTACTCGTCGACCAGGGCCCTGATGCGGTCCTGGTTCTCCGGGTCCATGGCCCCGGCAGCCGTTCAGACGAAGCACTCCGTCTCGACGAAGACGACCTCGGCTCCCGCCGACGTCACGCAGGCGGCGATCGCGGGCCCGGGCACGCCGTCCCGCTCGCCGAGCGCGATGACCTTCTTGCCGTCGAGCTTCATGCAGCCTCACCTCCTTCCGCGAGCGTCGCGAACGCGCGCTCGATGTCGCTCTTCGACACCTCGCCGGAGAGCCGCTCGAGCTCCTCCCCGTTCTGCATGAGAACGTAGGTCGGCAGCCCGAACACGCGCAGCTCGCGGCAGATGTCCCGGTTCTCGGCCGAGTTGACCTTGACGACGCGCACGGCGCCGCCGGCCTCCTCCTCCAGCTTCGCGATCGTGGGCATCATCGCCAGGCACGGCTGGCAGCGCGGCCCCCAGAAGTCGACGAGGACGCTGCCGTCGCTCGTCAGGTCGTGGTAGGTGTCGACGGTCGCGTCGACCGGCATTGGTCTACTCCTTTCCCGGTTCCAGGATGATCGAGAGGCCGTCGGCCAGCTCGGTCATGCGCCCGAGGAAGAGCGAGCCCTTCGCGAGCAGCATCGTCGAGCCGATCTCGCCCGCCCGCAGGGCCGCCAGCCCGTGGGGGAGCCACGGGACGGCCGAGGCGACGTGCCCCTGCGTCGGGGAGAACCCCGGCAGGCCGTGGGCGCGCTCGAACCCGTCCAGGTCCTCGCGCGCGAGCTCGCCCCGGCGGACGGCGAGGGCGCCGATGAGCTTGTAGTTGCGGCTGGGGACGTTGCCCGCGCCGGCCGGCTCCGTGATCTCGGGGTCGTGGAGCTCGGTCGCGTAGCGGTCGACGTCGAGGATGCGGCGCCCGAGCCGCTCGAGCGGCTCGACGACGAGGTCCTCGAGCACGGCCTGCTGCGCCGAGCCCGAGCCGACACGGTGTCGCCCGACGGCGTCGAGGCGGATCTCCGGCGCGCCATCGCCGGGCGGCCCCACGACGACGGCGAAGCCGGCGAGGACGTCCTCGAGAACAGGTGAGCCGTGGCGAAGCGCGCCCGAGAACTTCATGCCGAGCTTCGCGAGCGACCCGCCGGCCACCACGATCACGTGGGGATACACGCCGGCCGCAACGAGCGATCCCGCGACCACGAGCGCGTGCACCGGGCCGCAGCAGAACGCCTTCACGTCGCTGCCCGAGGCGTTGACGCAGCCCGCCTGCTCGGCGATCGCCTTGGCGAGGTTGCCCCCGCCGCGCTGGTAGCGGTCGCCCACGGCCTCCTCGCCGCTCCCGATCACGTACTGGACGGACTCGGGAGCGAGGCCCGAAGCGCGAAGGACGTGCTCGAGCGCGAGCGCCCCGGTCGCCTTGCAGGCGAGGTTCTCGAGGAGGACGGCGCGCGGACAGGCTCTCGTCGACGTCGTGAGCGCCCGCCATGGATCCGATGCCGTGCCCGTCCTCCGTGATCGTGAGGGCACCGTTCCCCGCCGCGGCGCCGTCGAGCTTGAAGAGCCCGAAGCTGTCCGCATCCTCCATGCGCCGGTAGAGCTCGGCCTGATCGACGATCACGCCGTAGGGCCCTTCGCTCCGCGCGTCGACGGGATGCCGCCACCACGGCCGCTCGATCTCCCATAGCGCGTCAGGCCGGAGGTTCCCGATCAGCACCTGGTTCGGCGGGTAGCCGAGCGCGTCGTCGTAGCTGCGCAGCGCGCCCGAGATGGACGCCAGCAGCCCGTCCGAGTCGGCTGCCAGCTCGCGGGTCGGCTTCGAGCCGTGCCTGACAAGGTCCGGGGCGTGCGCGAGGACCACCGAGCACGCGTGGATCGCGGCCCTGCCGGTCATCCCAGCTCCCACACCGTCGCGGGCTCCACCTCGGTCTCGAGCATCTCCAGCGCGCGCTCCACGATCCTGCGGCGCTCTGCCTCGTCGAGCCCGAACGGATGCGTGATCGCCGGCCCGCGCACCACGCGGTTGGCGCCGATCATCGTCGCGATCGTCGGGAGCGACGTGACGAACACCGTTGGGATCCCCGCCCGCTCGATCTCCTTCGCCAGCACTGACCCGCAGCGCGTCCCGGTCCCTCAGGTGCCGGAGAGGAGCACGGCGTGCACCCCCGACTCCGTGAGCTCGGCGGCGATCTCGCGGCCGAAGCGGGTCGAGGCCGCCACGGGCGTCCCGTTGCCCGTCGTGGTGTAGAAGGCGTCGTGGATCCGGCCCAGCCGGCCCTCGGTCTCGAGCGCGCGCACGGTGTCGAGCGGCACGAGGCGGTTCGGATCCTCGTTCGCGAGCGTGACGTCGAAGCCGCCGTGGACGGACTCGTACTCGCCGGATCGCAGCGTCGCCTCGCCGGCCAGGGAGTAGCGAAGCCAGCCCTGCGCCCGGATCGTCGGCAGGCGGTCGGGGTTGCCCTGCGGGACGCACCCCGCCTCGGTGACGAGGGCGACGAGGGCCTGCGAGAGATCCGCGACCGGCGCGGGCGGGTCGACGCGGTCGAAGCCCGACGCGACCTCGCTGCGCGTCTCGCCGGCGAGCTTCGCGAGCAGCAGGTCGACGGCACGCTCGGCCCCGGTCTGCTCGTCGAGCCGGTTCCGGCGGAACCCGCGCGGCAGGTAGCCCTCCTCCTCGGGCGGCCCGAGCTCGCGCCCCGACGCCAGCGCCCCGGCGAGCGCCGCCATGCGCGGAAGGGCGTCCCGCATGCCGGCGACGTTGACGGCGGTCGGGACGACCAGGACCTTGCCGTCGGTCGCCCCCACGCCCGGGTTCTCCTCGTGCATCGCGGCGAGCGACGGGATCCCGAGCCGCTCGGAGGCGATGCGCGAAAAACGCGCACACGCGTAGCCGTAGCGTCCGGAGCCGAAGGCGGGCCCGGCGACGAGCACGTCCGGCCGCTCGGCCTCGAGCAGGCCGAGCAAGACCTCGAGCGCCTTCTCCTCGTGCTCGGCGAAGTAGTCGTCGCCGCAGGCGAGCGTGGCGACGATGTCGACTCCCTCGAGAGCCGCGGCCAGGCCTCGGCCGGGCCCCACGGCACCGTCGAGACGCGTCGGCTGGGTCGCCGCGGCCTCCTCGCCGCCGAGCCCCGCGAAGAACTGGTTCAGGTAGTGGACGGCCCTCACCAGGCAACCGCCCTCAGGGAGTGCTGCCCCATCTGGTTCGTCGCACCGAGGTAGTTGCGCGCGGGAATCGGGCCGGCGTCGCGCGCGTCGCTCCCGTCGAGCAGGGTGTCGCCTCCGATCACCCGCTCCGGCGTCCACGCCGGGACGAGCTCCTCGGCGTTCCCCGCGGAGACGATCGAGTCCGCCTCGGGAACCCAGTCCGTGAGGCCGGGGCTCGTCGAGTCCGGGTCGGCCATCTCGGCGACGATCGTCGTCGTCCGGACGCCGGCCTGCTCGCAGGCGCGAACGGTGAGCATCACGTCGGTGTGCGAGTTGCCGCCCGCGTCGGTCGTCACGATCGCCCCGTCCGCGCCGAGCTCGACGGCAGCCTCGGCCGCCGCGGTCGCCGCGCGCTGCTTGTCCTCGGCCGTCTGCTCGTAGCCGCGCATCAGCACGACGCCGGCGAAGCGCAGCCGCCGGCCGTGCTCGCGATAGAGCGTGCGGACGAGCGCGTTGCGCTGGAAGAGGATCGTGGGGTTCCGCAGACCGGCCCAGTGGTACTCCCCGCAGGTCACGGCGCCGTCGAGGAGCTCCGCGGGGTCGATCGCCCGGGGCAGCCCGGCCTGTCCGACCGGCACGCCGTAGAGGTACTGGTAGTAGAGCGGCCCGAGGTCCGAGAGCTGGACGAGGGCGGCCACGGAGGGCAGGCCAGCGTCGACGGGGCCGCGCTCGAAGCGCTCCACCTCGGCCGGCTCGGCCCCGAGCGTGGGCCGTGCCAGATCCTCGGCCACCTGGAGCGTCGTCGCGCGCGCCCAGGCGTCGAGCTCCTCGTTGCCGAGACCGTCCCGCGGCCGGAACGTGAGGACGACATTCGTCGCCTGCGCAAAGGGCGTGAGCTCGGCGCCCGGCCCGGCAAGGTCGATGACTGACTCCTGCTCGTGCAGCGGACGCTCCTCGGCCGGAAAGTCGAGACACGAGATGACGACGACTCCGTCCAGGCGATTCGTCCGGCCCTGACCCGCGGGTCCTTCCGCGGGAAACGCGCCCCGGCCGTCGGGGCGGACGCGCGGCTCCACGGCGTCCAGGACGTGGGTGATGCGAACGGGCTCGCCCGCGCGCACGACCTCGACGTCGACACCGTCGAGCTCGGGCAGCTCGCCCATCAGCTCAGCGGGATACGTCGCAAGCTCCCAGGCCATCACGCGGCCCTCCGGTACCCCAGCCGCCCGGAGATCTGCGCCGCCGCCTCCGCGCAGAGGTCGCCGACCGCGGGAAGCTTCGGCTCGGGCAGGCGATACGCCGGCCCGGAGACGGACACGGCCGCGATGCACGAGCCGCCGGCGTCGAAGACGGGCGCCGCGACCGCGTTGAGGCCGACCTCCAGCTCCTCGACGGCGACGGCGAAGCCCGCAGCGCGCGCCCGCTCGAGCTCGGCGCGCAGCTCGCCCCGGTCGACGATCGTGCGCGGCGTCAGCTTCGACAGCCGGCCGGTGATCTGCTCGCCGCCGAACGCGAGAAGCGCCTTGCCGTTCGCGGTCGCGTGCAGCGGCGCGGCACGGCCCGTCCAGTCGGTGACGCCGACGAAGTGGTCCGCGTCCACCTGGAGGACGTTCAAGGCCCGCGTCCCCTCGCGAACGGCGAGGTTGACCGTCTCGCCCGTCCGCTCGGCGAGCCGTTCGAGCGCCGGCCTCCCGGCCTCGACGAGCGTGATCCCGCGCACGGCGAGGCCGCCGAGCCGAGCGAGCTCGGGGCCTGGCGCAAAGCGGTCGCCGACGCGGCGCACGAGCCCTCGCCGCTGCAGGGTCGCGAGCAGGCGGGAGACCGTGCTCTTGTGCATCCCCAGCTCGGCTGCGAGCTCGGACACGCCGAGGTCCTCGCGGCCCTCGTCGAACGCGGAGAGAATCGCCAGCGCCTTGTCGGCGGACTGCACGTTGCGTATTTTGCAACGCCTGCGCCGATTGCGCAACCAGCTTCGACGAGCAGGTCAGAGAGGATCTGTGCGGGACGTCACGAACGAGGCGACATGAAGAGCGAGCAGGAGACAACCCGCGCACAGCAGCTCGCGCTCCTGGCCGCGCTCGCGCGCAACCGCGGCGAGCTCGACGCAGCGACGCTCGAACGCCTGCTGCGCCTGGTCACGCCGAAGCCGGCCTAGTTCGAGCCGGCTCCGGCGCCGACGCAGACAGACTCGATCTGCGCATCGAGCACGACCCCGCCCTCCGCGATCCGGACGAGCGCCGCGGAGAACTCCTCCACGTCTGCGATCCGGTCCTTGAGGAGGTAGCCGACACCCTCGCCGCCCGTCTCCAGCAGCTCGCGCGCGTACGCGTGCTCGAGGCTCTGCGAGAGGAGCAGCACGCCGGTGCCCGGGTAGAGGCTGCGGATGATCTTGGCCGCGCGCAGGCCCTCGTCGCTGCCCGAGGGAGGCATGCGGATGTCGACGACGGCGACGTCGGGGCGCGTGGCGGCGATCTGCTCGAGGAGCTCGTCGCCGTCCCCGGCCTGCGAGACAACGTGCATCCCGGCATCCTCGAGGAGCCCGGCGATGCCCTCGCGCACGAGCACGGAGTCGTCGGCGAGCGCGACGCGCAGGCGGAGGTCGTCGATGCGGCGCCCGCGGCGCAACGCAGGGAAGTCGTATGGAAGGTCGTCGGCGACGAGCTGGAAGACGCGCTCGGGCTCCGGCAGGCCGGCGAGCTCGTAGCAGCCGAGGTCGCGCACGGACACGTCGGCCAGCTGCGCCGTCCGCGCGGAGAGCAGCACCTGCCCGCCGTGACCTGCGGAGCTGATTCGCGCGGCGCGGTGCACGTCGAGGCCGATCAGGCCGGCGCCCGCGTCGAGCGCCGTGCCGGTGTGCAGGCCCATGCGGACGCGCACGGCGGCCCCGTCCGGCCAGCTCTCGGCCAGGAGCGCACGCTGCGCGTCGAGCGCAGAGGCGACAGCGGCCTCCGCGGATTCGAAGACGGCGAAGAACTCGTCGGCACGACATTCGATCTCGCGGCCGCGATGCTCTGCGGCCGCGGTGCGAATCAGCACGCGCGACGACGCCAGGACCTCGCAGTAGTCGGCGCCGAGGCTCCGCACGAGCGCGGTCGACCGCTCGATGTCGGTGAAGAGAAAGGTGAGCTCTTGCTCAGACATGGCCTCGAAGGATCCAGCACTCTCGCGCGCGTAACTAGGCGGCCAGCCCGCGACCGGCGGTGCGGTTATCCCTACCCGGTGTTCCGTCGCGGCCCGTCAGGCGGTGGAGCGATCGAGGAGCTGCAAGAGCTCGTGAGCCGCCAGCTCGATCTCCTTGTGCCTCCACTCGGCCGCACGGTAGTGGCAGGCGATCAGGCCCGTTCGGTGCACGCGGCGGAAGTCCCCGTAGACGAAGGCGTAGCGCGCCTTGGTTTCGTCCGCCGCTCCGTCGGTGAGCCCCAGATGCCACTCCGCGTACTCGCTCCAGTCGTGTGAGGCGAGAAACGCGTTCTCGTCATCGGCCTTGGGCTGGACGTCTCCCCACTCGCTGTCGAGGACGTACTGCCGTCCACGAATGAGGCGGCGCGCCCGGGCGACCGCACGTTCGTTGACGGTGTACGAGGCCATGAGCGGATTCTGATCTTCCGGGGGCTTCCTTCAGTCGGGACGGCCGGATTCGAACCGGCGGCCTCCTGCTCCCAAAGCAGGCGCGCTACCAGGCTGCGCTACGTCCCGCAGCTCCGGCTCAGTGTACGGCCGCGAACGGCGGCCCGCGGTCGCGAGCACGACACCGCCGATGATCACGGCGACTCCGGTGAACTGGACCGCCGAGGGCGACTCGTCCAGCAGGATCACGGCGAAGATGACCGACAGGGCCGGCTGGAGCGTGAGCGTGATCGACGTGAGCGCCGCCGGGAGCCGCGGCAGGGCCGCCGCGATGAGGAGCCAGCCGACCACCTGCGACGACAGGGCGAGGAGCAGGAGCCAGCCGTGCTCCGGCCACGTCGGCTCCAGGTCGAGCTCGCCGAGGGCGGCTCCGACCGGGAGCGTCACGACCGCGGACGACAGCGTCGCCCAGTAGAGCGGTCCCGCTGGGCGCCGCAGGTCACTGCTCCCGGCGCGCAGGATCAGGAGAAAGCCGGCGTACGTGATCGCCGTCAGCACGCCGAAGAGCACGCCGAGCCCGGGGTTCGACCCGTACGCGCCGGCGCCGACCACGCCGGAGATGAGCACGACGCCGAAGAGGACGACCGGCACCGAGGCCAGCGTCCGCCCGGCGGGCCGCTCGTGGAGAAGCGCCCAGGCCGCGAGCGGGACGATGACGACCTGGATGTTCCCGAGCACGGTGGCGAGGCCCGCGCCCACGGCGGCGATCGCGTGGTGCCAGAAGACGAGGTCGCCCATGAAGAAGACGCCGGCGACGAGCGAGAGCCAGAGCGCCCGCCGCTCGAGCGCCCCGAAGCGCCGCCGCTCCCACCACGCGAGGAGCGCGAGCGGGGGCAGCGCGTAGAGGCAACGGTAGAACGCCGCAGTCGACGGAGGCACGTCGGCGAGACGTACGAGAATCGCCGAGAAGGCGATGCCAGCCGCACCTGCCATCGCCATCAGAACCGGCCGCGATCCCATCAGGGCGGACACGCTACGGGAGCCGGATGCCGCTGCGGAGGCGTGTCGGCGGCCGTTATCTTCCGCGACCGTGGCCGACGCACCCTTTGCGCCGCCCGCTCTCGAGTCGCGCCGCCCGGTACCGAGACCCGCGCTGGGCTACGCGTTCATCTGGACGGCGGTCGCCCTCTGGTCTCTGAACGCCGTCGTGGCGAAGGTCGTGCTGGACTCGGCCGAGCTCTCCGCGTTCCGGCTCGCGGAGGTCCGTGCGACGGGATCGGCTCTGATCCTCATCGCGGTCGTCCTCGTCCTCAACCCCGCGAGCATGCGCGCCACCCGCCGGGAGCTGGTGAAGTTCGCCGTCTTCGGCGTGCTGGGCCTCGGGGTCGTCCAGCTCTTCTACTTCATCGGCATCCGGCGCCTCGACATCGGGATCGCGCTCGTCATCAACTACCTCGCGCCGGTGTTCGTCGCGCTCTGGGCGCGGTTCTACGTGCACGAGCCGGTGCGCCGGCGGCTATGGCTCGCGATCGCGCTCAGCCTCTTCGGGTTGACGCTCGTCGTCCAGCTCTGGGGAGGCTCGTCGCTGGACTGGGTCGGCGTTGCCGCCTGCCTGGTGACCGCAGTCGCCTATGCCGCCTACGTCCTCATGGCCGAGCAGTCGCTCGCCGGCGGCCGCGACGTCTACTCGCTGCTCGCCTGGGGCTTCCTGTTCGCCGCCCTCTTCTGGGCGATCGTCCAGCCGTGGTGGAGCTTCCCCTGGGGCGACGTCGACGGCAGCACATCGCTGCTGGGCAAGCTCGACGACGTCAGCGCGCCGGTCTGGCTCCTGCTCGCCTACATCGTCGTCCTGGGGACGGTCGTCCCCTTCGTGCTCCTCGTGAGCGCGCTGCATCACGTGCCGGCCACGCGCGTGACGATCGTGGCCATGCTCGAGCCCGTCCTCGCGGCGCTGGCCGCGTGGGTCTGGCTGGGCGAGGAGCTGGCCGCCATCCAGATCCTGGGAGGCCTTCTCGTCCTCGCCGGCGTCGTCCTGGCGCAGACCGCGCGCCCGGATCCTCGTAACGAATAGCACGAGGATTCCCGCAAAATCCACCAAGATGTGGCAATCTCCCTGGCCTCGCAGGTCTGAAAGCCCGTGAGATCGCCCAGTTCAGACAACCCTAACGCTTTGCGTAAGAGTTGCCGACACTTGTCCGGCACTGTCTCTCGCATGCCAGGACCTGTGAAGACACTCATCGCTCTGCTCGTCTGCGCCGGCGCGCTTGCGCTCGCCGCGCCCGCCCAGTCCGCCGCGCCGACTCCCATGGAGCAGCGGCTCATCACCAAGATCAACCAGACGAGGGCCGCCCACGGCCTCCGCAAGCTCCGCCTCGGTCCCAACCTCCAGCGCGGGTCGCACGCCTGGTCGCGTCATCTGATGCGGGCCGACGCGTTCCACCATTCGTCGACCCTCGGCGCCGGCACCGGCGAGATCATCGCCTGGGGAACGTGCAGCTGGTTCACCCCGTTGCAGGCCGTGCGGGCGTGGCTCAACAGCGCGCCCCACCGCAGGCTGCTGCTGCGGCCGGGCTTCCGCTACGTCGGCACGGGCTGGACGGCGGGCAACTGGCGCGGCTACAGCTGCGTCGAGATGGCCGTCGCCCGCTTCCGCTAACGCTCAGGCGCTCTCGAACAGCTCTCTGAGCTGGGCGATCTTGTCGCTGCGCAGCCGCTCGCGGTCGCCTTCCTGAACGGCGGTCAGGACCTTGCGCACGAGAGTTTGCGAGCTCGACCGGGTTGAACGGCTTCGTGATGTACTCGAGGCCGCCCAGGTCGATGCCGCGCGCGCGGTCGCGAACGTCCGCCCGCGCGGTGAGGAAGACGATCGGGATCTCGCTCGTCGCAGGATCGTCCAGGAGCATCTCCGCGACCCGCCAGCCGTCGAGGCCCGGCATCATCACGTCGAGGAGGATCACGTCGGGCTGCTTCGCCCGGGCGAGGTCGACGCCGCCGGGACCGTCGCCCGCTTCGCTCACGTCCATCCCCTCGGCCTCGAGGTTGACGCGGCAGAGGAGCCGGATCGGCGCCTCGTCGTCGATGACGAGAACGTGCGTCACTGCGTCGCCGCGGCCTCCACACGCGGCCCTTCGGCGGGCTCGGCGCCCGCGAGCGGGAGCTCGAACGTGAAGCGCGAGCCCTGGCCCTCCTCCGACTCGACCCAGATGCGCCCGCCCATGGCCGTCACGAGCCCGCGCACGAGGAAGAGCCCGAGGCCGGTGCCGTGCGCGCTCACCCCTTCGCGCTCGGCGCGGAAGAACTTCGTGAAGATGCGCTGGAGGTCGGCGCGCGCGATCCCGACGCCCTCGTCGGCGACCTCGATCTCGGCCATCTCCGCCCGCCGGCGCGCCGAGACCGTGATCGTCCCGCCCTCCGGCGAGCTGCTCACGGCGTTGGCGAGCAGCGCGGCGAGCACCTGGCCGAGCTTCTCCGCGTCGGCCGAGACGACGATCTCCCCCTGCTCGACCGCGACGGAGAAGCGGTGGCCTTCGGTCGCGTGCGCCTCGATCGCCGCCGTCGCCTCGCGCGCCACCGTGCCGAGATCGGTCGGCTCGAGAGCGACCGCGAGCGTCCCCGCCTCGAGTCGGGCAACGTTGAGGAGGTCGTCGACGATCCCGATCAGGCGCTCGGATTCCGAGGCGATGTAGCGCAGGAAGGTTCGCCGCTCGGGGTCGCTGAAGTCGACGTCGCTCCGCATGAGGGTCTCGGCAAAGCCGTAGATCGAGGTCAGGGGGGTTCGCAGCTCGTGGGAGACGGTAGAGACGAAGTCGGACTTCATCTGTTCGACGACCCGCTCGCTGGACACGTCGCGGAACGCGAAGATGCGTCCGGCCACAGCACCGGAGGGGTCGAGCATGACGGCCTCGCTGAGCGCGATCCAGACGTCGCTCCCGCCACGTCGGACAGCCAGGTACCGCTCTCCGGGCGGTTCCGAGTCGCCCGCGGCCAGCTCCCGCTGGAGGACCTCGGGGACCGAAGCGGCCGAGCGCTTCAGACGCCGGCACGCCGGTGATGCTCTCGGCCATCGCGTTCCAGAGCACGATGCGGTTGTCGCGCCCCACGGCCACGATCCCGTCGGCGATGTTCGCGAGGATCGCGGCCGCGCGCTCCCGCTCCTCGGCCACGCTCTGGAACAGCTCGGCGTTGGCGATCGAAGCCGACGCCGAGGCGGCAAGCGCCGCCAGCGACTCGAGCTCGTCGTCGCGCCACGACCGCGGCGTGCGCGCGTACACGGCCAGCACGCCGTAGAGGCCGCTCCCGTGGGCGACCATGGGCACGGCGACGGCGGCCGTCATGCCCTCCTCGAGGAGCGTGTCGCCGCGCAGGAGCCGCGAATGCTCGCTGCGGTCGCGGACCGCCTGAGAGGCCCGGGACTGGACGACCGCGCCCGAGAGGCCGGCCGACGCGCTCAAGGACGCGCCTGCGAGGCGCTCCGTCCCGGCGCCGTGGGCCGCGCGCACAACGAGGTCGTCGCCGTCGACAAGGCTGATGACCGCGGCGTCCGCGTCCAGCAGGCCCGGCGCCTCTCGCGCGACCTCCTCGAGCACGACCGCGGGATCGAGGCTCGTCCCGAGGAGCGTCCCGAGCCGCGCGAGCCGCTGCGAGAACGTGCGCGCGCGGCGCTCGCTCTCGAAGAGCTCGCTCCGCTCGAGCGCGCCCTGCGCGGCGTCGCTGACGTGCCGGGTGAGAAGCACGTCCTCGTCGGTGAACGTGCGCTCGCCGTGGAAGAGGACGACGCCCGCGTACGCCTGCTCCCGGACCCCGGTCACCGGCGTACAGATGAGCGAGCCGTAGCCCTCCGCAGCGAGCAGCTCGCGCAGCTCCGCGTCGAAGCGGTCGTCGCCCGCGAGCTCGGTCGACGCGAGGATCCGCCCCTTCCCCGCCTCGATCGCGAACGGCCACGCCGACGCGCCGACGCCGGCGGCGAAACGCTCCCGGATCGAGTCCGGCAGCTCGTGCGCGCCCGCGAGGACGATCGTGTCGCCCGTTCGCTCGAGAACCACGGCAGCGGCGGCGCCGAGCGCCTCCGAGGCGGCCTGCGCCAGGGCGTCGAGCGTCTGGGAGAGCGAGAGCGGCGAGCCGAGGACCTCGGCGATCCGGTAGAAGCCGCGCTGCACCTGCGCCTGGCGCTCCCGCTCCTCGAAGCTCTCGGCGTTGTGGAGCGCGAGCGACGCGAAGCGCGCGAAGGCCTCGATGACCTCGACGTCGCCCGCCTCGAAACGCCCGGGCTCCCGGTCGCAAACGCCGAGAACGCCCCGCACCTCGCCGAGCCACATGATCGGCGCGCACATGACGTCCTGGAAGACGGCGTACGGCGGGCTCGGCGGCGGCTGCTCCGTCGCCGCGAAGTCGTGGGTGAGCACGGTGCGGCCGGACTGGAGTGCGCGCCCGATCGTCCCCTCAGGTGGGATCTGCCGCCCGACATTCCACTCCGGGACGCCGACCACCGCGCGGCATCGCAGCAGCTTGCGGTCGGGCTCCAGGATCCAGCAGTCCGCCGCATCGGCGCCGATGAGCGACACGACCTCCTGCACCAGCCTGTTGATGACCGACTCGAAGTGCAGGTCGCTCGTCAGCACCTGGGCCGCCTTGATCAGCGTCTCCTGCTGCCGGAGGCGCTGCTCGTTCTCGCCGAGCAGCCGGGCGGTATGGATGGCGAGGCCGAACTCGCGGGCGACGGCCTCGGCGAGCGCGATCTCGCCTGCCTCCCAGGGCCTGACCTCGCCCCGGTGCAGGCTGAACACCCCGATCATGCGGTCGAAGACGAGGATCGGCGTGGCGATGGTGGAAAGCGCACCCAGGGCGAGGAGGGTGTCAGGGCCTCCGAGCGAGGGATCCTCGCGGAGCTCGCTGTCCGACTCGACGTCCGCGATGGCCACGGTGCGGCGGTCGCGCGCGGCAAGGTTCATGGCCGGCAGGTTCGGAGCCTCGTCGCCCACCGGCTCGATTCCCGGCGCGTTCCATTCTGCGAGCACGGGCATCGGCTCCCCGCGCTCGCCGAGCCGGATGAAGCAACGCGTGACGCCGCCGATCGCCTTCGCGGTCTCCTCGACGGCGACCTGGAGGACGGTGTCGAGGTCGAGCTCGGAGCGGATGCGACGGCCGATCTCCGCGACCAGCCGCTCGCGCTCGAGTGCGGCCTGCAGGGCTTCGCTCGACCGTGTCCGGCTGAGGGCGAGGGCCGCTTCGCTGGCCATGCCCCGGACGGTGTCGAGCTCGGACTCCGTGAAGCTCCGGTGGGCGTGCTGGGTCACGACGACGAGCACGCCGGCCACCTGGCCCTCGGAGATGACGGGAATGAACGCGGCGCTCTTCGCGGACACGGCCTCGGCGAGCCGCCGATTGACGTTCGGCGCCGTCGGGACGTCGTAGATCGCGACCGCCTCGCCGGTGCGAGCCGTCTGGACGAGGGCACCCGTGTCCTCGTCGAGGTGCAGCGAGACGGTGCCCCACCAGTCGGCGTCGACGCCGCGGGTGGCGAAGCCGACCGCGCTGCGCGAGTCCTCGTCGACCCTGGCGAGCAGCAGGGCGTCGGGTTCGAGCAGGGCCTCCACCTCGTCGAAGAGCGACTCGACCGCCTCGTCCGTCGTCTGCGTCCGCGAGAGCGTTGCGGAGAGGCGGGAGATGGCGTCGGCCTCGCGGCCGCGCTCGGTGGCCAGCTCCTCCGCCTCGCGCACGCGACTGCGGGCGGCGAAGAGAAGGCTGCGGTCGTGGCCCCGGAAGAGCATGATCAGGCCCGGGATCGCGACGGCGATCGAGCCGCCGACCACGAGCCAGGACGGCTCTCCCTCGAAGACGTCAGCGTCGGCGAGCGCCAGGCCGCCGAGCAACCCGGCGAGTGCGGCTACGAGCGCGAAGAGCAGCCAGACTCCGACCCCGAGCCACGACGTCCTCCGCTCCCGCACCAGCGAGATGCCGAGCAGGATCGAAACGAGCCCGTACAGCACCGCAAGGGCCAGGAGAGGCACGGCGTGGAGCATCGTTTGAGATTCGTCGCTCACGGCGTGTGGCCTTGATGATAGGGAGGGCCTGCGCCCAACGCCGCTCGTTCCGCGCCTTATATCTTGTAAATCATACGCTTCCGGCTTTCAAAGATAGGCCACTCGGCCTATTCCAACTCACAGGCAAGCGCGGTAGCGTGGCTGACACTGGGCGATGCGAACCGCGGTGTGTGTCCCTGGCCATGTAAGCCGCGGTGAGCAATCTGGAAAGGCCCGCCGCGCTTACCCCCCGAGCGGCGGGCCTTTTCCTGTTCCGCGCTTCAAGCCTTTCGGACAGCCAGCTCGGCGCCGCGCTCGATCTCGACGGCGAGCGTCTCGGACTTGATCCAGTCCGCGAAGCGCTGGAGGTCCTCGCCGTCGGGGAGCGTGAGGACGATGCGATCGGTGATCTCGAGGCCCTGCTCCTTGCGCATCGAGTTGACCGTGTGCACGAGGTCGTAGACGCGGCGCTCGAGCTCGAGCTCGGGATCGAGCCGGACGTCGAGCGCGACCGCGAGGCCTGAGCCCTCCGCGAGCGCGAAGCCCTCGGGCGCCTCGCGCTGGACGAAGACCTCGTCCGGCGCCAGGTCGTGGCCCTCGACGCGCACGCCGCCGTCGGGGAGCTGCTCGAAGCGGCCCTCGGCGAGCGCGTCGCGGATCTTCGGCAACTCGGGGCCGAGCTTCGGGCCGAGCAGCTTGAGGTTCGGCTTCGCGCGCACCGTCGCGCCCGCGATCTGCTCGAAGGAGACCGACTTCACGCGCAGCTCCTCGGCGATCTCGTCCGCATGGCCGGTCGCCCGCTCTGCGCCCTCGACGACGAGCGCCCTGAGCGGCTGGCGGAGCTTCATGCCTGCCGAGTCGCGCGCACGGTTCCCGAGGCCGACGATCGCGCGCAGCTCGGCGATCTCCTCGAGGAGCGCCGAGTCGGGCTCGCCGGCGGTCGGCCAGCCGGCGAGGAAGACGCTCGCGGGCGCGCCCTCGCACGCCTCCCCGACGAGCGTCCCCCACAGGTGATCGGCAAGGAACGGCATCACCGGCGCGATGCCGCGGATGCCCTGGACGAGCGCGTGCCAGAGAACGCGGAGCGCCGCCTCGTCGCCGTCCCAGAAGCGTCGGCGCGAGCGGCGGATGTACCAGTTGGAGACGTCGTCGACGAAGGCGTCGAAGCCCTCGACGAGGCGGAAGGTCAGCTGCTCGTCGAGCGCCTGGGTCGCGTCGCGGACGTACTGCTGCGTGCGCGCGACCAGCCAGCGGTCGAGGGGGCGCGCGCCGTCGGCGAGCGGCGGCTCGTCGAGGTCGGCGTAGCTCGGCGTGAAGCCCTGGATGTTCCCGTAGTCCACGAGGAAGCGCACCGAGTTCCAGAGCGTCAGGAGCTTCTTCTTGATCTCGTGCGCGGGGCCGTAGCCGAAGAGCAGGTTGCGGTCGGGCGGCTGGGCGCAGAACTGCCAGCGCATGACGTCGGCGCCCATGCGCGCGAACGCGTCCTCGGCGTCGATCATGTTCCCCCACGAGCCGTGCATCTCCCGGCCGTGCTCGTCGAGCATCTTCTCGTAGCCGAGCACCTCGCGGAACGGCGCGCGGTCAACGAGCGCGACCGACATGAAGAGCTGCGAGTAGAACCAGAGGCGGATCTGCTCGCGCATCTCGGAGACCCAGTGCGCGGGGAACCAGGTCTCCCAGTAGGCGTGGTCGGGGAGGTCCGCGCCCGTCAGCCCCGCGGCCGCGCCGGTCGCGTACCCGTTCTCGATCCACTCCGGGCTCTGCCACCCGAGCGTCGAGAAGGGCACGATGCCCGCGTCGAGCCAGACGTCGCCGACCTCCGGGATGCGCCGGACCTCCTCGTTCCCGCAGGCCTCGCAGCGGATCGTCACGTCGTCGATCCACGGCCGGCGGAGCTCCTCGAGCCCGTCGAGCCCGGCGGTCGCCTTCTCCTCGAGCTCGGCCCGCGAGCCGATCACGGTCACCTCGCCGCAAGCGCACGGGTAGATCGGGAGCGGCAGTCCGTAGTACCGGCGCCGCGAGATGTTCCAGTCCTCCATGTTGCGGAGCCAGTCCTCCATCCGCTTCCCGAAATACTCCGGCGTCCACTTCACGGTCTCGTTGGCGGCGACGAGGCGGGGGCGGAGATCCTCGACCGCGATGAACCAGTCGTCCGCGATCCGGAAGATCAACGGCGTGTGGCAGCGCCAGCAGAACGGGAAGCGGTGCTCGATCTCCTCGGCCGCGATCAGGCGGCGGCGCTCGGCCAGGTCGACGACGATCTGCTCCGCCGCCTCGGACGTCCCCTGGCCGTGGAGCCAGCCGAACTCCGGGTAGAAGCGGCCGGCCTCGTCGACCGGAGCGATCACGGGCAGGTCGTGGACGCGGGAGAGCTCGAAGTCCTCGGCGCCGCAGCCCGGCGCGATGTGGACGATCCCGGTGCCCTCCTCGAGCGAGACCTCGTCCCAGGGGATGACCCGGTGCTCGATCCCCTGCACCGCCGGGAGGTGGTCGAACGGCCCCTCGTAGCGCAGGCCGACCAGCTCCGAGCCCTTGACGCGCTCGGCGAAGTGCACGTGCGGGTCGCGGGCGACGGCGACCCACTCACCGTCCTCGTGGCGCCCGTACTCGGCGTCGGGGTTGACCGCCGCGGCCACGTTCGCGGGGAGCGTCCAGGGAGTCGTCGTCCAGACCGCGAGGGACTCGCCGGGCCGGTCGACGAGCGGGAAGCGCACGAAGAGGGACGGGTCGGTGCGGTCCTCGTAGCTCCCGACGAGCTCGTGGGCCGAGATGGACGTGCCGCACCGCGGGCACCACTCGGTCGAGCGGTGGCCGAGGTAGAGCTGGCCGTCGTCGTGCATCTTGCGGAGGAACCGCCAGATGTACTCGATGTTGGTGTCCGAGAACGTGAAGTAGTCGTTGCCCCAGTCCATCCACATGCCGAGGCGCTTCGACCCGCGCGTGATCTCGGTCGCCGACCAGACGACCTTCTCGCGGCACTTGCGCGCGAACTCCGCGAGGCCGTACTCCTCGATCTCCCGCTTCGAGTTGAGCCCGAGCTCGCGCTCGACGCCGACCTCGATCCAGAGGCCCTGGCAGTCGAACCCGTTCTGGTAGCGCTGGTCGAAGCCCTGCAGCGCCTTGTAGCGCTGGAACACGTCCTTGAGGGTCCTGCCCCACGCCGTGTGGATCGCCAGCGTCTTGTTCGCGGTCACGGGACCGTCGACGAAGCTCCAGACGGGCCCGCCCCGATTCTGCTCCCGGAGCCGCTCGAAGGTTTGCTGCTCCTCCCACCAGGAGAGGATTTCGAGCTCGAGCGCAGGGTGATCGGGAACGCGCGCTAGGGTGCGGAACATCTGGCGGTCAGTCTACGTTTGGAGAGGTATGGCAAACGCAGTCACTACCACTGAGTTCGACACCGAGGTCCTCAAGAGCGAGACCCCGGTGATCGTCGACTTCTGGGCGGAGTGGTGCGGCCCCTGCCGTGCCGTCTCCCCCATCCTCGATCAGATCGCAGACGAGCGGAGCGACCAGCTTCGCGTCGTCAAGGTCAACATCGACGAGGAGCCCGAGCTCGCACACCGGTACGGGATCCTCTCGATCCCCACGATCGTCCTCTTCAAGGGCGGCGAGCCCGCGGCAGCCGCGATCGGCGCTCAGCCGAAGCGGATGCTCGAGCAGTCGCTCGGCCTGGCGGAGACCGCACAGGCCTGACCGCTCGGGGAACCGCTAGTCGCGGTCCTCGAGAAAGGTGTCGAACGCCGCATGGTTGCGGAGGAACGCCTCGACGGCGTCGAGGCCCTCCGCAATCCAGGCGTCGAGCCAATCCTCGCGCAGGTGATCGTCGATCGTATGTGTCCCGTAGTCCATGTAGAGGCGATTATCGGCCGCTAGGGCGCCGGTCCATATAGGCCGTTCGGCCTATCGTTCCTGGCCGTCCGGCTAGTCCTCAGCGGGCCTCAGCCCGCCGTGATCAGCGCGATTCCGGCGAAGGCAGCGACGACGCCGACCATTTGCGGCCGTGAGATCCGCTCGCCGAGGATCACCCGCGCGAGCAACACCGTGACGACGGGATAGAGCTGGGCGAGCACGGAGACGACGCTCAGGAGGCTCTCGGTCGTGGCCATGGCGAAGAGGGCGTTGCCGGCGGCGTCGAGCACGCCGATCAGCGCGAGTACCGCCAGGTCGCGGCGTTGGAGCGAGAGGCTCGGCCTGACGACGAGGGCGGTCACGGCCAGGAGCGAGAACGAGGTTGCGCGCATGGACAGCGTCGCCCAGGGCGCGTCGCCGTCGCTCGCCGCGCCGAGGGCGACGAGAAGGAGGCCGAAGGAGACGGCCGCGACGAGAGCCAGCCCGACTCCCTCGGCGACGCGGCGCCCGCCGCCGTCGGCGCGGCGCTCCCGCGAGGCCAGCACGACGCCCGCGAGGGCGAGCGCGATGCCGGCGCCCTGCGCGGCGCTCGGCCGCTCGCCCGTGATCAGCCCCGCGGCGACGGGGATCACGGCCGCTGTGGCCGAGATGGGCGCGACGACGCTCATGGAGCCGACGGCCAGGCCCTTGTACAGGGCGGCCAGCCCGACCGCGCCGGCAATTCCGGCGAGCGCCGCGTAGAGCAGGTAGCGAGCCTCGGGCGGGCCCTCGCCGCGGACGGCGACGAGCAGGGCGAGGGACGTCAGCCCGGCGGCCTGCGAGACGACGAGGACGGTGAGGAGCTGAAGCTTGCGACTGCTCAGCCCGGCGAGGAAGTCGCCGACCCCCCAGCTCAGGCTCGCCGCGAGAGCGAGGAACGGACCCGTCAACGGCGCGCCGCTATCCGGCCTGGTCGCGGAAGCGCGCCCCGGCCCGCTCCAGGAGCGCGATCGTGTTGGCGAAGGCGAACTCGGAGCGCGGCGGGAGCTCGTCGCGCGGGAACCAGACGAGCTCGGCCACGTCGTCGCCCGCCTCCGGCTCGCCCGAGAGCGTCGCCTCCCAGTAGAAGTTGATCGTCCAGATGCCGTCGTCGCCGTAGCGGTCGGGCAGCCCGCCGAGGAACTCGCCCACCTCCACGTCGCACCCGGTCTCCTCGCGCAGCTCGCGCCGCAGCGTCTCGAGCGGCTCCTCGCCCTCGTCCATGAACCCGCCGACGAGGTCCCAGAGGCCCTTCCCCGGGTCGCCGGCCCGCCGCGCGAGGAGCAGGTTGCCCTCGTCGTCGTGGACGACCGCGCTCGCGGTCGGCGCCGGGTTCGCGTACTCCTGGAGCCCGCAGGCCGGGCATGACACCGAGCCTTCCTCGTGCTCGAGCGAGCTCCGCACCGCGGGCATTGCGCCATTCCCCTCGAGCTGCTCGGCCGTCGCCATCGAAGCCGAGCTTACTCAGCCGCTCCTGTCCTCGGCCACGGCCGGGGTCTGACCCCTGACATGGCCCGACCGGCCGGCCCTTGCGGTGACCGCCGAGCAGGCTCCGCATGGCGATCCCGGGAACGATCCTGTTGCGCGTGGATGGCCATGCCCGACGAAGACCCGTCCGGGGTCTGACCCCGGGCGCGTCCATTGGGGCGATGTCCGGGGTCAGACCAGGGCGTGTCCGGATGGGACAGGCGGGTAGGATCGGGACATGTCTACACCGGAGCCTCCGGAACCGACCGAGGAAGAGGAGCAGGCGCCGCCCGAGCGACGCATCGAGGAGGACGCTCAGCGCGGGCCGGGTCACGAGGACCCCGAAGACGCCCGTTCCTCCGAGCCTTGAGGCACGAGGCGGCGACCGTCTTCGAGCTCTCCCGGGTCGCCGAGCTGGCCGGCCTGCCCGGCGAGACGCTGACGAAGCTCGCGCGCGAGATGGAGCGGCACGAGCTTGCCTCCGGCGAGGAGCTCGACCCCGAGGACGACGTCGGCCTCGTGCTCGGTGGGATGCTGACCGGCGCCGGCGGTGTGCTGCGGCCCGGCGACCGGCTCACGGGCCCGGCGCGGGCGCTGACCCCGGCCGCCGTGGCGACGTGCCCGAAGGACACGTACGCCCGCGTCGTCGGTGTGTCGAGCTAGGGACCGAGCTCGGCGAGCACGGCGTCCGCGAGCTGCGGCCACACCTCGAGCGCCCATTCGTCGAACTCGCGGTTCGTGAGGACGGCGCAGGCGACGCGGGCCTCGGGATCGACCCAGAGGAACGTCCCGGCCCCGCCGAAATGGCCGAACGTCCCGGGCGAGTTGCGCGAGCCGGTCCAGTGCGGCCGCTTCGCGTCCTTGAGCTCGAACCCGAGCCCCCAGTCGTTCGGCTCCTGGCGCCCGAGACCGGGCAGCACGCCGACGAGACCGGGAAAGGCAACGGCGGCTCGCTTCCGCGAGCGTCTCCGGGGCGACGAGCGTCGGCGCGAGGAGCTCGCGACCGAAGGCTGCAAGGTCATCCAGCGGGCCGTGCAGTCCTTCCGACGGCCGTGCCCGCAGCTCCGTCCCGCCCAGACCGAGCGGATCGAGCACCGCCTCCTGGAGATACGCCGCGAACGGCATCTCGGCCCTGTCGGCGAGCAGCTCGCCGAGCAGGTCGAACCCCGCGTTCGAGTAGATGCGCCGCTCCCCCGGCCGGGCGATCGGGGCATCGCCCTCGAACGGCAGGCCCGAAGCGTGGGCCAGCAGGTGCCGGACGGTCGAGCCTTGCGGCCCGGCAGGCTCGTCGAGGTCGAGGACGCCCTCCTCGGCCGCGATCAGGAGCGCGTAGGCGGTGAAGAGCTTCGTGACCGAGGCCCATCGCAGGACGAGGTCGGACGGGCCGCGCGCGGCGACGACCCCGTCCGGCGCGACGACGGCGGCCGTCGCGGTCGGGACCGGCCACGCGTCGATGTGCTCGAGCGCCTTCACGGTCGGCAGGCGATACTAGTCACCGTCATGGAGCGGCAGATCATCTCCGGGGGATCGCCCTACGAGCCCGTCGTCGGCTACTCCCGCGCCGTGCGCGTGGGCGACCGCGTCTTCGTCGCCGGCACGGCGCCGATCATGGCCGACGGCGCCGACCCGCCCGCGGACGCCTACGGGCAGGCCAAGCGCTGCCTCGAGATCGTCGCGGGCGCCCTCGAGCAGGCCGGCGGCTCCCTCGCCGACGTGGTGAGGACTCGGGCCTACCTGACCGACGCCGAGGCCTTCGACGGCTTCGCCAAGGCGCACGGCGAGTCGTTCTCCGACGTCCGCCCCGCGAACACGACGGTGGTCGTGGCGGCGCTGCTCGATCCCCGGTGGCTCCTCGAGATCGAGGTCGAGGCGGTCGTCACTGCTCCAGCGTGAGCAGGTCGCCCTCCTCGACACCCCAGCCCGCGAACGCTCCCTGGTTGACCTCGAGCGCGCTCTCGTAGGGCACGCCCGGGTCGTAGATCTCGCAGGGGTCGGCCTCGCACGGCTCCATGTCGAGGATCCGCAGGATCGTCCCGTCGCCGCCCATGAAGGCGATCGAGAGCGGGATGAGCGTGTTCTTCATCCAGAAGCCGCCGGTCGTCTCCTCCTCGAAGAGGAAGATCATCCCGGCGTCGTCCGGGAGGAACTCGCGCTGCATGAGGCCGACCTCGCGCTCCTCCTGCGTGTCGGCGATCTCGACCGCGACCTCGACCTCCTCGCCGCGCTCCGTCTGGATGAGCACCACGGGGCCTTCGCGCTGCTCTTCGGTGGTCGTCGGCGGGGTCGAAGTCTCCGTCTCGGCCTGCGTCGTCGTCGCCGGCCCGGGGTCGGAGACAGTCGTCGTCGGACCGGCGGACTCGCCGTCGCCGCCGCAGGCGGCAACGAAAAGCGTCAGGCAGGCGAGGGCCGCGAGGTGTCGCACGCCCCCATCGTCGCAAAAGCCGCGAGTGCCCCGGCGCACTCGCGGCTGGACGCGAGCAGAGCGAACGGCCCGAGGACGAGCCGTTTCACGAGCCGGGTGCGGTATCTGCGTCGCATCGTCGTTGTCCCACGGACGCCGTTTGGCGTGTTCACCTGACGCGGAGCGCCCCTGTCTTCTTCCACCGGGCTCGGAGTAGAGTTCGTCGCTCCCATGAAGCAGATCTATCCCGCGACCATTACGGGCAAGGGGTTCGCCGAGGGGGGCAGCGTCCTCGACCACCACTTCGGGTCGAGCGAGCCGTTCACGCTCGGAGTCGAGGAGGAGTACATGCTCCTCGACCCGGAGACCTTCGACCTCGTCCAGCACGTCGACACCGTGCTCACCACCGCGGCGCAGGACGGCGAGTTCGACGACCGCGTCGGCCCCGAGCTGATGCAGTCCGTCCTCGAGATCTCGACGCCGATCTGCAAGACGACCGCCGACGTCGACCGCGAGCTCCGGCGCCTCCGCTCCCATGTGACGCAGGCGGCGGCGAGCCACAACCTGCGCGTCGGCTCTGCGGGGACGCACCCGTTCAGCCTCTTCGAGCGCCAGCGGATCACGGCCCGCGACCGCTACCGCAACCTCGTCGACCAGCTCCAGTACGTCGCCCGCCGCGAGCTCATCTTCGGCTGCCACATCCACGTGGCCGTGGACGGCGCGGACAAGGCGATCAACGTGATCAGCGCCCTCCTCGTCCACCTCTCCGAGCTGCTGGCGCTCTCCGCCAGCTCCCCGTTCTGGCGCGGCGAGCCCACCGGGCTCTCGTCCAGCCGCCAGATGGTGTTCGCCGCTTTTCCGCGCTCGGGGCCACCCCCACGGTTTGCCGACTACGCCGACTACGCAGAGGTCGTCGGCCAGCTCGAGAAGACGGGGTGCATCGCGGACTACACGCACATCTGGTGGGACGTGCGCCCGCACCCGCGCTTCGGGACGATCGAGGTGCGCGTCATGGACGCGATCACGCGCGTGGAGGAGACGGTGGCGATCACCGCCTACGTGCAGGGGCTCGTGAAGCACTACTCCGAGCTCTACGACGCAGGCAAGGAGCTGCCGAGCTACCACCGCATCCTCGTGACCGAGAACAAGTGGCTCGGCGCGCGCTACGGCCTCGAGGCGCCGGTCATGGATCTCGTCACCGGCCGCCGGAACCGCGTCCCGATCGCCCAGCTGATCCGCCGCTCGCTGCGCGACATCGAGCCCCACGCGCGCGAGCTCGGCTCCGACCGCGAGCTCGAGGGGATCCGCGAGATCCTCTCGCGCGGCAACGGCGCCGACCGCCAGCTGCGGATCTTCAACGCGAACCGGGACATCCTCGAGGTCACGCGGGAGATCTCCGAGACCACCGAGGCCGGCGTGCCGGCGAGCACGTGATCGGCGACGGCGACCTCGTCCCCGACGTCACCGTCTGGCGCTCGACGACCGAGTCGCTGACGCTGCGCGAGCTGGCCGGCGAGTCGCCCTACCTGCTTCTGTCCTACTTGTTCGACTGGTCGTCGACGTGCACGAACGAGCTCACCGAGCTCAACGCGCGCCGCGACGAGCTCCTCGAAACCGGCGTCACGCCGTACGGGATCTCGCGCGACAGCCCGTGGTCGCACGTCGCGTGGACGCAGGCGCTCGACATCGAGGTCGGCCTCCTCTCCGACTGGAGCGGCGAGGCCGTGCGCGCGCTCGAGATCGTCCGCGAGTTCCGGGGGCTCCCCGACGTGGCGCGCCGCGCCGCCTTCGTGGTGGACGGAAGCGGCATCATCCGCGGCGCATGGCGATACGGCGCATCCGAGGTCTCCGACTTCGACCGGCTGGTCGAGGCCGCGCGCTCGCTCTCCTAGCGCTCTACGTCGCCGCCGCAATCGTCGCGACGCTGCCCGCCGTCGGCTCCTTCGGCAGCTCGTTCATGGCCGACGGCGGCGACGGACACGGGGAGGCGGCCGCCGGCGACCATCTCCAGGCGACCTACCGGTTCTGGCTCGTGGGGCACCAGCTCGAGCAGGGCAACGCGCCCTGGCTCGACCCGTACAGCTTCCAGCCGCTCGTCGAGTCGCAGGTCGTGCTCTCGGGGTGGCCGTTCGGCCTCGCCTTCTGGCCGCTGGACGCGGCCTTCGGCCCGGTGGTCGCGTGGAACCTCCTCCTGCTGGCGACGATCGTGGCGGCAGGGCTCCTCACCTACGGTTGGCTGCGGATGCTGGCGCTGCCTCCCGGCGCGGCGGCGATCGGCGGGCTCGTGTTCGCCCTCGCCCCGTACCGGCTCGCGCAGAGCGGCGAGCACCTGCTGGGCTGGATCGCCGTCCTCATGCCGCTCGCCCTGCTCGCCTACGAGCGCGCCCGCGCCGCCGAGAGCCCTCGGCGCGCGCATGCCTGGGGCGCGGTGGCCGCCGCCGCGATCGTCTCGATCCCGCTCTCGGGACAGCTGCACCTCGCGCTCGGCGCGATCCCGCTGATCGCCGTCTACGTCGCCGTGCGGGCCGCGCCGCTCGCCGCGGCCTGGGCGGCGGGCGGGCTGCTGGCCGCCGTCGGCACCGGGCTCGCCATCCACCTGACCGTCGTCCGCGACTCGGCCGAGGGAGACGGCAGGTCGCTGGCCGAGGTCGGCGAGTTCTCGGCGGACTGGGTCGACCTGATCAGCCGCTGGCGGCTCGGAGGCCTGGAGCAGTTCGTCTACGTGGGCTGGCTCGTGCCTGTCCTTGCGATCGCCGGCGTCGTCCTGCTCTGGGGCCGCTCGCGGGCGCTGGCGGCGATCCTCGGCGCGGCCGCCGTCATCCCGCCGCTGCTCGCGCTCGGCACGAACCTCGTGCTGTACGAGTGGCTCTGGGACGTCTTCCCGCCGCTCCGCTACCCGCGTGTACCCGGCCGGCTCCTCCCCATCGCCAATCTCGCCGTGGCCGCGCTCGTCGCCGTCGCGGCGGCCCGCATCCTGGCCGCCTCCGGCCGGCGGGCGGCCGCGGCCCTGGCCGCCCTCGTCGTCCTCGTGGCCGCCGACCTACTCGTCTTCCCGCTCGACGCGACCGACGCCGATCCCGGCAACCGGGCCTACGCGGCGCTGCGCGACGAGCCGGAGGGACGGATCCTCGAGCTCCCGATGATCGAGCCGGGCGTCCACTACGGGAGCGTCTACGACTACTACCAGCTCCAGGCGCCGCGGGAACGGCCGGGCGGCTACTCGACGCTCGTCCCGCAGCCGGCCTTCGACTTCTACTTCCTCCGCAACCGCATCTCGTGCGGCGTCTGGCTGCCCGGCGACGAGGAGGAGCTCGACGCGCTCGGCATCCGCTTCCTCACCTTCCACGAAGGCGTCTACGCGCAGGCGGAGGTTCCGGGCGCCTGGTTCGGCTGGCGCGAGCTGGCCGCCCGCGGCTACGCCCCCATCGAGCGCGACGGCGCGATCACCCTGCTCGGCCGCGGCACCGGGCAGGCGGAGCCGCCGGTGCCGGAGCCTCCACGGGCCGAGCCGTTCTACTGCGAGGGTTGGCGCGGCCGGACGATGAAGGAGCGGCAGGCGCCCATCTGGCTGTACGGCTCGGGGCCCGTCCAGCTGGAGGTGAGCACGCCCGCTCCCACGCCGGCCGTTCTGTGGGTCGACGGCGTCCGCGTCGACCGGACGGTCGTCGAGGACGAGGCGGTCCTGAACGCGGAGCTCGAGGGCGACGGGTGGCACGCGCTCGTCCTCGAGGTGCCACGGCTCCTCGAGACGACGCCGCCGCAGGGGCTGCGCCTCGACCGCCTAGGGCTCGAGCTTGTCTCGGCGCGCTGACGCGCCCGGCCCGAACGGGTTGGGGACGGAGAACCAGAGCACGACGGCTTCGTCGGTGCTGGACGGATTCCGCCAGGTGTGCGGGTCGCGCGGCGAGTACGTGACGGTGTCGCCCGCCTGCACGACGAAGACGCCGCCGTTGACGCGGAGCTCGAGCGTCCCGCGGAGGACGTAGACGAGCTCGACGTCCGCGGGGAAGGTGTAGAGATCCTTGCCCGCCCCGGCGCCCGGCGGGATGTGCGACTCGATCACGTGGAACCGCTCGTCCTCGATCGAGCTCAGGAGCAGGTCCCGATGCGCCCCGATCACGGTCCAGGCGCCGGCCTCCTCGCGGCGGATGACCGCGCCGGGCGGGTCCACGTCGAGGACGTCGCCGAAGCGGATCTCGAGCGCCGCACAGATGCGGGCGAGCGAGGAGAGCGAGACCGAGCTGAGGCTCCGCTCGAGCTGGCTGATGAAGCCGCTCGTAAGGCCGGTGGCCGCCGCCAGCTGCGCGATGGTCAGCCCGCGCTCGCGCCGAACGGCGCGCAACCGCTCGCCGACATGAGCCTCGGTGACGTCCGTCGTGGGCAGAAAAACAGCCTACTACCGGGAGGTTTGACACCCGCCGCATGCCGGTTTAGTGTGACTAACCAGCTCGCCCGGCCGACGACCAGGGAAGGCGTGCGACCACGACCACGTCGGGGGCGAGGCTTGGAACAGGGGCTTGTCGTGACATGGAGGGAACGAGGGAAAAGGAGGCATCCATGAGACGAGTTCTCGTGCTTGGGCTCGTTGCCGGCGTCGCCGCGGCGCTCGCCCTGCCGGCGCTCGCCCATCCGCCGGTGCGGATCACCGTCAGCCAGCAGACCTCGCTGGTGAACCCGACCGCGTGCGGAAGCTACGGAGTCCGGTGGAACATCAACCTGACGGTCGAGCAAGCGACGTACTTCGACGACCAGGGCCGGCGGACCCACGTCATCGCGCACATCAAGGAGAACAACACCGTCGTGAACACCGTCACGGGCCTCACGCTCCAGGAAGGCCCCGACGACTTCGTCCAGACGACCTATTTCAACCCGGAGACCGGGCTCCGCACCCTGATCTACATCAGGGGCGTCTCCGCGATCGTGCGCCGCGGGGACGAGGTGCTCGTCGACAAGGGCAAGATCTGGATCGACGGCCAGACCGGCCGGATCATCGACTCGATCGGCCCGCACCCGCTCCGTGAGCTCATGGACGGGAGCTTCAACACCGCCCTGGCGCTGCCGGGGTTCTGCAACATCCTTCGCCCATAGGTGGTGGGGTCGGGAGGGAGCGTGCGGGCACGGGCCCGCGCGCTCCCGACCGGCTCAGTCCTTCGGCGGCGGCGGCGGCAGGGAGCGCGCGATCACGCGCACCTTCGTCCCGACCGGCGTGAGGTCGTAGAGCCAGCGCGCGTCGGCCGCCGTCACGCGCACGCAGCCGTGCGACACCGGCGTCACCGGCACGTTCTGCGACTGGTGGAAGGCGATCCCGCGCACGAAGTAGGTCGCCCAGGGGAGCCAGACGCGGTACGGCACCGACCACGACCGCCGGCTCTTGCGGGTGACCTGGTAGCGGCCCGCCGGAGTCGCGTAGCCCCGCTTCCCGGTGGAGACGTGCACCGTCCGGAGGACCCGCCCGCCGCGGATGACGAGCGCGACCTGGCGGTCGAGCAGCACCTCGACGCGGGTGCCCGTCCCGACCGTCCGGGGCTTGGGCCGCTTCGCGACGAGCAGCGCGGCCTGGGTCTCGGGCCCCGGAATGCCGTCCCGGAGGAGCCCCTCCCACTTCTGGAAGGCGATCACGGCCGAGTGCGTCCGCTGGTCGAAGCGGTCGGTCGCGGCGCCCTGCGGCAGGTAGCCGAGCTTGACGAGCCTGCGCTGGACCTGCACCAGCGTCATCGACCCCTTCATCCTCGGGAGAGCCGGTGCGGCGACCGGGGCCGGCGCGGGCGGGGGCGCGAGGACATCGGCGCGGGTGCGGACGGCGAGCTCCTTCCCCTCGACGAGGAGGCGGACCTCGTGGATGCCCGGCACGCCGGTCAGCGTGAGGACGACCTGCGCGACGCGCGCGGACACCGCGGCGGCGTCGCCGTCGCCGAACGCGCTCCCGAAGTCCACGGTGGCGACGCCGTCGGCCGCCTCGAGCCCACGGAGCGCGAGGCCCTCCGGCAGCTCGGAGACGATCCGGCTGCGCTGCTCAGCCGGGGAAGGGCCGGCGAGGAGCGCGGCGATCGCGTCTGCGGGCGTCGCGCCCGGCCGCTCGACGGCGACCGTCTGCTCGCCCTGCAGGAAGTGGACGCGCACGGTTTGGGCGTGCGCCGCCGGAGCGGTTACGAGCACCGCTACGAGGACGACGAAGATGAGCCATGCCCGGCGACCCACGGCGGGCGGGATTGTACTCAGATGCAGGGACTCTGCGGGGCGCGCTGGGCCGCGCCCCGCAGACATTTGTCATCGACCTAGGGATCGAGGACACTGAGCAGACGTCCCGGCGTCAGTGGCGCAGCGGATGCGTCCGAAGAGGACAGTCGTTGACCCGTCGGCGTTCTCAAGCGCGTACGATGGTCGAGACGTCCCGGCCAGAACGCGAGCGCGGCGATGACCTTGCTTGGACCGCCGAGCGGCCGCCGCACGAGCTGCACCGAGTGCTCCGCAGCCGCGGCCGCTCCGTGACGAAGTACAGGGTCCCGTCACTCGTGACGGAAGGCGAGTACTGCTGGCGGCCTGGGGTTGCGGATCGTCGGTCGTGGCCACGGCCGCGATGTCGTGCATGAAGACGTTGCAGCGTCGGATTGCTGATCGTGCAGCGCGCCCAGACTGCGTAGTTGCCGTTCACCTGGCCGGGCCAAATTGAACCCGTTGCGCCAGCGGATCCGGTCGAGGACCAGCGTGCCGCCGGTCGTCGAGGTTGCGGAGGAGCACCTGGTCGATCCTCTGGTTGACGAGCGAGCGGCCGAAGAGCAGCTGATCCCCGGACAGCGTCGGCCGCCACTCCCAGGCCAGCGTGTTTACGCCAGGTTGGGGCGCCGAGCGGACGCCTGTCGGGACATCGTAGAACTGGAGGTTCGACTGCCGTCCGCGTGACCTCCTGATAGACGAACGTGTCGCCGTCGAATCCGCCTGACCAGCCGTGGGTGTTCGATCGGTTCACGCGGACGCGCGGCCCTCCGGGCGCCTGCATGTAGAGCGAGACGAACGCGAGACCCGCCGCGGGAACTGCGACCAGGTGAGATGGCGGCGTCCGCCGACTGGGACCACCTCCTGAGCCGGCGTCGCCCTCAGCGGCATCGAGCGGGAGCGGCGCCGCATCGAGGGTGAAGACGAGGTTGCCTCCGCCGACGCCGGCGACCATGAAGTAGTACGTCGTCCCGGCGGTGACCGGAAACCTGACTCGGGACTGCACGCCGGAGCCAGCATCGTCGTTGCACGCCAGCTGGGTTAGCGCGCCCTGCGTTCCCGTATACGCAGAGAGCAAGGTGTCGTAGTCGCTGCCGAACGTGTCGGCCGTGAGCGGCGACGAGACGGCGGGCG
The DNA here is from genome assembly GCA_963748205.1 of uncultured Actinomycetes bacterium. Taxonomy (GTDB): domain Bacteria; phylum Actinomycetota; class Thermoleophilia; order Gaiellales; family Gaiellaceae; genus JAIBJN01. The sequence goes on from CAVVIB010000004.1 coordinate 30,587, forward strand.
TGAACGAGTACCAAACCGATGTCGTCGGTGCCGAAGCAGAATGGGTCATCGACCGCAGCGGTCGCCTCCACCGTGCTCAGGCTGGCCGAGAACGGGAGCGAGGGGGCTACGGCGGCGCCGCCGAGAAGGCATCGTTCGGCGGAGGGACGAGCGCCGGCAAGCGGCTGCGGCGAAACCCGAGAGTCGTCGGGTCGCTCCGCGGCGATCCGCTGCAAACCGCCAGGGGCGGAACCGCGACCGGCGGGCGAGCAGACGAAGAGGAGGACGCCGACAGCCGCGCAAGCGATGAGAGGCGTGAGCCTGCGCATGGGACTCCTTCCTTCCGGGGGAGCCCGAGGGTACGCCGCTGGTCGTCAAATGACAACCCGCACAAAGTGGACCCTTCGCAGGTCGCCTAAGCGATCTGCCAGGTGTCGCCCGCGTGCAGGAGCGCCGAGAGGTCGCCCTCCCCCTTCTCCCGCCGTGCCTCGTCGATCTGCGCGGCCATGAGGTCGTCGTAGACGGGCCGGTCGACCGACGCGGAGGACGCCGATCGGCAGCGGGCCGGGCTGCGGGTAGCCGAGGCGGCCGAGCGAAAACGCGATGGCGGGCGAATCGGCGTGCGCGTCGTGCACGAGCAGCGCGTCCTCGCCCACGTCGGCGACCTCGACGAGCTCGGCGGAGCCGTCGGCGCCCAGGCGCACGCCCTTCTCGCCCTCGGCACCGAAGCGCATCGGGGCGCCGTGCTCGAGCACGATGCGGTTCTCCTTCGCGTCGCGCACGTGGTCGAACGCGCCGTCGTTGTACACGTTGCAGTTCTGGAGGATCTCCACGAACGCGGCGCCCTTGTGCTGCGCCGCAGCGTGCAGCACGCTCGTCAGGTGGCCGCGGTCGGTGTCGATCGACCGCGCGACGAACGTCGCCTCCGCGCCGAGCGCGACCGTGACCGGGTTGAGCGGCCAGTCGATCGAGCCCATCGGCGTCGGCCCGGTGACCTGGCCGAGCGGGCTCGTCGGCGAGTACTGCCCCTTCGTCAGCCCGTAGACCTGGTTGTTGAAGAGCAGGATCGTGATGTTGACGTTGCGGCGCAGGGCGTGGAGGAAGTGGTTGCCGCCGATCGAGAGCGCGTCGCCGTCCCCCGAGACGACCCACACGGACAGATCCTGGCGGGACGCGGCGAGGCCGGTCGCGATCGCCGCCGCGCGGCCGTGGATCGAGTGCATGCCGTACGCGTTCACGTAGTACGGGAAGCGCGCGGCGCAGCCGATCCCCGAGACGAAGACGAGGCTGCTCGCGCGGGAGCCCGAGCTCCGGGAGGAAGCCCTGGACGGCGGCGAGGATCGCGTAGTCCCCGCAGCCCGGGCACCAGCGGACCTCCTGGTCCGACTTGAAGTCCTTGGCGGTCAGCTTCAGCTCGGTCATGTCAGCGGGAGGATCGCATCGGCCAGCTCGGCCGAGGTGAACGGGACGCCGCGCACGCGGTTGTAGCCGACCGCGTCGACGAGGTACTCGGCACGGACGAGCTTCAGGAGCTGGCCGAGGTTCATCTCCGGGACGAGCACGCGGTCGTACGAGCGGAGGACCTCGCCCAGGTTGCGCGGGAACGGGTTCAGGTACTTGAGGTGCGCGTGGTCGACGGCACCGCCGCGCGCGCGCACGCGGCGCACGGCCGCGGCGATCGAGCCGTAGGTCCCTCCCCACCCGAGCACGAGGAGCCGCGCGCCCGGCTGCGCGTCGATCTCGAGCTTCGGGATGTCGCTGGCGATCCCGGCGACCTTGCGCGCGCGCAGGCGCACCATCAGGTCGTGGTTGTCGGGGTCGTAGGAGATGTTGCCGGTGCGCTCCTCCTTCTCCAGGCCGCCGATCCGGTGCTCGAGGCCGGGCGTCCCCGGCAGGGCCCACTGGCGGGCGAGCGTGTCGTCGTCGCGGACGTACGGGAGGAAGCGGTCGCCGTCGTTCGGCGCCTCGGCGAAGGTCGTGGAGATGTCGGGGAGCGAGGAGACGTCCGGGACGAGCCACGGCTCGGAGCCGTTGGCGAGGTACGCGTCCGAGAGGAGGTAGACGGGCGTCCGGTACTTGAGCGCGATCCGCGCGGCCTCGATCGCCATGGCGAAGCAGTCGCCGGGCGTCGAGGCGGCGATCACCGGCACCGGCGACTCGGCGTTGCGCCCGAAGAGCACCATGAGCAGGTCGGCCTGCTCGGGCTTCGTCGGCATCCCGGTCGAGGGGCCGGCGCGCTGGATGTCGAGGATGACGAGCGGAAGCTCGAGCGTGACGGCGAGGCCGATCGTCTCCGCCTTGAGGACGACCCCGGGGCCGCTCGAGGTCGAGACACCGAGGGCGCCGCCGAAGGAGGCGCCGAGCGCGGCGCCGACGGCGGCGATCTCGTCCTCGGCCTGGAAGGTGCGCACGCCGAAGGCCTTGTGGCGGGCGAGCTCCTCGAGGATCCCGGACGCGGGGGTGATCGGGTAGGCGCCGAGGAAGAGCGGCAGCTCGCTCTGCACGCTCGCCGCGATCAGGCCCATGGCGAGCGCCTGGTTCCCGGTCACGTTGCGGTACGTGCCGGGCGCGAGCTGTGCCGGCCTGACCTCGTACTGGACGGCGAACTCCTCGGTCGTCTCGCCGAACGCGTAGCCGGCCTTGAAGGCCTTGACGTTCGCCTGCGCGATCTCGGGCGCCTTGGCGAACTTCTTCTCGAGGAACGCGATCGTGCCCTCGGTCGGGCGGCTGTAGAGCCACGACATGAGCCCGAGCGCGAACATGTTCTTCGAGCGCTCGGCCTCGCGCTTCGACACGTCGAACTCCTTCAGCGCCTCGATGGTCAGCGACGTCAGCGGCACGGGCTGGACGCGGTACTCGTCGAGCGAGCCGTCCTCGAGCGGGTTCCCCGCGTAGCCCGCCTTCTGGAGGTTCCGGTCGTTGAACGCGTCCGTGTTGAGGATGATCGTCGCGCCCTTCGGCAGCTCGCCGACGTTCGTCTTGAGTGCCGCCGGGTTCATGGCCACGAGCACGTCCGGCGCGTCGCCGGGCGTGAGGATGTCGTGGTCAGAGAAGTGGATCTGGAAGCCCGAGACTCCGGGCAGCGAACCGGCGGGCGCACGGATCTCGGCCGGGAAATCCGGAAGAGTGGAGAGGTCGTTGCCGAGGAGTGCGGTCTCGCTGGCGAAGCGGCCGCCGGTGAGCTGCATGCCATCCCCCGAGTCCCCGGCGAAGCGGATGACGACCCGATCGCGCTGCTCGACGGGCTTACTCATTTGTGTAGATCAGGTATACCGCACGCGGAGGAGGACCAGTCCTGTGACCTACGTTCCCGACGAGAGCCGCTACGAGCGGATGACCTACAGGCGCTGCGGGCGCAGCGGCCTCGACCTGCCGGCGGTCTCGCTCGGGCTCTGGTGGAACTTCGGCGGGGACCGCCCGTTCGAGAACGGCAGAGCGGTCGTCCGCCGCGCCTTCGACCTCGGGATCACGCACTTCGACCTGGCCAACAACTACGGCCCGCCCTACGGCTCCGCGGAGGAGAACTTCGGCCGGATGCTCGCCAAGGACCTGCGCCCGTACCGCGACGAGCTCCTGATCTCGACGAAGGCCGGCTGGGACATGTGGCCCGGGCCGTACGGCGACCTCGGGTCGCGCAAGTACCTGCTCGCGAGCCTGGACCAGAGCCTCGCGCGCATGGGCCTCGACTACGTCGACATCTTCTACTCGCACCGCTTCGACCCGGACACACCGCTCGAGGAGACGATGGGCGCGCTCGCGTCGGCGGTCCAGCAGGGCAAGGCCCTCTACGTCGGCATCTCCTCGTACTCGGCCGAGAAGACCGCGGAGGCCGCGGCGATCCTGCGCGACATGGGCATCCGGCTCCTCATCCACCAGCCCTCGTACTCGATGCTCAACCGCTGGATCGAAGACGGGCTCCTCGACGTGATCGGCGAGGTCGGAATCGGCTGCATCTGCTTCTCGCCGCTGGCCCAGGGGATGCTCACCGACAAGTACCTGAACGGCGTCCCCGAGGGCTCGCGCGCCTCGCGCGAGGGCTACTCGCTCGCGAAGGAGCTCCTCTCGGAGGACGCGCTGGACAAGATCCGGGCGCTGAACGACCTCGCCTCCGGACGTGGGCAGACGCTCGCCCAGATGGCGCTCGCCTGGACGCTGCGCGACGCGCGCGTCACCTCGACGCTCGTCGGCGCGAGCAGCGTCGCCCAGCTCGAGGAGAACGTGGCCGCCCTCGACCGCCTCGACTTCACGGACGACGAGCTCGCCGAGATCGACCGCTTCGCGACGGACAGCGGCATCAACATCTGGGCGTCCTCGAGCGAGAGCTAGCACGTACCTCCAGGCGTCCCGATCGCGCATCATCCCCTCGGGATGAAGCCGAGACTGTGGTGGATCGGCGTGTTGTTCATGGTCGGCTCGACGGCGTTCGCCCTCGGGTCGGCCCCGTTCTACGCGGAGCTCGTCGACCCCGCTCTCGTCGGCGTCACGTTCTTCGTCGGGTCGATCTTCTTCACGACGGCCTCCCTCCTCCAGCTGAAGCAGACGCCCCGCTTCGACCGGCTCGACTGGTGGGCGTGCGTCGTGCAGTTCGCCGGCACCCTCTTCTTCAACGTCACGACGTTCACCGCGATGAACGATGCGCTTTCGACGGTGCAGGAGGACATCCGGGTCTGGGCCCCGGACGCACTCGGGTCGGCCTGCTTCCTCCTCGCGAGCGGTCTCGCGCTTGCCGCGGTCTGGAGCCAACGGGGCACGCCGTGGCGGATCGGCTGGCTCAACATGCTCGGCTCGGTCTTCTTCGGGATCGCCGCGGTGACCTCGTGGGTGGTGCCCGACACGGGCGAGCTTCTGAACACGGAGGCGACGAACGCCTTCACGTTCCTCGGCGCCGTCTGCTTCTTCGCCGGCGCGTGGCTCCTGCGGGCGCCGGCCCCCGCGGTCGAGCTCAGACCGAGAGGCTGACCGGGAAGGTCGCGATCCAGATGACGGTGCCGACGAAGATGACGAGGCCGAACACGAGCAGGGTGCGGCGCAGACGTGGCGATGCCAGCCGGGCGCTCATCCCGGCGAAGAAGAGCGCGGCCGCGAAGAGGACGACGCCGAGGACGTAGTTCGTGGCGCGCTGGACGTTCGTCCGCGCCTGTGCCGCCGAGGCCTCGGCCTCCGCCTCGAGCCGCGCGGCCTCCTCCCGCGCCTCGACTCGGTACTCGGGCATGGCGAACGGCGTCAGCGGAGCGTCCGGATTCTGCAGGGGCCTCGACTCGATCCAGGCGTCCGCGACGGGCTTGAACTCGGCGCGGAACCGGTCCCGATAGAACTCGGCCAGCTCCGTGTCGTCCTGGGCGTACGCGTCGACCCACTGCATGAACGTCGCCACGTCGATCTGGGTCTGTGAGTTGGCCAGGTCGTCCGCCTTCGCCGACTCGATGCGAAGCGCCGACGCGCGGCTGAACGCCTTCGCCTGCTCGCCGTTCCAGCGGCTCGCCTGGTAGCCGCTCCACGCGGTCGCGACCGTCGCGAGCGCAAGCAGCACGGTGGCGATGAGGTCGAGCCGCTCGTTCGCGCGGTCCGCGTCGGTGCTCACGGGCTCACCGGCGCGCCGTCGGGGCCGCACGGGATGGTCACGCTCGTGCCCAGTGCTTGGATTTCCTCGTCGACGATGCGCAGCGCCCGCTCCATGGCGAGCGGGTCGAGCCCGCCGACCCCCTCGGCGAAGGGATTGTCCAGCGCGTAGAGGAGCAGGAACAGCATCACGATCACGGACACGACGGCGCCCATGAGGACGGCTTGCGTGACCGCCCGCTCGGCGGAATCGGCGAAGAAGAGCATGTAGACGAAGATGACGGCCGCGATGAAGAAGAGCACGATCCAGAGCTGGGTCGGGATCACCCCGACGGCGCCGTGCGTCCGGTCGAGCCGGGCCTCCTCGCGCGACGATGTCTGCTCCAGCCACTTGTCGTAGGCGGACTGCTGCGACGCGGTCGACGGCTCCACCCCCTGGAGCGTCCGGAAGAGCTCGACTCCCCACGGGTTGAGCTCGTCGCCGAGCGTGCCCGACCGCATCCGGTCCCACTCCGCGCTCACCACGTGAGCGGCCGTAGCAGACGAGCTCTCCGGTCAGCTCGCCCGCGGCCTCGTCCGGAAAGAACTGCGCGTTCTCGACCTGCTGGGCGATCATGAGAGCCTCGGTCTCGGCGCCGCTCCTGGACTCGTCGTAGCTCGTGAACGCCAGGAACACGATGAAGCCGAGCAGCACCGAGAACCCCGTTGCAAGGACGCCGAACACGCCCGACGCGCGGTCGCCGTCGGCGAAGTAGCTCCCCTCGGGCGCCGAGCGCCGCACGAACAGCATCGCCGCGACGGCGACGGCCGTCACGGCGACCGTGACCAGGAGGCCCCAGACGAGGTTCACGAACGGCTCGTCCGCTCACGGGCATCGACCGACTCTTCGCTCACGGGTGGACAATGACGGCTCCGCTCGACGGCATCGTCATCCAAATCGCATGATCTCCCCCTGGAGAACGACGCCCGTGCCCTGCGCAACGAGGCCGAGGAGCCAGACGCCGCTGCCAGAGCGTCGCGGCGAGCGCGAAGAAGATCGCCGCGAGGATCGCTAGCAGGGCCGCTAGGTCATCCACAGGAGGAGACGATAGGACAGGGGCTCACAGGAGTCGAAACCGCGCGTCGCTCGGACCCGCTCGAAGGCTAGTGGTGGAAGCTGGTCGCCGTATCGCGGTCGTGGACGGGAGCGGCCTGCTTCTGCAGCCGGGGGAGCTGACGCTCCAGGTCGTGGATCAGCAGGTCGGCCAGGTCCTCGCTGAACCCGCGCTTGACCACCACCCGCAGCGCCGCGAGGTCTTCGCGGTTCTTCGGGAACGTGTACGCGGGCAGGAGCCAGCCGCGCTCGCGCATGGCGTTGGAGACGTCGAAGACCGTGAAGTTGTCGATCTCGTCCTTCAGCGTGAAGGCGAAGACCGGCAGCTCGTCGCCCTTCGTCACGAAGCTGGAACGGCCCCAGCTCGGCGATTCGCCCGGACAGGCCCGTGGCCACGTCGCGCGCATACTCCTGCACGCGCCGGTACCCCTCGAATCCGAGGCGGAGGAAGTTGTAGTACTGGCCGACGACCTGCGCCCCGGGGCGGGAGAAGTTGAGGGCGAACGTCGGCATGTTGTCGCCGAGGTAGTTGACCCAGAAGACGAGGTCGTCGGGAAGCGCGTCGGCGTCTCGCCAGACGACCCAGCCGACGCCGGGATAGACGAGCCCGTACTTGTGGCCGGAGACGTTGATCGAGGCGACCCGGGGAAGGCGGAAGTCCCACACGAGATCGGGGTCGACGAAGGGCGCGACGAACGCTCCCGACGCGCCGTCGACGTGGACGGGGACATCGAGGCCCGTGTCGGCCTGCAGGGCGTCGAGTGCGTCGCAGATCTCCTTGACCGGCTCGTAGGAGCCGTCGAACGTCGAGCCGAGCACCGGGACGACCGCGATGGTGTTCTCGTCGCAGAGCTTCACCGCCTCGTCCGCGGTCATGTGCAAGCGGTCGCCCTCCATCGGCACCAGGCGCATCTCGACGTCCCAGTAGTTGGCGAACTTCTCCCAGCAGACCTGGACGTTGATGCCCATGACGATGTTGGGCGAGTCGATCGGCTTGCCCTCGGCCTTGCGCCGGTGCTGCCACCGACGCTTGAGCGCGAGCCCGCCCAGCATGGCCGCCTCGCTCGAACCGGTCGTCGAGCATCCCGTGGCCTGATCGGCGTCCGGCGCATTCCAGAGCCGCGCGAGCATCGAGACGCAGCGCATCTCGAGCTCGGCCGTCTGCGGGTACTCGTCCTTGTCGATCATGTTCTTGTCGAAGCACTCGGACATGAGCGCCTGCGCCTGCGGCTCCATCCAGGTGGTGACGAAGGTCGCCAGGTTGAGGCGGGCGTTGCCGTCGATCATCAGCTCGTCGTGGATGATCTGGTAGGCCACGTCCGGAGGAATCTCGCCCTCGGGGAGCCGGTGGCGCGGAATCTTCGTGCCCTCCAGCGTGAACAGGGGTGCGACGCCGAGGTCGTCGTCGTTCGAGCGGGGCGGTCCCTTCGGATGGCGCAACGCCATGCCTAGCTCCCTTCCTGGACGGGGGGTCCGGGCGAGTCTATGGCGCGCCGTATGGTGAGCGCGGCGAGGGGGAAGACAAGGACGGACACCATGGCCGCACCGACGAGCGCGGCGGCGGTGTCGGAGCGCATGTGCCCCGTCTCGAGCCCGATCGTCGTGATCGCGACGACCAGCGGAAGCGCCGTCGCGGAGTAGAGCGCCAGCGGCACCCTGTCGGTCTTCGGAATCGCCGTGCGGTAGAGCAGGAACACCGGTAGACCCCTCACCACGAGGAACAGCGCCAGGAAAGCAGGCAGCCGCAGCAGGTTGGAAGGGCTGTCGAAGAGCGCCGCCAGGTCGAACTCCATGCCCGTGACGACGAAGAAGATCGGGATCACGAAGCCGAAGCCGATCGTCTCCAGTCGCAGGCGCAGGTCCTCGGTCTTCTCCCCCTTCGTGACGAGGCCGACGAGCAGGCCGGCTGCAAACGCGCCGAGCACGATGTCGAACCCGAACTCGTTCGCGAGGAGCACGAGCCCGAAGAGCACCACCAGCGCGAGGCGCACGGCGGGCTGCCGCTCGATGCCATCGCGTCGTTGATGGCCGTGACGATCCGGGGCGTGCGTGCCCGTAGCGCGACGACCGCCGTGAGCATGGAGACGAGCACGAACGCGATGAGGAGCGCGAACGCGACGCCCGGGGACCGCCCGCTCGTCAGCACCAGGGCCACGACCACCAACGGCCCGAACTCGCCCGCGACACCGGCGGCGAGCACGAACGGCCCCAGCGGGCGCTTCAGCTCGCCCGCGTCGCGGAGGATCGGCATCAGTGTCCCGATCGCGGTCGTGGCCAGCGCGATGCCGACCAGCTCGGCGGAGAGCACGAAGTCGATCTGCTGGAGGACGAAGGCGATCGTGAGGCCGAGCGCAAGTGAGATCAGCCAGCCGAGCCCGCCCAGCTTCGCCGGAAGGCCGCGGACGCGGTCGAAGTCGACCTCGAGCCCACCGAGGAAGAAGAGGAAGGCAAGGCCGACCGTGCTGAGGAACTCGACGACGCCCACGGGCTCGGCGAAGCCGAACACCTGCGGGCCGATGAGGATGCCGAGCGTGATCTCGGCGACGACCGCCGGAAGGCGGAGGCGGCTCGGCAGGTCGACGAGCAGCGGCGCCAGCGCCGCTGCGGCGAGAATGACCACGAGCGACTGGAGGTCGGCGGTCACCGGCTCGCGCCAGGCGGACTACTCGACGACGAGCACGTCCGCGCCCGCGTGGCGCTTGACCTCGGCGGCGACGTCGGCCCCGACGAGCTTCGCCAGGAAGCCGTGATGATGCGAGCCGACGACGACGAGCGACGCCCCACGGTCCCGGGCGACGTCGACGAGCACGTTGGCGGGGTCACCCGCCGCCCAGAGGAAGTCGGCGGAGACGCCCTCGGCGGCAACCCGCTCCCTGGCGTGCGCGACCACGGGCTCGAGCTCCTCCGGCAGCACGAGCGGGATCATCCGTGCAGGGCTGTCGTCCAGCGTGCCGAAATTCTGGGGCCCTTCGGGGTCGAGCGGAAGCTCGACGACCGTGACGACGACGAGGCCTGTCCCGTTCGTCTTCGCCTCGTCGAGAGCGCGGTCGAGCGCGCGCTTCGCGGCGTCCTCGTCGTCGTAGCCGACCACGATCGGGCCGGACAGGGCACGTGTCATGGACATCCTCCTCCGTGGGGCGACCCGCGCAGCTTACGGCGCGGTGAGCGGCGGGGCATCATGCGGGCGCCGGCTCTCCGCCGGTGCTCGGCGGGCTGCTCGGAGCGGAGGCGGTGTCTGCCGCGTGATACTCGGCGAGGAGCTGCCGCTCGCCCGCCCTCCGCGGGAAAGCGAGGAAGACGAGGACCGCGCCTGCGAGGACGGCGACGATGCCGGCGGTGTAGGCCCACTGGTCTCCCTGGAGGAACGACGACTTCGCGGCGGCGATGATCTCGCTCGAGTACTTGGGGTTCTGTGCTGCAAGGTCGACCGCGCTCGCGTAGGAGAGCTGGAGCTGGCTCTGCGTGCTGTCGACGGCCTGCTGCCCCTCCGTGGAACCCGCGATCGCCGAGCCCATCGCAGACGAGTATCCCGCCGCGAGGAGCGCGCCGAAGACCGAGGTCAGGAGCGCTCCTCCGAGGTCGCGCTGCAGGTCGGCCGTGCCCGAGGCCATCCCGGCCCGCTGCACCGGCACCGAGCCGGTGAGCGAATGCGAGGCCGGCGTCCCGGCGAGGCCGACGCCGATGCCGATGAAGACGTAGGCGATGCCAACCTCCAAGTAGGAGCTGCCCTCTCGCCAGAGGAGCAGCATCGACAGGAAGGCCAGCAGCAGGAAGACGTAGCCGGCCAGCAGCGTGAAACGGGCGCCTCTCGTCTCGACGAGCTTCGCGGACCGCGGCGCCACGAGGACCATGAAGACGACCGCCGGCAGAATCGCGGCGCCGGCCTCGACCGTCGAGTAGCCGAGCACGTTCTGCAGGTACTGCTGGCTCACGAACGCTGCCGCCATCAGCGAGCCGAAGACGATGATCCCGGCGCACGCGGCGACCCAGAAGACGCGGCGCGACGCAACGTGGAGGTCGTAGAGCGGATTCGCGCGCACGCCGCTGCCTGAGCACGAATCCGAGCCCCGTCGCGAGCGCGATCGCGAGCAGCCCGACCGCCAGGGCGCCCTGGTTGGGGACCGGCGCGAAGTTGATCCCCAGGATCAGCGTCCCGACCATGACCAGCGAGAGGATTCCGCCGAAGTTGTCGACGGGCTCCGCCGTCTCGTTGACGTGGCTGGGGACGAAGAGGACGGCCATCAAGAGGGCGATGCCGACGAGCGGCAGGGTGACGAGAAAGACCGAGCCCCACCAGAAGTGCTCCAGGAGCGCCCCTGCGATCAGCGGCCCGAGCGCCGCGATGCCGCCGCCGATCGCCGACCAGAGGGCGATGCAGCGGGTTCGCCCGGGCCCGGCCCAGAGGGCCGTGATCAGGGCGAGCGTGGTCGGGTAGGCCATGCCGGCCGAGAACCCGCCGACGAGCCGTGCGACGAAGAGGACCTCGTCGGAGGGCGCATATGCCGCCAGCAGGCTCGCCGGGACAGAGAGGACCATGCCGAGCACGAGCAGGAGCTTGCGCCCGTAGCGGTCGCCGATCGCCCCCAGCCAGAGGACGGACGCCGCGAGCCCCAGCGAATAGCCGACCGCGATCAGGTTGAGCGTCGTCTGGGACGAGTCGAACGCCGTGCCGATCGACGGCAGGGCGACGTTGGCGACCGAGAGGTTGAGGTTGGCGACCGCCGCGACGAGGATCAGCGAGACGAGAACGAGCCCCGCCCGCTTGGGCGCCGCCGCCGGCTGGGATCCGATCGCCTGGTCGTGCACTGCGGCAGAAGCATCTCACTCCTGCCGCGCCCTGGCCTGCGAGAGCTCGGACTTGACTTCGCGCTGTCGGTGCCTCAGCGTCGCCAAGTCAGCCGCTCTGCGTCGTCGGTTCGCCCATGAAGATCCCCAGATTCCACCGGCACGAGGACCACGCCCCTCACAGGCGCGAGGAGGGGCCGGAGCAGCACGTGATCCAGATCGGCGGGGACGAGCTCGCCGCGGTCTTCTCGGCTCCCCGCTGGCTCCGGGACCTCGGGATCGCGTCCTGGCTCCTCGTCGGCGTCGCCGCGCTGCTCTTCGGCATGGTCTGGCTCCTCGGCGCCACATCGGTGATCACTCAGCCCGTGCTCATCGCCTTCGTCATCGCTTCGGTCGCCTCGCCGCTGGTGAGCTGGCTGGGTCGGCATCGCATTCCCCGGGCCGGAGGTGCGGCCATCGTTCTCCTCGGCCTGGTGGCCATCGCCGCGCTCGTCCTGCTGCTGGTGGTCGGAGGGATCGTCTCGCAGGCCGACGAGGCGGGCGGTCACGCGAGCGCAGCGGTCGACAAGATCCAGGGCTGGGCCGAGGACGCGGGAGTCGACTCGTCGGGCGCCTCGAGCGCCTCGGAGAGCGTCAAGCAGGACACGCCGCAGGTCATCTCGACGCTGGTGGGAGGCCTGGCGACGGGCATCACCGAGATTGCATCACTCGCGCTCGGGCTCTCGTTCGCCGCCCTGAGCCTCTTCTTCCTGCTCAAGGACGGGCCGTCGCTCCGCGCGGGCGTCGAAGACCGTATGGGCGTGCCCAAGCCTGTCGCGCGGACGATTACCGGCAACGTGATCCGCTCCCTCAGGGGCTACTTCCTCGGCGTGACGATCGTCGCGGCCTTCAACGGTGTGGTGGTCGGCCTCGGGGCGTGGGTGCTCGGCGTGCCCCTGGCCGGGACGATCGCAGTCGTCGCGTTCGTGACGGCGTACGTCCCGTATATCGGCGCGTTCGTCACGGGCGCGTTTGCGGTGGTGCTTGCGCTCGGATCGGAGGGACTGGCGACCGCGGCGATCATGCTGGTGATCGTCCTCCTGGGGAACGGCCTGCTCCAGAACATCCTCCAGCCAATCGCGTTCGGGGCGACGCTCGGGCTCAACCCGCTCATCGTCCTCATCGTCACGCTCGGCGCCGGCGCGCTGTTCGGCATGGTCGGGCTCGTCCTCGCCGCGCCGCTCACGTCGGCGGCGGTGCACATCAGCGCCGACCTCGCGCGCGCCAAGGCGGCTGCCGCGGCTGCTCCGGCGGCGACCGCCGAGCCTGAAGGGGCCCCGGGATGAGCGCGCCCGCCGCGGCCGAGAAGGCTCTTCCGTTCAGGGACCCCTCCCGTCGCAGACGCCTGGTCAAGGTGGCGGCCTGGCTGCTCGGGACCGCGCTCGTCGTCGTGGTCCTCCGCCTCCTCGGGATCGACGTCATCGGGTGGTTCGAGAACCTCTGGGACCAGATCAGGGAGGTCCCCGCCCGCTACATCATCCTCGCGCTGGCCGTCCAGACGGCGCAGACGGTCCTTGCCGGGCTCTCCTACTACGGCATCCTCAGCGCCGCGTATCCCGGGCACGTCGAGCTCCGCCCCATCGTGGCCGCCTACGCGGTCGGGGTCGCGATGAACAACTTCCTGCCGGCGAACATCGGCACGTTCGTGACGCTCCTCATGTTCGTGGCCATCATCCCGGCCTGTACCTTCGCGGGCGCGCTGGCGGCGTATCTGGTCCAGAAGATCTTCTTCACGCTCGCCGGCACGTTCGTCTACCTCTACCTCTTCCTCTCCGTCCCGGGCTCCTTCGACGAAGCCCTGAACGGCCTCGACGACCACGCGTTGAGGACGATCCTCGTGCTCGCGGGCGGCGGCTTCCTGGTCGTCGTCGTGGCGCGGATCTTCTGGCGCCAGGTCAAGGCCCTGTGGGAAAAGGCGAAGGCGGGCGGGGCCATCCTCAAGACACCAAAGCGCTACGCGACCCGCGTCTTCCTGCCCTCGTTCCTCTCGTGGCTCTGCAAGCTGGCCGTGATCGCGATCTTCCTGGCGGCCTTCGCCATCCCGGTCACCTTCGCGTCGATCATGTGGGTGGTCGGCTCGGGCTCGCTCGCGAACGTCGTCTCGGTCACTCCCGGCTCGGTCGGAATCACGCAGGCGACGAACGCGCTCGCCCTCGACGCCTGCTGCGACGTCGCCAAGAGCACCGCCGTCGCGTACTCGACCGCGCAGCAGCTGATCACGACCGCCTGGAACGTCACGCTCGCGCTCGTCCTCGTCGTGTGGGTGTTCGGCTGGACGGGCGGAAAGACGCTGGTCGGCCAGTCCTACACCGACGCGAAGGTCAAGGTCGCCGAGCAGAAGGAGCAACGGGCCGAGAAGAAGCAGGCGAAGCGGGCGCAGCGCGAAGCCGATGGCGGTGGCGAGCTGCTCGGCCGCTTCCGGCGCCGCCCCGCTCAGCAGGACGACGAGCCGGAAGGCCAATAGAGACGTGGAGAAGCAGACTGCGGCTTCCTATGCCAAGCCGCTGACCTGGCACGGCGAGCGACCGCGCATCCGGCCCGCGCGGCTCGTGGTCGCCTGGCTCATCTCGGCTCTGGCGCTCCTGGCCGCGGCCTACATCGTCCCGGGCGCCGAGGTCGAGGGCTTCTGGGGCGCGCTCCTCGTCGCCCTGGTCGTCGCGATCCTGAACGCGATCCTCCCGCCGCTGATCGCCGCGCTGCGCCTGCCGTTCACGCTCGCGCTCGGCTTCGTGCTCGTCCTGCTCGCCAACGCGGGCATGCTGCTCATCGCTGACGCCGTCACCGAGGGCACGATCGAGCTCGACTCGTTCTGGGTCGCCCTGCTCGTCTCGCTCGTGGCCTCCGCCGTCAGCATCGCTCTCCAGGTCGTCGTCGGCGCGAACGACGACGACACGTACACGCTGCGCTCGATCCAGCGCCTCGCGCGGCGGTCGGGCGAGCTCGTCGCCACGGACGAGCCGGGGATCCTCTTTCTGGAGATCGACGGCCTGGCGCTGCCCATGCTTCGGAACGCGATGCGCGACGGGAACGCGCCGACGATGGCGCGCTGGCTCGCCGAGGACAAGTATGCGCTGACCGAGTGGGAGACCGATCTCTCGTCGCAGACCGGCGCGAGCCAGGCCGGCATCCTCCTCGGCTCCAACGAGGACATCTCGGCCTTCCGGTGGGTCGAGAAGGAGACCGGGAGGCTGATGACATGCTCGGCGCCGGCGGACTGCGCGGAGATCGAGCGCAGGCGCGCCACGGGGATCGGCCTGCTCCGCGACGGCGGCGCGAGCCGCGGGAACCTGCTCTCCGGGGAGGCCGACCATCTGATCCTGACGGTGAGCAAGCTCGAGGCCGAGAAGAAGGCGAACCCGGGCTACCGCGCGTTCCTCTCCAACGGCTTCAACGTCACCCGGGCGCTGGTCCTCTTCTTCTGGGAGGTCGTCCTCGAGATCACCGCCTCCGCGCGCCAGCGGCGGCGCGACGTGCGTCCCCGCGGGCACCGCGGCGGGCTCTATCCCTTCATGCGCGCCGCGATGTGCGTCGTCGTGCGCGACCTGATCGTCTACGGCGTCCTCACGGACATGATGAAGGGGCGCCCCGCCGTGTACGCGACGTTCTCGAGCTACGACGAGGTCGCCCACCACTCGGGCCTCGAGCGCGCCGACACGCTCGAGGCTCTGCGCAAGCTCGACGAGCAGTTCGGGCGCATCGACCGCGCGCGTCCGTATGCGCCGCGGCCGTACGAGATCGTCGTCCTCTCGGACCACGGGCAGACGCAAGGCGCGACGTTCAAGCAGCGCAACGGCTACGGGCTCGACGAGCTCATCGAGCGGTCGCTGGCCGACGGGAAGGTCGCGGAGGTCGCAGGCGGCGACGAGCAGGACGCGATGGTCGGCCACGCGCTCGGTGAGGCGACCGGCCGCGCCCCTGAGAAGAAGCGCGCCAAGAACGACGTCAGCGGCGAGTCCGCGGTCGTCCTCGGCTCCGGGAACCTCGGCCTCGTCTACCTGATGGAGGAGCAGCGCCGGCTCACGCTCGAGGAGCTCGACGCGCGCCATCCCGAGCTCGTGCCCGCCCTGCGCTCACACCCGCACGTCGGCTGGCTGCTCGTGCGCTCGGAGCAGGACGGGCCGGTCGCGCTCGGCGCCCGCGGCGTGCGCTACCTCGCCGACGGCCGCATCGAAGGCGAGGATCCGCTCGCGCACTTCTCGCCGCACGCTGCGAGCCACCTGCTGCGGACGGACGGGTTCCCGCACGTGGCGGACATCATGGTCGGGAGCTTCTACGACCCCGACCTCGACGAGGGCTGCGCTTTCGAGGAGCTCATCTCCTTCCACGGCGGCCTCGGAGGGCCGCAGACGCGCGCCTTCATCCTCCACCCCGCCGAGCTTCCCGTTCCCGAAGGGCCCATCCTGGGCGCCGCCGCGGTGCACGAGATCCTGCTCGGCTGGCGGCAGCACCTCTCGAAAGGAGATCAGGAGTGATCTACGGGATCTGGACCGCGGTGGGCGTCGTCGCGCTCGTTCTCGCGATCGCGACCATCTTCAGCGCGCTCCGCAACCCCCGCCTCTCCGGCGGCGAGAAGGCCGTCTGGGTGGGCGCGTCCATCGTCTTCCCGATCTTCGGCGCGATCGTGTACTTCACCGTCCGCCGGGACTGGTGAGCCCTTCCGGCGGCTGATCCGCGACGCCAGCAGTCCGGCGCCGAGGAGCAGCGCCTCGACGATCGTGATCGCGAGGCGGTTGAGCACGGTCACGCCGAGCGCCGCGCCGGACGAGACGATCACCTCCAGCAGCGCGTACATCGACGCCTCGCGGACGCCCAGGCCGGAGGGCGCGAACACGACGAGCACGGCCACGATCGCCCCGACTGCGGCGGCGCCGCCGAGGTACGGGATCGTGGCGATGCCCGGATCGGCGTCGAGCGAGCGCAGGAGCAGATAGAGGGCCGCGCCGCCAACGAGCCACGTGAAGCTGTAGTAGACGAGCAGGCTCACGAGCACCCGGTACGGAAGCCGCGGCGGCTCCGGCGCGTGGAAGCGGCGGAAGAGCGCTCGCGCAAGCGCCGTGAAGACGCGCGGGTGGAGCAGCACGGCGAGGAGGACGCCGAAGGCGATCAGCGGCCAGAGCGGCGTGTCGATCTCCTCGACCGCGGTCAGGCCGACGACGAAGACGAGGATCCCGGCGACCGCGGAGAGGCCGGCCTCGAGGAGGATCGAGCTGAGGACGAACGACGTGTCGCGAACGCCGCCGGCGCGGCGAAGCCAGACGATGCGGGCGAGCGGCGTCCAGACGCCGCCCGGGATGTACTTCGCGAGCATCGAGGCCATCTCGGACTGGAGCGCTATCCGGTACGGGACGCGGATCCCGAGGGCGGCCAGGATTCCCTGCCAGCCGACGACGAAGAGGAGGTAGTACGCGGCGAGGACCGCCAGCCCTGCGAGCAGGAAGAGAGGATCCACGTCCTCGAGGAGCGGCAGCGCCTCGGCCCACGTGTCGCGCACCGCGTAGGCGAGGAACGCGAGCCCCGCGATCAGGAAGGCGACCTGCAGCCCGACGAGCACACGCCGGCGGCGGAGGAACGCAGGAAGCCGGCTCGCCACAGTATTGGAGTCTAGGAAAGCGAAGGGCGGGCCCTAGCGGGCCCGCCCTTTCGCGCTCGGTCCGGGTACCGGCACTGAGTTAGTGCCAGCCCCCCTTGTCCCGGTCGTGCCCGTCGTAATCGCGATCGTCCCGGCCGTAACCGCTGTTCCAGTGATCGTCCTTGCACCGGTCGCGGTCGTAGTCGTCACGATCGTGGTCGCGGCAGTCGTCGTCCCGGCCGTACTTGTCCCGGTCGTGACCGCCGTACTTGTCGTCCTTGTCGCAACGGTCGTCATCACGGTCGCAGTCGTCGCGATCGTGGCCGCCGTACTTGTCGTACTTGTCGTCCTTGTCGCAGCGATCGTCACGGTCGCAGTCGTCGTCACGATCGTGCTTGTACTTGTCGTACTTGTCGTCGCAGTCCTTCTTCTTCGAGACGAAGCCGAAGTCGACGGTCAGGTCGGCCCCCGAGGGGACGACCACGGTGTGCGACGCGTTCGTCAGCGGGTTGCCGTCGGAGTCGATGTTGTCCGCCGCGGCGTTCCGCGTGGTCAAGACGTAGTCGTCGAGGACGCCGCCGTTGGCGAAGTTCGACGCCTTGACCCTGACCTTGTACTCAGCTCCGCAGACAACCTGGAAGCGGTAGTAGCCCGGCTTCCCGGTGGTCGGATGGTTCGCGGTGGTCGTCGTAGCCACGACGGCGCCGGACGCGTTCAGCAGCTCGAGGCGGACGCCGTTCAGTCCATACATCCAGCTCTCGTCCTGCTTGCCGTCCTTGTCCTTGTCCTTCCAGACGTAGTCGCCGAGCTCGCACGGACGCGGGCACGGGACGTTGACCTTGACGTTGAAGCTGTCCTCGACACGCGTGTCCGTGTGCTGCGTGATGGCCCACGCGGTGTTCGGGACGGTGTACTCGCCGCACTGGGCGTACGGGCCGATCTCACGCGTGTACGTGACGGTCTTGTCGACCTTGTTGACGCAGATCTGCTCGGCGAGCAGGCCGGCGTACGAGTCGTTGACCGAGACACAGTGGTCGATGCGGTTGTCGATCGGGGTCCCGAAGTCGACCGGTGCGGAAACCGTGAACGAGCTCGAGCCCACCGACGCCGTCGCCGTCGAGGTCCGGTTCGAGTTGTCCGGCAGGTCGGCGAAGAACCGACACCGGAGCTGCGCGCCGGAGTTCAGCTGGCGCGGGAGCGGAGCGCCCTGGCACGTGACCGTCGCCGGCCCCACGCCGGAGATGACGTTCGTGACGGAGTTGACCGTCACCGCGTCGAGCTCCTTGTTGTAGACGATGATCTCGCCGACGGCCGACCAGCGGGTCGTGCCCTCGGTGGGCGTGACCGTCACCGTGTAGGTGACCGTGGTCGTCTCGCCCGGCTGCAGCGTGACGTTCTGCTTGTCCGCCGTTTTGTCGATCTGCCACGTGAACGGGCGGTCGATCGACGCGTTCACCGTGAGCTCGATGTCCGGCCTGGTCGGATCGGGCGGGTTGGCCGCCGCCGCCTGCGCGAAGACCCCCGTCGCGGCGATGACCACCGCTGTGACCGCCGCGACGAAGCCCCAACTGGCCCGCCTCCGGCGCCTGATGCTTACCACCATGAAGCTCTCTCCCTCTTTCGCAGGTCGTTAACGAGCCGGTCCGACGGCCGCGGCGACCGGGGTCGCCTTCGGGTCCGGAACGGCCTGCTGCCCCGCAGCCAAGTTGCGGGTGATGCTCTTTCCCTCCCACGGAGCCGCCGCCCATTGCGTTCAGTCCCGGCCGGCGTGCGCCAGATCGGATTGAAGCAGCGAATCTCCTGGATGCAAGACCAGGATTCGCCCGTCCGCCGATACGGGAAGGACGGCGCCGCGCCGCGGGCGTAGACTCGAAGAGTGAACTACGACGCAATCGTCGAAGCTGACGAGCTGCTCGAAGGCAAGCCCTTCACGGATCCGGAGAACACCGAGCGCGAGGTCGGCGTCATGAGCCACATGCTCGAGCACGAGCGCGAGCGGGCACTGGAGTGGCGCGAGGCAAACGCGCCCGGCGAGCACATCGTCCGCGAGCACGACGAGGAGGGGCACCGGCACCTGATCGTCGTGCCCGACACGCGTTCGCTGCTCGAGGCCGAGAACGTCACCGCCGTCGGCTTCTTCGCGCGCCCGCGCGAGGAGGTCGACCACACGATCCTCTTCGACCTCGAGGACGAGCTCATCGAGCGCATGCCGCACTACGGCGAGGCCGGCCTGCTCAGCTACTACGACGTCGAGCTCGTGAAAGGCGCCTACGGGAACCTGATCCTGTTCTCGACGCCCGACGTGCCTCCGGAGTGGTACGGCGACCAGGTGCACCGCCGCGCGACCGAGGTGTCGCCGCACCACTACCACGAAGTGCGCCTCCACAAGGGGCACATCGCCGGGCCGCTGATGGGATCCGGCGGCATCGCGGTCGAGCGGACGAAGTACTTCGACTTCAAGATCGCGCCGCCCTGGCTCGGCCTGCGGCGCTTCGTCCCGGCGCACTGAGCTGCCTGCCAGTTTGAGGGCCGGACGCGCGGGAACGCGAGCCGCACGTCCACTTCCAGCTCATGGACGGCCCACGCCCGGGCTCGCGGCAGGCCTGCCCTTCGTCTTCGCGCACGTGAGGATCGGCGACGCGGCGCCCGGAGCCGGCGTTCCGGCCAACGAGCAGGCGATGGTGGCAGGCCGGCCGGCGTTCACCAGATCTTGACCAGAAACGTCTCGCCGTTGTCGGGGAGCGCGTGTAGCCTGCGTCCCGACTGCCCGGCCGGGTCGCCCAGACCCCGAGCGCACCGACCGATGAGTCCCGCGTCGTCAGCCGGTCTGTATGTGAAACCCCCCGTAACCAAGGAGGCGATCAGCCGATGACGGATGGACGAGATTTCGAGCGGAAGGCAGCCCACGAGCGGCTGTCGACGGGCTCGCTCGCACGCTGGATGCGGGCGTGCGCCACCCACCCTGGGAGAGTGTTCCTGACCTGGGGCGGAATCATCGTCCTCCTGATCGTTCTCGTCATCGCGATCGGGGGCGGCCTGAAGGACGAGTTCGAGATCCCGGGCTCGGACACGCAGAGGGCCACCGACCTGATCGAGTCGGAGTTCGCGGCCGAGCAAGGGGCCGTTCTCAACCTGGTCTTCGCGGCACCCGAGGGCGAGACGCTGGACACGCCCGAGCGCCGTGACGCAATCGAAGGGGCGATCGCCGAGCTGCAGACGGACGAGTTTGCACCCACGGCGGACCAAGCCGGTATCGAGAGCGTCGGCGATCCGTTCAGTGATCAGACGTTCTCCGACGACGGGCGCATCGCGTACGCCGAGGCGCAGTTCTCAGAGACGATCGAGACCGAGGATCGCGACCAGGTCGTTGCCGTCCAGGATGCGGTCCGCGAGGCGGTCGAGCCGGCCGGCGTCACGGTGGAGTTCAACGGCGACGCCGAGTTCCCGCCGATCGAACAGGGGATCCAGGAGGTCCTCGGCCTGCTCATGGCGCTCGTCGTGCTGCTGCTCGTCTTCCGAGCGCTCGTGTCGGCCGCGATTCCGATCGTGCTCGCGATAGTGGCCGTCGCGACGGCCTTCATCCTGCTCTTCATCGTCGCGGGCCTCACCGACGTCAACACGATCACGCCGCTCCTTGTGTCGATGATCGGGCTCGGCGTCGGGATCGACTACTCGCTCTTCATCGTCACGCGGTTCCGGCAGCTCCTGCACGAGGGGCTCTCGCCCGCGGATGCGGCCGCAGAGGCAGGCGCCTCCGCGGGGCGCGCGACGCTGTTCGCCGGGCTCACGGTCGCCATCTCGGTGAGCGGCCTCGCGTTCTTCGGGCTCGACTTCATAACGAAGCTCGGCATCGGTTCCGCTCTCGGCGTCCTGACGACGGTGCTGATGGCGAACTCGCTGCTCATCGCCGCGCTGGCGAAGCTCGGGCACCGGGTCGACCGCATGAGTGCCGGGTTCCACGTCGTGCTCTTCGTGATCACGCTCGGCCTCTACAGCTGGTACTGGGTCTACAGGACCCACCGCGAGGCCAGGCGCCAGACCGGTCAAGGCCTCGGAGGCGTGCTCGGCCTGCTGCTCTGGATCGTCCTCCTGCCGGTCAGCGCGTTCGTGATCCCGTCGGAGGTTCGGCGGATGTACGAGAAAGCCGGTCGGGAGGCGCCCGTCAGTGGGCGGACGGGGCTTTGGCTCTTCCCGTTCGGGGTGCTGATCGTTCCCGGAATCGTCTGGTTCGTGAAGATCCACCGGGCCCTCGAGCGCTTGGAAGTGCCCGTGGCGCTCCAGCCGATCGACGATTCGGATCTCGCCCGCGAGCGGACGTTGATCGCGCGCTGGGGACGGTTCGTGACACGGAACCACAAGCCGGTGTTCGTCGTCCTCCTCGTCGTCGGGCTCCTGCTCGCGACGGGCTCGGCGCTCGTCCGGCTCGGCGCCTCCGACCAGGGCACGCAGCCGGAGGAACAGACCGCCCGCCGCGCGTACGACCTGCTCGCGGAGGGCTTCGGCCCCGGCTTCAACGGACCAATCCCGATCGTGATCGACGTGAACGGTGACGAGCAGGCGCCGCAGCGCGTCTACGACGGCGTGCGCAACCTCGAGGGCGTCGCGTCGGCCGGCGAGCCGCAGTTCAATGACGAGAACACGGTCGCGATCGTCTTCGTGACGCCCGACTCGGCGCCGCAGGACGAGCAGACCGAGCAGCTCGTCGATCGGCTGCGCGGCGACGTGGCTCCCGCGGCGACCGAGGGCAGCGACGCCGCCGTGTACGTCTCGGGGCTGAACGCGGCGTTCATCGACATCGGCGACCGAATCATGGAGCGGCTGCCGCTGTTTCTGCTCTACATCATCGGCGTGACGTTCCTCGTGCTCGCGATGGCGTTCCGCTCGATCGTTGTCTCGCTGACCGCTGCGGTGACGACGATCCTCTCGGCGTTCATCGGCTTCGGCGTGCTCACGCTCGTCTTCCAGGAGGGCTACCTGCTCGATGTCATGGGGCTCGACCGCACAGGCCCGATCGAAACGTTCGTCCCGCCGATCGCTTTCGCGATCCTGTTCGGCCTCTTCATGGACTACATGGTCTTCCTCATGAGCCGGATCCGGGAAGAGCACGTCCACGGCCTGAATACGCGAGACGCCGTGGAGCACGGCATCGCTGCCATCGGGCGGGTCATCGTTGCCGCGGCGATCATCATGGGCACCGTCTTCGCCGCGTTCATCCTCACGTCCGACCGCATCTCGAAGGAGTTCGGGCTCGTGCTGGCGGTCGCGATCCTCGCGGACGCATTGGTCGTGAAGATGACGCTCGTGCCGGCGTTCTTCACCTGGCTCGGGGAGAAGACGTGGTACATCCCGCGCTGGCTCGACCGCCTGCTTCCGAACATCACGATCGAGTCCCCGCACGAAGGCGAGGCCCCACCCCCGATCGAGCCCGAGCCGGCCGGGGCGGGCGGAGGACACTAGGAATCGTCGAGGGCGGCGGCCACCGCGCCGCCGCCCTCCTCCTCTCGTTCCATGGACGTCGCCGAGCTAACACGGACGCTTTCCGGCGAGGTCATCCTCCCGGATGACTCACGGTTCGATGTCGCGCGGCGGGGCTTCAACGCCCTCGTCGACCGGCGCCCGGCCGTGATCGCCCGCTGTCTCGGCGCCGCCGACGTCTCGGCGGCTTTCGCCTTCGCCGAGGAGAACGGGCTCGAGGTCGCCGTGCGCGGCGGCGGCCACAACCCCGCCGGACACTGCGTGCTCGACGACGGGCTCGTGATCGATCTCTCGCAGATGCGCACGGTCGAGGTCGACCCCGACGCGCGGATCGCCCGCGCGGACGGCGGATCGACCTGGCTCGACTTCGACACGGCGACGCAGGCGTTCGGCCTCGTCACGCCGGGAGGGATCGTCGGCTCCACGGGAGTCTGCGGCCTCACGCTCGGCGGCGGCATCGGCCACCTGACCGCCCAGCACGGGCTGACGTGCGACAACCTCGTCGCTGCCGAGCTCGTCACGCCGGACGGACGCATCATCGCGGCCGACGAGGAGCTGCTCTGGGCTCTCCGCGGCGGCGGTGGGAACTTCGGCGTCGCGACGCGCCTGGAGTTCCGCCTGCACCCGCTGGACGGCGTCGTCGGCGGCCTCCTCACCTATGCCGGGGACGGCGTCCGCGAGGCCTTCCGCACCTTCCTCGACGTCGTGGCGGGCGCGCCTCGCGATCTGAGCTGCCAGGCGGTGCTCGGCGTCGACGAGGCGCTCGCGCCTGTGCTCGTCGTCATCCCCTCCTACACGGGCCCGGACGAGGACCCCGAGGAGCTGCGCGCGCTGCGCTCGGCCCCGGGCCTCGTGGACGACGGCGTGCGTCCGCGGCCGTTCGTCGAGCAGCAGAGCCTCCTGGACTCGCCCTACGGCGAACAGCGCCACTACTGGAAGGGCCACTTCGTCAACGAGCTCCCTGACGTGCTCGTCGACGTGCTCCTCGAGCGGGTCGCGGCGCTGGGGCGGCCGCCCGGCGACATCCTGATCGAGTCGCTGCACGGCGCACCGAAGGACGTCGACCCCGCCTCGAGCGCCCTCACCTACCGCAGCGCGGCGTTCAACGTCAGCGCGATGGCCACCTGGCGGGATCCCGCACTCGACGACGAGCACATCGCGTGGTCACGCGAGACCGCGGCCGCGATCCAGCCGTGGTCGGTCAGCGGGGGCTACGCGAACTACATGCAGGCCGACGAGCCGATCGAGCGCGTCCGCGCGGCGTTCGGAGCCGAGCCCTTCGAGCGGCTCCAGGCGCTCAAGCGCCGGTACGACCCGGGCAACGTCCTGCGCCGCAACCAGAACATCCCGCCGGGTTGACGCCGGTTTAGCGCCATTGACAGGCCGCGCGGGTCGATGGGACACTCGCGGCGCTCTGTCAGTTTCGACGGGCCCCGGGAGTGGTGGAACGGGGCAAAGGGGGATTGATCATGTTCAGCAGGCCACCAGGACTGCTTCTGGTGCTCGCCGCCGCGCTCACGGCGCTCGTGCTCGTGCCGGGCTCCATGTCCGCGTCGGATGCCGGAAGCAGCTCGGCGCAGGCGGCGGGGACCGGTGACGCGCTCGACATCGCGCTGAGCCACGTGCGGACGAGCACGGACGAGCTCGGCGTCTCGAGCGTCGACGTCGCGGACCTGTTCGTGACGAGCCAGTACACGAGCCGTCACAACGGCGTCACGCACGTCAACCTCAACCAGCGATTCCGAGACCTCGAGGTCTTCGGCGGCCACGCGACGGTCAACGTCGCGCGCGACGGCCGCGTCGTCTTCGTCGGCGGCCGCTTCGTGAGCGGGCTCACCGACGCGTCGGGCGAGGGCGAGCTTGCCGCCACGGAGGCTGTGGCGGCGGCAGCGGAGGAGCTCGACCTCGACGATCCTGCGAACCTGCGGGTGCTCAGCCGGGAGGACGGCAGCGCGCAGGAGACCGTGCTCTCGGGCGCGGGCATCTCCGACGAGCCGATTCCCGCGCGTCTCGGCTGGCAGCCGACGACCGGCGGGCTCCGCCTCGCGTGGCGGCTCGTGATCGACGACTCGTCCACCTCGAGCGTGTGGAACGCAACGGTCGACGCCGACAACGGGCGCCTGCTCGCCGTCGACGACTGGACCGACCACGACACCCGCGACGAACTGACCGACCGGCTCGGGCGCACGGGCGGCCAGACGTCCTCGGCCGTTCAGACGCTGGCCCTCGGGCCGACGGTCTTCGAGCCGGACAGCCCGGTCAACGACGGTTCGAGCTACCGGGCCTACCCGCAGGAGAGCCCGGACGACAGCGACCGCGTGCTCTTCACCAACCCGGCCGACGGCTTCGCGTCCCCCTTCGGCTGGCACGACACCAACGGCGTCGCGGGCGCGGAGTTCACGATCACGCGGGGCAACAACGTCCACGCGTACACCGACCGCGACAACGACGGGCTGCAGGACCCGGCCGGCTCGCCCGACGGCGGCTCCGGGCTCGACTTCGACTTCCCCATCAACCTCGGCGAGCACGCGCAGTTCAACGTGCCGGCGAACATCACGAACATGTTCCGCTGGTGCAACATCGTGCACGACCTGCAGTACCTGTACGGCTTCGACGAGGCGTCGGGGAACTTCCAGGTCAACAACTACGGCCGTGGCGGCACCGGCGGCGACGACGTCCGCTGCGAGGGCATGGACGGCTCCGGTCAGTCGAACGCGAACTTCTCGACCCCCGCCGCCGACGGCGGGCAGCCGAGGATGCAGACGATGATCGAGTTCGGCTCCGGCCTCCCGAGCGCGGTCACGGTGAGCTCGGGCGCGGCGGCCGGCACGTACCTGGCCCAGTACGCCCGCTACAGCCCGCCCGCGACGACGGCGGGGACGCCCGGGACGCTCGTGCTCGTCAACGACGGCACCGGCGCTCCGAACGACGGCTGCGACGCCTTCAGCCTGCCGGCGGGGGCGATCGCGGTGGTCGACACGGCCACCGCGTGCACCAACCACGCGCAGACGCTGAACGCGCAGACCGCGGGCGCAGTTGCCGTGGTGATCGTCCACACGACGGACAACCCGGCGCTCACCTCCGGGCCGATGTTCCCGGTGATCAACGTCCCGACGATCCGGGTCGGCCTGACGGACGGGAACACCATCAAGGCCGCGATCGCCGGCTCGCCGGCTCCGGGCTCGGTCCACCGCAACACGGGCCGCGCGCCCCTGCGGGTGGGCGACCTCGACACGGCGACGATCATCCACGAGTACAGCCACGGCGTCTCCAACCGCCTCACCGGCGGCCTCAACATCAACTGCCTCACCGGGCAGGAGCAGATGGGCGAGGGCTGGGGCGACTGGCACGCCATCACGGCGCTGATCGACACCGCGAAGGACGACCCGGACGGGCCGCGCGGGATCTACCCGTACGTGCTCTACGAGCCGCCCAGGACGAGCCCCGGGCTCCGCAACCGGCCGTACTCGCGGAACATGGAGATCCAGCCGTCGACCTACGACAGCATCAAGCAGGGCGCCTGGCTCAACGGCGCCTCGCTCTCCCAGCCGCACGGGATCGGCCACGCCTGGTCGGCCATGCTCTGGGACATGGTCTGGGACCTGATCGAGAAGAACGGGTTCAACCCGAACCTCTATGACGACTGGAGCACGGGCGGGAACAACCTCGCCTACCAGATCGTCAACGACGGTCTCAAGTTCCAGGGCTGCGGCCCGACGTTCGTCACCGGGCGCAACGCGATCATCGCCGCGGAGAGCGTCCTGACCGGCGGCGACAACACCTGCACGCTCTGGGCGTCGTTCTCCCGCCGCGGCCTCGGCTTCAGCGCGAGCGACGGCGGGACGACGGGCCGCAACGACGGCACCGAGGCGTACGACACGGATCCGGCCTGTCGCCGCGGCTTCACCGCGGGAGCCGACCAGCCGTACGGCTCGCTGAACTCAGCGGGCGCGGGTGACGTCGTCGTGGTGAAGTTCCGGGCGGACGGGTACACCGACCCGTCGAAGGTGCTCGCGAGCAACTCGCCGTTCTCGCGCAAGGTGGACTGCTCGACGCTGCAGGTTCCGAGCCAGACGCAGTTCGTCACCCCGCGCGAGCTCCCGATCGCCACGGAGACGCAGGGGGACACGAAGCTCAAGCTGCTCGGCGGCGGCCAGTTCCGCTACCGCTGGCAGAGCGAGCGCGACTGGGGCGGGACGTGCCGTGAGTTCGTACTCACGCGCACCGACGGCGTCCAGCACCGCGCCTTCTTCCAGTTCCGCTAACCGGAAGGAGCGAACGGCTACGGGGAGCGCCCGGCAACGGGCGCTCCCCGCTTAACCCACTCTGTTCGCGTTTCGTAAAGACCCGCCGGGATCGGTGCGCACGAACGTCTGTGCTCGTAGACGGCCCTCCCTCTCGCCGTCACCAGCAACGAAAGGTGCAGACGTGAAACGAATCCTCTCCCTCGCCGCCGTCCTCGCGGCCGCGGTGCTCGTCCCGCTGGCCTCGGCGGCGCTGATCAAGGGGACCGCGGGCAACGACACCCTCACGGGCACGAGCGCCCGCGACTTCATCCACGGCTACGCAGGCGACGACATGATCGTCGGGAGTGCCGGCCGCGACTACGCCTGGGGCGGCGCCGGCAACGACACCGTCGCCGGCAACGGCGGGGCCGACCGGGTCTTCGGCGGCCCGGGCGACGACACGGTGACCGGCGGGGACGGGGCCGACGTCTGGGTCTCCGGCGGGCGCCGGGAACGACACGGTCAACGGCGGCGACGGCGCCGACCAGATCTTCGGCGCAGCCGGGAACGACACGCTCAACGGAAACAGCGGCAACGACCGTATCTACGGCGGCCTTGGGCAGGACACGATCACCTGCGGCCCAGGGGTCGACACTGCGTTCGTCGATCGCACGGACACCGTCGCAGCCGACTGCGAGCGGCGGCGTCCCGCCAGGCCCTAGGGGGGAACCAGGCCGAGATGCCCGGGCATGGCCGCCCGGGCATCTCGGGCCAGGACATCTCACCGCGCTAGCCCTCACTAGGAGGGGTCCCCATGAGGACCAGGGGTTCCCCCGAAGAGAGGGTGCCACCCTGCGCGCGACCATCGAGGCCAATCGGGCGAAAGCCCACAAATCGATTGGCAAAGGGGTGGAGAGATGTCTGGAGTCGTCAACTACCTGGAGAGCCCTTCGCGCAGGAGCGGCTTCGCGTGGGCCCGGCTGGTCGCCGTGGTCGCGGGTCTGCTCGCGGTCCTCGGCCTCGTGGCCGAGCGCGCGAACGCGGGCTACTCGGCACGCGTGAACAACGGAACGCTGACCCTCACCGGCAACGGAGCAAGCGACCAGCTCGCACTCCGGCTGCAGGCGGGCGTTCCCACGACGCTGCAGGTCGACGTCGGGGACAACGGCTCGGCCGACCTCAGCTTCGACCGGGCAGCGTTCGACAGGATCGTCGTCAACGCGGGCGGCGGCAACGACCGCGTCAGGATGGACGAGGCCAACGGCGTCTTCACGGACACGGAGACGACCTCGATGAACGGCCAGGACGGCTACGACACGCTGCTCGGCGGCGCGGGCGCCGAGACGTTCCTCGGCGGGGCGCAGAACGACCGCGTCGACGGTAACGGCGGCGCCGACATCGGCATCCTCGGCACCGGCCACGACACGTTCGTCTGGGATCCCGGCGACGGCAGCGACGTCGTCGAGGGCCAGGGCGGCACGGACACGCTCCTGTTCAACGGCTCCGCAGGCGCCGAGAACTTCGACTTCTCCGCCAACGGCAACCGCCTCCGCTTCTTCCGCAACCTGGGCAACATCACCATGGACACCGACAACGTCGAGCGGGTCGACCTCGAGGCGCTCGGCGGCGCCGACAACGCGGTCGTCAACGACCTCACCGGCACCGACGTCACGCTGGCGAACATCGACCTCGAAGGCGTCCTCGGCGGCGGAGCCGGAGACGGACAGCCCGACACCATCACCGCCAAGGGCACCGCCGGCTCCGACCTGATCCACGTCAGCGCGTGGTCCGGCGCGATCGCGGTCGACGGCCTCGCCGCCGACGTGCGCATCCGGCGGGCCGAGCAGGGGAGCGACCTGCTCACGATCGACGGGCAGGGCGGCGGAGACCTCGTGAGGCTGTTCGGCTCGGCAGCGTGGGATGTCATCGACATCGCCCCGTCGCCGGTGCCCGGCAACGCACGGGTGACCGCGTCGAACATCCCGGCCTTCGTGGACGTGGCCGGCGTGGCGACGCTCGCTGTCTACGGCCTTGACCGCGCGGACACGATCTCGGGTGCGAGCGGCCTCGCGGCTCTGCTCCAGCTCAAGCTGTTCGGCGGCGACGGCTACGACACGCTCAACGGCGGCGACGGTGCCGACGCGCTCCTCGGTGGGGCGCAGAACGACCGCGTCGACGGTAACGGCGGGGCCGACGTCGGCATCCTCGGCACCGGCCACGACACGTTCGTCTGGGATCCCGGCGACGGCAGCGACACGGTCGAGGGGCAGGGCGGCACGGACAGGCTCCTGTTCAACGGCTCCGGAGGCAGCGAGAACTTCGACTTCTCCGCCAACGGCAACCGCCTCCGCTTCTTCCGTGACCTCGGCAACATCACCATGGACACCAACGACGTCGAGCGGGTCGACCTCGAAGCACTCGGCGGCGCCGACAACACGGTCGTCAACGACCTCAGCGGCACCGACGTCGACCTGGCGAACATCGACCTCGAAGGCGTCCTCGGCGGCGGCGCCGGCGACGGACAGCCCGACACCATCACCATGAACGGCACGAACGCCCGCGACGACTTCCGAGTCCGCCGCGACGGCGACATCGTGGACGTGACGGGCATGGCTCCCCGCGTGCGGATCGCGCACTCGGAGGCCGCCAACGACCGGCTCACGATCAACGGCCTCGGCGGCAACGACAGGTTCTTCGTCGGTGCCGGCCTGGGTGCCCTGATCCAGCTCAGCGTCAACCAGTAACCCGAACGTACCACCGCAGACAGGGGCCTCCTACGGGAGGCCCCTGTCGTTGTCTAGGACGCCACCGCCTCGGTGGCGAAGCGCATGATCAGCTCCGCCCGGGCGCGCATGTTGAGCTTGCGGTAGATCCGGCCGAGGTGGAACTCGATCGTCTTGTGGGAGAGGAAGAGCGCCGCGCCGACCTGGCGGTTCGTCATTCCCCGCGCAACGTGGAGCGCGATCTGGAGCTCCTGCGGCGTGAGCTCCTCCTCCTCCCACGACTGCCGGCGCCTGAGCTTCTCGCCGGTCGCCCGCAGCTCCGCGCGCGCCCGTTCCGCCCAGGCCTCTGCTCCCATGTCCTCGAAGGCCTGGAGCGCGAGCCTGAGCTGCTCGCGCGCATCGACGCGCCTCGCGGCACGGCGGAGCCGCTCGCCGAAGCAGAGCCGGGTGCGCGCCAGAGCCCACCGGTCGTCCGAGCGCTCGTGCTCGGCGAAGGCCTCGGCGAAGAATTCTTCGAACCGGTCGTCGGCCGCGAGCAGCCCGCGGCCGCGGGCGCCGCCGGCCAGGCCGACGGGGCTCTGGCACTCGAGCGACGTGCCCATGGCGACGAGCACGCTCTCCGCCTCCTCGCTTCGTCCCGCCCGCGCGTAGACCTCGACGAGCTCCGCGCGCGGGATGATGACCCGGGAGTGAATGCCGAGCTCGTCGAGGCCGTGCGCCGCCGCCTCGAGCTCGTCGGCCTGCCTCGTCGAGGTTGCCGAGCGCGAGCTCGAGCAGGCCGAGCGACTGCCGGAGCCAGACGCGGTAGCCGTGCAGCCCTGCTTCCTCGAGGGGCGCCTCGAGCTCGTCCGCGTAGCGCGCGGCACTCGCGCTCCGCGCCTCGCTTCGCCGTGATTGCAACGAGGATCAGCAGGGCCTGCACGCGCGGAAGCCACAGATCCATCTCCCGGGCCAGCGTCAGAGCCTCGGATGCCGCGGCGTACGCCTCGCTCAGGAGGCCCGCGCGGTTGGCGTGCCAGGCCTGCTGGTAGAGCAGGTACGGGAGAAGGCCCACCGCACCCTGCTCCCGCGCGCGGTCGACGTCACGGGAGGCGTACGCAAACGCGTCGTTCGATCGCTCCAGCCACTCGAGCGCGACCCCGATGCGGAGGAGGCTCAGCGAATCGAGCTGCGCGCCGAAGTCCTCCACCGACTCCACCGCCCGCTCGAGCAGGGGCGTGCCCTCCGTCGAGCGCCCGACGTAACAGAGGACCCAGCCGAGCGTGAGCGACACGCGCCGGCGTATGTCGTCGTCCTCCGACTCGGCAGCAAGTGCATGCGCGCGCTCGGCGGCGGCGAGCATGCCGGGAGCATCCCCGACTCCGAGCCTGGCGCTGCACGCCTCCGTGCAGATCTCGACCGCGAGCCGCCGATCGACGTCCTCGAGCAGTGACGGACGCCTCGACGAGAAGGTCGCCCGCACGCTTCGGCCGGCCGGCGAGGTACTCGATCCGCCCCTGGAGCCTCAGCGCCTCGGCCTTGAGGCGCGGCTGCCGGTCCGCCTGGAGCGGCGCAGCCAAAAGCGCCAGGGCTTCATCGGCACGACCCGCGTGGAGCGCAGCATCGGCGGCCGCGGCGAGCCACGGCAGGCGCCGCTCTTCATCGGCAGTCAGGCCGGCCGCCCGCTCGAACGCCGCCGCCGCGGCTGCGTAGCTCGAGCGCGACAGGGCCTGCTGCGCGGCGAGCTCGAGCGCCGCTGCGGCCTCCTCGTCCACGCCCAGAGCGGCCCAGGCGAGATGCCAGGCCCGGCGCTCCGCATCGTTGCGGTCGCGCATGGCGTCGGCGAGCGCCCGATGCGCCTCCCGGCGTTCGGACGGCGGAGCGCCGTGGAACACGGCCGAGCGGACGAGGGGATGGCGAAAGTCGATTCGCCCCTCCGCGATGGCGATCAGCCCTGCGTCCTCGGCCGCTTCGAGCGCGGCGCTCCCGATCCCGAGCGCCTCCAGCGCTTCCGCGACCGGCGCCAGCTCCGTCGAGAAGGAAACGGCGGCGACCAGCAAGGCGCGCTGGGAGTCGACGGGAAGCGTCTCGGCGCGCCAGGTGAACGCTCGCTCGAGCGTCGCACCGGCGGGGACCGGCTCGGGCAGCGGCTCTCGCCCGCTGAGCTGCTCGGCATCGAGCAGGCTCTGCACCTCGAGCAGGGCCAGCGGGTTCCCCTGCGTCGCCTCCCACAGCCGCTCGGCAACCTCGGACGCGACGGTCGGCCCGTCACAACAGGCGAGCAGCTGCACCGCCTCGTCCACGGTCAGGCCGCCGAGCTCGAGACTGTCGATTCCGGGCGCTGCGAAGCCTCGGCCCTCACCCTCGCGAACGGCGAAAAGGATGGCCACGGAGTCCGCGTCGAGCCGCTTCGCGGCGAACAGAAGGGCGTCCGTCGTCGCGCAGTCGAGCCACTGCGCATCGTCGACGACCACGAGCAGCGGGCTCGATTCGGCCGCCGCAGCGAGCAGGCTCAGAGTCGCCGCGCCGATCGTGAAGCGGTCGTGCATCTCGGGCTCGCACAGGCCGAGAGCGCTCCGTAGCGCCTTCGCCTGCTGCGACGGGATCTGCGGAAGGTGCTCCAGGAACGGGCGGAGCAGCTCGAGAAGGCCGGAAAACTGCAGCTCGGCTTCCGACTCGACGCCGAGAGCGCGCACCACCGTCACCCCGTCGGCACGCTCTACGGCATGCCCGAGGAGGGCCGTCTTGCCGATCCCCGCCTCTCCGCGGACGACGAGTGCGTCACTGTGGCCGCTCCGGGCTTGCTCGAGCAGCTCCTCGATCCGGGCGCGCTCGCGCTCCCGGCCGACCAGCACGGACGCGACGGATCCCAGGCCTCCCGCCCGCGGCAACGCGATCGCCATCAGACCTCGCCGATCTCGAACTGGGCGTCTTCCTGGCTGAGCTCCGGCAGCGTTCCCTCCATCTCGGGGTGCGATGAGCCCGTCGTTCGCTAGACGCGGGCCGCGGGGCCTGTCTTCCCTGCGGCAACGCACGTAGTGTTGGCAGGGTCACCCCCAGCGAGAAGGGAGCCGTCATGGCAACCGCGCCCAACCGCGACCGGACTCCGCTCATGCTGATCCACGGAGCCTGGCTCGCGGCCAACAGCTGGAACAACTTCGCCGACTACTTCGAGGGCCGCGGGTTCGACGTCTCCGCGCCCGAGTGGCCGCGCAAGCACGGCGACGTCGACGAGCTCCGCGAAGACGCGGAGGAGATCAAGGGCCTCGGCCTCGACGAGATCGTCGACCACTACGAGGAGAAGATCCGCGCGCTCGACCAGCCGCCCGTCCTCATCGGCCACTCGTTCGGAGGGCTGATCCTGGAGCTACTGCTCGACCGCGGTCTCGGCAGGGCGGGCGTCGCCATGAGCCCGGCACCGCCCAAGGGCATCCTGGTCCTCCCCTTCTCGTCGCTCAAGGCCGCCGCTCCTGCGCTCGCGCATCCGTCCAAGCGCCGCGGCGTCGTGCCGTTGTCACTCGAGGAGTTCACCTACGGCTTCGTGAACACGTTCACGCCGGAAGCCGCGGCCGCCGCCTACGAGACCTACG
Source organism: uncultured Actinomycetes bacterium (assembly GCA_963748205.1). GTDB lineage: Bacteria > Actinomycetota > Thermoleophilia > Gaiellales > Gaiellaceae > JAIBJN01. The sequence goes on from CAVVIB010000004.1 coordinate 63,604, forward strand.
CCGTTCCGGAGACGGGCCGGATCTTCTACGAGGCGGGGCTCGCGAACTTCCACCTCGACCCCCCGAGCGAGGTGCACTTCAAGAACGCCGAGCGCGCGCCGCTTCTCATCATCGGGGCGGAGAAGGACCACACGGTCCCGGCATCGCTCTCCCACAAGCAGTACGAGAAGTACGAGCGCTCGCCCGCCCAGACGGACTACATCGAGTTCGAGGGGAGGCCGCACCTGCTCATGGTGGCCGACGGCTGGGAGGAGGTCGCACAGGCGATCGACAGCTGGCTCGACGGCGTGCTCGACGTGACCGTCATCCAGTCGCAGGAGACTCAGGGGTAGAAATCGGGAGCTGGGGTCGGGGGCGGCGATCGCCGCCCTCGGCCGGCCCCTACATGCCCATGGCGTGGTAGCCGGAGTCGACGTAGAGCGTCGTGCCGGTGATGTTCTTCGCCTCGTCCGAGAGGAGAAACGCGGCGGCCTCCCCCACGTCGTCCGCGTCGATCGGCCGGTGGAGGGGGGCGCGCTCTTCGACGATCGCCTCCATCGTCGGGAAGCCGGCGATCGAACGGGCCGCCAGCGTCCTGACCGGGCCGGCCGACACGGCGTTCACGCGGATGTTCTTCTGGCCGAGGTCCCACGCGAGGTAGCGAACCGACGAGTCGAGCGTCGCCTTGGCCACGCCCATGACGTTGTAGTGCGGCACCGCGCGCTCCCCGCCGAGGTAGGTCATCGTCATGATCGAGCCGCCGCCGGCCGCCTCCATGAGCGGCTCGGCGAGGCGGGAGCAGGCGACCAGCGAGTAGGCCGAGACGTCGAGCGCGAGCCAGAAGCGCTCGCGCGGCGTGTCGGTGAAACGGCCCTCGAGGTCGCGCGCGTCTGCGAAGGCGACCGAGTGTACGAGCAGGTCGAGCTTGCCGCCGAAGGCCTCCCCCACCTCGGCGAAGACGCGCTCGAGATCCGCGTCGGCGCGGACGTCGCACTCGGTGATCAAAGGCGACGAGACGCCCTCGGCGAGGTCGCGCACGTTCTTCTCGATGCGCTCGCCCTGATACGTGAACGCGAGCGTCGCGCCGCCCTCGGCGAGCCGCTGCGCGATCGCCCAGGCGATCGAGCGGCGGTTGGCGACTCCGAGGACGAGCCCTGTCTTTCCGGCGAAGCGGTCGCTCACGTGCCGGCTCCCGGCACGTGAGCGGAGGGAGGGTGTGTGAGGGAACCGGGAGGTTCCTTCACTGCATCAAAGAAGGGGGCACGCGGGGGAAACATGGTTTCACCCGCGGGAGCGAGCTGGCGAGCGACGGTCATCGACGCGGCAGTCTAATCTCGCTGGCGTGAGAGCGTTCGCGCACGACGTCTTCACCTACCCGCTGCCGCCGGGTCACCGGTTCCCACTGGGCAAGTACAGACTCGTCCGCGAGGGCGCCGAGGCCTCGCCGAACATCGACGTAGAGGACGCTCGCGGCGCGACCGACGCCGAGCTCGGCCTCGCCCACGAGGCCGACTACCTCCGTCGCGCAGCGGAGGGCGCGCTGACACGGCGCGAAGAGCTCGCGCTCGGGCTTCCCTGGTCGCCGGAGCTCGTGGAGCGGGCGCGCCGCTCCGTCGGCGCCACGCTGCTGGCGGCCGAAGCCGCGCTCGCGGACGGCGTCGCGGCGAACGTGGGCGGCGGGACGCACCATGCCTTCGCCGGCGCGGGCCGCGGATTCTGCGTCTTCAACGACGTCGTCGTGACCGCGAAGGCCCTCCGGCTCGCAGGCCGGGTGCGGACCGTGCTCGTCGTCGACCTGGACGTCCATCAGGGCGACGGGACGCACGCCGCCTTCATGGACGATCCCGAGGCGTTCACCTTCTCGGTCAACGGCTTTCGCAACTACCCGTTCCGGCGCGTTCCCGGCGACCTCGAGGCCGACCTCCCGGACGACACCGAGGACGACCGGTATCTCGAGACCCTCGCACGCCTTCTTCCGCAGGCGCTCGCGCGCTCGCGGCCCGACGTGTGCTTCTACCTGGCCGGCGCAGATCCGTTCCGCGGCGACAAGCTCGGTCGCCTCTCGCTGACCAAGGCTGGCATCGCTACCCGCGACACCCTGGTCCGCGACAGCCTCGTCGCGGCCGGGGTGCCGGTCTGCGTCACGCTCGCGGGCGGTTACGCCGACCCGATCGCCGACACGGTCGAGATCAACCTGGAGACCCTGCGGACATTCGCGTCGCGGTCGTAACCGGCGGCTCGTCCGGCATCGGGGCCGCGACCGCGCGGCTCCTCACGGCGCGCGGCTGGCGCTGCGTCCTCCTGGCGCGACGTGCGGAGCGGCTGGAGCGGCTCGCGGCGGAGATCGGCGCCGAAGCGGAGGTCTGCGACGTGAGGGAGCTCGAGGAGCTCGAAGCCGCGGCCGCACGGATCGGAGAGCGGCATCAGGCCGTGCACCTGCTCGTCGCCAACGCCGGCATCCCCGGCGGCGGCGGGTTCCTCGACCTCCCGCCGGAGCGGATCGAGGACGTGACGAGAACGAACTACCTCGGGAGCGTCTGGGCCCTCCGCGCGTTCCTATCGCTCCTGGAGGCGGGCGCACCGTCGGACGTCGTCAACGTCGCCTCGGTCGCCGGCGTCTTCGCGAGCGGGGGCTCGTCCGGCCCCTACGCCGCGTCGAAGCACGCCCAGCTCGCGTTCTCGCGGGGCGTCACCGCCGAGCTCGCCCCTCGCGGGATCCGCGTCCACGCGGTCAACCCCGGGCCGGTCCGCACGGAGGGCTTCCCGCAGACCCGCTTCGACGGGACGCGGTTCTCGCGGCTCGTCCTTCCGCCCGAGCGCGTTGCCGAGGCGATCCTCCGCGCGGTCGAACGCAACCGGCCGGAGTCGTTCGTCTTCGGCGCGTACCGCATCGCGGGGCTGCTTCAGGCTGCCATCCCGGGGACTCTGAGCCGCCTCACCGCCCGCAGCCGCCGGCGAGACGCTCCAGTAACAAATGACGACCTAGCGCGTGAGGCGTAGCGCGACCGTCGCCACGGCCGCGCCCGCGACCGCGTCAAGGACGTAGTGGTTCGCGGTCACGAAGATGACCGCGGCGACGAGCGGCGGATAGGCGGGCGCGACCGCCCGCAAGACGGGGCTCTCGCTTGCCGCCGCGACCCCGGCAGCGGTGACGACGGCGTAGGCGATGTGGATGCTCGGCATGGCCGCGAGCGGGTCGTAGAGCTGCGCGACCACGCCGGAGTCGAGGTCGACCCCCGTGACGTCGGACATCGTGTCCACGAAGCCGTCGAGCGAGCGCGGCGGCGCGCAGGGGAAGAGCACGAAGATCGGCTGCGCGATCAGCGTCGTCAGCACCGCGGCCCGGCGGAAGCGGTGGAACTCCGGGTGCCGCTTCCCGTAGAGACGCATGAGCCAGCCGACGGTGAGAGCCGCGTTGGAGAAGACGTAGGCGACGTTGAGAACGGCGAGCAGACGCCTGTGCGGCAGCAACGTCGCCTGAAGGCGGGGCTCGACATGGATGCCGAGGCGCCGCTCGACCCCGACCACACGCTCGGCGTTGGCGATCGCGCGGGCGCGGCCGCGCTCATCACGCTTACGCCGGCTCGCGAGGAGGTAGAGCGCGTAGACGCCCAGGCCGATCGCGACCTCGCGCCGGCCCGAGAAGCGCGTTCCGTTCCGCGTCCGCCGAGGCATAGGCCGCATACTTACTGCCATGGGCAAGTGGCGACGCAACCTGGCCCGCATCGCCGTTGGCTCAGCTGCCACTGGAGCGTTCCTCTGGCTCTTCCTGCGCGAGGTCGACCTGAGCGAGGCCTGGAGCGAGATCGTGGCGCTGCCCCCGTGGACGATGGCCGCGGCGGTCTCCCTGGTGGTCGCGAACGTGGTCATCATGGCCGTCCGCTGGCGCTATCTCCTCGAAGGCGCGGGTTACCGGCTCGGCCTCTGGAAGCTGTTCTCGACCGTCGCGGTGGGCCGCGGCGCGAACAACATTCTTCCCGCGCGCGGCGGTGACTTCCTCCGCATCGAGGCGCTGCGCGAGCGTCAGGTCCCGGTCTTCGTCACCGCCGGGACGCTCTTCGCCGAGCGGCTGCTCGACGGCGTCGTCCTCTCCGCGTGGATCCTCTTCGGCGCGCTCGCCATCGGCCAGGGAGGGCCGATGCTCCTGACCGGCGTCGCGCTCTCCGCCGGGGCGGCCCTCGGGGTCGTGCTCGTCGCCTTAGCCGCCCGCGACCCCGATCGCGCAGAGCGCTTCGCCTGGCGCGCGACGCGGCGGCTCCCGCCGCGCTGGCACACCCGCTTCACACGCGCGGCAGCGCATTTCGTGGACGGGCTCGGAGCGTTCCGCGGCCGGACGCGGCTCGTGGCCATCTTCGGCACGTCGGCTGCGATGTGGCTCGCCGACGTGGCCATGTACTACGTGGTCGGCGAGTTCGCCTTCGCGCTCGATCTTCCGGTCGGCGCGTACTTCCTGCTCGAGGGCATCGGGAACCTCGCTCTCGCCGTCCCGGCGACGGCGGCGGGCATCGGCACGTTCGACTACCTCACTCTGCTGGCCGCGAAGGGGATCGACGTCCCGATCGCCAAGGCCTCCGCGTACGTCATCACGATGCACGCGCTCGCGGTGCTGCCGGTGACGATCATGGGCGCCATCCTCATCAGCCCGGCCTTCCCGCGCCTCCGGGGGCGGCGCCGCAACAGCGAGGCGGCGCAGGAGCCCGGCTAGCCGGGATCGCGAGCGCTCGCGTGCTCGCGCGCGAGGACAGGAAGCTCGCCCGCCTTCCGCGGAGCGGCCGCCAGCGCCTCGCCGAGCCTTCGTCGGCGACTCTCGGCCGTTCCCAGCTCGGGCTCGACCGGCCTCCCTCGGCCCGCGCGAGCGCGACCGCGTCCGCCAGGTCCCGTTCCAGCGCCGTCGGATCGGCCTCGGCGCCCGCCTGGAGCTTTGAGGCGACGACCTGGCCGCAGGTCAGCGGCATCGTGCGCCTGAGGAGCCGGAGGATCTCCGTCTCGACCTCGTCCGACGGCGGCGCGACCGGGTCTCCCAGCGCGAGGTGCACGCGCGTCCGACCGCGCACGAGCGGGTCGTACGCGATCGCGAGCGGGCGCACGGTCGCGGGACGGCCGCGCCGCACGAGCGCCCCGATCCCGGGCCGGATCGGCCCGATCTCGCCGTCCGGCGACGGCCTGCCCTCCGGGAACACGACCAGCACCCTGCCGTCCCGCAGGAGCTCGACCAGCCGGCGGAAGTCGCCCGCCGCCTGCGCTGCACGGCGGCTCCAGAACTCGTCGAGGTCGCCCTTCACGCCCTCGCCCGGCGAGACCGCCTGCCAGAGCAGGTCGGCGTACGCGCCGCGCAGCGCGTCGCCTGCGCGCCCGATCGGCCCCCGGGCGCGAAAGGCCTCGAGCGTCTCCGCAGGGACGAGATCCTCCAGCGGCGCGTCGGGTCGCGCGGCGATGACCTCCCCGAGCCGGGCCACGCTCGCGCTCCGGATCGGGAACACGTTGACGAGCGGGAGCCAGCGCCCGACCGCGACGGGATAGAGGAGCCGCCGTGCCCTCGCCGGGAGGTCGGGCGGGAAGCCGGCGAAGAACCCCGGCAGGAACATGTCGTCGCGCGCGGCGAAGTGGAGGCGGTCCGTGCGGTTGCGCCGACCACCCATCGCGAAGTAGAGCGGCGGGCACAGGATCGGCACGTCGGTCTCGCGCCGGTGCGTCGCCACGACGAGCGTCCCGGGCTCTGGCGCGAACGATCCGTCGCTCATCGTCGCGACGCGGAACGCCGCGCGCGAGTACGCCCACATCCCGTGGCCGACAGCGTCGTAGAGATCGGGCACGGCTATATCCTTGCGCCATGGCGGCGCTCAAGCTCGGTGACCCCGCCCCGGGCTTCTCGCTGCCCGGGACCGACGGCGGCACCTACAGCCTCTCCGACTACCAGGGACAGCCAGTCGCGGTCGTCTTTTCGTGCTGTCACTGCCCGTACGTCGATCGCCTGGGAGGACCGGCTCAACGACGTGGCTCGGGACTACGCGGGACGCGCGGCGCTCGTCGCCGTGAATCCCAACTCGGGCTACCTGGGCGACCTGCCCGAGGACATGCGGCAGCGGGCGGACGAGAAGGGCTTCGTCTTCCCGTTCCTCTACGACGAGACCCAGGAGACCGCGAGCACGTACGGCGCCGCCCGCACGCCCGAGGTCTTCGTCTTCGACGCCGACCACAGGCTCGTGTACCACGGCGCGCCGGACTCGGATCACAACGATCCGGAAGGCGCCGACCCGTACCTCCGCCCGGCCCTCGACGCAGCCCTCGCGGGCTCCGTCCCCACCGTGCAGCAGACCCCTCCGGTCGGCTGCACGGTCAAGTGGCGCTGAGCCCTCATTAGCCCCCTCGAAAGGGTGCCTCAAGTCACAAACCCTCCCGGTCGAAGGGAGAACGGGGTCTGTTTCTCGGCACACCCCTGTGGCGAAACACGCGAATCCCGGAGGTACCGAAAGTGCGCCGAGGAGGTTTCTTTCTCGTCCTGCTCGCCATCGGCGGCGGCTACTGGGTGTGGGACTCGACACACCACGACCACAGCGAGGCGCACGGCCCGCCCCTGATGGTCGCGCAGGTCCAGCAACTGGCGCAGGGCACGTTCGTCGACGACTCGGGCCAGAGCAGCACCGTCACGGCGATCTCCTGTCGTCCGGGCGAGGACGGCGCGGGCGTCGAGCCGAACGTCCACTTCAGCTGCGACATGACATTTGCAGACGGTGAGACGGTGACCCGGCTCGTCCACGTGCTCGAGCAGGAGCTGATCTTCAAGAACTGAGCTCGCGGGAGACGAGGTCAACCGCCTCGTCTCTCGTGGCAATCGTCCCGGCTGCGCGCTCCTCGGCAACGAGCTCGAGGAGGCGGCCGACCTCCGGTCCCGGCGCTACTCCGAGCTCGAGCACGTCATCGCCGCGCAGGAGCGGCTCGGACGGCTCCGCCGCGCGGGCGGCGCGCACGGCGTCGTAGAGATCGGTCGCGCCGACGAACGCGAGCGCGCTCAGCGCCCAGGGCTCGGTGCGCCTGCGGAAGCGGTGGATCGTCCGCGCGGAGTCGTCGGACGGGCGCTCGGCCGCCAGGAGCGTCCGGGCGAAACGGCGCAGCTCGTTGGAGATCGGAAGCTTCAGCAGCCGCTCGCCGAAGACGACGACGAGCACGAAGCCGGGCGAGTCGACGAGGTCGACCCGCTCGAAGCCGCCGAGGTCGCCGCCCAGCGGGGCGAGGAGACCGAGATCCTCCGCGCGGCGCAGCCCTTCCGGCGACATGCGCTCGAGCTCGCCGAGGATCCGCTCGCCGGCCGGCTCCCCGACGCGCCCGGCCGACTCGCGCACGAGCCGCTCCGTCTCCTCGTCGAGGCGGAAGCCGAGCTCGTCCTCCAGGCGGACGGCGCGCAGCAGGCGAAGCGGATCGTCGTCGAAGATCGAGGGCGAGACCGCGCGGAGCCGCTTGGCGGCGAGATCCGCCTCGCCTCCGAAGGGGTCGACGAGGTCGCCGCCCTCCAGCGGGCGCGCCATCGCGTTCACGGTGAAGTCGCGCGTGGCGAGGTCGTCCTCGATCGTCTCGCCGTGCAGCGGCGTGAAGTCGACCGTGTTCCCCGCGCGGAACGCCACGCGCCAGGCGCCGTGGCGCTCCGAGAGCGGGAACACCGCGCCGCCCGCGAGCCGCGAGTACAGGCGCGCCGCGAGCTCGGGGTCGGCGCAGGCGACGTCGACGTCCACGATCTCGCGCTCCAGGAGCTCGTCGCGCAGCGCGCCGCCGACGACCCAGGCGGGCTCCGCGCCCACCGCCTGACGGATGCGGTCATCCATCGACGACCTTCAGGACGGTCCGGCGCGAGTCGCGGGCGATGCCGCACGTGATCTCGTAGTTGATCGTGCCGAGGACGCGCGCGTGCTCCTCGGCGAGGATCCCGTCGCCGATCAGCGTCACCGGCGTCCCGACTGGCTCGTCGCCGAGCTCGACGGCGAAGGAGTCCATCGAGATCGTGCCGACGACCCGCCGCCGCGTGCCGCCGACCAGGGCCTCGGTGCCGGTGAGGCCGCGGCGGAATCCGTCCGCGTATCCGACGGGGACGAGGCCGATCCGCGTCGGCTCCTCCGCGACGAAGCGCCGGCCATAGCCCGTGCTCTCGCCCGGCGCGAGCGAGCGCGTCTGGGCGATGTGGCTCCTCCAGGAGAGGACGGGCTCGAGGCCGTGAGCCGCGGGGTCGTCGCCGAAGGGCGAGAGACCGTAGACGGCAATGCCGCAGCGGACCGCGTCCGCCCTGGCCTCCTCGAAGCGCAGCGCGCCGGCGCTGTTCGCAAGATGCGCGGGGACGCCGGGAAACTCGCGCCGCGCCTCCTCGAACCTGAGGATCTGGTCGCGTGCGAAGGCCTCGTCCGGCTCGTCCGCGGTGGCCAGGTGGCTCATGAGGCCGACGAGCCGGTCGCGCGGGAGTGCGAACGCGTCGGCGAGGCTCATCCCCCAGCGGCCCATGCCGGTATCGATCTTGAAGTGGACGTCGAGACCGTCGGGGACCGGCGGCGCCGACAGCGCGACTTCGAGCCGCGCCTCGCGCGCCCTCGGCTCCTCGCCCTCCCCGAGCGGGCCCATGACCAGGATGCGTGCGTCCCCGAGCGCTGCGCGGAGCTCCTCTCCCTCGGCCGCGGTCGCGACGCAGAGCGCCGTCGCGCCGCCGGCCAAGGCCGCCCGGGCCGCGTCGACCGCGCCGTGCCCGTACGCGTCGGCCTTGACGACCGCCCACACCTCGGCGGGCGCCGCCGCCGCGCACAGGTGCTCGACGTTGCGGCGCAGCGCGCCGAGGTCGATGGTGATCTCGGATCGGAGCACCGTGCCTCGGCTCACCCGGAGAGCGCGGGCGAGAGCGCCTCGACGACGTCGCGCGCGATCATTCCCGCCTCGCCGTGACGTTCGGCTGCCACATGCGAGGCGGTCCCGCACGCGGCCGCGGCGGCGATCGCGGCGCGGCCCGCCTCCATGCCCTTGGCGAGGAACGAGGCGACGACGCCGGTGAGGACGTCGCCGCTTCCGGCGGTGGCAAGGCCCGCGTTCCCGAGGTCGGCGACGACCGGATTCCTTCCCGGGCCTGCGACGAGCGTGTCCACGCCCTTGAGCAGCACGACCGCGCCGGTGTCGTCCGCGCCTGCCTGGACGGCGTCGAGCCGGTTCTCCGTCACCCAGCCGGAGGACCGCCCGAGGAGGCGGCCCAGCTCGCCTGCATGCGGCGTCAGCACGGTCGGCGCCTCGCGCGCGAACACCCAGTCGAGGTGGCCGGCGAGCGCCCAGAGGCCGTCGGCGTCGAGCACGATCGGCTTCTCGAGCCGGTCGAGGAGGAAGCCGACGAGCGCCCGCGACGCCCTCGGTCCGCCCCAGGCCCGGCCCCAGCGCGATCGCGCCGGCCCGCTCCGCGGCGGCGAGAATCTCGTCCGCCGCTTCCGGCGTCATCGTCCCGTCCTCGTCCGGGCACGGCCTCGTCATCACCTCGACGAGGCGCTGCTCGAAGACGAGGCTGAGCGAGGCGGGCACGCAGGCGGTCACGATCCCGGCCCCGGCGCGAAGCGCCGCCTCGGAGGTGAGCGACGGGGCGCCGGTGAGGCCGGTCGACCCGCCGACGACGAGCACCGAACCGGCCGAGTACTTGTTGTCGCGCTCCGTCCGGCGCGGAACGAGGCCGAGCACGTCGCGGTTCGCGCGGCGCAACCGAGTCGGGCCGGGCTCGAGGCCGATGTCCGCGACGACGACCTCGCCCGCGTGGAAGCGCCCGGGCGCGACGACGTGGCCGACCTTGAGCGCGTGGAACGTCACGGTCGCGCGCGCCTGCACCGCCGACCCCTCGACCTTGCCCGTCGAGGCGTCGACGCCGGAAGGCAGGTCGACCGACACGACCGGCACGCCGGCCGCATTCACCTCGGCGATCACGCGGGCGGCATCGGATCGCGGCTTCCCGCTGAACCCCGTGCCGAAGAGTGCGTCGACGACGACGTCCGCAGGAGTCTGCTCGTCCACGAAGGCGACGCCGGCGTCCCGCGCCCGGGCGAGCATGACCGCGGAGTCGCCGGCGATCTTCTCCTCGGAGCCCACGATGCGCGCGACCGAGCGCTTGCCGGCACGCGCGAGCTCGGCCGCGACCAGGAGCCCGTCGCCGCCGTTCGCACCGGTCCCGCAGACGACCGCTGCCCGTTCCGCATCCGGGAAGCGCGTCAGCACCTCCTGTGCCACCGCGGTGCCGGCGCGCTCCATCAACTCCACGGTCTCGCCCGGGTACGCGGCCTCCGCGGCGCGCATCTCCTCGGCCGTGTAGAGAGGCTCGGCCCAGGTCATTCCGTGACGACGGCGACGCAGACGGCCGCGGCGATGCCCTTGGAGTGCGTCATGGAGAGGTCGAGCGCGCCCGCGCCGACCCGCCGCGACCACTCCTCGACGCGGCCGGACAGGTACACCGACGGCTTCGGCCGCCCGGCGATCTCGACGTCCTTCCAGGCGAAGGCGCGCGCGACGCCGAACCCGAGCGCCTTGCCGACGGCCTCCTTCCCCGCGAAGCGCGCCGCGTAGTGCTGCGCCGGGTTCGCCCGCGAGTCGCAGTAGGCGCGCTCGGCCTCGGTGAAGCACCGCTCGCGAAAGCTCGGGTAGCGCTCGAGCGTGGCGCGCACGCGGTCGATCTCGATCACGTCGAGCCCGACCTTCACGACGCTTCTCGCAGGTAGGCGGGCACGGCCGCGATCGACTCGACGACGCCGTCGGGCTGCGGCTCCGCGGACGCGAGGGTCTCCTCCCTGAACTTCCCGGTGCGGACGAGCACGCCGCGCAACCCGGCCGCCTTGGCGCCGCCCACGTCGGCCTCCACGTCGTCGCCGACCATGACCGCGTCGTCCGGGGAGGCGCCGAGCTCGGCCAGCGCAGCCTCGAAGTACGTCCGGCTCGGCTTGCCCACCACCTCGGCCTCGACGCCCGCCGCGTACTCGAGCCCGGCGACGAACGCACCGGCGTCGAGCAGGGGGCCGCGGGAGGTCTGCCACCAGCGGTTGCGGTGCAGGCAGACGAGGCGCGCGCCCCCTTCGAGCTCGGCGAAGGCACGGTTCAGGTTCTCGTAGGAGAAGACCCGCCCCGTCTCGTCGCTCTCGTCGGCGCCGCCGAGCAGCACGACCTCCGCGTCGCGGTCGACGAGCTCGACGCGCTCGGCCAGGTCGTCCCTGACCGCCGCCATCGTCAGCGCGAGGACGCGGCTGCCGGCGAGCAGCCCGCCCGCGGCCAGCGGCGTCGTCGCGAGCTCGTCGTCCTCGAGGTCGATGCCCAGTCCGCGCAGGTCGTCGGCGAGGCGTTTTCTGGCGCGCGTCGTGTTGTTGGTGACGAAGCGCAGCCGGTGCCCGTCCTCCCGCAACTCGCGCACCGCCTCCGCGCCGCCCGGCACAGCCTCGCCCGACACGTGCAGGACACCGTCGATGTCGAGCAGAATCGCTGCCATGCGCCCCGAGTCTATTCGCGTGCACCGGAGCCTGGCGATCCCGCTCGGGGAGATCGAGCTGCGCACGTCGCGCTCGAGCGGCCCCGGCGGGCAGCACGCTCAGAAGACGGAGACGCGCGTGGAGGCGCTCTTCGACGTGGACGCCTCCGCGACCCTGAGCGACGCGCAGAAGCGCAGGTTGCTCGAGCGCGTCGGCCCCGTCGTGAGGGCGGTCGCGCAGGACGAGCGCAGCCAGTGGCGCAACCGCGAGCTCGCGCTCGAGCGCCTGGCAGCCGCGATCAAGGAGGGTCTGCACGTCCCGCGAGCCCGGCGGCCGACGGCGCCGACCAAGGCCGCGAAGGAGCGGAGGCTGGGAGCGAAGCGGATCCGAAGCCGGACGAAGCGGCTTCGCAAGCCGCCCCAGGACGACTGATCCCAGTTGTCAGACAAACAGAACGTGTCTACGATTGCTCCCGCAATGAGGCGCCACCGCCTCGCAGTTCCATGCGTCTTGGCCCTGTCCGGGCTCGGCTGGGCTGGCGCCCACGCGGTCGCACATCGGGCCGTCATGGACAAGGGCGCGATGGCCGAGCCAAGCGGCGCGGCCGCGTATCTGAGCTATCTCCCGACCTCGCTGGTCCTCTGCCTGGCCCTCGCGCTGCCGCTCGCGGCCGGCGCGGCCGTCGGCGGACGCTGGCACGGCACGTCGATCAGGTCGCTCTGGCTCTTCGGCCTCGTGCCCATTTTCGGGTTCCTCGGCCACAGCGCCGAGCCGTTCGTCGTCGGCGACGGAGCAGCCACGCAGCTCGGGCCCCTCGTCCCGGTGGCGCTGGTCGGCCTCCTCATCCAGATTCCCTTCGCGCTCGTCGCAGTGGGGCTTGCCCGCAGGATCCTCTGGCTCGCAGAGGGCCTTGCCCGGGCGCTGGCAGGGCCCCGCACCGCTTCGAGCGTCGCCGAGCCCGAGGCTCGGCCGCGGCCCCGGAGCCGCAACACCCGCGCTTTCAGCCTCGATCTTTCCGCCAGCGAGCGCGGTCCTCCCACTCCCGTCGTCGCGTAGACGCAAACCGGGGGTGCGCCTACGGGCGTAGTTCCCACGGGAGGAGAGGGGGAGAATTTGATGCCTCAGGTCGCATCGACGGCCTGCGGGACAATTCGGAGGGGGCACAACCGGCGCGCGGCTGCATGCCGTGGGCTGCGCTCCCGCCGCGGAGGGACGAGCGCGTGACGAGCGGCGGAAACCGCCTCGCGTGGCTGCTCTCCCTCGGCCTGGCTGCCGCCGGCGGCCTGGCCGCGCACGGCCTCGCCTACCGCATCGCCGAGCCCGACGCCGAGCGCCGCCACCACCTCCTCGAGTCGACCGGCCACGGCTACCTCGACCCGACGCTGATCGGCTCCCTCTGCGTCGCGCTCACCGTCCTCGCTTTCGCGGGCTGCGTCCTCGCCGGGATCCGCCGCACCGCGAAGCCGCCGCTCTGGCTCTTCGCGCTCGCGCCGCCGGTCGGCTTCGCGCTCCAGGAGCACGCGGAGCGGATGCTCCACCAGGACGCCTTCAGCGCGGGCACCGTCCTCGAGCCGACGTTCCTCGCCGGCCTGCTGCTCCAGCTTCCCTTTGCGGTCGTCGCGCTGCTCTTAGCGCGCGCGCTGCTCGTCGCCGCCGTTGTACTGGCGCGCGAGCTCGGCGCCCCGCCCCGTTTTCGGCCGGCTCCGGACGCGAGCCTCGCGGTTCCAACCGGCCACTGGATCCCTGCCGCTCCGACCCTCGTCGGCGCTCGAGGCCAACGTGCTCCTCCTCTCGCCCTGTAGCGAATTCGATGGGGGGATCGCGGGCGTAGCGATCCGCAGCCAGGGAAGGAGGAGAGGAAGATCCGTCACGAGCACGCAATCAAACTGACTCGTTTCGCCGCAGCGTTCGCGGTGGCCTGTGCGCTCGCCGTCGTCCTCGCACCGAGCGCGTTCGCGCACTCCGTGCTCCTCGGCACCGAGCCGGGGAACGACGTCGTGGTGCCCGAGTCGCCGACCAGCGTCTCGCTGCGCTTCAACGAATCCGTGGAGATGTCCCTCGGGGGCATCCGCGTGTTCGACGGTCAGGGGAATCGGGTCGACTCCGAACGAGGTGACCCCGTCCAAGGGCAGGGAGGTGGCCGTCGGGATCGAGGGAGAGCTCGAGCCCGGCACCTACACCGTGGCCTGGCGGGCCATCTCGGCAGACTCGGATCCCATCTCCGGCGCGTTCGTCTTTCACGTGCAGGAGCGAGGAGCCACGTCGGGTGCTGTGTCCCTGGACCAGCTGACGGGCAACTCGAACACCGTCGAGGCCTTCTTCACGGCGGGGCGCTTCTTCGACTTCGCCCTGCTGCTTCTCGCCCTGGGCGGCTCCGCCGTCCTGATCATTGCGCTCCCGTCGGCCGCGTGGGCGGTCAAGCGCCGCCTTTACGGCCTGCTGGCCGCGATCTCGGGAGCGTTGGCCCTCGTCGCACTCCTCAACATCGGGCTTCAGGGAGCCGCCGCCGGAGGCCTCGGCGTCGTCGACGGCTTCGCGTGGGACGTGTACTCGAACGTCATCGACACGCGGTACGGCGAGATGATGCTGCTCCAGGCGGCGCTGGCCGTGACGCTGGCTCTGACGGCGCTCGCGCTCCGGCACTCGGAGCACAGAGACCGTCGGCCGCTCTCGGCGCTCACGCTCGCCCTCGGCGCGGCCATGTCGCTCACGCCGTCCCTCTCGGGACACGCGAGCACCGCCGGGAAGCTGGCGATGACCGCCGACGTCGCCCACGTGATCGCGGCCGCGCTCTGGACCGGCGGTCTCGGCTTCCTCTTCCTGGCGCTCATGCTGGCCAAGGAGGACCGCTGGCCTCTGGCCACGCGGGCCGTGCCGCGCTTCTCCAACATGGCGGTCATCTCGGTCGTCGTCCTGCTCGTCGCAGGCATCATCAACGGCTACCTCCAGGTCCGCACCTGGAGCGCCCTCTGGGAGACGGAGTACGGCCTTCTCCTCCTGGCGAAGGTCGCGCTCGTGCTCCCGCTCCTCGCCCTCGGCGCGTACAACAACCGCTACGCGGTGCCGCGCCTGAAGGCGGGGATCGCGTCGGTGCTCGAGCGGCGGCGGTTCCTCAGGGCCGCCGGCGTCGAGCTCGGGATCATGGTCGCGATCGTCGCAGTCACGGCCGTGCTCGTGAACGCCGAACCGGCGCGGACGGAGATGGAGATGGCGATGGAAGAGGGCGCCGCCCACACGGAGGAGACCACCGAGACCACCGGGGACCACGAGGCGTTCGAGGGCATGGTCATGCTCGGCGACTCGGAGGTCATGGTCATGGTCGACCCGGCGATGCCCGGCGAGAACATGATCACCCTGACCTTCGACTCGCCTCCCGAGAACCTGACGAGAGTGAGCGCTTCGGCCTCACTCCCGAGCGAGAACATCGGACCGCTGAACTTCGAAGCGAAGCCCGATCCAGCGGAGCCCGGCACCTACATGATCGAGAACGCATCGCTCTCGATCGCCGGCGACTGGGAGCTCCGCATTGAAGCCCTTCTGGGCGAATTCGACCTACTGACAGAAACGATCGCAGTGCCGATCGGAGAGGAGTAATCCAAGTGCTACGACGATTGATTCTCTGCTTCTTCGTCGCCGCCCTCGCCGCACCCGCGGCGGCGGTGGCGCACGTCACCATCCAGCCGGGTGAATGGGAGCCCGGCGCCTTCGCAACTATGGCCGTCCGGGTCCCCAACGAGCGGGACGACGCCGGGACGACGAAGATCAGCGTTCAGTTCCCGGAGAACGTCCCGTCGGCCCGCTTCAAGACACACCCATCGTGCGAGCGCGAAGTGCAGCGCGAGCCGCTGGCGGAGCCGATCGAGGACCTGACCGAGCGCATCGTCAGCGTCACGTGGACCTGCAACCCGGCCATCCCGTCGGACGGGTTCGACGAGTTCGGCCTTAGCTTCCAGATCCCGGAGGACGCGGCCGAGGGTGACGAGATCCTCTTCCCGGCCACCCAGACGTACTCGAGCGGAGAGGTCGTCGAGTGGATCGACCCCGACCCCGAGGGCGAGTCGCCCGCTCCGCGCGTCACGGTCATCGCCGCCGAGGAGGAAGAGGAGGCCGCAGCGCCGGCCGATACGTCCACCGAGGAGGCCGCGCCGGTGCCGGCGTCGAGCTCGGACGACGACGACAACATGTCGACCGTCGCGATCGTGTTCGGCATCGCCGGCCTCGCCGCGGGCCTCATCGCCCTCGGCGTGGCGCTCTTCCGCAAGCCGAAGGGAACCGCCACGGCCTAAGGTCGCAGTCCCCGTGCAGGGCCGGCGCGCGAGCGCCGGCCCTGCAGCCGGGCAGTTGTCAGAGATGAGCCCAAGGTCTAACGTCATCGGAGTGCGGCGCCGAATCGCGATAGCGATCCTCGTAGCCCTTGGCGGTTTCGTCTGGGCTGTCACACACTGGGCGACGCACAAGGCGGTCGCCGGCGCGCCGATCGCCACGCCGCACGACTCCCATGACCCGTCGCATGCTGCGCCGGTCGGGACCGGGTACCTGTCCACGTCGCTCACGCTCTGCCTCGCGCTCGCGCTCATGCTCGCGGCCACCGCTGCCCTCGGAACGCGCAGCCGGTCGGGACGGGGCCGGTCGCTCTGGCTCTTCGGCGTCGTGCCGGTGCTCGGGCTCCTGGTCGAGGCGGTCGCCGCTTCGCCCAGGACGCCGGCCGGGATCGTCTCCGGCCTCGTCGAGCTCGCGCCGCTCGCACTCGTCAGCCTGGTCGTCCAGGTTGCGGTCGCGCTGGTCGCGCTCCGAGTCGCACACGGAATCTTCGAGCTGGCCGAGGCCGTCGCCCGCGCCGTCGTCGGGCCGCAGGAGCACTGCGGGCGACGACGGGCGCCTGAAGCTTGCGGTCGCGCGCTCCGACAGCGCGCCGTCCGCCCGCCTTTTCTCCTCCGGCAGCCAGCGCGGCCCACCCACGCCGCAGCCGGCCTTCTAGAGCGCCGGATCCCACCCGACCGCCCCACGCCCACGCCTGCCTGCCAGGGCGCGGGGGGATCGACCGGCACTCCTGAACGCCGTCGACATGGCTTCCCCACGGGCCTGCGTCGTCGTTCCCACCACCACCTCCGCGGCGACGCCGGCCCACTTCCAGAGGCTCCGGTCGCGCCCCGTCTCCCCCAGGGGCGGGCGCGGCCGGAAGTCTCGCACGTCTGCGGCCTCGCCGCGACCCCGGGTCAGGACTTGCGGATCGGCGCGCCCAGGCGGAGCGTCTGCTCCGCGACCTCGCCGAAGAGCGTCTGCCAGCGCCGGTGGAGAGCGGTCGCGAACTCCTCCTCGAGCGTGCGGAAGTGCTCGTCGAGGATGCCGGCGAGGGCCTTCAGGTCGCCGCTGCGCATCGCGTCCAGCTGGCGCTGGTGGATCTCGAGCGTCTCCCGGTCGTTCTCGATCCCGCCCTGGTAGGTGTCCCGGATCGGGGCGAGATCGGCCTCGATGTTGCGCATCGCGCTCTGAAGCGTCTTGTTGTGGCACGCGCGGATGACCGCGCGGTGGAACATCGCGTTCAGGCCCATGATGCGGGGCCGGTCGCCGATGTTCCGCGCGAGGAGCTCGACCGTCCGCTCGATGGCCGCGTAGTCCTCTTCCGTCGCCGCCTTCGAAGCCATGATCGTGACCGCGCCCTCGAGCAGCCGCCGCGCGCGCAGGACGTCGACCGCGTCCTCGGCTTCGACCGCGACGTTGTGGGTGATCGCGTCGACAGGGACGACATCCGAGGCGACGAAGATGCCTCCGCCCTTGCCTGCTCGCACGCGCAGGAGCCCGCTGCGCTCGAGCACCCGCAGCGCCTGCCGCAGGGTGGGCTTCGAGATCCCGAGCTGCCCGGCGAGCTGCTCCTCGGTCGGCAGCCGGTCGTCGAGATGGAGCGCGGCGCGCTCGATCCCTTCGAGAAGGTTCTCGATCGCCGCTTCGAACGTGCGGTACGTCCGCACCGGCTCCACGAACACGGTCACTGCTGCTGGGGCTTCCTGCTTCGTGTCTTCGACTACGCCCGCGGGCCGCGGACGGATGCTGCCGGAGGGCCGACTACTCGACGGTCACCGTCTTGGCGAGGTTCCGCGGCTGGTCGACGTTGAGCCCTCGGAGCCGGGCGATGCGGTAGGCGATGAGCTGGAGCGGGATGACCGCCAGCGCCGCCTGGAGGTACGGATGCGTGCGCGGGATGTACACGACGTCGTCGGCGTGGTGCTGGATGTCCTCGTTGCCGTCCGTCGCGATGGCGATGACCTCGGCGCCGCGCGCGCGGACCTCCTGGATGTTCGACACGACCTTGTCGTAGACGTCCGAGTCCGTGGCGACGACGACGACCGGCGTCTCCTCGTCGAGGAGCGCGATCGGCCCGTGCTTCATCTCGCCCGCCGAGTAGGCCTCGGTCGGGATGTAGGAGATCTCCTTCAGCTTGAGCGCGCCCTCGAGCGCGACCGGGAGGCCGATGTGGCGCCCGAGGTAGAGGAAGAACGGCTTCTGGTAGTGGCGCTGCGCGATCTCCTCGATCGGGTGGTCGCCGTCGAGGTAGGTCGCCGCCTTCGCGGGCAGGCTCTGCACCTCGGCGAGAAGCGCCTCGATCTGCGCCTCCGGCAGGGTCTTGCGCACCTGCGCCAGCTTGAGAGCGAGGAGGTAGAAGAGCGTCACCTGCGCCGTGAACGTCTTGGACGCGGCGACGGCGGTCTCCAGGCCGGCGCGCGTGTAGAGGACGCGGTCGACCTCGCGCGTGATCTGGGTGCCCATCAGGTTCGTGATCGCGACCGTCGGCGCGCCGCCCTCGCGGGCCAGGCGCACTGCCTGGACGGTGTCGCGGCTCTCGCCCGACTGGGAGATGCCGACGACGAGCGTGTCCTTCGAGAGGACCGGGTTCCGGTAGATCCACTCGCTCGCGATGTCGGGCTCGCACGGGATGCGCGCCCACTCCTCGATCACGTAGCGGCCGACGACGCCCGAGTGGTACGCCGTGCCGCAGCCGAGGATGACCATGCGGCGGAGGTTCTGGATCTCGACCTCGGTGAGTCCGATCTCCTCGAGCTCGAGGCGGTCGCCCCGCGCGCGCTCGCCGATCGTGTCGGCGATCGCCTGCGGCTGCTCGTAGATCTCCTTGAGCATGAAGGTCTCGTAGCCCTGCTTCTCGGCCGCCTCGTCGTCCCAGTCGACCTCCATCTCGTCGCGGTCGCGGACGCGCCCGCCGGTGACGGAGATGAACTGGACGCCGTCCGGCGTGATGGCGACGACCTCGCCGTCCTCGATGAGCTGGACGCGGCGCGTCTCGCGGAGGAAGGCGGCGATCGAGGAGGCGAGGAACATCTCTCCCTCGCCGACGCCCACGACGAGCGGGCACTGGAGCCGCGCACCGACGAGCGTGCCGGGGTGGTCGCGGTGGATGACGACGAACGCGAAGTGGCCCTCGAGCTCCTCGTAGGTCGCGCGCACGGCCTCGACGAGGTCGCCCTCGTAGTGGCGCTCGACGAGGTGCGCGACGACCTCCGCGTCCGTCTCGGACGTGAAGGTGTGGCCGTCGGCGGCGAGCCCGTCGCGCAGCTCGCGGAAGTTCTCGACGATCCCGTTCAGGACGACGCCGATCTCCTCGTCCGAGCACCCGGTCAGCGGGTGCGCGTTCTCGTAGGAGACCCTGCCGTGCGTGGCCCAGCGCGTATGACCGACGCCGGTGGTCGACGCGGAGCCGTTGCGGCCCGCGGCCTCCTTCAGCTGGTCGAGATTCCCGACTGCCCGGACGTGGTCGAGACCGCTCTCCTCGATCAGGCAGATGCCTGCCGAGTCGTACCCGCGGTACTCAAGTCGCTCGAGGCCCTGGATCAACAGCTGCTTCGCAGTCCTCGAGCCCACGTATCCGATGATCCCGCACACTCGAAAACCCCTTCCGTCGCAGCCGGGGTCCCGACCCGACACTTATCCGTTTAACGCTCGCTGGAGCCTGTTCGTTCCCTTTTTGCGGGTCGAAAAAACTCAAGCCCGGCTGCTGCTCAGCCGAGCTCTCTCTGGACGAGAGGGACGATGGTACCACAGAGCTGCTGGGCTTCCGTGGCCGTTTCCGCCTCCGCGAGGACGCGAACGACGGGCTCCGTCCCGGACGGCCGCACGAGCACGCGGCCGCGCTCGCCGAGCTCCGAATTGATCCGTTCGACCTCGTCGAGAACCGAGGCCGGCAGCGCCTTACTGCGCACCGGGACGTTCTCCATCACCTGCGGGAAACGCTCGAACGCGGCGAGCTCGGCGAGGGGCCGCGCGCGCTCGACCAGCGCCCGGCAGAGGAGCAGGGCCGCGGCAAGGCCGTCCCCCGTCACGTGGCCGTTCAGGTAGATCACGTGCCCGGACTGCTCCCCGCCGAGGACGCCGCCGGCGGCCCTGAGAGCCTCGAGCACGTAGCGGTCGCCCACGTCGGTCGTCAGGACCTGGATTCCCTGCTCCCGCATGAGGCGGTGGAAGCCGAGGTTCGTCATCTGCGTGACGGCGACGAGGTCGACCTCGAGATGGGCCGCCAGCACTGCGAGGATCTGGTCGCCGTCGACCACGGTCCCACCCGCGTCGACCGCGAGGAGCCGGTCGCCGTCCCCGTCGAAGGCGACGCCGAGGTCGAAGTCTCCCGCGGCGACCGTGCGCGACAGGAGCCCCAGGTCGGTGGCGCCGCAGCCTTCGTTGATGTTCGTGCCGTCGGGCGCGTCACCGATCACGGTCAGCGCCGCCCCGAGCCGCTCGAAGACGGCCGGGCCGACCTCGGCCATGGCGCCGTTGGCGCAGTCGACGACGATGCGGAGCCCTTCCAGCGGCCCTCCGAACCGCCCCGCCACCAGCTCGACGTAGCGCTCGCCGAGCCCCGGCGCGTCGGTGATCGATCCGGCCCGGCCCGAGCCGGCGCCGGCGTCGAGGAGCGCCTCGATCGCCTCCTCCTCGGCGTCCCCGAGCTTGAGCCCGTCGCGGAAGAGCTTGACCCCGTTGTACTCGGCGGGATTGTGGGAGGCGGAGACGACCGCTCCCGACTTCTCGGCGAGGAGCGCGATCGCCGGCGTCGGCAGCACGCCGCCCAGGCTGACGCTCGAGCCGCCCGCGGCGAGCCCCGAGGCAAGCGCCGCTTCGAGCGCAGGCCCGGAGGCGCGGGTGTCGCGGCCGACGAGCACCGCGTCGCCCGAGCTCCAGCGCGCGAACGCGTGGCCCAGGCGCTCGACGAGATCCTCCGTCAGCTCTGCGCCGACGACGCCCCGAACACCGTCCGTGCCGAAGTACTGCCGGGCCACGCCCGTGAGCCGCCCGTCAGCGCTTCGAGAACTGCGGCGCCTTGCGCGCCTTGTGCAGTCCGGCCTTCTTGCGCTCGACGATGCGTGCGTCGCGCGTCAGGAAGCCCTCGCGCTTGAGCACGCCGCGGAGCTCAGGGTCAGCCTCGACGAGCGCGCGCGCGATCCCGTGGCGCAGGGCGCCGGCCTGGCCGCTCGGGCCGCCGCCGTGCAGGCGGGCTCGGAGGTCGAAGCGCCCCTCGACGCCGGCGACGCGCAGCGGCGCGGTGGCCGTCGTGCGGAGCGCATCGCGCGGGAAGTACTCCTCGAGCGTGCGCCCGTTGATCCATGTCGTCCCGTCGCCGGGACGAAGGATCACGCGCGCCACGGAGGTCTTCCGCTTGCCCGTGCCCTGGTATTGCGCGATCTCGGCCATTCAGTCTCCCCTAGTCGTCCAGCGGGAGCGGTTGCGGGTTCTGAGCCTCGTGCGGGTGCTCCGGCCCCGCATAGACCTTCAGCTTCGTGATCTGGCGGCGGGCGAGCCGGTTGCGCGGCAGCATGCCCTTGACCGCCTTGCGCAGCACCTCGGTCGGCCGCCGCTCGAGCTGCTCGGCGAGCGTGCGCGACCGCAGCCCACCCGGATACCCGGAGTGGCGGTAGTAGCGCTTCTGCTCGAGCTTCTTGCCCGTCACGGCGATCTTCTCCGCGTTCACGACGACGACGAAGTCGCCCGTGTCGACGTGCGGCGTGTACTGCGGCTTGCGCTTCCCGCGCAGCGTGTCGGCGATCTGCGTGGCGAGCCGACCCAGGGTCTTACCCTCGGCGTCGACGACGTACCAGCGCTGCTCGATCTCTTTGGGCTTGGCGGTATAGGTCTTCATCACACAGAAAAGCGGCGGACAAGGCGTCCGCCGAGGCCGGATTCTAGCAGCCGTCAATCGGCTACGGAGGGCCTCGCTTCGGCTCTCCCGGCGGAGCCGCGGCGAGCGATCCAGAGCGCCGGCAGGACCACGAGCACCGTACCGCCGATCGCGAGGGCGCCGACTCCGATCACGGTCAGGGCATAGCCGCCGAGCAGCGCGAGGCTCGCGCCGGTCATGCCCGCGAGGAGGTCGTTGAAGCCGAGGAGCTTCCCGCGCTCCCAGGGAAACGTGCAATCGGCCATCTGGGCCGTCGCGGCGACGAAGGAGAGGTTCCACCCGAGTCCGATGCCGAACAGCGCGACTGCGGTGGCGGGCACGCTCTCGATCCAGAGGAGGCTCGCGACCGAGACCGCCATGATCCCGAGCCCGCCGATCAGCGCGGGAGGCCGCCCGATCCGGTCGATCAGGTCTCCGACGAAGAGCACGAGCGCGTACATGCCGAGCACGTGGGCGCCGATGATCGGGAAGACCGACTCGGCGGAATGATTGTGATGGTCGACGACGACCGCGCCGGTGAGGGTCATCACGCCGACCATGACCCCAAAGCTCGCCTGGGCGGCGAGGACGGACGGAATGACGCCCGGCCTCAGCAGGATCTCCTTCAAGGGCGCCGCCGGGCGCACGTCGGCGTCCGGGGTTCCGATCGCCAGTGCCTCGGCGATGCGCTTCGGGTCGGGTCGCACGAAGAGAACGAGGACGAGGCCCACGATGGTGAAGCAGGAGCCCGCGAGCCAGAGGAGCGCGAGCGTGTCGCCGTCGAGCTCTCGGCCGGAGAGGAGCGGGCTGAAGACGGCCGGGCCGAGGATGGCCCCGAAGACCGCGCCGACGAGGACGTACGAGATCCCACGCGCACGCCGGGCCGGCGGGTACATGTCGGCGGCGGCCGTGCGCGCGAGCAGCGCTGTCCCACCCGCGGTGCCGACGCAGATCAGCCCGATGAAGACCGGGGTAGCCGACTCCAGGGCGCTCCCGAGCGCTGCGAGCCCGCCGCCGAGCGTCCCGATCACGAAGCCGGTGGCGATCACGGGCACCCTGCCGAACCGGTCCATCGCCCGTCCGGCCGGGAGGGCTGCGAGCGCTCCCGACGCGAGCACGATCGCGGGCCCGAGGCCGAGCAGCCCCTTGACGCCGATCACGAGCACGAACGTCAGCGATGCGACCGCGGCCGAGAGCTGCATCATCCCCGAGTTCGCCGCGAGCGAGGCCGAGAGGAGCGCAGTGTTGCGCCGGATCGGAAGATCGGGAGGCGGGGCCGCAGACATCAGGACGAAGCGTAGTCCGCCAGGCCCTCTCTGAAGCGGGTGGCACCACCGTGGGAGGGATGCCGGACGTACGGCCCGCCGAGCGCGCGCTGCGCGACCCGACCGATCGCGACCACCGTCCGGCCGCGGGCGAGCTCGCGCACGAAGCGCATCCCGGCCTCGGTCTCGCCGCGCGCCGGCGCCCGGTTCGAGCTCGGCCGGCCGGGACGGTGCGGATGGGTCGGGACGACGTTCCAGAGGAGCACGTCGTCGGCGAGGCCAAGCTCGGCGAGCACGCGGTGGACGATCGTCGCGCTCGCCTCGCCCGGCGGCTCGCCGCTCAGCTGGCGCTCGGACGTGAACGGGAGGCCGCTCACGCGTGCGCCGCGGTAGCCGGCCGCCTCGCCGACGAGCAGCAGGCGCGCGGCCCGGCGCTCCTCGAGGTAGGCGGCGAGCCGCTCGCGCCGCAGCTCCGCCCGCTCGCCCTCGCGGTAGAAGTTGAACGTCGCGCCGATGCGGGCCGCCGCGAGGTCGGAAACAAAGGTCTCGACCCGCATCGGCCGCGTAGCCTACCGCCCCGTGCGCCGCATCACCTTCCCGCTCTACGTCGGCGGCTTCCTCGGCCCGTTCGGCGGCGCGATGCTGATCGCGATCATCCCCAACGTCGCCGACGGGCTCGACGCGTCCCTGACCCAGGTGGCCGCGGCGATCACCGCATACATGGTTCCGTTCGCCGTGCTCCAGCTCTTTTCCGGGACGGTTGCGGAGCGGCTCGGCCCTCGCCGCGTGGTCCGGGCCGGGTACATCGGCTTCGGCGCGGCGGCTCTAGGGTGCGCGCTGGCGCCCGAGATCTGGAGCTTCCTGGCCGCCCGCGCGGTGATGGGCGCCTCGAACGCGTTCCTCTCCCCCATCCTCCTCGCCGCGCTGTCGGAGGTGGCCGCGCCCGCCGTCCTCGGCCGCACGGTCGGCACATTCGCGGCCGCGCAGACCGCCGGGCTCACCTTCGCGCCGGTGCTGGGCGGCGTGCTCGGCGAAGTCTCGTGGCGCCTCGCCTTCGTCCTCGTGGCCGTCGTCTCGGCCATCCTCGCCCTGCCGCGCCAGACGCTCGGCGCGGCCGAGCGCCCGAGCTCGGACGGCCCGCGGGCGTCGCTTCGCGCGCTCGTCAACCGCTGGATCGCCCTCCTCGCCTCGCAGGCCATGCTCGGGTACCTCGGCTTCACGGCGATCGGCTTCGTGCTCGTGCTCGTCGCCGCCGACGAGTTCGCGCTGGGGTCGAGCGCGCGCGGGCTCCTCGTCGCCGGCTACGGGGTCGGCGGGATCCTGCTGGGCCGTTACGCCGGCTCGGTCGTCGACCGGGTCGGGCGCCCGTCGGCGGCGCTCGGCGGCTCGATTGCGTGCACGGTCGGGGTCGTCGGCCTGATCTTCGCGCCGAACGTCTGGGCCTTCGCTCTCGTCTACTTCCTCATCGGGTGTGCGTCCACGTTCGTCTGGGCAGGCCTGAACACGATCGCCGTGGAGTCGTTCCCCGAGAACCGCGCCGGGGCCACTTCGGCCTACAGCGCGTTCAAGTTCGCGGGCGTGGCGATCGCGCCGCTCGTCTACGTGCCCCTCTTCCACGTCGACACCAGACTCCCGTTCGTGCTCGCCACGGCCTTCTCGGCACTGCTCGCGGTGCTCATCCTCCCCTGGTTCAGGCGCTACCGATGAGGCGCCGCGTCGTCGTCCACGGGCTCGTCCAGGGCGTGTTCTTCCGGGACACGGTGCGGCGGCACGCGCAATCGCACGGCGTCGCCGGCTGGGTGCGGAACAACCCGGACGGAACGGTCGAGGCGGTCTTCGAAGGCGAGCCCGAGGCCGTCGAGCGGCTCGTCGCCTTCGTCCACGAGGGCCCGAGCGGCGCGATCGTCGAGCGCGTCGACGTCATCGACGAGGCGGGCGAAGGGCTCTCGGGCTTCTCCATTCGCTGAGAGTGGAACCCAGCGGCGCCGGCGGGTGTAGAAGCGGCGAGAGGAGGAATCGCATGAGACGAATCCTGATTGCAGCAATCGCCGCCGGCGCCCTCTACCAGGCGGGCGTGGCGAGCGCGGGGTGCATGGCGACCGTCGGCCTCGCCCCACCCCCGCAGGGCATCGCTCCGGGAACGACCTGGTCGGCGGAGATCACCGTGCTCCAGCACGGGATCAACCCCCTCCCGAACCAGAAGACGGCCGAGCCGACGCTCACGATCGTGAACGCGAAGTCGGGTGCCGAGCAGACCTTCGTCGCACGACGGACGAAGGACCCGGCGGTCTACGTGGCCAACGTGGTCTTCCCGGCCGCGGGGAGCTGGCGCTACGAGGTGTTCGACGACTTCACGAGCGACGCGAGCGGGCCGGTTCCGTGCTCGCAGACGCACACGTTCGCCGCCGTAGACGTCGGCGGGCCCGCGGGCGGCGGAAGCCAGACGCCGCCGAGCTCGGGCGAGCCGGCGCCCTCTCCGGCACAGCCCGTTCCCTCGGCGGCCACGGGCGACGACGGGAGCTTCCCGGTCTGGCCCGTCGTGGGCGCGGTGCTCGCCGGGCTGGCAGCCATCGCGGCGTCACTGCTCCTGGTACGCAGGCGCCGTGGACACTCGGAGGTTGCCGCGCACTAGACGGGGATTCGGCGCATGAGGCCCGCGCCCACCAGCGGCAGGAGGGCGGCGAGGCCGAAGGCGAGGCCCCAGGAGGTGGACTCGACGAGCAGGGCGAAGACGGGCGGCGCGAGGCCCGAGGCGACGGCAAGGCCCGTCTGCTGGAAGCCGAGCGCCGCCCCGGCTCGGCTGCGGCCGGCGAGCTCGGCGGCGGCCGTGAAGGAGAGGCCGTTCCAGGACTGCGAGAGCGCGCCGGCGACGAGGAACGCCGGGATGAAGAGCGCGAGCGGCGCCGAGGTCAGCGCGGCACTCACGGCGAGCGAGACGGAGAGCGCGAACGCGAGCCTGAGGAGCGGCTCGATCCGCCGGCCGATGCGGTCCGACCAGCGCCCCACGATGATGCGCAGGGCGGCGCCGATCAGCTGCATGCCCGCGAAGACCGCCGCGGCCGCCGTCGTCGAGAGCCCGCGCACGCCGTGCAGGAAGAGGACGGTGAAGGCCATGATGCTGATCTGGGCGAGCACGATCAGGCCGCTCCCCACGGCGAGCCGCCACATCCGCGCGTCGCGCAGCGGGTTGCCGATCTCCTCCAGCAGAACCCCCTCCTCCGGCGGCGCTTCGCGGAGCCCGATCGCCCCCGTGACCGCCGTCGCCAGGCACGCGCCCGCGAGCACGAGGAGGCCGGCCTGCGTCCCGCCCGCGTCCGCGATCGGCGGCAGCGCGAGCGCGGCCGCGGCGCCGCCCAGGGGAAGCGCCGTCTGCCGGATCCCGAGCGCGAAGCCCCGCTCGGCCGGGTGGAACCAGCTCATGACCGCGCGCCCGCTCGCCGCGTTCACGCTGGCCCCAGCACCGCCGGCCAGGACGAGCGTGACGACGAGCACCGCGTACTCGGACGTGTAGGCGGCCGCCACCAGCGCGAGGGCGGCCATGGCCAGCCCGGACGCGAGGACCCACCGCTCCCCCAGCCGGTCGGTGAGCAGGCCCCACGGCAGAAGCGTCACCACCGACCCGATGCTGATCGCCGCCAGGACGACGCCCACCTCGGGCAGCGAGAGCCCGTACTCGTCGCGGAGCTGCGGCGCCATCACGGGGATCCCGAGGAAGACGGCCGAGTAGCTCGCCTGGGCGAGCGTCCCGAGCGCGAGGATCGTCCACCGGTACCGGCTCACCGCGCGAGGCTATCCCCGCAGCGCGCCGCGGCGGCCGGAGAAGCGTGAGGCCTCCCGAAGGAGGCCTCACGCGCGCTACCGCCGGTGTCGCCGACTAGTCCATCGTCTGCGGATTCAGGTGATCGACCCGATCCCGGTTCTTCGGTTCGTCGATGAACGCCTTGTACATGACCAGGCCCTGCGCCAGGAGGTTGTTCGTGACGCCGTCCGTCGCATAGACGGGGACGCCGCCTCCCGGGCGGTTGCGGAACATCGGGCCCGTGTACGGGTACGCCGACCAGGTGCCTGTGTTCACGAGCGGGTCGAAGTACGCGATCTCCTCGAGATCCGTCGGATCCGTGAAGTCGATCACGTCCACGCCGCCCGTGTACCAGGCGTTCACGAGCAGGTCCTTCTTGATCCCCATGACGGCCATGCCCATGTGGGCCGAGCAGTACTCGCCCGCTGCCGTCGAGGGTCGCACGTCGCCGACGTGGAACTCGCTCAGGAAGTCGCCCGACTCCATGTCGGAGAAGAACATCTTCCCGGTCTTCTGGGTCGCGGCCGGATGCCACGGCCTCGCCTGCCAGTTGGTCATGGTCGGGCAGCCGCTCCCGAAGGACTCGTCCACCCAGTTCACGACGGTTCCGTCGTTGTTGAACATGACCGAGTGGAAGAAGTCGACGGCGCCAGGGATGTCACCCGTCCCGCCGGAGCTGAACTCGTCGTCCCCGATCATGATCGGGTTGGCGGTGTCCGGAATGCCGCCCTTCCCGATCCGCCACACCTGACCCTGCTCGGCACAGGCGGCGCCGGCCATGCGCTCTTCCACATGGACGACGATGTCGTGGCACGCACGGGCCGCGGGCTCGAGGCCACACAGGCCGCGCTCGCACCATTCGATGCGGTTGTCGGGGTCACCCGGGTAGTTGATGGGCGCCTCGGCGATCTCGCGGGCCTTCGACGGGTCGTCGAGGGGCACCTCGATGATCTGGATGACGCCGTGCTCCGGGCTGCGGCCGGCCGCGGGCCCGTTGACCGCGCCGCAGGTCGGGCCGGGAGCGAGCGGGTACGAGGACACGTACACGATCAGCTTGCCCTTGCCCTTGTTCTTCCCGCCGCGGAGATTGGCGCGGTTCTTGCCCTTCTGCTTGCCGACCTCGCCGGGCCAGAGCGTGATCGTGTGGGCGCCGCAGTCCGAGTACACGGCTGCGACCTGCTCGACAGTCTCGAAGGGGTTGCTGCGCTTGTCGCTCAGCTCGAAGACCCGGACGCCCTCCCAGCCGGTCGTGGTTCCGGCGGGAACTCGGGGAGCGCCGCATTCCGAGCTCGCCATCGTGCGGTCGACGGCGACGAGCAGCAGGTCGGCGATCCCGTTCCCGTTACGGTCCCAGACGATCGGGTCGTTCTGGTTCGCGTCGCACTTGATGTCCTTCACGAGGACGGGCGCGGCCGGGTTCGAGATGTCGAAGATGCGCACGCCGCCTCTGGGCCCGGTCCCGGCCGGGACGCCTGCATCGCCGGTGTAGTAGCCGACGAAGGCGTGGTCGCCCCAGAAGGCGAGGTCGGAGTTGGTCGCCATGTTCGGAGACGTAAAGAGCTTCTCCATCTTGAAAAACTGGTCTCCGGGGCTCTGCGCGCCGGCGATCCCGGCCAGGCACGCCAGGGCGACCGTGGTGGCTACGAGTACTCGCAGCGATCGTCTCATTCGTCTGCCCACCTCCTATGTAGGACGACAGAGGAGTCGCGGTCTCGTGAACTCCAGACGAACCTGGGCGCGACGCCCCTCGCGTCTCCGGGCCCACCAGGCCCGGCCACCAAATCTGCCCAACGCCACAGGCTCCGCAGAAGGTCCCCCTGGATTCGCGGGGCAGTGTAACCGAGGTCGGGCGAGGAGTCCTTGCGCGCGCAGAGAGGGCTGTCGGCGGCTTTCCTAGCCGCAGCAGCCCTGCTTGTACCTGCACGCGAGACAGTGCCAGCTGGCCTTCGTCCAGATCATCTCGGCGCCGCAGCGCGGGCAGATCGTCTCCGCCTCGGCCTCGTCCGCCGGGAGACGGCAGGCGGCCGGCTCGGCCTCGACGCTCATTCCCACTCGATCGTCGCCGGCGGCTTCGAGGAGAGGTCGAGCGCGACGCGGTTGACGGCGGGGATCTCGTTGATGACCCGGCCGGAGATCGTCTCCAGCAGGTCGTACGGGAGGCGCGCCCAGTCCGCGGTCATGGCGTCCTCGGACGTGACCGCGCGGATGACGATCGGGTACGCGTACGTCCGCTCGTCGCCCTGCACGCCCACCGACTTGATCGCGGGCAGCACGGCGAAGCACTGCCAGAGCTCGCGGTAGAGGCCCGCGCGGCGCACCTCCTCGAGCAGGATCGCGTCGGCCTCGCGCAG
This sequence comes from uncultured Actinomycetes bacterium, assembly GCA_963748205.1. Taxonomy (GTDB): domain Bacteria; phylum Actinomycetota; class Thermoleophilia; order Gaiellales; family Gaiellaceae; genus JAIBJN01. Next base: position 92,601 of record CAVVIB010000004.1, read on the forward strand.
GATCTCGAGCCGTTCCTCGGTGACGTCGCCGATGATCCGGATCGCCAGGCCCGGGCCCGGAAACGGATGGCGCCAGACCATCTCCTCCGGCAGGCCGAGCTCCTCGCCGACGCGCCGGACCTCGTCCTTGAAGAGCATGCGCAGGGGCTCGACGAGCTCGAGGTCCATGATCTCCGGGAGCCCGCCGACGTTGTGGTGCGACTTGATCGTCGCCGCGACGCCGTCCGCGGAGCCGCCCGACTCGATCACGTCCGAGTAGAGCGTCCCCTGGACGAGGTGCTTGATGCTCCCCAGCGAGCGCGCCTGCTCCTCGAAGACGCGGATGAACTCCTCGCCGATCGCCTTGCGCTTCTCCTCCGGGTCGGTCACGCCCGCAAGCCGCGCGAGGAACCGCTCGCGCGCGTCGACGTGCTGGAGCGGCACCTGGAAGTGGCGGCCGAAGGTTTCCACGACCTGCGCGGCCTCGTCCTTGCGGAGCAGGCCGTGGTCGACGAAGACGCAGGTGAGCTGATCGCCGACGGCTTTGTGCACGAGCAGCGCGGCCACGGCCGAGTCGACGCCGCCCGAGAGCGCGCAGAGGATCCGCTCGCCCCCGACCTGGGCGCGGATGCGCGCCGTCTCCTCCTCGATGACCGCGGCCGCCGTCCAGGCGGGCGGCGCGTCCGCGACCCGGTAGAGGAAGTTCTTGAGGATCTCCGTCCCGTGCTCGGTGTGGAGCACCTCCGGGTGAAACTGGACGCCGTAGAGGCCGCGCGCAGGATGCTCGAAGCCGCTGATCGGAGTCGAGGGCGACTCCGCCGTCACGCGCGCGCCCTCGGGCGCCGCGGTGACCGAGTCGCGGTGGCTCATCCACCCCACCTGCTCGGCCGGCAGGCCGCCGAAGAGCGCGCTCGACGGGTCGACGCGCACGTCCGCCCTGCCGAACTCCGAGCCGTCGGTGCGCTCCACGCGTCCGCCGAGGTCGCGCGCCATGAGCTGCATCCCGTAGCAGATGCCCAGCACGGGAACCCCGAGCTCGAAGATGGCCGGGTCCGCGTCCGGTGCGCCCTCGGCGTAGACCGAGGCCGGCCCGCCCGAGAGGACGAGCGCGAGCGGCCGCCGCGCGGCGAGCGCCGCCGGGCTCATCGTGTGGTGGACGAGCTCCGAGTAGACGCGGCAGTCGCGGATGCGCCGCGCGATGAGCTGCGAGTACTGGCCTCCGAAGTCGACGACGAGGACGGGGCGCTCTTCCGGTGCCGGCTCCTGGAGCGGGAGCGCGACGACCTCCCCCATCTAGTAGCCCGGCCTGTAGTTCGGCGCTTCCTTCACGACCGAGACGTCGTGAGGGTGGCTCTCCCGCTGGCCGGCCGAGGTCACGCGGACGAAGCGCGCTTCCTTGAGCTCGGAGATCGTGGCGGCTCCGCAGTAGCCCATCGCCTGGCGCAGTCCGCCCACCAGCTGGTGAACGACGTTGCGGATCGGCCCCTTGTAGGCGACCCGCGCCTCGATCCCCTCGGGGACGAGCTTCCCGACCTCCTCGACGTCCTGCTGGAAGTAGCGGTCGCTCGAGTGGCGCGCGCGCATGGCGCCGAGCGAGCCCATGCCGCGGTACTCCTTGAACTGCTCGCCCTGGTGGAAGACGACGTCGCCCGGGCTCTCGTCCGTTCCGGCGAGAAGCCCGCCGAGCATGACCGTGTCCGCGCCGGCGGCGACGGCCTTGGCGATGTCGCCGGAGTAGTTGATCCCGCCGTCGGCGATGATCGGTACGTCGTGGCGCGAGGCCGCGAGCGCGCAGTCGTAGACCGCGGTGATCTGCGGGACGCCGATGCCCGCGACCACGCGGGTCGTGCAGATCGCCCCCGGGCCCATACCGACCTTGACCGCATCGGCGCCCGCGTCGACGAGCGCCTCGATCGCCTCCGGCGTCGCAACGTTGCCGGCGATGACGGGCACGTCGTAGCGGCCCTTCAGCTCCCGCACGGTCTCGACGACGCCCTGCGAGTGGCCGTGGGAGGTGTCGACGACGAGCACGTCGACGTCCTCGTCCACGAGCGCCGCGGCGCGCTCGAGCCCCTCGGAGCCCGTGCCGACTGCCGCGGCGACGCGCAGGCGGCCCTGGTCGTCCTTGGTGGCGAGCGGGTACTTGAGGCGCTTCGAGATGTCCTTGACGGTGATCAGGCCCTTGAGCCGGCCGTCCTCGTCGACGACCGGGAGCTTCTCGATCTTGTTGTGGTGCAAGACCGTGCGCGCCTCCTCGAGCGTCGTGCCGACCGGCACGGTCACAAGGTCCCTCGACGTCATCAGGTCGGAGACCGAGCGCGCGGTGTCGTCCTCGAAGCGCAGGTCGCGGTTGGTGAGGATCCCGACCAGGCGGCCGTCCTCGTCCGTGATCGGCACGCCCGAGATGCGGTACGTCTCCATGATCGCGAGCGCCTGCGCGACGGGGGCGCTGGGCGGGAGCGTGACGGGCTCCACGATCATGCCCGCCTCGGAGCGCTTGACCTTGTCGACCTCCCCGGCCTGTGCCTCGACGGGCAGGTTGCGGTGGATGACGCCGATGCCGCCCTCGCGCGCGAGCGCAATCGCCGCGCGGGCCTCCGTGACGGTGTCCATGGCCGCGGAGACGATCGGGATCTCGAGCGAGATCGACCGCGTCAGGCGCGTCGTCGTCGACACGTCGGTCGGCAGCACGGCCGACTCGGCGGGCACGAGGAGGACGTCATCGAAGGTGAGGCCTTCCTTGGCGAACTTCCGCTCCAGGGCGAGAAGTCGCTCGATCTCGTCCTGACGCAGCTCGACACTCACCGTCGAGCGATCGTACCAAGCGCGCCCGCTGGCCTAGAGGGCCTGACGAAACGACGCCTGAGCCGAGCGACGTTCCGCCAGTCCCTCTAACCCTCCTGCGCCACGTGCTCGATGTGCTCGAGCTGGACGAGCGGCGCGAGGCGCGCCGCCTCGCGGGGGTCGAAGCGGCCGGCGCCCGCCTCGAGGACGGACGCGGTGCCGGCGGCGACGGCGGAGCGCACGGCCTCCTCGAAGGGCCGGCCCGCCAGGCGGGCGGCGAGAAAGCCGGCGAGCAGCGTGTCGCCCGCGCCGACGACCGAGGTCGGCTCGACGCGCGGCGCCTCGGCGCGGACCCGGAGCGCGGTGCGGTCCTCGCGCAGGAGCGCGTGGCAGCCGGCCTCCTGCGTGATGAGGACGTTGCGCGCCCCGAGGTCGGCGATCTCGTCGAGCCCCGCGGCCAGGTCCTCGCCGTCCACGAACTCGTGGCCGACGAGCGCCTCGGCCTCGCGCTGGTTCGGCGAGACGAGGTAGGGCTCGGCCTCGACGGCCAGCCGCAGCGGCTCGCCCTCCGTGTCGACGACCACGAGGTGCTGGTTGCGGTTCAGCTCGCGCACCAGCTCGCCGTAGAAGCCGGGCTCGACGCCGCGCGGCATGGAGCCAGCCAGGACGACGAACTCGGCGCCCTGGGCGAGGTAGGCGATCTTCTCGCGAAGCATCCCGAGCTCCTCCTCGCTGACCTCGGGACCCCACTCGTTGATCTCCGTGTAGGCGTTCGACGTCGGGTCGAGGACCGCGATCGAGGTGCGCGACTCGTTGTTGATGCGCACGAAGTCGTTGAGGATGCCCTCGTTCGTCAGCTCCTCGACGAAGAGCGTCCCCGTGCGGCCGCCGGCCAGCCCCGTGCAGACGACCGGCGCGCCGAGCTGCTTGAGCGCGCGCGCGATGTTGATCCCCTTCCCGCCGGCGCTCGGAAAGCCGACGCTCGCGCGGTGTCGCTGACCCGGCTGGAAGTTCGGAACGACGAGCGTCCGGTCGATCGCTGCGTTGAGCGTGACGGTGACGATCATCCGACTGGATACGGAGAAGGCACCGGAAACGATCCTACCGTCAGGCGCACTTGCCCCGCCGTCCGCGGCTAGAGGCCGGGCACGACCGCGCTCAGCATGTCGCCCGCCTCGTCGAGCGCGGCGTCGGTGTACCACCCGGCCCGCTCGCTGAAGCTCGGCGCCGGCACGTCGCGCGCCGCGACGAGGTCGACGCGGGCGACTTCGCGGTCGTCGAGCATCACCACGACCTCGCCGAGCTTCTGGCCCTTCTGGATCGGCAGGTCGACCATGGTGGGCGCGATCACGCTTCTCCACGAACCGCGTGCCGTCGCCGAGCCGGACCACCCGGGCGGCCCCGCCCGCGGCGACCAGCCCGACGCGCTCGTCGTCCTCGAACGGGATCGCCGCGGAGGCGTACCGCTCCCCCGCGCGAACGAGCGTGAAGGTCGCGTACTGGTCGAAGCCCCACTCGACGAGCTCGGCCAGGTCGACGTTCCGCCGCTCGCGGCCGGGGCTCCCGAGGAGAACCGCGTAGACGCTCGTCGGCCCGCGCTTGGCGGCGGCGACCTGCGCCCAGCCGGCGTTGTCCGTGTGGCCGGTCTTCACGCCGACGAGCCCCGGCACGCGCCAGAGCAGGTCGTTCCAGCTCTTGAGCGTGCGCGGCCCTCCGATCTCCATGGTCTTCGTGCGGACGAGCCGGCGGATGAGCGGCCGCTGCATCGCGAGGCGCGCGAGGGCGACCACGTCCTCGGCCGACGAGTAGTGGCCCGGTGCGTCGAGCCCGTCCGGGCGGACGTAGTGGGTGTCCTCGAGCCCGAGCTCGGCGGCCCTGTCGTTCATGAGCTTGACGAACCGCTGGACGCTGCCGTCGCCGACGTGGGCGGCGAGCGCGTAGGCGGCGTCGTTCGCGCTCTGGATCAGGGCGGCGGCGAGGAGCTCGCGGACCGTCAGCTGCTCGCCTGCGGTGAGGAAGATGGACGAGCCGCCCTGGCCGATCGCGCGCGGCGAGACGGTCACCATCTCCTTGGGCCGGGCGTGCTCGAGCGTCACGATGGCGGTCATCAGCTTCGTGATGCTCGCCATGGCCATGCGGCGGTCGGCGTTCTCCTCGTAGAGCACGTCCCCCGAGCGCCCGTCCACGACGATCGCCGCGCGCGCGTCGACGGGCGGCGGCGTGGAGGCCGCAGCCGAGAGGGCGACGGCGAGCGCTGCGGCGACGGCCGCGAGCACGATGACGAGACGCGAGGGCACGGCCCTCAGGCTATAACTCGTAGAGCGATGGCCGAGGCGAACAAGGAGACGAAGCCGGCGCGCGTCCGCGGCGTGGAGCGCTCGTTCCAGGTCAGGGTCGGCGAGCTCGGAGGGTTCGAGCTGCGCCCGACGCGGATGTTCGTCTGGGCCGGCGGCGAGCGCAAGGGCCACGAGCGCGTCCTGCCGCTCGGCAGCCCTCCGAAGAGCCTCACCATCCCCCGCCGCCCGCGGGAGGTCAGGGCAGGGGCGCTCGAGCTGAAGACGCTCGGCAACCCGCTCATGACCATCGCGCTCGCGGGCGTGCACTCGGCGCGGGCCCTGCGCCGCAAGATCACGAACTAGGTCGACGGCGGCCGGATCCGCACGACATCGCCGGGCGAGAGGGCGAGCGGGTCGATCCCCGGATTCAGTTCGAGGACCTGGTCGAGCGGAACCTCGCAGCGCGCGGCAATCGCTTCGAGCGTCTCGCCTTCGCGCACGCGGGTGCGATTTGCGAGGCACCCACGGTCGGCCGTGGTCGTCGTTCCGTCCGGCTCCGTCGCGGAGGGCCCGGCGTCCGTCGTCGTGTCCACCTCTGTCGGCGCCGTGCCGCTTCCCGCCTCGCCCTCGTCGGACTCGAGGCCACGCTGGACGAGGATGACGAGCACCGTGGCGGCGAAGAAGAACGCGAGCGGCGCCGCCAGCCGGGCGACCCAGACGCGGAAGCGATCCGGGTCTACCACCCTGACACCGTCCAGACGTCGTCGCGGAGCCGCGCCGCCGCGCCGGCGGCGGCGGTGCGCCAGTCACGTCCGTCCACGCGGAACGCATAGATGACCGAGCGCGAAACGGGCACGAGCGCGCTCGCGGGCCCGCTCGTGAACGCACGCGCGACGTCGGCCGGGGTCCCGCCCTGCGCGCCTACGCCCGGCAGGAGCAGAATCGCCTGCGGCATCAGCCTCCTCGCCTCGGCCACGGCCCGAGGGTAGGTGGCGCCCACGACGGCACCGACGCTCGAGAGCCCGCGCTCGCCCACGAGATCCTGTCCCCACGCGTCCACGAGCTCGGCCACCTGGTGCCAGAGCGGACGGCCGTCGGAGAGGGCGGCGTCCTGGAGGTCGGCGCTGCCGGCATTCGACGTCTTCACGAGGCAGAAGATCCCGTTGCCGGAACGCCGGCACGCGGCGAGGAACGGCTCGATGGAGTCGCTGCCGAGGTACGGGCTGACCGTGAGCGCGTCCACCGGCGGCGGCATGTCCTCGCGCCGCTCGAGGTACGCGTCCGCGTACGCCCGCGCGGTCGAGCCGATGTCGCCCCGTTTCGCGTCGGCGATCACGATGAGGTTGGCGGCGCGCGCGTAGTCGCAGACGTCCTCGAACGCGCGCACGCCGTCCGCGCCGAGCGTCTCGAAATAGGCGAGCTGCGCCTTCACCCCCACTACATACGGCGCAACCGCGTCGATCAGTCCACGGCAGAAGCGTCCGCACCGCGTCGGCGGCGGCGGCGCGGCTGCGGTGGACGTCCCCGCGGAGCTCGACCGGCAGCAGCTCAGGGCGCGGGTCGAGCCCGACGACGAGCTGGCTGCGCTTCGTGTCCACGGCGGCCGCGATGCGGTCGCCGAAAGTCACCGTCCCGGTCTCCGAGCGCACCCCTGCCTCGACCTCCTGCGCCATGAATGCGGAGCTTAGAGCGCAACCCGGCCTGACGCCTCCCCCGAGGGCATAGTCCTGGCCCTGCTAGGCCGCTCGGGGCGACTGCAGCGCGGCGAGGATCTGCCGCTCGTCAACGGGGACGACCGTCAGCTCCGGCGGCGGCCGCCGCAGGAACGAGCCGAGGAGGAGCAGCTCCTCGGCGTCCTCCGGCGCGAGCGAGGGCTCGGCAGCCTGCACCGACGCGATGCCGGCACGTACCTCGAGCGCCGCACCGGCGCCCGGCGGGAGCTCGCGTGCGTCGACGACTCGGCCCCTGGCCACGAAGAGCGCCCGGGTGAAGCCCGGCTGCGAGGCGGGCGTGAGCAGGCACACCTCGGCGGCGCGCAGGCGCTCGAGGGCCGCCAGCTCGCGGATGACGCTCTCGAGCGCGCGGATGCGGTCGCGTAGGCGTCCGGCGTCCTCGTAGCGCAGGCACTCGGCGAGCTCCCGCAGTCGGGCGCGCAGCCGTGGAAGCGGCCCGCCGGCCGTGAGCTGCGCCAGCTCGTCCTCGGTCGCGCCGTCGAGGGCGCGCGCCGCGCGCTCGGCCCGCCGGCGGCTGCGGATCGGGCCGAGCGGGCCGGGCTGCGAGGAGACGACGAGGCGGTCGCCCCGCGGCCGGAGGTAGAAGGCGTGCCCGCCGCGCTTCCCGCGCGCGTTCGCGGGCGGGCGCAGCTCCCGGATCAGGCGAAGCTCCTCGAGGGCGGCCTCCACCTCGGAGCCGAGCACCGTCCACTCGACGCGGTCGACCGCGGCAAGAGCCGCCTCGACGGCCGGCCGCTGGCGCTCGGAGCGGAAGTACGAGCGCAGCCGCGCGCGGAGGTCCCGCGCCCGCCCGACGTAGAGCGGCTCGCCGCCCGCGCCGCGGAAGACGTAGACGCCCGGACGGGTCGGCGCCCCGAAGACGAGCGAGCGCTTGTCGTACACGCGCCGGCGGCGCGGCGCGGAGAGGTCGACGAGGTCGGCGACGGTGCGCGCGCCCCGCTCCTGGGCCAGGCCGATGAGCGCGACGAGGATCTCGGCGGTCGCCTGCGCGTCCGGGAGCGCGCGGTGGCACGGGTGCGTCGAGGTGCCGAAGAACTGCGCGAGCGAGGCGAGACCCACGCGCCGGATGCGGCCCGCGAGCAGCCGTCGCGCGAGGCCGACCGTGTCCACGACCGGCGCGGCGAGGCGGCGTCCCGAGATGAGCTCGACCTCGCGGTCGAGGAACGCGAGGTCGAAGCGGGCGTTGTGCGCGACCAGGACGGGGCGGTCGCCGGCGAAGTCCAGGAACCGGCTCACGGCCGCCGGAGCGCGCGGGGCGCCGCGCAGGTCGCGGTCGCGGATCCCGGTCAGCCCGGCGACGACCGGCGGGAGCGGAACGCCGGGATCGACGAACGTCTGGAACGTCCCCGCGGGCAGTAGCGCCTCGATGCGGACCGCGCCGATCTCGCAGATCCCCGCCCGGGCCGGCGTGAGGCCGGTCGTCTCCAGGTCGACGACGACGAAGCGGGCCGCCTCGAGCGGGAGATCCCTGCCCGGCGGCGCGGTGAGCCCGACGCAGTCGCCCCGCCAGGCGAGGCGCGCGTCGCCCGCGACGACGTCCTCGAGCAGGCTGCGCGCGAGCGCCACGGGCGCGCGCGCGAGCGCGAAGAGCGAGCGGGCCGCCTCCTCGGCGGGAACCGGCCCTCTCCGCTCCTCGACCAGCTCGACGAGCCGGTCGGCCGCATCGAACGCCAGCTGCACCCGTCAGAGCATACACGAACATACGTTCGTTCACAGCTCCCGGAAACGAAAACGGGGGCCGCCCGTGCAGCCCCCGTCGAAAGCCCTTGCTGAGTGACGCCTAGCTCTTGAGCGCGGCCTTGAGCTGGCTCCCCGCGGAGAACTTGGGCACCGTGGCCGCCGGAATCTGCACGCGCTCGCCGGTGCGCGGGTTGACGCCTTGCCGCGCGGCGCGCTGCTGTGGAGAGAACTTCCCGAACCCCGTAAAGGACACGGCATCGCCACTCTTCAAGGCTGCCGTGATGGACTCGAGGAACGCGTCGACCGCCTTCGTTGCATCCCGTTTGGTGAGGCCACTCCTATCGGCCACCATGTCGATGAACTCGGCCTTCGTCACTGCCGTCTCCTTCCGTCCTGTTTGTCACGGATTGGGGGAACCGGCGGAAACCCTAACAGAGCCCCCGGAGAGCAAGCAACCATGCGGGTTTGCGGGCATTTTTCGGCCCGAATCGCCGGTTTTCAGGCCTGAAGCACGTCGCTGGCGCGAAAAAGGGCGTGGAGCCTGACCGCCTTGCGCGCGAGCGCATCGACCCCACCCTCCTCGCGATCGACCACACAAATGGCAACGCGGCACTGGAGCCCGGCCTCCCGCAGAACGTCGATCGCCTCCGCGGCCGCACCGCCCGAGGTGACCACGTCCTCGACGAGGCACACCTCCTCGCCGGGCTCGAAGACGCCCTCGAGCCGCCGCTCGGTCCCGTAGGCCTTTGCCTCCTTGCGCACGATGAGAAACGGGAGGCCGGACGAGAGCGACGCCGCCGCGGCGAGCGCGATCGCGCCGAGCTCCGGGCCGGCGATCCGCGCCGCCCCGGGCGCAACCTCACGCGCGCGAGCGCCGAGCCGCTCCCCGATGGGGCCCAGGACGTCCGGACGCGTCTCGAAGCGGTACTTGTCGAGGTAGTAGCGCGACCGCTTCCCCGAGCGGAGCAGGAAGTCTCCCTCGAGGTAGGCGTGCTCGCGGATCAGCCGCGCGAGCTCGGTGTCGTTCACGAACGCGCCTGCGAGAGGATCCGCCGGCCGATCGGGAAGAGCCGTGCGGCCTCCGCGGAGTCCGGCGCGAACGTCACCATCGACCCGTCGGCGTAGTAGACCTCAACCCGTTCCTTGCTCTTGCCCGTGCGCCGGAACCAGAGCGCCGCCGCGCCGGCGACGGACCCGACCGCGACGACTGCGGCCGCGACCCTACCCTTCGCCATCGTCGGCCTCCGGCTCGTCCTTCTTCTTCGTCGTGCGGCGCTTGGCGCCCGCTGCCGCCTTCTTGCCCGCCGGCTGCTCGCCGGCGAGGCGCAGGCAGGTCTTCAGGTCGTAGAAGACGAGGCCCGACGTGGGCTCGCGCCCGGTGACGGCCGCGACGATTCGCTCGTCGTCGCGAACGACGAAGACGGAGCCTTCGAGGAACGCGATCTGCACCTGGCTCGGCTCGCCCCCCGGTCCGGTGGCGTCCTGCAGAAGGCCGATCGCCTCCTTCGCGACGGCGCTCGCCTTGGCGTCGTCGCCGAAGGTCGAGGCCTGCACCGCGCCGTCCGTGTCGGCGAGCACGGCCGACTCGATCTGCGAGGAGATCTCGACGAGGTCGGCGAGGGCCTGCGCGGCGTCCACGGCCGGCAAACCTAACACACGACCGTAGACTCCCTCCCCTCCGTGCACGCCATCATCCGCAAGTTCTTGGCCGATCGCGGCACGCACCTCGCGGCGATGATCGCGTACTTCGCGATCCTCGCGTTCGTCCCCCTCCTCTTCCTCGCCCTGTCGCTCCTCGCGTTCCTCGGCGAGCAGGACGAGTCGAGCTACCTGATCGAGGAGCTGGAGCGGGCGTTCCCCGAGAACTCGGTCGACAACATCCTCGACGCCGTCACCGAGATCCAGGAGCAGGCCGACCGAGCTCTCGGTCATCGGCGGGATCGGCCTCATCTGGGCCGCGCTCGGCTTCTTCAGCGTCCTCGAGTCGGCGTTCAACATCGTCTACGGGCTGCCGAACCGGCCCTTCATCCGCCAGAAGAGCTTCGTCCTCCTCCTGACGGCGGGGGCGCTCATCGCCCTCTTCCTCGCGCTCGTGATCTCGTCCGTGGGCGTCGAGCTCGTGCAGCGCGCCGGCGTGGCGGAGGGGTTCGTCTCCTACCTCTACGCCCTGCTCGTCTCGACCGCGCTCCTCCTCGGCCTGACCTGGAGCCTCTACCGGCTCCTGACCAACACCCCGCTGAGCTGGCGCGAGACCCTGCCCGGGGCCATCGTCGCCGCGATCCTCCTCCAGGCGAGCTTCCAGGTGCTCCCCGTGTTCGTGCGGCTGTCGAACGAGCTGATCGCGCTCCAGGCCTACGGCGGCCTCGTGCTCCTGCTCGTCTGGCTCTACGTGATGGCGAACATCCTCGTGCTCGGCGCCGAGGTGAACTGGTGGCTCAGCCGCGGGCGGCGCGGCGAGGCGCCGGCGACGACCTGGTCCTAGGCTTCGGCCGACTCTGTCCCGCGCACGCGCTCCTCGAGCGCCTCGAGCACCTTCTCCTCGATGTCGGGATGGTGGTCGATGAGCCCGCGGAACGCCTGTCGCGTGAGGACGAAGAGGCGGACGGGTGCGGCGGCGGTCACGGTCGCGGTGCGCCTGGGCGATTCCCAGATGAGGGCGATCTCTCCGAAGAAGTCGCCGGGCCCGAGCTTTCGCACGGTCTCACCGCTCCTTCGCCACGTCGACCTCACCGTCGACGATGACGAAGAACTCGTGCCCGATGTCGCCCTCGCGCGCGAGGACCTTGCCCTCTTCCACCTCCAGGTCCTCGGTGACCTTCGCCAGCCCGACGAGGTCGTTGCGGGAGAGGTTGCGGAAGAGCGGCGCCTTCGCGAGCGCGTCCGCTTTCGCGTCGTGCGAGAAGAGCTGCATGTGCGGAATCTACCGTGCCGGCGCGGCGCTGCCTACTGCCTGCAGCAACGCGGCCGCGGCGGCGGCCCGGTGGCTCCGCCGCGCCTTCCAGGCGTTCCCGAGCTCGGCCACGGTCCGCTCCTCGCCGTCCGGGATGAACACGGGGTCGTAGCCGAAGCCCTCCGAGCCGCGGCGCTCGTCGCCGATCCGGCCCTCGAGCGTCCCGCGGCCCCGGAACTCCTCCCCGGTCGGCGAGAAGCTGACGAGCTCCGAGACGTAGCGCGCCCTGCGGCCGGGCCCGGCGACGCCGTCGAGCTCCGCGAGCAGCTTGGTCACGTTCTCCTCGTCGGTCGCGTCCAGGCCCGCGAAGCGCGCCGACCGGATCCCGGGCCGCCCGTCGAGCCCGTCGACCTCGACGCCCGAGTCCTCGCCGATCGTCCACGTCTCCCCGCCTTCGACCTCGCGGCCGAAGGCGGCCTTCGCGCGCGCGTTCTCGTGGAACGTCTCGCCGGTCTCCTCCGGGAGCTCGTCGACGTCGATCGGCTCGACCGTCCAGCCGGGCATGAGCACGGCCAGCTCCCTGGCCTTGTGCGGGTTCTTGGAGACGAGCGTCGCCCTCACTCGGACCACCGCACGGCGACGACGCCCTCGAGCGCCGCGAGGTCCTCGACGAGCCGCTCCTCAGCCTGGCCGAGCGGCACGTCCAGCTGGATCCGGAGGCGGCGGCGGTCCTTCTGGTCCTCGAACTCGACGCGGCTGATCCGCACCCGTCTCTCGTCGACGACCGCGAGCGGCTCGGTGATCGAGTGCTCGGGCGTGAGGTCGACCTCGAGCGACCCTCCGGCACGGCGGAAGCGGGCCAGGCCGGGCGCTCTCTCCACCCAGCGGAACGGCCCGAGGCCCACCAGCACGATGCCCGTGGCGATGAGCGCCGCCGAGTAGTAGCCGGCCCCGACGGCCATCCCGATCGCAGCCACGACCCAGAGGCCGGCGGCGGTGGTCAGCCCGCGGACCGTGAGCCCCTGCCGGATGATCGCGCCGGCGCCGAGGAAGCCGATGCCCGTGACGATCTGCGCGGCGATCGCGGGTCGGGTCGAAGACGACGCCCTCGCGCCGTGGAGAACTGGAAGTCGCCCCACCCGTAGGCCGAGACGATCGTGAAGAGCGCCGAGCCGACGCCGACGAGCATGTGCGTCCGGAGCCCGGCCGCACGGTCGCGCAGCTCGCGCTCGAGGCCGATCGCGCCCGTGAGGGCGGCGGCGACCAGGAGCCTGATGAGGATGTCCCACCATTCGACCTCGGGGATCACGCGACCGCCTCCTTCTGCTTCGTCCCGATCTCCTCGATTCCCGAGGCCGCGAGGTCGACGAGCGCGTCGAGCTCGGCCCGCGTGAAGGGCACGCGCTCCGCCGTCGCCTGCACCTCGATCAGGCGGCCGTCACCGGTCATGACGACGTTCATGTCCACGTCGGCGGCGGAGTCCTCGACGTAGTCGAGATCGAGGCGCGGCTCCCCGTCGACGATGCCGACCGAGACGGCGCCCACCCGGTCGGCGGGCTCGGGCAGCCCCGCGCGCCGGGCGGCGAGGGTGAGCGCGACCCAGGCGCCGCTGATCGCCGCCGTGCGCGTGCCGCCGTCGGCCTGGATCACGTCGCAGTCGATCCAGATCGTGTGCTCGCCGAGCGTGTCCAGGTCGTAGACGGCGCGGAGCGAGCGGCCGAGGAGGCGCTGGATCTCGACGGTCCGCCCCTTCTGCTTGCCGGCGCTCGCCTCACGCGGCGTGCGCGAGCCGGTCGAGGCGGGGAGCATCCCGTACTCGGCCGTCATCCACCCGCGGCCGGTGCCGGCGAGCCAGCGCGGGACGCCCTCCTCGACGCTCGCGGTGCAGAGCACCCGCGTGGCGCCGAAGGAGATGAGCGCAGAGCCGGTGGCCTGCTCGACGTAGTCGGTCTCGATCGAGACCGCGCGAAGCTCGTCGGGCCTGCGTCCTTCCCGGCTCACTCCGTCACACCCTCGTCACGTTCCGCGCGCCACGGTTGCGTTTCTCGGCGTTACGCTCGAAGCGGGTGGTGGGATGGGGTGCCCCGTACCTAGACAGACGCGCGCGAGGGGTCACGCGGCTGCGAGCTCGAGCTCGCGGACGCCGACCTGCTCGACCTGAGCGATGGGGAGCTGGAGAAAGCGCTCGCCGAGCGTGCGGAACTCCTCCGGCGAGCCCGTGGTCAGGAACCGCGTCGCGCCGTCGCGGGCCTGGTCGTTCTCGACGCCTTTGCGCGCCAGCGTCTCGGCCACCTCGCGCGCGGTCTCCTCGGCGGAGAAGACGAGCGTCGTCCCGCGGCCGAAGGCGCGCTCGAAGACCCGCCTGATCATCGGGTAGTGCGTGCAGCCGAGGATGACCGTGTCCACGCCTCGCCGCCTTCAGCGGCGCCGCGTACTCCCGCACGGCGGCGTCGAGCTCCTCCCCCACGTCGCCCGCCTCGATCAGCGGCACGAGCTTGGGGCATGCGACCGAGTCGACGTGCGCCCCGGCGTCGATGCGCGTGCACGACCTCCTCGTAGCGCCCGCTCGCAACGGTGGCCTCGGTGGCGAGCAGGCCGATGCGGCGGTTGCGGGTCGCTTGCACGGCGGCGTGCGCCTCGGGGAGGAGCACGCCCACGATCGGAACGCGCAGCGACTCCTGCAGCGCGGGCAGCGCTGCCGACGTCGCCGCGTTGCAGGCGGCCACGATCAGCTTGACGCCTTCCTGCTCGAGATACGCCGCGATCTCGTGCGCGAAACGCCTGATCTCGACGTGCGGCCGCGGCCCGTACGGGCACCGGGCGCCGTCGCCGAGGTAGAGGAAGTCCTCGTGCGGCAGCGTCACCAGGCACTCGTGCAGGACGGTGAGCCCGCCCGCGCCCGAGTCGAAGATCCCGATCGGCCGTGCGTCCACCCGCTCGATTCTAGGCGCGGGGGCGGGCAGCGCCGGCCCGGCAGGTTGAACAGCTGCAAGGGTGAGCGACAATTCAGCGAGTGTCCACCCGCTGGGACGAGGTCTTCCCGGAGCCGGCGCCGCTGCCCGGGCGCTTCATCGCACGCAGGCGAATCGGCTCGTGGTGCTTGCGACGGTCGGTCGCCCTGCTCATAGGCGGCGTCGACCTGGCTGCTGACCTACGACCCGCTCGCCTGGGTCGATGATCGTATGGCGGGCCGCAGAGCGGACGCTGGCCTGGTCGACCGTCGACAACGGAGTCGACGACCCGGTGTACTACGTGAGCGCCGGGAAGACCGGTGCGTTCAACGTCGGCTTCGAGGTCACGAACACCGGCCGGCTGCCGGTCACGGTGAGCGGCCTCGCGGAACCCACCGCGTACCGCCTCGCGCAGATGGGCCGATACTCGGGAGACAACGTGCCGACCGGCGGCCACTTCGCCGGAGGTCTCGTGGCGTTCGAGCCAGTGAGGATCGACCCTGGAGACAGCCAGTATCTCGTGCTCGAACTGAGAATCACGGAAGAGATGGTCTGCAGGACCCCCGGGGGCGCCTCGCTCTACGGGCATCCGACGTTCCGCTTCGAGGCACTCGGATTCGTCCCGCGGACGTCAACCGTGGAGGCCCCGTTTCGCGTGGTGTCGACGTGCGGGAATGCCGTGCCGCCGGACTACGACCCCAGAGGCTGATAGCCACGCGCTAGCGTTAGGGCGTGTTCGAGGTCTGGAGCTCAGACGAGCCTCTCGCAGAGCTCGAGGCCTATCTGGCCGAGAGCGGTTTCTTCGCGGCCGACGATCTCGTCGCCGACGTCTTCCTCGGGTACGGGATCTCGCGCTCACTGCGCCGGGCTCCGTGGCCGGATCCGCCGGAGCCGTGCCGGCTTCCGCTCCTCGCCGCGAGCATCCGCCGGCTCGACGAGCAGCCGCCGGCCGCCGGAAGGTTCGCGATCGGCGAATGGCAGCGCTCCTGGGACGACGAGGGCTACGCAGGCGCCATCGAGAGCGTCCAGGCGGCGATCGCGCGCGGCGACGTCTACCAGGTCAACCTCGTCCAGCACCTCCACGCGCCGTTCGAGGGCGATCCGGCCGGGCTCGCGCCCGCGCTCGCCCCGCTGCGGCCGCTCCACCCAGAGCCGCTCGTCGGCGACGGCTGGGCGATCGTCTCCGCCTCGCCCGAGCTCTTCCTCGCACGGCGCGGCGACCGCGTCTGGACGAAGCCGATCAAGGGCACCCGGCCGGCCGGCGTACGCGGCGAGCTGCGCGACTCCGAGAAGGACGGGGCCGAGCACGTGATGATCGTCGACCTCGAGCGCAACGACCTCTCGCGCGTGTGCGAGCCCGGGTCGGTGCGCTGGCCCGATCTCATGGCCGAGCACGAGCTCGCCGGGGTCACGCACATGGTCACGACCGTCGAGGGCCGGCTGCGCGACGGCGTCGGGCTCGCCGAGCTCCTGGGAGCCGTTTTCCCGGGGGGCTCCGTGACGGGCGCGCCGAAGATCTCCGCCATCGACCACATCGCCGCGCTCGAGCCCGTCGGCCGCGGCGCCTCGATGGGCGCGCTCGGCCGCATCCACTCGAACGGCGACCTCGAGCTCGCGCTCACGATCCGCACCTTCGCCGTCGTGGACGGGCGCATTCACCTCTGGGTCGGCGGCGGCATCGTCTGGGACTCCGACCCGCGGGCCGAGATCGAGGAGTCCTGGGTCAAGGCGCGGCCCCTGCTTGCCGCCGTCGGCAGCCCGGTCCCCGAGGCCGTCGCCACGTGACCGTCCTCGCTCTGGCCGTCGGCGGGCGCGGGCTCGTCGACCCGCACGAGCCGGTCCTGCACGCCGACGACGAGGCGTTCCTCCGCGGTCGCGGCGCCTTCGAGACGATCCGCGTCTACGGCGGCCGCCCGTTCCGGCTCGAGGACCATCTCGAGCGCCTGGCGGCCTCGTCGGACCGGCTCGACCTGCCCGCCGTGGACACGGGCGCCTTCCGAGAGCTAGCCGGGCAGGCGATCGCCGCCGCCGGCGAGGGTGACGTCGTGCTCCGCCTCTACCTCACTCCCGGGCGCGAGGGCGAGGGCCGCCCGACGGCGCTCGCCATGGTCTCGACAATTCCCGCCGTCCTAGAGGAGCGCCGTGCGACCGGCATGCGGATGATCACCGTGCCGCTCGGCCTCGACCCGAACCTCCGCGCGGATGCGCCCTGGCTGCTCGGCGGCGTGAAGTCGACGAGCTACGCCGTGAACATGGCCGCCGAGGCCGAGGCGCGGCGACGCGGCGCCGACGACGCCGTCTTCCTCGCCGCGGGCCGGATCGTCCTCGAAGGCCCCGTAACGAACGTCTGGTGGCGCCGCGGCCGCGAGCTCTTCACGCCGGCGCTCGACCTGGGGATCCTCGCCGGCGTGACGCGCTCGACGCTCCTCGAGGAGGCCGAAGGTCTCGGCTACGACGTGCGCGAGGGCGCCTATCCCGTCGACGAGCTCGCCGCCGCGGACGAGGCCTTCACGTCCTCGTCCGTCCGCGAGGTCATGCCGGTGATCGAGCTCGACGGCGCGCCGATCGGCGCCGGCACGCCCGGGCCTGCCGCCGGCGAGCTCCAGGCCGCGCTCCGGCGCAAGGCGGGGGCGTGAGCGCCCGGCTCTTCACCGCGGCCGAGCGACCCGACCTGTGGGAGCGGGCCTACGAGCAGATCGTCGGCGTCTGGCCGAAGTACAACGAGCAGGGCGACGTCCTCGGGGAGCACTGGTCGCGGCTCGACCAGGACTTCGCCGACACGCAGCTCGTCCTCTACGACGAGGAGGCCGACGTCGCGCTTGCCCACGGGCACACGATCCCGTGCCGCTGGGACGGGACCGTGGACGGACTGCTCAGCGGGATCGACGACGTGATGGCCGGCGCCGTCCGCCTCTTCGACGAGGGCGGCGAGCCGAACACGCTCTCCGCGCTCGCGATCGAGATCCCGCCCCGCCATCAGGGAGGCGGGCGCGCGCGGACGATGATCGGCGGCATGCGCGACATCGCCGCCAGGCGCGGCTTCGGCAGCCTGATCGCGCCGCTCCGCCCGACGTGGAAGGAGCGCTACCCGCTCACGCCGATCGAGCGCTACGCGGCCTGGAAGCGGGAGGACGGGCTCCCGTTCGACCCCTGGATCCGGCTGCACGTCCGCCTCGGCGCCGAGATCCTCAAGCCGGTGCCGCGCTCGCTGCACATCACGGGGACGGTGGCCGAATGGGAGGAGTGGGTCGAGCTTCCGCTGCCCGAGAGCGGCACGTACGTGTTCCCGCACGCGCTCGCCCCGCTCGAGGTCGACCGCGAGGCCGACCGGGGCGAGTACTGGGAGCCGAACGTGTGGGTGCGCCACCGCATAGGCTGAGCCGGTGCGCGTCCTCTCCATCACGCACCAGCCCGATGCGGCGAGCGGCGTCTTCGGCGACGCGGTCCGCGAGCGTGGGCACGAGCTGGACGAGTGGCTGATCTCGAGCGACCCCGAGCCGCCCGCGCCGGTCGAGAGCTACGACGCCGTGCTCGTCTTCGGCGGGGCGATGCACGTCGACCAGGAGGAGCGCCACGGTTGGCTCCGGGAGGAGAACGCGCTTCTCCAACGCTTCTTCGCGGAAGACGTGCCGACGTTCGGGGTGTGCCTGGGCGGCCAGCTCGTGGCCAAGGCCCTCGGCGCGCCGGTCCGCCGGATGCCGAGCCCCGAGATCGGCTGGTTCGACGTCGACCTGACGCCGGAGGCCGCCGACGACCCCGTGTTCGCCGGGCTGCCGGAGCGCTTCCCCGCGTTCCAGTGGCACAGCTACCACTTCGAGCTCCCGGAGGACGGATTCGCGCTCGTACGCAACGACCGCTGCCTTCAGGGGTTCAGGGTCGGGAGCGCCTGGGGGATCCAGTTCCACCCCGAGGTGACGCCCGAGGACCTGGCCGAATGGCTCCGCACGGCCGACCCGAAGGAGGACGGCCCCATCGACGTCGAGGCGCTCCGCGCCGAGAGCGAGCAGCGCATCGCGGCGTGGAACGAGCTCGGGCGCGAGCTGTGCGGGCGGTTCCTGGCGGTCGCGGAGGCTAGGCGCCCCGGCGCGACCACTCGTGCCACGAGCCCGCGTAGTTGACGGCGTCGACACCCGCCGTGCGGAGGAGCACGGCGGCGATCTCCGACCGCTGGCCCGAGTGGCAGTACGCGACGACGCGCCGACCCTCCGGGATGCCGCGTGACGCGAGCGCTTCCGTGAGCCTGTCGCCGACCGCGTAGATCTCGTTCAGGTCCAGGTGGACCGCGCCGGGGATGTGTCCCTGGTACGGGTCGCACGGATAGCCGGCCTCACCCGAGTACTCCTCGTGCGAGCGGACGTCGAGGAGCGCGACCTCGTCCTTCTCGAGAAGGGCCGCCAGCTCGTCGCCGGTCACGGCGCCACCTCCTGGAGGAACTCACGGACCGCGGCGGCGACGGCCTCCGGCTGCTCGAGCGGCGCCAGGTGCCCCGCTCCGGCAATGCGCGAAAAACGCGCATCGGGCAGGGCGGCGACCATCGCCTCGGAGTCGGCCGGCGGCGTGAGCCGGTCCTCCTCGCCGACGAGCACGAGGACGGGCACGTCGATCGTGGCCAGGGTCGGGCGCGAGTCGGCGCGGTCGCGGATCGTCTCCTGGGTCGCCGACCAGTCCGGTCACGGGCTGCTCGAGGGCGATCGTCCGCGCGCGCTCCACGACGGCCGGGTCGACGTCCTCGGCGAAGATCTTCGGAGCCAGGTCGTCCCAGAAGGCCTCACGGCCTGCCTCGCCGAGGACGCGGATCGAGTCGTCGCGCGCCTCCCGCTGCTCGGGAGAGTCGGGCGTCGCCCGCGTGTCCGCGAGCACGAGCGCGGCGATCTTCTCCGGCGCCTGGCGCCAGAGCTCGAACGCGAGATAGCCGCCCATCGAGCAGCCGACCGGCGACGAACGGGCCGTCGACTAGATCGAGCACGCGGCGCCCCCAGGCCTCGAAGCCGAGCTCGGGCTCGTCCCCCGGCAGGTCGGGCGCGACGACCGGGTAGCCGGCCTCGTGCAGCGTCGCGGCGAGGTCGTCCCACATGCGCGAGTCCAGCGGGAACGCGTGCAGGAGAAGGGCGGTCGGGCGACTCACGGGCCGTGCGATGCTACCGGGCCGGATGGTCCCGCTGTCCCCCGCCTACCGTCCGCCCGCGGTCGCCGCCGAGGCGATGGTGGCCACGAGCCAGCCGCTAGCGACCCGCGCCGGCTTGCGGATCCTCGAGCGGGGCGGCAACGCGGTCGACGCAGCGCTCGCCGCAGCCGCGGTTCTGTGCGTCACCGAGCCGATGTCGACGGGCGTCGGCGGCGACCTCTTCGCCCAGGTCTGGGACGGCGAGCAGCTCCACGGGCTCGACGCCGCCGGCCCGGCGCCGCTGCGCGCGGATCCGGACGGCCCCGTCGAGGAGTTCGGCCCCCGATCCGTCACCGTCCCGGGAGCGGTCGCCGGCTGGGCCGCACTCGCCGAGCGATTCGGACGCCTGGGGCTCGACACGGTTCTCGGCGATGCGATCTCCGCGGCGGAGGACGGGTTACGCCGTCGCGGCCCACACGGCGGAAGCCTGGCACGCTCGCACGCGAGCCTCGCCCTGGGCCCGGTCCCGAGATGGTGGCAGCGTGTACGGCTACCGGAGCTCGGAGCGACGCTGGGCGGGATCGCGGACGAAGGACCGGATGCGATCTACCGCGGCACGGTGGCGGAGGCCATCGCATCGTGCACCTGGCTCGACGCCGAGGATCTCGCCGCCTATCGGCCGCGCTGGGTCGAGCCGCTCACGATCGACTATCGCGGGACGACGGTCTGCGAGCTCCCGCCGCCCACGCAGGGCGTAGCAGCGCTGGAGGGCCTGGGCCTCCTCGAGCTCAGTGGGGAGAGCACCGCCGGCTTCGGTGGAAAGCGTCCGCCTCGCGCTCGAGGATGCCTTCGCTCACGTACGCGACGGGGCCGACGTGAGCGGCCTGCTCGCCCCGGACTTCCTTGAACGACGGGTGCGCGAGGGATCCGTCGACGTGGTCGAGCCGCTCGGCGGAACCGTCTACCTGTGCGCTGTGGACGGCGACCGCATGGCCGTCTCCCTCATCCAGAGCCTCTACGACAGCTTCGGCTCGGGGATCGTCGCGCCTGGCACAGGCATCGCGCTCCAGAACCGGGGAGCGTGCTTCGCCGTCTCGGGCCACGTCGAGCCGGGCCGGCGTCCGTACCACACGATCATTCCCGGGATGCTCCTGCGGGACGGACAGCTGGTCGGCCCCTTTGGGGTGATGGGCGGTTTTCTCCAGGCGCAGGCCCACGTGCAGCTCGTCCCCTGGCTGGTCGGAGGGGTGGAGTCCGCAGATTGCGCTCGATCGGCCCCGTTTCCGGATCGACGGCGACGCGGTCTTGTTCGAGGGCGGGAGCTGGGACACGCGCCGCACATCGAGGCGCTCGGCCTGCGAGTCGCTGCCGGAGACCGACTCGACCGTCTTCGGCGGCGGACAGGCGATCGTCGTCAGGGACGACGTCCTCCTCGGCGGCTCCGACAGCCGCAAGGACGGCTACGCCGCCGGGTTCTAGCGCTCGACGGGGATGGCGTCCGGCTGGCCGTCAGCGCTCGCGTAGCCGAAGCTCGCCTGCGGGATGCCGAAGAGCCCGGCGAGGTCGGCGACGAGCTCGGCCGCAGACGGCAGCTCCTCCGGCGCGATCGCGGTTCGCGCCGTCGCGCGCACGGCGTCCGCGTCCGCTCCGGTGAGCCGGGCCATCAGCCGCGGGTTCGCACCCAACGCGATGACCTCGCCGGGCGGGAGCGGGCCGTAGTACTCGGGCACCGAGAGGTACTCGTCCACGGCGCGGCCGCGCTCGAGCGCCACGTAGCGGACGACGCGGCCCTCCTCCACCCCCATGACGATCACGAACGAGCCCATGCGGTCGGAGAGCTCGCGCGCGAGCCGGCGCAGCATCTCGGGCTCGCGGTCGGTGAGCTCGTCGTAGGCGGACGTCCAGCCGTCGCGCGGCGAGAGCACGACGCTCCCCTGCGAGCCGCCGGGAAGCCGCGGGACGAACTGACGGACGGCGCGCACGACCGCGTCGACGTCGTCGGTCTGCACGTGGATCGAGCCGAACGACGGTTCCTTCTGGTTGCCGACGTGCGCCTCGAGGGCGGAGATCGGCGCATCGAGCACCCGCGCCGTCTCGGTGAACCCCGCGCGGATCCAGGCGTCTCCGTCCTCGTGCGTGGTCTCGATCTCGATCCGGTCGGCGCCCGGCCTCCTTCGCCTCCTCGATCAGGCGGAGCAGGACCTCCTCGCTGGGTGCGCCCTCGACGTGAGCTTCGTACGCCACTAGCCCGGGACTCTAAGCCCGAGCAGCAGGTAGTGCGCCGCCAGATTGGCAAAGCGCGAAAAACGCGCACTGGCCGCGCGGGTGTCCTCCTCGCCGTAGAAGTGCAGGACCGCCTTGCGGAGGCCGAGGTCGCCCGCCGGCCATGCGTCCGGCCGCGCCGAGGTGGCGGGCGAGGAACCACTCCGCCGTCCACTCGCCGATGCCCGGGAGCGCGACGAGCGCCGCCTTCACCTCGTCGTCCGGGAGCAGCGCGAGCGCGTCGAGGTCGAGGTCTGCCTGCGCGAGCCCGACGATGTACTCGGCCTTCCGCCGGGAGAAGCCGACCGCGACGATCTCCTCGGGGCTCGCGAGCGCGAGCCGTTCCCGGGTCGGGAAGGCGTAGGCGACCTCATGCGCGACCCCGAAGGCCTCGATCAGGCGGTTGCGGATGCTGAAGGCCGCCTGGAGGGAGATCTGCTGCGCGCTGATCGAGGTGACGAGCGTCTCGAACGGGTCGGGGACGAGCGGCGGCCTGAAGCCCCGGAGCGCCGGGACGAGCCGCGCGAGGACAGGCTCCGTGGCCGCGAACGCGGCGAAGGCGTCGAGGTCGAAGGGCGCGCCGAGATACCGGCGCACGTCGTCGACCACCGACGCGTCACCGGGCTCGATGGCGACGCCTCCGGCCGCCGGCTCGATCCTCACCTCCTGCCCGTCGAAGACCCGGTAGAGCACGCCGTCGCGGTACAGGTTGGCGAGATCGAGCCCGAAGGCGCGGTACCGCTCGGTCGAGAGCTCGAAGTCGAACGGCTCAGGAAGCGAGACTGCGAGCGACAGAGTGGAAGTCCTCGAAGGGCTCGAAGTCGGTGCCGCGCTCGGCCAGGTACGCGGCGAGCCCGCGGGTGGCGAAGACCCGGTCGGACGCCTCCGCCGCGCAGCGGTCCGAGTAGCCGTCACCGATGTAGACGATCTCCCCGTCGCCTCCGAACCGCCGCACGATCGAGCGCTTGCACGACTCGCCGCAGATGTCGCACGTCTCGTCGTAGCGCCAGTCGACGATCCAGCCATTCGGGTCGGGGTCGACGCGGTTGGCGTGCAGCTCGACCTCGAGGCCGGCGTGCTCGAGGATCGGCTCGATCAGCTCGTGGAAGCCGCTCGAGACGATGACGAGCCGCCAGCCGCGCTCACGCGCGAGAGCGACGACCTCGTCGAAGCCGGGGCGCAGCTCGACGTTCTCGAGCTCCCAGCTGATCACCTCGTCGAGTGGTCTCCGCACAGGCCGGAACTCGCGCGTGATCACCTCGCGCAGGGTCAGTCGGCCCTCGTCGAGGCCGTCGTCGACCTCCTGGTAGACCTCGGGATCGCCGAACGTGCTCGCGATCGTGTCGAGCAGGTCGGTCTTCGTGACGGTGCCGTCGAAGTCGACGACGATCGTGCGGTCGCTCAAAAGTGGCTCGTGACTCCCGCCGGATCCTCGTCGGCCTGCGTCCCGCCCTGCGGGTCCTCGAGCCAGGAGTACGCGTAGCCCGGGTCGTCCATCCCGCGCGCGAGCTCCGTCAGCCGCAGCGGGTGGAACGTGTCGCACATGACCGCGAGCTCGTGGGTCTCGGTCATCCCGAGCGACTTCTCGGCGAGGCCCGGGTGCGGCCCGTGCGGGATCCCGGACGGGTGCAGCGTGACCGAGCCGATCTCGATGCCCTTCCGCGAGGAGAAGTTCCCGTCGACGTAATAGATCATCTCCTCGCTGTTCAGGTTCGAGTGGTGGTACGGGATCGGCACCGCCTCCGGGTCGAAGTCCAGCTTGCGCGGACAGAACGAGCAGATGACGAAGTTCCGGCCCTGGAAGGTCTGGTGCGAGGGCGGCGGCATGTGGATGCGGCCGGTGATCGGCTCGAAGTCGTGGATCGAGAACGTCCACGGGTAGACGTAGCCGTCCCAGCCCACGACGTCGAACGGGTGGTAGTCGAGGACGTAGGTCTGGTAGCCGTCCTTGATCCGCAGCCTGACGACGTGCTCGCCGCGGTCGGAGTGCGTCTTCAGCTCCGTCGGCGCGTGCATGTCGCGGTGGTAGAACGGCGCGTGCTCGAGGAGCTGGCCGTACTCGTTCCGGTAGCGGCGCGGGATCTCGATCAGCCCGGGCGAGACGAAGACGAGGTGGCGCTGCTCGCCCTCGGGGGCGAAGCGGTAGGTCGTCCCGCGCGGGATGACGATGTAGTCGCCCTCCTTGTACGGAAGGTCGCCGAAGATCGTCTCGAGCGTGCCCGTTCCCTCGTGGACGAAGACGACCTCGTCGCCCTCGCCGTTGCGGTAGAAGAAGTCCATCTCGTCGGTCGGCCGCGCGAGCTCGATCTCGACGTCGTCGTTCCACATGAGGAGCTGACGGCCGGAGATCGCGTCGCCGCCGGCCGGGACGTCGTACGTGCGGAAGTGCCGGTGGGCGTGCCCGTCGGGCACCCATTCCTCGCGCTCGATGGGCTCGAAGTCGCCGACCTCCTTCACCCGGCAGGGCGACTGGAGGTGGTAGAGGATCGACTCGTTCCCGGAGAACCCCTCGAGCCCCATGACCTCCTCGGTCAGAAGCGTGCCGTTCTCCCGGAACTGGATGTGGCGCTTGCGGGGAAGACGTCCGAGCTGCTGATACATGGGCATGCAGGCAGCATATCCAGCGTTCTTCTCTGGTAGATGTCGGTAGCCGAGACCATCCGGGACGAGCTTCTCTCGTGGGACGGCGTGACCGCGGAACCGCACCGTTTCGGCGGCGTGGAGTTCCTCCTGGGACGTCGCGAGCTCGGCCATCTGCACGGCGACCGCCTCGCCGATCTCCCCTTCCCGCGCCGCGTGCGCGACGAGCTGGTGGAGGCCGGCCGCGCACAGCCGCATCATGTTCTCCCCGACTCGGGCTGGGTGAGCGTGCGCATCGCCGACACCCAGGATGTCGCGAACGTCATCGAGCTTTTCCGGCTCAGCTACGACCGGGCGGTCGAGGCCGAGCGGCGACGGGCCGCGGCAGACACGTCCTGATCCGACAGCCCCGGGGCGCCCCCCGAAGTCAGCCTATCGCCGAAAAACGCGCGCGTGGCGCACGCGGATGTGCCGACTTCGTCACGCCGCGGAGCCGGCTGCGACCCGGTTCCGCAGCACCCCGATCCCCTCGATCTCGAGCTCGACCTCGTCGCCCGGCTGGAGCCAGCGGCCGTCGCCGTGCTCGAGGATGCAGCCCGTCCCGACCGTGCCCGAGCCGAGGATGTCGCCGGGGACGAGCCGCGTGTTGCGGGCCGCGTGGGCGACGAGCTCCTCCCACGGCCAGTGCAGGTCGCCGAGGTTCCCGCGCGAGCGCTCCTCGCCGTTCACCCGGGCGACCATCTCGAGACCGAGGTCGCCGAGCTCGTCGGGCGTCACGACGACCGGCCCCATGCTCGTGGCGAAGTCCTTGCCCTTCGCCGGGCCGAGGCCGACCGACATCTCCATCTTCTGGAGGTCGCGGGCCGACCAGTCGTTGAGCACGGTGAAGCCCGCGATCGCACCGTCCGCCCCGATGACGACGGCGGCCTCGAGCTCGTAGTCCCACGCCGAGCTCTCGGCCGGGAACACGATCTCGTCCTCCGGCCCGTACATCGCCGCCGGGTTGGAGAAGTAGAAGACGGGGATCCGGTACCACTCCGGCGCCATCTCCAGGCCCCGCTGCGCGCGGGCGTTCGCCGCATGGCGCTCGAACGCGTAGAAGTCCCGGACCGAGGGAGGCTCGGGGATCGGGGCGACCAGCCGCACGTCGTCGAGCCGATGCTCGCCGACCTCGTCGCCGCCGGAAGCCAGCCAGGATGCGAGTGAGGGGGCGCCGAACTCGACGACCCGATCCCCCTCGACCCGCCCGGGTGCAAGGCGGCCGCTCGCCTCGAACGTGCAGAGGCGCAGCGATCAGCCCTCGATCGGGATGACGTTGGCCGCCTCGGGGCCCTTGTTCCCCTCGCGAGGCTCGTACTCGACCCTCGCGCCCTCGACCAGGGTCTTGAAGCCCTCGCCGGCGATGTTGGAGAAGTGGACGAACAAGTCCTTCGACCCCTCGTCAGGCGCGATGAAGCCGTAGCCCTTCGCGTCGTTGAACCACTTCACGGTTCCTGTTGCCATTCAACCACCTCCCTTCCCGCAGACATCGAACGGGGAGGAAGGCGCAGGGACGCCAAACCTGACCTCGCTCGTACTCCGCCGCAATATAGACAGCCTCTCTAGAGGTTGCCCCGCAGCGCCTGCTCGCGCTCGATCGCCTCGAACAGGGCCTTGAAATTGCCCTCGCCGAAGCCGACGGCGCCGTGCCGCTCGATCACCTCGAAGAAGAGGGTCGGGCGATCCTGGACAGTGTTCGTGAAGATCTGCAGGAGGTAGCCCTCGTCGTCCCGGTCGGCCAGGATGCGTAGGCGGCTCAGATCGGACCAGTCCTCGCCGATCTCGCCGACGCGCTCTTCGACGTCGTCGTAATAGGACGCCGGCGTCTGGAGGAAGCGGACGCCGCGCTCGCGCAGGGCATCCACCGTCTTGACGATGTCGCTCGTGGCCAGGGCGATGTGCTGCACGCCGGGACCGCCGTAGAACTCCAGGTACTCCTCGATCTGGCTCTTCCGCTTCCCTTCGGCCGGCTCGTTGATCGGAAGCTTGAAGCGCCCCCCGCCGCCGGTCATGACCTTGCTCATGAGCGCCGAGTACTCGGTCGAGATGGCCTCGTCGCTGAAGTGGATGAGCTGGGCAAATCCCAGGCTGCGCTCGTAGAACTCGACCCAGTGCTCCATCCGCCCGAGCTCGACGTTCCCGACGACGTGGTCGACGAGCTCGAGGCCGACGCCGAGCTGCGGCTTCCCAT
The DNA here is from genome assembly GCA_963748205.1 of uncultured Actinomycetes bacterium. GTDB lineage: Bacteria > Actinomycetota > Thermoleophilia > Gaiellales > Gaiellaceae > JAIBJN01. The sequence goes on from CAVVIB010000004.1 coordinate 119,070, forward strand.
TCCCGCCGTCGAGGGGCTGATATCCGGGAAGGTAGGCGCCCTCGTACTCCTCGCGATTCACGAAGGTGTGGAGGGTTTCCCCGTAGGTGGCGATGGACGCGAGCTCGACCCGTCCGTGCTCGTCCTCGACCCAGCTCGGCTCGGCGACGCCGGTGGCCCCGCCGTCGACGGCTTGGCGGTACGCCTCGCCGGCATCCTTCACCTGGAAGGCCGCATCCTTCACGCCGTCGCCGTGGACGTGCGCGTGCCGCGCGATCTCGTGATCGGGACGGAGCGCGCTCGTGACCACCAGGCGGATCGCGCCCTGCTGGAGGACGTACGAGGCGCGGTCGCGCACGCCGGTCTCAGGGCCCGAGTAGGCAACCGGCTGGAAGCCGAACGCCTGCTCGTAGTAGTAGGCGCACTGCTTCGCGTTCCCGACCCACAGCTCGATGTGATCCCAGCCCTCGAGGGGCATGAAGTCCTGGCTCACGAGTCCTCCATGTTAGTCAGGTGACGGTGCGGGTGTCCGGGCCTGCCGCGCGAGCAGGATCCCGGCGGCGATGACGAAGCCCCCCGCGAACTGGAGCGCGCTCATCTCCTCGGAGAGCACGACGAGCGCGAAGAAGGCGCCGAGGAACGGCTGCAGGTTGACGTAGAGGGACGCCCGCGAGGCGCCGACCCGGTCGATCGCCGTGAACCACATGATGTTCGTGAAGACGAGCGAGAAGAACAGGCTGTAGATGAACGCCGCCCACGCGAGGCCGCTGAGCGCCGCCCAGTCCTGCTCGATGAGCTGGTCGATCGACGAGAGGAAGAGCGGGATCGAGCCGATCACGATCATGAAGGCGCTGATCCGGTACGGCGAGTACCGGCGCATGAGCGGCGCCATCGCCACCGAGTAGGCGGCCCAGGTGACCGAGGCGACGAGGCCGAGGAGGACGCCGCCCAGGTCGCCGGAGAGCCCGCTCGACGCGCCTGCGGCCACGAGCCCGACGCCCGAGAAGGACGTGATCGTGGCGATCCAGTGCCGCAGGTGCAGGCGCTCGAGGCCGAAGGCCTGCGCGATCAGGGCGACGAAGATCGGGAACGTCCCGAACATGAGGGCGACGGTCGCGGCGGTCGTCAGGCGCACCGAGTAGGCGAACGAGAGCTGGTTGATCCAGATCCCGAGCACGGCGGCGACGATCACGATCCGGTAGTCGGCGCGCTCGACCCGCAGCGACCCCTCGCGCGCGTACGTGAAGGCCGAGAAGATCACCGCCGCGATCGCGAAGCGCACCGACGAGTACGCCAGCGGCTCCCACCCGTGCGTCAGCGCGTACTTGACGACCGTGAAGTTGAAGCTCCACAGGAGGACGGTGACGAGGAGCAGGACGTCGGGAGGAACGCGGTGCCGCACGGACCGCAAGCTAACCCGCAAGGACGGCCGAACGCGGCTCCAGGCGGTAGAGTCGGCGCCCATGAGCGAGGCCCCAGAGCACACGGCGGCGGAGCCCGAGGAGCACGCCGAGGCGCGCGTCGAGCCGACGAAGGACGACGTCGACGAGCTGGTCGGCCCGGCGACGCCGCACTTCGCCATGCAGCTCAGGGCGCGCGTGCGAGACCTCGTCCGCGACCTCCCGGACGACCACCCGGTGAAGGGGTATGCGAACGAGAAGATCGCGCTCCTGGAGCGGCTCGCCTACGCGACCTCGAAGGCGGAGGAGGGCCCGGAGGAGCCGCCGACCCGCCCGGGCTGGGAGGAGCTGCCCAGCCACGGCCGCGCCTCCGAGCCCGGTCACTGATGGCGGTCTTCGAGGGCAAGTCCGCCCTCGTCACGGGCGGCTCGCGCGGGATCGGACGCGAGATCGCACTCCGCCTCGCCGACCTCGGGGCGACCAAGATCGCGATCAGCTACCTGCGCGCCGACGCGGCGGCCGAGGAGACCGCGGAAGAGATCCGCAAGCGCGGCGCCGAGGCCCAGCTCCTGCGCGGCAACGTCGGCGACCCCGAGAAGGCCAAGGCCCTCATCGACGCGGCCGGCGCGCTGGACGTTCTCATCTCCAACGCCGCCACCGGCGTCATCCGCCCCGCCATGGAGCTCGAGGAGAAGCACTGGGACTGGACGATGAACGCGAACGCGCGGGCACTGCACACGCTCGTCCGGCACGCGGCGCCGCAGATGGCGCCCGGAAGCTCGATCGTGGCGCTCTCGAGCCTCGGCTCGCAGCGCGTGCTCACCGACTACGTGCTCGTGGGCGTCTCGAAAGCCGCGGTGGAGGCGCTCGTGCGCTACCTCGCGGTCGAGCTCGCGCCGCAGGACATCCGCGTCAACGCGGTCTCGGCGGGCCTCGTGGAGACCGGCGCGCTCGCGTACTTCCCTGAGCGCGAGCGGATGCTCGAGGAGTTCGCGCGCCGCACGCCGGCCGGCCGCCTCGTCGAGCCGAAGGACGTCGCCGAGGTCGTCTGCTTCCTCGCCTCGCCGGCCGCCGGGATGATCCGCGGCCAGACGATCATCGTCGACGGCGGCTACTCCATCCTCGCGTAGCGGCGCTCCCAGAGGGTCGCGTTCAGGAACGCCGCGCCGGTGGCCAGGCGCGCGAGGACGTAGAGCCAGACGAGCAGCACCGCGGAGACGCCGAGGACGCCGTAGACCTCGGACGAGCGCTCGAGCTTGGGCGCGAAGTAGAAGACGACCGCAACCTGGACGAGCTCCGTGCCCACCGCGAGGAGGAGCGCGCCGGGAAGCAGGTCCTGCCAGCGCTCGGCCCGATTCGGCAGGAGCCGCATGACGATGACGGCGATACACGTCTGCAGCGCCAGCGCTCCGATCACTCCGGCGAGAGCACCAAGACCGATCGCTTCCCGCAGCCAACCGAGGGCCAAGGCGCCGCCGGCGGCCGCGAGGAAGAGGCCGTTGAACACGGCCACCGCGTGCAGCGGCCGCCGCATACGGGGCCGCTCGACATCCCAGGCGAGCGCGTACGCGACCTGGAGCGCCTTGACGAAGAAGACCGAGCACCACGCGAGCAGGATCAGGCCGACGACGAGGAGCAAGACCTTGTTCGTCGAGCTCGCCTCGACGGCGTTCTCGGCGCTCGCGATCGCAGTCGCGCCGATGCCGAACTCCTTCGCAGCCTGCTCGACGCTGTCCTCGTCGTAGTCGAGCCAGAAGCCGAGGACCACCGAGCCGACGAGGCCGAGCGGCACGAGCCAGAGGAAGAGGCGGTACGCGAGGCCGCCGGCCAGCAAGCCTCCGCCGTAGCGAAGCTCCCGCGCGAACGCCTCGACGCCCACGTCCGCGCCGGGGACGCGCTCACGGGCCTGCACGCCGAGCTCGACCGCGCGCTGGTTGGCCTCGGCGAAGCGTTCCTTGATCGGACGTCGAGTGTGGGCGATGGCAGGAGAATCCTACGACTGCGCGCGCAGGAGAACGCCGGGGCGGGTGGTACGTTCAAAACGCTCTGGTCCCCCCAAGGAGGTCGTCGTGGCAGACATGCGTCTCGAAGAAACCGAGCTCGCCGAGGGCGCGTCGCGCATCTGGTGGCTGTTTCTCCTGACCGGGATCCTCTGGCTCTGGATCTCGCTCATCGTCCTGCGGCTCAACCTCGAATCCGTCACCGCGATCGCGATCCTGTTCGGGATCGTCGCCATCGGCGCGGGCATCAACGAGTTCCTCGCCATAGGCGCCTCGACGACGGGCTGGAAGATCGCGCACGGGATACTCGGCGTCGTCTTCGTCGCCGCCGGCATCGTGGCGTTCTTCGAACCGGCGGGAACGTTCGTCGCCCTCGCGTCGCTCGTCGCCTGGGTGCTCCTCTTCAAGGGCATCTTCGACATCGCCGTCGCGATCGTCACGCACGAGAGCGTCCGGCTCTGGTGGATCGGCCTGATCGTCGGCGTCGTCGAGATCCTGCTCGCCTTCTGGGCGGCGGGCTATTTCCGTGGCAGCGCGCTCCTGCTCGTCGTGTGGGTCGCCGCGCTGGCGCTCATGCGCGGCATCACCGAGATCGTCATGGCCTTCAGGCTCCGCGCCTTCAAGAAGGCGACGCGCGCCGCCGCCGCCTGAGACGGACGGGTTCCTACGCGGCTGGAGCCGGAGGCGGCTCCAGCCGCCTCGTCTCGCCGCCCTCGGCCTCACTGAGGACGACGCGGCGGAACGCCTCGAATCCGAGCGCGATCAGCGCTCCGAGGACGATCACGCCGAGCCAGTTCCTGAGGGCCGGCACCGGGCCCCAGAGGATGAGCAGCAGGTAGAGGCCCGCGAGCACCGCCCAGCCGAACTCGGGCCGCTCGCGGAAGTTCGGCGCGAGCGCCTCCCGCGCGCGGCGCGAGTAACGCCAGGGCCCGGCGAGCACGGTTCCGATCAGGATGACGAGCCCGTAGATGATGCCCGCCCAGGCGACCTCGGCCAGCAGGTCGGTGCCGATGATCCAGGTCGAGCCGACCGCATCCCTCACAGACTCCCCGGAAGCGAGCGCATCGATGATGTAGTTCCCGACCACGCGGCGGATGACGAGCAGAAGAATCCCGACCAGTACGAGCGCCGCGCCGACGGTACGGAGAGTCTCGCGCCGCTTGCGGGCGACCCAGACCGCCGCGGCGAAGAGCGCGATCGCGACGAAAAGGATCAGCCAGCTCAGCACCTTGATGAGCTTGACGCCGGTCTGAGCCGCCTCGAGCTGGTCCGACTGGAGGATCGTGATCTGGCCCGCCCCCTCCGGCAGGCGCGAGTCGAGCTGGTCGCCGAAGCCGAGCTCCTCGCCGATGCGGACGAGCAGCGTCCGCAGGTCGAGCGTCACGGCGCCGCCCGCGGTCGAGATGCCCGCGCGCGTCTCGTCGTTGAGCACGCGTAGCAGCGCCTCGTGCGCCGCGCGGTTGGCCTGCTCCCAGAGGTCCTGCACGCGCGGGCGCTGGAGGAACCGGTCGACGCCCTCGACGGCGGGCTGCCGCAGCGCGCCGGCGATCGGCCCCGCGAGCCCCTGGAGGTTCTCCGGCAGCTGGTCCTCGAGCGTCCCCTGCGGATCGAGGTTCGAGTACAGCTCGTCGACGATGTAGATCGAGAGCGCGCCGCGCACGTCGTCGTTCTCGAGCAGCTCTGAGCTCGTGTTGACCCACGAGTCGGTGTCGAGCGCCTGGCGCTTGACCCAGAGGGTCAAGGACCCGACGAGGACAACCACCGTCCCGAGCACGAGGAGTACCCAGACGAGGATGGTGCGGTTCCTCGCGCTCATCGGCGCCAGCATACGCCTGTCAACGTCGTCCAACCACCGCCAGGCGCAGGAGACGCTTTGCCAGGGCCGAATGTGCCGTTGACGTGAGCCAGAGCCAGGCTCTTCCAGCACCGACCCAGCGCACGCGCAGGCGCCAGCTTGCCGACGACGCGGCCGTCGTTGTCGGCGTCGTGCTCCTCGTCGCGGCGCTCATCGGCATGGCGGTCGTGACGCGCCACATCATCGTCTGGATCCTGGCCGCCGGCTTCCTCGCGTTCTCGATCGACCCGATGGCCCAGTCGCTCGCCCGGCGGGCGAAGGTCGGCCAGGGCATGGGCATCACCCTCGCGATCATCGTCCTCGGCCTGATCCTGTTCGTCATCGGCCTGATCGTGCTCCCGCCGGTGATCGACGGGGCGAAGAACCTCGCGGACGAGATCCCGCAGTACTCCGAGCGCCTTCAGGACTCGAGCGTGGTGGAGAGCCTGGGCGCCGAGGATCAGGTCGAGTCGGCGGAGAGCGGCACCGAGGACATCTCCAACTTCTTCAGCGGCATCAACTCGATTCTCGGTTTCATCGGTGCCTTCGCCAGCGGCGCGTTCGCCGCCTTCATGATCTTCGTGCTCACGATCTACTTCATGATCTACGGGCGCGACATTCGCCGCGGCATCGGCGCCCGGCTCGGCCCCGAGCGCGGGCCGCGGTTCATGCGCACGTCGAAGCGGATCTACGACGCGACGCGCGCCTACTGGTACGGGAAGTTCCTGATCGCGGTGATCGCGGGCATCTCGGTGTACATCCCGATGGTGCTCATGGACATCCCCTTCGCCGCCCCGCTCTCGTTCTTCGTGGCGCATCACCGACCTCATCCCCAACATCGGCGCCACGCTCGGCGCGATCCCCGTCGTCGGAATCGCGCTCTTCGAGGACTGGTGGAAGGGCGTGATCATGATCATCGTGATCGTCGTCTACCAGCAGGCCGAGAACTCGATCATCACGCCGAAGGTCTTCCAGAAGGCGATCGACCTGCACCCGATGCTCTCGTTCGTCACGGTGCTCTTCTTCGGCGCCCTCTTCGGGGTCATCGGGACACTCCTGGCGCTGCCGATCACGGCGGCCGTGCAGATCGTGCTCCAGGAGCGGAAGCGCGACAGCACGTCGCCGGTGCCCGCGTCACCGTAGGCTCCTCCCGTGGAAACCGCCCAGGTTGAGCGGCCGCGACGGCGGAAGATCAAGCGCATCGCCGGCCGGACGCTCTTCATGCTCGTCGCGTTCGCGTCGCTCTACCTGCTCTGGCCCAGCCTCACGGAGGTCTTCACCTCCTGGCGCTCGCTGTTCGAGATGCAGCCCCGGCTGGTTCGCCGGGGCGATCCTCGTCGAGGCTGCGAGCTTCGTGGCGATCTGGCAGCTCCAGCGCATCGCCCTCCAGACGAAGAGCTGGTACGCGGTCGGGACCTCCCAGCTCGCCGGCAACGCGCTCGGCCGCGTGATCCCGGGCGGCATGGCGGCCAGCGGGACGCTCCAGTACCAGATGCTCATCCGCGCCGGCCTGCCGAGCGGCCGCATCGCCTCCGCGCTCGCCGCCGTCTCCGTGCTCCTCTTCGGGACGGTGCTCGCGCTCCCGCTCCTGAGCCTGCCCGCCATCATCGGCGGGACCCCGGTCGCGAGGGGCCTCGCGCAGGCGGCGTACCTGGGCGCCGGCCTGTTCGTCCTCGTCCTCATCGGGGGCGTCCTCGTGTTCGTCTGGGACCGGCCGCTCAAGGTCGTCGCCCGGGCGGCGACCTGGGTGCTCAACCAGACGATCCGGCGCCGCAACCACGTCGACGGCCTGGCCGATCGGCTCCTGCACGAGCGCGACTCGCTCCGCCTCGCCTTCGGCGAGCGCTGGAAGTCCGCCGTCGTCGCGGCCGGCGGGAAGTGGATCCTCGACTACCTCGCCCTGGTCGCCTGCCTGTGGGCCGTCGGCGCGGAGCCCAACCCGTCGCTCGTGCTCCTCGCCTTCGTCGCCGGGGCCTTCCTGGGGATGATCCCGCTGACGCCGGGCGGCCTCGGCTTCGTCGAGGCGGGCCTGACGGGCCTCCTCGCGCTTGCCGGGGTCTCAGCCGGCGCCGCCGTCGTGGCGACCCTCGCCTACCGGCTCGTCTCCTTCTGGCTCCCGATCCCGGCGGGCGGCATCGCGTACCTCATGTTCAGGCACCGCTTTCCGTGAGAGGGAGCGTGCCCCCGACGGGGAGCACGTGGACGTCGACCTCGGGCGCGAGCTCGGCGGCCAGACGCTCGAACTCCTCCGCCGGAGCGCTGAGGAACGCCGGCGGCGAGCGGCGCTTCGACGTCAGCGGGTAGTACGTCCCCCAGTGGATCGGTACCGCGACGCGCGGGCGGAGGACGGCGAGCGCCTCGGCGGCGCGGCGCGGGTCGAGGTGGCCCGGGCCGATCGACGGCCCCCAGCCCCAGATCGGGACGAGCGCGACGTCGAGTGCGCCCGCGAGCTCGCCCATGCCCGGGAAGAGGTCGGTGTCCCCGGCGAAGTACACGTCGCGGGAGCCGGCGACGACGTAGCCGAGCGCCTCGGCCTTCTTCCCCACGATCCGGCTCGAGGCGTGCTCGGCCGGCACGGCCCGGACGGTGAGGTCCCCCACTCCGGTCTCCTCGCCCGCCGAGAGCTCGACGACCGACCGGAAGCCCTGGCGGGAGACGAGCGCGCCCGCGCCGCGCGGCACGACGAGCGGGATCGTGCGGTCGAGCTTCCGCAGCGACGGCAGGTCGAGGTGGTCGTAGTGGAGATGCGAGAGCAGGACGACGTCGACCTCGGCGGCCTCCTCGGCGTCGAGCGGCGCCGACCGTCGCAGGTGCAGCACCTGCTTCCGCAGAAGCGGGTCGGTGAGCGCGAGCACACCGTCCAGCTCGATCAGGACGGTCGAGTGGCCGAGCCAGCGAATCCGGTCGGGCATCAGCCGAACGCCTCCCGCAGGCCGGTGACGAGATCTCGCGGCGCGTAGCCGAGCTCGCGCCGCGCCTTGTCGTCGCGGCCCCAGTAGGTGACGCCGTCGGAGGCCGAGACCAGGTCGGAGACGCTGAGCCCGAGCAGCGGCCCGAGCGGCGTCGCGAGGCGCACCGCCCAGGTGGGCACCGGGACGATGCGCGCCCGCCGGCCACCGGCGGCGAAGGCCTGCTCGACCGCGACCCGAAGCGTCCCGATCTCGCCGCCGAGCACGTAGGACTCCCCCACGACCCCGCGGTCGTGCGCGAGCAGGATGCCCTCGACGACGTCGTCCACGAACACCCAGTTGAGCCCGACCGAGCCGAAGGGCAGGAAGACCGGCTTGCCGCGCACCCCGCGCTCCAGGAACCCGCCGATCTGCGTGTGGTCGCCGCGGCCGTAGATGCTGCCCGGCTGGACGATCACGACCGGCGCGCCGCGCGCGATGCGCTCCCGGGCCGCGCGGTGCGCGAGCGCCTTCGTCTCGTGGTAGAGCGAGACGTACCGGCCCTCCGGCGGCTCGTACGTCTCGTCGACGACCTCGCCGTGCGTGTCGCCGAAGGCGACGTTCGACGAGACGTAGACGACGCGCGCCACGCCGGCGTCGACCGCCGCGTCGAGGACGTTCTCCGTCCCCGTGACGTTGGCGGCGTAGAGCTCGTCCCGCTTCGATCTCGGGACGCCGTTGCGGTAGATGGCAGCGACGTGGAAGACGGCGTCGCACCCCTCCATCGCCGAGGTGAGCGCGGCACGCGACGAGAGGTCGCCTTCGACGATCGCGCACCCCAGCTCGCGTAGGCGACCGGCCCTGGCCGGATCGCGAACGAGCGCCACGACCTCGTCGCCGCGCTCCCGGAGCCGGGCGGCGAGCCTGCCGCCCACGAACCCGGTCGCGCCGGTGACGAAGGCCCTCACGTCCGCGCCTGCACCGCCCGCGGGGCGTCGAAGACGTTGATCCCCTCGGTCCGCTTGAGCCAGTTCGCCACGAGGTACGTGATCGGCGTGGCCAACGCCTCCCAGGCCACCTTGATGACCCACGTGGTCACGATCGTGTCCAGGAGCGGCGCGCCCGTCCCCGCGAACGCGATCGTCACGAAGAGCGCGCTGTCGAGGCCCTGGCCGACGAGCGAGGAGCCGATCGTGCGGCTCCAGAGATAGCGGCCCTTGGTCGCCACCTTCATGCGCGAGAGGACGTAGGAGTTGGTCAGCTCGCCGACCAGGTAGGCGACGAGCGAGGCGACGAAGATCCGCCAGGTCGTGCCCAGCACGGTCTCGTACGCCTCCTGGTTCTCGAGCCAGAAGTCGGCGGCCGGCAGCCGCAGCGCGACCTGGATCGCACCCACGGCGAGGACGTTGCACGCGAAGCCGAGCAGGATCACCCGGCGAGCCACGCGGAACCCGTAGACCTCGGTGAGCACGTCCCCGAGCAGGTACGCGAGCGGGAAGAGGACGTTCCCCGCGTCGAACACGCGCCCGCCGACCTCCGCGAGCTTGACCGCGATGATGTTCGAGACGACGAGCGACGTCACGAACAGCCCGACGATCGTGACGAAGCGCCAGGAGAGCCCGCCGTTCACGGCCTCAGGCGACTGAGCGTGTCGCGCGCGACGTAGCCCGCGACCTTGGGGTTCTCCTGCAGGCGGCGCAGCGAGTACTCGTACCACTGCCGGCCGTACGGGACGTACACGCGCAGCGTGTGCCCGTCGCGCACGAGCTCGTCGGCCAGCTTCTCGCGAACCCCGAGGAGCATCTGGAACTCGTACCGCTCCGGGCCGAGGCCGCGCTCCTGGATCAGCCGCAGCGCCTCCGCGACCAGCCACTCGTCGTGCGTGGCGACGGCGACCTTCGCCCCGCCCTCCCAGAGCGCGGACATCGTCTCGACGAACGCAAAGCGGATCGCCTCGTCGCCCTGGTAGGCGATCTCCGCCGGCTCGACGTAGATCCCCTTGCAGACGCGCACGTTGGGCCGGAGGTCGACGAGCTCGAGAACGTCGTCGAGCGTCCGCCGAAGCATCGCCTGGAGCACGATCCCGACGTTGTCGTGGCCCTCGGCGCGCAGCCGGCGGTAGAGGTCGAGCGTGGCCGTGGTCGTGCTCGAGTCCTCCATGTCGATGCGGAGGAACCTGCCGTTCGCGGCCGCGGCGCGCGCGAGCGTGCGGACGCTCTCGCCGCACAGCTCGGGGTCGACCGTGAGCCCGAGGCCCGTCAGCTTGACGCTGCAGTTGGCGTCCAGGCCTTCGCGCTCGATCGCGGCCATGGCCTCCTCGTAGTCGGCCAGGATCGCGAGCGCCTCCTCCTCCGTCGCAACCTCCTCGCCCAGCACGTCGAGCGTCGCGAGCTTCCCGGCCTCGTTGAGCGTCCGAACGACCGCGATGGCGTCGTCGAGCTCCGGGCCCGCGATGTAGCGGTGGGAGAGGCGCCGCACGACCGGCCTGGGGACGGCTGGGAGCACCCGGACGATGGCGCGGTCGAGCAGGGCCAAAGCGGGTTGAGTCTAATTCCTTGCCGGTATGGCCCCGCGCACGCACAATGGCCGCGTGGAGAATCACCTCGACCAGCAGGAAGCACCCGAGCCTCGGCGCCAGCGGAGCTTCGCCGACCTCGTGCTCGGCGCGATCGTCGCCCTCCTCTTCGCGGGCGCGGTCACGGTGGCCGCGGTGCTCACCTTCGACGTGAACCCGGCCGCCCCGGTCGTGGTCGTCGTCGGGGCGATCGTGGGCGGCTCGTACGCCTTCCGGCACCTCGAGGAGCCGGCATTCGAAGCGGCGGCGATCGGCCTGATCGTGGGCGGCATGGTCGCGCTTCTCTTCTGGCCGCTGTTCGACGTCGGCTAGCTCGACGAGTTTGGACCGCGCGATCCGGGTATAGCCCTCCCCGAAAATCGACACAGGGGGGCCTCGATGACGACCTACGAGAGCGTCACGGGAAGGCGGCCGGAAACTAACGGCCGCCCCGCCGAGGATGAGCGAAAAGCGCTCGACCGCCTATCAGCCCGCCGTTTGCGCGTGGCCCTCGTCCTCACGACGGCGATGCTCGTCGTCTACTTCACCTTCATTCTCTTGATCGCGTTCGACAAGAGCCTGCTCGGCCGCATGATCACCGACGGGCTCAGCCTCGGGATCCTTCTCGGGGTAATCGTGGTGCTCGCCACGTGGGTCCTCACCTGGACCTACGTCGCCTGGGTGAACCGGCGCTACGAGCCGGCCGCCCGTGAGATCAGGGAGCGTGCGCGATGACGGCGCCATTCGCAGCCATCGGCGATCCGTCTGCGATCGCCATCTTCTTCTTCTGCCTATTCATCCTCGTTGCGCTCGTGATCAGCTACTGGGCCGCGCGGCGAACCAAGACGACCGAGCAGTTCTACGCCGCAGGACACCAGGTCAGCGGCTTCCAGAACGGCATGGCGCTCGCCGGCGACTACATGAGCGCCGCGAGCTTCCTCGGCATCGCAGGCCTGGTCGCCCTCTACGGTTTCGACGGCCTCATCTACTCGATCGGCTTCCTCGTCGGCTGGCCGATCGTCCTCTTCCTCATCGCCGAACCGCTCAGGAACCTCGGCAAGTACACGTTCGCCGACGTCGTGGCGTACCGCCTGAAGCAGACGCCGGTGCGCATGGCCGCCGCGGTCGGCACGCTCTCGGTCGTGATCTTCTACCTCATCGCCCAGATGGTCGGGGCCGGGGTGCTGATCACGCTCATGTTCGACATCGACTATGCGCTGGCCGTGGCCATCGTCGGCACGGTCATGCTCGTCCTCATCCTCTTCGGCGGCATGATCGCGACGACCTGGGTGCAGATCGTCAAGGCGACGCTGCTCCTCGGCGGCGCGCTCGCGCTGGCCCTCTGGGTGCTCTCGTACTTCAGCTGGAATCCGCTCGAGCTCTTCGACTCGGCCGCGTCCGACAATGGCCAGGAGGTCCTCGCGCCCGGCGACGCAGGTCGTGACCGGCTCGTGGGACGCCGTCTCGCTCGGCCTGGCGCTGATGTTCGGGACAGCGGGGCTACCGCACATCCTCATGCGCTTCTACACGGTCCCGGACGCGAAGGCCGCCCGCACGTCCGTCAACTGGGCGACCTTCTTCATCGGCGGCTTCTACCTCCTGACGTTCGTCCTCGGCTTCGGCGCGATGGCGCTTGTCGGACAGGGGACGATCACCGGCGTCGACGAGGGCGGCAACATGGCAGCGCCCCTGCTCGCCCAGGAGGTCGGCGGCGAGCCGTTCCTCGGCTTCATCGCCGCCGTCGCCTTCGCCACCATCCTCGCGGTCGTGGCAGGCCTCGCGCTCTCGGGCGCGGCAGCCCTCTCGCACGATCTCTGGGTGAACGTCGTCCGCCACGGCGAGGCGCCCGAGCGCGAGCAGCTCAGGGTCGCCAAGATCGCGACGGTGATCATGGGCGCGACTGCGATCGTCCTCGGGATCGCCCTCGAGGGGCAGAACGTCGCATACATGGTCGGCCTCGCGTTTGCGATTGCCGCGAGCGCGAACTTCCCGGCGCTCCTGATGGCCATCTTCTGGCGCCGCTTCACGACGTGGGGCGCCGTGGCGAGCATCCTCGTCGGCGCGGTGTCCGCGCTCGTGCTGATCTACCTCTCGCCGACCATCCAGGAGGACGTGCTCGGCAACGACTCGTCGCTCTTCCCGCTGAAGAACCCGGCTCTCATCTCGATGCCGCTCGCGTTCGTGACCGGCATCGTCGTCTCGCTCCTCACGCGTGATGTCGAGGCAGAGGAGAAGTTCTACGAGGCGGAGCGGCGGATCATCGTCGGCGCTCCTGCTCCCCCGCAGGCTGTGCCGGCGGAAACGGCCGTTGCGCACAGGAGGCCGACCGGGTAGAACGGCGGCATGACTGAGACCCGTTCCGACGCCACGTCGGCAATCGACGCCCTCCTCCTGGAGGAGCGGACATATCCACCGCCGCCCGAGTTCGCGGCGCAGGCGAACGCGCAGCCCGAGATCTACGAGCGCGACTTCGAGGAGCTGTGGGAATCCGAGGCCCGCGAGCGGGTCACGTGGTTCGAGCCGTTCACGAAGCTCTACGAGTGGGACCCGCCGTACGCGAAGTGGTTCCTCGGCGGCAAGCTCAACGTCTGCTTCAACTGCGTGGACCGGCACGTCGAGGCGGGCAACGGCGAGAAGGTCGCCTACCACTGGGAGGGCGAGCCGGAGGACGAGCGGCGGACGATCACGTTCGCCGACCTCCAGCGCGACGTCGTCCGCTTCGCGAACGCGCTCAAGGAGCTCGGCGTCGGCAAGGGCACGCCGGTCGGGATCTACATGGGGATGATCCCGGAGCTGCCCGTGGCGATGCTCGCGTGCGCGCGACTCGGCGCGCCGCACACGGTCGTCTTCGGCGGCTTCAGCGCGGACGCGCTCTCCGACCGGCTGAACGACATGGAGTGCGAGGTCCTGATCACCCAGGACGCCGGCTGGCGCAAGGGCGGCGAGGTGCCGCTCAAGCGCAACGCGGACGAGGCGCTCGAGCGCTCACCGGGGGTCCGCGCCGCGGTCGTCTGGCAGCGGCTCGGGTCCGACGTCGAGATGCGCGAGGGCCGGGACGTCTGGGCGCACGACGCGATCGAGGGCGTGAGCGACGACCCGGAGACGTGTCCCTGCGAGCCGATGGACTCCGAGGACCTGCTCTACCTCCTCTACACCAGCGGCACGACCGCACGGCCCAAGGGCATCGTCCACACGACCGGCGGCTACCTCGTCGGCACGGCGGCGACGCACCACTACGTCTTCGACATCAAGCCGGACTCGGTCTACTGGTGCGCGGCCGACATCGGCTGGGTGACCGGGCACAGCTACATCGTCTACGCCCCGCTCGCCAACGGGACGACGGGCGTCCTCTACGAGGGCGTCCCCGACTATCCCGACCGCGACCGGTGGTGGGCGATCATCGAGCGCTACAAGGTCGACATCCTCTACACCGCGCCGACGGCGATCCGCGCGCACATGAAGTGGGGCCCCGAGCACGCGCAGAAGCACGACCTCTCCTCGCTCCGGCTCCTCGGCTCCGTCGGCGAGCCGATCAACCCCGAGGCCTGGATGTGGTACCGCGAGCACATCGGCGGCGACCGCTGCCCGATCGTCGACACCTGGTGGCAGACGGAGACGGGGATGATCATGATCACGCCCCTTCCGGGGGCCACGACGACGAAGCCCGGCTCCGCGACGAAGCCCTTCCCGGGCGTCGACGCCGCCGTGGTCAACGACAAGGGCGAGGAGGTCGGCCCGGGCGGAGGCGGCTACCTCGTTCTTCGGCGGCCGTGGCCGTCCATGCTCCGCGGCATCTACAAGGACCACGACCGGTTCGTGGAGACGTACTGGAGCCGCTTCGACGGGATGTACTTCGCGGGCGACGGCGCCCGCGTCGACCAGGACGCCGACTTCTGGCTCATGGGCCGCGTCGACGACGTCATGAACGTCTCCGGCCACCGGATCTCGACGATCGAGGTCGAGAGCGCGCTCGTCGATCACCCGAAGGTTGCCGAGGCGGCCGTGTGCGGCCGCAAGGACGAGACGACCGGCCAGGCGATCGTGGCGTTCGTCAGCCTCAAGGGCGGCGACGAGGGCTCGCCGGAGATGATGGCCGAGCTACGCGAGCACGTCGCCACGAAGATCGGGAAGATCGCGCGGCCGGCGAACATCGTCTTCACGCCGGAGCTCCCGAAGACGCGCTCCGGCAAGATCATGCGCCGCCTCCTGAAGGACGTCTCGGAGAAGCGCGAGCTGGGCGACACGACGACGCTCGCCGACCCGACCGTGGTCGAGGAGATCAAGGACCGGGCGACGAGCGAATCCTCCCAGGAGAACTAGCCGCCCCGTGGGCGTGGAGATCGCGCCTCTCGGGGAGGAGCACGTCGAGGGCGCGGCCGAGCTGCTCGCGGCGAGACACGCCCGCCACCGGGAGGTGGAGCCGCTCCTGCCCGAGCTCCCGGACGCGCGGGCGGAGGTCGAGCGCGCCCGGACGGCCGAGGGCGCGTCCGGCGTCGTCGCCCTCGAGAGTGGAGCCGTCGCCGGCTTCCTGCTCGGCTCCCTGCGCGAGGACGAGTACTTCGGTCGGCACGTCTGGGTCTCCCACGGTGCGCACGCCGCGCGCGAGCCCGAGATCGCCAGGGATCTCTACGCCGGCATCGCGGGCGACTGGGTCGGCCAGGGCGCGGCGCTCCATCTGGCCCTCGTCCCGGCCGTGCCGGAGCTCGCCGACCCGTGGTTCCGGCTCGCGTTCGCGCACATGCAGGTGCACGCGATCCGCGAGAGCGGCGCCGACGCCGGGACGCCCGCGCGGCGGGCTGGTCGTGCGGCAAGGAGGCGTCGAGGACCTGCGCGCGGCCATGCCGCTCCTGACGCTGATCTGGGAGCACCACACGCACGCGCCGACGTTCACCGGCCTCGTCGTGCCCGACGTGCAGGCGTTCCTGGCCGACTGGGAGGAGACGCTGGTCGAGTACGACGCCGTCTACTTCGTCGCCGAGCTCGACGGCCGTGTCGTCGGGCACCTGGCGCTCTACCCGGAGGAGCCGGACCTCGCCACGCCCCCGGGCTCCATCTACCTGGCGGTGGCGGCGACGCTGCCGGAGGCGCGCGGCCTCGGCGCCGGCCTCGCGCTCACGGAGACGGCGCTCGCGTGGGCGCGCGACGCCGGCTACCACGCCGTGCACACCGACTGGCGGATGGCCAACCTCCAGTCGTCCCGCTTCTGGCCGCGCCGCGGCTTCCGCGAGACCTTCTACCGGCTCGCCAGGCGCGTCGAGATCGGCTGAGCTCCGCCCGTTCCCGGTTTTCCACTTTCGGCACGAAGCGCGCGCCACGCGCGCGTTTCCGGCCGTTACGCTCGAAAGCGGGAGGAGGGCGGGGTGCCCCTAGAGATAGAGCGTCAGTTCCGCCGGTGGCCCGACAGCGCGGCGGTCACGCCCAGGAGCACCAGGACCGTTCCGGACACCCAGCGCTCCGCGCGCACGAAGACGCGGCTCCCCCGGAGCCAGTCCGAGGCCGTGCCGGCCGCGAGCGCATAGAGCCCGTCGCTGACCATCGCGATGAGGATGAAGAGCAGCCCGAGCACCAGGATCTGCAGGCCGACGGAGCCCTTCTCGACCGCGACGAACTGCGGCAGGAACGCAAAGAAGAAGAGCGCGGTCTTCGGGTTGAGGATGTTGACGACGATCCCCTGCCGGAAGAGGCGGTTCAGCTGCCTCGGCGGCCGCTCGCCGGTCGTCTCGAAGCGCTCGCGGGTGAGCAGCTTCTTGAGGCCGAGGAAGACGAGGTACGCGGCGCCCGCGTACTTGACGACGTTGAACGCGACCGACGACTGCATGAGCAGCGCCGAAAGCCCGAGCGCAGCGGCCGCGACGTGCACGAGACCGCCGACCTGCACGCCGAGCATGGACACGAGGCCGGCGGTGCGGCCGTGCTCGATCGACTGCGAGACGATGTAGAGCACGGCCGGCCCTGGGACCACGAGCAGCGCGACGGCCGCGGCGACGAAGACCGCCAGCGTGCCTGGATCGGGGAGCGGCACTAGCTCTCCCGCATGAAGCCCTGGCGCGCCGCCGAGACGAGCGCGACGGCCTCCGGGAACAGCACGCGCATGCCGTCACGGAGCGCGATCGCCTGCTCGTCGGGCGAGCCCTCGACCTTCATCTGCCCGAGTGCGGCGCCGGTGAGCTCGACGGCGGTGTTCAGCGTCAGCGTCGCGAACTGCTCGCGCTGCGACTCCTGCATCGCCTCCGTCTGGCGCTCCGCGAACTCGCGCAAGCCCTTCATCAGGTCGTCCGGATCCCCTCCGAACGGGAAGCCCATTCCACCTTCCATCGGTGTCCTTTCCTCGTTCCTTCCACGTAATGTACGCACGTGAGCTTCGCCGAGGAGCTGAACGACCACATCGCGCACGAGTACGCGGCGTCGCAGCAGTACGTCGCAATCGCCGTCTACTACGACCAGGAGACCCTCCCCCAGCTCGCCGCCCACTTCTACCGGCAGGCGGTCGAGGAGCGAAACCACGCGCACATGATCATCCAGTACCTCCTGGACGCGGACCTGCCGGTGACCGTGCCGGCCGTTACGGAGCCGAAGACCACCTTCCCGGACGCGGTCGCTCCCGTGAAGCTGGCGCTCGAGCAGGAGAAGCAGGTGACGGCGCAGATCAGCCAACTCGCCTCGCTCGCCCGCGAGGAGAACGACCTCGTCGGCGCCCAGTTCCTCGACTGGTTCCTGAAGGAGCAGCGCGAGGAGGTGGCGAGCATGTCCGACCTCCTCTCGATCGTCACCCGCGCGGCGGAGTCGAACCTCCTGCTCGCGGAGGACTACCTCTCGCGCACCTCCATCGGCGACGGCGGCGAGGACCCTTCCGCCCCGGAAGCCGCCGGCGGCGCGCTCTAGCCGAGCGGGCCTCGGTAGGTCCGCTCCACCTCGTTCGCCAGCTCGTCGGCCGCGACGATGCCCGACTTCATCGCCTCCGCGAACGGGGAGCCGCCAACCTGGCCGAGCGACTGCTCGAGGCGGCCGGCCGCCTGGCCGAGCGCGTCGAGGTAGGGAACGCTCGCCAGGCGGGGCGGCGCCTGGATCGCCTCCTGAAGCTCGGCGGCCGCCATCTCCGCCTCCTCGATCCCCTCCGGATTCTCCGTCAGACGCAGCTCGACGAGGCGCGCGCGCAGCTCGCCCAGGTCGCCCCCGCCCGCGCTCTCCTCGGCGAGCTCGCACATCGCGGCGATCGACACGGCGTCGCGGACGAGGATGCGGTCGGCGATGGGGCTCAGGCCGGCGTCGAGCGCCAGCCAGCTCCGCTCCTCGCCGCGCTGGTACGCGCAGAGGTAGACGCGGGCGCCGGTTCCGGGCTCCGCGGGGATGATCGCGACGAGCTCCTCGCCGTCGTGTGCCTGCCCTCCGGCGGCGTCGCCGGCGGCGCTGAGCTCCTCCTCGAGGGTCACCTGGAGCAACAATAGCCCTGTGGTTGCCGGATCTTCCGAGCGAAACCGCGCCGCGCAGGAGCTCTTCGCGCCCCTGGCGGAGACGTACGACCGCTACGCGCGCCTCCTGAGCTTCGGCCAGGACCCGCGCTGGCGCTCGTTTCTCGTCTCGCGCGTGGAGGCGCGCCCCGTGCACGTCGTCCTCGACGTGGCCTCCGGAACGGCCGCCGTCGCAATCGAGCTGGCGCGCCGCTACGGCTGCCGCGTCGTCGGCGTCGACCAGAGCGCGGAGATGCTCTCGGAGGGCAGGCGACACGTCGACGCGGCCGGCCTCTCCTCCGCGATCGAGCTGCGCGAGGCCCGTGCCGAGGCGCTGCCCTTCGAGGACGCGGCGTTCGACGGCCTGACGTTCACGTATCTCCTCCGCTACGTCGACGACCCCGGCGCGACGATGCGCGAGCTGGCGCGGGTCGTCCGGCCCGGCGGCGCGGTCGCCATGCTCGAGTTCTTCGAGCCTCCCGCACCGCTCCCGCGGGTCGCATGGGAGGCGTACGTCCGCGCGGTCCTGCCGGTGCTCGGACGCATCGCTTCGCCCGCCTGGGGCGAGGTCGGGAGCTTCCTCGGCCCGAGCATCCGCGAATTCTGGTCGGCAACGCCGCCCGAGCGCCTGAAGGGCATCTGGGAGGACGCAGGCATCGTGGACGTCCGGGCGCGCCTGCTCAGCCTCGGCGGCGGAATCGTCATGTGGGGCAGGCGTGGCGACTGAGGCCGGCCGCCCCGCGTTCTACGCGCTCGCGCCGGGCGGCTGGCGCGACTACGTGACGCTCCTTCACCCGCCGTACACGGCCTGGCACCTGAGCTACGTCGCGATCGGCGCTGCGCTGACGCCCGCCTTCGCCTGGGGTCGCTTCGCGCTCACCCTCGCGGCCTTCTTCCTCGCCGTCGGGATCGGCGCGCATGCGCTCGACGAGCTCAACGGGCGCCCGCTGAACACGAGGATCCCGCACGGCGTGCTCGTCGGCCTCGCGGTGGTCTCGATCGCGGGCGCGGTCGCGCTGGGCGTGCTCGGCGCGTTCACCATGACGCCCTGGCTCGTCGCCTTCATCGTCGCGGGAGGGTTCATCGTCGTCGCGTACAACCTCGAGCTGGTCGGCGGGCGCTTCCACAACGACTTCTGGTTCGCGCTCGCCTGGGGCTCGTTCCCGCTCGTCACTGCGTACTTCGCCGCCGCGGAGCAGCTCGACGCGGTCGTCGCGGCGGGCGCAGTCTTCGCGTTCCTCCTCAGCCGCGCACAGCGTCTGCTCTCGACGCCGGTGCGCGACGTCCGGCGCCGAGTCACGCACGTGGAGGGCCGGATCGACCGCCTGGACGGGAGCTCGGAGCCCGTCACAGGCGAGCTTCTGCTGCGCGGAAACGAGGGCGCGCTTCGCGCCCTTGCGCTCGCAACCGTCGCCCTCGCGGCCGCACTCGTCATCATGAGGACGACGTGATACCGATTGCGCTCCTCGTAGATGCCCCGCCGGTCCCCGTCGCGGTCACCGTTGCCGCGCCGCGGCGACCGGTGATCTCGTCGCCGGCCCCCCGCGAGATCTCCTTCGGGCGGATCACCGGCCAGGTGTTCGCCGGCACCACGCGCGTCAACGTGGTCGTCGGCGGGCGCATCATCGCGTGGAAGCGCATCACCGGCCCGGCGAGGTTCTCGTTCGCGGTGAACCTGCCGCCACGGATGATCAGCGTGCGCGTCGTCGCCGTGAACGCCGGCGGTGACCGATCGAGCAGGACGGTGCCCAACGTGCGCGGGCTCCCGCTCCCGGGTGAGCCCGGAGTGCTCCGGCCGACGACCGAGGACGCCGTGCTGGCCCGCAAGCTCCGGACGCTGGCCCAGAACTTCCCGGGGACGGCCGCGGTCTACGTGCAGGACCTGCAGACCGGCCGCGGCGCGGCGTGGAACGCGCGGGCGCGCTTCCCAGCCGCCTCGACGCTCAAGCTGCCGATCGCGATCGAGGTCCTGCGGACGCTCAACTACAGGCCCGCGGCGGGCTCGTCGCTCGACCGCCTGCTCCGGAGCATGCTCGTCTACTCGTCGAACGAGGCAGCGAACTCGCTCCTCGTCTGGCTGGGCGGCTCGACGAGCAGCGGCGCGTATCGCGTGAACGCCCTCATGAACTCGGTCAACGTGCGGGACTCGCTCATGTACGGCGGCTACCAGATGGCGACCGCGGCGGCACGGCCGATCCCGCTCCGGGTGAACGAGCAGCCGGCCTTCGGCGGCGGCAAGTACACGACGGCGTGGGACCTCGCGAAGCTTCACCGCTTCGTGGGCATGGCGGCGCGCGGCATCGGCCCGCTCCCGCGCGTGTCCGGCATCCTTCGGGCGCAAGGACGCGCGCTATCTCCTCTGGATCCTGGCGCAGGTCGCCGACCACGGGAAGCTCGACCGCTACCTCTCCCCCAAGGCCACGGTTCCCCACAAGGCGGGCTGGATCGGGACCGCGCGCCACGACGCGGGAGTCGTGTACTGGCAGAGCGGCTCGTTCTCCGTCGCGGTCATGACCTGGAACGCGAACGGGGTCGGGTCGAGCTCGGACGTCCTGGCCGGACGGGTCGCCCGGGTCGCCCGCGACCACTTCTACCAGTGGCGGCGCGCGCACCCCGATTCGAGCAGTTCGACGGGCCTGACCTAGGATCCAGGGATGACGCTCGTTCTCGAGATCGCCTTCGCGGCCGCGTTCGCCATCGTCGCGGCATCCCTCGTGGCCGTCGTCTTCTGGCGCGTGCCGGAGCGGCTGCTGCTCGGATCGGCGGTCGGACTGGCCGTCGCGGCGCTCGCGGCGGCGGTGCTCGCGGGCATTGCGATCGCCGAGGGCAACGACGACGAGGAGGTCCTCATCGTCGCCGCCGGCGGCATCCTCATCGCCGCGCTCGCGCAGGCAGGGCTCTTCGCGCTTGCCCGTGGGCTTCGGCAGGTCGCCGAGACCGAGCGGCTCGGCGAGCAGGCCCGCAACCGGATCGACGAGTACCTCGAGCAGCACGCCGAGCAGCGCAAGGCCGAGATCGAGCGCATGCTCGCCCGCGAGCGCGCGAACACGAGCTACGCGCTCGGCGAGCAGGAACGGCAGCTCGCGGAGGAACGGCGCGACTCCATCGAGCGGCAGGTCGAGCGGGCCCGCGTCGAGCTCGCGGAAGCCGTGGGAAGCGCCCAGGAGCGTCTCGAGAGCCGGCTGACAGGCTGGGCGGCCGACCTCGACCGCGGCCAGCGCGAGCTGGAAGCGCAGCTCGGCCAGCTCGGCCAGCGGCAGAAAGAGGCGCTCGTCCAGTACGACGCCCGCCTCAGCGCCGACGCGGAGAGGCTCGCGGCCGCGAGCGAAGAGCAGCGCCGAGCGCTCGCCCAGCTCCGCGCGGAGTTCGAGCGCCTCATCACCCAGTTCGTCGAGGAGGGGCGCGCGGAGGTCGAGACGCACGCGGCCGAGCGCCGCCGGTCGCTGCACGAGGTGAGCGAGCGGCTGCGCGGTCGCGAGCGCGGGCTCAGGGAGCAGATCGACCGCGAGGAGGTCGAGGCCCGCTCCCGGCTCGCCGCGGGCCTGACCGACGCGGAGCGCCGGCAGCTTGCCCAGCTCGAGAAGGTGCTCGAACGCGCCGCCTCGCGGCTCTCCGACGACGCGGAGCGCCGGTTCGACGCGCTCATCCGCGAGTCGCGCGAGAAGTCCGCCGAGCGGCTCTCGCGCGAGCTCGAGAAGTCGATCGAGCAGTTCGTGCGCCAGGCCGAGAACGAGGTCTCCGACCGCATCATCGAGCTGGCCCGCACGACCGCGGATCGGATGGAGCGCAGGCTGCGCGACGTCGCCCGAGCAGCGGAGGCGCAGGGCGAGGTTGCGAGCGAGCGGCTCCGACACGTGCAGGAGCGCCTCGACTCGGCGCTGGCCACCGCCGAGAGCCGCATCGCTGCGTTCGAGGACGAGGTCGACCAGCGCCTCGGCTCGAAGCTCGAGCTCGTCGAACGCTCCGCGCGGACGGGCGAGCACGACTAGCCGTTGCCACGTTAGTTCCGGTCGTAGCAAACTGTTTGCGGCAGGAATCGTCCACACGAGAGAGAACGGACGCGACGTGGATCAATTGACGCTTCTCGACGAAACGGGACAGGACGAACGCGGCAAGGTGGAGAGCTGGCGGCTCCACGTGCTTATGGAGGCCGGCTACCCCCTGCCTCTGGCCGAACGCCTGGCACAGAGCGGCGCCGATCTTCATCTCGCCGTCGACCTCGTGGGCAGTCGCGGCTGCGCACCCGAGGTCGCCGCGGAGATCCTGCTCTAGTCCCCGCGAACTCGGGCTCCGTCCGGGCACGGCCGCGCGCGGACCGTGAGCTACAGTCGGACCCGTGAAGGTCGAGTCGATCGCCTACGGCGACCGAAAGGTCTTTGCGGTGTCGGCGTTCAACCGCGGCATCGCCTCCTGGCTCACGCGCCTGCCGACCGTCTGGGTCGAGGGCGAGGTGACCGAGCTGCGCCGCCAGGCCGGGTGGCAGAGCGTCTTCTTCACGCTCAAGGACCTCGAGGACGGCTCCTGCCTGCCCGTCTCGATGCAGCGCACGACCTTCGACGGCCTTCGCCTCGAGCTCACCGACGGAGACCGCGTCCACGTCTTCGGCCGCCCCGAGCTCTTCGAGAAGCGCGGCACCTTCCGCCTGCGCGCGCTGTCACTCGAGCCGATCGGCCTCGGCGCCGCGCTGGCCCGCATCGAGCGGCTGAAGAAGACGCTCGCCGCCGAGGGGCTCTTCGCCGCCGAGCGCAAGCGCCCGCTGCCGCTCCTCCCCCGGCGCATCGCGCTCCTCACCGGCAACGACGCCGCGGCGAAGCGCGACTTCGTCACGGCCGTGAGCGCGCGTTTCCCCGCTGCGCGGATCCTGATCGCCGAGACCTACGTGCAGGGCCCGCACGCCCCAGGGGCGATCACCTCGGCTCTCGCCGAGCTGGCGGCCGCTCCCGACGTGGACGTCGTCGTCGTGGCCCGCGGCGGCGGCAGCTTCGAGGATCTCCTTCCCTTCAGTGACGAGCGCGTCGTGCGCGCGTTCGCAGCGTGCGGGGTCCCGATCGTCTCGGCGGTCGGCCACGAGCAGGACACGCCGCTCTGCGACCTGGCCGCGGACGCGCGAGCCTCGACGCCCACTGCCGCGGCCCGCCTGGTCGTCCCCGACGAACGGGAGCTCCGCGCCGACCTCGAACGCCGCCGCACGGCGCTCGGGCGCGACGCGCGACGCATCGTCGAGCACGCACGCCAGAGCCTCGCCGCGGACGCCGCCAGACTGACCCGCGCACCCGGCCTGCTCGTAGAGCGCAAGCGGGCGGCCCTCGAAGGGTTGGCCGGCAGCCTGCGCGCGTTGTCTCCCAAAGCAACACTTTCACGAGGGTACGCCATCGTCCGGACGGACAACGGCATCGTCCGGTCGGCGAGCTCGGTGACGGCGGGAACGCGCGTCGAGGTCGAGGTCGCCGAGGGCGCGTTCGGCGCGCGCGTGGAGGACACGCAGCCCGTGACCGTCGAGAACCTGTCCTTCGAGGAGGCGCGGGCCGAGCTGGAGAAGATCGTCGCCGAGCTCGAGAGCGGACGCGCCGGCCTGGACGACGCGGTCCGGCTCTGGGAGCGGGGCGAGGCGCTCTACCGGCATTGCGTCGGCAAGCTGGACGCCGCCGAGGGGAAGATCGAGGAGCTCGGCCGCCGGGCCGAGGCGGTCAGGCCCGAGGCCTGACGCGGCGCCGCGCGCGCGAGGCGACCAGCACTTCCTCGTAGTACTCGCCCTTCCGCCGCCCGGTGCGGCGGTTGACGTGCCGGACGAGGCGCTCCTCGAGGCGAAGACCGGCCTCCGCGAGGATCCCGTCGTAGAGGCCGCGGCGGTCGTTCACGACGACGACGACCTTCCCGCCCGGGCGCAGGGCCTCGCGTGCCTGGCGGAGCACGGCGGCGACGCCCTCGCAGTAGCCGGCGACGCCGCGGCCGATCTCCTGGTCGTCGCGACGCTCGAGCCCGAGCAGCTCGAAGGCGTAGACGTGCTGCTCGTGGTAGTCGATCAGCCCCGGGTAGGGCGGCGAGGTGACCACCAGGTCGACGACGCCGGGCGGCTCGAGCGTGCGCCCGTCGCCGTGCAGGACGGTGCACCCGGTCGACTGCCGCACGTCCGCGTAGTCGAGGACGCGCGTGACGGCATCGCGCACGTAGCGGCGCAGGAACTTCTCGGCCTCCTCGACCGGCCGGCAGACACGCCGGTGCTTGTGGCAGACGTATTCGCCCTTGACCGGCTCGGCCGGGAAGTCGAGGTCGAAGTGGCGGGCGAGCCGGGCCGAGCGGGCCGCGCGTGAGAGGACGACCCGCCAGAGGTCGGGATACGACGTCCGGTCGATGCGCGCGCGAAAGGCCAGGAGCTCGGCGAGGGCGCGCGGCGCGAACCAGCTCGCGAGGTACTCGGACGGAGCCTCGCGCTCGGGCGCCTCGCCGGGCGCGGAGAGCGCGACGACGTCGGCGAGGAGCAGCTCGCGGTCGTACTCGGCGGTCTTCACGCGCGCGAGCAGGCAGTTGAACGCGGAGACGTCGCAGCCGGCCGCGGGCGCGCCGAACGCGTTCGCCTCGACAAGGGTCGTCCCCGAGCCCGAGAACGGATCCCAGACGAGGCCGCCGCGGCGGCCGTAGCGGCCGAGGAAGACCTCGACGAGCTGCGGGACGAACTTGCCGAGATACGGGTGGAGCCGGTGGACGTGCTTCGTCCGCTCCCGCTCCGGGAGCTCCGCCTCCGACCACGACAGCTCGAGGTCGATCTCCTGGTAGAGGGCCGCCTGAGTGCGCACGGCGTTCTCACTTCGCCGCGCTTCGCCCCGGACCTGCCCCGGCGTCTATGATCGACGGCCATGAGCGCACCCGTGGAAGCCCTGCGGCAGGTCCCCCTGTTCGACAATCTCGACGAGAAGGATCTCGACCAGCTCGCGCGCCAGATGCACGAGCGCCGGTTCCCCGAGGGCGCCGAGGTGACGACGGAAGGCGCTACCGGCGCCGGGTTCTTCGTCATCGCGGAGGGCAACGCCGACGTCAGCATCGGCGGCGAGCACCGCGCGACGCTCGGCCCGGGCGACCACTTCGGCGAGGTGGCCCTCATCGACGACGGCGTCCGCTCGGCGTCGATCACGGCCGCGACCGACCTCCTCTGCTACGGGCTCACGCCCTGGGAGTTTCGGCCCTTCGTCGAGGACCACCCGCAGGTCGCGTGGGCGCTGCTCGAGACGCTCGCGCGCCGTTCGCGCCAGGCCGACTGAAAACTGGCCTTCGCCGAGCTCAACGGCACGACCATCGGATACGACACCGCCGGCGACGGCCCGCCGCTCGTGCTCGTGCACGCGGGTGTCGGCGACCGGCGCCTCTGGGACGGCCAGATGGACGCGTTCTCGGCCCGGCACCGCGTCGTCCGCCTGGACATGCGCGGCTTCGGCGAGTCCGCGATTCCCGGCATGCCGTTCTCGCACGTGGACGACCTGCGCGCGCTCCTCGACCACCTCGGGATCGAGCGGGCGGCCGTGGTCGGGAACTCGTTCGGCGGGCGCGTCTCGCTCGACTTCGCGCTCGTGCACCCCGAGCGCACGACCGCGCTCGTCCTCGTCGACTCCGCGCTGAGCGGCTGGGAGGGCTCGTCCTTCTTCGAACAGTTCGACGAGGAAGAGGAGGCTCTGCTGGACGCCGGCAAGCTCGACGAGGCGGTCGAGCTCAACCTCCGCACCTGGCTCGACGGACCGGAACGCGAGGCCGCGCCCGTCGCACCGGACGTGCGCGCCCGCGTGGCCGAGATGCAGCGTTCCTCGTTCGAGACGCTCGTCCAGGCCTACGAGGGCTCGCCGGAGCCGGGGCCTGTCACGTGGGCCGACCCGCCCGCGGCGACCCGGCTCGGTGACGTGTCCGTGCCTACGCTCGTCGTCGTCGGGACGCTCGACCAGCCCGACTTCCGCGAAATCTCGGCGCGCCTGGCTGCGGAGATCCCGGGCGCGGAGAGCGCCGAGCTGGAGACCGCCCACCTCCCCGCGCTCGAGCGGCCCGGCGAGTTCAACGAGATCGTGCTCGAGTTCCTGGGTCGCGCCACCGCCTGATCGCCGGCGCTGGCCTATGCTGCCCGCGAGGAGGTGGCCATGGGATTCTTTGACAAACTGTTTGGCCGCGACAAGGCCGACGCGCCGGACCCCTTCGTCGGCGATGACCGCCAGCCCGATCCCGCCGACTCCGCGCTAGACCAGGCGGAGGAGCGGGCGACCGAAGCCCGCGACGAGCAGGTCGGGATCGAAAACCGGATTCCGCCCGGCACGGGCTAGAGACGAACTGCATCACCGACGGCCTCGCCCAGCGCGGCGAGGTCGTCGGCTGCGCGCGCCGGGTCCCCGGAGAGCGCGCGCATCTCGGCGCCGGGAAGGCCTTCGACCACGCGCCCGCCGAAGACGACGCACCGCACGCCTTCCTCACGGCAAGCGCGCAGGGCGACGCCCGGAGCCTTGCCCTCGCCGGACGTGCGGTCGACGATCCCCTCGCCGGTCACGACCACGGCGGCGCCCCTGATCCGCTCGCGGAAGCCGACCGTCTCGAGGACGAGCTCGGCGCCCGGCACGAGCTCCGCGCCGAGCACGGCGAGCGCCGCGCCCAGGCCGCCGGCGGCGCCTGCGCCCGGGAGGTCGGCGGCGGGACGCAGCTCCGCCATCGCCGCCAGGCGGCGCTCCAGCTCTTCGACCTGCTCCGGGCTCGCACCCTTCTGCGGCCCGAAGGCGCGCGCCGCGCCGCGCTCACCGAGGAGCGGGTTGGCCACGTCGCAGGCGACCCGCGTCGGCACGGATAGCTCATGGACGACCTCGCGGAGCCCGGCGCCGCCGTCCACCGTCGCGCTCCCGCCGAGCGCGACCAGGAGCTCGCGCGCGTGGGGCGCCGCGGCGAGGATCAGCTCGCCGAGGCCGCGGCTCGAAGCGGCCAGCGGATCGAGCTCGCCGGGATCCAGCCGCGCGATGCCGATCGCCTCCGCGGCCTCGACAACCGCGCGGCGGTCCGGAAGGAGGAGGAAGCGGGCCGAGACCGGCCGCCCGAGCGGGTCGGAGACCTCGGCCTCGAGCCACTCGCCGCCGAGAGCCGCGTGGAGAACCTCGGCGGTCCCGTCGCCGCCGTCCGCCAGGGGCAGCTCGTCCGCCGCGACGCCGGCGCGCGCGAACCCCTGAGCGAGCGCCCGGGCGGCCTCTCGCGCCGAGAGCACGCCCTTGAGGGCATTCGGCGCCGCGACCGCGCGCGGAGAGCTAGGCGATGCGCTCGACCCGTTCGTCCTCGTCCATGTCGACGTCGGTCATCTCGGGCATCCGCTTCAGCATCGCGAACGTGAAGCCCTCGCGCGCGAGGAAGAGGAAGCCGAGCCCGATGCCGACGGAGGCCTCGATCGCCTGGAGCCCGATCCCGAAGACAATCCCGTGCGCGTAGCTCACGCCGTACGAGAGCAGGGCGGCGGCAACCGCGGCCTGGAGCAGACCGACGTTCCCGGGCCAGAACGGAAAGATCATGACGAGGTTCATGATCACGAGGACGAGGGCGGCTTCGGGGAGCGTCGCGTCGATCGAGAAGGCGAGAAACGCCGTGTAGACGGCGAAGAGCTGGGCGACCCAGCCGACCGTCTGGAAGAAGAGCGCCTCGATTGCCGGCCGGGGCCGCCTCAGCACGGTCAGACCGGCCCGGGCCATGTGCAGGACGCGGCGAACGGGCCCGAGCTCCTCGGTCAGCGGCCGGTGATGCCGGCGTGCGAGCGCGAAGCCGGCGAGGAGAAGACCGAGGCCGACCCCGATCACGACCGCAAGCACGGGCGCCGCCCAGTCGGGGATCGGCGCGACGTAGAGCGTGAAGAGGACGAGCGCGACCGCGACGACGACGTCGAAGAGCCGGTGCGCGAAGACGGTCCCGACGATGACCGCCCAGGTGCCCGGACGGCGGCGGATGTGCCGCGTGACGACGGCGACGCGCGCAAGCTCCCCGACGCGCCCCGGCAGGGCTGCGTTGGCGAGGAGGCCGACACAGAACGCCGAGAAGACCGACCGGCGCCGAGGCCAGGGAGGCGGGATCGACTGCTTGACGACGATGTACCAGGCGTGCGAGCGGACGACGACCGAGAAGAGGTTGATGAGCACCGCGACGGCGACCCATTCCCATTCGACCGCCCGGAACGCGCGCTCGAGCAGTCCGGAATCGGGCCCGCGCAAGACGGCGAGGGTTACGAAGCCGGCGATGGGGACGAGGACGATGAGAAGACGGACGAGACGAGATTCGGGAACGTGGAGCCTTCTCACGCCGCCGCCCTCACCGGCTCGGCCCGCGGCGCGAGCCGCCCGTAGATCTCGAGGAGGCTCCGGCCGATCCGGTCCCACGAGTACGGCTCGGCTGCCAGGCGCGCGGCGGCGCCGTACTCGACGCGGCGATCCTCGTCCTGGAGCAGCTCGAGCATCGCGGTCGCGAGGGCGTCGGCGTCGCCCGGCTGGACGAGGATGCCCGTCTCGTCGTGGTCGGCGACCTGCGCGTAGCCCTCGATGTTGGACGCGACCACCGGTGTCCCGCACGCGAACGCGCGCGTGAGGACCATCCCGAAGCTCTCGCCGCCGAGGGACGGCGCGGCGAGGAGGCTCGCGGCCTGGAGCTCGGCTGTGAGCTCGTCTTCAGAGAGGCCGCCGAGCAGGTCGATCCCGTCCAGCGAGAACCCCTGGCGGCGCGCCAGCCAGCGCACGGAGAGCGGGTCGGCGCCCACGAGCCGCAGGCGCGCCTTCGTCTGCTCGTGCACGCGCGGCCAGGCCCGCAGGAGGACGGGCAGGCCCTTGCGCGGCTCGTTGCGGCCGATGAAGACGACGTTGCCGTTGCGGCCGCCCGGGTCGACCTCGGGCGGGAGGTCGATCCCGTTCGGGATCACCTCCATCGGCCCGCCCACGTACGGCTCCGCCGCGCGGCGGGCGCTGTCCGAGACGGCGATGCGCTGGTCGATGCGCTTCGCGAGCACGCCCCACATCGCCCCCCCAATTGGGTACCAGCCGAGGCGTTCGCCCGCGGAGTGGCACGTGACGACGGTCGGGCACGGAGCGGTCGCCAGCGCGAAGGGCGAGAGGATGGGCGCGAACGGCTCGTGGACGTGCACGACGTCGAAGTTCTCCTCTTGCCAGATCCGCTTCATCCGGAGCATCGACTGCGGGCTGAGGATGATGTTGGGGAGCGAGGCGTTGGCCGGGACGATGACCGAGCGGCCGACCGGCAGCACGTAGCCCGGCGGCCGCGTGTGGCGGCCCTGCTTCGGGTGCAGGAGCCGCGTCAGGCGCCCCGGCGGGTCGTGCCCCATGATGATCCGCGCGTCGACGCCGAGCCGTTGCAGCGCCCGCGCCTGGTGGTCGGCGTGCTCCTGAACCCCTCCCCAGAATGACCAGGAGTAGGGAACGACGATCCCCACCTTCATGCCTCGAACCCTACCCGGCGCGGCTGATTAGACTCGGATCGTGATCAAGCGAGCGAAGCGGCTCGAGCCGATCCGGGGCTTCGGAATCGATCGGGTCGCCGCTGCGGCGGATCAGCCGGCACGGGCGACCGAGCGCTGGCCCGTGCTCCGCATGGAGAACCTCGACACCGACCTGCCGCTGCCGCCGGAGGCGATCGGCGTCACTGCGCGGAGCCTGGAGACGCCCGAGGCGAACAGCTGGCTCCCGTTCACCGGGGACATCCACCTCCGCGAGGCGATCGCCGCGTTCCTCGCCGGCCGCACGGGGCATCCGTTCGACCCGGAGCGCGAGATCGTCATCACCTGCGGCGGGATGGAAGGGCTCCTGAACGCCCTGCTCGTCACGGTCGATCCCGGCGACGAGGTGATCGTCACCGACCCGACCTACGCCGGGATCGTGAACCGCGTCCACCTCGTGGGCGGCGTCCCCCGGCTCGTGCCCTTCCTCGTCGACGAGGGCGAGTGGCGGCTCGACCGCGACGCGCTCGCCGCCGCCGTCGGCGACTCCACCGCCGGCATGCTCCTCATGAGCCCGTCGATGCCGTCCGGCGGAACGTTCGACGCGGACGACTGGGAGCTGATCTGCGACCTCTGCCGCGATCGCGACCTGTTCCTCATCTACGACGCGGCGATGGAGCGGCTCCTCTTCGACGACCGGCCGCTCATCCACCCGCTCCACCACGACGGGATGGCCGAGCGGACGATCGTGGTCGGCTCGCTCTCGAAGGAGCACCGGATGATCGGCTGGCGCGTCGGCTGGGTCGCGGGGCCCGCCGAGACGATCGAGGACGCCGGCTGGGCGCACGTCTACAACACGACCACGCCCGTCGGCCTGGCGCGCGCCGCAGCAGCCGCCGTGCTGCGCGGCCAGCAGGGCCACGTGGCCGAGTGCGTCGCCGAGCTGGAGCGCCGGCGGGACGTCATGCTCGACGGCCTTCCGGACTGGCCGTTCGTGCGGCCCGGCGGGGGCTGGTCGATGCTGCTCGACATCTCCGACCTCGGCCTCGACGCTCACGCAGCCTCCCGGCTCCTCCTCGAGGAGAGCTCGATCGCCGCGACGGCCATGGTCGGCTGGGGCGGGCCCGTTGCCCAGCGGCACGTCCGCTTCGTGTTCAGCGCCGAGCCGGTCGACCGGCTCGCGACGATCCCGGAACGGCTCGCGGGCGGCACCCTCGCCGCCGCGGTCGACGGGCGGAGCTGACCGTGCCCGAGCACGACGCCGTCGTCGCCGAGCTCAGCCGCGAAGGCCTCGCCGAGCTGCACACGCACCTCGGCGGCTCGGTCGACCCGGCGGTCATGTGGACGCTCGCCCACGAGCAGGGCATCGCGCTCCCGATCAAGGACTACTGGGACTTCGTCGAGCTCGTCACCGTCGACCCGCGCGGCGTCGAGGGACTGCCGGAGCTCGACGGGATCTACAAGTGGACGGAGCTGATCCAGTCGAGCCCGCTCGCGGTCGAGCGCTCCGTGCACGGCGCCATCGGCGGCGCGTACCGCACCCAGAACATCACGACGCTCGAGCTCCGCTTCAACCCGATGAAGCGCAACCGCGGCGGCGAGCGCGACCTCGACCACATCATCATGGCCGCCTCGCGCGGGCTCGACCGGGCGCGGCTCGAGTACCCGAAGGTGCGCGCCGGCCTGATCCTGATGATGGACCGCACCTTCACGCACGAGCAGAACGCGGTCATCGTCGAGAAGGCGATCCGCTACTCGGACCGCGGGGTCGTCGGCGTCGACATCGCCGGCCCGCGCCCCGACGGCGGCCGCTACCCGTACC
This sequence comes from uncultured Actinomycetes bacterium, assembly GCA_963748205.1. Taxonomy (GTDB): domain Bacteria; phylum Actinomycetota; class Thermoleophilia; order Gaiellales; family Gaiellaceae; genus JAIBJN01. The sequence goes on from CAVVIB010000004.1 coordinate 150,429, forward strand.
GCGAGCTGGCGCCGCTCGTCGAGGAGGCGCGCGTCGGCGGGCTCGGGGTGACGATCCACGTCGGCGAGGAGGGCGGCCAGCACGGGATCGACGAGATCGGCGAGGTCATCGAGTACCTCCGCCCCGAGCGCATCGGGCACGGCATCCTCGCCGCCGAGGACGAGGAGATCATGCGGGCCCTGCGCGAGACCGAGATCGTCCTCGAGATCTGCCCGAGCTCGAACCTCCTGACCGGCGCGCTCGCCGACGAGGACGCGCTGCGCGCACACGGTGCGCACGTTCGCCGACCGCGGCGTGGCGTTCACGATCGCCACCGACGGCCCGGAGATGATGCAGACGCACCTCCGCGACGAGCTCGCGCTGCTCCTGCGGATCGGCGCGCTGACCCCCGAGGAGGCCGTGGCGATCAACGACCGTGGCCACTCGGCCGCGTTCGTGCGGCCCGGTCCGCGGCTCGTCCCGACGCGCTGACTACGCCGGACGGCGTACGCGACAAGTTCGTCCGGTCGACCGATAGCCGTTCCGGCGGTGCGCTGCCAGGATGCCCGCCATGCTCAGCGTCTACAGGGGAATCCGGTTCACCGAGCGGCAGCGCCAGGTCGTCAAGCTGATCGCGGCAGGGTGCTCGAACGTCGAGATCGCTGAGCGTCTCGGCGTCTCGCCCCGGACTGCGAAGGCGCACTCCGACGTCCTCCGCACGAAGCTCGGCGTGAGCCGGCGACGGCAGATCCCGGCGGCCTTTCGCGAGGCCACCGGGGAGGATCCCCTCGAGAGCCTCGAAGCAGCGCTCGGCGTGCGCGACGACTCCCGCACGCTCGACTGACCCGAGTCTCGAAGGGATGAGGAGCCCGCGCTCACGGCGGAGGTCGTGGGCGCGGGCCGCCCCTCGGGGACAGCTGGTGCCCTCGCCGGCGAGGCGGTAGGCTCCTGCTCCCCGACACGGAGGCCGTACCGTGACGGAACACCGGGACAGCGCTCTTCCGCCGCTCTTTCGACGGCACACCCGCCGCCCGCGGCTGACCGCGCTCCTCGACGAGGCGACGGCGCAGGCGATCCTCGTGACGGCGCCGGCCGGGTACGGCAAGACGACGCTCGCGCGCGAATGGCTCCAGGGCCGGGCGAACGTCGCCTGGTACCACGCGACGGCGTCCTCGGCTGACGTCGGTGCCTTGTCCGCGGGCCTGGCCGATGTGGTCGAGCCCATCGTGCCCGGCGCCGGTGACCGTGTCCGCCAGCGCCTCCGCGTCGGAGATGCCACCGAGCGCCTCTCACGTCCGCTCGCCGAGCTCATGGCGGAGGATCTCGAGCCCTGGCCCGAGGACGGCATCCTCGTCCTCGACGACTACCACCTGATGGCCGAATCCGCCCCGGTCGAGGACTTCCTCGACTGGATGCTCATGCTCGCGCCGATCCGCGTCCTGGTCACGACGAGACGGCGTCCGAGCTGGGCGACCGCGCGGCGCTTCCTCTACGACGAGGCCGTCGAGCTCGGGCGCGACCAGCTGGCGATGACCGACGACGAGGCGGCCCGCGTGCTCAGCGGCCGCTCGACCGAGTCCGTGCGCGCACTCGTCCGCCAGGCCGAGGGCTGGCCGGCGCTGATCGGCCTCGCCGCGCTTTCGGCCGACCTCGATTTCCCGACCGAGAAGGTGTCGGAGTCGCTGTTCCGGTACTTCGCGGAGGAGGTGCTTCGGGCTGAGCCTGAGGACGTTCAGCGCTTCATGCTCGCCGCCTCCGTACCGGGTGCGATCAGTTCACGGCTGGCGCGCGAGGCGCTCGGTGTCGACGCACCCGAGGCGGTCATCGAACGGCTTCGGGACGAAGACCTGCTCCACGAGGTGAACGCGGAGGAGTACCGGTTCCACCCGCTCCTGCGCGACTTCCTGCGACGACGGCTCCAGGGCGACGCGCCGACCGAGTACGACGAGCTGGCCGCGAAGGTCGTCGAAGACGCTGTGGCCCACGGCCGCTGGAGCGGGGCGTTCGAGCTCGCGGTCGAGGCCGAGGACAAGAGCAGGGCCGCCGAAATCGCGGGGCAAGCCGCGCGAACCCTCCTCGCCTCAGGCCAGAGCGAGACGCTCGAGAAGTGGCTGGCAGCGTGCGGCGCCGCAGGTGTGACGGTGGCGGCGGCCTCGCTCGCGCGGGCGGAGATCCTGATACGCAAGGGTGAGATGTCGGCAGCGGCCGCAGTCGCAGGAGATACGGCGGCGAGGCTCACCGAAGACCACCCCGACTATGCGTGGGCGTGCAACCTGGCCGGCCGGGCCCTTCACTTCACGTCGGAGGAGGAAGCCGCGTTCGAGCGGTTCGAGGCAGCACGGCGCACCGCGAAAAGCGACGAGGACATCAAGGAGGCCTTGTGGGGGCTTGCCCTTGTAGCGGTTGAGATTGAACCGGACGCCGCTTCGGGATTCCTTGATGAGCTCGAATCTCGGTACTCGGATGATCTTGAGATTCGGTTCCGTCTGGCTGCAGGACGTGCTGTTGCCAGTGAGCAGTTGTCATCACTGTCCGACGTCTGGCCACGGTTCGAAGCGCTTCTCCCCACCGTAAAGCACTCACAGGATCCCCTGGCGGCGAGTTGCTTCCTGGCGATAGGTGCGGCGATGTCCGTCATGAGCGGTGACTACAGCCGAGGTGAGCAACTCGCTCAGGAGGCCCTCACGATCTGTCAAGGACCTTCGCCTGGATTTCGGCCTTGGCACCTGTCTTGCGCACAGAGCAGCTGCCGAGATCGGGATGCGGCGCTTCTCGAAGGCCCACCGAACACTTCGAGCGTTCGAGAGAACGCCAATCTGTAGAGAGGATCCGTTCTTCCAGCTCGAAGGGCTCAAGCTCAAGGCACGGCTTCTCGCGTCACAGGGGGCGCTAGATGAAGCGCTTGCGACGCAGGCCGAGGTTCCCGCTGATCGACCGCCTGACCGACCCTTCGGCGTCTTTCTCGCGACCATCGCCGTCCTGTATGCCGCGCTAGGTGACCCAGAGAGGGCCTTCGCCACTGCGGCCAAGGCCCGACTCAAGGGCAGCTCGGTTGAGATGCGTTACTCCGCCCTGCTGGCAGAAGCCATCGCCAGCAAGGCCAGCGGAGATGAATCGGAGTTTCGAAGCCGCGCGACCAAGGCGATAGTCGACTGCGGCCGGGCTAACTACCTCGACGGGCTTGTCTTTGCGTATCGCGTCTGTCCGGCCTTGCTGAGTACGCCTGGGGACTCTGAGGCGGCTCTCGTGCTCCGTCGGGCGATGAGCGTCGCACGCGACCACGAGCTAGCGAGAATGGTTGGAATTGAGATCAACCTGACTGGTCTCGATGACCCCCTTGGCGTCCTAACCGAGCGGGAACGTGAAGTTCTCGACCTTCTCGCACGAGGACTAACGAACCCAGAGATCGCAGGGCGCCTCTACATCACCACGAGCACGACGAAGGTGCACGTCCGGCACATCCTCCATAAGCTCGGAGCTCGGAACCGGCTTCAGGCCGTTCTGCTCTACCGAGACGTCTTGGAAGCTGGAGGCTAGGCGACGCTAGCGACTGCCTGCGGCACCAAGGCTGGGTGTCGCTGCGCCTCAAGCGCGAAATCGGGTCGCGCTCCCGAGAGGTACGTCTCACACGCGCCGGCCAGGATCGCCTCAAACGCGGCGACGACACTTGTGTCGAACTGAGTGCCGGCCGCCTGCGCGAGGCGGAACCGTGCGACGCGGCTTGGCATCGCGTCGCGATACGGACGGCCTGAGGTCATCGCGTTGTAAGCGTCAGCAACCGCGATGATTCGGGACAGGAGCGGAATCGTGTGGCCTGGAAGACGATCGGGATACCCGTTGCCGTCCATGCGCTCGTGGTGATGACGGACGATCCGGGCAATCTCAGCGTAGTCGTCGACCTTGGCCAGAATCCGCTCACCGATCTCGGAGTGCTCCTCCATCCGCCTGCGCTCTTCGAGGGTCAGCGCGCCCGGCTTCTCGAGCAGGCCGGCGGGAAGACCGACTTTGCCAACGTCGTGGACAAGGCCGCAAAGATGGGCGAGATGTTGCTCTTCCTCGGAGAGCCCGAGGCGACAGGCGATGTCCCGCGCGTAGACGGCGACAACCGCGGAATGCCCAGCGGTGTACTGGTCCCGCGCATCCAGCGCAGCAACAAGCGCGGTAGCGAACGACAGGCTAGCTCTCTCTAGCCGCTCATTGGCAAATCGAAGTTGTTCCGTTGTGTCCTGCTGCTGCCGGTAGAGGCCGTGAAGGCGATGCGCCGCGACGGCCGGCGCAAGAAAAAGGACAAGGCTCCAGACGGAGATCTGCTCATAGGCGTAAACGAGAAGCAGGATCACGGGCACGTAGAGCGGCACGCTTCCAGTGAGGATGGGCCTCAGGAGCCGCAGGAAGCCGAGGTAGTCGCCGCTTCGCCTAATCGCCACGACCGAAGCCGCTAGCGCCGCGTCAACGGTCTCCAAGACAACCACAGCCACGAGAACCGCCCCAAAGAGCTGTGCCGAGGGCAGCTCGGCGAAGACCACTTCGGCAGCTAGGCCGGCGAGTCCGGCCGCAAGCGCTCGCGTGGACGTCCAGGTAATCCAGCGAATGTAAGGCGCCTCGAAGGTCGCGAGGAGGCCCACTGCGCCGACCACCATCGCGGTGAGTGGCCCAAACGCCACGGCCGCGAAGACGACAGGAAGGACGGAGACGGTGATCTCGAGGTTCGCGCTGACTCGCACTGGCTGGCGCTCGGCCAACATCGAAAAGCCACCGAGAGCCGCGACCGCCCAGAGAGGGCCAAGGCCGTCCCCCAATAGCGCGAGTGCAAGCGCGAAGGCGCCGGTCAGGAGGGCGAGACCGGTCGCGTAGACGGTGATCGGCTCTAGACGCGAGAGCCGGAGCCGCCAGGTCGAACGGGCCGCATCTGGATTCTGAGCAAAGCTAGTCAAAGCTCTTGATCATCCCCCAAAAGGGGTATATCCTCGGCCATGCCGTTTTCCCCGAGGAGAGAGGAGTTCTCCGTGCTTCATTGGCGTACACGGGTTTTGGCGCTCCTTGCGTCGCTTGCGTCGCTCGCCGCTTTCGCTGGAACCGTAAGGGGCTGGTAAACCTCCCGAAGTCTTAGTTTTTCCACAGGCTTCGACATCCCTCCGATGAGGGATTTGTCAACAAGGCTGTGGAAGCTGTGGAAGACCGGGCCGCTTCACAGGCCTAGGTCTTCTGCGCTTTAAGGGGTCGAAAGCCGGCTCTAGGAAATGAGCCCGCGCCGGAAGCCGATGGCTACGGCGTGCGCCCGGCTGCGGGCCTGGAGCTTGGCCAGCAGGTGCCTGACGTGCGACTTCACCGTCTCCTCCGAGAGGAAGAGGCGCTGCCCGATCTCACGGTTTACCAGGCCGTCTGAGATGAGCTGGAGGACCTCGATCTCACGCATGGTCGGCTCCTGCTCCAGCTCGCGGAGAGGCGGGCTGATCGAGATCACCTCGGCGTCCTGACTGCGCCCGTTGCGGCGTGCGGCCACCTCATCGAAGCGGCGGGAATGGTCCAGGTAGCGGCTGAGGATGTTCTTGCGCTCTGCGGCGTCCATCGGGGCTGTGATCGGCACCCCTACCTGTGGACAACACCCCAAATCGGGGGACGAGCAGGTTTAAGCCCTTTTCCGCTCCAGAACCGGGCTAGATCACGGGAGGCTCGTAGACCTCCGGCGCCGGCTGCTGCTCGAAGACGACCTCGAGCTCCTTGGGCTTGATCTTGCCGGCCTTGATGTCCTCGGCCCAGTGGCACGCCGCCCAGTGCTCGCCCTCGAGCTTGCGGAGCTGCGGCTCGTCGTCGCGGCAGCGCGTCTCCTGCACGAACGGGCACCGCGTGTGGAAGCGGCACGCGGCGGGCGGGTTCGCGGGGCTCGGGAGGTCGCCGGCGAGGAGGATCGTCTCCCGCTCGCGCTCCACCTCCGGGTCCGGGATCGGCACGGCCGAGAGGAGCGTGATCGTGTACGGGTGCAGCGGGTTGTCGTAGAGCTCGTCCGCCGGCGAGATCTCCACGATCTTGCCGAGGTACATGACCGCGATCCGGTCGGAGATGTGCCGGACGACGGCGAGGTCGTGCGCGATGAAGAGGTACGTCAGGTCGAAGTCGCGCTGCAGCGTCTCCATCAGGTTCACGATCTGGGCCTGGATGGACACGTCGAGCGCGGAGACGGGCTCGTCGCAGACGATGAAGTCCGGGTTGAGCGCCAGGGCCCGGGCGAGGCCGATGCGCTGCCTCTGGCCGCCCGAGAACTCGTGCGGGTACCGCGAGGCGGCGTCCGGCGCCAGGCCGACGACGTCGAGGAGGTCGCGCACGCGCTTGCCCGTCTCGCGCCGCTTGGCGATCCCGTGGACGCGGAGCGGCTCGCTGACGATCCTCCCCACGCTGTGGCGCGGGTTCAGGGACGCGTACGGGTCCTGGAAGATCATCTGCATCCGCCGGCGCAGCGGCCGCAGGGGCCCCTCCCCGAGGTGCGTGATGTCCTGCCCGTCGAAGATGACCTTGCCGTCGGTCGGCTCGTAGAGACGCAGGATCGCCCGGCCGAGCGTGGACTTGCCGCAGCCCGACTCGCCGACGAGGCCGAGAGTCTCGCCGCGCTTGATCGCAAGGGAGACGTCGTCGACGGCCTTCACGTCTCCGACGTGGCGGTCGAGCAGGAGGCCGCTCTTGATCGGGAACCAGACCTTGAGGTTCTGGATGTCGACCAGCGGGCCGCCTACGGGCATGGGTGCCGGGGGTGCCTCAGCCAACCGCGGCCGCCTTCGTCTTCTCCCACTCCTCGGCGGGCACGGGGTTGAAGCACGCGACGAAGTGCCCGGGCTCGATCTCGCGCAGCGGCGGCACCTCGCGCGTCGACTCGTCCACGGAGAACCGGCAGCGCGGCTCGAACGGGCACGCGCTCGGCGGCCTGAGCATGTCGCGCGGAGCTCCCTCGATCGGCGTCAGCGCCTCCTTGCGCCTCGCGTCGAGGCGCGGGATCGACTGCAGGAGCCCCAGCGTGTACGGGTGCCGAGGCCGCGCGAAGAGCTGGTTCGCGGAGGCGGTCTCGACGAACATCCCGGCGTACATGACGTTCACGCGCTCGCACGACCCGGCGACGACGCCGAGGTCGTGTGTGATGAGCATGAGTGCCGTGTCGCGCTCGGACACGACCTCCTTGAGAAGCTCGAGGATCTGCGCCTGGATCGTCACGTCGAGCGCCGTCGTGGGCTCGTCCGCGATCAGGAGCTTCGGCTCGCAGGCGAGCGCCATCGCGATCATCGCGCGCTGGCGCATCCCGCCCGAGAACTGGTGCGGATAGTCCTTGAGCCGGACCTCCGGGCTCGGGATGCCGACCCGGTCGAGCAGGCCCGCCGCGCGCTTGTCGGCCTCTTTCTTGTCGATGTCGAAGTGCGTGAGGAGCGCTTCCCGGATCTGCTTCCCGACCGTGTGCACCGGGTTCAGGCTCGTCATCGGGTCCTGGAAGATCATCGCGATGTCGCGGCCCCTGATCTTGCGGAGCTGCTTGTCCTTCATGTTCAAGAGGTCGCGGTCCTCGAACGTCGCCGTCCCGCCGGTCACGCGGCCGTTGCGGGCCAGGATCCCGAGGATGGCGAGCGAGGTGACGCTCTTGCCGCACCCGGACTCGCCCACGATCCCGAGCGTCTCGCCCGGCGCGATGTCGAAGGTGATCCCGTTGACGGCGTGGACCGTGCCCCGGGACGTCGTGAACTCGACCCGGAGATCGTCGACGGAGAGGAGCGGTTCCCTAGCCACGTCCACGCAACTTCGGGTCGAGGGCCTCCCGAAGCCCGTCGCCGATCAGGTTGAAGCCGAGCACGGACACGACGATCGCCACGCCGGGGATGATCGCCAGGTGCGGTGCGGTCTGGAGATAGCGAACGGTTCCGGTCAGCATCGTCCCCCACTCCGGCGTGGCCGGATCCTGCGGCCCGAGGCCGAGGAAGCCGAGGCCGGCGACGTCGATGATCGCCGTGGCCATGGCGAGCGTGCCCTGGACGATCACGGGCGAGATCGAGTTCGGGAGGATGTGGCTCGCGAGAATCGAGCGTCTCGGCACGCCGACGGACCGCGCGGCCAGGATGAAGTCGTTCTCCTTTTGGGCGAGGATCGACCCCCGTAAGAGGCGCGCGAAGACGGGGATGTTCACTGCCCCGACCGCGATCATGATCTGGGTCAACCCCGGCCCGAGCACCGCCACGATCCCGATCGCCAGGAGCAGCCCTGGGATCGAGAGCATGATGTCCATCAGGCGCATGATCACGGAGTCGACCACGCCGCCGAAGTAGCCGGCGATCGCGCCCAGGATGAGGCCGAACGAGAGGCCGACGCTCACGGCGACGACGCCGATCAGGAGCGAGTAGCGCGCGCCGTAGATGATGCGCGAGAACTCGTCGCGGCCGAGCTCGTCGAGCCCGAACCAGTGCTCAGCCGACGGCCCCGGGCAGCAGCGCCCGCCAAGTGCGGCGAGATCCTGCGCACGCGGGTCGTCGGGCGCGATGAGCGGCGCGAAGATGGCGGTGAGCACGAACATGCCCACGAGGAAGAACCCGATGATCGCGCCCGGGTTCGTCCGCAGACGGAGCCAGGCCTCCTTCCACAGGCCGCTCGGCGGCGCATCGTGCTCGAGCTGCCTGGCTTCGATCTCGACGACGCTCACGAGGCGGCCTTCACGAGTAGCGGATCCTCGGATTGATGAACGCGTACGAGACGTCGACGACCAGGTTGACCATCACGAAGATGATCGCGATGAAGAGGATCCCGCCCTGGAGAACCGGGTAGTTACGGGCGGCGATCGCGTCGACCAACCAGGTGCCCAGCCCCGGCCAGGCGAAGACGGTCTCCGTGAGAACGGCGCCCGAGAGGAGCAGGCCAGTCTGGAGGCCGATGATGGTCGAGATCGGCAGCAGCGCGTTGCGCAGGATGTGCCGGCGGTCGACCCCGGCGGGCGAGACGCCCTTCGCGCGCGCGGTGCGCACATAGTCCTCGTTCTGGACGTCGAGCACGGAGGCCCGGGTGATGCGCGTGATCACGGCGAGCGGGATCGTCCCGAGTGCGATCGCCGGCAGGATCAGGTGCTTGATCGCGTCGACGAACGCCTCCCAGTTGAGCGTGATGATCGAGTCGAGGATGTAGAAGTTCGTCGGGTGCTCAGCCGCGATGAGCACGTCCGTTCGGCCCACCGAGGGTAACCACCCCAGCTTCACCGCGAAGATGTATTTGAGGATGATCGCGAGGAAGAAGACCGGGATCGAGATCCCGATCAGCGAGGCCACAAGGCTCGTGTGGTCCAACCACCCCCCGTACTTCTTCGCCGCGAGGAAGCCGAGGGGGATGCCGAAGATGATCGAGAAGAGCATGGCCCCGACGGCGAGCTCGATCGTGGCCGGCAGCCGCTCGCGGAACTCGTCGGTGATCGCGCGCCGCGACGTGACGCTCGTGCCGAAGTCGCGGTCGATGAACGTTTGCTGGAAGTAGCGGAAGTACTGCTCGTGGATGGGCTCGTTGAGCCCGTACTGGTTCTCGATGGCAGCCCGCTGCTCGGCGGTCGCGCGCTCGCCTAGGAGCGCGTCGGCGGGGCTACCGGGGAGTGCTCTGATCCACAGGAAAACGAGGATCGAGAGGCCGAGCAGGATGGGGAGCAAAAGCAGGAGCCGGCGGACAACGAATTTCACCATCTCGTCGTCCGCCGGCTCGCTGGTTCACTCTGGCTCGCAGCTACTCCGTGAAGGAGACGGTTGCGAAGCTCTCGTTGGTCGTGGGACTCGGTTGGAAGCCCTGCACGTTGGCGGCGAACGCCAGCGCCGGGCTCGAGTGCGCGTACGGCACTCCGGGCAGCCAGTCGGAGATCAGCTGATTCGCTTCCTGATACATCCCGATACGGGTTGCCTGGTCGGTCTCTTCCTCGGCCGCGGCGAGGAGGTCGTGGACCTCCTGGTTCGGCGCCTTGAGGGTGCCGAACTGAGCGCCGGGCGTCTGGAAGAACGTGCCGACGAAGTTGTCGGCATCGCCGTAGTCACCCGTCCAGCCGAGCAGGAACACCGGAAGCTTGCCCTCGTTGGCCTGCCCGAGGTAGTCGGGCGACCAGGGCGCGCTATGAGGCACGACCTCGAACCCGGACTCGTTCAGGCTCGCGGCGAAGGCCTCGAAGTTCCGCTTCGGATCCGGCATGTACGGCCGGGAGACGTCGGTCGGGTACCAGAAGTCGAGCTTCACGGGAAGCGTGTAGCCCGCATCCTGGAGGATCTGCTTCGACTTCTCGGGATCGAACTCGTACTCGGTCACCGAGTCGGCGTAGCCCTCGACCTCGGGCGGCATGAACTGATGCGCCACCTCGGCGCGGCCCGCGTAGAAGTTGTCCACGACGGACTGCCGGTCGAGACCGTGGGCGATGGCCTGCCGCACGGCGATGTCGTCGAGCGGCGGGGTGCCCACGTTGAAGCCGACATAGGCCACGTTGAACGGCGGCCTGTCGATCACCTGCAGGTTCGAGTCGGCGGCGATGGTCTCGATGTCCTGGGGCTCGACGAGGTCGTACCCCTGGATGTCGCCGGCCTGGAGCGCCTGGAGGCGTGCAGCGTTGTCGGCGATCGGCCGGAAGATGACGGAGTCGAGCAGGGCCTTTTCGCCCCAGTAGTCATCGTTGCGGACGATCGTCAGGCTGTCGCCGCGGGTCCAGGACTCGAACTTGAACGGGCCCGTCCCGATCGGGTGCTCCGTTCCGAACGTGCCCTCCGGCTGGAAGACGCCGTCGGCGTCAACGGTGCCGGCGTCGGCCTCGAACTCGGTCAGAGCGGCCGGGCTCGCGATCCCGAACGATCCCTGCGCCAGAGCCGGGATGAACGTCGCCGACGGCTTCGTCAGGTTGATGACGGCCGTGAGCTCGTCCGTCGCCTCGCAGCTCTCGTAGAGGCTCTCCGCGGGCGCGTCCGGGTTGTCCTGCGTGGCGAAGCCGCCGAAGGCGACCTGCCAGTAGTAGGACGCGCTCGGGTTCTGCAGCGGGCCCTTGAAGTTGTACCAGCGGTCGAAGTTGGCGCAGACCGCCTCGGCGGTGAGCGGGTCACCGTCGTGGAACGTCACGTCCGGACGGATCGCGAACGTCCACTCCGTGCCGTCCTCGTTTGGCTCCCAGCTCTCAGCAAGACCCGGCACGGGCTCCGTGCCGCCGGGCTCGAGCGCGACGAGCGTCTCGAAGATCTGCTGAATGACGCGGAGCGACTCGCCGTCGGAGACGAGCGCGCCGTCGAGCGCGACCGGGTCCGCAGCGCCCGCGAAGACGAGCGTGCCGCCCGCCGCGGCCTCGCCGTCCTCTTCCGTCACGGCACCTGTGTCCGAAGGCTCAGCCTCATCGTCATCGCCACCGCAGCCCGCAAGACCTAGCGCGAGCAGCAACGTGACGAGCAGCAGGAGGAGCCTCAATGGCTTTCCCCTCACATCCTCTCCTTTTCTCCGGTTGGCGCCCACCCCGCGCGAAGCGGGGAGGGCAGTATCCAACGGCTTGGACGAGTCGGCAAGTCCCCTTGTTAGCGGGCACCCGATAACACCGCCGTTCACCGCGCTCGAGAATTAAGAGAAGCGATCTCCGTTTTTCTCGTGCGGAGAAGTATCGTACGAGCGGCGGCGTTCCGTCTAGGCCCCCGAGCGGCCCGCGCGGCGGCCCCGGAAGTCGAGTAGCCTTTGCCACGATGGGGGGAGACGGCCAGGATCTCCGGGCGCTGCTCGTCGAGATCGACGCATTTCAACCGGACGACGACGCGTGCCTCGAGTGGATCCTCGAGCGCCGCTTTCCGGACGGGATCTACTGCGATACCTGCTCCCGTGTCACGAAGCATCACCGGGTCGCACGGCGCCGTTCGTACTCCTGCCAGCACTGCGGGCACCACGTCTATCCGACGGCGGGCACGATCTTCCACGGGTCGACAACGCCGCTTACCACCTGGTTTCGCGCGGTCGTCCTCATCCGCGACTCCGACGGCCAGATCACGGCGAAGGACCTCGAGCGCGAGCTCGGCGTCACCTACAAGACGGCCTGGCGCATGGCCGACAAGATCCGCACCGTTTTGGCCGAGCCGGAGGCCGTACCTGCCGCCAGGGGATACGCCGTACCTGCCCTGGGGGGATACACCAGACGAGCAAGATCGTTGGCCTTATACTCCTCGCGCACCGGGCAACGCTTCCGCCAGGCACTGGGAAGCGCCATCAGTCAGCAAGGGGAGGTAGGGGGAGTGAAGAGAACGGCAGTCCTCGGTCTCGAGGTGCTGGGCGTCGCTCTCGCCGCCGTCATCGGCCTGTACGCCTTCGGCGTGATCGGGTCCAGCGGTGGCGCAGGGTCGCCGGCAGTCAATCTCGAGGCTCTCGTAGGCGAGGAAGGCGAAGAAGGAGAGGTCGAGACCAGCATCGGCCCCGGCGAGCCGGACGAATGGTTCATCCAGCAGCGCGCCGGCGGGCCTGACAAGCAGCTCGACGAAGATTGGTTCATCCGCGCGTCCGACCAGGCGCGCGCGATCCGCGGCTCGCTGTCGCCGAAGTTCCGCAACGACTGGCAGCTGAACGGCCCGACGAACGTCGGCGGGAGGATCGTCGACCTGGTCGCAGATCCGAACAACGCCAACACGATCTACGTCGCCGCGGCGACGGGCGGCGTCTGGAAGAACACGGACGGCGTCTTCGTGATGGAGAAGGCGTGGCCCGACGAGGCGCCGCAGGCGATGGGCGCGCTGGCGATCTCCTCGGACGGCGTCCTGTACGCCGGCACCGGCGAGCCGAACAACGGCGGCGGGTCGAGCGTCTTCGGCGGCAACGGCATCTACCGCTCCGTCGACGGCGGCCAGACCTGGAAGCACCGCGGCCTGAGCCAGAGCGCGACCATCGGCCGCATCGTCGTCGATCCGAGCGACCCCGACACGGTCTACGTCGCGGCCGCAGGCTCGCTCTTCAACGCCGGCGGGCACCGCGGCATCTACAAGTCGACGAACCGCGGGAACTCCTGGGAGCTCGTCCTCGCTCCGGAGAACGGCTTCACGGGCGGCATCGACCTCGCGATCCATCCGAGCAACCCGGACCGCATCTACGCCGCGATGTGGCAGCGCCGGCGCGAGCCGGACCTGCGCACGTACGGCGGCGTCGGCTCGGGTCTCTTCCGCTCGGACAACGGCGGCGAGACGTGGACGCGCCTCGAGAACATCACGACGCCGCTCCACACGGGCGACACGACCGGGCTGACGCAGTCCGTGCTCCTCGGCCGCATCGGTCTCGCGATCGCACCGTCGAACCCGAACCGCCTCTACGTGATCACGACGCAGACCGGCGGCCAGGACAAGGGCTTCTTCGTCTCGAACGACGGCGGAGACTCCTTCCAGACGACCGGCCCGACCACGGCCAGCCGGCCCGGCTCGCAGGGCGGCTTCGGCTGGTGGTTCGGCCGCATCTGGGTCGACCCGGTCAACCAGGACCACCTCTTCGTCGCCGGCGTGAACCTGCGCCGCTCGACGAACGGCGGCGTGAGCTGGGCGAACTCGGGCAATGTCCACGCCGACCAGCACGCGATGGCGTGGAGCCCGCAGACCGCGAACCGCGTCTATCTCGGGAACGACGGCGGCACGTACATCTCCGACGGCAACGGGGCCAACGGCACCTGGCGCCAGGCGACGTACGAGCCGTACACGCAGTTCTACTCGCTCGACGTCGGCGAGAACTCGCCGGACATGCTCACGGGCGGCGCGCAGGACAACGGCTGCCTCAGGTCCTGGGACTTCCCGACGAACCCCGGCAACCCGGACAACTGGAACTCGTTCGGGTGCGGTGACGGCGAGTACACGCTCATGGACCCGACCGACAACTACATCCACTACGGATGCTCGCAGTACGGCTCCTGCATCCGCCGCTACGACGGGCCTGCGGCCACGCCGCCGGTGACCAACGCCTCGTTCTCGAACGGGACGATCTCCGTCCGGCGGAACTGGCTGACCCCGATCGTCTTCGACAAGAACAACCCCGCGACCATGTACTACGGCGGGAACGTCCTGAACAAGACGACCGACCGCGGGACGACCTGGACGCGGGTCAGCCCCGAGTCCGTCGACCTGACGGGCACGTTCGAGCCGCCTCGCATTCCCGACCCCGCGATCCACGGGAACTACCCGAACTGGGGCACGATCACGACGATCGACGTCTCGAAGACCGCGCCGGACACGATCTACCTCGGCACGGACACCGGCCGCCTCTGGAAGACGGAGGACGCCGGCGCGACGTGGACGTGGTTCAACGAGCCACGGCCTGCCCGAGCGCTGGGTGACGCGGGTCGCGATCGACTCGGACGATCCGAAGACCGTCTGGGCGACGTTCTCCGGCTTCCGCAACGGCGAGGACGCGGCGAACGTCTACCGGACGACCGACGGCGGAGCGACGTGGGAGAACCTGAGCGGAAACCTCCCGAACGCGCCCGTCAACGACATCGTCATCGACAAGGCGAACGACACCGTCTTCGTCGGCACGGACGTCGGCGTCTTCCACCTCAAGAGCCGGAGGACGGAACTGGGCGTTCGTCGGGAAGCGCGGTCTACCGCTCGTCCCGGTGCTCGACATCCGGCTGCACAGCCCGTCGAACACGCTCTACACGTCGACGTTCGGCCGGAGCATGTGGAAGATCGACCTGTCTGGCTAGAAGTACACCGGTGACCGCCGGTTCGACGAGGGCGGGCCTTCGGGCCCGCCCTCGTCATTTCTCTAGAGGGACAGCTCGATTCCGTCGCGCCCGAGCTCGGCATCGGGCATGAAGCGGCGAGCGTCTGTGAGGAGCGCGTCCGTGTCGGGCCAGCGCGGGTTGACGTGGATGAGCGTCAGTCGGCGCGCACCCGCGTCCTTCGCCACCCGGCCCGCCTCGGCGGCGGTCGCGTCCCCTTCCGCGGCGACCGGCTCGTCCGAGGTCGACCAGGCCTCGTGGAGCAGGTGGGCCACGCCGCGCGCGAGGTCGGCGCTGCCCGGGTCGTAGGCCGTGTCCGTGACGAGCGCGAGCTCGTCCCCCACCCGCAGCCCCGCAGTCGGCGCCCAGTGCAGGGGCTGCGCGCGGGTCGTGAGCCCGAACGCGCCGATCTCCTGCGGGCCGGGCTCGAGCTCGCGCATCTCCCCCAGCTCCTCGGGCTCGAACGGTGAGATCGGTGCGCGCAGCAACGGCGCGAGGAGCTCCGCGCTCGGCGTCCCGTAGAGCCACGCGCCCGGCGCCCACACCGTCGGCCGCACCGGCAGCGCCGGCACGTAGCCGAGCCCGCACACGTGGTCGAGGTGGAAGTGCGTGAGCACGATGTCGAGCCGCCGCACGCCGTCCAGGAGCGCCGGGTCGATGACGAGGCGCTGGAGCCCCGTGCCCGCGTCGAGGACGAGCGCGTGCTCCCCGTCGCGGACGAGCGTGCAGGCGGTCTCCCGCTCCGGGGTGGGGATCCACCCACCGCTGCCGAGGAGCCAGGCCCTCAGACCGCGAGCCCCCTCCGCCAGCGGACGATGATCCGCCACTGGATGAAGACGATCAGCGCCGTGATCAGGAACATGATCACGGTGGCCGCGGCCGCATAGCCGTAGCGCAGGTACTCGAACCCCGTGCGGTAGACGAACAGCGGCAGGTAGGTGGTCTCGTACGGCGGCGGCCCCCCTTCCGTGACGAGGAGCGCCGGCACGAAGTTGAGCTGGAAGCTGAAGATCGTGTCGCGGAAGAGGAGCAGGAGCATCGCGGGCGCCATCAGCGGGAGCGTCACGCGCCGCAGGATGTACCACGGCGACGCTGCCTCGACGGCCGCGAGCTCGTACAGCTCCCCGGGGATCGACTGCCGGACTGCGAGAGCGACCAGGAACCCCTCCCCGAGCAGGAAGACGGTCATCGTGATGATCGCCCACTGCGCGTCCCGCCCGTCGGTGAGCCACTCGGGGCTGGGGAAGCCGAGCGCGTCGAGCGTGACGTTGATCGGGCCGTAGAGCGGGTTGAAGAGCCAGAGCCACAGGAGGGCGTAGGCGACGTCGGGGACGATCGTCGGCATGTAGACGCCGGCGCGATACGCGCCGACGCCGCGCATCCGCCGGTGGAGCAGGAGCGCCAGGCCGAGCGCGCCGACGAGCCTGATCGGCACCGCGAACGCGATGAACATCAGCGAGTTGCGGAGCGAGATGCGGAAGATCTCGTCGTCGGCGAGCTCGCGGAAGTTGTCGAGCCCGATGAACTCGGGGCTCGAGATGAGGTCGTACTCGTAGAGCGCGAGGCCGAACGTGATCGCCGCCGGAAGCGCGACCAGGACGACGAGCCCCGCGAGGTACGGGAAGAGGAGCAGCGCGAGGCCGCGTTCCCGCTTCATGTCAGCGCGAGGCCCGTCTCGGCGTCGAAGACGTGGACGCTTCCCGGGATCGTGACCGCGAGCGCGACCGTCGACCCCACGGCGGGCCGCTGCTCGGGGCCCACCCGGGCGACCAGCCGGATGCCGCCGGCGTCCAGGTGGATGAAGCTCTCGTTCCCGGCGATCTCGACGACCTCGACCACGGCCGGCGCGCCCTCGGGGACGAGCGACAGATGCTCCGGCCGGATCCCGATCTCGACCGGCCGGTCGCCGAGGCCCGGCGGCCGGTCGAACGTGAACGGCCCCGCACGCAGGCGCTCGCCGTCGGGCTCGGCGGGCAGGACGTTCATCGCCGGGCTCCCGACGAACGTCGCCACGAAGCGGTTCGCCGGCCGTCGGTAGACCTCGTCTGGCTCGCCGACCTGCTGGAGCACGCCCTCCGAGAGGACCGCGACGCGGTCGCCCATCGTCAGTGCCTCCACCTGGTCGTGTGTGACGTAGACCATCGTCGCGCCCAGCCGGTCGTGCAGACGCCGCAGCTCGGCCCGCATCTCCACGCGGAGCTGGGCATCGAGGTTCGACAGCGGCTCGTCGAGGAGGAAGACGTCGGGCTCGCGCACGAGGGCGCGCGCAAGGGCGACGCGCTGTCGCTCTCCCCCGGAGAGCTCGTGCGGCTTGCGCTCGAGCAGGGCCTCGCAGCCGACGACGCGTGCCGCGGTCGCGATCCGCTCCCGTACGTCGTCGCGGGCGACACGGCGCGCCCGCAGGCCGAAGCCGATGTTCTCGGCCACGTTCAGGTGCGGGAAGAGCGCGTAGCTCTGGAAGACCATGGCGACGTTCCGGGCCGCAGGCACCAGCTGCGTCACGTCGCGCCCGCCGATCCGGATCGTCCCCTCGGTGACCTCCTCGAGGCCGGCGGCGGCCCTCAGTGCAGTCGTCTTGCCGCAGCCGGACGGGCCGACGAGCACGAGCAGCTCGCCGGCCCCCACGTGCAGATCGAGGCCGCGCAGGGCGGCCACGTCGCCGTAGCGCTTGTGGACGCCCTCCAGCTCCAGTGCGGCTGCCAACGCGCTACTGGGCCCGGGCGAAGAGGTCCCGGGTCGCTTCGTCCACCTGCTGGGCGATCAGCGGCGGCGGCAGGTCGTCGAACATCGCCACCTCGAAGATGCCGCCCGTCGCGTCCTCGATCTCCGGCCACGTGGAGATGTTCGGCACGCGCTGGATCTGCGGGATCGTGTCGAGGAAGACGCGCGAGTTCGCCGGCTTCGCGTCGGAGCCGAGGAACGCATCCGAGTTGGCGACGGCCTTGAGGGACGGCACCGTGCGGCCGGTCCCCGCCGCGATCCGCTGGCCCTCGGGCCCGAGCGCGAACTCCATGAACGTCCAGGCGGCGTCCTTGTTGCCGGAGCCCTCGGTCATGCAGTAGGCGTCCGAGTGGAGGATCCCGGCCGGCTCCCGCAGGATCGGGAGGGGCGCGATGTCCCAGTCGAAGTCGGTGATCGTCCGGAAGACCGGCGTCGACCGGCGCGAGGAGAGCACCATGGCCGACCGGCCGTTGAGGAACCGCGACTCGTCGTCCTCGGACTCCAGCTCCTCCTCGGACGGGATGACGCCGTGCACGCGGCGGAGCGCGAAGAACTCCGCCATCGCGTCGGTCGCGGCGACCTCGTCCAGCGTGAACCGCGTGGGGTTCTCCAGGTCGTCGACGATCTCGCCGCCGTTCGACCAGACGAAGGGCGCGAGCCGGATGATCGACGCCTCGACACCGAGGCCGTACACGTCCACCTTCCCGTCCCCGTTCTCGTCCTTCGTCAGCGCCTTGGCCTTCTCGACCATGTCGCGCCACTGCCAGCCGGACTCGGGCTCGGAGACGCCCTCCTCCTTGAACATCGTGCGGTTGTAGTAGACGACGAGGCTCGAGATGTTCTGCGGGATGCACATCTGCTCGCCGTCCCAGCGGAAGGCCTCGAGCGCCTCCTCGTAGAAGTCGTCCGGCTGGAACGCGTCGGCGTTCTCGAAGCGCTCGGCGATCGGCTCGAGCGCGCCCTTGGCGGCGAACTGGCCGTAGAAGCGGTAGTTGAGGAGGAACACGTCCGGCGGGTTGCCGCCGGCGATCGAGGTCGAGAGCCGCGCGATCAGGTCGGACCGGTCGCTCGCCTCGACGAGCTGCACGTCGATGTCGGGCTCGACCTCCTTGAAGGCGGTGATGATGTCGCGGTAGGCGCGCAGCTCCTCGGGCTCCCCGAAGACCAGGAACTGCAGCGAGCCGGACCCGCCCTCCCCGGAGGATTCCTCCGAGCCGCCGCAGCCGGCGACTGCGGCGAGGGCGAGCGTCAGGGCGATGACGGCAATCAGCGGACGTGCCATAGACGGTTCTCCTTGAGGAAGTAGCGCTGGACGAAGATGAACGCCGCCACGACAGGCGCCGTCGCCGCAACCGCGCCGGCCAGGAGGAGCGGGAAGTTCAGCCGGTCGAGCTGTGCGAGGGACTTGAGGCCGAGCGGGAGCGTGAACAGCCGCTCGTCGTACAGGTAGATCAGCGGGTCGAGGAAGTTGCTCCACGAGACCGTGAACGCGAGGACCGCCACGGCGACGGTCACGGGCCGCACGAGCGGCATGGCGACGCGCCTCCAGGCCGCGAGCGCCGAGAGCCCTTCGAGCCTGGCCGCGTCGAAGAGCTCGGGCGGCACGCGCCGGAACGCCCAGTAGTAGAGGAGGACGTAGAACGGCGACATCCCGAGAAGTGCCGGCGCCACCAGAGGCACGTACGTGTCCGTCAGTCCCAGGGCCCGGAAGAGCGTGAAGCGCGGGACGAGCAGCGCCGTCAGCGGGACCATGAGGGCGATCAGCGAGACGGCCACGAGCGCGTTCGCCTGGCGGCGCGGCAGGCGGGCCATGGCGAAGCCGGCCCAGGAGGCGACGAGCACCGAGAGCGGCACCGCGATGGCCGCGACGATCAGCGAGTTGAGCGCGTAGCGCGGGATGTCGACCAGCTCGAACGCACGGCTGTAGTTCTCGAACGCGATCGGCGACGGGATCAGCTCCGGAACGCGCGGCGGCGGCAGGCCGGCCTCGCGCAGCGACCCGGAAACCATCAGGACCAGCGGCGCGACAAAGAGGACCGTGACGAGCACCGCCAGCGCCTGGCGCCAAAGGGTCGAGCGCCTCCCCACCGCGGCGCAGTCTAGAAAGAAGCGCTTGGGTTCGCGCCGCGCCGGAAGTGTGAAGACTCGGCCACTGGCGCCCGGTCGCGGGGCGCTTCCCTGGCCTCGGGCTGTGGCTCGGCCCTGCGGATCTGCGTCCCCGGAGGCGCGTGAATGCAAGACCTGACCCCAGGGCGTGGGCTTTCGGACATGCCCACGGGCTAGGCGGACAGGGCGACGACCGACGAGTTTGCCTGCGACTCGAGGGCTGCCGTGAAGATCCGGTGCGTCGCTGCTGCTTCCTCCGGCGTGGCGCAATGGAAGGGCTGACGCATGCCGTCCCGCCCATGGACCAGCTCGTCGAGGAAGGCGGCCCACATCTGGAGGATCGCGTCGGAGAAGCCGAACTCGAAGATTGCCCCGGTGATCGACGGATACGCCGACTCGGAGCCCAGGTCCAGGACGCTCCAGGCCTGCGGTCCGCCCGGCTCGTACTCCATCCAGCGCAGCGTCTTGGGCTGCTTGGTCGTGTAGGCGATCGAGCCCTCGGTCCCCTCGACCTCGATGATCCACGTGTTCGTTTCGCCGGGAGCGATCCGCTTCGTCTCGACTCGGAGGGGGAAGACCTCGCCGTCCTCTTCCACCGTGCAGAGGAGAACAGCGTTGTCCCACGTGTCGCACGAGACCGTTCCTCCACGGCCGTCGGGCCGCGAGCGAACGACGTCCGACAGGATCGCGCGCACGTCCTTCGGGAACCAGCCGGCGCGCAGCGGCAGGTGAAGGGCGTGCATGCCGAGGTCGCCCATGACCCCGTACTCGCCGTTTTGGGCAGCGCGCCGCTTCCAGTTGATCGGCTTGCCCGGATCGAGGTCGCTCGAATGCAGGAAGGCGGAGCGCACCTCGAGCACGCGCCCGTACCGACGCTCGGCGATCCAGCGCCACACACGCCGGCCACCCGGATAGAAGGGCAGCTCGGATGAGCAACGGACGAGGAGTTCCGGATGCGCGGCAATCTCCGCGCCGATTGCCTGATTCGCTGGCAGGTCGATGCCGAACGGCTTCTCGCCTAGAAGGTGCTTTCCCGCCTGGAGGCACGCGACGTAGACCTTCTCGTGGAGGTGGTGCGGGACGGCGCAATACACAGCTTCGACCGAGTCGTCCGCGAGCAGCTCGCGGTAGTCGGAGACGAGCCGCGGCGCCGGGTCGAGCCGCTCGTACCACGCAAGCACGTCCGGATTCACGTCGCAGACAACCGCGAGCTCGGGCCGGGTCCCGAGGGCGTCTAGGTGCACCCACCGGGCCGCCGCGCTCGCGAACTCCCGACCCATGAGGCCGCCGCCCACGAGGCCGAAGCGAACGACCCGGTCAGACACTGGGGGTGAGGCCCGCGAGCGCCTCATCGGCGGACGCGCCCTCGTGCACGATCGCCATGAGGGCGCGCGTCATCCCGGCCGGATCCGCGTGCTGGACGACGTTGCGCCCGTAGACGATTCCGGCCGCGCCTTGCTGGAGGACGGCCTCGGTGCGGCGCAGGATTTCCTCGTCGGAAGCGCGCCCGCCGCCCCGCACGAGCACGGGGACGCGCCCGGCTGCCTCCACGACACGACCGT
This sequence comes from uncultured Actinomycetes bacterium, assembly GCA_963748205.1. Taxonomy (GTDB): domain Bacteria; phylum Actinomycetota; class Thermoleophilia; order Gaiellales; family Gaiellaceae; genus JAIBJN01. Next base: position 171,486 of record CAVVIB010000004.1, read on the forward strand.
ACTCGCCCAGGTCGTCGGTGGGGTCGGCCTTGATGACGTCGGCGCCCAGCTCGGCGGCCTGGCGAACGAGGGTCACGACCGTGTCCGCGTCGCCGTTCACGCCGTAGCCGGCCTCGCCCGGTCTCATCGCCAGCGGCTCGACCATCACGGGTAGGCCGAGCGGCTCGCAGGCGGCGCGCAGCTTCGAGACGTTGCGCACGCACTGCCGGTAGAGCTCCGGCTCCCCAGGCAGGGAGAGGAGGTTGACGACGACGCAGGCGGCATCGAGGCGCAGCGCCCGCGCGCCGGCGTCCTCGACGAGCTCGCTCCAGAGCGTACTCGGCGGGCTCGCGCCGTAGACGTTCGCGACGTCGGTGCGCAGCACGAGCGCAGGCTTGTGGGGGCCTGCCAGCTCCTGGAGCAGCGGAGCCTCGCCGGGAGAGAGCTGGATCGCGTCGGGCCCGGCATCCACGAGCGTGCGCACCGCCCGCTCCAGGTCTTCGATTCCCGGCGAGGAAGGAGCGCTCGCCGAAGAAGCCGTGGTCAACGGCGACGTCGAAGCAGCGCCCGTCGGCGGCGAAGAGTCGGTTGAGGCGCGGCACTAGCGATACGCGATCTCCTCGCGCCGGCCCGACTCGCTCGAGCGCACGATCGCGTCGCAGACCTCTGCCGCCCGATAGCCGTCCTCGAACGTCGCCCCGTGCGGCGCAACAGAGCCCGTCCTCGGCGATCGCCGTCAGAAGATGGTGCAGCTCGTGCACGAAGGAATGCTCCCACCCGATGATGTGGCCGTGCGGCCACCAGTGGTCCCAGAAGGGATGGTCGGCTTCGGAGACGAGCACGCTGCGGAAGCCCTGTGCGCGCTCGCCCGGCGTCGAGTCGCGCAGGTGAACCTGAAGCTCGTTCAGCCGCTCGAGGTCGAAAGCGATCGAGCCCTTCGAGCCGTTGATCTCCCAGGCGAAGGCGTTCTTGCGGCCGGGGCAGAACCGCGAGGCTTCGATCGTGCCGACGGCGCCGTTCTCGAACTCGACGACCGACTCGAAGGCGTCGTCGACCTCGCGCCCCTCCTTGAAGGCTCGCGTGGCCCCGCTCACCGACGCGATTTCCCCGACGAGATAGCGCGCCAGGTCGATCACGTGCGCGCCCAGGTCGCCGAGCGCTCCCGAGCCGGCGGCCTCGCGGTCGAATCGCCAGACCTGGTCGTCGATGTCGCCCCACTCCTGGAGATAGCGCCCTCTGAAGTGGTAGATGTCGCCCAGCTCCCCGGCCTCCAGCATCTCGCGCGCGAGGCGGACCGCCGGGACGAAGCGGTAGTTGAAAGCGCACATGTGCTTGACGCCGGTCGCCGCGACGCGCTGCCAGACCTGGTGGCTCTCGTCGGCCGAGCGCGCCAGCGGCTTCTCGCAGACGACGTGCTTGCCGGCCTCGGCCGCCGCGATCGTCGGCTCTGCGTGCAGGTTGTTCGGCCCGCTGTTGTCGAAGAGCCCGATCTCGCCATTCGCAAGCAGCTCGTGCCAGTCGGTCGTGTAGCCCTCGAAGCCGTAGCGGCGCGCCGCCTCCGCCACCGCCTCCTCCGTCCTCCCGGAGACGGCGACGAGCCGTGGCAGCAGGGGTGGCGGCCACGTCATGTACGCGATCTTCCGGTAGGCGTTCGCGTGGGCCTTCCCCATGAACGCGTAGCCGAGCATGCCGATCCCGATGGTCCGAAGCTCGGTCGGGCCATCGGCCCGGCCCATGGTGAGGAAGCCGACCTCCGTCTCGTCCATCCTCAGCTCCTCTCGTAGGCCGCGTCGAACGCGAGCGTGGACGGGGTGAAGTCGCTCCTGCGGACGAACGCCAGCGCGTCCTGGGCGCCCCATTCGCGATCCATGCCGGCATCCTCCCACTCGATCGAGAGCGGCCCCTCGTAGCCGATCCGATTGAGGGCGCGGAAGAGCGACTCGAAGTCGACGTCCCCGTGCCCCGGCGAGACGAAGTCCCAGCCGCGTCCGACCTCACCGAAGTTCAGGTGCCCGCCGAGAATCGAGCTGCGCCCGTCCAGGGTCGTCTTCGAGTCCTTGACGTGGACGTGGTAGATGCGGTCGGCGAACTCCTGGACGAACGCTGCCGAGTCCAGGGACTGGTGGGCGAAGTGACTCGGGTCGAAGTTGATGCCGAAGCTTTCGCGCCGGTCGATCGCCTCGAGCGCCTTGCGCGTGGTCACGAAGTCGTAGGCGATCTCGGTGGGATGCACCTCCAGGCCGTAGCGAACTCCCTCTGCCTCGAAGACATCCAGGATCGGGCCCCAGCGCTCCGCGAAGTCCCGGTAGCCCGCCTCGACCCGCTCGAAGTCGTTCGGCGGGAACGAATAGAGGAGGTGCCAGATGCTCGAGCCGGTGAAGCCGTTCACCTGGGTGACGCCGAACCTCGCGGCCGCTCGTGCCGTGTCTTTCACCTTGTCGGCCGCCCGGCTCCGGACGCCCTCGGGATCACCGTCACCCCACACGTCCGGGGGCAGGATCGCCTGGTGCCGCTCGTCGACCGGGTCGCAAACGGCCTGGCCGACGAGGTGCGTCGAGATCGCGACGCACTGGAGGCCGTGGCGGTCCAGGATCTCGCGGCGGCCGCCCACGTACCCCGGGTCGGCAAGCGCCTCGTCGACGTCGAAGTGATCGCCCCAGCAGGCGAGCTCGAGCCCGTCGAAGCCCCAGGCGGACGCCTTGCCGGCGAGCTCCTCCAGCGGCAGATCGGCCCACTGGCCGGTGAAGAGCGTGATTGGACGTGCCATTCGGATCCTCCTTAGGCGGTGGTGGAAGCAGCGGTCGCTTGGCCGTCGGCCACGATGAGGTTGACGCCGGCCGCCTCGTACGAATCGATCGTTTCGCGAGGGAGGCCATCGTCGACCACCAGCGCGTCGAGCTCTTCCGGACGCGCGATCGCGAGCAGCGCGGAGAGGCCGAACTTCGACGAGTCGATCAGGCCGATCGTCTTCGCCGCGGAAGCCGCCGCGGCGTTGAGGGTGTCGGCCAGGGCCCGCCGCGTCGTCGTCAGCCCGTTCTCGAGCGTGACGCCTCCGGCCGAGACGAATGCGGTCTCCATGTTGAGGCCTGCCAGGAATTCCGCCGCCCACCGGCCACCGATCATGCGCAGCGTCTGGTCCACCTCGCCGGGGGTGACAACGACGTGGATGGACTGGGCGTGCAGCTCGAGCGCGATCGCCGGGGAGTTCGTGACGAGGGTGAGCGCCCGCGGCGGATGACGCTCCAAGTAGCGGGCGAGCACGAGGCAGGTCGTGGACGAGTCGACGAAGATCGTCGAGCCGTCCTCGACGAACCGGGCGGCGCGCGCCGCGATCGCCTCCTTCTGAAGGAGGGCCTGCTCGAGCCGCTTCGTCCAGTCGGTCGCCACGCGAAGCTCCCTGGGGCCGCTCCCCGGGGGGCGCGCGCCTCCGTGCACGCGCTCGATGAGGCCCTCTCGCGCGAGTCGCTCGAGGTCACGGTGAACCGTGATCTGCGAGACGCCGTAGTCGCGCGCGAGCTCGGCGATCGACGCGCCTCCATCGCGCTGGATCCTCTCGAGAATGCTGGCTCTGCGAATGTCTGCCGGCATCAGGTCGCCCTCATCAGGTCGCGGACGTCGGCGTGGAGGCAAGGGCGAGGTACCGCTCGGCGACGAGGTCTGCGAACGCCGGGTCGTTCACATGCGTGTCGGCGAGCTCGAGTTGGATGTCGGGCCGAAGCGCAGTTCCGAGAGCGTCCAGGAACGCGGCATCGGCCTCCGGGAACCAGAGATCGCCACCCTCGACGTCGGCCAGCGAGAAGCCCCGGGTCGGCGCGAGGACGTGCACGGGCCCTTGCGCCTCGTTGAGCCGTTCGGCGACGACGCGGCCCAGCTCGGCCATCTCCCCCGGCTCGAGCCTGACGAGAGTGGCCACTGGATTGTGGTAGTAGCTCTGGCGCGTGCGGTACTCGGGCGGAAGGGTGTCGGGTGCGCCCTGGTTGAAGAAGTCGACGCAGCCGGGAACGACCACCTGCGGGAGACCCCTCCGGCCCGCGGCCCGTAGGCGATTCGGCCCTGTCGAATGGAGGCCGTCCAGGAGGGAGTTCGCGAGCTCGGAGAGCGTGTAGTCGATCACGCCCGCGAGTGCGCCCGCTTCGACGAGCTTCTCCATCGCGGGCCCGCCGACCCCGTTCGCGTGGAAGATGACCGGCTCGTGGCCGGCCTGCTCTAGCGCCGTGCGGATGCGCATGACCGCCGGCGTGGTGTGACCGAGCATCGTGATGCCCACGCTCCGTCCGCCCAGGTCCTGCACGGGGCGCCCCGCGTCCCGAGCCATGCCCGCGACGGCAGCCGCCGCGTTGTCGAACACGGCTCGCGCGATCGGGTTGAGGCCGAGGATGTCGACGACCGAGTGCATGACGAGCACGTCGCTCTCACCCACAAAGGGGCCGAACGCGCGGCGCCCAGAGGCGCTCGGCGTCACGATCAGCTTGGGGACGCCGACGGGAAGCGCGTGCATCGCGGCCGCTCCCAAGAGGGCTCCCTCCGCGCCGCCCAGGCAGAGCACTCCGTCCAGCCGGCCCTCGAGCCAAAGGCGAAGGCAGACCGCGCGCACTCCCTCTTCCATCAGCTCGACTGCCGCGCCTCGGCTCCCCGCCGACCGGATGCGCTCCAGCTCGTGGCCGCCCTCGCGGGCGACCTCTTCCCGCGTGATGTCGGCGCTCGTACCCGGCTCACCCAGGATCCCCGAGTCGACGACGACCGGCCGGACGCCGAGGGCTACCAGCCGCTCGCGCACGTAGGCGATCTCGTCGCCCTTCGTGTCGAGCGTGCCGATCAGCGCGATCTGTGGCTCGTCCTTCACAGGCCCCCCGTCATGCCCGGTCGCGCCACTCCCGCGTGTGCACATCGACCGGCACCTTCTGGAACTCCTCCAGCGCCGCGGCGAGGTGTGCGGCGTACAGCTCGTACGTCTGCTCCCCCTTCTCCGCGGTCGCCCGGAACGGGTTGCCGATCACGCCGCTCGGCGTGAAGTCGCTGTGGTCCGTGGGGAAGAGGAAGTACTGGTACCCCTGGAACTCGACCTCCGGCGCCCCGTCCAGCTTGACGAATCCGTCAGGGAACCAGTCAGGGCGCTTGACCTTCTGGTTCACAGCGCGGTCCATGCGCACCAGCCCCTCGTCGTGCGCCATCACCTGGGCGGTCTCGAGCTCGCTGGAGTGCCAGCCCGGCGTCTCCTCGGGCGGGTTCTCCATGACCGGGTCGATGAGGCCGAGATACCGCTCGGCGTAGAGCTTCGAGAATGTGACGAAGGCGCCGGTTTCGTACCGGATCCGCCGCAGCAGCGGGTCGATGATCTTCGTGTTCGAGCCGTGGTTGTTGACGAACACGAGCCGGTTGAACCCGTGGTGGATCAGCGAGCGCGCCACGTCGTGGTAGACGTCGAGCAGGATCTGCGAGCGGATCGTGATCGTCCCGGTCCCCTCGCCCGGCCCGTACATGTGCTGCGGCGAGTAGCCGAACCAGACACACGGCGTGTACAGGACCGCCGCCCGCTCGGCTGCGCGCTGCGTGATCTCGTCGGCCTGGATCGTGTCCGTCGCAAGCGGCAGATGGGGCCCGTGCTGCTCCAGGCTCGCGATGGGGATCATCACGATGTCCTTCTCGGCCAAGTAGGCCTGGATGTCCGGCGGGGCGAGATCGGCGATGTTGTAAGAAGGCAGCTCCATCGGACCTCCTACGCGGGTGCTGCCGCGCTCTGGCGCAGGCAGTCGATCGACTCCTGCACGTACCGGTCGTACAGCTCCTCGGGAACGGCGCCCGTGCCGTGGTCGCGCAGGAACTGCTCGAGGCCCACGCTCGCGTCGGCCTCGGACGCGTCACCGATCTCGGTGCGCTCGGAGATTCGGCTGCGATCGACCGTGGCCACGAACTCGACGGTGACGTAGCCCTCGTAGCCGACCTCGTCGAGCGTGCGCAGGATCAGCTCCCAGTCGATCGCGCCCTGGCCGGGGGGCATGCGGTTGTTGTCGGCCACGTGGAAGTCGACGAGCTTGTCACCGGCGGCCCTGATGGCGGACGGCCAGTCGGCCTCCTCGATATTCATGTGGAAGATGTCGAGGCAGACACCGCAGTCGCCTCCGACGTCCTCCGCCAGCGCGAGCGCCTGGTCGCAGCGGTTCAGGAAGTAGGTCTCGAAGCGGTTCAGCGGCTCGAGCGCGAGCCGGACTCCGCTGCTCTCGGCGTGCGCCTGGCACTCCTTCAGGCTCTCGACCGCCCACTTCCACTCCTCCTCGGGAGTGGACATGGGCGTGACCTTGCCGACGGTCGACGGGACGACGGTCAGGATCGAGCCGCCGAGCGCCTTGATCAGGTCGATCGTGTCCTTGACGTACTGGACGCTGCCGATGCGCACGTACTTGTCCTCGTGCAGCAGGTCGCGTCCGCCGACCATGAGCGTCACGGAGCCCCAGCACTCGAGGCCGTGCTCGTCGAGCAGGGAGCGCACCTGCTTCGGGTCGTATAGCGCCGGCTCGCCGGAGATCTCGATTCCGTCGTAGCCGGAACGAGCCAGCCGTCGGATCGTCGTCTCGATCGGCTCGGGCCGCATCCAGTTGTGCATCGCCACCTTCAGTGCCATTCGGTCCTCCTCGCGTTGCCGACTGCGTTACAGATCGAGCTTGCCCGGGTTCATGATCCGGTTCGGGTCGAGCACCTCCTTGATCCGGCGCAGAACGTCGAGCGCGGGCCCGTGCTGGGCTCGCATGTACGGCGCCAGCTTGAGCCCGACGCCATGGTGGTCGTTCATGACGCCGCCGGCGCCGAGCATCGCCTGCACGGCGTCCGCCCAGATCCGGTCGTGTAGGTCGATGGCCTCGGGCCCGCCGTCCGGGACGATGAAGCGGCCGTACATCATCGTCCCCCACGGGTACCAGTGGCTGAAGTGGACCTTGAGCGCGAGCCCGTGCTCGGCGTACGGCGCCTCGACCGCCTCTTTCACCGCCCGGTAGACGTCGTAGATGCGGGCGTACGGAGCGACCGCCTCGATCGTCCCCCAGATGGCTGGGAGCTGTGGATGGTGCGGCGGCTTGTAGAACTCGTAGCGGCGCTTCCACCACGTCTCGCCGAGCTTGCCGTCGAGGACGACGGCTCCGCGCTCGCGGGCGAGCGCGAGCAGCGTCTCCGCCTCCGCGTCCGCAACGGCGGGCTCGCCTTCGAAGCAGAAGACCGTGCAGACACCCTCCAGCTCCTGTTCGACGACGGGCCCGAGCGACGTGCGGGTGGCCACCTCGTCGTACATGCGCACGACGGATGGGCGCAGGCCGCGGGCGATGATGGAGCGCACCGTGGCGATCCCCTCGGGCACCGATCCGAACGAGACCGCCTCGAAGCGGCGCGCCGCCGGGAGGGGCGCGAGCTGGAGGCTCGCGCGGGTGACGACGCCGAGCGTGCCCTCGGAGCCGATGAAGAGCTGCGTCAGCTCGGGCCCCACTGCGTGCCTGGGGACGCCAACGGTTTCGATCACCGTCCCGTCCGCGAGGGCGATGCGGAGCGAGAGGACGAGATCCTCGATCTTGCCGTAGCGCGTCGAGAGCACCCCGGAGCCGCGGGCGGCGACGTAGCCGCCGACCGTCGCCAGATCGACCGAAGCCGGGTAGTGCGGGAGCATGAGCCCTCGCTCGTTCAATGCGCGCTCGAGCACCTCGCCGTTGACGCCCGCCTCTGCCGTCACCGTCAGCGATTCCTCGTCCACCTCGACGATGCGGTCGAGGCGAGTGAGGTCGAGGAGGATGCCGCCCTCGACCGGAACCGCTCCTCCCTGGCTTCCCGAGCCGCCGCCGCGGGGGACAACGGGGAGACCTCGCTCGTTGGCGAAGCGGAGCACTGCAGCGACGCCGGCTTCGTCGGCCGGCAGGACGGCGACGTCCGGAAGACCGAGCGGGCTCCCGCTCGCCTGCGCCGCAAGCGCCTTCCAGTAGGTGTCGGCGGCGTAGCGCTCGAGGCCGTCCGCGTCGGCGATGACCGCGTCGTCTCCTACGAGACCACGGAGGTCGCGCACGAACGTCTCGCTTCTGGGCGTTCCGACGCTCATGACGACCGCAGGGACCTCCAGGGCTCCTCGCCGGAGACGTCCACGAGCTCGTAACCTCCTTCACCGGCGCACGGACCGAGAGCGACCGTCAACCGCGCGGTCTCCTGCCCCGTGTTGAACGAGGCGTGGACGGTGCCCATCCCGATGAAGACGGCTTCGCCGGGCCCGAGGACGGTCTGCTCACCCTCGAGCCACTGCTCGATCTCACCCGCCTGGACGACGATCACCTCTTCCTGCTCGGGGTGCGTATGGAAGTCGTGGCCGTGGCCCGGCTCCAGCGAGACGTCGAGCACCGTGAGCTGTCGCGCACCGGTGGACGGTGGCCGGCTGATCCACCCGAGGCCACCCCAGTCGAGCTGCTCGCGCTCGATGTCGGTCTCGTGGACGAACCTCCCGTTCATACGTGTTCTCCTTCCCGCCTGCGGGCGGGGATCGCCTTGAAGCGCTTCACGGTCTCCGTCAGCGCGATTTCGGTCGGGAGCCGTTCCATGCTCGAGGCCCCGAAGAAGCCGACGACCCCCTTCGTGCGCTCGAGCACGTAGGCCGCGTCGTCCGGCTCCGAGATGGGGCCGCCGTGGCAGAGGACGAGAACCTCGGGCGCGACCTCAACGGCAGCGTCGTGCATCGCCTGAATGAGCTCGACCGACTCGTCGAGCGTCCTGGCGGTCTCGGCGCCGATCGACCCGCCCGTCGTCAGCCCCATGTGGGGCACGAGCACGTCGGCGCCCGCTTCTGCCATCGCCCGGGCATCCTCCGGGGTGAAGACGTAGGGGCACGTGAGCAGGCCGAGCTCCCGCGCGGCGCGAATCATCTCCACCTCGAGCGCGTAGCTCATGCCCGTCTCCTCGAGGTTCTGGCGGAAGGTCCCGTCGATGAGGCCGACGGTGGGGAAGTTCTGGACGCCCGTGAAGCCGGCCTCCTGCACCTGCCGGAGGAAGACGGGCATGAGTCGGAAGGGATCCGTGCCGCACACGCCGGCGAGGACAGGCGTCGACTCCACGACCGGCAGCACCTCGCCCGCCATCTCCATGACGATCGCGTTCGCGTCGCCGTAGGGGAGCAGGCCGGCCAGCGATCCGCGGCCCGCCATCCGATACCGCCCCGAGTTGTAGACGATGACGAGATCGGCGCCGCCGGCCTCCGCGCACTTCGCCGAGAGCCCGGTCCCGGCGCCGGCGCCGATGATCGGCCGGCCGTCCTCCACCTGCGCCCGCAGGCGCGCCAGCGCTTCCTCCCGCTTCATGCGCGCACCTCGCCGGCGGTCCAGGCCTGGTAGTGCTGGTGGAGGGTGTCGACCATGGCATGCGCGAAGGCCGGATCGTTGACGTCGGTGTCGAGCTCGCGCACGTCCACGCCGGGGTCGAGCGTGTCGCGAAGTGCGTCGAAGAGCGCCCGGTCGGCTTCCGGGTCGAAGAAGACTTGTCCCTCCACGTCGATAAGCGACACCCCGCGAAGCGGGATGAAGAGCGTCACTGGTCCGGTCGCAGACGAGAGCTTGCGCCCGATGCGGCGTCCCAGCTCGGCGGATTCCTCAGCGGTCGTCCGCATGAGCGTGACCGTCGGGTTGTGCTTGTAAAGGAGCCGGTCCCGGAACTCGACAGGCACCGTTTCCACGGGGCCGAAGTTGACCATGTCGAGCGCCCCGAGCGAGACCACCTGCGGGATCCCGAGCTCGCCGGCGGCCTCGAGCCGGTCCGGGCCGGCGGAGAGAACGCCGCCGACGAGGTCGTCGGCCAGCTCGGTGGTGGTGGCGTCGAGCGACGCGGTGATGAAGCCGCTCCGCATGAGCGCCTCCATCGACTGTCCCCCTGTCCCGGTCGCGTGGAAGACGAGCACCTCATAGCCGAGCTCCTCGAGGCGCTCGCGCGCCGCGGTCACGCAAGGGGTTGTGACGCCGAACATCGTGGCCCCGACGAGCGGCTTCCCGCCCTCAACTGTGGGTGGGTCCGCAGTCGCCATGCCCGCCATCGCAGCCGCCGCATTGGCCAGGATGCGGGCCGAGACGGCGTTGATCCCGGAGATGTCGACGACGGAGTACGTCATCGTCACGTCCGTCGCGCCCACGTAGGGGCGCGTGTCGCCGGACGCCATCGTCGAGACCATCAGCTTGGGGACGCCGACCGGGAGCGCTCTCATCGCCTCGGTGGCGACCGCCGTTCCACCCGACCCCCCGAGGGCGAGGATGCCGTCGAGGCGACCTGCGCCGTGAAGCTCGATCACGATCCTCGCGGCGCCACGCGCCATGGTCTCCACGGCGGCCCCGCGGTCGCCCGCGTCGGCGAGTGCGCGGACGTCTGTTCCCGCCGCCTGCGCCACCTCCTCACGCGTCACGTCCGCGGCCGCGCGAGGCTCGCCGAGCACCCCGGCGTCGATCAGGATCGTCTCGACCCCGTGCCCGCTCAGGAGCGAGCGGAGGTAGGCGTACTCGTCCCCCTTCGTGTCCAGCGTGCCGAGCAGGACGACAGTGGCCATGATCTACGCGGCCGCTCCCTCGACGCGGGAGACGCCGAGGTAGCGCTGCTGCGCATCCGGGTCGTCGAGGAGCGCCTTGGCGCTCATCTCTGTCGCGATCTCACCGGCGACCATGATCAGCTGACGCTCGGCGAGCGAGGTGGCGACGCCGAGGTTCTGCTCGACCAGGAGAAGCCCGACCCCCTCCTGGACGAGACCCTGGCAGGTGCCGACCAGGTTCTCGACGATCGCCGGCGCCAGGCCCTCGGAGGGCTCGTCCATGATCAGAAGCTTGGGATTGCCGAGAAGCGCGCGCGCGATGGCGAGCATCTGCTGCTCCCCGCCCGAGAGCTGGGCGGCGCCGATCTTGCGACGCTCGGCGAGGCGTGGGAACAGCTCCCAGATCGCCGCCTTGTTCCAGCGGCCGCCACGTCCGGCGCCGAGCATGTCGAGGTGCTCCTCCGTCGAGAGCGAGGGGAACAGTCTCCGACCCTGGGGCACGTAGCCGATCCCCGCGCCGGAGATCTTGTAGGGCGCCCGGCCCATGAGCTCCTGCCCTTCGAAGCGGACGGAGCCGTCCGCGCGGGCCATGAGGCCCATGATGGCGAGGCAGAGCGTCGTCTTCCCCATGCCGTTGCGGCCGATGAGAGCGACCGGCTCGCGACCGAACTCGAAGCTGACGTCGTGCAGGACGCGCGCACGCCCGTAGTAGGCGTTGACCTTGTCCAGGATGAAGACGGGGTCACTCATCGGCGTAGTGATGGCTCCCCAGGTAGAGGTCGTGCACGAGCTGGTTGGCGCGGATCTCGGCCGGCGTGCCCTCGACGATCACGCGGCCGTCGTGCATCATCGTCACCCGCTCCGCCACCGTGAGGGCGACGTCCATGTCGTGCTCGATGAGGATGAGTGTGATCCCGCGGTCGAGCGTCAGCAGGAGATCGGTCAGCAGGACACGCTCCCCTCGGGAGAGGCCCGCCGCAGGTTCGTCGAGCATCATGATCTTCGGGTCGCCCGCGCGCGCCATTCCCACTTCGAGCTGGCGCTGCTCGCCGTGCGAGAGCGAGCCCACCTGCGTCGCGAGCTGCTTCTCGAGCCCGACCCGCTCGGCGAGCTCGCGGGCCCGCTCACGGACGCGGGCGTCGCGGCCGGGCAGGCG
>CAVVIB010000005.1:0-13950 GCA_963748205.1 uncultured Actinomycetes bacterium
GCATGAGGACGCAATCCGCGGTGCCCTGCGCGGTCGCCGTCGCGGTGGTGGCCGTCGTCGCAGGCGTGGCCGCCGGGTCATCGTCTGCGCAGCCCGGGACGACGGCTGCGAGCCCGAGCCCTCCGAGCCACGCGAGGGCCTTGCGGCGGTTGAGCGGGACGCCGTCGGAAAGGCGTTCGAGGCTGCTCATGCGAAGCAGTGTCGCAGCCGAATCCAAGAGGATCCTAAGACCCGGCGAAGAGGTTTCTGAGAGTCGGTTCCTCCGTCCGGCGCGACGGGCAGGCTTGCCCGATGGCCGAGCAGCGGCACGTCGAAGAGCGCCTGGTCTCGTTCCGACCCCGGGCCATCCTCGTCGTCCTGGGGATCATCCTGGCGGCCACGGCGATCATCGCGTTCCTCTTCCTCGCGTGGCACGTCATCACGTGGATCCTGATCGCGCTCTTTCTCTCGCTCGCCCTCAACCCCGCCGTCGAGTTCTTCGAGCGCCGTGGGCTCCGGCGCAGCCTCGCCTCGCTCCTCGTCTTCCTCCTCGCGCTCTTCGCCTTCGCCGGGCTCGGCGCGCTGCTCATCCCGCCGCTCGTCGCCCAGATCGAGGAGTTCGCCGACGCCGTGCCGGGCTTCGTGGAGGATCTGACCGCGGGTCGTGGGCCGCTGGGGTTCCTCCAGGACGACTACCAGATCGTGGACAAGGTCCAGGAGGCGGTGGAGGACCAGGGCGCCGGCGGCATCCTCGGCGTCACGAACGCAAGCCTCGCCGTCGCGCGCGGGGTCGTCTCCTTCATCGTCGGCGTCGTCACGATCGCGTTTCTCACCATCTTCATGCTCATGGAAGGGCCGAACATGCTTCAGCGCTTCCGCGGCTCGCTGCCCGAGCACATGAAGTCGCGGTTCGACCGGGTCGGCGGAGACATCTACCGGACGGTCGGCGGCTACGTCGGCGGGAACCTCCTCATCAGCGTCATCGCCGGCGTCGTCTCCGCGATCGTCCTCTTCGCGCTCGGGAGCAGCTACGCGATCGCGCTGGCGGTCGTGGTCGCGCTCCTCGACCTCATCCCGCTCGCGGGCGCCACGATCGCGGCCGTGATCGTCTCCACGGTCTCGTTCATCGAGCTCGGCTGGGTCAGAGGCGTGATCGTGATCGGCTTCTTCGTCCTCTACCAGCAGCTCGAGAACCACATCCTCCAGCCGGTCATCTACGGCCGCACGGTGCAGCTCTCGCCCCTCACGGTGCTGATTGCGATCCTGATCGGGGCGGAGCTCGTCGGCATCCTCGGCGCCCTTGCGGCCATCCCCGTGGCGGGGATCGTCCAGGCGGTCTTCCGCGAGATCATCCGCTGGCGGCGGGAATCGATCCTGCCCTCCGGCGTCGAGGTCGCCATGCCCGACGGGCCGACGACCGAGACGTGACCCGGGGCGCCCGGCCGGCGCCTTGACGAATCCACGAATGCCCGGTTAATACCGCCCTCTCTGCGGCCTGCGATCGGTTGCGATCGCGTCAGGTCAACCAACTTGGGGGTGGGTGACATGAATGTGCGCGCGTACCTGGCGCTCGCGGCGCTTGCGGTCGGGCTGACCGCAGCACCGCTCGGCGCCGCGCCGCCGCCCGTCGACGTCGTCAAGGACTGGGCGATCAGCCCGAACATGACGGCGCTCGGGTTCTCGGAGAACAGCGTCCCGCTGAGCGGGACCGGCTCCAACGTCTTCAACTCGGATCTCGCGTTCTGGGGGGACAGGGCCTTCCAGGGCACCTACGACGGCTTCCTCATCCACGACATCACGTTCCCGTCGCGGCCGAGGATCGTCCTCAACTACGAGCAGTGCTCACCCGGCAACTCCTCCGCGGGAAACCAGGGCGACGTCCTCGTGTGGGAGAACCTGCTGGTTCGCTCGTGGAACTCGCCGGCTCCAGCGGGGGCGACGTGCGACGGCCAACCGGTGCCGACGGGGTTCGAAGGCCTGCACATCTTCGACATCTCGAACACCGGCAACCCGAACCTGCTGGGGTCGGTGGCGATCGACGCGACTTCGACGCCGGTCGGCTGCGGGTCGCACACGGCGACCCTCGTGCCCGACGTGGCCAACGGGAACCTGTACGTCTACAACAGCGGCTCGAATGAGGCCTGCCCGGGGATCGATATCGTCAAGATCCCGCTTGCAGCGCCCGGCACGGCGACCTACCTGCGGCGCGAGGCCACAGGTCGTGCCTGCCACGACACCGGCGTGATCCTCGGCGACGCCATGAAGGCGGCGTGCGCGGGCCACGACGGCGTCACGGTCCTCAGCATGCACGCCGACGACGGCGGCTCCATCGAGGACCCGGTCGTCCTCTGGAGCAAGATGATCGACGGGGTGACGGTCGGCCATTCGGCCGCCTTCACCTGGGACGCGAAGTACGTCGTCTTCGGGCACGAGCCCGGCGGCGGCTCGCAGGCGCGCTGCCAGGCGACGAGCAGCGTCGTCGACCGGACGATCTTCTTCATCAACTCGTCCACCGGCGAGACCGAGGGCTCGTTCCTGCATCCGAGGCCGCAGACGGCCACGGAGAACTGCACGTGGCACAACTACAACCTCGTCCCGCTGAAGAACAAGAACCAGAAGCCGCGCTACGTCCTCGTCGCCGGCAACTATCAGTCGGGGACCAGCGTCGTCGACTTCACGGACGTCGAGAACGCGAAGGAGATCGCTTACGCCGATCCGCCGCCGCTCTCGACGACGTCCCTGGTCCTCGGGGGCGACTGGTCGAGCTACTGGTACAACGGCCGCATCTACGAGTCGGACATCCGGCGCGGCCTGCTCATCTGGCGGCTGGACGATCCGCGGGTCGGCACGTACCTACGGTCCGGCCATCTGAACCCGCAGACGCAGGAGTTCACGATCGGGTTCGAGCGGCCGGACGAGAAGGTCACGCCCGCCAAGCTCACGCTCGTCGGCCACAACCCGCTCATCAACCGCGGGATGAACGCCGCCGGCGCGCTCCACGGTGACTACATGTACATCGGGAGCCGCACGGACGGGAGCAACAACAACGAGCACAACGCCGGCGTGATGGTCGTCAACGTCTCCAACCCGGCCAATCCGGTGCTCGTGCGGCAGATGCTGCCGCCGTTCGAAGCGAATGTGGGCGAGTCGTCGCGCGAGCTGCGCGTGTGGAAGTCGCAGAACGTGCTCATCGTCCTCCATACGAACTGCGGTGGGGACACCGCCCACCACTGCACGCCACCGTCCATCAACAACTTCCGCTTCTACGACATCTCGGGCGCGAACGCGTCCAACCCACGGTTCCTGTACCAGCTGGACATGAACACGCACGAGTTCTTCCTCTGGGAGGACCCGAAGAACCCCGAGCGGGCGCTCATGTTCGGCGGCAGCGCGGGGAGCGCGTTCACGATCTGGGACATCTCGGCGGTGCCGGACGGCGGTGCGCCGGTCGTGCTCTTCAACGGCACGCACGGGTACAGCCGCTTCCCGGCGTTCCCGGCGCCCGTCCAGATCCCGACCGGCGGGTTGCATTCGCTCTCGGTCACCAATGACGGCTCCAGGGCGTTCTACGCGCTCCTGACCGGCGGGTTCGGCATCGCGGACGTGTCCGACTTCACGTCGGGGCTGCCCAACCCGGCCCGGCGCTTGGTGACGCTGAACGAGGCCAGGCCGGTGTGGCCGGGGCCAGGGGCCCACAGTGCCGTTAAGTTCTGGGGCCGTGACTGGGCGTACGTCTCCGACGAGGTGTACGGGACGATCACGGCGAGCGACCACGGCTGTCCGTGGGGCTGGGCGCGCATGATCGACGTGTCCGACCCGCAGCGGCCGACGGTCGAATCGGAGTACAAGCTCCCGCAGAACCAGGAGTTCCTCTGTGACGTGTACGAGCCGCGGCCGCGGACCTCGTACTCGGCCCACAACCCGACGCTCACGCCGAACATCGCGTTCACGACGTGGCACTCGGGCGGGTTCCAGGCGATCGACATCGAGAACCCGGAGATCCCGTTCCAGCTCGCCGAGTACTTCCCGGAGCCGCTGGACGAGGTCATGCTCGAGGACCCGCGCCTCTCGTCCGACCCGGACACCGGGCTGCACGAGAAGGTCGTGATGTGGAGCTATCCGATCATCGAGGACGGCCTGATCTACGTGGTCGACCTGAGGAACGGGCTCTACATCCTCCGCTACGACGGCCCGCACGAGGACGAGGTGAACGACATCACCTTCCTCGAGGGCAACTCGAACCAGGGCCACGCGCTCTGCTTCGAGCCGGTCGGCACGCCGCCGGCGTACTGCTAGAGCATCAGGACGGGGGCGGGCTCCGGGCCCGCCCCCGTCAGCTCTTGACGCGCCCGCCGGACTCGCTCGCCGGCCCCGCGCTCTCCATCGCCGGCTGCTCCCTGCCCTCGAACCAGCGGACGTAGCGCCTCGTCAGCGGCTGCGCGGAGAGGCCGTGCGCGTAGACCGAGAGCGCGACCGTCGCCACGACGGCGAGCAGGATCGTGTCCTGGTGGGGGAGAGCGGACTCCTCGAGGAGGATGACCGCGAAGACGATCGACGCGAGCCCGCGCGGGCCGAACCAGCCGAGGAAGGCGACCGTCGGTCGGCCGGGCGCCCGTGCCGAGCACCGAGAGCGCGACCGGGAGCATGCGAACGACGGTCAGGCTGAGCACGGCGTAGAGCACGAGCTCCCAGGTCAGCTCGTCCAGGCTCGGGCCGAGGATGACGGCGCCGAAGACCAGGAACGTGACCGCGTTCAGAAGTTCCCCGCCCTGGTCGACGAGGTAGCCGACCTCGCCCTCGGCCCGGCGCCGCACGCCTCCGAACACGAGGCCGCCGACGAAGGCCGCGATGAAGATGCTGCCGCCGAGGCCGATCGCGATGCCCGCGGCCAGGACCGCGGTCGCCGCCGTGAGGATCTGGAGCCAGTGCGGCTCGGCGAGCCCGCGCCGCTGCGCCGCGCTCACGGCCGCTGCGCCGAGCACGCCGGCCGCGATGCCTCCGACCGACCCATAGCCGATCTCCTCGGCGACGAGCTCGAGGGCGCCGCCGGCCGGAGAGCGCGCCCTCCTCCGCCTCGGCGATCGCGATCGCGATGAAGAAGAGCGGCACGCACAGGCCGTCGTTGAGGCCGCTCTCCACGTTGAGCCCCTGGCGGATCCGCGACGGGATCCGGCGGTCGGTGACGACCGCCTGTCCCAGGGCCGCGTCGGTGCACGCCAGCATCACGCCGAGCACGAGCGCCTCCGAGAGGCTCATGCCCGGAAGCACCGCGACGCCTGCGAGCGTCCCCGCCACGATCGTGAGCGGGAGGCCCACGCCGAGGAGGCGCACAGGCACGCCGACCTCGCGGCGGAGTGCGGGGAGGTTGACCCGTGAGGCGTCCGCGAAGAGGACGAGCGTCAGCGTGGCCTCGGCGAGGAGCTTGACCGGCTCGCTGCCGAGCTCGAGGTCGAGGAGCCCGAGCACGGGGCCGGCGAGCAGGCCGGCCGAGGTGAAGAAGATCGCGACCGTGACCAGCGACCGCTCGAGGCGGCCGGAGACCGCCGCAAAGACGAGCAGCAGGAAGGCGACGGTTGCGAGGGCCCAGGAGTCCACGGCCCGCGGGATGCTGTCGCACCGGCGAGTGGGGCGTCAATGGGAGAATGGAGGCGCCGATGGTTCCCGAGGCGCGACTGGAGCAGCGAGAGGCCGGCCTCACGGCCGTGACCGACGGGTGGTTCGTCGTGAACGTCCGCGAGGGGCCGTGGGTCACGAGCGAGGACTTCGGAGATGCCTCCATCTTCGAGGGCGACGAGGCGCCCTTCCCGCAGGTGGGCTTCACCCTCGGCGTGCTCCAGCCCGGAAAGCCGAGCGGGCTCTACCACCGCGAGGCCAACCAGGAGAACTTCTTCGTCCTCTCCGGCGAGTGCCTTCTGCTCATCGAGGGCGAGGAGCGCCGGTTGAAGGCCTGGGACTTCGTCCACTGCCCGCCCGGGACTGATCACATCCTCGTCGGCGCCGGCGACGGGCCGTGCCTCGTCTTCATGACCGGCGCGCGGGAGACGTGGCCCGAGAAGGGCATCGTCTACCCGCGCTCGGAGGTCGCGCTCCGCCACGGCGCGGGCGTGGAGGAGGAGACGACGGTCCCCGCCGAGGCGTACGCCTCGCGCAAGAGGTGGACGCCCGGCCCGCCGAAGGACTGGAGCGGCCTGCCCTGGGGCTAGGCCGCCTTTTCGTCCGCGGGCGGGATGTTCTGGTTCATCCGGAAGAGGTTGGTCGGGTCGTAGCGGCGCTTGATCGCCGCGAGGCGATCCCAGGTCTCGCCGGGGTATGACGCCCTGACGGACTCCTCGCCCTCGTCGCCGACGAAGTTGACGTACATCCCGTCGTCGCTCTGGCGGAGCGCGGCCGCGAAGTCCGCTACCCAGTCCTCGTGGACGGACGACTCGTCGGGCGACCCGTAGATCGCCGCCACGTTGACCATGATCTCGCTCTGCCTGTGGGCGAACGCGGTCGCATCGTCCGGCACGCGGGCCATGGCCCCGCCGAGGGCGCGGAGCTGGCAGGCGGCCATCATCGCGGTCGACCCCTGAAGGCGCTCGAGGATCAACTCGGCCTCGGCCTCCCCGATGCTGTCGATGAACATCGTGCGGGCCGCGGCGACGGGCCGGTACTCGGGATCGTCCGGCGGATAGATCTCCGGGTAGGGCATCACGCGCACCATGTCGGCGAGCGGCGTCGCGAGCGCGCGGAAGGGTGCGATCGCCTTCTCTCCGTCCTCGGGCGACCCGGCGTGGACGAGCATGGCCAGGATGACCACCTTGCCGTGGGCCTCCTCCGGGAGGAACGGCATCGGCGGCGCGGTCATGACGTTGGCGATCGTGGACAGCTCCTCGGGGGCGTCGGCGGCCGCCGCCATGAACCCGGTGATCGTCTCCACCGTGGCGGGCAGGACGAGCATGCCGCCCGTGACCGTGTCCACCGGGTGCAGTCGGAACTTGAAGCGCGTGACGACGCCGAAGTTGCCCCCGCCGCCGCGGATCGCCCAGAAGAGGTCGGAGTTCCGCTGGTCGTCGACCTGGAGGAGCCTGCCGTCGGCGAGGACGATCTCGGCCGCCAGGAGGTCGTCGATCGTCAGGCCGTGCTTGCGCACGAGGTAGCCGACGCCGCCGCCGGTCGTCAGGCCGCCGATCCCGACCGAGCCGGTGTCGCCGAAGCCGACGGCCAGGCCGTGCGCCGCCGTCGCGTTCGTGACCTCGGCCGCGGTCAGGCCGGCCTCGGCCCACGCGACGCGCTTGGCCGGGTCGATCTCCAGGCCCTTCATCAGCGAGAGGTCGAGGAGGATTCCTCCGTCGCTCGTGCTGTGGCCGGCGCCGCTGTGGCCGCCGCTGCGGACGGAGAGCGGGAGCCCGCTGTCGCGCGCGAGTGAGACGACATAGCCGACCTCGCGCGCGTCGGAGGGCCGGATGATGACCGCCGGACGGCGCTCGTCGTAGAACGGCATGAAGGCTTTGCGGGCGTCGTCGTAGCCCGCGTCGTCCGGCCCGATCACCTCGCCGGCGAGCTCGGACTGGAGCTGGGGGATCGAGATCTCGGTGCGTGCGTTCGTGGTCAAGAGATCCTCCTCTGGGGTCAGTTGGCTCTCTCGTTTAGACCCGAACGGGGACGAATCTCATCGGAGCGGCCTGGGCTGCCTGTCCGAAAGGGCCAGTACGGTGCGGCCCGTGCGTCTCGTCGTCGCCCGCTGCGAAGTGTCCTATTCGGGTCGGCTCAGCGCCTTTCTACCAGAGTCGACACGTCTCCTGATCCTCAAGTCGGACGGCTCCGTGCTGGTGCACGCGGACGCAGGCGGCTACAAGCCGCTCAACTGGATGACGCCCCCGACGACGATCGAGGAGGAGGGCGACCCGCTCGAGCGCATCGTCGTTCGCAAGCGCGCGGGGAAGACCGAAGATCGCCTCGAGATCCGCATCCACGAGCTCCTGAGCGACGTCTCCCACGAGATGGGCGAGGCGGCCGCGCTCGAGAAGGACGGCGTCGAGCGGCAGCTCCAGGCCGAGCTGGCCGCGTCGCCGGAGACCCTGGGGGAGGGGCTGCGCCTCGTGCGCCGCGAGTGGGCGACCGACATCGGCCCGGTCGACCTCATGTGCCGCGACGCCGACGATCGCTGGATCGCGGTCGAGATCAAGCGCGTCGCGACGATCGAGTCGGTCGAGCAGCTCACCCGCTACCTGGAGCGCATCCACGTCGACCCGCTCATGTCGGAGTGCGCCGGGGTCCTGGCGGCGCAGCAGCTCAAGCCGCAGGCGGTCACGTTGGCCGAGTCGCGCGGCATCCGGTGCGTCGAGGTCGATCTCGAGGTCCTCCGCGGCCTGCGGGAGCCCGAGCTCACGTTGTTCGCGCCGGTCTAACCCGACGCGCCTGGCAGGATTCGAACCTGCGACCCGCGGATTAGAAGTCCGCCGCTCTGTCCACTGAGCTACAGGCGCTCTCTTCGGGCGCACGGTAGCACCCGGTAAACTCGTCTCTCAGGCGCGGAGGGCGTAGCTCAGTTGGTAGAGCCCCGGGTTGTGGTCCCGGTGGTCGTGGGTTCGAATCCCATCGCCCTCCCCTCACTCTCAGGCGGGCAGGTTATCCCTTGTCGCCTGCTAGGCTGTGCGGCGCAAATCAAGGTTCAGAGCGAGTCCAGGTTCGCGCGCCAGCGCCTTCCTTACCCGTTCGTGAGTACTTGGTGAGGGAGGTGTTCATATGGCCAGCGGAACCGTGAAGTGGTTCAACGACAGCAAGGGGTACGGCTTCATCACCCCTGACGAGGGTACGAAGGATCTCTTCGTGCACTTCAGCAACATCGCGGGAGACGGATTCAAGACTCTCGCGGAAGGTCAGCGCGTCGAGTACGAGGCGCGCGAGGGCGAGAAGGGCCCCGAGGCGATCAACGTCGCCGCGGCGGCCTAGCAGCAGGACCGCTCCGGCCGTGGTCGCCGAGGGCGGCCACGGCCGAAACATACGGAAAGGAGCGGGTATCGCTACCAAGGAAGAAAAGATCGAGATGGAGGGCGAGGTGGTCGAGGCCCTCCGCAACCGGATGTTCCGGATCAAGCTCGACAACGGCCACGAGACGCTCGGATACACCGCGGGGAAGATGCGGCGCTACCGGATCAGGATCTTCCTCGGCGATCGGGTCAAGGTCGAGCTGTCGCCGTACGACCTCACGCGCGGCCGGATCGTCTACCGCTACAGGTAGGCCTGTGCGGTTTCGCCGCTAGCCGCGCTTGCGCGACTGGCGGACGGCCTCTGCGAACCGCTTGGCGACCACCGGTCCCTGGTCGCGTACCGTCTTCGCCACGGTCGGACCGTGCTTGCGCGCCGACTGCTGCGCCGCCTGGAGAATCGCCTTCCGCTGGGCGGGCGGGATCCGCTTCCAGGCCTGGCGGGCCTTCAGTGCCACGAGCACGCTCTTCCAGGGCATCTTGTTCTGTCCTTACCCGCAGGCCGGCGTCGCTACGCGGCCGAGAAGCGCTCCGCCACGCGGCTCCAGTTGACGGTGTTCCACCACGCGTCGATGTAGTCGGGTCGCCGGTTCTGGTACGTGAGGTAGTAGGCGTGCTCCCAGACGTCGACGCCGAGGAGCGGCGTCTTCCCGTCGGAGATCGGGTTGTCCTGGTTCGCCGTCGAGACGACGGCCAGCGAGCCGCCGTCGCTGACGAGCCAGGCCCAGCCGGAGCCGAACTGGTTCACGCCGGCGTCCTTGAGCTTCGACTGGAAGTCGGCGAAGGAGCCGAAGGCCTCGCCGATGGCCGCGCCGAGGTCGCCGTCGGGCTCCCCGCCGCCGTCCGGGCCCATGCTCTCCCAGAACAGCGTGTGGTTGTAGTGCCCGCCGCCGTTGTTGCGCACGGCGGTGCGCTTGTCGTCGGGAAGGCTCCCGAGGCTCCCGAGCACGTCCTCGATCGGCTTGTCGGCCCACTCGGTGCCCTCCAGCGCGGCGTTGACCTTGTCCACGTACGCCTGGTGGTGCTTGTCGTGGTGGATCTGCATCGTGCGCTCGTCGATGTGCGGCTCGAGCGCGCCGTAGTCGTAGGGGAGAGGTGGGACCGAGTACGCCATGAAATCGCTCCTTGGTCGGCTTCGGAACGGAGACTACCGGCGTTCGTAGGGCGGCCGTAGCGACTTGTCGCCCCGCGCCGGACCTGATATTCAGGGCCTTGAAAGAGGTGCAGCCCGGAGACTCGGCTTCTGCGGCCCAAGCCTGAGTCTCCGGGCTAGCTCTCGCGGTATGCCAGGCATCACTCGGGATCGGGTTTCCCGAGGGCGAGATCGTTGGTGACTATAACCGGATCCACGACGAAGTCAAGGGGGATTGTCAAGTGGACCCAAGACTCGTATCCTTGACCGGACAGTGACGAGCCAGATTCAGGTAAACACGCCCGAGGTGCCGACCACGCTCGGGCAGCGCGTCCGGCAGGCACGCGTCGCCTGCGGCCTCACGCAGTCGGAGCTCGCGGACAGCCGCTTCTCGAAGCAGTACGTCAGCCAGATCGAGCGGGACCAGCTCCGCCCGACCGAGGCCACCCTCAAGTGGATCGCCGACCGGCTCGGGGTCGACACGCAGTTCCTCGCGACCGGCGTCGACGGCCGCGAGCTCGAGCGGGTGGAGAGCCTCATCGCCCGCGGCGAGGCCGCGCTCGAGGCGCACGACTACGCCGAGGCGATCACGCTCCTCGCCGGCGTCACCGAGGCGGTCCCGGCGGATGCCGCCCCGGACCTCGAGCTGCGCGCGCTGCTCGCGGAGTCCTGGGCGCGGATGTACATCGGTGAGATGCGGGAGGCTCTGCCGCTCCTGACCCGGGCGCGCGAGCTGGCCGAGGACTCGGGTCTTCTCCGACGTCGACCGTGCCGAGGTGCTCTTCCGCCTTGGCTGCTGCCGGTACCGGCTGGCCTCGGTGTCGACCGCACTCGCCCTCTTCACCGAGGCACTCGACCTCGCAGAGCGGTCGGGGATCCCGTGCGACCGGCTCCGGTCGCGGATCTTCGGCTGGCGCTCGCGGTGCTACCGCCGCCAGCGGGACTGGGAGGCAGCGCGCGAGGACGTGGAGCGCGCGCTCGAGCTCGCGGAGGCTCTCGACGACCGCCGGGCCACCGCGGACGCGTACTTCTTGGGAGCGCTCGTGTCCGAGCGCAGGGGTCAGTGGGTTGCGGCGCGCTCGTACGCCGAGCGTGCGAAGGTGCTGTACGAGGAGATCGACGACAGGGCCAACACGGGCAAGCTGCTGACGACGCTCGGCGGCCTGACGTTCCTCCTCGGTAAGCCGAACGAGTCCATCCCCCTCTTCAAGCAAGCGTTCGCCGTCGCGCTCGAGGTGGGAAGCGACGCCGATGCTGCGCAAGCGGTCTCCTCCCTGGCCCAGGTTCATCTGCGCACGGGCCAGCTGGAGCTCGCCGAGCAGCAGGCAGGGCACGCTCTTGAGCTTCTTGCAGACAGGGTCGACTTCATCGACGAGATCGGGAACGCCCAGCTCGTCCTAGGCCGTTCGCTCTTGGAGCAGGGACGGTTGGAGGAGGCCGAGGAGAAGTTCAGGGCCGCGGAGGAGAGCTTCCAACAGCTGTCCTCTGCAAGTCACAAGGCTGCCGCCTGGACCGCGCAGGCCGAGCTCGCCGTTCGCCGCGGCGAGAAGGAAGACGCGATCCAGCTCTACCAGCAGGCAGTCGAGGCGCTGCAGGACTTCCGCTTCTAATCCACGAAAGGGGGTGAGTCTGACGTGAGCCGGGCCTCGCTTCACATCCTTCTCGTCACCGTCGTACTGCTTCTCGCGAGCATCGCTGGTGCTGGCTTCCCCGACGGGCCGTAGGCCCCGTCGTCGCCGGGACTAAGGGTTTCCGACCGGCCCCAGGGCCGGTCGGCATGTGGCGTCCGTTACCGCCCGAGTCGGTCCCGGTTGCATGGTCCGAGGGCGCCCGCATTCAGAGCCGGGCGAGCGCCCTCTCGGCCTTCTCAACCGGCGCGCCGAGCGCGTTTGACCCCTTCGCGGTCCGAGTGGTAGCGTCGGGCCGCTCGAATCGGCAGGCATTCGAAGGAGGGGGAGCTGTGCGTCGTTTGGTCTTTTTGCTGTGCGTCCTGATCGTCGGACTCGTCGTGCCCTCGACGGCCGGCGCGTCCAAACCGCCCGTGCAGGATCGGGACTGGTGCCGACAGGTGCCGCCGACCGCCACGTGGTCGGTCAAGAACGTCGAGGTTCTCTGTCGCATCGACACGGTGCGCCACACGTGGAACGCCGACGGAACGCTTGCGACCGACCCGACGACGCCGTCGGGCTACCGCGAGACGCTGACCCAGGCGATCTCGATCAACTTCATCTCGTACGGCAATCCCGAGCGCCAGGACATCATGTTCGTCTCCGGCCGCTTCGGCCTCAAGTCGTTCGATATCACCGACCCGACCAAGCCCCTCCTGCTCGACTGGCTCGGCGACGGGGTCGACGACCCGTTCGTGGAGGAGGCGAACCCGGGCAACGGGTCGCAGGCCCCGCGCAAGGGCACCTTCGACGACATGTGGGAGAACGAGGACATGGACGTCGACCAGCGCCGGAAGCTCGTCTTCCTCTCGCGCGATCCGCGCGCCTTCGGCGGGAGCACCGGTAACCCGGCCTCCGAGTCGGGCATCTACGTGATCGACGTCAAGAACCCGTCGGAGCTCACGTTCGTGAGCTTCGCCAAGACGCCCACGGGCCACACGACGACCTGCATCAACGAGTGCAAGTACCTCTGGACGGGCGGCCCCGCGGCCAACACCGACCAGCAGGCGATGGGCTGGGCCGGCCGCCCGATCTTCGTGACCGACATGCGGACGCCCAAGCACCCGAAGGTCAACCCGAACCCGATCGACCTGGGCCGCAACGACGGCACGACCGACTACTCGCACGACGTCCAGGTGGACGACATGGGCATCGCGTGGGTCTCGGGCCGCGGCGGCACGCGCGGGTTCTGGACCGACGGCAGGCACTTCGACCCGGTCGTGGGCGCGAACCGCGTGGCGACGCCGGACAACCCGATCCCGTACGCAGGTGGCGGCTTCGAGGAGACGGTCTTCCCGACCCGCACCTCCTCGCGCTTCATGCACAACGCCTGGCGTCCGCTCGGCGACGACGCACCCGACCCGAGCTACGGCGACCTCATCTACGCCACCGAGGAGGAGTTCGCCGGCGGCTCGTTCCCGAACGGCTGCGCCAACGACGGCCCGCTGTTCATCTCCAAGCTCGAGGGGAGCTACAACGGCGAGGCCTGGCAGTCGACGCCGGCCAACAAGTTCCGCCTCAAGACGGTCGCGACCTGGCACCCGTTCGGGAAGGAAGGGTCGTCCACCTCGACGGACTGCTCGGCCCACTACTTCCAGATCAAGGACCGCATCCTCTCGATGTCGTTCTACAGCCAGGGCTCGCGGTTCCTCGACATCAGCGACCCGACGAGCCCGACCGAGATCGCGTACTTCCGGCCGGGCACGGGGTCGTGGGCGACGTATCCGCACCGGGGCCTGTACTACTCGGCCGACCGCAACGGCGTGTACGTCCTGCGCCTCACGGTCGCCGCCGGGCAGCAGAGCAGCCTCGCGGCCTCGCACAGGGCGCTGGCATCGCACGCGCCGGCGATCGCCGAGGCGGATCCGGAGGAGGAGGCCAGGGCGGCGCTCGAGCGGCCGCACGGCATCCACTGCAGCCTGCCGCTGGCGGAGAACTAGAAGAAGAGCACTAGTCGGACTTGCGCGCCCGGCTCGGGGCAACCCGGGGCGGCTCGTCCGGCTGCTTGGGATAGACGGGAGGCCAGGGTGCGTCCATCAGCCCGGCCTCCCGGTCCCGTTGGTGGAGGGCGAGCAGCGGCTCGAGAGACTGCGGCTGCTCGCTCATCCCCTCCCACGGGTCGCCGTTGGCGGCGAGCCGCTCGGGCACGCTCGCGATCGTGAGCTCGTCGGGGTGGATCTCGTCGATCTCGTCCCACGTGACC
>CAVVIB010000006.1:0-41340 GCA_963748205.1 uncultured Actinomycetes bacterium
AGATGCTACCGGTCGAGCACGCAGGCGCATGCCTTTTTCGGACGAGAGTGACACTCCCTTCTCGGTAGCCTGACCTGGTGCGCGACGAGCACGGAATTCGGGCCGAGGCCCTGGCCCGCGAGTTCAAGGGCGGCATCCGCGCGGTCTGCGGCATCGACCTCTCGGTCGCTCCGGGCGAGATCTACGGCTTCCTCGGCCCCAACGGCGCCGGGAAGTCCACGACCGTGCACATGCTGACGACCTTGCTGCCGCCCTCCGCGGGCACGGCGCGGGTCGCGGGGTTCGACGTCGCGACCGAGGGCCAGCACGTTCGCGCCGCGATCGGCGCCGCCCTCCAGGAGGCGGCCCTCGACCCGCTCCTCACGGGCCGCGAGCACCTGCGCCTCCAGACCGCGCTCCACGGGATGCCGCGGGCCGAGCGCAAGCGCCGGAGCCTGGCCCTCCTCGAACGGGTCGGCCTCACCGAGGCGGCCGACCGCAAGGTCCAGACGTACTCCGGCGGGATGAAGCGGCGCCTCGACCTGGCGCTTGCCCTCGCGCACGAGCCGTCGATTCTCTTCCTCGACGAGCCGACCACGGGGCTCGACCCGCAGAGCCGCAATGCGCTCTGGGCCGAGGTCGCCCGCCTCGCGCGCGACGAGGGCGTCACCGTCTTCCTGACGACGCAGTACCTCGAGGAGGCGGACGTGCTCGCCGACCGGGTCGGGATCATCGACCACGGCACGATCGTCGCCGAGGGAACGCCTGCGGCCCTGAAGGCCGAGATCGGCAGGCCGAGCGTGGAGGCGATCCCGGTCGAGCCGTCCGACCTCGTCGCGCTCGCCCGCGTGCTCGAGCGCTTCGGCGAGTCCGTCCCCGGCTCGCCCAAGGGCGTTTCCGTGCGCCTCGACGGCGGGGAGGACGCCCTCGCGGACGTCGTCCGCGCGCTCGACGCCGAGGGGCTGCACGTCTCGCACCTCCAGCTGCACGCACCGACGCTCGACGACGTCTTCCTGGCCAAGACGGGCCGCTCGCTCGAGGGCGCCGGCGACGAGCTCGAGGAGACCGAGCCCGAGCCCGTTCCCGCGTGACCCAGTACGGCCCGCTCCTCGTCCAGGTCTCCGAGCTCGCGCGCCGCTCGGTGATGCGGACGTTCCGGCGGCCGATCAACGTCTTCCCCTCGTTCTTCTTCCCGCTCATGCTGCTCGCCGTCAACGTGGGCGGCCTGCAGGCGGCGTCGAACCTTGACGGCTTCCCGACGGACTCCTACCTCGACTTTGCGCTCGCCTTCACGTTTCTCCAGGGAGCGCTCTTCGCGACGACGAATGCGGGAACCGACCTCGCGCGCGACATCGAGACGGGCTTCCTCAACCGGCTGGCCCTCACGCCCATGCGGAATGCCGCGCTGCTCCTCGGGCAGCTGGCGGGCGTGGTCACGCTCGCCCTCCTCCAGGCGACGCTCTACCTGACGGTCGGGATCATCGCCGGCGTACGGCCGGAGAGCGGCATCATCGGCATTTTCCTGATCGTGTTCCTCGGCGTCCTCGTCGCGCTTGCCTTCGGGGCCATCGGGGCCTTCCTCGCGCTCCGCACCGGCTCGGGCGAGGCGATCCAGGCGCTCTTCCCGCTCTTCTTCGTCTTCCTCTTTCTTTCGTCGATGAACCTGCCGCGGAACCTGATCGAGATCGACTGGTTCCGCACCGTGACGACGATCAACCCCGTCTCGTACCTGATCGAGGGGATCCGGAGCCTGATCATCACCGGCTGGGATCTCCAGGCACTCCTGCTCGGCTTCGGCCTCGCGATCGGGATCGGCTCGATCGCCCTGACCGCGGCGGGCTGGGCGCTGCGCGGGAGGCTCGCGCGCTCATGAGGTCGTTCCGCTCCGTCGCGTTCGCGGTCGCCTGGCGCGGGATCCACAACGCCTTCACGAACCCGGCGATCCTCGTCCCGTCGCTGCTCTTCCCGTTCTTCTTCTTCACCGCGTTCGCGGGCGGCCTCTCGCGCGTCTCGGAGGTGCCCGGCTTCGACTACCCGCCCGGGTACACGACCTTCCAGTTCGCCTTCGTCTTCATGCAGTCCGCGGCGTTCGGCGGGATCTTCAACGGCTTCGCCATCGCGCGGGACTTCGAGAGCGGCTTCGCGCGCCGGCTTCTCCTGGCCGCCCCGCAGCGCACGGGCATCATCGCGGGCTACGCGATCGTCGCCCTCGTGCGCTGGGCCGCGACCATCGCGGTGGTCACGGTCGTCGCGCTGCTCGTCGGCATGGAGGTTCTCGGCAGCGGCATCGACCTCTTCGGGCTCGTCCTGCTCGGCCTGCTCGTGAACGTCGCCGCCCTGCTCTGGGCGGTCGGGATCGCGATGCGCTTCCGGACGCTCCAGGCGGGCCCGCTCATGCAGGTGCCGGTCTTTCTCCTTCTCTTCCTCGCGCCCGTGTATGTGCCGCTCGACCTGCTCCAGGGATGGATCCACGCGCTCGCGAGCGTCAACCCGGCCACGTTCGTGCTCGAGGCCGGGCGGAGCCTCCTGGCCGGCGACCCGGTCGAGGTCGGGATCGCCTTCGCGGTCGCGGGGGCCGCGGTCGCCCTTCTCAGCGTCTGGGCGCTCCGCGGTCTCCGGAGCGCCGAGGCCGCCGGCTAGCGTCGCGAGAGCGGCGAGGCAGGAGCCCCAGGGCGCGCCGCCGCCCGCGCACGAACTCTGCGTTCGCATGCCGGGCGGTCTCGTCGAGCGGCCGGCAGCCGTGCTCGGGCATGAGCTCGCGCCGCCGGTCCCAGACCCAGAGGAACTGGTCTGCGTCGGTGGCTCCCCGGCAGACGCCTTCGAAGCCCTCTGCGCGGATCATGTCGATGGTCGGCTCGTAGACGGTCTCGTACCAGGAACGCGCGATCTCCGCATCCGAAAGGACACGTCCGCTCGCTCGCATGAGGTGGTAACCGTGGAGCTGGACGGTCTCGAGAAGCTCGATGTAGCCGACCGGCCGGCTGAAGCGGATCCGGATCTCGGGATGGATCTCGCCGAGCCCGCTCGCGTCGACGAAGATCCGCTCCTGCTCGGCGTGGATGAGCTCGACCACGTCGGCGTCCGCCGGAAGGTGCCAGCGGGCCCTGAGCTCCGTGACCTCGGCGTCGATCGTCTCCATCCCGCTCTGGCGCGCGATCGCGACCCGATGGTGGCCGTCGATGACGAAGTAGGCGTCCCCGAGCTGGTAGACGACGATCGGGGGGAAGGCCGCGTCGGGGAAGGCCCGTTCCAGTCGCTGCCACCGTTCGCGGAGGTGCGGGCGCCGCGGGTGGAACTCTCGGTCGAAGTCGCTACCGCGGCTGTCGGTGCCGACGACCTGGCTCAGGGGGATCGGCCTCAGCCCGACGTAGCGGCGCGCAAACGGGCGCAGGCGCCTGGTCGCCTCGTCGAGCGGCAGGAGCTCGCGCGGACCCTCTCCTCTTCCGAGGACGCGCGCGAGCCGTGCATAGGCGTTCCGCCGTCGGGCCCGGTCGAATGTGGCAGCCATGCCATTTACAACGACCGCCGCCGGTCCGGTTATTTCTCCGGTGCCAGACCCTTCTGCCGCAGCTCCTCGAGCGCCCGCTCGCTCTTCTCGAGCCCCTCGACGCCCATCCCGCGCAGGACGCCGTCCGTCTTCGAGAACTGCACGTCCCGGTAGTCGACGACCTGGATGCGGTTGCCCCACGGGTCGCGGAAGTCGAGCCCGCGCCCCGGAAGGATCTCAGCGCCGACCTCCTCCAGGGCTCGTCGAGTCGCCTGCTTGTCGTCGACCACGAGTCCCAGGTGGCGGTGGTCGTCGGGGGCCTGTGTTCGCCCCTCGCCGAGCGCGATGAACTGGTCGCCCATGTCCACGAACGCCATCCGGCCCGCGCGGCCGCGGAGCGTCAGCTCGAAAATCGAGCCGTAGAAGGCCAGTGCCTCGTCCACGTTCCCGACCTCGAGGGCGACGTGGTTCACCCCCACGAGCCGCGGCCGCGGGCTCAACCAGTTCCTCCGGCTGGTCTTGCGGGTAGCGTGGGGAGGGACGACACCACGGTTCCAGACCCTAGCGGGAAGGTTTTTGAGGATTTGATGAAAACTCTGCCGCCCCCGGGCGAGCGCGCCGATTAACTCCTACAGTGGTTGACTTGTCGACTATCGCCCGGATCGTCGTCGGCCTTCTGCTGCTCTGGGCCGCGGCGGCAAAGCTGCGTCGCAGGCAGGACCTTCCGGACTGGCTGGCCGCCTACGGCGTGCCCGCGAACGCCGCGCCGTCGGTCGCCTGGGGCGTGATCGCGGCCGAGGGCCTCGTCGGCATCCTCGTCCTCTTCGGAATCGCGACGCCCGCGAGCATCTACGCAGCCATCGCGCTGGGCCTCGTCTTCGTCGGCGCCCTCGGGCTGGCGCGCCTCCGCGGGGTCGAGCGGCTCCGCTGCGGGTGCTTCGGCGCCTCCGAAGGGAAGACGACCCATCTCCTGCTCCGCGCCGTCGGCTTCACGCTCGTCGCGATCCTCGCCGCCTCGGGCGCGGAGATCGACGTCGGCGGCTCCTCCGACACGCTCATCGCGGTCGCGCTCGTCGTCCTCACGGCGGCGGTCATCCTGCTCTCCCTGCTCGTGCTCGCGCTCTACCGCCAGGTCGGCGTCCTGACGATGCGGATCGGCCCGCGCGTCCCGTTCGAGCTCGCCGAGGAAGGCCCGGAGATCGGCGCCTCGGCGCCGCCGCTCGAGGGGCTCCGGGGCAGGCGCCCCGAGGTCGTCTTCTTCTTCTCCGCCACCTGCCGCCTCTGCCGGCAGCTGAGCCCGGGCGTCGCCGCGCTCGCGCGCCAGGGCATGGCCGTGCGCGTCGTCGAGGAGGAGCAGGAGGAGGACGCCTTCAAGCGCTGGAACGTGCCGGGCACGCCCTTCGTCGTCCACGTCGTCGACGGAGTGGTCGCCGCGAAGGGCACCGTGAACACGCTCGAGGAGCTCGAGACGCTCCTCGACGCCGGCAAGGCGAGGATGAATGCCGCAGCCTGACGGGACGCGGCTCGACCGGCAGGCCGAGCGGCTCTCGGCCAAGCTCGCCGAGTCGCAGACGCGCAAGTCGTTCCTGGGCAGGCTCGGCGCCGCCGCGCTCGCGATCGCCGGCGGGTCCGCGGTCGCCGCGGCCGTGAAGCCGGACGAGGCCGACGCCTTCCATCTCTGCGGGCACATCTGGACGACGGGCTCGTGCCCGAGCCCGTACCCGCCGCTCGCGCGCATCGACCGCAAGGGCTACCCGCTCCACCCGTCGAGCGGGCGGCCGATCGACAACCTCGGTCGCATCGTCGACTCCGCCGGCTACGCCCTGGACGGCAGCGGGAACCGGCTTCGCGGGCCCGACGGGGCGGTGCTCGCGCCGGGGCCGCGCACGCGCGTGTGCGAGGACTGGACGCGCGAGGTGAAGGGGTTGCGCGACCTCCGCATCCAGGGCTCCTGGTACCGCTGCTGCGGCGGGCAGATCCGCAAGCTGACCGACTGCTGCTCGTTCAGCCGCCGGCGGATCAACGGCGACGCCTCTCTCGTCGGCTACTGCTGGGGCGGCCGCCGCGTGTACTGCGTCATGTACTACGACACGGGGCTCGCGTGCTGATCGAGCTCGGAGTGGCGCTCGCCGCGCTCATGGCGGGAGTCTCCGGAGCCTGGTCGCCCTGAGGATTGTCGATGCTGGAGACCTTCACTCCCACCGTGTGCGGGAGCCGGAAACGTCAGATCGTCGGCCAGAGCCTCTTCGCCGTCTCGGCCGTGCTGACCTCGGCCGTGCTCGGTCTGCTCCTCGGGCTCCTCGGGAGCATGCTCGGCGCGGAGCAGGCAGTGCTCGGCGCGGCCGCGCTCGCCCTCGTCGCAGCCGCGCGCGAGGCCGGCCTCATCCGCTTCTCGATCCCGCAGGCGCGCCGCCAGGTGCCCGAGCATTGGCGCTTCGAGCTGCCGCTCCCGGTCTGGGCCAGCGGCTACGGCGCGGGGCTGGGCGCGGGGTTCTTCACCTACCAGCCGATCTCGACCTTCTGGGTCGCGTGCGCAGGCGCGCTCGCGCTCGCCAAGCCGGTTCCCGCCGCTCTCTGCGTCTCGCTCTACGGTGCCGGCCGCGCCCTCATGGTCGTCTGGCCTCGTAGACGCGCCGACGACCCGACCGCTGCCGTCGAGCGCCTCACCAGCCGTCGCGGGACGCTCCTGCGCGCGAACGTCGTCGCCCTCGTCGCCTGCGGGATCCTGCTCGCTGTGGCGCCGGCGGCGGGTGCCGGGGTCACGCGGATCGCCCAGAACGCGCTCGA
Organism: uncultured Actinomycetes bacterium; assembly: GCA_963748205.1. Taxonomy (GTDB): domain Bacteria; phylum Actinomycetota; class Thermoleophilia; order Gaiellales; family Gaiellaceae; genus JAIBJN01. The sequence continues at coordinate 6,254 of CAVVIB010000006.1, forward strand.
CCCGACGGTCGACCGGGGCAACGTCGCGTTCGCGACCGAGAGCGGCAACGTCGTCGTGCGACCAAAGAGCGGCCCGGACCGCACCTACAACGGCGCGACCGAGCCGTCGCTCTCGGGGCCGTACCTGGCGTACCGGGACTCCGCCGGGATCCGCGTCATCCGCTGGGCGGACGGGACCGAAGTGCGGCGGATCGCCAGCCCGAACGTGTCGAAGCCCGCGCTCGCCTGGCCGCTGATCGCCTTCGTCCGCCGCGCCGCCCCGTACGACAAGCTCTTCGTCCGCAACTTCGTGACCGGCAAGGTGACGCTCTACGCGACCGTCCGCCTGCCCACGGACCTTGGACGCCCGTCCCTCCGCCACGGCCGGCTGGCCTGGCACACGGCGACGCGCAAGGAGTCGAAGATCATGGTCGTCACGCTCTCGAACAAGGCGCGGCGCACGATGGCCATCACGCGCATCGGGCTCCTCGGCAACCCGTCGGTCTACCGCACCAGGGTCGTCTGGGTGGACGCGCGCTTCGGCGTCACGTACCTCAAGCAGGGCTGGACCACCGGCCCCAGGCGCGTCGTCCTGGCGAGGATCAACAGCCGCACGGTGAGCTACTGGACGACCGCCCTGGCGAGCAGTGCGGCGTACATGACGCGCTGGGTGATGCCCACCGTGCAGACCGATCTGTACCGCCGCACGCCTTAAATTCACCCTAACGGTCGAAAAACCCTCGCTCCCCCGTAAGAGGGAATGCAAAGCAGCCGACCGCCCGTATAGTCCCGTATGCAAGAAGGCGCTCGCGCCTATCGGGTAGAGGTACCAACAGGGAGAGAAATGCGGCCATTCCTGTCCATGCGACTTGTCGTGCTGTGCATCGCTGCTGTGGCGGCGCTTGCGCTCGCGGGCACTGCTTCGGCAGAGCGTTACATCGTGCTCTACAAGGAGTACGGCTTCGGCAACTGGTCGGCGAAGACCGACATCAAGCGTGCCGGCGGCTCCGTCGTCTCGACGTACCCGCAGATCGACGTCGTGATCGCCGAGTCGAGCGATCCTGATTTCGTCAAGGACATGGACCGGCTGCGCTCTGTGGAGGGCGTCGCCTCGGTGGGCAGCGTCGTGGCGAGCGCCTCGGGCTTCGGCTTCGACGGCGGCTCGCACCGGCTCGACAACGAGCCCGTCACGGACTCGGATCCGCTGTCCCCGCTCCAGTGGTACGCCCAGCGGATCAAGGCGCCCGACGCGCACAAGGTCACGGGCGGGGCCCCGGAGGTCACCGTCGGCGTGATCGACACCGGTGTCGACGCAACGCACCCCGACATCGACGGCAACATCGACGGTTCGCGCAGCGTCTCCTGCGTGAACGGCGCACCGAATCAGGACCCGGCTGCCTGGAACGACGACTCCGGGCACGGCACGAACGTGGCCGGGATCATCGCCGCCGAGGCGAACGGCCAGGGCATCGTCGGCATCGCCCCGCGCGTGAAGCTGGCGGTCATCAAGGCCAGCGTCCGCTCCGGCGCGAGCGACATCTTCCTCGCCGACGCGGTCATCTGCTCGCTCGTCTGGGCGGCCGACCACGGCGTCGACGTCGCGAACAACAGCTACTCGGTCGACAGCGCGCTGACCGGCGGGACGACGAACTACTGTCGGGCCGACGACGCTCAGCGGACGGTCATCAAGGCCGTCTCGCGCGCCGTCGAGTACGCGCAGCGGCGCAATGTGACCATGATCGCCTCGGCCGGCAACAACGGGCTCGACATGGCCAACCCGGCGTTCGACCGCTGCAGCCGGCTCCCGAGTGGGCTGCCGGGCGTGCTGACGGTCTCGTCGATCGGGATGATGGACGGCCTCGCGGCCGGCCCGCCCTCGAACTTCGGCCTCGGCTACGTCGATCTGACGGCACCCGGCGGCGACTTCATGCAGGGCGTTCCGCCTGCGGGCCTGATCCTCGGCCCCTGGCCGGCGGCCATGCAGGTTCCGCGGCTCGTCTGCGACCCGTGCGAAGGCCCCGGCGCGGCGTTCTACCGCTACTTCGCGGGGACGTCCCAGGCGGCAGCCCAGGTCAGCGGCGTGGCGGCCCTCGTGGTCAGCAAGTTCGGCAAGGACAAGTGGTGGAAGCGCGGCGGCGGGACGATGGATCCCGAGGACGTCTCGCTCATCCTGCGCCAGACCGCGGATCCGCTCCCGTGCCCTGCCGACGCACGCTGCGTCTCGAAGAAGAACGAGAACGGGTTCTACGGCAAGGGCGTGGTCAACGCGCTCCGCGCCGTCACGCACGACAAGCGTGACCGTTAACCCCGCTCGTTAGACTCCGAGACGTGGCAGAGCTGGTCGGCATCTGGCGCGCGCCTGCACGGCGCATCCCGATGGAGTCGCTCGACGAGACGACGGTCCGCGAGGACGGGCTCGAGGGCTGCGCGCACGCGCGCTCGGGCAAGCGCTCGATCCTCTTCGTCGCGGCCGACGACCTCGCGTCGCTCGACCTCGAGCCGGGCATCGTCCGCGAGAACTTCACCGTCAGCGGCGACGAGGTCATGCGGTGGCCGGTCGGCCAGCGCGTTGCCGTCGGCGAGGCCGAGTTCGAGATCTCCATGGTCTGCGACCCGTGCCACCTGATGGAGGAGATCCGCCCAGGGCTCCAGGCCGAGCTCGAGGGCAAGCGCGGCATGCTCGCCTCCGTCGTCCGCACCGGACAAGTCCGGGTGGGCGACGACGTCAGGCCGCTTTGACGGCGGCGACGAGCTTCTCCACCGACGACTTGGCGTCGCCGAAGAGCATCGTCGTGTTCGACCGGTAGAAGAGGTCGTTGTCGATCCCGGCGAACCCCGGGCTCATGCTGCGCTTGAGGACGACGACGTTGGCCGACTGGTCGACGTTGAGGATCGGCATTCCGTAGAGCGGGCTCTCGGGATCGTCGCGCGCGGCCGGGTTCGTGACGTCGTTGGCGCCGATGATCAGCGCCACGTCGGTGCGCGGGAACTCCGGGTTGACGTCCTCCATGTCGTAGAGCTGCGGGTACGGGACGTTCGCCTCGGCGAGAAGGACGTTCATGTGCCCCGGCATGCGGCCCGCGACGGGGTGGATCGCGTACTTGACGTCGACGCCACGCGCCTCGAGCAGGTCGGCGAGCTCGCGCACGTTGTGCTGGGCCTGCGCGACCGCGAGCCCGTATCCGGGCACGACGACGACCCGGCTCGCGTAGGCGAGCATGACCGCGGCGTCCTCGGCAGTCACCTCGCGGTAGCTCTTCCCGTCGGTGGAGGCGGCCGCGCCCGCCCCCGCCTCCGAGGGCGCCGGCGCGCCGAAGGCGCTGAAGAGGACGTTGGCGAGCGAGCGGTTCATCGCCCGGCCCATGAGGACCGTGAGCAGCGTTCCCGAGGCGCCGACCAGTGTGCCGCCGATGATGAGCGCCGTGTTCTCGAGCACGAAGCCGGCCGACGCCGCCGCCAGGCCGGTGAAGGCGTTCAGGAGCGAGATCACGACCGGCATGTCCGCGCCGCCGATCGGCAGCACGAGCAGGACGCCGAAGACGAGCGCGCCGACCAGGAGGAGGACGGCCCAGATCCCCGCCTCGGTCGAGCCCGCGAGAATTCCCGCCACGAGCAGGCCGGCGAACAGGATCGCGTTCACCACCTGCTGGCCGCGGAACACGATCGGCCGCCCCGGCAGCAGCTCCTGGAGCTTGCCGAACGCGACGAGGCTGCCCGAGAAGCTGATCGAGCCGATCAGGGCCGAGAAGAGCATCGCGCCCATCCACTCCGGCAGGACGTGGCCCGATTCAGGCGCCAGCCGGTGGAACTCGGCGGCGGCGATCAGCGCCGCCGCGCCCCCGCCGACGCCGTTGAAGAGCGCGACCATCTGCGGGATGGCGGTCATCTTCACCATGCGCGCCGAGGCGACCCCGATCACGGTCCCCACGGCCATCCCCGCGAGGATGATCCAGTAGGTGTCGATGTCCGGGGAGAGGAACGTGAAGATGATCGCGATCGCCATCCCGACCGCGGCGACGACGTTCCCGGACCGCGCAGTCGCAGGCGAGGACAGCCGCTTGATCCCGATGATCAGGCAGACGCTCGCCACGAGGTAGGCGAGGTTGATGTTCGTCTGGGAGACGGCGAGCGTCATTCGTCGCGCTCGGCCGGCTTGCGCTTGAACATCTCGAGCATGCGGTCGGTGACGAGAAACCCGCCGACCACGTTGATCGTCCCGAAGACGACCGCGACGAACGCGAGCACCTTCTCGAGGTCGGAGTCCGCCGAGCCCGCGATCAGCATCGCCCCGACGAGAATGATCCCGTGGATCGCGTTCGTGCCCGACATGAGCGGCGTGTGCAGGAGCGTGGGCACCCGCGAGATGAGCTCGAACCCGAGGAAGACCGCGAGCACGAAGACGGTGATGCTGGTGAGCAGGGTCTGGCTCACGCGCTCTCCTCCCGGGTCGCGCGCCCGTCGTGGGCGACGCACGTGTCGCGGACGATCTGGTCCTCGAAGTCGAGCACCAGCTCGCCGTCCTTGACGAGCAGGCCGAGGAACGCGTGGACGTTGCGCGAGTACATCTGGCTCGCGTGGACGGGCATGGTCGCGGGCACGTTCGTGAGGCCGACGACGGTCACGCCGCCGCTCTCGATCGTCTCGCCCGGCTTCGTCACGGCGCAGTTCCCGCCCGCCTCGGCGGCCAGGTCGACGATCACGGAGCCGGCGCGCATGCCGGCGACGGCCTCCGCGGTGATCAGCTCGGGCGCGGGGCGGCCGGGGATGAGCGCTGTCGTGATCACGGCGTCCGACTCGGCCGCGTGGCGCGCGATCAGCTCCTGCTCGCGCGCGTGCTGGTCCTTGTCGAGCGCGATCGCGTAGCCGCCGACGCCCTCGGCGCCCTCGACGTCCAGCTCGAGGAAGGACGCGCCGAGGCTCTCCACCTGCTCCTTCACCACGGGGCGCACGTCGAACGCGGAGACGACGGCGCCGAGCCGCCGCGCGGTCGCGATCGCCTGCAGGCCTGCGACGCCGGCGCCGAGCACGAGCACCTTCGCCGGCGGGATCGTCCCCGCCGCGGTCGTGAGCATGGGGAAGAACTTGCCCAGGTGCTCCGCGGCCAGGATCGCGGCCTTGTAGCCGGAGATCGTGCTCTGCGAGGAGAGCGCGTCCATCGGCTGCGCGCGCGTCACGCGCGGGATCACGTCCATGGAGAACGCGGTGACCTTGCGGCCGGCCAGCGTCTGGACGATCTCCGGGTCGACGAGCGGCTGGAGCAGTGCGATCAGCGCCTGGCCTTCGCGGAGGCGCGCGACCTCGTCGGGCGAGGGCTTGCGGACCTTGCAGACGACGTCGGCCTCGCGGTAGAGCTCGTCCGTCGAGACGATCCGCGCGCCGACCTCCTCGTAGGCGGAGTCGGCGAACGTCGCGGCCTCACCCGCGCCCTGCTCGACGATGCGTCTCGACGCCCTGGTCGGCCAGCCGCCGCGCCGTGTCAGGCACGACGGCCACCCGGGTTTCCCCCGGAGCGGTCTCCTTTGCAACCCCCACCTTCATCGTCGGCGGGGAGTCTAAGCTGCGTGCGATGGACGGATGGTTGGAGGAGGCGCGCGGGAAGCTTGCCGCCGAGGTCGGCGACGAGGCGTCGAGCTACGACCTCACGCGCTCGCAGGTCGAGGAGCTGCTCGACCTGGCGCGCATCGCGGCGCACGAGAGCGGCGAGCGGACGAACGCTCCGCTCCTCTGCTACCTGGTCGGCCTCGCCCATGGCCGCCACGGGGGCGATCTGGGCGAGCTTGTCGACGCGACCGTCGGAACATCTGCATAGGCTGCGCCGATGCCCGCCCTGACCGGCAGGACGGCGATCGTCACAGGCGCCTCGAGCGGCATCGGCCTCGCCACCGCCCGCGCGCTCGTGGCCGAGGGCGCCCGCGTGGCGCTCGGCGCGCGCCGCACGGAACGCCTCGAGGGGATCGCAGAGGAGCTCGGCGAGGGCCACGTGTTCGAGCCGCTCGACGTGACCGACGCCGACAGCTCCCGGTCGTTCGTCGACGCCGCGGTCGCCGGGCTCGGCAAGATCGACATCCTCGTCAACAACGCCGGTCTCGCGCTGGGGCGGACGGAGATCGCCGACGGCTCCGACGAGGACGACGCGATCATGTGGGAGACGAACGTCGCCGGGCTCATGCGCATGACCCGGCTCGTCCTGCCGCACATGGAGGACGGCCGCGGGCACATCGTCAACCTCGGCTCCTGGGCTGGTCGCGAGGCGTACGCCGGCGGCGGCATGTACGTCGGCTCGAAGACCGCCGTGCGCGCGCTCACGTACGTGATGCGCAAGGAGCTCGTCGGCCGCATCCGCGTCACGACCGTGGATCCGGGCATGGTGGGCGACACGGAGTTCTCGGACGTCCGCTTCGGCGGCGACCAGGAGAAGAAGGCCGCCGTCTACCGCGGTGTCGAGTACCTGACGCCCGAGGACATCGCCGACTGCATCCTCTGGTCGTTGACGAGACCGGCCCACATGGTCATTGATGAGATCGTCGTGAAGCCGCTCAAGCAGGCGAGTCAGGACGCGATCGTCAGGGACTGAGGCCACGCGTGGCTCTCACCATCCTCGAGGGATCGACCTTCTGCGTCTCGGACGAGCGGGGCGACATCGTCGAGCCGACGATGGGCTTCTTCGCGCACGACACGCGCTTCCTCTCGCGCTGGGCGCTGACGATCAACGGCGCGCGGCCGCTCATGCTCTCCTCGCGCAAGGTGGAGTACTACTCGGCCGCGTTCTTCCTGCGGAACCCGGTCGTCGGTGACCTGGAGAACGACGAGCTGTCCATCGGCCGCGAGCGCTTCGTCGGCCACGCGATGCAGGAGCACATCGTCGTCTCGAACCACTCCCAGCGGACGATCTCGTTCGAGCTCGCGCTCGAGCTCGGCAACGACTTCGCGGACATCTTCTCGGTGAAGGAGTACGACTTCGCCCTCGGCGACCCCGAGCGCGCGGATCCGCTTCCGACGCCCGTCGCGCCGGTGTACGAGCAGGGCGACAACCAGTTCGTGATCGCGCTCCAGGAGGAGAGCTTCCACGGGATCACGCAGGTCGTCCTCTCCGAGCGGGGGGAGGCGTCGGACTCGACCGTGACGTACCGGATCGAGCTCGAGCCGCGCGAGAGCTGGCGCCTGCGCGCCGACGTGATCCCGTCTGCCGACGGCACGCAGACCGCCGCGCAGATGGCCGAGCGCCGCTTCGGGGACGAGATCGCCCGCGTGCGCGATTCGCTCGCGGCGTGGCGCCTGCGCGTGCCGCAGCTGCGAAGCTCCTGGGACGAGCTGGTGCACACGTTCGGCCGCTCGGTCGCAGACCTGTCCTCACTGCGCATGGACCAGGACCCGCGTCTTTCCGGCGCGCTGCCCGCGGCCGGGATGCCCTGGTTCATGACCGTCTTCGGGCGGGACACGATCATCACGTGCCTGCAAACGCTCCTCTTCGGGCCGGATCTGGCGCAGAACGCGCTCGCGGTGCTCGCCGAGCTGCAGGCGACAGAGGACGATCCGAGCATCGACGCCGAGCCCGGCAAGATCGTCCACGAGGTCCGCCAGGGCAAGGGGGCGCACGCGTGGTTCCCGCGCTACTACGGCACCGTCGACGCGACGCCTCTCTACCTCATCCTCCTCTCCGAGGTCTGGCGCTGGACCGACGACGCCGGGATGGTTCGCGACCTGCGCGAGCCGGCGATGCGCGCGCTCGAGTGGATCGACGAGCACGGCGACCTGGACGGGGACGGCTTCGTCGAGTACAACCGGCGCTCTCCGCGCGGGCTCCTCAACCAGTCGTGGAAGGACTCCGGGCAACTCGCAGCTCTTCCACGACGGTCGGCAAGCCGAGCCGCCGATCGCCCCGTGCGAGGTGCAGGGCTACGTCTACGACGCCAAGGTCCGCATGGCCGAGATCGCCCGCGACGTCTGGCGCGAGCGCGAGCTCGCCGAGCGCCTCGAGCGCGACGCCGAGGAGCTGCGCACGCGCTTCGACGAGGCCTACTGGCGCGAGGAGCGGGGCGGCTTCTACGCCCTGGCGCTCGACGGCAACAAGGAGCCCCTCGATTCGGTGACCTCGAACATGGGCCACCTGCTCTGGAGCGGGATCGTCCTGCCCGAGCGGGTCGACGCCGTCGTCGACCAGCTCATGGGGGAGTCGCTCTGGTCCGGCTGGGGCATCCGGACGATGTCGTCCGGCGACGCGGGATTCAACCCGCTCGCGTACCACAACGGCACCGTCTGGCCGCACGACACGTCCCTGATCGCGTGGGGCCTCGCGCGCTACGGGCGCTGGCCCGAGGCGCACCGGATCATCAGGCGCATGCTCGACTCGGCCACGTTCTTCGACTACCAGCTTCCGGAGGTGTTCGCGGGCTTCTCCCGCACCGAAACGCCGTTCCCGATCCCGTATCCGACGGCCGCGCGCCCGCAGGCCTGGGCGGCCGGAACCCCCGTGCTCCTCCTCCGACTGCTCCTCGGGATCGAGCCGGACCACCGCCGGCACGTCCTCGGCACCATCGCTCCGGACGACGTTCCCGCCTGGGCGGGCTCGATTCGCCTCACCGGCGTGCGCGCGTTCGACCGGTCGTGGGACGTGCAACTCGAGGACGGGCACGTCATCATCGACGAGACGTGAGGATCGCCATCCTCTCTCCCGTTTGGTTCCCGGTCCCGCCGGTGGGCTACGGCGGGATCGAGTGGGTGGTGTCGCTCCTCGCCGACGGGCTGGCCGACGCGGGGCACGACGTCACGCTCTTCGCCTCGGGCGACTCCGAGACGAAGGCCGAGCTCGTCTCCGTCTTCCCGACGGCGCCGTCCGAGCAGATCGGGAAGACGGCGACGGAGCTGCGCCATGCGCTCTCGTGCCTCGAGCGCGCGGGGGATTTCGACATCGTCAACGACCACTCCGGGCCGCTCGCCGCCGCCATCGGCGGTGCCGGCGGGACGCCGCTCGTGCACACCGTGCACGGGCCGCTGACCGGCGCCGACGGCGACCTCTACGCGTCCCTGGGCCGCGTCCACCCGGACGTCGGGCTGATCTCGCTCTCGTTCAACCAGCGCCGCCCTCAGCCGGAGCTCAACTGGGTGGCGAACTGCCACAACGCCCTCGACCTCGACGCCTATCCGGTGCACTCCTCGCGCGGCGAATACCTGCTCTTCCTCGGTCGCATGAGCGAGGACAAGGGCTGCCACCGCGCCGTCGAGGTCGCGCTGCAGGCGGGCGTCCCCCTCAAGATCGCCGGGAAGATGCGGGAGCCGGCCGAGCGCGAGTACTTCGAGACGTACGTGGCGCCTCACCTCGGCGACGGGGTCGAGTACCTCGGCGAGACGAGCCACGGCAAGAAGGTCGCGCTCTTGCAGAACGCGCGCGCCACGCTCTTCCCCATCGAGTGGGAGGAGCCGTTCGGGCTCGTGATGATCGAGTCCATGGCGTGCGGGACGCCCGTGATCGCAACGCGCTGGGGCGCCGTGCCCGAGGTGATCGAGCACGGGCGCTCGGGGGTCATCGTGGACGACTACCGCGAGATGGCCGACGCGCTCCCCGACGCCGACCGCATCGAGCTGATGGACTGCCGCCGCTCGGTCGAGGAGCGCTTCTCCGCCGAGCGGATGGTGCGCGACTACGAGGACGCCTACAAGGCCGTCCTCGCCGGAACCCCCGCCCCTTCAGAGGTGTAGGGGCTGTGTGGACCGGCGAATCCCCTTCGCGCTGATCGCGCTGATCGCGCTGCTCGTCGCCTCGTGCGACGGCGGCGAGAAGACCGAGACCGCGGCAGCGCCTCCGCCCCTGCCTCCGCCCGTGGGCCGGCTCGCGGTCTCGATCGACGACGACATCGCGGTCGTCGGCGCCGACGGAAGCGGCCGGCGGGTCGTGGTCGAGGCGCCGGGCCCTCAGTTCGACGCGGACTGGTCGCCGGACGGGTCACTCCTCGCCTACCGCGACTCGCGCACGGGAGTCAACGTCAACGACGAGATCTACGTCTCGTCCGCGAACGGGACCGGGGCGCGCAACCTGACCTCGAGCCCGTCGAACGAGTGGTCGCCGGCCTGGTCGCCCGACGGCGGGCAGATCGCCTTTGCCTCCGACCGAGAAGGCGAGCTGCGGATCTTCGTGATGGATGCCGACGGCTCCGGCGTCCGGCGTGTCACCGACATCTGGGGCGAGTACCCGGCCTGGTCGCCGGACGGGACGCAGATCGCCTTCGCCTCTCACGTGGGCGGGGCCGGTCTGCACGGGGATCCGAACTACGACGTCTTCGTCGTCAACGCGGACGGGAGCGGCCTCCGGCAGCTGACCGAGAGCCCCGCCTACGACATGTACCCGACGTGGTCACCGGACGGGACGCAGATCGCGTTCCATTCCACGCGCTCGACGCCGGAGAACTTCGAGCCGCCGGCACGCGACCTCGAACGGACAGCCGATTACGACGTTTTCGTCGTCCCGGCGGACGGCGGCGAGGCGCGCAACCTCTCACGCGACGTGGAGCGGCAGCAGAGGTTCCCCGACTGGTCGCCCGACGGCCGCTGGCTCGCCGTCGACGAAGAGGGCTCGGTGACCTTCGTGCCGACGGACGGGTCGGCGCGAGTCGTCCGGCCGGCGGCTTCTCGGGGGCTTCCCCGCCTGGGCGCCGGGCTAGGCGGAGGACTTCGAGCCGACCGCGGCGAGCGCCTGCTCGAGGTCGGCCACGAGGTCGGCGGCCGACTCGATCCCGACGGAGAGCCGGATCAGGTTGCCGGGCGTTGCGAAGGGCGAGTCCGCCGTCGAGGCGTGGGTCATCTGCGCCGGCACCTCGATGAGGCTCTCCACGCCGCCGAGGCTCTCCGCCAGCGTCCAGACCTTCGTCCGGCCGACAATCGTCCTCGCTTCGTCGTCGCTGCCGGCGAGGAAGGAGATCATCCCGCCGAAGTCGCGCATCTGGCGGGCGGCGATCTCGTGCCCCGGGTGGTCCGGGAGGCCGGGGAAGAAGACCTTCTCGACCGCGGGGTGCTCGGCGAGGAGCGCCGCCACGGCGTGGGCGTTCTCGCAGTGGCGCTCCATGCGGACGGCGAGCGTCTTCAGGCCGCGCAGGACGAGCCAGCAGTCGAACGGCCCCGGCACCGCGCCGAGGGACTTCTGGAGGAACTTGAGGCGCTCGGCGATAGTCGGGTCGTTCGTCGCGGCGAACCCGCCGATGACGTCCGAGTGCCCGCCGAGGTACTTCGTCGTCGAGTGGAGGACGATGTCCGCGCCCAGCTCGAGCGGCAGTTGGAGGTACGGCGTGGCGAAGGTCGAGTCGACGACGACCATCGCGCCGGCGGCGTGCGCCGCCTTCGCGGCTCTCTCGATGTCGATCAGGTTGAGGAGCGGGTTCGTCGGCGTCTCCAGCCAGACGATCCGTGTGCTCTCGCCGAGGTGCTCCTCCAGCCCGTTGCCGATCTCCGCCGCCGAGAGGTATGTGAACTTGTAGCCCTTGGGCTCGTAGACCTGGGAGAACATCCGGTACGTGCCGCCGTAGACGTCGTTCACGGAGACGACGTGGTCCCCCGGCTCGAGCAGGTGCATGATCGTCGTCGTCGCGCCGAGCCCCGACGAGTAGGCGAGCCCGTGGTCGGCGCCCTCGAGCGAGGCGAGGCAGGTCTCGAGCGCCGTCCGCGTCGGGTTCCCCGAGCGAGAGTAGTCGTAGCCCTTGTTCACCCCGACGTCGTCCTGGAGGAAGGTCGACGTCTGGTAGATGGGCGTGATCACCGCCCCGGTCGCCGGGTCGGGCTCCTGACCGTCGTGAATCGCGCGGGTCTCGAAATCCATCGTCCAAGTCTACGCAGCCCGTCCCCTCCAGACACGTCTGGGGTCAGACCCCGGCCGTGTCTCCAAGGGTCAGGTGCCCGCATGGTTGCGGTAGGGGCGGGCCCCCACGTCCGACGAGCCCTGTCCCCGCCGGCCCCGGCCGGGGTCTGACCCCGGTCATGGCCGCCAGGGACTAGATGGCGTCCGTGGAGGCGCGGACGTGCGCCAGGTACTCGAGGAGGTCGGCGCGCGTGAGGACGCCGACCGGCTTGCCCGCCCGGGCGACGATGACGGCCGGGTTGCCGGCGGAGAGGTCGGCGAAGACGGTGTCGACGGACTCCTCGATCTCCACCGCGGGGAGCGGGGGCTCCATCGCCGCCGCCACCTCGTCGTCGAGGGCGTCGCGGCTGCGGAAGACGCGCTCGAAGAGGCCGCGCTCGCGGATCGAGCCGACGACGTCGGCGAGGCTCTCCCCGCCGCCGTCGTGGCGGACGACCGGGATCTGCGAGATCGAGTACCGCTGCATGAGGTCGATCGCCTCGCCCACCTTCTGGTGCGATTCGACGGTGACGAGCTCGGGGATCGCCGGTTCCTCGCTGCGCTTGAAGGCGAGCACCTCCTCGATGGTCGGCGCCTGCGCCTCCCGCTCGAGGAAGCCGTGCTCCTGAAGCCAGTTGTCGTCGTAGAGCTTCGAGAGGTATCCGCGGCCCGAGTCGGGGATCAGCGTCACGATCGTCGCGCCGACCCCGAGGCGCTTCGCGATCTCGAGCATCGCCCACACAGCGGTACCACCCGAGCCGCCGACGAGCAGCCCTTCCTCGCGCGCGAGACGCCGCGCCGTGCGGAACGAGTCGCCGTCCGAGACGGTGATGTACTCGTTCACGAGGGACGGGTCGTACGTGGTCGGCCAGAAGTCCTCGCCGATGCCCTCCACGAGGTAGGGGTGGACGTTGTCCGGCTGCGAGAAGATCGAGCCTTCGGGGTCGGCCCCCACGACGAGCAGGTCGGGCTTGTGCTCGCGGAGATAGCGCGCGACGCCGGAGATCGTCCCTCCCGTGCCGACCGAGAAGACGATCGCGTCGATCTCGCCGCCGGTCGCCTCCCAGATCTCGGGCCCGGTGGTCTCGTAGTGCGCCTGCGGGTTCGCCTGGTTCGAGTACTGGTCCGGCTTGAACGCGCCTGGGATCTCCTCCGCCAGGCGGTTGGAGACCGAGTAGTAGCTCTCGGGCGACTCCGGCGGCACGGCTGTCGGGCAGATGACGACCTCGGCGCCGTAGCCGCGCAGCAGCGCCCGCTTCTCCTCGGCGATCTTGTCCGGCATGACGAAGACGCAGCGGTACCCCTTGATCGCGGCCGCGATGGCGAGCCCGACGCCGGTGTTGCCGCTCGTCGGCTCGACGATCGTCCCACCGGGCCTCAGCTTCCCCTCGCGCTCGGCCGCCTCGATCATGCGGATCCCGATGCGGTCCTTCACGCTTCCACCGGGGTTCATGTACTCGAGCTTGGCGAGCAGGGTCGCCCCGAGCTCGCGCCCGACACGCTGAAGGCGCACGAGCGGCGTGTTCCCGACGAGGTCGAGGACGGTCGGATACTCGGGCGCCACGGGTAAAGCGTATTCGTTAGTGGCGGAAGTGCCGGCGCGACGCGAAGACCATCATCGCGCCCGTCGAGGAGATCGCCTCGACGACCTCGTCGTCCCGCTTCGACCCGCCCGGCTGGATGAAGCCCTTCACCCCGGCGTCGAGCGCGAGCTGCGGCCCGTCCGCGAAGGGGAAGAACGCGTCCGAGGCGAGCACCGAGCCCTGGAGGTCGTGCCCGTGCTCGGCGGCCTTCTCGAGCGCGAGGCGAACGGCGTCGACGCGGCTCATCTGGCCGCCGCCGATCCCGATCGCCTGGAGATCCTTCGCGATCACGATCGCGTTCGAGGCGACGTGCTTGGCGACGCGCCAGGCGAAGAGGAGGTCGCCCCAGCCGTGCTCGTCCGGATGCGCCACCGACACGACGCTCATGCCCTCGCGGTCGTCGACCTCGGAGTCGGCGTCCTGGACGAGGAACCCGCCCGACACGCGCCGGTAGTCGCGGTCACCCGGGGTCGCGCCTCGCCGCTCGCGGTCGCTCAGGATCCGCAGCGACTCCTTCCCCGCGAGCGCGGCCAGCGCCCCGTCGTCGTAGTCGGGCGCGATCAGCACCTCGACGAACTGCTCGGCGAGCAGCGCGCCCAGCTCGGGCGAGACCTTGCGGTTCAGCGCTACGACGCCCCCGTACGCCGAGACCGGGTCGGAGGCGAGCGCCTTCTCGTACGCCTCTTCGATCGACGCTGCCACGGCGCATCCGCACGGGTTCGCGTGCTTGACGATGGCGCAGCACGGCAGCTCGAACTCCCGCACGACCGCCCGCGCGGCGTCGAGGTCGTTGAGGTTGTTGAACGAGAGCTCGCGCCCGCCGAGCTGCTCGACCCGCGAGAGCAGGTGGCGCCGCACGCCGGCCTCCGCGTAGTAGGCGGCGCGCTGGTGCGGGTTCTCGCCGTAGACGAGCTCGTCGACGCGCTCGAGCGAGAGCAGGAGCTGCGGCGGGAAGGTCTCGATGTCCGCGAACCACGAGGCGATCGACGCCTCGTACGCAGCGGTATGGGCGAAGGCGTCGGCGGCGAGGCGCCGGCGCGTGTCCAGCTCGATGCCGCCGTTCCGAAGCTGGCCGAGGATCTCGTCGTAGCGCTCCGGCTGGCAGAGCGGGACGACGTCGACGAAGTTCTTCGCGGCCGCGCGGAGCAGCGCGGGCCCGCCGATGTCGATCATCTCGACCGCGTCCTCCTCGCGGACGTTGCGGCGCGCGGTCACGCTCTGGAACGGATAGAGGTTGACGCAGACGAGGTCGAACGTGCGGATGCCCTGCTCGCGCAACTCGTCGAGGTCGACCTCGCGCCCCCGCCTGGCGAGGATGCCGGCGTGGATGCGCGGGTGGAGCGTCTTCACGCGGCCGCCCAGGAGCTCGGGGACGTCGGTCAGCTCCTCGACCGGGACGACGTCGATGCCGAGCTCGGCGATGTACGCCGCCGTGCCGCCGCTCGCGACGATCTCGATGCCCATGTCGTTCAGCCCGCGCGCGAACACGTCGAGGCCGTCCTTGTCGAACACGGAGATCAGCGCTCGCGATACCTGCATGCCGGGACTAGGAGCGTAAGGCCCCGGCCAGATAGAGGCGAACGGCCTCGGGCAGGAGCCGGTGCTCGACCGCGTGGATGCGCTCGCGCAGCGTCTCGGGCGTGTCGCCCGGCTCGACGGGCACGGCCTCCTGGAAGATGGCCGGCCCCGAGTCGACGCCCTCGTCGACGAAGTGCACGGTCACGCCCGTTTCCGCGACGCCGGCGGCGAGCGCGTCCTCGATCGGGGTCGTCCCCGGGAACGCGGGCAGGAGCGAGGGGTGGACGTTGATCGCCGTCCAGCGCTCGACGAACCCGGGCGTGAGGAGATGCATGTACCCGGCGCAGACCACGAGCTCGACCCCGAGGCCGGCGAGCCAGTCGCTCATGGCGAGGTCGCGCTCCTCGCGCGAGGCGTAGTCGTCGAGCTCGAAGACGCCGGTCGGGATCCCGGCGCGCTCGGCGCGCTCGAGGGCGCCCGCGCCGGCGACGTTCGAGGCCACCCCGGCGATCGGGAGCTCCTGGTCGATCAGAGCCTGGAGGTTCGAGCCGCGTCCCGAGACGAGGACGCCGATCACGCCTCGTCCGCCCAGGCCACGCCCTCGATCCCTTCCTCGAGCCGGCCGATCACCGGGAAGCCGGCCTCGCCGGCCTGCGCGAAGGGCACGACCGCGCAGAAGCCGACGCCGAGGTTGAAGACGCGCCGCTGCTCGTCCTCGGGCACGCCCCGCTCGTCGAGCCAGGCGTAGACGGGCGGCCGCTCCCAGGCGCCCGGGTCGATGCGCGCGCCCAGGCGGGCGGGCAGCACGCGCGGCAGGTTCCCGGGGATGCCGCCTCCGGTGACGTGCGCGAGCGCGCGGACGTCGCAGCGCCCGCGCAGGGCGCGCACGTCGTCGAGGTAGAGCCTGGTGGGCGGGAGCAGCAGGTCGGGATCGAAGTCGTCGTCGCCGAGCACTTGTCGGACGAGCGTGAACCCGTTGGCGTGGAGCCCCGCCGAGGGCAGGCCGAGCACCGCGTCGCCCGGCTCGCAGCGGGAGCCGTCCACGAGCTCGGAGCGCCGGACCAGCCCGACCATCGTCCCGGCGAAGTCGAGCTCGCCCTCGCGGTAGATCCCGGGCAGCTCGGCGGTCTCGCCGCCGAGGATCGCGCAGCCGGCCGCGCGACAAGCCGAGGCGGCGCCGTCCACGAGCTCGGCCACCTCCGCGAGGTCGAGCGTCCCGGCCGCCGCGTAGTCGAGGAAGAAGAGCGGCTCGGCGCCGGTGGTCGCCAGGTCGTTGGCGCAGTGCGCGGCCAGATCGACGCCCGCGTCGAAGAGTCGGCCGGCACGGCGCGAGAGGATGAGCTTCGTGCCGACGCCGTCGGTCGTCGCGGCCAGGAGTCGCTCGTCGTCCAGCGCGAACAGGCCCGCGAACGCGCCGAAGCCGCCCTCCACCGCGTCCGTCCGCGTCGACTCGACCGCCGCCCGCAGCCGCTCGACCACCTCCTCGGCCTTGGCCAGCGAGACGCCGGCTTCGCCGTACGAGCTCACAACAGAACCTCGGCGACGAGCTCGGGCCTGCCCTCCGGGCCGCCGGGCTCGAAGCGGATGAGCGTGTCCCCGACGAGCACGTCGGTGTCGAGCCGGTCGACGCCGAGGATCTCCGAGAGCGCGACCGCCTTCTCCTCCGGGTCCTGCGCGCGCAGGTGGAGCTCGCCCAGCCGCAGCTCGTCGGTGTTGCCGAGGAGATCCTCGATCCAGTCCCGCGGCGGGTGCACCTCGAGCCGGTAGCCGGCCTCGGTGGCGATGAACGTCCGCTTGCCCGGGTGGTCCTGGATCTTGAGGCCGAGGTCGGCGGCGCGCTCGAGCGCCTCGGTGAAGCCGTCGTCGTCGAGGGCGATGCCGATGTGGTCGACGCGCGGGTGCTCCCAGTGGCCCGGCTGGAGCACCACGTTGACGGCGCCGCGCGCGAGCTCCACGAGCCGCAGGCGGAAGCCCATCGCGTCGAGCTCCTCCCACGACGTGCCGGCCTCGAACCACTCGGAAGCCTCGCCCTTCCAGCCGTACCGGCCGAGGAGCCCGAAGCCGAGCTTGCCGAGATAACGGGCCTCGAGGAGCCTGACCTTGCTCGTCACGAGGTGGTAGTGGAAGAGCTGCACGCGACCCGCGCCATCGTAACCGGCGGGCTTACGGGAACCCGCGGGAGCATTTACGATGCAGCCACCCGCCCGAGGAAGGAGACGCATGTCGAGCACGCCGCCGCCACCTCCGCCCCCGCCGCCGAGCTACGAGCGGCCGTACTACGGCGTGCCCGCCGTCCCGGCGCCGCCCGGAGAGCTGATCGTCTTCCTCGTCGCCTGGGTTGTCGCGCTGATCGTCACGCTGGCCGCCGACGAGGTGGGCTGGAACGCGTTCCTCCAGGCGACCGTCGTCCTTTCGGTCGGCTACATCATCGCGCGCGGCATCGCCAAGGCCGGCAAGGTCTACGAAGGCCGCTAGGCCGCGGCGTAGAAAACCCGCAACTCCTCCCCGTTGCCTTGCGCCGTCCTGCGGCGTAGCGTTTGGCCCCGATGTCGAAAAGGGCGACATGCTGACGGTGCGGGACATCGCCACCATGCCCGGCCTCGAGCTGTCGGTCGCGGCGGGCGCCGACGGGCTCGGGAACGAGGTCAGCTGGCTGCACGTCTCCGAGCTGGCCGACCCGACCGAGTTCCTCGAGGGCGGCGAGTTCCTGCTCACGACCGGGCTCGGTGTGGGCGACGGGGCGACGTCACAGCGCGCCTACGTGCGCCGGCTCGCCAAGCACGGTCTTGCAGGGCTCGGCTTCGGGATCGGGTTCGGCTTCCCGGACGTGCCCGCGCCGATGGTCGAGGAGGCCGACAAGCTCTCCTTCCCGACGATCGCGGTGCCGTACGAGCTGCCCTTCGTCGCGATCACGAAGGCGGCGTTCTCGCACCTCGCGAACGAGCAGCTCGAGCAGGTCACGCGCGCGCTGGCCGTGCACGAACGCCTCGCGGACGCGGTCATCCAGGGGCGAGGGCTCCAGGCCCTCCTCGCGGTCGTCTGCAACCACCTCGACTGCAGCCTCGCGCTCGTGGACGAGAGCGGGCGCGTCGTCAGCGAGCGGCACGGCCGCCGGCGCGTCTCGTTCGACGACGCGCTCGAGCTGCCGGTCGTCGCCGGCGGCGAGGTGGCGACGCTGCGCGCCGCGCGCGAGGGGAGGCCTTTCGAGGAGTACGACAAGCTCGTCCTCCACCACGGGCAGACCGCGCTGGCCTTCGAGCTGTCGCGGCGCCGCGCCGTGAGCGCGGCCGAGCTCCGCCTCGCGGGCGACCTGCTCGAGGACCTCGAGGGCGAGCGGCTCGACGACCGGGAGACCGGGAGGCGCATGGCGGCCTTCGGGCTCGAGCCGGCGGAGCACTACGCCGCGCTCCTCGCGGCGCCGCGCAACGGACAGAGCGGCGAGCAGGTGCGCCGCGAGGTCGCCGAGGAGCTCGACCGGCGGCACGTGCGCTACCTCTCGACGACGAGGCGCGACCGGGCGGCGTTCCTCGTCGAGGCTGCGAGCGAGGAGGAGATCCTCGGGCTCGCGGAGACGATCGTGAAGGCCGGCCCGCACGCCCGCGTGGGCGTGGGGAGGCCGGCGCTCGGCCGCGCGCTCGGGCGCAGCCTGCTCGAGGCGCGCGCGGCGCTCGACTCGGCCGGCGGCGACGTCGCCTCCTACCGCGACCTCGGCTCGCTCGAGCTCCTGCTCAGCCTCCCGGACGCGGCGCTCGAGGCGTTCGTCGACCGCGTGCTCGGCCCGGTGGCGGACAGCGGGCGGCTGATGGAGTCCCTGGCGGCCCTGCTCGACTCGGGCTGCCGCTGGAGCGACGCAGCGGAGCAGCTCGGCGTCCACCGGCATACGCTGCGGTACCGCATGGAGAGATTGCGCGAGCAGACCGGGCGCCATCCGGACGATCCGGAGGAGCGCATGGAGCTCTGGCTCGCGGTCAAGGCCAGGCAGGCCCTCGCGGCCCGGAACGGAAGGAGCGCGACTGCATGACGACGACGACCACGGATCACCTCTGGCGCCACTTCACGCCGGCCGGTGCGAGCCGGCTCGTGATCGAGCGGGCGGAAGGCTGCTACATCTGGGACAACGAGGGGAACCGCTACCTCGACGCCCTCTCCGCCCTCTACTGCGTCAACATCGGCTACGGGCCGTGGCCCGAGATCGCCGAGGCGGCCAAGCGGCAGGTCGAGACCCTGCCCTTCTTCACGAACTGGGTCGGGTTCGCCACGCCCCCGTCTGTCGAGCTGGCCGAGAAGGTGACCGAGCTCGTCCCCATCGACGTCGGGCGCATCTTCTTCGTCGGCGGCGGCTCGGAGGCGATCGAGTCGGCCCTCAAGATCGCGCGCCAGTACCACCGGCTGCGCGGCGAGCCGACCCGCTACAAGTTCATCACCCGGCGCAGCGCCTACCACGGGACGACCATGGGCGCCCTCTCGATCAACGGGAGCCCCGCGCTGCGGACGCAGTTCGAGCCGCTCCTGCCCGGCTGCCTGCGCGCGCCGATGCCGTACCGCTACCGCTGCCCGTACTGCTCGGAGAAGCCCGAGTGCACGCTGCGCTGTGCGGACGAGATCGACGCCATCGTCGTCAACGAGGGCCCGCAGACGGTCGCGGCCGTGATCCTCGAGCCGGTGCAGAACTCGGCAGGCTCGATCACGCCGCCGCCCGGGTACTTCGAGCGCGTCCGCGAGATCTGCGACGAGCACGGGCTGCTGCTGGTCGCCGACGAGGTCATCTGCGGCTTCGGCCGGGTCGGTGACTGGTTCGGCTCGACGCGCTACGGGATCAAGCCGGACATGATGGCGCTGGCCAAGGGGATCACGTCCGCCTACGCGCCGCTCGGCGCCGTGGTGGCCGCGCCGCAGGTCGTGGAGCCGTTCTTCTCCGAGCCGGCGACGTCGTTCGTCCACGGGATCACGTTCGGCGGCCATCCGCTCTCGTGCGCGATCGGGCTCGCCAACCTCGAGGTCTTCGAGCGCGAGAACCTCGTCGAGCGCTCGGACCGCCTCGGCAAGGAGCTTCGCGCGCGGTGCGAGCAGCTCATGGCCGACCACCCGATGGTCGGCGACGTGCGTGGCGACGGCTACTTCTACTCGCTCGAGCTCGTGAAGGACAAGGAAACGAAGGAGACCTTCACGCCTGCCGAGCGCGACGAGCTGATCAAGAAGGTCATGACGCCGCGCGCCCGCGAGCTCGGCGTCTACATGCGCTTCGACGACCGCGGCGAGACGTGCGCGCAGTTCGCGCCTCCGCTCGTCGCGGGTCCGGAGGAGTTCGACGAGATGGTCGGTGTCCTGCGCCAGGTGCTGGACGAGGCGTGGGACAGAGTCAACGTCAAGGTCTAGGTCGAGGGAGGAACAGCACGATGGCGGTAACGGTCAGGACGCTCCAGAACTTCGTCGGCGGCGAGTGGGTCGACGCGACGGGAGACGACGCGCGCGAGATCGTCTCCCCGGTCACGGGGGAGAAGCTCGCGGACGCACCGAACGCGAGCGAGGCGGACGTCGCGGCCGCGGCGAAGGCCGCGCGCGAGGCTCAGCCGAAGTGGGCCGCCCTCTCCGCGTGGGACCGGGCCGAGGTCTGCCACTCGATCGCCGACCTGATCCTGGAGCGGAAGGAGGAGTTCGCACGCGAGCTCTCGCTCGAGCAGGGCAAGCCGTTCACGGCCGAGGCGATTCCGGACATCGACGAGACGGCCGAGAACTTCCGGCTGGCCGCCGAGGACGTCAAGAGGATGGAGACGGCGATCATCCCCTCGCAGGACGTCAACAAGCGGATCCTCACCTTCCGCAAGCCGAACGGCGTCTACGCGTCGATCACGCCGTGGAACTTCCCCACGCTGATCCCGGTCGAGCTGATCGCGCCCGGCATCGCGGCCGGGAACACGATGGTGTGCAAGCCGTCCGAGTGGACGCCGATCGCGATGGCGAACTTCATGCAGATCATGGCCGACGCCGGGCTGCCCGAGGGCGTCGTCAACGTCATCTACGGCGACGGGCGAGGTCGGCGAGCGGCTGATCCAGGACGAGAACATCGACTGCATCGGCTTCATCGGCTCGCACACGACCGCGGAGAAGATCGTGCGCGCGGCCGGCCTGAAGCGCTCGCTGATCGAGGCGAGCGGGAACGGGCCCGTCGTCGTCTGTGTGGACGCCGATCTCGAGGCCGCGGCCAAGGGCGCCGTGTTCGGCGGCTTCTTCTGCGCGGGCCAGGTGTGCTGCGCCACGGAGCGCGTGCTCGTGGACAAGCGCGTCCACGACGACTTCCTGGCCGCCGTGGTCAAGGAGGCGGAGACCTGGACGCTCGGCGACCCCTTCGACGACGCGACGCTCGTCGGGCCGATGAACAACGAGCCGACGGCGCAGAAGATGGACGCCCACCTCGAGGACGCGCTGTCCAAGGGCGCCGAGATCGTCCTCGGCGGCTCGCGCGAGGGCGACCGCCCGACGCAGCTCTACTACCAGCCGACCGTCGTGGACGGCGTCGGCGTCGACACGCTCATCAACCGCGACGAGACGTTCGGCCCCATCGTCCCGCTCATCACCGTGGCGGACGACGACGAGGCGCTCGCGGTCGCGAACGACTCGCACCTCGGCCTCCAGGCGGCCGTGTACACGACGAGCCTGAAGCGGGCGTTCCGCTTCCTCGACCACCTCAAGGTCGGCAACGTCGTCGTCAACGACTCGACCGACTACTGGGAGGCGCACGAGCCCTTCGGCGGCGCCTCCGGCACGCGCACCGGCTGGGGCCGCATCGGCGGCCGCTACACCATGCTGGACATGACCGACCTGAAGACCGCCGTCCTCGACGTCGGCGGCCTCGAGTAGTCCTCGCCGGCCATGCCCGGGGTCAGACCCCGGGCATGGCTAAGGCGGACACCCTTCCCCAGGACTTTCGGACACGGCGAGGAGCCGCTTGCCGCCTAGCTGCATCGTTCACGGGCGGGATCGTCCTCCACAGGTTCAACGGCCGGCCTGCCGGCCGCGACGGCCATGTCCGGGGTCAGACCCCGGACGTGTCGCCTTCAGACGGGAGTCCGCTCGAAGCGGAGCTTCGCCAGGCGAAGGTTCTCCGGGATCCGCGTGGGATAGCTCTTCGTCAGGCACGCGCGGCAGAAGGAGTCCGCGGGCCGGCGCGTCGCGTCCTGGAGCCCGTCGAGCGAGAGGTAGGCGAGCGAGGTCGCGCCGATCTCCTCGCGCACGTCCTCGACCTCGCGGTTCGCCGCGATCAGCTCGTCCTGGCCGGCCATGTCGATCCCGTAGAAGCACGGCGAGACGATCGGCGGGGACGAGACGCGCACGTGCACCTCGGTCGCACCGGACTCGAAGAGCATGGCCACGATCTGGCGCGTGGTCGAGCCGCGCACGATCGAGTCGTCCACGACCACGACGCGCTTCCCGCGCACCTCGCCGAGCGGGTTGAACTTCATCCGCACGCCGCGGTCGCGCAGCCCCTGGTCGGGCTGGATGAACGTGCGGCCGACGTAGCGGTTCTTGATCAGCCCCTCCTGGAACGGGATCCCGCTTGCGCGCGCGAAGCCGATCGCCGCCGGGGTGCCCGAGTCGGGGATCGCCATGACGATGTCCGCCTCGGCAGGGGATTCCTCCGCGAGCCGCTCGCCCATCCGGACCCGTGCCCCGTGCAGCTCGACGCCGCGCAGCGTGGAGTCCGGCCGCGCGAAGTAGATGAACTCGAAGATGCAGAGCGCACCGCCGTCGCGCGGCTCGACGGCCTGCTCCGTGCGCACGCCGTCGGCGTCGGCCACGACGAGCTCGCCGGGTTGCAGCTCGCGCACCGCCTCGGCCCCGATGAGGTCGAACGCGCAGCCTTCGGACGCGAGCACGCAATCGTCCTCGAGCCGGCCGAGGGCGAGCGGCCTGATGCCGTCGGGGTCGCGGAAGCCGACCAGCTTGCCCTCGGAGAGGAGGACGGCCGCGAACGCGCCCTCGATCCGCGCCATCGTCGCTGCGACAGCCTCCTCGAGCGGCCGCTCGTCGCGCGCGATCAGCGCAGCGATCACCTCGGTGTCGGAGGTCGACGTCAGCCGGGCGCCGGCGGCGAGGAGCTCGGAGCGGAGCTCCTCCGTGTTCGTGAGGTTGCCGTTGTGCGCGAGCGCGACGGTGCGCGCAGGGCCGTGATGGACCATCGGCTGCGCGTTGGCCCAGTGGGTCGAGCCCGTGGTCGAGTAGCGGCAGTGCCCGATGGCGGTGTCCCCGCGGAGGCCCTGGAGCTTCTGCTCGGAGAAGACCTGCGAGACGAGGCCCATGTCGCGGAGAACCGTCAGGCGGCCGCTGTCGGAGACGGCGATGCCGGCCGACTCCTGGCCGCGGTGCTGGAGGGCGAAGAGGCCGAAGTACGAGATCCGCGCGACGTCGCGCTCGGAGGCGTGGATGCCGAAGATCCCGCACATCAGGCGGCCCCGCCCTCGTAGGCCTCGCGGAGCTGCTCGAGCGGGATGCCGAGGACCGAGTTCCCGCGCACGACGCCGATCCGCCGGAGCTGGGCGCCCTCGAGCCCCTCCGCGGGCTCGGGCGCAGCGGCGATCACGGCCCTCCCGGCACCCTCGCCGAACCAGGCGAGCGCGTCGTCCTCGAGGTCGACCTCGACACCGAGGCCGGAGTGAAGCGCGAGCTCGGCGAGTGCCACGGCGAGCCCGCCGTCGGAGACGTCATGCGCCGCCGAGAAGAGCGGGGCGGAGCGCCAGAGGAAGTGCACGAGCGCCGCCTCGGCCACGTAGTCCGGAGGGACCGGCCGGCCGGCGGGGCCGCCGAGGAAGCGCGCCTGGTACTCGGAGCCGTCGAGCGACACTGCGGCGCCGCCGGCGACGAGCACGACGTCGCCCTCCTGCCAGGCGCCCGGCACTGCTCGCACGTCGGCGACGAGCCCGATGCAACCGACCACGGGGGTCGGGTGGATCGCGCGCCCGTCGGTCTCGTTGTAGAGGGAGACGTTGCCCGAGACGACCGGGATGCCCAGCACCTCGCAGGCGCGGGCCATGCCCTCGATCGCCTCGGCCAGCTCCCAAGCGATCTCCGGCTTCTCGGGGTTGCCGAAGTTGAGGCAGTCGGTGGCTGCAAGTGGGCGTCCTCCCGCGCAGGCGACGTTGCGTGCGGACTCGAAGACGGCGCGGGCGCCGGCTGCCCGCGGGTCGAGCGGCGCGGCCCGCCCGGGGCCGTCGAGGGAGACGGCCAGGCCGCGCAGCGAGGGACGGAGGCGGAGAACCGCGGCATCCAGTCCCGGCCGGCGCACGGTCCGCGAGCCGACGAGGTGGTCGTAGCGCTCGTAGACCGGCCCGCGGCTGCGGACGTTGGGCGAGGCGAGGAGCGCCAGCAGCTCGTCCCGCTCGGCGCGGATGGGCGGGTGCTCGATCGGCGACTCGAGGGCGCGAGGCCGGGTCTCGAGCCGGTAGCGCGGCGTGTCCTCGGTGAGGTGGCGGACGGGGATCGCCCCGACCTCCTCTTCGTCGTGAAACGCGCGCAGGAGGCCGGAGTCCGTGACGACGCCGATCTCGGCGCAGTCGAGCTCCCAGCGGGCGCAGACCGCCGCGACGGCGGCGAGCCCGGACGGCGGCACGATCGCGACCATCCGCTCCTGGCTCTCGGAGATCATGATCTCGACCGGCTCGAGGTCGGGCTCGCGGAGCGGGACGCGGTCGAGGTGCACGTCGATGCCGGCGCCACCGCGGTCGGCCATCTCGGCGAGCGAGGACGCGAGCCCCGCCGCGCCAAGGTCCTGGAGGGAGTCCACGAGGCCGCCGTCGACGAGCTCGAGGCTCGCCTCGATCAGCTTCTTGCCCGTGAAGGGATCGCCGATCTGCACGGTCGGGCGCTTGTCCTCGTCCTCGTCCGAAAGCTCCTGGCTCGCCAGCACGCTGGCCCCGCCGATCCCGTCGCGGCCGGTGGTGGCGCCGTAGAGGACGACCAGGTTGCCGGTGCCGCTGGCCTGCGCGCGGGTCAGCCGCTCGGAGGGCACGAGCCCGACGCACATCGCGTTCACGAGCGGGTTGAGCTCATACGCCTCGTCGAAGACAGCCTCCCCGCCGACGGTCGGGACGCCGACGCAGTTCCCGTAGTGCCCGATCCCGCCGACGGCGCGGTCGAACTCGAAGCCGGGCCGGCCGAAGCGCAGCCCGTCGAGGAGGGCGACCGGGCGCGCGCCCATGGCGACGATGTCGCGCAGGATCCCGCCGACTCCCGTGGCCGCGCCCTGGAAAGGCTCGACCGCGGACGGGTGGTTGTGGCTCTCCACCTTGAACGCGCACGCGAGGCCGTCCCCGAGGTCGACGACACCGGCGTTCTCGCCCGGCCCCTGCAGCACGGCCGGGCCCTCGGTCGGAAAGCGGCCAAGCAGCGGCGCGGAGTGCTTGTACCCACAGTGCTCGGACCACAAGAGCGAGAAGACGCCCAACTCGAAGTCGTTCGGGTCGCGCCCGAGCAGACCCCGGATACGGTCGAACTCCCCGTCTGTGAGACCGAGCGCGCGGTGGAGCGGCTGTTCCGCCACGGAGCTCAAGAGAGGGTTCCACTCTAACGCCCGGGGAGGATCGCGCGGAGTGGGACGAACGCCCGTAGGTAGCCTCAGGGCATGGCCCGCGGCTACGTCTCTCTCCTCGCGATCGTCGCCGCGGTCTGGGGCTCCAGCTATCTCTTCATCAAGGTCGCGGTCGAGGAGGTCGAGCCGACGGCGATGATGTTCTTCCGCCTCGTGCTCGCCTCGGCCGTGCTCGTTCCGGTGCTCGCGTGGCATGTCGGCGGGCGTCGCGCGGTCTCCGACATGCGGGGCCTCGGGTGGAAGGCCTGGGCGATCGGATTCCTGAACGCCGCCTTCCCGTTCACGCTCATCGCCTGGGGCGAGAAGTACGTCGACTCCGGCGTCGCGGCGATCGCGAACGCCTCCGTGCCGATCTTCGTCGTCATCCTCGCGTTCTGGTTCAACCCGAGCGAGCGCGTTCGCGGAGTGCGGCTCGCCGGGATCCTCGTCGGCCTGGCGGGGGTCGCGGTCCTCACAGGTTTGCATCCGGAGGGCGGGTGGTGGGCGATCGCCGGCACGCTCGCAATCGTGGTCGCCTCGCTCTCCTACGCGGGTGCGAACCACTTCGTGCAGCACAACTTCTCGCAGACGATGCCCGTGCTCGTCACGACGGCCTCGTCCGTGATGGGAGCCGTGATCCTGCTCCCCTTCGCGGCGTTCCAGATGCCCGAGGAGATGCCGAGCTGGAAGGCGATCGGGTCGATCGTCGTGCTCGGCGTCCTCGGCACCGCGTTCGCGCTGCTCCTCTTCTATCGGTTGCTGACCAGCTACGGGGCTGCGCGGGCCTCGCTCGTCACGTACCTGCTGCCGCCGGTCGCGCTCGTCTACGGCGTCCTGATCCTCAACGAGCAGGTCACGCTGAACGCCGCCCTCGGCCTCGTGCTCATCCTCGCGGGCGTCGCGCTCGGGTCGGGAGCGGCCTTCGCGCGCCGGCGCCGTGGTCGCGAGCCCGAGGCGGAAGCGGCGCCCGCTACCCCGCAGGCGTGACGGCCCCGCTCGCCGGCGACGGCTTCGCGCTCCGGCGTGCGACCGAGGCCGACGTGGACTTCCTCGTCGAGCTCGCGTCGCACGACGAGGTGGAGCCGTTCATGGCGGCCGTGTCCGCGCGCGGACACGACGAGCTCCTCGAGGAGGTGCGCCGGTCGGAGGACGACCCGCAGCACCACGGTCGCCTGATCGTCGAGGTGGAGGGCAAGCCCGCCGGGGCGCTCGCGTTCGAGGTCGCCAACCGCCGGAGCCGGATCGCGAACCTCCACGCGATCATGCTCCACCCCGACCACCGCGGGCGCGGGCTCGGAGTCGAGGCGACGAGGCTGCTCGTGCGCCATCTCGTCTTCGACCTGGGCTATCACCGGGTCGAGCTGGAGGTCTACGGCTTCAACGAACGCGCGCTCGCCCTCTTCGAACGTGCCGGCTTCGTGCGGGAAGGTGTTCGCCGCCGGGCCTACGACCGCCACGGCGACTGGGCGGACGGGGTGCTGTTCGGTCTGGTGCGCGAGGACCTCGAGGGCGGGTAGGCTCGCGGCATGGAGCTCATTCACACCTGTTACCGCATCACCGACCCCGACCGGTCGGTTGCCTTCTACGAGGCGCTCGGGTTCGAGGAGCGCCGGCGCATGCCGATCCGCGACGAGGCGATCAACATCTTCATGGGCCTGCCCGGTGACGCCGACCGGCTCGAGCTGACGTACAACTTCGGCGTCGACTCGTACGAGCTCGGTACCGCATACGGCCACGTGGCCGTGACGGTCGCCGACCTGGACGCCGCCCTCGAGCGGCTGGCCGAGCAGGGCATCGAGCCCGAGAAGCCGCCGTACACCGTGCGCGAGGGCGGCGCTCGCCTGTGCTTCGTTCAGCGATCCGGACGGGTACCGGGTCGAGCTGATCGAGCGCCGCTAGACCCGCAGCGGATGCAGATGCCTGTCGACTTGCCGCCCGAAAGCGCGGACGATCGGATGCTCGTCGGGAAGTGCCACTGCGGCGCAGTCCGGTATCGGGTTGCCGACGCCTTTCGGTACGCCGCGAACTGTCACTGCTCTCGCTGCCGCGCCGCAACCGGCTCGGCGTTCAAGGCGTTTGCCGGGATCGAGCGGACGAAGCTCGAGGTCACCGAAGGCATGGACGCGCTCCTCGTCTACGGAGAGGACGATCTCAACGACACGCGGTGTGGTGTCTGCGGCTCACTGCTCTTCTCCGTGGTGCGGGACGGTGAGTACGTTCACGTCGCAATGGGGTCGCTCGTCGATGCCCCCGGCATTCGCCCGACGGAGCACATCTTCGTCGGGTCGAAGGCGCCCTGGTTCGACATCACCGACGACCTGCCGCAGGCCGAGGAGCTATGAGCAGCGGTCGCGCAGAGCTGGCCGTGTCGATCGCGGGCGCGACAGGGTGGACCGGCCGCGCGCTGGTCGACGCCGTGCTGGAGGCGCCGGACCTGTCGCTCGCCTCCGCGGTCAGCCGGTCGGCCGCCGGTCGCGACCTCGGTGAGGCGCTCGGCCGCGAGCCGCTCGGCGTCCCGGTGTACGGGAGCGTCGGCGAAGCGTTGGAGGGTGTCGACGTGCTCGTCGACTACACCTCGGCGACTGCGGTGAAGGCGAACACCATGGCCGCGGTCGAGGCGGGAGTGGCCGTGGTGGTCGGCAGCTCCGGGCTGACCGCGTCCGACTTCGAGGAGATCGACGCCGCCGCCCGCGAGCGCGGGGTCGGGGTCGTCGCGTCCGGGAACTTCTCCCTGACCGCGGCGATGTGCCAGGCGGGCGCGTTGCTGGCGGCGCGCCATCTGCCGCAGTGGGAGGTCATCGACTACGCGAGCGCGTCGAAGCCCGACGTCCCCAGCGGGACGTCCCGGGAGCTGGCGGAGCGGCTCGGCGAGGTCCGGGAGCCGGAGGTCGGATATCCGACTCGAGGACCTGCACGGGCCCAGGGAGGCCCGCGGCGCGACGGTCGGCGGCGCGCAGGTGCACTCCGTCCGTCTTCCGAGCTTCGTCGTCTCCACGGAGGTCGTCTTCGGGCTGCCCGACGAGCGTCTCACCATCCGGCACGACGCGGGCGGGACGCCGGAGCCGTACGTGCACGGAACGCTCCTCGCCGTGCGGCGCGTGCCCGAGCTCGTCGGGGTCACGCGCGGCCTCGACACCCTGCTGCTCGGGGCCGAGTAGCGCCCGGAGAGAACGGGCGGGAGGCCGCCCTAGGCGCCTCCCGCCCGCAGTTCGTGGCTCCTAGTCGACGAGCCCGCAGGCCACGCGCGCGCCTGCGTCGCCGGTTCCGAGCGTCGCCGAGTCGGGGCCGAAGACACCCTCGGTCGTCGACTGGTAGCGCGTCGGAATGTTGGCGAAGTTGTCGGGTGCGGCGTGCACGATGATCGCCGAGCCGTCCGCGTCGAAGAGATCAGCGATCGCGAAGTTGTCCGTTGCGAACTCCGCCATCGCAGTCCCGTCGTCGAGGACGAGCAGGCTCGGCATGTCTCCTGCGTGCGAGCCGTGACCGACACCGCCCGGGTTGTAGTGACCGCCGGCCGACGTGAACGGTGCGACGCACTGGCCGACCGAGTGCACGTGGAAGCCGTGGAAGCCCGGCGTAAGGCCCTCGACCTCTCCCCGGACGATGACCTTGCCGCCCTGCTTCGTCAGCTTGACGAAGCCCACGTCGGCGCCGTTCGCGTTCACGAGGTCGACCTTGACGTGGTTTCTGGACGACGAGCTGCCGCCGCTGCCGTACAGCGGGGCGGTGAGGACTGCCGTAGCGAGCACGAGTGTGAAGCAGACGATCACCGCGCTCCTCGAGCGAATGCGCTTCGGCATGCCTGGTCCCCCTTTCGTTCCCGATTTGTTGCGTCCCGCGCACATGTCGCTCTCCCCGTGGAGCTGCAGCCGCCGCGCTGCCGGCATTCCGATCCGCAAGAGAGAGCTGCCCGGCACCGGAACGAGTTGACCCGAGCATCCTGACACGTTCGCGGCGCCCGCGTTACGCTTTCGTCACAGGTACGTGCGGGTCTCGACACATCCCGTGGCACACTCGCGCGCTTTCCCCGGATACGGTCGTCCCATGAGCACGAAGGCGGCAACGCCATGGGGAAAGGCGACGGTCGAGGAGGAGCTGCGGGTCGCGCAGCGCGCCGGAGATCGTCGCTTCGAGACCGTCGTCCAGTTGCTGGAGGACGAGAAAGGAGGCGCGCTGGTTCGCTTCGCCTACTCCACCGGCGGCAACGTCCGGCGCGGCCCCGTCACTCTGCGAGCGCGCGACCTCGAACGTCTGCGGACGGAGCTCGAGGCGCGGCCGCGGCTGGCGGACGCGCTCGGCCTCGCGCCCCGGTAGGGACTCACGAAAACTGAATATCGAGGCGCCGCGATCTAGGACGCGCGGGCGTAGGACCGCTCGCGGGCGGCATCGACCAGCGAGGCGAGGATCAGGCCCCCGTCGCCCGAGCCGAGCAGCGGGTCGACGGCATGCTCCGGGTGGGGCATGAGCCCCATGACGTGCCCGTCGGCGTTGACGACTCCGGCGATGTCGCGCTCCGACCCGTTCGGGTTCTCCCCGGGCGCGTAGCGCAGGGCAATCTGCTCCTCCGGGAGGTCGTCCGGCGGGTGGTACCAGCCCTCGCCGTGCTTGACCGGGATCGTCAGGGTCTCGCCGAGCTCGCAGCGGGCGGTGAACGGCGTGTCCGCGCGCTCGACCACGAGCGGGACGTCCCGGCAGACGAACGAGAGCGACTGGTTCGGCCGGAGGACGCCGGGCAGCAGGCCCGCCTCGCAGAGGATCTGGAACCCGTTGCAGATCCCGAGCACCGGGCCGCCGTCAGCGGCGAAGTCGGCCACGGCCTCCATGACCGGCGCGAACCGCGCGATGGCGCCGCAGCGAAGGTAGTCGCCGTACGAGAACCCGCCCGGGAGGACGACGGCATCGACGCGGGGCAGCGCAGGCTCCGCGTGCCAGACGAGCTGCGGGTCGGCGCCGACTGCCGACAGCGCCCAGGCCGCATCCCGGTCGTCGTTCGAGCCCGGGAAGACCAGGACGGCGACTCGCGGCCGACGCTCCGTCACGCCGAGCGCTCCTCGAGCTCGATCTCGTAGCTCTCGATCAGCGGGTTCGCGAGCAGGTTCTCGCACATCCGCTCGAGCTGGCTCCGCGCCTCGTCGGCGCTGGAGGCCTCGACCTCGAGGTCGATCACTCGGCCCACGCGCGCCTCTCCGACCTCGAAGCCGAGCTGGCGTAGCGAGCGCTCGACGGCCTCGCCCTGCGGGTCGAGGATGCCTCCCTTCGGGCGGACGAGCACGGTTGCCTTCATCGGAGCACCGTCCCCGGGTCGTCGAGGTAGTCGTCGAACGGGATGCCGGTCAGCTGCTCGAACGCCTCGACGTAACGCGCCCTCGTGCCGGTCACGACCGCGTCCGGGAGCTCCGGGCCGGGCGGGGACTTGTCCCAGCCGAGCGTCTCGCAGTAGTCGCGGACGTACTGCTTGTCGAACGAGGGCTGGCCCCGCCCGGGCTCGTACTCGTCGGCGGGCCAGAAGCGGGAGGAGTCCGGTGTCAGCGCCTCGTCTCCGAGCGTGAGCGTGCCGTCCGGAGCCACGCCGAGCTCGAACTTGGTGTCCGCGATGACGATGCCGCGCTCGAGCGCGTACGCCGCCGCGAAACGGTAGAGGTCGAGCGAGATGCGCTCGACGTCGGCGAAGAGCTCCTCGCCGACGAGCTCGGCTGCTCGCTCGCGGTCGATGTTCTCGTCGTGCCCCTCCTGGGCCTTGGTCGCGGGCGTGAAGATCGGCTCCGGCAGGCGGTCTGACTCACGCAGGCCCTCGGGGAGCCGGTGGCCGCACACCTCGCCGGTGGCGCCGTAGTCCTTCCAGCCCGAGCCGGCCAGGTAGCCGCGGACGACGCACTCGATCGGCAGCATCGAGAGCCGCTGGGCCTCGGTCGACCGCCCGTCCTCGCGGAGGGCGAGCAGGTGGTTGGGGACGATGTCCCGTGTCCGCGCGAACCAGAACCCGGAGAGCCCGGTCAGAACGCGCCCCTTGTCGGGGATCTCGGTGGGCAGGACGACGTCGAAGGTCGAGATCCGGTCGGTGGCGACGAGCAGCATCCGCTCGTCGTCCAGCTCGAAGAGCTCCCGGACCTTCCCGCTCCCGACGTGGACGGCCTCAGGCATGGACAGCCTCCTCCTTTCGCTCGGCGATTCTCTCGGAGAGCGCCGCGAGGCGCTCGAACAGGACGTCGACGTGGCGCAGGGCGTCGGCAAGGTCGAAGGCGTCCGCCAGCGCCTCGGCGTCGAGGGCGGCGCCGACCTCCGGGTCGGCCGCAAGCAGCTCGCGGAAGTCGCGCTCCTCCTCCCAGGCGGCAAGGGCGTTGCGTTGCACGAGGCGGTACGCCTCGTCCCGGGACAGTCCGGCGGCGACCAGCGCCAGCAGGACGCGCTGGCTGAAGACGAGCCCGTGCGAGGCGTCGAGGTTGCGGCGCATGCGGTCGGCGTCGACCACGAGGCCCTCGGCGAGCCAGGCGAAGCGGTCGAGCATGTAGTCGAGCGCCAGGAAGGCGTCCGGCAGGACGACCCGCTCGGCGCTCGAGTGCGAGATGTCGCGCTCGTGCCAGAGCGCGACGTTCTCCAGGCCGACCAGCGACGCCGACCGGACGATCCGCGCGAGCCCGCAGATCCGCTCGGCGACTACCGGGTTGCGCTTGTGCGGCATCGCCGAGGAGCCCTTCTGTCCGCTGCGAAACGGCTCCTGAACCTCGCCGAGCTCGGTGCGGGCGAGGTGGCGGATCTCGGTCGCGAACCTGTCGAGCGACGACGCGCACAGAGCGAGAGTCGACAGGAGCTCCGCGTGCCGGTCCCGCGGGACGACCTGCGTGGCGACCGGCTCCGGCACGAGCCCGAGGCGCTCGCAGGCGATCCGCTCGACCTCAGGGTCGCCGCCGCCGTACGTCCCCACCGCGCCGGCGAGCTTCCCGACGCGCATCCCTTCCAGCGCGTGCTCGAGGCGCTCCCTGTCGCGCTCGAGCTCGAACGCCCACCCGGCCAGCTTGGCGCCGAAGGTGATCGCCTCGGCATGGATGCCGTGGGTGCGCCCCGCCATCACGGTCTCCCGGTGCTCCTCGGCCCGCGCAACCACCGCGGCGAGCGCCCGGTCGAGGCCGTCGAGGAGCAGCGCTCCCGCTTCTCGCACCTGGAGCGCCGTCGCCGTGTCGAGCACGTCGGAGGACGTCAGCCCGTAGTGGAGCCACCGTCCGACCGGGCCGAGCTCCTCGGCGACCGCGTCGACGAACGCTGCGAGATCGTGCTGGGTGCGCTCCTCGATCTCGGCCACACGCTCGGGCGTCGGAGGAACGGCGCGCTCGCGCACCTCTGCGGCCGCATCGGCGGGAACTGCTCCGATCTCGGCCCAGCCGTCGAGGGCGGCAAGCTCGACCTCGAGCAGGCGCGCGAGCCTGCTCTCCTCCGACCAGACGCGCTTCATGTCCGGACGGGAGTAGCGGGCGATCACAAGGGCAAGTCTAGAGAGCGCGCAGGCTTGCCTCGCCGGCGGCGCTAGCCCTCGCCCAGGGCGAGGATGCGGGCCGCGAGGACGGCGGCGTTGCGGCCGCCGTTCACGGAAACGCAGGCGACGGGAACTCCCGGAGGCATCTGGACGATCGAGAGGATCGCGTCCAGCCCGCCCATCACGCTCTTGGACGAGGTCAGCGGGACGCCGATCACGGGCAGGTCCGAGTAGGCGGCGACGACGCCCGGGAGCGCGGCCGCCATGCCGGCGCCGGCGATGAGGACGCGGATGCCCCGCGACGCCGCGGTTTTCGAGTACTCGGCGACGCCCTCGGGGTCACGGTGCGCCGAGAGCACGTTCAGCTCCCAGGGAATGCCGCGCTCGTCCAGCTCCTTGCCGGCGGCGCCGATGGCTTCGCGGTCGGACTCGGACCCGATGAGGATGCCGACGAGCGGCCCTTCGCCGGAGGACTGGTCAGGCACGCGCGTGGACGGCTCGAAGGGCGATGTCGTGACGGTACTGCACTCCAGGGAACTCGATGCGCTCAACCGCGCCGTACGCCCGCTCCCTCGCCTCGGCCACCGATTCGCCGAGCGCGGTCACGTCGAGCACCCGACCGCCGGCGCTGACGAGCTCCCCTCTGCGCAACGCTGTGCCGGCGTGAAAGACGAGCGCGCCGTCGGCCTCCGCGCGGTCCAGGCCGGCCAGCGGGATGCCGTTCTCGGGCGCGTCGGGGTAGCCGGGCGCGGCGAGCACGACGGTGACCGCCGCCGCGGGGCCGGCGGAGAGGCCGAGGCCGGCAACCGACCCGGATGCCGCCGCCGCGAGCGCCTCGAGCAGGTCGCCGTCGAGACGCGGCAGGATCGCCTGCGTCTCCGGGTCGCCGAACCGGCAGTTGAACTCGAGCACGCGCAGTCCGTCGGCCGTGAGCATCAGGCCGGCGTACAGCAATCCCTGGAACGGAGCGCCGCGCCTGGCGAGCTCCGCGAGCACCGGGCGATGGACGGCATCCAGCAGCTCCTCCGCCAGGTCCGGCGTCGACGGCCGGCACGGGTGAATAGCTCCCCATGCCGCCCGTGTTCGGCCCCTCGTCCGCGTCGAGGAGCCGTTTGAAGTCCTGAGCGGGTGCCAGGGCCAGGGCGTCCTCGCCGGCGCAGAGCGCGAAGAGCGAGACCTCCTCGCCCTCGAGCAGCTCCTCGACCACGACGGCGTGGCCGAGCGCCTCGGCCTTCGGCAGCGCCGCCTCGACCTCGTCCTGCGTCCGGCAGACGAAGACGCCCTTGCCGGCCGCCAGCCCGTCGGCCTTGACGACGCACGGCGCCCGCGGCTCCGCGAGCTCGCCCGCCGTCGGCACGCCCGCCGCCTGCATGACGTCCTTCGCAAACGTCTTGGAGCCCTCGATCCGCGCCGCTGCCGCGCTCGGCCCGAAGACGGCCACCCCGGCGTGGCGAAGCGCGTCGGCGAGCCCTGCGACGAGGGGCGCCTCCGGGCCGACGACGACGAGGTCGACGCCGAGCTGGTGACAGAGCCCGAGCAGCGCCTCGGAGTCGTCCGGCCTGAGCGGATGGCACGTCCCGAGCGCGGCGATGCCGGGATTGCCCGGTGCGGCATGGAGGTCGCCGAGCCGGTCGCTCTGCGCGATCTTCCACGCGAGCGCGTGCTCCCGTCCGCCGGACCCCACGATGAGGACGTTCACGCGGGCGAGTCTAATCGGGCCCTCGGCGAACCGGCCGGGTTCGCTTCCGTCACATCCTGCGCGACTCTGGCCACAGTGCGTAACCCATGGAGGCGAAGTTCGCCGATAGCCTCGGGACCGGAGGGAGGACAGCGGCCGGCCCCACGCGCGCGCGTCGATTAAAGCCCCCTGCCCGCGATCCGGACGAGCCGATCCCGCTAGAGCCGGCTCGTCACGGGCACTAGTATTGCGCCTCCCGAACAGGCGGCCTCGAGCCGCCTTTGTAGAGAGGAGGACAGCGCGTGCCGACCGATCTCGAAGCCTTCGTCAGCGCGGAGGGCCGCGACGAGAAGATCGCCCAGGTTCGCAAGAAGATCGACGACCTGGGGATCACGTA
The DNA here is from genome assembly GCA_963748205.1 of uncultured Actinomycetes bacterium. Lineage (GTDB taxonomy): Bacteria > Actinomycetota > Thermoleophilia > Gaiellales > Gaiellaceae > JAIBJN01. The sequence goes on from CAVVIB010000006.1 coordinate 41,259, forward strand.
CGTCTACTACCAGTTCCCCTCCGTCACCGGCCGCATCATGGGCAAGGGCGTCCCGTCGCCCCACTGGGAGACGATCGCCGCG
>CAVVIB010000007.1:0-9100 GCA_963748205.1 uncultured Actinomycetes bacterium
GCTCGTCATCCACGGGGAGAACGACCGGATCCGACCCGTCGCCCACGGGGCCGAGCTGGCCCGGCTGACCGGCGGGACGTTCGTCGCCTTCGAGGGCGGGGGCCACCTGCCGCATGCACGCGACCCCGTGAGGGTCAACCTGGTCCTCCGCGAGTTCGTGGAGTCGGTCGCATGAGCGTCCTGGAGGCACGGCGCGAGCAGACCCGCGCCCGCTATCCCGACGAGGAGGGCTACGTCGAGCGCGACGGCGTCCGCGTCTTCTACGAGGTCTACGGCGACGGGGAGCCGACCGTGTTCCTCCTCCCCACGTGGTCGATCATCCACTCGCGGCACTGGAAGCTGCAGATTCCCTACTTCGCGCGGCACTTCCGCGTCGTCACCTTCGACGGGCGCGGGAACGGGAAGGCGGACCGGCCCAGCGGCATCGCCGCGTACACCGAGCATGAGTTCGCCGCGGACTCGCTGGCCGTCATGGACGCGACCGAGACGGAGACGGCGGTCGTCGTCGGGCTCTCCTGCGGCACGCTCTGGGGCGCGCTGCTCGCCGCCGACCACCCCGACCGTGTCCTGGGCGGCGTGTTCATCGGCCCCTCGGTGCCGCTTGCCCCCGGGCATCCGGAGAGGTACGTCCACTCCTTCGATGACCGCCTCGACACCGACGACGGCTGGGCGAAGTACAACCGCCACTACTGGCTCGAGCACTACGAGGAGTTCCTCGAGTACTTCTTCGGGAAGATGTTCAGCGAGCCCCACTCGACGAAGCAGATCGAGGACTGCGTCTCCTGGGGCCTCGAGATCGCGCCCGAGACGCTGATCGAGAGCCACGAGGCGCTCGAGCTCTGCGGCACCGAGCGCTTCCGCGACGTCTGTGCCCGGGTTCGCTGCCCCGTCCTCGTCATCCACGGCGACGAGGACGCGCTCCACCCGCTCGCCCGGGGCGCCGCGCTCGCCGAGGCGACCGGCGGGCGCCTGGTTGCGCTCGAGGGCTCGGGTCATTGCCCGCACGTCCGCGACCCGGTCAAGGTCAACCTGCTCATCCGCGACTTCGTCGAGTCGCTCGGGAGGAGCACGTCGTGAGCCTCGCCGCCGAATCCACGCGCGAGCAGACCCGCGCCCGCTACCCGGACGCAGAAGGCTACGTCGAGCGCGACGGCGTGCGGGTCTTCTGGGAGAGCTACGGGCAGGGCCCGACGGCGTTCCTGCTTTTTCCGCCCTCTCCCATCTCCCACTCACGGCTCTGGAAAGGGCAGATCCCCTACCTCGCGCGCCGGCACCGCGTGCTCACCTTCGACCCGCGTGGCAACGGGCGCTCCGACCGGCCGACCGACGCTGCCGCGTACGGATACTGGGAGTACGTCGAAGACGGACGAGCTGTCCTCGAGGCGGCGGGGGTGGACAAGGCGATCCTCGTCGGGCTCTGCGACGGCGGCGGCTGGGCGCTCATGCTCGCGTCCAGGCATCCCGAGACCGCGCTCGGGGTCGTCGCACTCGCACCGTGCCTCCCGTACCTCAGCCGGCCGCACCAGAACTACACCCGGTATCCGTTCACCGAGCCACTCGACACGGACGAGGGCTGGGCGAAGTACAACCTCCACTACTGGCGGCGGGACTTTCGCGGCTTTCTCGAGTTCTTCTTCTCGCAGCAGATCCCGGAGCCGCACTCCACGAAGCAGATCGAAGACTGCGTCGGCTGGGGGCTGGAGACGGACCCGGAGACACTCGCGCTCGCCGACGACGACGCGCCCCTCCCGTGGAACAGCGCCGAGGAGGCGGAGGCGCTTTGCAAGGCTGTTTCCTGCCCTGTCCTCGTCGTCCACGGCGAGCTGGACGCCTGCCAGACGCGCGAGCGGGCGGAGGCCGTCGCCGCTCTGACCGGGGGAACGCTCGTCGGCCTCGAGGGTGCGGGCCACATTCCCCAGGCGCGTCATCCCGTCAAGGTGAACCTGCTCATCCGCGACTTCGTCGAGTCGCTCGAAAGGAGAACGCCGTGAGCACATGGACACGGGGGATGAGCAGGCGCCGGCGCGCACTGTTCGTCTCCTCGCCGATCGGGCTCGGCCATGCCCAGCGCGACGTCGCCATCGCCCGCGAGCTGCGACAGCTCGTCCCCGACCTCGAGATCGACTGGCTCGCCCAGCACCCGGTGACCAAGGTGCTCGAGGGCGAAGGCGAGCGGATCCACCCGATGAGCGCCGAGCTGGCAAACGAGTCGGGCCACATCGAGTCCGAGTCGGCCGAGCACGACCTGCACTGCTTCCAGGCGTGGCGCGGATGGACGAGATCCTGCTGAACAACTTCATGGTCTTCCACGACGTCGTTCGCGAGGAGAACTACGACCTCTGGATCGGGGACGAGGCGTGGGAGCTCGACTACTACCTGCACGAGAACCCGGAGGAGAAGCGCGCAGCGTACGTCTGGCTGACGGACTTCGTCGGCTGGCTGCCGATGCCGCGACGGCGGCGAGCGCGAGGCGTTCCTCACCGCCGACTACAACGCCGAGATGATCGAGCACATCGCCCGTTTCCCGCGCGTCCGCGACCGCGCGATCTACGTCGGGAACCCGGACGACGTCGTCGGCGAGTCGTTCGGGCCGGAGCTCCCGCTCATCCGCGACTGGACGGAGCAGCACTTCGACTTCGCCGGCTACGTCTCGGGCTTCGACCCGGCGGCGTTCGCGGACCGGGAGAAGCTGCGGCACGAGCTCGGCTACCGGCCTGACGAGCAGGTCTGCATCGTCACCGTCGGCGGCTCGGGCGTCGGCGGGCACCTGCTGCGGCGCGTCGTCGATGCCTTCCCGGAGGCGAAGGAGCTCGTGCCCGACCTGCGGATGATCGTCGTCGCCGGGCCGCGGATCGACCCCGCCGCGTTCCCCGAGCAAGACGGGCTCGAGGTGCGCGCCTACGTGCACAACCTCTACCGGCACCTGGCGGCGTGCGATCTCGCGGTCGTGCAGGGCGGGCTGACGACGTCGATGGAGCTGACCGCCAACCGGCGCCCGTTCCTCTACTTCCCGCTCCGCCACCACTTCGAGCAGAACTTCCACGTACGCCATCGCCTGGAGCGCTACGGGTCGGGTCGCGCGATGGACTTCGAGACCGCGACGCCGGCGGTGATCGCGCAGGCGATCGCCGAGGAGATCGGCCGCGAGGTGGAGTACGCGCCCGGTGGAGACGGACGGCGCGGCGAAGGCGGCCGCGAGGATCGCCGAGCTCCTCTGATGGCGGCCGACGAAGACGCCATCGTCCGCTGCGTCCTCGACTACTTCGAGGGCTGGTTCGAGGCTGACCCCGAGCGCATGCGCCGCGCGCTCCATCCGGATCTCGCCAAGCGGTCGCTCGGGCGCGAGGGGCTCAACCAGGTTACCGCCTCGCAGATGGTCGACGAGACGTCGGCAGGCGCCGGCAGAGAGCGCGACCCCGCCGCGCGGCGCATCGACGTCCGCGTCGTCGAGGTCTACGGCGACATCGCGACGGTCGTGGTCGACTCGAACGTCTACCGCGAGTACGTGCACCTCGTCCGCACGGACGGCGACTGGAAGATCGTGAACGCCCTGTGGGCGTTCACGTAGCGCGGGCCCTCAGAGGATCTGCGCGAGGAACTGCTTCGTCCGCTCTTCCTGCGGATTCGTGAAGAAGTGCTCCGGCGTGCCGACCTCGACGATCTCGCCGTCGGCCATGAAGACCATCCGGTTCGCGACCGCGCGGGCGAAGCCCATCTCGTGCGTGACGACGATCATCGTCATGCCGGACTCCGCGAGCTCGATCATGACGTCGAGCACCTCCTTGATCATCTCCGGGTCGAGCGCCGATGTCGGCTCGTCGAAGAGCATGATCTTCGGCTCCATGGCGAGCGCCCGGGCGATCGCGACGCGCTGCTGCTGGCCGCCCGAGAGCTGGAGCGGGTACTTGTGCGCCTGCTCGGGGATGCGCACGCGCTCGAGCTGCTCCATCGCCCGCTCCTCGGCCTCCTTCCGGGGCTTCCGGCGGACGTTCCGCGGAGCGAGCGTGATGTTCTCGAGCACGCTCAGGTGCGGGAAGAGGTTGAACTGCTGGAAGACCATCCCGACCTCGCGGCGGATCTCCTGGATGTTGCGGAGGTCGTCCGAGAGCTCGATCCCGTCGACGACGATGCGGCCGCCGTCGTGCTTCTCGAGCCGGTTGATGCAGCGGATCATGGTCGACTTGCCCGAGCCCGAGGGCCCGCAGACGACGACGACCTCCTGCCGGTCGATCGCGAGGTCGACGTCCTTGAGCGCCTGGAAGTCGCCGAACCACTTCGACACGCGCTCCAGCTGGATCATGCCCTTGCCGTTCTCTGTGCGTGCTCATCACTCCCCCACTCCGAGCCGGCGCTCGAGCCGCTGGCTCTCGCGCGACATCCAGTATGACCCTGTCCAGTACACGAAGCTCGCGAAGACCAGCGTCTCGACGTAGAGGCCCTCCGCGAGGAAGTCCGGCTGCTTGGTGATGTTCTGCGCGACGGCGAGCAGCTCGGTCAGCCCGAGGACGAAGACGAGCGACGTGTCCTTGAAGAGGCTGATGAACTGGCCGACGATGGCCGGGATCACCGCGCGCAGCGCCTGCGGGAGCACGATGCGGAACGTCGTCCTGAACGGCGAGAGCCCGAGCGCCTGCGCCGCCTCGATCTGGCCCGCCGGCACCGACTGGAGCCCGCCGCGCACGATCTCCGCGACGTAGGCGGCCGTGAAGAGGGTGAAGCCGATGATGGCCCGGGTGACGAGGCTGGGCGCTTCGACGCCTTCCGGTAGGAAAAAGCCGATCATGAAAAACGCCATGAAGAGGATCGTGATCAGCGGAACGCCGCGGAAGAGCTCGATGTACGCGATGCACACCCACGCGCACGACGGGGAGGCTCGACCGCCGCCCGAGCGCAAGGAGGACGCCGAACGGGAAGGAGAGCAGGATCGCCGACGACGGCCAGGAAGACCGTCAGGAGAAACCCGCCCCACACGCTCCAACCCACGCCGCCGAAGGCGGTCACGAGGATGAAGGCGGCGAGGATCCCGGCGAGGACGATCAGCGGGACGTAGCGCCAGAGGCGCTCGGGCGTGCGCCTGCCGATCACGTTGAAGGCGGCCCCGACCGCGGCGATGGCGGCGACGAGGACGAGTCGCTTGCACCGACTGCGCGAACCAGAGCAGGACGACGACGAGAAGGATGACCGGGACGAGACGCCGCACGCCGCCCTTGGCCAACGGGCGCGCGCGCCCCTCCGCGACCTCGCGGCGACGCTGCATGCCGATCGCGGCGGCGCCCCAGCCGAGAAACGCCGCGAGGACGAAGAGCGCGGCCCACAGGCGCCAGATCTCGTCGCGCGGGTAGCTGCCGACCATGAGGTTCGTGATGTTGCGCTCGACGACCTCCCAGCGCGCGTCCACGAACACGAAGCGCCCGATCCGGTAGGCGAGCCAGAGGAGGATCAGCCCGAAGAGGACGGTCAGGACCGTGTCGAGCTTGCTGCCGAACAGGTTCGCGCGCATCCACTCGCGCGGCGTGAGCTTGCGTCCGGGCGGCCCCTCCGGCTCGGGCTCCGGGCCCGGCATGGGCTCGAGCGTGTCGACCCGGGTGGCCATCAGCGCCGGCCCTTCAGCGTCAGGCGCCTGTTGAAGAGGTTCGTCACGGCCGCGATGAAGAGCGAGAGCACGAGGTAGATGCCCATGAGCACGAGGATCGCCTGCACCGCGGGCGCGCTCTGCGCGATGGAGACCTGGGTCACCTTCGTGACCTCGTAGTAGCTGATCGCCACGCCGAGCGAGGAGTTCTTCGTCAGGTTCAGGTACTGGTTGGAGATCGGCGGCACCGAGATCCGGAAGGCCTGCGGCAGGACGACGAAGCGCAGGCGCTGGAAGCCGGAGAGCCCGACCGCGTCGGCCGCCTCGCCCTGGCCGCGCGCGACGGCCAGGATGCTGCCGCGCACGATCTCGGCGATGTGGCTGGCCGTGTAGAGCGCGAGCGCGATCAGGAGCGCGGCGTACTCGGGCGCGAGCCGGAAGCCGCCGCGTCGTGGAGAGCTCGCCCGTCTCGGGCGTGTCGAGCGTCCACGGCCGCCCGCTGACGGACGAAGCCCGATCGCGAGGAGCAGGAGGAGGACGCCGCCGGACCAGAGGACGCGGCGATGCGGCTCGCCCGGTGCGGTCGAAGCGCCGCGTGCGCCAGATCCAGACGACCGACGGCCGCCGCGAGGGCGACGAGAGCGAGGAGCCCGAAGGTCGACGCCGGCGCCGACCTTGTCGAACCAGGGAACGACGATCCCGCGGTTCGAGATCGCAAGCAGGTCGAGCAACTCGACGCCTTCCCGGATCGGCGGGAGGCGGATCATCACGCCGAGGTACCAGAAGAGGATGATCACGAGCACCGGGATGTTCCGGAACGTCTCGACGTAGAGCGCCGCGACCCTGCGCACGAGCCAGTTCGACGACAGGCGGGAGACGCCGACGATCACGCCGATGATCGTGGCGAGCACGATCCCGAGCAGCGCCACCTTGATCGTGTTCTGGACGCCGACGAGGAGCGCGTCGAGCAGGCTCTGGGACGAGCGGAAGTCGGAGTCTGGGATCGCGAACCCCGCCGGCTGGCTCAGGTAGTCGAAGCCCGTGGGTATGCCGAGCGCGCTCGAGGTTGTAGACGACGTTGTCGAACAGGAAGAGCAGGAAGGCGACGACCGCGACCAGGAAGACGGCCTGAAAGGTCCAGCGGAGCACGCGGATGTTCCGCCAGAAAGGCGGCACGGCGAGTCGTCGTGTGCGTGGCGGCAGTCACGGGGTGCGAGTGAGGGGACGGCGGCCTCAGGCCGCCGTCCCCTCCGGCTGACGGTCTAGCGGTACGGCGGCGCGAACTGCAGGCCGCCGTCTGTCCAGAGCGCGTTGAAGTCGCGCGGCAGCTCGAGCGCCGAGCCTTCGCCGACATTGCGGTCGTAGATCTCGCCGTAGTTGCCGACCTGGGTCACCACCTGCACCGCGAAGTCGTCGGGCAGGCCGAGACCGGCGTCGAAGGGCTCGCCCTCGACCGCCTCGCCCAGGAAGCGCTGGATCTCGGGGTCCTCGCTGCCCTGGCCGATGTTGTCGGACGTCAGCCCGAACTCCTCGGCCTGGATCGTCGCGTAGATCGCCCAGTTGACCGCGTCCGCCCAGTCGTCGTCACCGTCGCTCACGACGGGGCCGAGCGGCTCCTTGGACATGGTCTCGTCGAGGATCGTGAGCGCCTCCGGCCCGCCCTGGCCCTCGGGCCAGTTCGAGCGGATGCCTGCGAGCTGCGACTTGTCCGAGGTCCACGCACCGCAGCGCTCTTCGACGAACGCGGCCTGAAGCGGCTCGTTGTCCTCGAACGCCAGCGGCGTGTAGTCGACCCCGCGTGCCTGGAACTGCGACTCGAGGTTCAGCTCGGTCGTCGTCCCGGAGAGCACGCAGATCGTCTCGCCGGCCAGGTCCTCGAGCGTCTGGTGGCCCGACTCGGTGCGCACCATCATTCCCTGCCCGTCGTAGAACGTCGTGTGCAGGAAGCGTGCACCCTCGGTGCCGTCGCGCGAGGCCGTGTACGTCGTGTTGCGGCTGAGGACGTCGATCTCGCCGGACTGCAGCGCCGTGAACCGCTGCTCGGCCGAAAGCGGCGTGTACTCGACCGCCTCTGCGTCGCCGAGCACCGCCGCAGCGATGACCTTGCAGAAGTCGATGTCGAAGCCCTCCGGCTCGCCGCCCTCGCCGGTGAACCCGAAGCCGGGCACGGCGTCGTTCACTCCGCAGCGCAACGTGCCGCGGTCCTGTACTTCCTGCAGGAGGTTGCTGCCGCCACCTTGGCCGCCGCCGCCTGCTTCCGCCGAACCGGTGTCGCCCGAAGCGTCACCGTTGCCGCCGTTGTCGTCGTCGTCGTCTCCCAAGGAGCATCCGGCTCCGAGGAACAGGACGACGGAGAAGAGGACGCATAGCGTCCATCCCTGGAACACCCTCGCTTAACCACCCCCTGCTGGGTCTGACGGTGGCGGCAGATTAGACGATCGTCGCCTCGGGTGTCAGTCGTCTATTGGCATAACCTGGAGGACCGCGGCGCCGCGGATCTCGCCCGCCCGCAGGCGCGCCAGCGCGTCGTTCGCCGCCGCGAGCGGGAAGGGCTCGATCTCCGTCCTCACCGGCACCTGCGGCGCGAGCTCCAGGAGCTCCTCGCCGTCGCGGCGCGTCAGGTTGGCGACGGAGCGCAGGACGCGTTCGCCCCAGAGCAGCTCGTACGCGAACGAGGGGATGTCGCTCATGTGGATCCCCGCGCAGACGACCGTGCCTCCCTTCGCCACCGCGGCGAGCGCGGCAGGGACGAGCTCCCCGGCCGGAGCGAAGATGATCGCCGCGTCGAGCTCCTCCGGCGCCGGGCCGAGCGCGTCGCCGGCCCACTCTGCACCGAGCTCGCGCGCGAAGCCCTGCGCAGCCTCGTCGCCCGCGCGCGTGAAGGCGAAGACGCGCCGTCCCTGGTGGCGCGCGACCTGGGCGACGATGTGCGCGCTCGCGCCGAAGCCGTAGAGCCCGAGCCGCTCGGCGTCGCCGGCGAGCCGCAGTGCGCGGTACCCGATCAGCCCGGCGCAGAGGAGCGGCGCGGCCTGGAGGTCGTCGTATCCCTCGGGGAGCGGGAAGCAGAAGCGCTCGTCCGCGACGACGGCCTCCGCGTAGCCGCCGTCCAGCTGGTACCCGGTGAAGCGGGCGCGATCGCAGAGGTTCTCGCGGCCGCTCAGGCAGTACCGGCACTCGCCGCACGTCCAGCCGAGCCAGGGGATGCCAACGCGGGCGCCCGCGGCAAAGCGCTCGCCCGCGCTCGACGACCGTCCCGACGATCTGATGGCCGGGCACCAGCGGGAGCTTGGGGTCGGGCAGCTCGCCGTCGACGACGTGGAGGTCGGTGCGGCAGACAGCCGCAGGCGCTCACCGCGACGGCGACCTCGCCGGGGCCGGGCTCCGGGGCGGGGAGCTCGCACTTCCGGAGAGCCTCCCCGGGAGCTGCGAGCACCATCGCCCTCACGGTCGACTCAGCGGAGCTCGTCGCGCTTCGCCTTCCCGGCCAGGAGCGGCGGCCGACGCGACCTGCTCCCCGGCCTCCGCGAG
>CAVVIB010000008.1:0-25551 GCA_963748205.1 uncultured Actinomycetes bacterium
CCCCCGTGGGGGCTCTACCTAGAGCACGTGCACTACGAGTAGCGACCGGGGCCGCGGAGGCCGTCGATACGATCAACGCGATGCGCTATCCGAACGTCCTCTTCGACCTCGACGGCACCCTGATCGACTCCGGCGCCATCATCCTCGCGTCCTTCAAGCACGCGACGCAGACGGTGCTCCGGCGGGAGATCCCCGAGGCGGAACTGGCCGCGCGGGTCGGCGGCTCCAACATCTACGACCAGATGCGGGCCATCGACGAGGGCCAGGTGGAGGAGCTCGTGCGCGTGTACCGGGAGCACAACGAGCCGCTCCACGACGAGCTCCAGGCCTTCGAGGGCATCGAGCACGTCCTCGCTCACCTCAAGGGCGAGGGCCGCCGGCTCGGGATCGTCACGGCCAAGCGCCGCAAGACGGTCGACCTCGCCTTCGCGGTGCTCCCGCTCGAGCGCTACTTCGACGCGGTCGTCACGTCCGACATGACCGAGCGCCACAAGCCCGACCCGGCGCCCGTCCTGGCGGCGCTCGACCTGCTCGGGGCGGAGCCCTCCGAGGCGGCGTTCGTGGGCGACTCGCCCTTCGACGTGGGCGCCGGCAAGGCCGCCGGGGTCTTCACGGTCGCGGTCGCGTGGGGGAACATCCACCCGGTCGACGCCCTCGCGGAAGCCGACGTGCTGGTGGAGACGCCGGAGCAGCTCCTGGATGTCGTCTAAGGCCGTCCAGAAGCGGGCTGCCGAGCTGCGCAAGCAGGTCGAGCACCACCTGTACCGCTACCACGTGCTCGACGACCCGGAGATCTCGGACGCCGAGTACGACCGCCTTTTCGACGAGCTGCAGGCGCTCGAGGAGGAGCATCCCGACCTCGTCACGCCCGACTCGCCGACGCAGCGGGTCGGCGCCACGCCTTCGGACAAGTTCCGCAAGGTCGACCACCTCACCCCGATGGGGTCGCTCGAGAAGGTGACGACCGACGAGGCGCTCGAGAAGTGGGCGGACGACGTGCGCAAGCGGCTCGACTCGGACGAGCCCGTCGCGTACGTGACCGAGCCGAAGATCGACGGCTCCGCGGTCTCGCTCGTCTACGAGAACGGCGAGCTCGTCCGCGGGGCGACGCGCGGCGACGGCCAGCGCGGCGAGGACGTGACCACGAACCTGCGCACGATCAAGGCGATCCCGCTCCGCATGCGTTCCGCGGACGGCGAGGAGCACTCGGGGACGCTCGAGGTGCGCGGCGAGATCTACTTCCCCATCTCGGCCTTCAACCGACTGAACGAGCGCCTCGTCGAGGAGGGCAAGAAGACCGCCCCGAACCCGCGAAACGCGGCCGCCGGGTCGCTGCGTCAGCTCAACCCGCAGATCACCGCGGAGCGCGACCTCTCGATCTGGGCCTATGGCATCGGGCGGGCCGACGGGACGTCGCTCGACTCCCAGTCGGCCATCCTCGAGTGGCTTCGCGAGCGCGGCTTCCGCACGAATCCGCACGCGAAGCGCCACGAGTCCCTCGAGGAGGTCGCGCGCGAATGCGCCGAGTGGGAGCGGAAGCGCATCGAGCTCGACTACGAGATCGACGGAATCGTCATCAAGGTCGACTCGCTCGACCAGCAGCAGCGCCTGGGCGCCCTCCACGGCCGCCCGCGCTGGGCGCGCGCCTTCAAGTGGGCGCCGATGACGGCGCAGACGAAGCTGGAGAAGATCCACGTCCGCGTGGGCCGCACGGGTGCGCTCAACCCGTGGGCGAAGCTCGCGCCGGTCGAGGTGGGCGGCGTCACCGTGTCCCAGGCGACGCTCCACAACGAGGAGGACATCAACCGCAAGGACATCCGCGAGGGCGACACGGTCATCGTCCAGCGCGCCGGCGACGTGATCCCGCAGGTGGTCGGCCCGGTGCTGCCGCACGCGAAGGGGACGAAGCCTTTCCGGATGCCGAAGAAGTGCCCCCTGTGCGACGCGGAGATCGTCAAGCCCGAGGGCGAGGTGATGCACCGCTGCCCCAACAACGACTGCCCCTCCCGCGGCCTCGAGACCCTGAACAACTGGGTCATGGGCGCCGCCGACATCGAGGGCGTCGGCGAGCAGTTCGTGCGGCGCCTGTGGGACCTCGGTCTCCTGCGCTCGATCCCCGACCTCTACCGGCTCACGAAGGAGCAGCTCGCCGAGCTCGACGGCTACGCGGACATCTCGGCCCAGAACGCGGTCGACGCCATCGCCGCCTCGAAGGACATCGCCTTCTCGCGCGTCCTCGCCGGGCTCAACATCCCCGACGTCGGCTGGGTGACGGCGCAGAACCTCGCGCGCCACTTCGTCTCCGTCGACGGGCTGCTCTCCGCGGCCCAGGAGGACATCGAGGAGGTCGAGGGCATCGGCCCCGACCGCGCCGAGTCGATCGCGACCTGGTTCGCGGACGAGAGGAACCGGGCGCTCGTCGAGGAGCTGCGCGGCCTCGGGATCCGGCTCGAGCTCAAGCCGGAGGAGAAGCCCGTCGAGGGCCCGCTGACGGGCCAGACCTACGTGATCACGGGCACGCTCGAGCGCCGTTCGCGCGAGGAGGCGCGCGCCGCCCTCGAGGCCCTGGGCGCGAAGGTCACGGACTCCGTCTCGAAGAAGACGACCGGCGTCATCGTCGGCGAGGGCCCGGGCTCGAAGCTCGACAAGGCGCGCAAGCTCGGCGTCGAGATCCTCGACGAGGACGCGTTCGAGAAGCTGCTCTAGCTCGCCGCGCCGGCCAGGATCTGCGCGAAGCGGTCCTGCGCGCGCCGGGCGGCGCTCCAGTTGATCCCCGAGCGGTTCTGGAGGATCGCGAAGACGTAGCGCGTGCCGGCGTAGCCGGCCAGGGCGGAGCTGGTGAACGTCGTGCCGGTCTTCGCGCGGACGCGTCCGCGCGCGGGGCCCGACTCCATGCGGTCCTCGAGCGTCCCGTCGATGCCCGCGATCGCGAGCGAGGAGACGAACGCCGACTTGACGCGGTTGTCGAACCAGGCCGACACGAGCAGGAGCGCGACTCCGCGAGAGGTGAGCTTGTCGTAGGGCGAGAGCCCGGAGCCGTCGACGATCTGCACGCCCGCGAGCGGCACCCCACGCTGGTGGAGCTCGTTGCGGATGACGATCGAGCCGGCGCGCGACGTCCCGGCGCCGCGCTCCTTCTTGCCCAGGTGCTTGAGGAGCATCTCGGCGCGGAAGTTGTCGCTCATCTTGTTCATGGCGCGGAGCATCAGCGAGAGCGGGGAGGAGCGGACGCCGGCGAGGCGGGCGGCGCCGGGAGGCGCCTTGCCGACGCGCGGCGGGTGCAGGACGCGGACGCCGGCCGCGCGCAGGGCCGCGTGCAGGGCGTTGCCGGCCGCGCGAGCCGGGTTGTCGACCGTCCGCCCGTTCACCTTCGCGCGCGCGACGACCAGGGCCGAGAGCGGCGGCGACTCGATCTTGTACCAGGAGGGCTTCCAGCCCGGGCACGTGCGGCGCGTGTCGTAGTAGGACTCGTCCGCGATGACGCGGCCCGTCACCGTGCGGATCCCGCTCGCGCGGATCGCGCGCGCGAGCGTGCGCATCTTCCCGAGCGTCAGGGTCGGGTCGCCGTAGCCCTTGAGGACGAGGCGCCCGTTCCACCTGGAGCCCGACCTCGTCCCGTCGCCGAGGACGTCCGTGGGGATCCGGTAGCCCGGGCCGAAACGGTCGAGAGCCGTCAGGCTGACCGTCAGCTTTTGCACGGACGCGGGCTCGTAGGCCCGCGTGGCGTTGCGGCTGTAGACGAGGCGGTTCGTCTGCAGGTTGAAGGCGAAGGCGCCGGTCTGGGCGCGGGTCAGGCCGGGCGTCGCGAGCGCGCGGTCGAGCCGGGTCGCGATGCTCTGACCCGAGGCAGCGGCAGGCGCGAGCGCGAGCAGTCCGAGAAGCACCGCGACGAGCGCGGCGCCTCGTTTTCCGATGACCCCTGGGTGACTCAAACGACGGTGGACTAGGTCCTGCGGTCCCTCAGGATAGGTCGTTCGGCCCTTGGATGGGCCTTGCAACGGCGATACGTTCAATTTCCTTTCAAATGACCGACGACCTGTCTCTCCTCATCGACCGCATCCGCACTCTCGTCGACCATCCGGGCGACGAGCTCGGCGCGGTCGAGCATACGTTGACGGACGGCTATGCCCGCGCGCTCGCGCTGGAGGCCGAGCGCCGGCGTGCCGAGGCGCGCGTGCGGGAGCTGGCCGGGGAGGCCGAGGCGCTCGGGGAGCAGCGCGTCCTCAAGGTCCGGCTCGAGCAGATCGACGGCGACCTGGCGGTGCTGCGAGGCCTGCTCGACACTCTCGCTGCGACGCTGAAGACTCCCGCCTAGTCACGCGCGAGGCCGAGATCGCCGGCCGGGCGATACGCTTCTCCTCCCGATCGCAGGCGAGAAGCGATCGGTTGTAGTGCGCGGTCAGGGGCGGTCTGGTCGACGAGGATCGCGCGAGGAGTGTCGACGGGGGTGTCTATGACCGAGCATTCGGCGGTGATCGCCGGAGGAGGCCCGACGGGACTGATGCTGGCGGGCGAGTTGGCGCTGGCGGGCGTCGACGTCGCCATTGTCGAGCGGCGCGCCAGCCAGGACCTCCCCGGCTCGCGCGCAGGCGGTCTGCATTCGCGGACCATCGAGGTTCTCGATCAGCGTGGAATCGCCGATCGGTTCCTGTCCGAGGGACAGGTGGCGCAGGTCGCGGCGTTTGCCAGCGTCCGTTTGGACATCAGCGACTTTCCCACCCGGCATCCCTACGGGCTCGGGCTGTGGCAGAACCACATCGAGCGCATCCTGGCCGGCTGGGTCGACGAGCTCGAGGTGTCGATCTATCGCGAACGTGAGGTGACGGGATTCGCGCAGGACGACACCGGCGTCGACGTCGAGCTGTCCGACGGCCGGTCGCTCCGGGCGGAGTATCTCGTCGGGTGCGACGGAGGGCGCAGCCTGGTCCGCAAGGCAGCCGGGATCGAGTTCCCCGGTTGGGATGCGACCACGAGCGCCATGATCGCCCAGGTCGAGATGACCGAGGAGCCTGAGTTGGGCATCCGCCGCGATGCCTCTGGCATGCATGCCCTGGGCAAGGTGGACTACGAGATCCGCGACGGCGAAGTGGTCTACAAGGAAGGAGGGACGGTGGGGGTCATGCTGACCGAGTCGCACGTCGGAGCCACGGCCGAACCCACCTTGCGCGATCTCAGCGAGGCGCTCGTCGCCGTCTACGGGACCGATTACGGGATCCACAGTCCCACATGGATCTCCCGCTTCACCGACATGACTCGGCAGGCCGCGACCTACCGCGCGGGGCGCGTCCTGCTGGCGGGCGACGCGGCGCACGTGCACTCCCCGGTCGGTGGACAGGGCCTCAACACCGGTGTGCAGGATGCGGTGAATCTGGGATGGAAGCTGGCCCAGGTGGTCAACCGGACATCACCGGAAAGCCTCCTGGATACCTACCACGCCGAGCGCCACCCGGTCGCCGCCCGCGTGCTGCGCAACACGATGGCGCAGGTCGCGCTCATGCGCCCCGACGACCGCATCGAGGCGCTGCGCGAAAGCGTGACCGAGCTGCTGAGCATGGACGAGCCTCGCAAACGATTCGCCGCGATGATGTCCGGTCTGGACATTCACTACGACCTGGGCGAGGGTCACCCGCTGCTCGGACGCCGCATGCCCGATCTCGACCTGGTCACCGCCGACGGCCCGCTGCGGGTCTTCACCCTGCTGCACGATGCCCGGCCGGTGTTCCTCAACCTCGGCGAGCCCGGCGACTTCGACGTCGCTCCATGGGCGGATCGGGTTCAGGTGGTCGACGCCGCCTACACCGGGACGTGGGAGCTTCCGGCACTCGGGGCAGTCACTGCTCCCTCCGCCGTGCTGATTCGGCCCGACGGTTACGTGGCGTGGGTGGGAGACGGAACCCAGGCAGGGCTCGCCGACGCGCTAGCCACCTGGTTCGGGCCGCTCACGGCGGCGTAGGAGCTCTTAGACGATCCCGCTGCGGACGGCGTACACCGCCGCCTGGATGCGGTTCTCGATCTGGAGCTTCATCAGGATGTTCGAGATGTGGTTCTTGACCGTCTTCGGGCTGATGAAGAGCTCACGGGCGATGTCGGCGTTGTCCTTGCCGATGGCGATCAGCCGCAGCACCTCGAGCTCGCGCTCCGAGAGCTCCGTGCGGATCGTCCTGGCCGCGGCCACGTCGGCGGTCTGCGCCCGCAGCCTCTGGAGGAGCTTGGCGGCGATGTGAGGGGAGATGAGCGACTCGCCGCCGGCGGCCGCGCGGATCCCGGCGATCAGCTCGTCGATGGACGAGTCCTTGAGCAGGTAGCCGCAGGCGCCGGCCATGACGGCGTCCATGACGTCCTCGTCGTCCACGGAGATGGTGAGGACGACGACGCGGGTGTGCGGCGCGATCGACGTGAGCTGGCGCGTCGTCTCCACGCCGGTGAGGCCCGGCATGTTCAGGTCCATGACGACGACGTCGGGCGCGAGCTCGCTGACGAGGCGCAGCGCCGCCTGGCCGTTGTCCGCCTCTCCGGCCACCTGGAGGCCCTGCTCCTCGAGCAGGCTGCGCAGACCGCTTCGGAAGAGGTCGTGGTCGTCGACGAGAAGCACCCGCAGGTCCTCGAGCTGCTTCTCCGAGCGCCGATCCTCGGCGGCTGACGTGGCTGCCCCTTTCCGTCGCGCTTTGCGGACGGGAGGATTGTAGACGCCGCGGAAACCTAGTGAAAACTAACCGGGCTAATGGATGGTGATCGTGATCGTCTTCCGGCCCCACTCGAGCGCCTGCGAGCAGGACGGGAACCAGACGTCGATCATCGCGCCGCGCACCGCCGAGCCCGTGTCGGCCGCCACTCCCTCCCCATAGCCGGGGATCGTCATGCGCGTCCCGAGCGGGATGACCGCCGGGTCGACGGCCACGACTCCCCAGCCGGTCGGGATCCCGGTCGACGTGCGCCCACGGAGGCAGTAGCCCGTGGATGAGACGGTCATGCGCGTTCCCGGGGCCGGCGGCCCGGTCGGGGGGGCGGGTGCGGAAACCGGCGTCGGCGTCGGAGTCGCGCCGCCGGAGGTCTCCTCGGCGCCTTTCCGCTCGGCGGCGGACGCCTGGTTCGTCAGGCGCGCGATCGTCGCGTCGTTGAGCGCCTGCTGCTGCTCGAGATCAGCCAGATACCCCGCGCGCTCGGCCCGCGCGCCCGCGAGCGCCTCGCGCTCGGCGGCTGCGTCCGCGACGACCGCCTCCAGGTCGGCCCGGCGCTCCTTCAGCGCCGCGAGCGACCGCTTGAGCTTCGTGCGGGCCTCCCGAACCTGGCCGAGGATGGACACGTCCTGGTCGGCCATGCGGCCGAGGCCTTCGAGCGCGGTGAGCGCCTCGTCCAGCGACTCCGCGCCCAGCAAGACCGCGAGCGGGTCGACCTCGCCCTCGACGTACAGCGTCTGGAGCCGCTTGGCGAGCCCGTGCTCCGCCGATTTGAGGCTGGAACGGGCGATCGAGAGCTGCCGCCGGGCAGAAGCCTCTTCGTCCTCGAGCTTCGCCTGCTTGCTCCTGAGCGTGGCGAGCCGCGCCTCGGCGCCTGCAAGCCGCGTCTCGAGCGCGTAGAGCTCGAGCAGGACGCTGTGCGCCTGTGCTGCCAGGCCCGTGGTCTGGGCCCTGAGCCGCTCGGCTTCGCTGCGGAGGGAGGCGGGATCGTCAGCCTGCGCCGCCGAGGAGGCGACGAGCGCGGCAGTGAGAATGAGAGAGAGCGCCGCGAACCGGGTCCATGGTCGAAAGACACCCGAGCGCACGAAGGGAGGCACCCTACCAGCGGCTGCGGCCTGCCGCGCGAGCATCGGTCCGGAGATGTCACCCATGTGTCGGGAAATGCATACCCCGTTTGCTGTTCATCCAATGACCCTGTTACCATGCCCGGCTTGTGAAGGCGCCGGGCCCACGGTATGCGCCGACACCGTCCCTCGCCAGGGGCTAGGTATCCGACCGAACAGACGACACATCCCCCTTATCCTGCTGCTCGCGCTGGCGGTGCTACCGCTGGCGGAGCCGGCCGTCACGGCTCCCCCTCAGATCGAGGCGAAGCAGGCTGAGGCGCAAGAGGTCCTGGCGCAGATCCAGGAGATGGATGCGGATCTCAGCCATGTGATCGAGGCGTTCAACGCCGAGCAGGTCGAGCTCGACCAGATCAAGGCCGAGCAGAAGGTCAACAACCGACGGCTGAAGATCGCCCGCTCGAACCTGGGCGACGCGCAGGGGAACCTCGAGGCGCGGCTCGTCGACCTGTACGTGAACGGGAGCCCGGAGCTCATCGAGATCATCCTCGGCTCCTCGAGCCTGGACGACATCCTCGACGGGATCGAGTCGGCGAGCCGGGTCACCGACCAGGACGCGCAGATCCTCTCGGAGGTCCGCCGCTTCAAGAAGGAGATCAAGGAGCGGGAAACCAAGCTCGCCAAGGCGCGCGAGCGCCAGGAGGAGGTCGTCGCCGCGCAGGAGGCGAAGCGCGACGAGATCCAGGCGGCGCTTCAGCAGCGCGAGTCGCTCTACAACTCGATCAAGGACCAGATCGCCGAGCTCGAGGCGGAGGAGCGCCGCAAGCAGCAGCAGATCAACGCCGCTGCAGAGGCCCGGGTCGCCGCGCCGACGTCAAGCGGCGGCGGCGACGCGCCCACCGGCGCGCCCCCCTCGCAGTACGGCGGTGTCGTCGGGATCGCGATGCAGTACCTGGGCGTCCCGTACCGGTGGGGCGGCGCCTCGCCGAGCGGCTTCGACTGCTCCGGTTTCACGATGTACGTCTTCTCGCAGGTCGGCGTCTCGCTGCCGCACAACGCGGCCATGCAGTACGGCTACGGCAGCGCGGTGTCGCGCTCCGAGCTCCAGCCGGGTGACCTCGTCTTCTTCAACGGCCTGGGGCACGTCGGCATCTACATCGGCGGCAACCAGTTCGTCCACTCGCCGCACACGGGCGACGTGGTGAAGGTCTCCTCCATCACCGGGTGGTACGAGGACACCTGGTACGGCGCCCGCCGCCTGTAGCACTCCCTCTCTCGGCTCACCCCTCGATCCCGTGCCACGGGGTGACGATGACCGTGCGTGCCCGCGGGCGGCCGCCCAGGTGGATCAGGCGCGACTCGACGTTGTTGGTCATGTCGACCTCGAAGAGCGTGCCGAGCGGGTTCACCTCGACCTGCGCGTAGTACCAGCCGTTCGGGAGGTTCGTGATGTCCCAGGACTGGCCGGGGACGGACTGGAAGTACGTGTCGCCCCAGCCGGCCTGGAGCACCTCGCGCACCCAGAGCGCCGAGCGCGCGCCGCACTGGGTCCCGATCCCGTCGAACGGCGACCACTCCGCGCGGTCGACCGTGATGTCGATCGGGTCCGTCGGCGCGAGGCAGAAGGCCTGCTTGCGGCTCCTGACGACCTCCATGCTCGCGTTGTGGAGCGTGAAGGCCGCGAACTGGAGGAAGTGCCAGTGGTTGTGGGCGGGATGCGGGTGGAACATCATGTCGCCGACCAGCGACTTGCCGACCACGGCGCCGGTGGCGTCGCGGAAGTACTGGTAGGCGTCCATGACCTCCTCGCCGGGGCGGCGGAAGCCCTCGACGACGAGCGGTGCGGGGCCGGCGTTCCAGGGCGTGGACGCGAACTCGAGGTAGTCGCGGCCGCGGCGCGTCGACGTGTTCATCGACCACGGCGGCAGGGCGACGAGGTCGGGCAGCGTGTCCGGGTCGGGGGCGCCGACGTCCGGGGCCGCGGTGAGAGCGCGCTGCGTGGGAGCAGGGCGGGCGGCCATGCCGCGGCCCTTGCCTTCCCCGAAGCCGCCGCGGCTGTTCTTCACGGTCGCCGTGAACGTCAGCTGCGCGTCGGCCTCCGGGATCTGGAGGAGGTCGATGTACCGCCGCGTGATCCGGATCGTGATCGTGAAGGTCCCCTCGCGCCGGAGGCGGATGAAGGGGGATTCGAACTCGCTGCCGAAGGCATGGGTGGCCCAGCCGCTGTCGATGCCCCAGACCATGCCCTTCGAGAACGGCGAGAAGGCGGCGCAGGACGTCGGGTAGCGCGGGAGCTCGGGCCCCGAGTCGTCGACCCGCTGGCGCTCCCAGGTGTTCGGGCAGAAGCCGAAGAGACCGCCGGCCGCCCAGACCCCCTGCGAATTGCGCACGGTGACCTGGAGGAAGCCGGAGAGGCCGAACCAGTCGTTGAGAACGTCCTCGGGCAGGTCGCGCAGGACGGCGCCGGTGACGGGATCGACCTGGGTGATGTCGATCGGCGAGTCGTAGTCGGGCCGCGCGACGCGGAGCTCGAAGTCGCCGCCGGTCGCGGCGACCCACGCGCTGAGGTCGAGCGGGACCAGGCCGCCGTTGAACCGCGGCAGCTTCACGGCGCCGCCGGGGCCGGCGAGCTTCAGGCTCGGGGTTTGAGCGGATGCTCCTGCGGGCCATGCGAAGGCGGTGACGACCGCAAGGGCGAGGACGACGAGCGAAAGGCGTGTGCGCATGAGTTCTCCTCCCACGGGGTGCGCCAACAGTACGGAGCCGAACTACGAATGAACACTCCCCGGAAGTCCGGATCGGGAAGGGAAGCGTGCAAGGAGGGAGAATTTCCCTGGTCCCGCTAGGCTTTTCACCTCTTATGCGAACCATCTGGAACGGCTCCATCAACTTCGGCCTGGTCAACATCCCGATCGGGCTCGCCGTGGCGCAGCAGCGGAAGGATGTGTCCTTCCGGACGCTCCACCGCGAGTGCGGGACACCGATCAAGCAGAAGCGCTGGTGCCCGTTCCACGAGCGGGACGTGGAGGCCGACGAGCTCGTCAAGGGCTGGGAGTTCACGAAGGGCCAGTTCGTCCTCATCGAGGAGTCCGACCTCGAGGCAGTCGCCCTCACGCGCTCGCAGTCGATCGACATCAAGCGCTTCGTCGCGCTCGACGACGTCGACCCGATCTACTTCGACCGCGCCTACTACCTCTCGCCGAGCGACAACGACGCGCAGCGGCGGCCGTACGTCCTGCTTCTGCGCGCCATGCAGGAGGCGAACGTCGCCGCGATCGGGAAGTTCGTGCTCTGGGGCAAGGAGAACCTCTGCCTCATCCGCCCGCTCGGCGAAGGGCTCGCCCTCGAGACGCTCTACTACGCCGAGGACATCCGCCCGCGCGCGGAGATCGACGAGGCCGTCCAGGAGATCGAGGTCTCCGATCCGGAGCTCGACATGGCCCGGCAGCTCGTGTCCAGCATGGTCGGCGACTTCGACCCGGAGGACTACGCGAACGAGTACCGGGGCGAGCTGCGCGCGATGCTCGACGCGAAGCTCGAGGGCAAGGAGATCACGGCGCCCGAGCCTGCGGAGGTCGCGCCGGTGATCGATCTCATGGAGGCGCTCAAGGAGAGCGTCTCGCAGGCTCAGAAGGCCAAGACCGCGGCCTCGAAGGCCAAGAAGGCGCCTGCGCGCAAGAAGCGCGCGGCGTCAGGCTCCCGCTAACCCTCCTAGTCCGCCGGCGGCGCCGGGGCCCCGGCCGCCAGGTGCGCCTGGAAGAGGGTCTTGTCGATCTTGCCCTGGTAGATCGGGATGGACTCCTCGACGCACACGCGGATGATCTCCTCGCGCTCGATCCCCGTCTCCTTGGCAAGCTCTTCCGGCGTCAAGTGGTTGGGCAACGCTGTCGCCTCCTTCGGCTCAGGGCGCAAAAAAGCCCGCCGGCAGGGCTCGGGCGGGCACGGTGCGCACACTCGGATTGGCAGCCTCGAAGCTCAACGGCTTCGTGCTCCTTCATCGACCATGGTCACAGGATACGGTCTCCGGGGTGACGGCGGCAACGCTCCTTTGGGGGTTCGAGCGGCGGGTCGTCGAGATCGCCGGGCTCCGGACGCGCTACTGGGTCGGAGGTGACGGCCCTCCGCTGGTCCTCGTGCACGGCCTCGGCGGGGCGGCGTGGAACTTCACCGATCTCGCTCCGCTGCTCGCCTCGCGCCACCGGGTGCTGATCCCCGACCTCCCCGGCCACGGCGGCACCGAGCCGCTGCCGGAGCTCGAGAGCCTGTCCGCGCTCGCCGGACACGTCGCCGCCGTCGCGGAGCACGAGGACATGTCGCCGGCGGCCCTGGTCGGATACTCGATGGGCGGCCCTGTCGCCCTCCGGCTCGCGGTCGACCGGCCCGAGGCCGTGTCGTCGCTCGTCCTCGTCGCGCCGGCCGGGATCGTCTCGACGACCAGGCGCGCAGAGATCTGGCTCGCCGCGATCGCGGCGCTGCGCCCGGCCCGCAAGGTCGCCCGCTTCCGCTATCTCCTGGCTCGCCGGCCGAACCTGCGGCTGCCGGTCTTCGGCTACTGGGGCGCCGAGGACCCGAGGGCTCTCTCGCCGGAGTCCGTCGTCGGCTTCCTCCAGGCCCAGCCCGAGCATGCGGACGTCGACGCGGCCGCCAAGGCGCTGCTCCACGACGACCCGCGGCCGGACCTCGGGCGCGTGAAGTGCCCGACCGCCGTCGTCTGGGGCGCGCGCGACCGCCTGATCCCTCTGGAGGACGGCTTCGAGTACGCGCGGCGCCTCCGCTGCCCGCTCCGCGTGCTTCCCGCCGCCGGCCATCTCCTCGTCGGTGAGTGCCCGGAAGAGCTTGCCGCGGTCGTCGAAGAGCTACTCGCAACGACTCTGCCCGCCGCGGTGTAGTTCCAGTGTGAGAGCCGTGCTCATGCTGGCCGTGGTGCTTGCCCTCGCGGCATGCGGCGGGGACGAGGAGAGCGCGCCGACGACCGGCGCCGAGGCGCCTTCCGCGGCGTTCGCGGCCGACGGCTGTCCCGTGGACGACCCTGCTGCCTGCGAGCGGGCGGCGCTCGCCGCGACGGCGCTCCAGGAGGGCGACACCGCTCGCCTCGTCGAGCTGAGCTACGCCGACACGTTCGTCTGCGACGAGCTTCCCGCGGAGATGTTCCCGGACTGCGCGCCGGGCGAGACGCTCGAGGGCCACGCCGTGACAGGCGCCGACGGCAAGATCGGGATCCTCTCCGCGGAGGACTACGAGGCCCGGCTGGCCGAGCTCGGCGAGGTCACGGTCGCCGGAGTCGGGACGTGCGGCCCCGACGACCCGGAGCGCCGCTCGTACCACCTTGCGTTCTGGACCCCGGACGGCGCGGAGGGCGGGTCGCTCGAGCTCGTCAGGCGCGAAGGCGAGTGGTCGATCGGAATCGTCTACGCCGACTCGCTCGAGAACTGGGAGACGGTGTACGACGACCCCGAGGCCGAGCTCGCCTGCGGCAACGTCGCAGCCCTGGGACTAGACGGGGTTCGGCAGGTCGACGAAGTCCCAGGCGAGGTCGAAGCGCTCGGCGAGCTTCTCCGTCAGTGCGCGCACGCCCAGGGTCTCCGTCGCGTAGTGCCCGCCGGCGATGAAGTGGACGCCGCACTCCTTGGCCGCGTGCTTGGTGGGCTCGTCCGCCTCGCCCGTGAGGAAGCAGTCGTAGCCCTCCGAGGCCGCCTGCGCGAGGTAGCGCGCGGCGCCACCCGAGCAGACCGCGACCCGCTCGACGACCTCGGGCCCGTAGGAGAAGACGAGCGGCATGCGCCCGAGCTTCTCCTGGACGCGCTCCGCGAGGTCGCTCACCGGGCCCGGGCTCGAGAGCCGGCCACCGAAGCCGAGCCCGTCCGCGAAGCGTCCCTGGCGCTCGACTCCGAGCTCGTCGCAGAGGAGCGCGTTGTTCCCCACCTCCGGATGGGCGTCGAGCGCCAGGTGGTAGGAGACGAGGCTCACGTCGGCGTCGAAGAGGGCGCGCAGGCGCTCCCGCATGACGGGCCCGACGACGCGTGGCTCCTTCTCCCAGAAGAGCCCGTGGTGGACGAGCACGAGCTGCGCGCCCGCCTCCACGGCACGCTCGAAGAGCTCGCGCGAAGCGGAGACACCGCAGACGATCTTGCGCACCTCGTCGGCGCCGGTGACCTGGAGGCCCATCGGCCCGTAATCGGGGTAGGAAGCGAGATCGAGGTACTCGTCGGCCCAGCTGACGATCTCGTCGCGCGCTGCCATTCCGGGTACCCTATGGCGGGTTCGGGGTGTAGCGCAGCCTGGTAGCGCGCGCCGTTCGGGTCGGCGAGGTCCCCGGTTCGAATCCGGGCACCCCGACTGGGGAAGGAGGGCCGCTGCGGCGGCCCTTCGAGCCTCAGGAGGCGAGTTGCGCGTGCACGATCGCCGTGCACTCGTTCTCGACGTAGTCGAGGCCGGCGGCCTCCGCCATCGCCTTCGCCTCCGCCGAGACGACGCCCAGCTGAAGCCAGAGCGCACCAGCGCCGACCTCAACTGCCTGCCGCGCGACGTCCGGGCAGAACTCCGAGCGCCGGAAGACGTCCACGACATCGATCGGCTCGTCGATCTCCGCCAGCGAGGCCATGCGCCGCTGTCCGAGGATCTCCTCGGGCCCAACCGGGCGTACGGGAATGACGTGGTAGCCCTCGCGGAGCAGGTAGCGCATGACCGAGTTGCTCGGGCGGTGCGGCTTCGGCGAGGCGCCGACGAGTGCGATCGTGCGCGCCTCGGAGAGGATCTCGGCGGGTGTCCGGGCCACGGCTCAAGGCTATCCTTCGCGCATGGCCGATCGTCTGCGCGTCGCCTGCGTCCAGTTCTGCTCCTCCGGCTCGAAGGCCGAGAACCTCGAGCGCATGGAGCCGCTCGTGGCGCGTGCCGCAGCGACCGGCGCCGACCTCGTCCTTCTGCCCGAGAAGTGGAACGGCATCGGAACGCACGAGATCATCCTCGACGTCGCCGAGCCGCTCGACTCAGGCGAGAGCGTCGGGGCGATGAGCGCCTGGGCGAAGCAGCACGGGATCACGCTCGTGGGCGGCTCCATCGTCGAGAGCCGCGAAGGGCGCGAGAAGCTCTCGAACACCTGCGTCGTCTTCGACGCGGAGGGCGAGATCGCGGCCACCTACCGGAAGATCCACATGTTCGACGTCGAAGTCGGCGGTCACGTCTACCGCGAGTCGGACAGCGAGGAGCCCGGCGAGGGCCCGATGAGCTGCGAGGTCGAGGGCTGGAGGCTCGGGCTGACGGTCTGCTACGACCTGCGCTTTCCCGAGCTCTACCGCATCCTCGCGGTCGAGGGCGCCGACATCGTGACCGTGCCGGCCGCCTTCACGCTCTACACGGGCAAGGACCACTGGGAGCTCCTCCTGCGCGCGCGGGCGGTCGAGAACCAGTGCTTCGTGGCCGCCGCCAACCAGTGGGGCGTGCACGAGGGCGGGAAGGCCTCGTACGGCCGCAGCTCGATCATCGATCCCTGGGGCGTCGTCCTGGCGCAGGCTCCCGACGAGGACGCGGTCATCTCCGCCGAGCTCGACCGCGCGCACATGGAGAGGATCCGGCGCAGCCTGCCGTCGCTGGCGAACCGCCAGCCCGCCGCCTACACGTGGCCCGCGGAGGTCTAGACGGTCGGCGTCGCGTCGAAGCGGTCCTCTTCGACGTCGACTTCACGCTCGCCAAGCCCGGCCCGCTGCTCGGGCCCGAGGGCTACCGCGAGGCCGGCGCCCGCCACGGCCTGACGCTCGATCCCGAGCTCTACCCGCAGGCCCGCGCGGCTGCGGTCGAGGACCTCCAGCACCACCCCGAGCTCGAGCACGACGAGGAGATCTGGGTGCGCTTCACGACCGACATCGTCCGCGGCATGGGCGGGGAGGGCTCGCGCGCAGAGGAGGTCGCCCGGGCGATCACCGACGGCTGGCTCCACTCGGCCAACTTCGAGCTCTACGAGGACACGCTGCCCGTGCTCGCCGAGCTGCGACGGCACGGACTCTCGATCGGGCTCGTCTCGAACACGAGCCGCGACCTCGACGCCTTCGTCGCGCACTTCTCGCTCGACGTGGACGCGTGGATCTCCTCGGGCGTCCACGGCAAGGTGAAGCCCGATCCCTCCATCTTCCGGGTCATCCTCGGGCGGCTCGAGGTCGAGCCCGAGGCGGCCGTCATGATCGGCGACTCCCTCCTCGACGACGTGGAAGGTGCCCGCGCGCTCGGCATGCAGGCGTACCTGATCGACCGCGGAGGGCCGCTTCCCCGACCGGGACGACGCGCTCCCGACGCTCCTCGCGCTGCCGGCGCAGCTCGGGCTCGCGCCCGCCTAGAGACAGGGCGAGCGGCCGGGCACCATCAGCCCGAAGCCCCAGACCTGCTCGTCGTAGACGTAGAACGCGCTCGTCGAGTTCGTGTCCTCCTGGACGAGTGCGATGTAGTCGAGGCAGTCCTCCTCGGCCAGCTCGCCATACGTGGCGCCGATCTCTCCCGCCTGCTGGCCGAGTGCGAGGCCCTCCGGCGTGCTCCAGCCGGCCGGCTTCCACACCGTGAACGCGTGCACGACGCGGCCCTCGCGGAAGACGACGCCGATGCCCTCGGCCTGGAACGGGTTCTCGTTGAAGTACCAGGTCGTCTGCCGGCAGTCCCGGCACTCGCCGTGGCGCTGCCCCCAGGTCTCCAGCACCTGTGCCCTGGTCATCCCGAGCTCGACGCCGGCCATGCTCTGCCCGGGCGTGAAGGTGCCGCCCGTCGGCGGCTCGGCGCGCCCGCCGCGACACGCCGACGAGGAGGGCACCCGCGGCGAGCGCGGCGCCCGTCAGCGCGAGCGCGCGAGCAGTGCGGGCGCCCACGAGGCGAGCGGGGAGATGTCCCCGTCCCGGCCGTTCAGGTCGCGGTATCCGAGCGCGTGCTCGGCCTGCATCATCTTGTGAATCTGCGTCGTGCCCTCGTAGATGATGGGCGCGCGGGCGTTGCGGAAGTACCGCTCGATGCCGTACTCGCCCGAGTAGCCGTACGCGCCGTGCACCTGGATGGCGAGGTGGGCGGCCTTGAACGCGCACTCGGTCGCGTGCCACTTCGCAAGGCTCGTCTCGCGCGTGTTGCGGACGCCCTGATCCTTGAGCCACGCGGCCTGCATGACGAGGAGCTTCGACGTCTCGTAGTCGAGCACCATCTGGGCGATCATGTCCTGGACGAACTGGTTCTTGCCGATCGGCTTGCCGAAGGTCTCGCGCTCGCGCGCGTACTCGACCGAGCGCTCGAGGCAGGCGCGGATGACACCGCAGGCGCCGGCCGCGACGGTGAAGCGGCCCTGGTCGAGGCCGTACATGGCGATCTCGAAGCCCTGGCCCTCCTCGCCGACGAGGTTCTCGGCGGGCACCTCGACGTTCTCGAAGAAGAGCTCTCCGGTGGACCCGGCCCAGATGCCCAGCTTGTTCTCGGTCTCGGCCGCGGAGAGGCCGGGCATCCCCTTCTCGAGGACGAACGCCGAGATCCCCTTGTGCTTCGCGTCGGGGTCGGTCTTGGCGAAGACGAGCGCGTGGTCGGCGACTGCCGCGTACGAGATCCAGTTCTTCTGGCCGTTGAGGACGTAGACGTCGCCCTCCTTGCGCGCCGTCGTCAGCATCGCGGCCACATCGGAGCCCGCGGCCGGCTCGGTGAGCCCGAAGCAGGCGATCTTCTCGCCGCGGGCCTGCGGCGCGAGGTAGCGCTCCTTCTGCTCCTCGCTCGCATACCGAAGCAGCGAGAGCGAGTTGAGCCCCACGTGGACGGAGATGAGCGTGCGGAACGCCGCCTCGCCGCGCTCGATCTCCTCGCAGGAGAGCGCCTCGGAGACGAAGTCCATGCCGGCCCCGCCGTACTCCTCCGGAACCACGATCCCGAGCAGCCCGAGCTCGGCCATTCCCTCGATCACAGACATGTCGAGGTGGTGGTTGATGTCGTTCTCGATCGCGTTCGGAAGCACGCGCTCGTCCACGAATTGGCGGACGGTCGCCTGCACCTCGCGCTGCTCCGGTGTGAGCTCGAAATTCACGGCTCTAGTCTACGCGGACGGTTGGTAGACTCCGACGCCTTGCGCGCGGAGGCTGGTGTCCGGCCTGTCCGGAGAACCCCTGCTGCCCGCTCGGCGGGCAGGCGGCACCGCGTGGTCCGTCGCCTTGCCAAGTTCGCGCTCGCCGCCGTCCTCGTGCTCACGCTTCTGGCGCTCGCGGCCGGGATCGTCTTCGCCGGCTCTGCGAGCCACATCGCGGCCGGGGTGGAGATCGCCGGTGTCAACGTCGGCGGGATGAACGCCGAGGAGGCCCAGGCGCGCCTCGAGGCGGCCGCGCAGCGCTACGAGTCCGTCCCGGTCGTCTTCACGGCCGGAGGGGCGACGTTCCCTCTCAGGCCGTCCGACGTCGAGGCGCGCGCGGACTGGGCCGCCGCGGTCGACGACGCGCTCGGGAAGGGCGACGGCCCGGTGCCGCTCCGCGGTCTCGAGCGCCTCTGGCTGCGCGTCACGGGAGCGAACGTCGAGCCGTCGGTCGACGTCTACGACGCGGCGCTCGACTACCGGGTCAACCAGATCGCGGACACGGTCGACGAGCCCGCGCGCGAGGCGGCTCTCGTGCTCGACGGGCTCGAGCCCGAAGTCGTGCCGGGCCAAGCAGGGCCACAAGCTCGACCAGGACGCCGCAGCGCCCATCATCGTCGAGGCGCTCGGAGGCTTCGAGCGGGTCGAGACGCCGCTTCCCGTCGCGGTCGACCAGCCGGACGTCACCCAGCAGGAGATGCAGGCGGTCGCCGCGCAGGCGCGGACGGTCCTCTCGGCGCCGGTCCAGCTGACCTTCAACGGCGCCGCGATCGGCGTGAAGCCGAAAGAGATGGCGCGGCTCCTCGACCTCCCGTCGGGCGGCGAGACCGAGCTTGCCGTCGACCAGAAGGCTGCCGCGCGGCGCTTCCGCAACGTCTCGCGCGGCGTGGCGCGACCGCCGCGCAACGCCGACTTCGCGGTCAACGCCGCCGGAGGCGTGCGCGTCGTCCCCTCACGGGCCGGGCGGCAACTCGACGTCGCGGCGACGTCAGCTGCGCTGCTCGCCGCGGCCTCGCGGACCGCGAACCGCAGCGCGGAGCTCGTCGTCGTCGAGCGTCAGCCGCGGACGACGACCAAGGAGGCGCGGGCGCTGCGCATCGAGCGGCAGCTGGCCTCCTACACGACGCTCTACTCCGGCACCTCCGACCGGATCAACAACCTCCAGCTCGCGATCAACCACCTCGACGGCGCACGCATCGCGCCGG
Organism: uncultured Actinomycetes bacterium; assembly: GCA_963748205.1. GTDB lineage: Bacteria > Actinomycetota > Thermoleophilia > Gaiellales > Gaiellaceae > JAIBJN01. The sequence continues at coordinate 19,016 of CAVVIB010000008.1, forward strand.
GGGCGACCTGGTCGTTCAACGAGCGTGTCGGTCCCCGCACCGAGGAGCGCGGCTTCCGCTCGGCGCCCGTGATCATCAACGGCGAGTACGAGGAGGGCGTCGGCGGCGGCGTCTCGCAGGTCGCCACGACGGTCTTCAACGCCGCCTGGGAGGCCGGGATCAAGATCGCCGAGCGAACGGCGCACGCGCTCTACATCAGCCGCTACCCGACCGGGCGCGACGCGACCGTCAACTACCCCGACGTCGACCTCAAGCTCCGCAACGACACGAAGCGCTGGATCGTGATCAAGGCGGGCTACGACGAGAGCGGGATCATCGTCCGCCTCCTCGGTGCCGGCCCCGAGCGCCGGGTGGAGAGCATCGCCGGCGAGCTGGAGACCACCGGGCCGCCCGAAGGTCGAGCGCGTCCCGGATCCGACGCTCTTCGTCGGCGAGCGCGTCGTCGTCGAGGATGGGGAGCCGTCGCGCTCCGTCAGCGTCGAGCGCATCGTCTACGTGGGCGACGAGGTGCTCTACCAGGAGAACTGGTACACGGGCTACCGCTCGGAGAAGAAGATCGTCCGCGTGGGAACGAAGCCACAGCCCGCGCCTCCTCCGGAGGACGACAAGCCGAAGGACGACGATCCGCCCGGAGGCGGTGGCGGTGGCGGCGGTGGTGGCGGAGGCGGCGGCGGAGGCCGCCGCTAGCCCTCGACGCCGGCGATCGCCTCGGCGAGCCAGGTCGGCATGCGTGTGGGGCGAAGCGTCTCCGCGCTCACGCACGCGTGCCCCGTCCAGCCGTCCGCGACGACCCCGGGCGGCTCGCTGACACGCTCGATGACGTACTCGAAGCGGAAGCGGGCACCCCGCACGTCGGCGGCGCGCACGTGGATGCGTAGCTCGTCGTCGAAGCGCACCCCGCCCCGGTAGCGGACCGAGGCCTCGGTCGTCGTCGCGTCGACGCCCTGCTCCACGAGCCCCTTGTAGCCGCCCGGGAACTGGCCGAGGTAGGCGACGCGCGCGATCTCGAACCAGACAAGGTAGACCGCGTTGTGGACGACGCCCTGCGCGTCCGTCTCGTTGAAGCGCACCGTCAGGTCGGTCGTGAAGCGGAAGCCGTCCATCGGCCGGAACTTTCGCAGCCCGCCTCGTGTCCAAGCAACCGACATGAAGGAGGACACGATGCGCAAGGTGTTGCTGGTTCTGCTGGTCGGCCTGCTGGCGCTCGGCGCCGCGGCCTGTTCTCGGGGGAGACGACGACGAGGCCGGGTCGGGCGCGGGCGCCACGGTGCGGCAGGCAAGGAGCCGATGGCTGCGGCGTCTCCGATGGCGGCGCGGCGGAAGCGGAGGCGGGCGGCCAGGACGCGGTCGCCGTCGCACAGGAGACCGCGGTGCCGTCGGTCAGGCCGCGGGTGATTCAGACCGCGTCGCTCTCGCTCTCCGTGCCGAGGAACGAGTTCGACAAGGTCATCGACCAGGCCCGCCTGCTGGCAACCTCGAGCGGTGGCTTCGTGGTCGAGTCCAGCGCCTCGCAGAGCGGTGACGAGGCGCGGCTCGTGACCGGGAGCCTTGTCATCCGCGTCCCGGAGCAGAGCTACGCGCGCGTGATGGAACGTCTCTCCGGGCTCGGACGCGTCGAGGGGCGCGAGGAGGCGGGGCAGGACGTCTCGCAGGAGTTCGTCGACCTCGAGGCGCGCGTGCGCCACCTCGAAGCGGTCGAGGCCCAGCTCCTCAGCCTCCTGGACGACACGAACACGGTCTCCGAGGCGCTGACGGTGCAGTCCCAGCTCAACCAGGTGCAGCTCGACCTCGAGCAGGCGCGCGGACGGCTCCAGTACCTCGACGACCAGGTCGCCTTCGCCACGATCTCGCTCGACGTGCGCGAACGGCAGGTGGTCGCTGCGTCCGCCGACGGCGGGCCGTGGAGCATCGTCGACGCCTGGGGCACCGCCGCCCACGGGTTCGTGACCGTGGTCGGCTGGATCCTGGTCGCCGCCGCAACGATCGCTCCGGTCGTGATCCTCCTCGTCCTCGCGTTCCTCGCCGCGCGCTTCGCATACCGCCGCGGCGTCCCGAGCGTGAAGAGGACGCCGAGCAGCTAGCCAACGGGCCTCCCGGGTATCGTCTCTAGCGCGAACGACCTGGGAGGCCCAGCATGGCCAAGAAAAAGAAGAAGGAGACGGACGCCGGAACGCTCGGCCGCCTGTCCAAGCGCGGCGAGGATGCGGTGACCAAGCTGATCGAGGAGCTCGGGAAGAACGACCGCGTGACGGAAGCCCTCGCCAGGGCGATGTCCGCGAAGGACAGGGTCGACGGTGCCGGTCGAAAGGCGATGGGGCAGGTCGGCGTCGCGGCCGCCGACGAGCTCAAGGATCTTCGCAAGCACATCGAGCAGCTGGAGAAGCGGCTGGCCAAGCTCGAAGGCGCCGCGAAGCCCAAGCCGGGCGCAAAGACGCCTGCCAGCAAGGCGACGACTCGCTCCAGGGCGAAGAAGACCCCTGCGGACACTCCGTCGCCTGCCGCCGGCCGCGCTGTCGGAGGCGGCACGGGCCGGGGATCCGGCGCCGGCGGGACCGCCGCGAGCTAGGCCGTCGCCGGAACGCGCACCCGAAGAGCGCCGGGCACGATCTCGAACGTCGCGGGCGTCGTCCCCGGCTGCTCGCCGTCCAGCGCGATGGGGAGCGGGATCGCCGTCTCGACGCGGACCCGCCGCCCGCGGACGACCTCGGCGCGCGGGTGCGGGAGGTACGTCCCGCGGTAGATCTTCGGGAGCGTGCGCACGAAGTCGACCTTCGTCGCGTCGCCGATCAGGACGACGTCGAAGAGCCCGTCCGAGGGGTCGGCGTCCGGCGTCAGCCGCATGCCGCCCGCGAGCTCGCTCCCGATGGCGGCAATGACCTCGAGCATCTTCCCGCTGCGGAGCTCGTCGTCGATCTCGACCGTGTACTCGGAGTTCTTCCAACGCATGAAGACCGTGCTCGTCGCCCAGAAGAACGAGACGCGCCCCCCGAGCGCCTTCGAGCTCGTGTTCGCGCGCGCAGCGACGGCGCCGCTGATGCCGGCGCCCGCGAAGTTCGTGAAGTAGGACTCGACCGGCGAGCCGTCCCAGGCCGTGAAGGACGCATGGCCGACGTCGACGAGCCGAGTCGCCCCCGAGTGCGCCACAGCGAGCGCGCCCTCGACGTCGCGCGGGATCCCGAAGCTGCGGGCGAAGTCCTTGCCGGTGCCCCGCGGGATGGTGGCGAGCTCGGCCCGCTTCTCGGCGTCGACCTGCAGAAGCCCGTTGGCGGCCTCGTTGACCGTCCCGTCGCCGCCCACGGCCACGACGAGCGTGGCGCCGTCCTCCGAGGCCGAGCGGGCGAGCTCCGCGATCTGCCCCGGGCGCTCGCTGAGGAGCGAGCGCCCCGAGAGCCCGAGCTCGGCCGCCTGTCGTGCGATCTCGGGCCAGCGCCGCCGCGTCGAGCCGTTGGCCGACGCGGGGTTGACCACGAAGACGACTTCGTCGTCCGCCACTAGTGATCCGTGCCGGTCGCCACCGCGAGCGCGAGCTCGGTCATCTGGTCGACCGCGGCCTTCATCTCCTCGTCGCTGATGCGGACGAACTCACCCTCGACGACGACGTCGCTGACCGTGAGCAGGCACCCGGCCTTCACCTTCCGAAGCGCGCCGAGCGTGAAGAGGACGGCCGCCTCCATCTCGACGGCGAGGACGCCGCGGTCGGACCAGCGCTGGTATTGCCCTTGGTCGGAGTTGTAGAAGACGTCGCTCGAGACGATCGGCCCGACGCGCACCGGCTTCCCGAGCTCCTTGGCCGCATGGACGGCCCCGTGGACGAGCTCCCAGTCGGCCGTGGGCGCGTGGATCTCGCCCGTGATGTGGAGCGCGGTCGAGTCGGCCGGGACGGCCGAGACCGCCACGATGAGGTCGCCGAGCTTCAGGTCGGGCTGGAGGCCGCCGCAGGTGCCGATGCGGAGCATCCGCTTGACGCCGAGCATGGCGAGCTCCTCGATGACGATCGCGGCCGAGGGGCAACCCATGCCGGTGGCCTGGATGGAGACCGGTTGGCCGCGAAACGTGCCGGTGAAGCCGAGCATCCCGCGCTCCCAGTTCCGCTGCTCGACGTTTTCGAGGAATGTCTCGGCGACGTACTTCGCGCGCAGGGGGTCGCCGGGGAGGAGGCAGGCCTCGGCATACTCGCCGGGCTCTGCGCGAACGTGAATAGGCATGGCGCTATCGTCCCCGCCGATGGCGCGCCTGGTCAAGCGGCCACGGCTCACGCAGGTTCTCACCTTCTGTGGAGAGGACCCGATCGAGCGCGTCTTCCTCGAGGACGTCGCCCGCCGCGGGCTCGGCCGCTTCGCCGGCCTGCGCGACGGCGGACGCCTCACCGCGCTCTGCCATCTGGGCGCGAACCTCGTGCCCTCCGGCCGCAATGTCGCGTCCTTCGCGGACGTGGTGGCGCGCAGCGACCCGCGCATGCTCGTCGGCGAGGAGCGCGCGGTCACGGAGCTCTGGGACGCCGTCAAGTCGTTCCTGCCGGAGCCGCTCGACGACCGCCCGGGCCAGCCCGTCTACGTCCTCGAGCAGCCGCCGGAGCCGGCCGGGAGCGGCCTGCGGCGGGCGACGCTCCACGACCTCGACGCCCTCGTCCCGGCAGCGGCGGAGGCCTACCGCGAGGAGGTGGGGGTCGATGCGCACGCGCGCGACCCGTCGCTCTTCGAGTGGCGCACGCGTGTGCAGATCGAGGAGGGCCGCAGCTGGATCTGGCGCGAGGACGGCCGCATCCTCTTCAAGGCGGAGGCGTCCGCGTGGACGCCGCAGGCCGTCCAGCTCCAGCAGGTGTGGGTCGAGCCGGACCTCCGCGGCCGGGCAACGGGAAGCGCGGGCTCGCCGACCTCTGCCGCCTGCTCCTCGAGACGACTCCCGCGGTCTGCCTCTTCGTGCGCCCCGAGAACGCCCCGGCGATCGCCCTCTACGACTCGGTCGGGATGCAGCGGACGATCACGTATCGCTCGCTCATCTTTGGGTGATCCTTCCAGCCACGAATGGGTGATTGCACCGGGTTCGGCGCCGCCCGATCATTCGGTGGGAGTTGCGGAGGGTTGGCCTCACTGCGGCAGCGCTCATCCTCGCGTCGACGGCCGGAGGTTGCGGTCGCGCCGAGGAACCGTTCGCGCATTCCTGCGTCGCCACCGACAGGAAGTTCATCGCGACCGCGAACCTGAACGTCACCGCCTTCAACGATCTCTCGGTCGAGTTCCGGGCCGGCAAGATCGCCGCGGAGGAGATCGCCGCCGAGGCCTTCTCCGCCGCGGATCGACTGGGCCATGTGAAGCCACGCGATCCCTCGCTCAAGCAGGCCCAGAAGTACCTCGACTCCATGTTCAACGAGTACGGAGAGGCGGTCACGCTCCATGCACAAGGAAAGAACCCCGGCGAGCGCATGCAGCGCGCGTACGGGCTCGCGAACTTCGCGCGCGACGTCCTGGCGGAGGCGCAACCGGGGTTGCAGGCAGAAGGCTGCGACGTCGCGCCGCTCCTGTAGGCGTTGTAGCCCCTCAGACTTACGATCGTGGACGCTGCCGAGCTGCGCACGCGCATCGAGGAGCACGTCCGCCGGCACGACCTGATCCCCTCCGGCGGCGAGGTGACGTGCCTCGTCTCGGGCGGCCCCGACTCCACCTGCCTCTGGCACGCGCTCGGCGCGCTCGGCTACCGCGTCTCCGCGCTGCACGTGAACCACCGCCTGCGCGGTGAGGAGTCCGAGGAGGACGCGCGCTTCTGCGTCGAGCGGCTCGGGGCGCAGGTTCTCGTCGCGCCCCCGGCGGCCCGCGCGACCGAGGCCGAGCTCCGCCACCTGCGTTACGCGGTCAGCGCCGGGCGCCTGCGGGCGACCGGCCACACCGCTTCCGACCAGGTCGAGACCATCCTCTTCCGGCTCGCCTCGGGCGGGACGACGACCGGCATCAAGGTCAGTCGCGAGGACGGGGTCGTCCGGCCGCTCCTCGTCGTCTGGCGCGAGGAGACGGAGGCCTACTGCGTCGCAGAGGGCCTCGAGTGGCGCGTCGACTCGTCCAACCCGGATACGGCCCGAGGGGTCATCCGGGCCGAGATCATGCCGGCGCTCGAGCGACTCCATCCGGCCGCCGAGCGCAACGTCCTCGCCGCCCTCGACGGGGCCCGCGGCTCCCCAGACGGGTCGAGAGGGCGCTGTTAAAGCTGCTCGCCTCTCGTGAGGGGTCAAAGCGACTCGATCTGGGCGACGGCCGCGTGGCGGTGAGGGAGTACGACAGCGTCTGGGTCGAGCGTGGGCCCGTGCCGCTCGAGGGCCGCGTGCACTGGGGCGCGTGGACGCTCCAATCGTCCCGCTCCGGCCTCCACGTGCGCGGGTGGCGTCCCGGCGATCGCCTCGCCGGCCAGGGCAAGAAGGTGCAGGACGTCTTTGTCGACGCCAAGGTCCCGCGCTCCGAGCGCGAGGCCTGGCCGCTCGTCGTGCGCGGGGACGAGGTGGTCGCCGTCCCCGGGGACCGCCTCCGCGCCCGGCTACGAGAGCGCCG
>CAVVIB010000009.1:0-4682 GCA_963748205.1 uncultured Actinomycetes bacterium
CCTTCGCGGCCGGGCAGGGCGTCACGGTCGCCTTCTTCGGCGTCGACTCCACACGTGCCCAGCCCGACTTCTTCGACGAGGCCTACGCGGCCGCCGTCGAGGCCGGCGCCAAGGAGGTGGCGGTCGTCGACACGCTCGGCATCGCCACGCCCGAGGCCGCCGCCGCGCTCGTGGGCCGCGCGGTCGAGCTCCTCGGCCCCGGCGTGCCGGTGCACTTCCACGGGCACAACGACTTCGGCCTCGCAACCGCCTCCGCCGTAGCGGCCGCGAAGGCGGGCGCCCGCTGGATCCACGGGACGATCAACGGCATGGGCGAGCGCGCGGGCAACGCCAACCTGCTCGAGGTCGGGCTCGCCCTGGAGGCGCTCTACGGCATCGACACAGGCCTGCGCCTCGATCGCGCCCGCGAGGTCTCTGCGCGGGTGCGCGAGCTCTCCGGCTACGAGCTGGAGCCGTGGAAGCCGCTCGTCGGCGACACGCTCTTCCGGCGCGAGAGCGGTGCGGTCGCCAGCCAGTTCCACGACCCGCCCTCGATCGAGCCGTACTCGTCCGAGCTCGTCGGTGCCGAGCGCGCGATCGTCCTCGGCAAGAAGAGCGGCATCGACTCCATCCGCATCAAGGCCGCGGAGCTCGGGCTCGAGCTGACCGAGGACGGCGAGCGCGAGCTGCTCGCGACCGTCAAGAGCCGCGGCGCCGAGAAGCGCGGCCTCGTCACGGACGAGGAGTTCGCCGAGCTCGCGCGGGCCCTCGACGGCAAGCCCTCGACCTAGGAGGAACACCATGCCCCGGCGGGACGTCAACCCCGACTCCCTGCACCCGGCCCCCGGCTTCAGCCACGTGAGCGTGGCCGAGGGAAGCAGGCTCGTCTACTTCGCCGGCCAGCTCGCTCTCGACCAGCAGTTCGGGATCATCGGTGGAGACGATCTCGGCGAGCAGACGAAGGCGGCGATGCGAAACCTCGAGGTCGCGATGAAGGAGGTCGGCGTTGGCTGGGACGACGTCGTGCGCCGGACCATCTACACGCTGCACCCGACCGAGTACGAGGTCATCACGGCGGCGATCGACGAGGTGACGGGCGGCGCCGACCACCCGGCGCAGACCATCGTGGGCATCACCGGGCTCGCGGTGCCGGGCTGCTTGATCGAGATCGAGTGCACGGCGTCCGTGCACGTGCGATGAGGTAACTGGGCGTGTGGGAGGGCTCGGGACAGCTTGTCCTTCGCGAGATCGAGGATCGTGATCTCGGCGTGCTGTTCGAGCACGCGACGGATCCCGACGCGATCCGGATGGCCGCGTTCACGTCGCCGGATTTTGATGATCGAACCGCCTTCGAGCGACGGTGGGCGCGGCTGAGGAGCGACAGCTCTACGACGAACAGGGTCGTCGAGGTCGACGGTCGAGTCGTGGGTCACATTGCGAGCTTCGACTTGGAGGGTCACCGCGAGGTCACCTATTGGATCGGCCGTGAAGATTGGGGCCGCGGCATTGCCACGCGTGCTCTACAAGCGTTCTTGCAGCTGGAGGCAACCCGTCCGCTTTACGCTCGCGCCGCGAGCGACAACGCCGCGTCGATCCGTGTGTTGACGAAGTGCGGTTTCCATATCGTGGGCGAGGGGCGCGGGTTCGCCCATGGGCGCAACGAGGAGACGGACGAGGTCGTGCTCCGACTCGATGCATGACCCCAACTGCCCTCACCTGGGCCAGCCTTAGGCAACCACCCGCAAGGACTCGTACTGGAAGATCGTCTCGAGCGTTTGACATCTGATCAAACGGGCGAGACGATGGCGCCGTGAAGCCGACCACGCTCGCCCGCGGGAGGCGCCATCAGACGATGGCCGAGGCGGCGGTGGTGGACCTGCAGGAGGCGATCCTCGCCGGCGAGCTCGCGCCGGGCGCGCCGTTGCGCCTCGAGGAGCTTGCGCGCTCGCTCGGCATGAGCATCTCCCCGGTGCGCGAGGCAGTGCGCCAGCTCGAGAGCCTCGGGCTCGCCGTGCACGTGCCCCATCGCGGTGCGCGCGTGAGCGAGCTCGCCATCGACGACCTCCGCGACACCTACGAGGTGCGGCTCGCCCTCGAGACCCTCGCGGTGCGCCGCGCCGCCGAGCGCTTCACTGAAGCTGACGGCGCGACGTCCACCGAGAACCTCGAGCGGTGGGCGGAGGCTCACCGCCGCGGTGACTCCGTGGAGGCGCGGCGCGAGCACGCCGCCTTCCACTTCAGCCTCTACGAGGCGTCGGGTTCGGACTGGCTCGTCCGCCTGATCCGGCCTGCCTGGGAGAACAGCGAGCGCTACCGCGCGCTCTCGCTCCCCAAGCGCGGGACGCTCCCGCGGCGCCGCCAGGAGCACGAGGCGATCCTCGATGCCTGCGTCCGCCACGACCCCGACGAGGCGGAGCGGCAGCTCCGCGGCCACCTCGCGACTGACGCCAACCTGGTCGCCGGGCGCATGGGCTCCGAGGAGCTCTTCCAGAGGGCTAGCCATGAGCGACTACGCCGAGTTCGCGCCCGATCCCCGCACCCTCGTCAGCGGCTACGTGGAGGCCGACGCGGCGTTTGCGCCGCCGCAGCCCGTCACGTCGGTAGACGAGGAGACCTTCAAGGCCGCGATGCGCGCGCTCGCGACCGGCGTCGTGATGGTGATCGCGCGCAAGGACGACCGGCTCTGGGGCCTGACCATCAGCGCGTGCTGCTCCATCTCCGCCCAGCCTCCCCAGGTGCTCATCTCGCTGGCCGACGACGCGAGCTGCCGCCAGGCCATCGTCGAGACCGGGCGCTTCGGGCTCAGCGTCCTGCGCGACAACCAGAAGGACCTCGCCGAGCTCGGCGCCGTGCCCGGTGGGCCGAAGTACGTGGACGTGTTCTGCCATGACAACGATCCCGGCAGCAATGCGACGATGATCGCCGGTGCGCTCGTGCACGTCGAGTGCGTCGTCGACCGCATCTTCGAGGTCTCGAAGCACACGCTCTTCATCGGGAACGTCGAGGAGGTCGTCTCGCGCGTCGACCGCGAGGGCGGGCCGCTCCTCCACTTCAACCGCACCTTCTACGAGCTCGGGGACCCGCTCGAGTGACCTACGACATCGTCTTCGTCGGGAGCGGGATCAACTCGCTTGCCGGAGCCGCTCTACTGGCCCGCGCCGGGAAGCGCGTGCTCGTGCTCGAGCGCAACGACTATCTGGGCGGCGCGATCAGGACGGCGGAGATCACCGAGCCGGGCTTCACGCACGAGGTCTTCTCCTCCTGGCACCCACTCTTCATGGGCTCGGCCGCCTACGCCGAGCTTGGCGACGAACTGCACGCTCGCGGCCTCGAGTACCTGAACACCGAGCTGGCGACCGGCTCGCTCTTCCCCGACGGCGAGAGCATCTTCCTCACCACCTCGCACGACGCCAACGTCGAGGAGTTCGAGCGGCACGCGGCCGGTGACGGCGCCGCCTGGGACCGCACCGTGGGCGAGTTCATGCCGAACGCCGACCTCGCGTTCGGCGTGCTCGGCACGGAGCTCTGGTCGTCCTCGGGAGCCGGGCTCGGGGTCAAGGCCTACCGCCGCCTCGGCCGCCGCGGGTTGGTCGAGTTCGCAGGAGGCGTCCTCTCGACCTGCCGCGACTGGGTGACGGAGACGTTCGCCTCGCCCCAGGCGCACGGGCTGCTCGCGCCCTGGGTGCTGCACACCGGCGTCGGCCCCGACGCGGCCTCGTCCGGGTTCATGACCCGGGTGATTGCCGTCGCGATCGAGCTCGGCGGGATGCCGGTGCCGCGCGGCGGCGGGGTGAAGCTCGTCGAGGCGCTCGCCGGCATCGTCCGCGACGCGGGCGGCGCGCTCGAGACCGACCGCGACGTCGAGCGGATCGTCGTGCGCGAGGGCCGGGCGACCGGCGTCGTCGCCGCAGGCGAGACGATCGACGCAACCGAGGCCGTCATCGCCAACGTCACGCCGACGCAGCTCTACGAGCGGCTCCTGGACGGGACGCCGGCCGTGAGCTCGGCCTCAGCGCCCGCGCGCCGGTTCCGCTACGGCCGCGCCGGCATGCAGATTCACATGGCGCTCAAGGAGGCGCCGAAGTGGGCCGGCGACGAGCGCCTGGGGAAGACGGCGATCGTCCACCTGACGCCCGGGCTCGACGGCGTCTCTCGCGCCGTGAACGAGGCCGACCGCGGACTACTGCCGGCCGAGGCCACGATCGTCTGCGGCCAGCCGACCGCCGTCGACCCCACGCGCGCGCCTGAGGGCGCGTCCATCCTCTGGATCCAGCTCCAGGAGCTACCGACGCGGGTGAAGGGCGATGCGGCGGGCGAGATCGAAGTCGGCGACGGCACCTGGACCGAGGAGCTGCGCGAGCGCTACGCCGACCGCATCCAGGCGCGCCTCGCCCAGCAGATCGAGAACCTCGACTCTGCGCTCCTCAAGCGGGTCACGCTCTCACCGGCCGACATCGAGGCCGCGAACATGAACATGGTCGGCGGCGACATCTACAGCGGCTCGTGCGCGCTCGACCAGAACCTCGTCTGGCGGCCACGGCCCGAGCTCCCGGGCCACGCGACGCCGGTCGACCGCCTCTACCACATCGGCGCGAGCACGCATCCAGGCCCCGGACTGGGCGCCGGATCGGGGACGCTGGTCGCCCACGAGCTCCTCAAGGCGCCGCTGCCGAGGCGTGCCCTCGGCCGCCTGACCTCGTTCG
>CAVVIB010000010.1:0-4682 GCA_963748205.1 uncultured Actinomycetes bacterium
GTCTTGGCCCGGCTCCACCCGCTCCTCAACTGCCATCTCCGCCTCCTCCGACCGGGACGACCAGCCCGATCGCAAGCGCGTCTAGGAACCCGATCGCATGTGCCTCCAGCCCGGCGTGCTCGGCATCCACCGCAGACCGCTCCGCCTGAACGGCTGCCACAGTCACCGTTTCGTCCTAGTCGATCTTCGCCATGACGTGCTTGATCTGCGTGTAGTCCTCGAGCGAGTAGGCCGAGAGATCCTTGCCGTAGCCGGACTGCTTGTAGCCGCCGTGCGGCATCTCGGAGACCAGCGGGATGTGGTCGTTGATCCAGACCGTCCCGAACTGGAGCCTGCGGGCGGCGTTGAGGGCCCGGCCGATGTCCCTCGTCCAGACGGAGGACGCAAGCCCGTACGGGACGTCGTTCGCCCAGTCGATCGCCTGGTTGTCGTCGGCGAAGCGCTGGACGGTGACCACGGGCCCGAAGATCTCGCGCTGGACGATCTCGTCGGTCTGCTTCACGTCGGTGACGACGGTCGGGTTGACGAAGAAGCCGCGGTCGCCGTTCGACCCGCCGCCCGTGAGGACGGTCGCGCCCTTGGCCCGCTCGAGGAACCCGAAGACCCGCTCCTGCTGGTCCTTGGAGATCATCGAGCCCATCTCGATGTCCTCACCCTCGGCCGGGTCGCCGACCTTGATCGACTCGACGGCGGGCACGAGCTCCTCGAGGAGCTTGTCGTAGATCTTGGGGCCGGCCACGATGCGCGATGCCGCGGTGCAATCCTGGCCGGAGTTCCAGTAGCCCGCGGCCCTGACGCCTTCCGCGACCGCGGCGGGGTCGGCGTCGTCGAAGACGATCACCGGCGCCTTGCCGCCGAGCTCGAGGTGGACGCGCTTGAGGGACTCCGCGGCGGTCTGCGCGATGATCCTGCCGGTGGCGACGTCGCCGGTCAGCGAGACGAGGCGGACGTCGTTGTTCTTCACGAGCGCCTCGCCCGCGGGGACGCCGTCGCCGGTGATGACGTTGAGGACGCCGGGCGGGATGATCCCCTCGGCGAGCTCGACGAAGCGAAGCAGCGTCAGCGGCGTCTGCTCGGAGGGCTTGAGCACCTGCGCGTTGCCGGCCGCAAGCGCCGGACCCATCTTCCAGACGGCCATCCAGAGCGGGTAGTTCCAGGGCGCGATGCCGGCGACGACGCCGAGCGGCTCGCGCCGGATCATCGACGTGTGCTCGCTCATGTACTCGCCGGCGGAGCGACCCTCGAGCATGCGCGCCGCGCCTGCGAAGAAGCGGAGGTTGTCCGCCATCTCGCTGGGCTCGTCGCGCGCGGCCGCGATCGGCTTGCCGACGTTCCGCGACTCGATCTGCGCCAGCTCCTCGGCGTTCTCCTCGATCACGTCGGCGAGCTTCAGCAGCATCTCCGCGCGCTCGCGCGGCGTCGAGTCGAGCCACTCGGGAAGCGCGTCCTTCGCGGCCTGCACGGCGCGGTCGGCGTCCTCCGCGGTGCTCGCCGGGGACCTCGGCGATCGTCTCTCCCGTCGCCGGGTTCAGGACTTCCATGGTCTCGCCCCCGGCGGAGTCGACCCATTCCCCTCCGATGTAGTTCTTGTGCTGGGACACGGCAACACTCATCAGGATCGGACCTCCGTTTCGACGCTGGGGCCAGCGTAGCCCCCTCCGAGCCCTGCAACAAGCCGGAAACGCGGGCCTAAGCAGCGCAAACTCTTTGGACAGATTGTCGAAAAGCTACTCGGCCAGAGCACCGCGGCGTCGCAGCGACTCCAGGAGCAGATCCGGGGGGAGCTCATGGGCGACGGTGCCCTGGTGGCCGGTCATCGTCTCGGCCGCGCAGAGCGCGTTCAGGATCGCCTCCTCGGTCGCCTCGACGACCGCGTCGAAGAGCGGCGTGATGTGGCCGTTCGTGACCATCTCGAGCGGAACCGTGAGCGGGTTGCTCGCCGCGAGGTCGCCCGCCGGGAGGCCGCGGTTGCCGGTCGCGAAGCAGAGGAAAAGGTCGCCGCTCGAGTTCTCGCCCACGCCGCCGACCCGCGCGATCCCGAGAGCCGCACGCTGCGCCAGCCGGTCGCACTGGCCGGGGAGAAGCGGCGCGCTCGTCCCGACGAGGACGATGATCGAGCCGCCGGGCGCGGCGCCGGGAACGCCGGGCAGCGGGACGACGGACTCGGGGATGTCCTCGCCGACGGGGACGCCGTCGACCCGGAGACGCTCGCGGCGCCCGTAGTTCGCCTGGACGAGCACGCCGACGACGTGGTCGCCGACCTCGGGCACGACGCGCGAGGAGGTGCCGATCCCGCCCTTGAACTCGTGGCAGATCATCCCGGTGCCCCCGCCGACGTTCCCTTCGGCGACGGGGCCGGCGGCGGCGCGCCCGAGCGCCGCCTTCGCGTGCTCGGGCCTGACGTGCATCCCGTTGATGTCGTTCAGCGGCCCGTCCCAGGTCTCGCCGACGACCGGCAGGCTCCAGAAGTCGTCCCCCTCCTCGCGCCGCTCGACCTCGGCGGCGATGAGCGCGTCGTGGACGACGCCGACCGAGTGGGTGTTCGTGAGCCCGATCGGGGACGTGAGCATCCCGGACTCGCGGATCCACTCGAGGCCGGTGAGCTCGCCGTTCCCGTTCAGGCGATGGGCGCCCGCGAAGACGGGCTCCTCCCATGGGTTGCCCTCGTGCGGGAAGAGGACGGTGACGCCGGTGCGGACGGAGTCGCCCTCGACGATCGTCTCGTGGCCGACGCGGACGCCGGGCACGTCGGTGATCGCGTTGTGCTCGCCCGTGGGCAGCGTCCCGATGCGGATCCCGAGGTCTCTGGCGCGGGGCCTGGGCACGCGCGCAGCCTAGACTCCGCGCCGTGGAGGTGCTGCGCCTTCCCGACTCGGTCAGCATCGTCGCCGTCGACGGCGCGCAGATCGTCGTCGTCCGCCAGACCCGCCCCGGCGCCGACGGGCGGACGCTCGAGCTCCCGGCCGGCACGATCGAGGACGGCGAGAGCCCGGAGGAGTGCGCCGCACGGGAGCTCGTGGAGGAGTGCGGCCTCACGGCCGCCTCGTGGCGCAAGCTCGGAGAGTTCTGGGCGGCGCCCGACTACTCCACGGAGTACGTGCACGCCTTCGAGGCGACGGAGCTCACCGACGTCGGCATCGGCGAGCGCGAGGAGGGCGACGACCTCGTCACCGAGCGCCTTCCCCTCCGCGGCGTCATCGACGAGCTCTCGGACGCGAACTCCCTCGCCGCCCTCGCCCTCTGGCTCCAGGGCTGAGCCCTTCCCCTCCGGCCCCGTCCGGGGTCTGACCCCGGCCATGTCCCGGTGCCAGGCACTTGGCCGTGGCCCGGCGGGCCACGGCTCTCCGGCCATCCCGCATGACGACCGGCCTCTTCCGCAGCGCACCGTCCGCTGCGGACACGCCCGGGGTCTGACCCCGGCCGCGGCGGAGGGGACAGGCTAGAAGCCCAGGAGGGCCACGCCTGCGGCGACCAGGACGGCGCCCGCCAGACGGGCCGGGCCGACGCGCTCCTGGAGGAAGAGGGCGGCGCCGACGGTGGCGAAGACGACGCTCGTCTCCCGCACTGCGGCGACCGGCGCGGCCTCGGCGCGCGCGAGCGCGGCGAGGACGAGCCCGTAGGCGACCCACATGCCGAGACCCGCGACGACGCTGGCCGGCCCGAGCTCGGCCCGCAGCGCCGAGCGGCCCTTGACGGCGGCGATCCCGGCCGCGTAGCCGATCGCCGGGACGAGCAGGGTCAGCTCCAGGTAGGTGACGGCGTTCGCGAAGCGGATGCCCTCGTCGTCCACGAGCGTGTACGCGGCGATCGAGCACGCGATCGCCAGGCCGAAGAGGACGCCGGAAGCCGCCGCCGGCCGTCGCACCCCTCGCACGAGCAGCACGCCGAGCCCGACCAGCACGACGCCCGCAGCCTGCGCCGCCGACGAGTCGGCGCCGAGGGCGAGCACGCCGACGACGAGAACGAGCACGGGCGCGAGGCCGCGGGCGAGCGGGTAGACGACCGAGACCTCCGCCCGCCGGTACGCCGCGCCGAGAAGAGCGAAGTAGACGAGCTCGAGGAGCGAGCTCGCGGCGATGTACGGCCAGGCTTCCGCCTCGATCTCCCACTGAAGCGCGGTGAGGGGCGCAAAGACGACGACGGCCGTGAGAAGCGCGACCGCCCCGGCCGCCTCGGGATCGCGCGCCCGCGCGAGGAGCAGGTTCCAAAGCGCGTGTACGAGCGCAGCGCCGAGCGCCAGCAAGAAGGCCGATACGGGCACCGGCACAGTCTCCCGTGGGCAGCGGAGGAACGGGTAGCGTTCGGGGCGGGATGATCGACCACGTGGGCCTGAACGTCGGCGACCTCGCGGCCGCGAAGGCGTTCTACGCGGAGACTCTCGAGCCGCTCGGCTACCGCGTCTGGGCAGCCTGGGAGAGCGACGAGGTCGTCGGCTACGCCGCGGACGAGAGCGGCCCGGACTTCTGGATCTACACGCGAGGCGACGAGCCCAGCGCTCCGACGCACGTCTCGTTCCGCGCCCGCGACCGCGAGACGGTCGACGCGTTCCACGCGGCGGGCCTAGCCGCAGGCGGCTCGGACAACGGGGCACCGGGCGTTCGCCCGCACTACCACGAGCAGTACTACGGCGCGTTCGTGCTCGACCCCGACGGCAACAACATCGAAGCCGTCTGCCACTCGCC
>CAVVIB010000011.1:0-202218 GCA_963748205.1 uncultured Actinomycetes bacterium
ACAGGTCATCCGCTCAGTTTTCAACCTAAGTCGGTTCGGTCCTCCACGGGGTCTTACCCCCGCTTCAACCTGCCCATGGGTAGATCACTGAGTTTCGGGTCTGCATCCGACGACTAAATCGCCCTATTCGGACTCGCTTTCGCTACGGCTCCGTTTCCTTAACCTTGCCGTCGAACAGCAACTCGCTGGCTCATTATGCAAAAGGCACGCCGTCACAGGACAAAGCCTGCTCCGACCGCTTGTAAGCACACGGTTTCAGGTACTATTTCACTCCCCTTCCGGGGTACTTTTCACCTTTCCCTCACGGTACTAGTTCACTATCGGTCGCCAGGGAGTACTTAGCCTTGCGGGGTGGTCCCCGCGGGTTCCGACCGGGTTTCCCGTGCCCGGCCGTACTCAGGAGCTCGTCGAGGAAGGCCAATCGTTTTCGTCTACAGGGCTGTTACCTCCTATGGCGCGAGTTTCCACCCGCTTCGACTAACGATCGACTTTGTAACTTCCCGACCCGCCGGCAGACGGATCATGACGAGCCCTACAACCCCCACGTGACAACGGCTGCCGCCTATCACGTCACGCAGGTTTGGGCTCTTCCCCTTTCGCTCGCCACTACTAAGGGAGTCGAGGTTTCTTTCCTTTCCTCCGGTTACTAAGATGTTTCAGTTCACCGGCTTGCCATCCGGGCCCTATGTATTCAGGCACGGACACGCACGCATTACCGTGCGTAGGTTTCCCCATTCGGAAATCCCGGGGTCAATGGATGGTCAGCTCCTAACCCGGGCTTATCGCAGCCGCCCACGTCCTTCATCGGCTCCTGGCGCCAAGGCATCCACCGTGTGCTCTGTGTCTCTTGATCATGAAGAACACCGTGTTTGCCACTATGGAGTTTTCAAGGTGCACGCGGGCGATCCCGCAGAGAAGAGCCGGCTGGCGCCGGTCTCTCAAAACTCAACAGCGTAAAACGTCGAGGTCGACGTAAGTTCTAGGCGAGCCCGGGCACCGGACGAATCGGCTCGAGAGCCGAGACATCGACAGGCCGGGCGCCTGCGGGAGTTGGAGCTCCCGCGTTCCCTAGAAAGGAGGTGATCCAGCCGCAGCTTCCGCTACGGCTACCTTGTTACGACTTCACCCCAATCACCAACCCCACCTTCGACGGCTCCCTCCCTTGCGGGTTAGGACACCGGCTTCGGGTGTTGCCGGCTTTCGTGGTGTGACGGGCGGTGTGTACAAGGCCCGAGAACGTATTCACCGCGGCGTTGCTGATCCGCGATTACTAGCAACTCCGCCTTCATGGAGGCGAGTTTCAGCCTCCAATCCGAACCGGGACCGGTTTTTTGGGATTCGCTCCCCCTCACGGGTTTGCAGCCCTTTGTACCGGCCAATGTAGCACGTGTGTAGCCCAGGACATAAGGGGCATGATGACTTGACGTCATCCCCACCTTCCTCCGGTTTGTCACCGGCAGTCTCCCTAGAGTCCCCGGCATTATCCGCTGGCAACTAAGGACAGGGGTTGCGCTCGTTGCGGGACTTAACCCAACATCTCACGACACGAGCTGACGACAGCCATGCACCACCTGTGCACGAGCCCCGAAGGGCTGCCGTATTTCTACGACATTCCCGTGCATGTCAAGCCCTGGTAAGGTTCTTCGCGTTGCGTCGAATTAAACCACATGCTCCGCTGCTTGTGCGGGCCCCCGTCAATTCCTTTGAGTTTTAGCCTTGCGGCCGTACTCCCCAGGCGGGGTGCTTAATGCGTTAGCTTCGGCACGAGCGGAGTCGACACCGCTCACACCTAGCACCCATCGTTTACGGCGTGGACTACCAGGGTATCTAATCCTGTTCGCTCCCCACGCTTTCGCGCCTCAGCGTCAGTACCGTCCCAGAGAGCTGCTTTCGCCATCGGTGTTCTTCCTGATATCTGCGCATTTCACCGCTACACCAGGAATTCCACTCTCCTCTTCCGGACTCTAGCCAAGTAGTTTCCAACGACCGCTGGAGGTTGAGCCTCCAGATTTCACGTCGGACTTACCTAGCCGCCTACGCGCTCTTTACGCCCAATAAATCCGGACAACGCTAGCCCCCTACGTATTACCGCGGCTGCTGGCACGTAGTTAGCCGGGGCTTCTTCTGGAGGTACCGTCACCCTCTACGCTATTAACGCGAGTGGCTTCGTCCCTCCTGAAAGCGGTTTACAACCCGAAGGCCTTCTTCCCGCACGCGGCGTCGCTGCGTCAGGCTTTCGCCCATTGCGCAAGATTCCCCACTGCTGCCTCCCGTAGGAGTCTGGGCCGTGTCTCAGTCCCAGTGTGGCTGATCGTCCTCTCAGACCAGCTACCGATCGTAGCCTTGGTGAGCCATTACCTCACCAACAAGCTAATCGGCCGCGGGCTCATCCTCGGCCAGAAGCCGAAGCCACCTTTTCTTTCGCACTCGAGAGTGCGAGAGGCCATTCGGTATTAATCCGGGTTTCC
The DNA here is from genome assembly GCA_963748205.1 of uncultured Actinomycetes bacterium. GTDB lineage: Bacteria > Actinomycetota > Thermoleophilia > Gaiellales > Gaiellaceae > JAIBJN01. Next base: position 2,469 of record CAVVIB010000011.1, read on the forward strand.
CCGGGCTATCCCGATGCCGAGGGCAGATTACCCACGTGTTACTCACCCGTTCGCCGCTTTCCCCAGAGCCGAAGCTCTGGTTCTCGCTCGACTTGCATGTGTTAGGCGCGCCGCCAGCGTTCGTCCTGAGCCAGGATCAAACTCTCCGTGAAGACCTTTCGCAGTCAGCCCGAAGGCTGGCTGCTAACAGGTTCAGTTGAGCTTGAGCTCAAAGTCCCCTCTACGAGAGAGGAGACGGGTTCATTTAGACCCCTCACGCCGAAGCGCGAGAGGGTCTCGACGTTCACGCTGTTGAGTTTTCAAAGACCGGGCGCCGCAGGTCTGGCACGAAAAAGGCCCCCAACTCACACGGGAGGCCCCTGGAGGAAGTGATACTTGGTCGTATCAGGCTTCGGCCGTGGGGCTTCTCCGTTGTCGTCGTTTACCGGTTTCGCGCAGCCGTACACGCGGCCGAGGAATGATAGCAACGACCAGAGGGGTGTCAAGCGCCTCTCTCAGACGGCGCGAAGCCGCACAAATTGACGCTTTCCGACCTGCAGGAGAGCGTCGTCCAGCGAGGCGCGCGGCACGTCCAGGTCGGAGGCCGGCGAGCCGTTCAACTTCACGCCTCCCTGCGCGATCATCCGGCGCGCGTCGCTCGTCGAGAGGCCGAACACCTCGCGGATGACGGCGGGCAGGTGCACCGGGTCGCCCGGCGGCAGCTCGGCCTCCGGGACCTCGTCCGGCGCGCGCCCCTCCCGCACCACGCGCGTGAAGTGGGCCTCGGCCTCCCGCGCGGCCTCCTCCCCGTGCGAGCGCCGCACGACGAAGCGCGCCAGCTCGAGCTTGGCCTCCAGCGGGTCGACCGTGGCGGGATCGACGTCGGACTCCATCACCAGCCGGTAGTACTCGGGCAGGAGCTCGTCCGAGATCCGCATCGTCTTGCCGAACTGCTCCTCGGGCGGATCGGTGAGCCCGATGTAGTTGCCGAGCGACGCGCTCATCTTGCGCCCGTCCGGGCCGAGCAGGAGCGGCGTCGTCAGCGCGACCTGGGGCTCGAGGCCGTAGGCCTGCATCACCTCGCGCCCGGCGAGCAGGTTGTAGAGCTGGTCCGTGCCCCCGAGCTCCACGTCGGCCTCGATCGCGACCGAGTCGTACGCCTGCATGAACGGGTAGAGGAGCTCGGAGACCGAGATCGCCGTGCCCGCGGCGTAGCGCTTGGCGAAGTCGTCCCGCTCGAGCAGCCGCGCGACCGTGATCGTCCGCGTGAGCCGCACGACCTCCGCGAAGTCGAGCTTCGCGAGCCACTCGCCGTTCATCCGCACCTCGAGCTTCCCGGGGCTCGTGTCGACGATCTGCGCCGCCTGCTCCAGGTACGTCCTGGCGTTGGCGTCGATCTCCTCGTCGGAGAGGATCGGGCGCTCGGTCGACCGCCCGGACGGATCGCCGATCCGCGTCGTGTAGTCGCCGACGATGAGGACGCCGACGTGGCCGGCTCGCTGGAACGCCGCCATCCGCTGGAGCGGGATGGCGTGCCCGACGTGGACGTGTGGCGCCGTGACGTCGATGCCGAGCTTCACCCGCAGCGGACGGCCGAGGTCGAGCTTCCGCTCGAGCTCCCCAGCGGGGAGCACGTCGACGGCGTTGCGCGTGAGATTGGCAAGGAGATCGGGGGCGGCCATGACCGCCCCCGATCATAAGAGGCTAGAACGGATAGGGAGCGAGGCTCCACGCCGCGGTCGCGTACCAGACGCCGAAGGCGAGGCTCGCCGTCCCGAGCACCGGCGCGACGCCGGCGAAGGCGCCCGCGACCGGCCGCGTGACGAGCGCGCGCCCGAAGCCGCCGGAGAGCAGCGTCATCGAGACCGCCGTGAAGACGGCCAGGAGCGCGAGCGACGCGACGGAGAGCGTGGTCGACTCGATCGAGGCGACGAGCAGGATCCCGACGCCGGCGCTCCCGCCCATGCCGTGGACGAGACCGATCCCGAACGCGCCGAGCCGGCCCCTCGCATGGCGGTGGCTGTGGCCGACGTGGACGTGCGAGTGGTCGACGTCGCCGTGGGTGTGCACGTGCTCGTGGAAGGCGCCGCGCCGCCAGCGGATGAGCAGGCGGACGGCGAGGTACACGATCACGACGGCGATCGCGGTCTCCGCTGCCTGCTGTGCCCGCTCCGGCAGGTAGCTGTCGAGGAGCAGGATCGGGAGCCCGAACGCGAAGAGCGTCAGGCCGTGCCCCAGCCCCCAGGCGAGGCCGAGCTCGCCCGCGCGGCGGGTCGCACGATCGCGTCCGTTCGCGACGAGCGTCGAGACGGCTGCGAGGTGGTCGGGGTCGGTGGCGTGCCTGAGGCCGAGCAGCACCGCGACGGCCAGCACGATCCAGATGGAGCCTCCGTCTGCGAAGGCGGCGAGTCTGTCGTCGAGTCCGAACATCAGAGAACCTCCGGGAGAGCGTTGACGGTGATCCCGATCCCGACCGCGAGAATCACCACAGCGCTCACGGCGGGAAGGCTACGTACGAGCCGCCCGTTCAGGGACAGCCGCGCGAACGCGCGACGGGCCAGGACGGCGACGAGGCCGACGGCGGTGACGGTCGCGGCGAGACCGACGCTGAACGCGAGGATCAGCGCGAGGCCGAGGCCGACACGGTGGAGCGCGATCGCTCCGAGGAGCACGACCAGGGCCGACGGGCACGGGAGGAGGCCGGCGGCGACGCCGACGCCCAGGAGCCCGCCGCGGCCGTAGCCGTGGTCGTGGTCGTGATGGTGGTGGTGGTGATGCTCGTGCCCGTGGGCGTGGGCGCGCGCGTGGCGCAGGCGTCCGGCCAGCACGGCGAGCCCGACCCCGACCACGAGGAGTCCCGAGGCGACGGTCAGCCACGGATAGAGCTGCTCCGGGACGATGAACCGGGAGAGCAGGAGCGTGACGAGGCCGAGCGCGAAGACGCCGGCCGTGTGCGTGGCCGTGACGATCAGCCCGAGGTAGACCGCGTGGCGCGGCGTGCCGCGGGTGCCGACGAGGTAGCCGGCAACGATCGCCTTGCCGTGGCCCGGGGTGAGCGCGTGCGCGGCGCCCCAGAACATGGCCACGAGCAAGGAGAGGAGCACGACGCCGACGCCGAGGTCCTCCTGGGAGACGAGGGACTCGAACCTCCCCACCTCCCGCGCGGAGCCCGACGGGGCAGCGAGCGAGGGGGCAGGCCCGGCCGACGGCCCGGCCTCGTACTCGACCCGGGCCTCGCGCACGTCGAGCGGCGAGCTGAGGAGGTCGGACGGGTACGCCCGCAGCCGGTCGCTCGCGCTCTCGGCCGGGGCCGTGGACGAGGCGATTCGCGCACCCTCCTCCGCCTTGACGACGATCTCCCGCCAGCCGAGCCGGCCGTCGAAGGTCCCATCGCGGAAGACGAGCGACGAGCCCGGGCCGGCGTCTGCGGCGAAGACCGCGTCGAAGCGCAGCGTCTCCAGTCCTCCGGCACCGTCGCTCGCGGTCACCTCGTGCTCGAGGGGCGTCAGCGCGACACGGCGTCCCGTCGATCTCGAGGACGAGGTCGTCGGCGACCCGGCGTGCGAAGCCCGGGCGAGCGCACGGCGTCGCCCTCCTGGAAGGTCGGGATCTCCGCCAGGTCGAGCGCGTACGTCACGTAGACGCGGTCGCCGGAGAGGAGGACCTCCGCGTAGTGGTTGACGGTGAAGTTGCCGAGCGGGTGCGCCCCGCCGGACGCCGGCCAGGCCAGCGCGACGAGCGCGATCGCGACGAGCAGGAGGCGCTTCACGAGACCGCCTCCTCCGCGACCGGCGCCCAGCGGGGCGAGAAGTACGGGTTGATCGCGAGCGCGCGTGCGAACGCGGCCCGGGCCGCGGCGGGCCGGCCGAGGCACCGCTCGATCATCCCGCGGTGGAAGTGCTTGAGGGCGTCGCGCGTCCCGAGACGGAGCGCGAGCTTCGAGTGCGCCAGAGCCTCCTCGCAGCGGCCGCTCCGGAAGAGCGCCCACGCGAGGACGTCCTCGGCCTCGATGCTCCTCCGCTCGGCGTAGGCCTCGCGCGCGCGTGCGAGAGCGTCGGCGAGGCGCACGCCCCTGTCGAGGTCGACGAGGGCCGTCTCGAGCTCCGTGCGCGAGCCGTTGCTCTCGAGGAGCCGCTGCATCACGTCGAGGAGCTCGTAGGCCTGGCGGGCCTCGTCGGCGCGTCCGGCGGCGGCGAGCGTCTCGCCGAGCCGGCCCGCGTACTCGGGGAGCGGGACGGCGTCGATCGCCGTGCGGTAGAGCGCGACCGCCTCGTCCGTCCGCCCGCGCGCGGCAGCGACCCGGGCGAGCCCGGCCTGTGCGCGGTGGTAGTCCGGAAAGCGGGCGAGCGCCTCGTCGTACGCGCGCTCGGCGAGGCGCAGCCGCCCGCTGTTGAACCTGAGGTTGCCGAGCTCGACCAGGGCCCAGGCCCCGCTCTCCCCGGCCGCCGGGGCCGAGCGGCCCGCGAGCGCCATGGCAGCTGCGGCCGAGTCCGTCCTCCCCGTGAGCTCGCGCGCGTACGCGACACGCGCGTAGGAAGGAAGCCCGGGCTTCATGGCCGCCATGCGGTCGAAGACCTGGAACGCCTCGCGGTAGCGGCCGAGCTCGACGAGCGAGTCGCCGAGGACGCCGAGCGCCTCGGCGGAGTACGGGTTCAGCTCGAGGGCCTGCTCGGCGAGCCCGCGCGACTCCTCGAACCGGTGCCGCGTCGCCGCGAGGGTCGCGAGGCCGGTGAGGGCCAGGTCGTTGTCCGGCACGAGCTCGCGCGAGCGGTCGAGGGCCTCCTGCGACCGCGGGTAGAAGGACGGGTCGCCGGTCTCGCGCGCCCGCTGCTGGTAGGCGAGGCCGAGGAGGACGAGCCCTTCCGCGTCCTCAGGCGCCGCCTCGACGCGCTGCTCGAGGCGCGCGATCGTCGCGGCGGTGTCGCCGGCCGAGAAGCCCTGGAGCAGGAGCTGGGCCGTGTCGCCGGTGCGGGCCGTCGACGTGTCCGAGGCGTCGGACCCACCGGCGAGCGCGCCGCCGAAGAGCACGGCCGTCGCGGCGATCCCTGCCGCCAGTCCTGCGATGAGAAGTCGTCTGTTCATATGAAGGCTCCGAGAGGGATGAGGGACCCGCCGCCGCACAGCGGGCCCCTCCGCTGCTCCCTCGTCTACGGGCCGCCCACCAGCGAGTGGTGAACGTGCTCGTAGCCCTGGTGGGGCTCCGGGATGTACGGGAACCCGACGTGGAACGGCCGGTCGTTGGCGTCCACGCCGTCGCCCAGCTGGTTGTTGGGCGACCGGTTGGCGTTTCCGGCGCACTGGCCGAGGCCCTCGATGAGCGGCGCGACCGCAGGGCCGTAGCCGCACGTGAGGGCACGGAGCTCGATGTCCGTGACGTCGTCCTCGAGCCGCCGCCCGTTCGGGAACCCGGCGAAGTCGCCCGCGAGGACGCCGAAGCCGGCTCCCCTGTCCGACCGGAGCGGTCGGGGCGATGCCGGTGTTCAGCCGGATCAGGTCGGCCTTGGTCGGCCCGGTGAAGTTCAGGCCGGGCACGCCCGTGAGGAGGATCGCCTGGATGTCGCCGCGGCCCATCTCCGGCGCGTTGTCGAGCACCGGGTAGAGCCCGTTGGCGAGCTTGGTGACCTCGGGGCTCAGATAGTGCGAGGAGAAGCTCGCGTCATCCGAGGGATCCGAGGCGTTCCAGCGGTCCTTCTTCCCGAGCGGGATGACGACCTCGTTGATCAGCGGGTTGGCGAGCCGGGAGACCTGTACCCAGTCGCCCTGGTCGCGGCGCCGGCCGTTCGCGTCGATGATCTGGACGCGCTGGCGGCTGGCGGTCGCGTAGACGCCGACCACAGCCTCACGGTCGTCCGCGTCGTGCAGCTTCCCGTCGCGGGTGAGCTGCTTGATCGGGACCTGAAGCACGATTGCGTGCGTGTTGAAGCCGCCCACGCCGTCGACCCCGTCCTCCGCGTCGAGCGGAATCACGTGAGCGGGGTTGAACGGGCGCAGTCCGGCGAGGTCGAACACCGAGCCGAGATCGACGAAGAACGGGTCGTCGCTCTGGCCCGCGAACGCCTTGATGCCGCCGGGCAGCTGCTGAACCGCGGCCTGCATGAGCGAGCCGTAGTTCGGGGTCGAGCGCGGTCCGATGTTGACCGGCGTCGTCGGCAGGTTCCTGCCGAGGACGGTCGACTTGTTCTTCTGCACCCGGGTGACCGTGTAGTACTGCGGCCGGTTCCAGTCCGGGTCGGAGAGCGTGTTGATCGGGCCGGTGTTGTAGAGGAACGTGTTGCCGTTCCGGGTCTCCGTCCGGAAGTCGAACTGGTAGGTCACGTCCTCCCGTCCGTCTCCCGTCGAGTCGACCTTGAGCTCGTAGAGCACGTCGTCGCCGAACGCGTTGAAGTTCGGCCCGCCGGCGGGCTCCTCGAGCGGGATGTAGTTGGCGACGATCGTGACCGTGTCGGGCCGGTCCGGGCTCACGAACGCGTACACGTCCGTGTTGTCCGCAACCGGGTCCTCGCTGATCGTCGGAGCCTCACGATGGCTCGATGCCGGTGCATCGTCCGGGCCGGAGCCGCGCACGAGCACGGCCGCAAGCGCGGCTATCGCCAGCACCCCGATGAGCGCGATGCGTCTCATTTCCTCTCCTCCGTGGGGGGTTGAACGCGGCCTATTCGGAGGAGCCGGCCGATCGGTTCGGATCGATTCCCGAACCGATTTCACGCGCGCTGCGAATGCGGGTCATGGCTGCCGTGTTAGCGTTGCGATCCCCTCGCAAGGGACGGGGATTCATGGCTCGAGGGCTCGCTCACCTTTCGGACGAGGCGCTGGTCGCGCTCGTCGCACGCGCCGACGAGGACGCGCTGGCCGAGCTGTACGACCGCTTCAACCGGGTCGCCTACGGGCTCGCTCTGCGGATCGTGCGCGACCCTTCGCTGGCCGAGGACGCTGTGCAGGATGCGTTCCTGGCGGTCTGGCGCTCGGCCGCGCGGTTCGTCGCCGAACGCGCCAAGGCGAGCACCTGGATCCTCACGCTCGTCCACCGGCGGGCGGTCGACCTCGTGCGCCGCGAGCAGCCCCGGCGCGCCGAGCCCCTCGACTCCGCGCCGCAGCAGGCCGGCGACGACACGGAGGAGGAGGCCTGGCGACGCCTGCGCCGCATGCGCGTCCAGGAGGCGCTGAAGCGGCTCCCGGACAAGCAGCGCGAGGCAATCGAGCTCGCGTACTACGGAGGCTTCACCCAATCGGAGCTCGCCGACCGCCTCGGCGAGCCTTTGGGCACCATTAAGAGCCGGATGTTCTCCGGCCTGGCCAACCTTCGCGACCTGCTCGCGGAGGGCGACATCGAGAGTGAGCAATGGAACGAACCGAAATCCACGACCTGAGCGCTGCCTACGCCCTCGACGCCCTCGGCCCCGAGGAGCTCGCCGAGTTCGAGGAGCACCTCGCGCACTGCCCCGAGTGCCGCGAGCACGTCGCCGCGTTCCAGGAGACGGTCTCGGAGCTCGCCTACGACGTCGACGCTCCGGCGCCCTCCCCCGCGCTGCGCAACCGCGTGCTCGCCGACGCGCGTCGCGAGCAGCCGAAGGTCGTCGCGATGCCGCGCCGGCGCTGGGCCTTCCCCGTCGCCGCGACGGCTGCCTTCGCCGCGGGCTGCGTGGCGCTCGGCCTCGCGTTCTGGGCCTCGGATCTCGCGAACCAGCTCGACAACCAGCAGACCCAGAACCATCGCCTGGACGAGCTCGTGGTCGCACTCACCGACCCGAACGCCGAGCGCATCCCGCTCGAGGGCGCCGACGGCATCCTCGTCGTGGATGACGAGTCCTCCGAGGGCTGGGTGCTCGTCAACGGCCTCGACGAGGCGCCGAACGGAAAGACGTATGAGGCGTGGGTGATCGAGGGCGACGAGGCCGTCGCCGCGGGACTCTTCTCCGGCGGGGACGGCCGCACCGTCGTGCCCCTGAGCGTGCCCGTCCCCGAGGGAGCGATCGTCGCCGTGACGGTCGAGCAGGCCGGCGGCGTCGAGCAGTCCACGCAGGACCCGATCTTCGTCAGCGAACAGACGGTGTAGCGGGCCGGGCCCGTCTGGGCCGTCGCTAGACTCCCACCTTCGTGTTCTTCGGAAGACGCAGGCGCGGCGTGCGACCACGTCGCCGCCGGATCCGCAAGCTCAGGTTCCTCGCTCTCGTCACCGTCGTCGCGTCCGTCGCGGCGGTGTCGTTCACGTACGGCCTCGTGAGCTCGATCGCGAGCGAGCTCCCGCAGCTCGAGCCCGGCAACGAGCGCCGCACGGAGCGCCTCGGCTACATCTACGCGTCCGACGGGAAGACCGTGCTGGCGGTGCTCCGCGGGTCCGAGAGTCGCGTCGTCGTCGAGTCCGACCAGATCGCGCCCGTGATGAAGCAGGCGATCGTCGCGGTCGAGGACCGGCGCTTCTGGGAGCACCAGGGCGTCGACATCCGCGGCATGGCGCGCGCGGTCTGGGCCGACGTCCGGTCGCAGACGATCGTGCAGGGCGGTTCGACGATCACCCAGCAGTTCGTCAAGAACCAGTACACGAAGCAGGAGCGGACGATCAGCCGAAAGCTCAAGGAGGCCGCGCTCGCCTGGCAGCTCGAGCAGCGCTGGTCGAAGGACCGGATCCTCACCTCGTACCTGAACACGATCTACTTCGGGAACGGCTCCTACGGGGTCGAGATGGCGGCGCGCGTGTACTTCGACAAGCACGCCGACGAGCTCGAGCTCCACGAGGCCGCGCTCCTGGCAGGGCTGCCGGCGAACCCCGGCGCCTTCGACCCGGCGTCCAACCCCGAGGTCGCCAAGGCGCGCCGGAAGACCGTGCTCGGCCTCATGCTCGACCAGGACCTGATCAAGCAGGACGACTACCGGCGGGCGGACGCCGCGCCGCTCCCGCCCGCGGACGAGATCGGGCTCCCGGGCTCGGGCAAGCGGGTGCAGTACTTCGCGGAGTACGTGAAGCAGCAGCTGATCCCGTACTACGGCTCGGGCGAGGTCTTCGGCGGGGGGATGAAGATCTACACGTCGATCGACCTCGAGCTCCAGCAGATGGCCCGCGAGGCGATCGACAAGTGGCTGACCGACCGCCCCGGGCCGACGGCCGCGCTCGTCGCCATCGACCCGCGCGACGGGAAGGTCCTGGCCATGGTCGGCGGGGAGAGCTTCCGCAAGAGCCAGTTCAACCTCGCGGTGCAGGGGCAGCGGCAGACCGGCTCGTCGTTCAAGCCCTTCGTGCTCACGGCCGCCCTCGAGCAGGGCATCTCGCCCCAGACGGTGTTCGAGTCGGAGCCGACGACGATCAACCTCGGCGACAAGCTCTGGTCGGTCGCGAACTACGAGGGGTCGTACCTCGGCTCGATCGACCTCACCGAGGCGACGATCCACTCCGACAACACCGTCTACGCGCAGCTCACCGCACAGGTCGGGCCGAAGAACGTCGCGAAGACCGCGCACCGGCTCGGCGTCACACGCCCGCTCGACGACTACTTCGCCATCGGGCTCGGCGTCGAGGCCGTGAGCCCGCTCGAGATGGCGCGCGCGTTTGCGACGCTCGCCTCGGGCGGCAAGCGCGTCGACGGCAGCGTCCTCGGCAACATGCCGCGCGCCGTCCTGCGCGTCGAGCACGACCGCCGCGCCGACTCCAACGATCCCAGTGGCGAAGCAGGTCGTCAACGGGAACAACGCCGCCATCGTCAACTCGATCCTCCAGGGCGTCGTCACCGAAGGGACGGGAGAGCGCGCGGCGCTCGACGACCGCCCCGTCGCCGGCAAGACGGGCACGACCGAGAACTACGGCGACGCCTGGTTCGTGGGCTACACGCCGCAGCTCGCCGTCGCGGTCTGGGTCGGCTACCCGGACCGGCTGAAGCCGATGGAGACCGAGTACAACGGCGACCCGGTCGCCGGCGGGACCTTCCCGGCGCTGATCTGGAAGACGTTCGCCAAGAACGCGCTCGACCACCTCGAGGAGCCGCCGGCGTACTTCGACTCGCCGGTCTACGACGAGGTCGCGCCCCTCAACGTCGTCTATCGCAACAGCAAGTGGTACCTCGACAACGGGAACTGCAAGGACGCGCGGCAGATCCTCTTCTTCGTCGGCAACGGGCCGGACCAGCCGGCGCCGTGCAAGCCGAACGAGGTGGACGTCCCGGACGTGGTCGGAGCATCGCGCGAGGATGCCGAGGCGCACCTCCTTTCCATGCCGCTGACGCCCGAGATCGTCTGGCGCGCCGCCGTGCCCGGCGAGCAGCTCGGCATCGTCACCGAGCAGATGCCCGCCGACGGCACGCTCTCCTCGTGGAGCAAGGTGAAGATCGTCCTCCCGTTCGCGCGCGCCGGGCGCGTGCCCGACGTCGTGGGCCTCTCGCTGGAGCAGGCGCGTCACCGTCTGGCCAAGCGCAAGCTCGCCGGCACCATCCGCGCCTACGGGGACGGCGCGCCCGCCGGCACGGTGCTGGCGCAGTTCCCGAAGGCGGGCCGGGCAGCCGTGCCGAACATGACCATCAAGCTCATCGTCGCGCGCGGTTGACGCCGTCCGCAGCCGCTGCAAGAGTCGCGCCGGCCACAACGGGAGGTTTCATGGAAGCGTCCGCCGTCACAGTCTCGTCCGGTAACACCGGCCCCCTGGGCAATCGGCGTGGGGTCGGCTTCGGGATCCTGATGTTCATCGTCACCCTCGGCTTCTACAGCTGGTACTGGGTGTTCAAGACGCAGGAGGAGGTGAAGGAGCACTCAGGCCAGGGCGTCGGAGGCGTCCTCGGGCTCGTGATCTGGATCCTCCTGAACCCCGTCAGCGCCTTCGTGATCCCCTCGGAGATCGGGGCCATGTACAGGAAGGACGGGCGCGAAAGCCCGGTCACGGGCTGGACCGGCCTCTGGCTCTTCCCCTTCGGCTTCCTCATCGTCACGGCGATCGTCTGGTTCGTGAAGGTCCAGGGCGCGCTGAACGACTACTGGGAGTCGAAGGGCGTTCCGGCGCCCTAGCTCGCAGCAGCCAGCGGGCGGCTGAGGAAGCGCGAGCCCGCCAGGCCGTAGCGCCACGGGAGCTCGGCAGCCCTCGTGATCCCGATGCGCGGGCCGCTCGCGACCGCGAGGGGCTCGGCGGCGGCGTGCAGCGAGAACGGCGACCGGTCGAGCGCCGCGCCGTCGTGCTCGGCCGTGACCCCGAGCGCCTGGCAGAGGCGGCCCGGGCCGGCGCAGAGCAGGCGCTCCTCGTCGAGGCCGCGGCGCGACGCGCATGGCGTCGAGCCCGTCGGTCGGCTCGAGCGCACGCACGAGCACCGCCTCGGCCACACCCTCGCCGCCGCAGACGAGGTTCAGGCACCAGTGGATGCCGTACGAGCGGTAGACGTACGCGTGCCCGGGCGGCCCGAACATCGAGCGGTTGCGCGGCGTCTGGCCGCGGAAGCCGTGGCTCGCCGGATCCTCGGCGTCGTAGGCCTCGACCTCGACGATGCGGCCGCCCACGCCGTCGACGAGGAGCGTGCACCCGACGAGCCCGGGCGCGACCTCGTGCACGCTCCGCGCGAAGAACTCGCGCCCGAGCGCGCTCAAAACAGCTGCTCGTCCTCCGCCGGCTTGGAGCTCGCCTCGAGCAGCTTGCGCGCGCGGCGGCCGAGGTCGCCGAGGTCGACCCTCCCCTTTTCCGCGTCCGCGGCGATCCGCTCGGCGAACGCGAGCGCGTCGTCGAGGAGCTTCGAGCCGGCGGCGACGTCCTGGCCCATGTCGTGGAGGATCGTGCGTTCCGTGCGCGAGGCGACGATCGGCGCGGGGATGCCGTCGACCCAGACCTGGGTGCGGCTTCCTCCTCCCCGGTCCTCGCCGCGGATCGGCTCGAGCGCGTAGATCTTGTCGGCGCGCGCGTACTTTCCGAACCCAAGGAAGACCATGCGGGGCGCGGCGTCGGCCATGGGTTGATTATCGCAAGAGGGCCGGAACGTTCAGGCGAGCGCGCGGGCCAGGGCGTCGACGACGCGCTCCTGGTCCTCGGCGGGCAGGCGCGCGTGGAACGGCAGGGCGAGCGTGCGGGCGCTCGCGTCCTCGGAGACCGGCAGCATCCCCTCCCGGTAGCCGAAGCGCTCGCGGTAGAAGGGCTGGAGGTGGATCGAGGGCAGGTACGGCTTGCTGGCGATGCCCTCCTCGCCGAGCCGCGCCATGACGCCGTTGCGGTCGACGCCCTGCGCGAGCTTGACGACGTAGACGAACCACGAGCGGCGATGGTCCTCGTCGTCCGGGAGGGGCGCCTCGGCGCCGTCGACGCCGGCCAGGAGCCCGGCGTAGCGAGCCGCCACCTCGGAGCGCGCCGCGAGGATCTCGTCGAGCCGCTCCACCTGGGCGAGACCGAGCGCCGCCGAGAGGTCGTCGAGGCGGTAGTTGTAGCCGAGCCGCGCGTGCGTCAGCCATTCGCCCGAGTCGCTGCGGCCCTGGTTGGAGAGGCTCTTCAGGAGCGCCCACTCCTCCTCCGAGCCGACGGCCACCGCTCCGCCCTCCCCCGTCGTCATCTGCTTGTTGGGGTAGAAGGCGAAGACCGCCGGATGCCCGGACGAGCCGATCGGGCGGCCGCGGTACTCGGCTCCGAGCGCCTCGCACGCGTCCTCGACGATCGCGAGGCCGTGGCGCTCGGCGATCGCCTCCAGCTCGGCGAGCTCTGCGGGGTAGCCGAAGATGTGCACCGGCAGGATCGCCTTCGTGCGCGGCGTGATCGCCGCCTCGACCGCGGACGGGTCGAGGTTGAGCGTGTCGGGGTCGATGTCGGCGAAGACCGGCGTCGCCCCCTCGTAGAGCGCGCAGTTGGCGGAGGCGACGAAGGAGTACGGCGTCGTCACGACCTCGTCCCCGGGCGCAATGCCCGCCAGTCGCATGCAGAGGTGGAGCCCGGCCGTGCCGCTCGAGACCGCCGCGACGCGGGTTGACGCCCGTGTGCGCGGCGAGCGCCTCCTCGAAGCGGTCGATCATCGGGCCGAGCGAAAGCTGCCCCGAGCGGAGCGTCTCGACCACGAGCTCCTCCTCCCGCCCGTTGATCCAGGGCGCGGAGAGAGGGATCTGGCGCGTCAAGACCCGGGTGCCGCCGGCGTCTTCTCGGCGTACTCGAGCCAGCGCGACCACCGATCGTCACGACCGCGGACGACGTCGAAGAACACGTCCTGGATCGCCTTCGTCACGGGCCCCGGGTCGCCGATCTCGTGGTCGTCGACCGACCGGACCGGCGTCACCTCGGCGGCCGTGCCGCACATGAAGAGCTCGTCGGCCAGGTAGAGGTCGGAGCGGATCATCCCTCGCTCCTGCACCGCGTACCCGAGGGCCTGCGCGATCTCCATCACCGTCTCGCGCGTGAGGCCCGGCAGGATCGAGACCGAGAGGTCGGGCGTGATGATGATCTCGTCCTTGACGACGAAGATGTTCTCGCCGGAGCCGTCTGCGACCCGCCCGTCGTCGGTGAGCAGGATCGCCTCGTCGTAGCCGGCGCGCGTGGCCTCGATCACCGCGAGCATCGAGTTGAGGTAGATGCCCGTCGCCTTGGAGACGTGCGGGATCGTGTTCGGCCCGACGCGCTTCCACGAGGAGACCTTCGCGCGAATGCCCTTCTCGAGCGCGTCCTCGCCGAGGTACGCGCCCCAGCGCCACGTCATGAGGACGACGTCGACCGGGTTCGTCCCCGGATGGACGCCGAGCTCGCCGAAGCCGTAGAACGCGATCGGGCGGATGTAGCAGTCCGAGAGCCCGTTCACGCCGATCAGCTCGTGCGTGGCCGTGCGCATCTCCTCGACCGAGTACGGAATCTCCATGTGCAGGAGCTCGGCGGAGCGGTGAAGACGGTCGAGGTGGTCGGTCAGGCGGAACACCGCGGGCCCCGATTCCGTCTCGTAGCAACGGATCCCCTCGAACACGCCTGAGCCGTAGTGGAGCCCGTGCGCGCCGACGTGAACCTTCGCGTCGGCCCAGTCCACGAGCTCGCCGTTCATCCAGATCTTCTCGGTCGCTTGCATGGATCGAAGGTTACTCCACGGTCACGTCCGCGTCCCGGGCACGCGCGAGGCGGACAAGGTCGGCCGGCGTGAGCGCGGCCATGTGCCGGTGCGACCCGGCGCCGATCCAGACCACCTCGTGGGCGAGGAGCGCGCGGTCGATGAGCACGGTCTCGATGCCGGGGAGCGGGAACGGCGCCACGCCGCCCGGCGGGAAGCCCGTCAGGCCCTCGACGGCGTCGGGGCGCACGGACTTCACCCGCTCGCCGCCGGCGACCGACGCGACCTTCCCCGTGTCGGCGCGCTTGTCGCCCGGGACCATGACGACGATCGCGCGCCCGTCGCACGAGAAGACGAGCGTCTTCACGATCTGCTCCACGGGGCAGCCGGCGGCGTTCGCGGCGTCCTCCGCCGTCGGCGTGCCCTCGCCGAACTCCTCGACGCGCGCCTCGGTGCGGCTCTCCTGGAGCACGCCGGCGACACGGCGAACGGCCTCGGGCCAGTTATCCATTCGTCCGCTCGAGCACGATCGCACGCGGGTCGAGCAGGCCCTGGCTCGGCGCGGATGCGCTCGAGCAGCTCGGGCGTGATCGGGCTGTCGAGCGTGAGCACCATGAGCGCGCGGTCCTTCGGCCGGTTCCGGGACACGGCCATGTTGGCGATGTTGATGTCGGCCTCCCCGAGCAGCGTGCCGATCCGGCCGATGCGCCCCGGCCGGTCGTCGTTGACGACGAAGAGCATCAGCGGCTCGAGCACGATCTCGACGTCGTACCCGAGCGCGCGGACCAGACGCGGCTCCTGCTCGGAGCCCGTGACGGTGCCCACGACGTTGAACTCCTCGCCCCCGGCCACGGCAGTCACGGCCACGAGGCTGCGGAAGTCGCGCGACGTGGGCCGGCGCTCCTCGCGCACCTCGATCCCGCGCTCCTGCGCGACGAGCGGGGCGTTGACGTAGTTGACCTGCTCTTCGACACGCCCCTGGAAGGCGCCGTTCAAGCGCCGCCACGGTGAGGAGCCGCGTGTCGCGCTCGGCCAGCTCGCCGAAGTAGGCGAAGTCGAGCCGTGCCGCGTTGCCCCCCGAGAGCTCGACCGCGAGCGCCCCGAGCTGCGCCGCGAGGGGCAGGAACGGGCCGAGGACGTCGAGGTCCTCGGGCGAGACGCCGGGGACGTTGACCGCGTTCGTCACCGGCGCGCCCTCGAGCGCCGCGGCGACCTGCTCGGCCACGATGAGCCCGGCTCGGTCCTGCGCCTCCTCGGTCGACGCGGCCAGGTGGGGCGTGACCACGACGTTGTCGAGCCCGAGCAGGCGCCCCGAGTAGGGCTCCTCGGCGAAGACGTCGATCGCCGCCCCGGCGACCTTCCCGCTCCCGAGCGCCTCGACGAGCGCGTCCTCGTCGATCAGCTCCCCGCGGGCGACGTTGACGATGCGCACGCCGTCGCGCATCCGTGCGATCTCCTCGACACCGATCAGCCCGCGCGTGTCCGCGGTCAGGGTCGCGTGGAGCGAGACGAAATCGGCCTCGGCGAACAGATCCTCGAGCGAGTCCGCGCGCTCGGCGCCGAGCTCCCGGAAGCGCTCCGGCGCGACGTACGGGTCGTGGGCGAGGACGCGCATCTCGAACCCGCGCGCTCTCCGCGCCACCTGTTGGCCGATCCGCCCGAAGCCGATGAGGCCGAGCGTCTTGTCGGCGAGCTCGATGCCGCCGAAGCGGGAGCGCTCCCAGCGGCCGTCCCACAGGGCCGCGTGCGCCTGCGGGATCTGCCTGGTGAGCGCGAGCAGCAGGCCCATCGCGTGCTCGGCCGCCGAGATGACGGTCGACTGCGGCGCGTTGGCGACGAGGATGCCGGCCTTCGACGCGGCCTCGACGTCGACGTTGTCGACCCCGACCCCGGCCCTGCCGATCACCTTCAGCCGCCCGGCGCGCGCGATCAGGTCGGCGGTGACCTGCGTGCCGCTGCGGATGATGATCGCGTCGTAGTCGCCGATCTGCTCGGCGAGATCACCGTCGGTCGTGACGTCGACGTCGAAACGCTCCCGCAGGAGCTCGACGCCCGCCTCCGCGATGGGCTCCCTGACGAGGACCTTCACGCCGCGACGGGCTCGGCGTGGGCCTCGTGCGCCGCCGTGACGGCGGCGCCGCGCTCCACGTCCGCGCCGGCCCCGACGAGTGCCCGCTCGAGCGCCGCGAGGGCGACGGTGACGTCGTTGACGTCCACGTAGCCGATGTGCCCGAACCGGACGATCTTCCCGCGCATCTGCCCCTGTCCGCCGATGATCGTGACGCCCGACTCCTCCCGCATGGAGCCGACGATCGCCTGCCCGTCGATCTCGGCCGGCATGCGGATGGCCGTCACGACCGCCGACGTGTCGTCGTCGGGCGAGAAGAGCTCGAGCCCCATGGCCTTCACGCCGGCGCGGGCGGCGCGACCGAGGCGGAGGTGCCGCTCGTAGGCGGCCTCGAGCCCGTCCTCGAGGATCATCTCGAGGGCGACGTCGAGCCCGCGAACGAGCGAGATCGCGGTCGAGAACGGCGTCTCGCCCTTGGCCTGCGCCGTGATCGCGCGCCGCCAGTCCATGTAGTACCGCGGCGACGCTGCGGTCTCGGTCGCCGCGAGCGCCTGCGGGGACACGGCCGCGAAGGCGAGCCCGGCGGGGCACATAAGCGCCTTGTGCGAGCTCGTCAGGACGACGTCGAGGCCCCAGTCGTCGGTCTCGAGCGGCACGGCGGCCAGGCTCGAGATCGCGTCCACGGCGACGAGCGCGCCGGAGCCCTCGATGCGCACGGCGGTCGACTGCACGTCGGCAACGCCTCCGGTCGAGGTGTCCGAGTGGGTTAGGTAGACGACCTTGGCGCCGCCGATCTCCTCCAGGCGCGCGCCGACCTCGTCCGGGCTCGGCGTCTCGCCCCACTCGTAGCGCACGTGGTCGACCTCGAGGCCGTAGCCCTGCGCGATCTCGGCCCAGCGCTCGCCGAAGTACCCGTGCGAGACGACCATGACGCGGTCGCCGGGCGAGCAGAGGTTGGCCACGGCCGACTCCATCGCGGCCGTGCCGGCCGAGGTGAAAAGCAGCACGTCGTTCTGCGTTCGGTAGACCTCCGCGAGCCGGCCAAGCACGCGCTCGAAGGCCGCGCGGAAGTCAGCCGAGCGGTGGTGGATCATCGGCAGCGCGGTTGCGGCCAGCACTTCCGGCGGCACCGGAGTTGGGCCGGGCGTGACGAGATAGCGCTTCTCAGGCATCCACGCGAGAGTAACTGACCGGCCCTCGGGCCTGTTGACAAGGCCTCGCATCCAGTCAAGACTGCCCGCGCACCGATAGGGGAGGTGGGGGTGCTCGGGGCGTCTCCAGGGCGAAAAGTTCTTATCGAGAGACGAAACAGTTCGGCGGTCCGCCGAGCGCCCGCCTGCACGCACTCCCGCCGATTCCAGAGGAGGGATTCATGAGATCTGCCGTGCGATTAGTTCTGCTCACATTGGTCGCGTTGGGCCTACTCGCCGGGACGGCCGGCGCGAAGCCCGACCCCGATCCCAACCCGCGCAAGAAGATGGACAAGCTCTTCACGTCCCCCAACATGGCGACCAACTCAGACTTCGCGTTCTGGGGGAACCATGTCTTCAGCGGCTACTACACCGGCGATGGCGGCAGCCCGGCCGGTACCCCGCCCCGCGGCGGGGTGCGGATCTTCGACATCAAGAACCCCGCGGCTCCGAAGCTGGTCAAGGATTTCGCCTGTGACGCGAACCAGAACGACCCGATCGTCTGGGACCGCAACGGGAACGGCGTCGCCGACCTGCTCCTCGTCGCCGTGGACCGCACGATGGCCAACCCGAACTGCGGCGCGCCACGCTCCGCGCACGAGGATCGGAACGGCTGGGAAGGCGTTCGAATCTTCACGATGAGCGACAACCCCGCCAACCCGTTCGCGACGATCACGCCGGTCAAGATGCAGTACACAGACTGCGGCGCGCA
The DNA here is from genome assembly GCA_963748205.1 of uncultured Actinomycetes bacterium. Lineage (GTDB taxonomy): Bacteria > Actinomycetota > Thermoleophilia > Gaiellales > Gaiellaceae > JAIBJN01. Next base: position 20,382 of record CAVVIB010000011.1, read on the forward strand.
CACGATCACGGCGTGGACCGGATTCGCGGACGCTGCGGTGAACCCGCGGCTGATCGTCTACGTCGCGTCGTATCCGCTCCGGGCGGGCCCGACCTGCGGTCAGGCGAACTTCAACAACGTCACCAACCCGTATGACGAGGACAAGGTCGTCAACGATCCGCTGCACCGCCAGATCCAGGTGCTGTCGGTGCCGCTGAACAATCCGGCCGCGACGACCGAGATCGCCCGGCCCGTGATCAGCTACCCCGGCGATCCCGACGGGCGGATGGACTGGACCGAGAAGGGCCTGACCGGCCTGGAGCCGGCGGCGGTCGCCTGCCATGACATCGTCGTGCACATGGAGCACAACCTCGCCGGCGGCGCGTGCGCCGAGCAGGGCCAGGTCTGGAACATCGATCCGGCCACCGGGATCCCGGATACGGCCAACCCGATCGTGATCGGGGACGACGAGGTGTCCTCGGGCGGCAGGGGCAACATTCCCGGGGCCGTCGACTTCTTCCACTCGGTGATGTTCAACAACGACGGCACCGTGGTGAACTGGGTCGACGAGTCGTTCGGCTCGGGCTGCCCGACGATGACGACCTACCAGCCGCGGCCGTGGAACCCGGCCGGAGGAACCCACAAGACCGGGAAGATGTTCTTCACCGACCTGGAGGGCAACTTCCTGAGCGAGTTCCACGTGGGTGACGTCCGGCCGGATCCGGGGGCAGACGAATACTGCTCCGCCCACATGGGCATGGCCATCATGGGCATCAAGAAGGACCTGCTCGTCAACGCCTGGTACACGGGTGGGGTCAACGTGATCGACTTCTCGAACCCCACGAAGCTGAAGGAGACCGCGTTCTACGACACCATCGAGGCCACCGGCACCTGGTCCGCATACCCGTACACGGGCCCGACGTTCAGGAAGCTGGCGGGGATCCCGGTCTACGCGTCGGACGGCGTCGAGAACAACGCTCTCGCGGAGGGCATGGTCGTTTACCAGACGATCGCCCAGAAGCCCAACAAGCGGGGGCTGGTGGATCACCTGAACCCGCAGACGATGGAGATGGACGAATAACCCTTCGCCCACTATGAAGTCACGTGAGGGCGGCCTGAGGCCGCCCTCACGCGTTCTCGACGAGACTCGAGCCCACGCCGGCTGACGCGTGGTCCTCCGGATAACCGCACCGCGGAGGTCGAGCCCGCTCCATTGTCCGCGCCCCTGCGCGCGGGCAGTCTGGACGCATCGAACTTCGAGCTCACCTGAAGGGAGGAACGACCATGTTGCAGCGATTCTGGCTCTGGCTCTTCGCGCTCTACTCCGCCGCGGCGCTCCCGCTCCTCGCGTGGGCTCTGGCGAACCTGGCCGCGTAACTCTCGCACCGCCGTCCCACGTGAGCCGACTTACGGCGCCTGGGCGGCGGAGCGCTGGTCCGGGTCAGAGCGCGCGCGTGAGCACGACTCGATCTTCGCCCGGTCCGTCGTAGTCGGTCCGCGGCTCGCTCGGCTCGAATCCGATCGCCCGGTGGAACGCGAGGGAGCCCGCGTTGGCAGGCGAGGTGACGCACGAGACCGTGCGCCGGCCGCGCGAGCGCGCGGCCTCGAAGAAGCGCTCGTAGAGCTTCCGGCCGAGCCCCGAGCCGCGCTCCTCGGGGCTTACACCGACGAAGTGGATGTAGGCGGCCTGGGGCTCGCTCTGCGAGAGGAAGCCGACGAGGAACCCGGCGAGGTCGCCCTCGCGCTCGGCCACGAACGACGTGTCCCGAAAGTGGGTGAAGAAGAGCCGCGGGAGCATGTCGACCATGCGGCGTCCTCCCCACCACTCGTCGAGCACCGCGACCACCCGCGCGTGATCCGCCGGCTCGGCGTGCCGGACGACGAGATCGCTCAGAGCCGCTCCATCCAGCGGGCGCGCCATTCAGGCGCCGGCGAGGGCTCGCCGTCGGACCAGTACTCGATCGCCCGCGAGATCAGCCCGTCGGTGAGCTCGAAGAGGGAGACGGCGAAGAACCGCTGGTCGCCGTGGTCGACGCGCACCTCGGAGACGACCGTCTCGCCGCCGTCCACGATCCGCAGCACCTCGATGTGCCAGCCCTCCGGGTACTCCCGCTGGACGGCGAGGTAGTTGTCGCGGCCGCGCATCCGCTCCGCGGTGTTCGGCCAGTCGACGACGACGTCCGGGTGGAGCTGCGCTGCGACGCCGTCCCAGTCGCGCGCCTCCATGCGCTCCCAGAGGAGGCGAACGGTCTCCGCGCTCACACGCTCAGCTTCTCGCGCAGGCGCTCGTTCACGACCCGCGCGTCGGCCTTGCCCTGCGTCTCCTTCATCACCTGCCCGACGAAGAAGCCGAGCAGGCCCTCCTTGCCGCCCCGGTAGGCCTCGACCTGGCCCGGGTTGGCGGCGAGGATGGCGTCGATGACCGGGTCGAGCTCGGAGGCGTCGGCGACAACGGTCTCGCCGAGGTAGCGATCGGCTGCGAAGTCGGCGTCGCCGCTCGCGGCGACCGCGTCGAGGAAGGCCTGGCGCGGGATGCGCTCGCGCGCCTCGATCAGCTTGCCGAGCTCGTCGCCGTTGACTGCGGCGGCGTCGACGCCCGACGCGGCGAGCTGGTTCATGAGGACGTTGGCGACCCCACGGCGGTCGTCCCCCGGCACGCGCGCGTAGAGCTCGTCGCGCCCGCTGGCCACGAGGTCGTAGGCGAGATCGAACCCGACCTCGGCCTCGAGCCTGCGGATGCGGGCAGCCGGGAGCTCGCCGATCTCCGCGCGCGCCGCGTCGACCATCTCGGGAGGCGGCTCGACGGCGACGAGGTCGGGCTCGGGGAAGTAGCGGTAGTCGTGGGCCTCCTCCTTGGAGCGGAGCGCTGAGATCGTCCCCTTCTGCGGGTCGAAGTGCAGCGTCTGCTGGACGACCTGGTCCCCGGCCTCGTACGCGCCGATCTGGCGCTCGACCTCCGCGGTGATCCCGTCGGCGACGAACTTGAACGAGTTCATGTTCTTGAGCTCGGTCTTCGTGCGGTAGCCGGCCTCCCCCACCTCGCGCACCGACACGTTGGCGTCGCAGCGCAGCGAGCCCTTCTCCATCTCCGCGTCGGAGATCCCGAGCTCGACGACGGTCTGGCGCAGGAGCGTCAGGAAGCTCCTCGCCTCCTCGCCCGAGCGCACGTCGGGCTGCGTCACGATCTCGACGAGCGGGGTACCGCCGCGGTTGAAGTCGACGAGCGAGTAGTCCGCGCCGTGGATCCGCCCGCCCGCACCGCCGACGTGGATCGTCTTCGCGGCGTCCTCCTCCAGGTGCGCGCGCACGATGCCGATCTCGCGGTCGCCGTCGGGGCCGGGTACGAGGAAGCGCCCGCCCGATGCGAGCGGGACGTCGTACTGGGAGATCTGGTAGCCCTTGGGCAGGTCGGGATAGAAGTAGTTCTTGCGGTGGAAGAGCGCGCGCGGGGCGATCTCGCAGTCGAGCGCGAGCCCGAGCTTGACCGCCCACTCGATCGCCTTGCGGTTCGGGACGGGCAGCGTCCCCGGGTGCGCCAGGCAGACCGGGCAGGTGCGCGTGTTGGGCTCCTCGCCCCAGACGTTCTCACAGCGGCAGAACATCTTCGTCCGCGTCTTCAGCTGGACGTGGATCTCGAGCCCGATGACCGGCTCCCACTCAGGCACGGAGCCGCTCCGGGACGTAGTCGAAGCCGATGGCGCGCTCGAGCGCATGCCCCGCGCGGAAGAGCGCGTTCTCCGAGAACTGCGGGCCGATCAGCTGGAGGCCGACCGGCAGGCCCTCGGAGAGCCCGCAGGGAATCGAGAGGCCGGGCAGGCCGGCCATGTTCGCCGGGATGGTGAGCAGGTCGGAGAGGTACATCGCGAGCGGGTTCTCGGCCTTCTCGCCGATCCGGAACGCGACCGTCGGCGAGGTGGGGCTGACGATCAGGTCGAAGCGCTCGAAGACCGCTGCGTGCTCCTTCGCGATGACCGTGCGCACCTTCTGCGCCTGGCCGTAGTAGGCGTCGTAGTAGCCGGCCGAGAGCGCGTACGTCCCGAGCAGGATCCGCCGCTTCGGCTCGGCTCCGAATCCCTCCCAGCGCGTGCGCGAGTAGAGCGCGGTCAGCTCGTCCGCATCGGCGCGGTGCCCGTAGCGGACGCCGTCGTAGCGCGCGAGGTTCGAGCTGGCCTCGGCCGGGGCGACGAGGTAGTAGCAGGCGAGGCCGTAGTCGACCGAGCGCGGGAGGCTCGTTTCCTCCACCTCGGCGCCGAGCTCCTCGGCGAGGCGGATGGCGGCGTTCACGCTCTCGGACACGCCCGGGTCGATGCCCTCGGCCTCGTTCATCTCCTTCGGGACGCCGATGCGCAGCCCCTTCAGGTCCTCGTTCTCCGGGATCGCCACCGGCTCGGGGAGCTCGACAGTCGTCGAGTCGGCGGGGTCGCGGCCGGCGATGAGCGCGTACAGGCGCGCGTTGTCGCGGACGGTCTTCGTCAGCGGGCCGACCTGGTCGAGGCTCGACGCGAACGCGACGATCCCGTAGCGGGACACCGTCCCGTAGGTCGGGCGCAGGCCGACGACGCCGCAGAGCGAGGCGGGCTGCTTGACGGAGCCGCCCGTGTCGGTGCCGAGCGCCCACGGCGCCAGGCCGCCCGCGACGGCCGCCGCGGACCCGCCCGACGAGCCGCCGGGGACACGCTCGGGGTCCCAGGGGTTCTTCGTCGGGCCGAAGGCCGAGTTCTCGGTGGACGAGCCCATGGCGAACTCGTCCAGGTTGGTCTTGCCGATGATGGGAAGCCCGGCCTCCTTGCAGCGCGCCGCAACCGTCGAGTCGAACTGCGGCGTGTAGCCGACGAGGATCTTCGAGCCCGCGGTCGTTGGGATGCCCTTGGTCGTGATCACGTCCTTGTGAGCGATGGGAACGCCCTCGCCCCGCTCGCCGACGACGTGGAGGTAGGCGTGCAGCTCGGGATCGCGCGCCTCGATGGCGTCGACGTACGCGCCGGCGAGCTCGTCGCCGGAGACCTCGCCGCGCTCGAGGAGCCCGGACGCGTCCTCCGCGGTCAGTCGCAGGGTGTCGATCACAGCCAGGTCCCTCTCGGCCGTCTCTGGGGCCACCCCGGGCCACCACCCGCTTTGGACGCTAGCGTCGAAAACCGCACGCGTGGCGCGCGCATCGTGACGAAAGCGTGAAAGGGCGTCGGAAGGCGCAGGACGCTCACCCACCCACCGCGGGCACGCGGAAGCTGCCGTCGTGCGGGTCGGGCGCATTCGCCAGCGCCTCTTCCTGTGTCAGCGACGGCGCCGCCTCGTCCTCGGCCCAGACGTTGACGAGATCGAGAGGGTGCGTCATCGGCTCCACGTCGGACAGGTCGAGCTCAGACACTTTCCCGACCGCCTCGAGGATGGCGCCGAGTTGCTCCTGCACGCCCTCGACGTCCCCCTCGGGGATCTCCAGCCGCGCGAGCGCGGCCACGTGCAGTACGTCCTCCCGCCCTATCGCCATTTCGCCTCCAGTCTAGAAATGCGACGGGCCCCTCGCCGGGGCCCCGTCGCAAGCTCGAACCTGTACCGACGTCTACGCCAGCGTCACGTTCTTCGCCTGCAGGCCCTTGTCGCCCTGCTCGACGTCAAACTGGACGCGCTGGCCTTCGGTCAGGGTGCGATAGCCATCCATCTCGATCGCGCTGTGGTGGACGAAGACATCGTCACCCCCCTCGCGCTCGATGAAGCCGTACCCCTTCTCGTTCGAGAACCACTTGACGGTGCCCTCGGCCAACGAACCTTCCTCCTTCACACACAAACGACGGCCCTCGTTCGAGCCGTCGAAGCCGATTCTCGCCGCAGTCTTCGCGGCGTGATGAGCGTAACTTCAGGCGCCCGGGAAGGCAAGCGTGCCCTGCTGGTATCCCCCGGCACGAACGGTATTCCGGAGCAAGCTTGCGATCGTCATCGGCCCGACGCCTCCCGGCACCGGCGTCAGGTGGCCGGCGACCTCGCTCACGTCCTCGGAAACATCCCCGACGACCTTGCCGTCGACGCGGTTGATGCCGACGTCGATGACCGCAGCGCCCTCCTTGACCATGTCGCGGGTGACCATCCGCGCGCGCCCCACGGCCGCCACGACCACGTCCGCCTCGCGCACGACGCCGGGAAGGTCACGCGTGCGGCTGTGGCACATGGTCACGGTCGCGTTCTCGGCCAGGAGCAGGAGCGCCATCGGCTTTCCGACGATGTTCGAGCGGCCGACGACGACGGCGCGGGCGCCCTCGAGCGGGATCTCGTACGCGCGCAGGATCTCCATGATCCCGGCAGGCGTCGCCGCGACGAACGTCGGCTCCCCCTGGAGGAGGTGGCCGGCGCTCGCCGGGTGGAAGCCGTCGACGTCCTTGATCGGCGCGATCGCGCGGATCACGCGGCCCTCGTCGATGTGGTCGGGGAGCGGCAGCTGGACGAGGATCCCCGTGACGCGCTCGTCGGCGTTCAGGTCGGCCACGAGCCCGAGCAGCGCCTCTTCGGACGTGTCGGGGCCGAGCTCGTGGTGAATCGGGGCGATCCCCACCTCCTCGCACGCCTCCTGCTTGCGCCGGACGTAGAGCGCGGAGGCCTGGTCCTCGCCGACGAGCACGGTCGCGAGGCCGATCGGGCCCGCAAGCGCCTTGACCTCGCCGGCGACCTCGGCGCGAACCTGCGCCGCCAGCGCCTTTCCGTCCATGAGGGTCGCAGCCACGGCCGGGGAGCGTAACCCACCCACAGGCATGATCGAGCCGTGAGCGTCTGGCGCCAGCTGCGTGCGGTCGTGCTTCTCCCGGTGACGGTGACGGTCGTCGTTCCCGCGCTCATCCTCGGGCGGACAGGCGCGGACCTTGCCGCGTGGCCCCTCGTCGCCGCCGGAGTCGCCCTGATCGGGACGGGGCTCGCGCTCGTGAGCTGGACGATCGCGCTCTTCGCGCGAATCGGCGAGGGCACGCTCGCCCCCTGGGACCCGACGGCGCGGCTCGTCGTGGCCGGCCCGTACCGGCACGTCCGGAACCCGATGATCTCCGGCGTCCTCGCGATTCTCCTCGGCGAGGCTGCGCTCTTCGGCTCCGTGGCGCTCCTTGTCTTGTTCGGCACGGTCTTTCTCGTGAACGCGGTCTACTTCCCGCTCGTCGAGGAGCCCGACCTGCGCGAGCGGTTCGGCGAGGACTACGAGCGCTATCGCGCCAACGTGCCCCGCTGGCTTCCCCGACTTCGCCCCTGGGAGCCGTAGAGTGACGCCGTGGAGCTTCGCCGCTGGCCCCGGAAGAACGACCCGGACTCCATCCGCGCGCGCCAGGAGGAGCTGGCCTCCCGCCTGGACGGCGACAGCCACGTCTTCGAACACGATCTCGAGCCGTTCGCCAACGCGACGGAGGCCCTGACCGGTGCTGCTCTCGTCCCGGTCGCCGTCGTCGGCCCGATCGACATCGAGCTGGGCGAGTACGAGCTGGAAGAGCCCGAGGGCCATGTCGTCGAGCGCGGCCGCGCCCAGGAGGGCGTCTACGTGCCTCTCGCCAACACCGAGGGCGGGCTCTCGATCTCGCTCTACCGCGGCGCCCGCGCCGTCGGCGAGTCGGGCGGGTTCCGCACCTACGTCCTGGGCGACCGGATCACCCGCGCCTCGGCCTTCCTCTTCGACGACACGGCGCAGGCCGTCGCGTTCGCCGCCTGGGTCGAGGGGCAGCTCGACGAGATGCGCGCCTGGCTCGAGTCGGAGCCGATCCCGAACCTCTCCAAGCACGCGAGGCTCCGAGAGCTCGAGACGCACGTCGTCGGGCCGATGTGCCACGTCATGTACGCGTTCACGACGGGCGACGCGTGCGGGATGAACATGATCACACGCAACTCGTACGCCCTGAACCAGGGCTTCGTCATGGACCGCGCCCCCGTTCACCCCCGCCGGGCGATGCTCGAGGGGAACATGGGCGGTGACAAGAAGCCGTCGGCGCGCTACTTCGAGCGGGGCGGCCACGGTAAGACCGTGATCGCCGAGACGACGCTCACCGAAGACGCCGTGCGGCGCGTCCTCAAGACGACGATCGACGACCTGCTGGAGCTCGCCTTCGTGGGGACGCACGGCGCGATCGCCTCGGGCATGCAGTCGGTCGCCTTCACGCCGGCCACCGCGATCGCAGCGATCTTCACGGCGACGGGCCAGGACATCGGCATGGTCGGGACGAGCTCGATGGCCCACGGGACTGCCCACCGGGTCGAGGGCGGCCTCAACGTCGCCATGCGCCTCCCGGCCCTCGAGGTCGCCACCGTCGGCGGCGGCACGACCCTCCCCTACGCGCGCTCGTGGCTGCGGCTGATGGGCTGCGACGGCCCGGGCAAGGTCTACCGCCTGGCGCAGATCGTGGCGGCCGCGACCCTCTCGCTCGAGATCTCCGCCTCCGCCGCGATGGCGACGGCCGGCTCGGAGAACTTCTACCGCGCTCACTTCGAGCGCGGCGGCCTCAGGTAGGGAGGGCTTGGCGGGATGTTGCTCGCCGCCGGGGTGCGATGGTCGTTCCGAGGCAAGGACGCAGGGAGCGTTCGTATCGAACTAGATACGGGCGCGACTGAGGACGCAGACCTCGGGGCGAGCAGCGCGGCCCGGCGGCATCGCCCACATTCCGTCAAGGCCTCTGATGGCCGCGGCGATCCCGCCGCACCACGACCCGGCCTGCTGGGGCTGCGGCGACAACCCGCAGGGCCTTCACCTGCCTCAGCCGACGGATGAGGGCATCGAACGGTACGAAGCCGTCGATCACCTTCGGCGACCATCACCAAGCGGGGCCCGGGATCGTGCACGGCGGGCTCGTCGCAGCCGCGCTCGACGAGGCCTGCGGGCTCCTCGCCACGTGGCACCGCTTCCCCGCGGTGACCGCCCGGATCTTCATCCGCTATCGCCGGCCGGTCGTCATCAACCACGAGCTCGTGCTCGCGGCCTGGGTGACGGACAGCCGCGGACGGCGCATCCACATCGACGCCGACCTCCGCGACGGCGACGAGGTTCTCGCGGAGGCGCGCGGCGCGTTCCTGCACGTCCCGCTCGACCACTTCCTCGCCACTCCCGAGGGCCGCGCCGCCGGAGAAGCCTGGAGACGGCGACTTCACGAAAACGAGGGTTAGGAAGATGGCCCTTCCTCGCCGAAGTCAAAGGAACATGGATCGCTGCGAGGGCTACTACCGACTCGAGAACCGGCGTTGCGACCGCTCGGCTTCGCGTGAGACCACCGCGGCCGACGGCGAGACGTACGCCGTGTGCGAGTACCACGCCCGCCAGGGATGGTCGGCGAGCGTCGCCCGCTGGCACGGCGAGTCCGACATGCGCAGCTCCGCGCCGCAGGCCCTGCGGCCCGGCATGGATTCTGCCGCCTAGCGGCCCTCACACTCTTCGCCCTGACATAAGTGAAGCGACGACGAGGGGGCTCGCCGCCGCTTCGGGCAATTACTGGGCGCGAGAGCTGATTGCCGTCATCCCCGAGCCCAGGAGGAGAGGACCTCGCGGGCTGTATCGGCACGCACAAGATGCGACTTGAGACGGACCACCCGAAGGTCCGGTGACGTTCTGACGTCGCCGATCCATGCTGCGAGTACCCCTTCTGGGGGAGTCACTGCGGCGAGGGGAGTCGGGAATGGCGTCCAGCGAGAAGTTCCTGTTCGGCGGCCTGCGTGCGCGCCTCGAGCGCAGCGCGGCGATCCGCCCGCGCACGATCCCGCAGGTTGCGGTCGGCCAGCGGCCTGATTGGGTGCATGCGCAGGTGCATTTCAACCGCGCGCCGAGGCCGGCATTGCGGCCGCGAGTCGTGAAGACACAGCCGCTCGTCGGCATCCGTTAGCAGCGCGAACTACCTGCGAGCGCGCCTCGAGACCCGAGGCAGGGGCCTCTAAGGCGCGGACCGGATTCGAACCGGTGTACGAGGCTTTGCAGGCCTCTGCCTAACCACTCGGCCACCGCGCCGACACGAAAACATCGTATCGAGCGAACTTTTCACGCACATGGGGTTGAGAGGATCCGGCAGATTTGCACAGAATACGACCCACGCCTGCTGACGCGAACCTTGTCCCGGGGTTGATACCGCGTCGGTGGGCAGGAGCCCCGGCCCCCTACCGGGGCTCCACCCTTTCTCAGAGCAGAGCTAGGCCGACGCAGTCGGGCTTGACGGTTGGCACGGGGAGCGGTCGCGGCGGCGCGCCAGGAAGAAGCGGCGTTCGTCGCTCCGGCTCTCGGCCAGCCTGCTCGCCAGCTCGCCCGCACGCGCACGCCGAAGCAGGTCGCTGTGACGCGACCGGGTGTAGTCGAGATGGACGTCTGGATGCTGCATGTGGGCCTCCTCTCGGCCCCTTCAAGACGGCCGAGCGGGCCGAGATCTTCCCTCCGGCCGCAGATTCCGGTTTCATACTCTTGCCGTGCAGCTCACGTCTCTCCCTGACGCCCAGCTGGTCGCACGCTGCCGCAGCGGCGACGAGGACGCCTGGCGCGAGCTCGTCTCGCGCTTCTCGCGCTATGTCTACGCGATCTGCTGCCAGGCCTACCGGCTGCGCCAGGAGGACGCGGAGGAGGTCTTCCAGGAGGTCTTCTCCCGGGCCTACCAGCACCTGGGCAAGCTCCGTGACGACGAGGCGATCCGTCCGTGGATCGGCCAGCTGACGCGCAGGCTCTGCATCGATCGGATCCGCGCCGGCTCCCGGGAGGACATCATGGACCCGGAGACGATGCCGGGCGGCGTCGACGACAAGATGGACACGCTCGACGAGGCCTTCGCCGTGCACGAGGCGATGGCCGAGCTCTCCGAGAACTGCCGCGAGATCCTCGACCGCTTCTTCGCCCGCGACGAGAGCTACCAGACGATCGGCGCGGCGCTCGACATTCCCTCGGGCACGATCGCGAGTCGAATCTCCCGTTGCCTCTCCCGTCTCCGCGAATCCTTCGTGGGAAGAAATCCGGAGGCTCGCCCGTCGAGTTGACGGAGACCCGAATGACTGCCTACGACGAACAGCGCCTCGCCGAGCTCATCAAGGCCCTCCCGCCCGCGCCGCACGCGTGGGTGGAGGCGGCCCAGGAGCTCCCGCTCGCACGCGGCCAGCTCGACGACATCGTTGCCCGGGCCGAAGCCGATCTCGCGTTTCGTGACGCGTTGATCGCGAACCTCGAGGACGCTCTGCGGCTCGAGGGCTACGCGCCCGACACGATCCCGCTCGACGAGCTCCGCCGCCGGCTCGAGCACTAGGGCTCGGTAGAGGGAGAGAAAAGAGAAGGGCCGCTCTTGCGGAGCGGCCCATTCCAGGGAGGTCCCGGCGTGTTGCGGCCTCACGTCGGGAACCAAGTTTGTTTTCGGCAGGTTCTCCGTAGGACTTTAGTGTGAATTTTCGAGCCGCTCTCTGACGCCGCCGTCACCACCGGCCGGAAGAGGTAGAGGGCCACGCGCGTTTGAACGCACATGACAACTCTCGCATCGGCTCTCGAAGCCCCGTACAAGCCCCGACACGTCCGCTTCATCCGCAGGGAGGACGTCGAGGGCTGGCAGCTCAAGCTCTACGGCATCGCGGTCAACGGCCAGGAGCCGCGGCCCGCCTTCGTCGAGGCGACGCGCGACCTCGCCGCGCAGGTTCTCCCGCAGCCTCCCACGGGCGAGGACCACTACGGCGTCGGGTTCGCGATCGCCCACGACGCGAGGGCGGTCGGGATCGCGCTCGTCTACTTCTGGAAGTCGGAGAACGAGCTGCACCAGCGGATCTACGTGAGCCCGAAGGACGACCCGGCTGCGTTCACGCCGGTCGAGAACCAGCCCGCGGGCTGCGTGTGGGAGCTCGAGGTCGTCGACTTCGAGCGCCGCGCCTGGCTCGAGGACGTCCTCTCGAACCCGGACGGGCCCGACGTCGACGCCTACCTCGAGCGCAGCTTCTCGCGCGACGTGTAGTCGAGGGGGCCGGGACAGGCCCGGCCCCCTCGACTCACCGCTACTTCACGAAGCGGAACCAGGCCGTGTGCACGCTCGCGTCGTCGAGCGTGAGGACGAACTCGCGGCACGTCCCCGCGTAGGCGCCGGGCGGCGGCCTCCACGGATACGTGTAGCGGTCGAGGTACCGCGTGTAGCTGAGGCTGGTCCAGTGCGGCGTCACGGTCGGCTCGAGCGGGCCGAGCGGCGCCTTCGTGGCGCAGTCGATCCGCCGCGAGGCGGGCGAGCCGGCGGCGAGGATGTCCAGCCCGCGGTTGCCGCCGAGGCGGAAGTGCATGTTCTGGACGTTGCGGGAGTCCGCGTCGTTCAAGACCGGCGGGTTCTCGAACGTCGCCAGGAAGCCCTGGAACGGATACTGCACCTGGAGCCTGATCGGAACCGCGATCACGGGCGCGCCGGCATCGTTGCTGGAGACGCACAGCAGGCCGGTGTAGACGTCCGGTGCAGTGAGCCCGTCAGCAGAGAACGTGACGGTCACGCTCGTGCTCGAGCCCGATGGCGTCGTCCCCGAGCTGGGCGCCGTCCGCACCCAGGCGAGGTCGCTCGGCGCCGAGCAGTCGGTCGCCGCCTCGGTGATCGTCCAGCGGAGCGGCTGGTTCGGCTCGACGGCCTCGTTCCTGATCGTGAGCGGCGCGGTCGTCTCGGTGTCCTCCACCGCCGCGACCGCGAGGCTCGTCGGATCGACTGCAGCGTGCGGGCACTCCATGAGCCGCAGCCCGTCGACCATCTCCTCCTCGGCCTGGTCGTCGAGCAGCGTCGGGATCAGCCCGCGCAGCGGCTGCGCCATCCGCACCAGGCGGCCGGCGGGCCGGTCCTGCACGACGATTCCATGCAGGCCGAGGCGGAGGGCCACCGTCCCGTCCGGGTTCGGCCCGGAGTACTGCTCCTCTGTGAGCAGGTAGCCGCACGGCGGCGTCTCGAGGATGTCGTCCGGGCCGGGCGCGTCCACGTCGGGCGTGCTTGGAAGCGGCGGGAACGCCGGCCACGGGTACGAGCCGCGGAAGACGATCCGGCCGGTGTTCGACCGCTGGAAGGCGATCGACTGGGCGATCTGGGCCTGGATCGTGGGCAGGTTCGCACGGTGGTACTCGAGCACCCGCTTGACGAGCCAGAGCTGGCCGTACGACCGGCGGCGCTGGTTCGCGTCCGTCGTTGCGCCCGGCCGCGTGTTGCCGGCCGTCGCGCGATTCTCCGACAGGAGCCCGACGATGTTCTTCAGGCCGAACGTGTTGCGGAGGATCGTCTCCTGGCTCGCTCCTCCGTTCGAGTACGGCCCGGCCCACCAGCCCGCGCCGGCGGCGTGGTCGTAGAGCCATCCTTCGACAAGCCCGGTCTTCGCCTGCGTGAAGAGGCCCTCGTAGACGTTGAGGTGACGCGAGCTCAGGATCGGCAGGTCTTCGGTGTCGCCGTTGTGGCCGTCGACTCCGACGTCGGGCGTGTAGTCGCGGAGCAAGGCCGCAAACGCCTTGGTCTCCGGCTCCCGCAGGAGCGAGTGGTCGCGGTTCAGGTCCTGCCCGTTGATGTTCCCGCGCGTGTCAGCGTTGCGGCCGTCCGGGTTGATCGTCGGGACCATCAGGATCGTGGCCCGCGACATCAGGTCGACGAGGTTGGGATCGTCCGTGAACGCCAGCTCCCGCGCGAGAACCAGGCACGCCTCGCGCATCGACGGCTCGTCGCCGTGCACGTTGCACTGGATGACGACCGTCGGCGAGTCGGAGATCTGCTGCGCCGTCGGGAGGGGCGTCGGGTAGCCGAAGATCATGAGGTGGATCGGCCGTCCCTGGACGCTGCGGCCGAGCTCCAGCATCCGCAGCCGGTTGCTGGCCGCGTCAACGCGGCCGTGTACGCCCACTCGTTGACGTCGCTCGTGTACTCGAGCCCGCCGGTCTGCTCCCACTGAGTCCGCATCGAAGGCCCGCCCGGGCCGGAGCCCCATTGCGGTCTCGTCGTCCCGAACACCGGGTCCGAGAACGGCTGTGGGCTGGTCGTGCCGAACCGTGCCCGGACACGCCACTGGTAGCGCCCTCCGAGAACGAAGCCGGACTCGGCGAAGGTCGGCGACTCCGGCCGGATCGTGCGCGTCGGCTGCCAGAGGCCGACGATGACCGCCGCCCCGGTCGGGACGTTGGCGCCGTCGACCGGCGTGCGCTCGATCTGGTAGTCCGTCGCGCCCGACACAGCCGTCCACGCGAGCGTGGCGAAGCCGTCGTCCTGCGTGACGGTGAGACCGGTGACCTGGTTCGGCAGCTGCGCGCTCGCGGCTGCCGGAAACGCGAATGCGAAGACCGCCGCGACGAGCACGGCGATCGTCCGGAAGCTCCTGGCCATGTTCCCCCCATTTCCTGTGGTTCCGCCGAAGGCGGCAGCCGCCGGCCCTCAGCCCGGTGAGCCGAACGTCCGCGCGCGGAGGCCACAGGTCCGCGACGCGCGGTGGTCGATGGCGATCACCCCCTCACGGGCGCGCTGCCCGTTCCCCTAGCGTCGTAACGGCGCGGCGATTCTAGACCGGCCGCTGCCGACGCGCGAGGTACGCGGCGAACCGTCCCTCGGTGGTCGCGAGCCAGTCCGTGAACTGCCGCTCGAAGTCAAGCTCGCGCCGCTCGGCGAATGACGCCTGCGGGCACCGATGCCCAAGTGGCTCGGGGTAGCGCTGATGACAGCGGGCGCAGCGCTCTAGGTCGCTGAACATCGGGGCGTGCGCGTGTTGCTTTCCATCTCTGTACGACGCACGAGCGCCCGATGTTCTTCCCTCGCTACTCCGGCGGCGGGAGATCCAGGCTCGCCCGTACCAGGGCCGGCAGCCCGCGGTGGGTCGGCAGCGTGGCATCCGCATGAGGCCCGGCGTGGAGCCAGAAGACGAAGCCCTGCGCGCGCCACCAGCGCCATGGATCTTCGCCGAAGAGCTGGACACCTTCGGCGCTGCCTCGTCGGCGCCACTCTTCCCGTCTCGCCGTTGCAAGGAAGTGCTTCTCGGACATCGGCGTCGCGTGGATGTAGAAACCGTCGCCGCGGCCTTCCGCAACGAGCGCGCTGCCCGTCTCGTCGGTGATCCGATAGCCGGCCGTTTCCGCGACCAGGCGTACCCATTCGGCTTCCGGGCATGCCGTCCAGGGCCCGGGCCAGTTCGGCGGACAGTCGTTTGGCCTCCACTCGGTCACCGACAGCGTCGAGCCGCTGACGCTCCGGCCCTCCTTGGCGGGCCGGTCGGAGGAGTCACACCCGAACACAGTCGCAGCAACCACGAACAGGGCAGAAAGAACGGGCTTCACGGTTGGACTACGAGACATCGGCTCGGCGAGTCCACGGCCTACGGCCCGAGCCGAGCTCGCCTCCGGAGCGTGCGACCGCCGTCTCCTACGGCTCGCCCGGCTGGAGGCCCCCAGCGCGGAGTCGCTTGGCGACGGCGACCACCTCACTCTGGAGGTCCGTCAGCGCCGCGGGCGCTTCCGCCGCGGCCGCTGCGGCCGTCTCTCCGAGCGTGGTCGCGCGGTACGTCTCCCGCCTCCAGGCGGCGATCTTCTCCACGAGCGCCGAGAGCTGCTGGTTGGAAGCCCGCCCGCGCGGACGGCTCGCAGGCCGCGTCAGCAGGGACCCGAGGTGGTTCGCCGCGGCGACCCGCGCGCCCATCGACCGCGCCGCCGCTTCGGGGCGCGAGCAGAAGCGCATCAGGATCGTCTTGATGATGGAGGTGTGGTCGTAGACGACGTGGCTCACGCCACGCTCGACGAACGGCGAGACGACGAGCGCCGGAACGCGCACGCCGTACCGGCGCATGGCGGGCCGGTCGTCCGCAGCCTTGAACGGTCGCGGGTCGACGTGGTCATAGAAGCCGCCGTGCTCGTCGTAGGTGATCACCAGAAGCGACTTCTTCCACGCCGGGGAGCGCATCACGGCCGTCAAGAGGCTCAGCACCAGCTCTTGCCCGGCCATGGGTGGCGACGGAGGGTGATCGTCGTTCGACCCGGGCGGGCCAAACAGGCGGAAGTCCACGAAGTTCGGGTCGATCCAAGAGACCGCCGGCAGCTTCCCCTCCCGCGCATCGTCCAGGAACGTCTGTCGCTCGAACAGCGTCTTGCGGTCGAAGTACGCGAACTCGTCGTCGTGCTCGAGCCGGTAGCGGCCGTCGATGCCGCGCAGCGTGCCCGGATCGTGCGAGTACCAGCGCCAGGAGACGTCTTCGGCGTCGAGCTTGCGCACGAACGACTTGAGGTCGTAGATCGGCGGCCTGCGGTTCGCCGTCGTGCCGTCGGACTCTCCGGTGACGGCGTAGAGCCGGTTCGGCCACGTCGGTCCGGGGACGGAGCTGAACCACCGGTCGCAGACCTGAAACGAGCGCGCGAGGTAGTCGTAGACAGGGACGTCGTCGGCGCGGAGATATGCGAGGACGAGCGTCGGGTCGAACTTGAATCCCTTCGGCGGTGGGTTCTCCTTTGAGTTGCGCTCGAACGCCTTGGCGTAGTTCTTGACGAAGCCGGCCATCCCGCCCGCGATCTGCTCGCGTACGTCGCTCGGGCCGTGGCCGGGGTCGAGCGCCTTCAGGTGGATCTTCCGCCGGCCCAGCGGCCGCACCTTGTGGAACCTGCCGCTGGCGTCCTCGTTCCCCATGTCCGCCTCGAGCCCGTCTACGCCGGGACGAACACCGTCGAGCTTCAGGTAGCCGAGCATGTGGTCGAACGAGCGGTTTTCCATCATCAGGACGATCACGTGGTCGATCTTCGAGAGGTTCTGGGCGTCCGTGTCTGCGTCCGTGGTCATGCGTCCTCCTCAGTCCTCGGTCCTCTCAGGTCGTCACCGCCCGGGCCGACGGGTAAACGGACGAGCGCAAGAAATTGGACGGGCGCCGACTCACCCCGAGCGGGCGCCCGTGATGGTTAGACGCCGCCCGGCCCGTCGGCCTTCATGCGTACGCTGCGCAGGTGGGCGTGACGATCGAGCGGGTAGCGGCCGAGAACGACGAGATTCGGCAGCTCGTCGCCGAGCTGGATCAGGATCTCAGCGGTCCCTACCTGCCGGAGCAGCGCCACGCCCTCTCGCTGGATCAGCTCTTCGAGGACAACGTCAGGTTCTTCGCCGCACGCCTCGACGGTGTCGCCGTCGGCTGCGGCGGGGTCGCCTTCTACGACGGGTTCGCCGAGGTGAAGCGGATGTTCACGCGGCCTACCGCTCGGCGGAAAGGTGTCGCGGCGGCTCTCCTCCGACGCCTGGAAGGCGAGGCAAGAGAGGCGGGGCACTCGGTTCTCCGGCTCGAGACCGGCATGTACCAGGCCGAGGCCATCGGGTTCTACGAGCGGGCGGGCTTCGAGCGCTGTGAGGCGTTCGGCGACTATCTCGACCTGTCCCCGCAGGCCGTCGAGACCAGCGTCTTCTACGAGAAGTCGATCTAGACACGTGGGGCCTCCCGGAGGAGGCCCCACGATTCTCACGGCGTGAACGCCGTTAGTCCATCGTCTGTGGGTTGAGGTGATCGACCGTCCCGCGCCTTCCGGGCCTCTCGATGGTCGTCCGGTACACGACCATGCCCTGCGCGAGGCCGTTGTTGGTGACGCCGTCCGACGCGTACACGGGAATCCCGTGCTTGCTGAACATCGGGCCGACGTACGGGTACGCGGACCACGTGCCCGAGTTCGACACCGGGTCGTAGTACGCGATCTCCTTCAGCCTGGTCGGCTGGCTGAAGTCGATCACGTTGGCTCCGCCCGTGTACCAGGCGTTGACGAGCAGGTCGCGCTGGATACCCATCACGGCCATGCCCATGTGGGCGGAGCAGTACTCGCCCGCGGCGGTCGAAGGCCGCAGATCGCCCACGTGGAACTCGCTCAGGAAGTTGCCCTCCATGTCGGTGAAGAACATCTTCCCGGTCTTGTGCCGTCCTCCGGCCGGGTTCCACGGCCGCGGGTTGTAGTTCGTCATCGTCGGGCAGCCGGAACCGAACGACTCGTCCACCCAGTTCACGATCGTCTCCGTCGTTGTCGAACATGACCGAGTGGAAGAAGTCGACCGCCCCCGGGATGTTCCCGGTGCCGCCCGAGCTGACCTCGTCGTCACCGACGAGCATCGGGTTCTGCGGTGTCCGGAATCCCGGTGGATGGGTTGATCTCCCACACCTGGCCCTGCTCGGCGCAGGCGCCGCCGGCCAGGTTGTGCTCCATGTGGACGACGATGTCGTGGCAGGCCACCGCGGCGGGCTCGACGCCGGCGCAGATCCCCTTCTCACACCACTCCATCCGTCCGTCCGGGTCGCCCGGATAGCTGATCCTCGGCGCTGCGATCTCGGTCGTGGCCGCCGGGTTGTTCAGCGGCACCGACAGGACCTGGATCACGCCGTGCAGCGGACCGGTCGGCGGATCCTCGTCGTACGGGTTCGCCGTGTTCGCGAACTCGGTGTCGCCGCACGTCGGTCCCGCCCCGAGCGGGTACGAGGACACGTAGACGATCAGGCGCGGGTTCGTCGGATGCTCGGCGAAGCCGGTCCACGCCGTGATCGTGTGGGCACCGCAGTCGGCGTACTGCATGTCCACGGGCGTGATGGTCGTGAACGGGCTCGCCGGGTTGTCGCTCATCGTGAAGATCCGGACGCCTTCCCAGCCGGTCGGGGTGCCTCCCGCCACGCGCGCCGCGCCGCAGTTCGGGCGAGGCCATCGTGGTGTCCACGGCCAGGAGCAACAGGTCTGCGACCCCGTTGCCGTTCCGGTCCCACAGGATCGGGTCGTTCTGCGCCCCGTCACACGCGAAATCTCTCACCAGCCGCGGAGCGGCGGGATTCTTGATGTCGAAGATCCGCACGCCGCCGCGGGGCCCGGTTCCGGGCGGGAACCCGGCGCCGCCGGTGTAGTAGCCGACGAAGGCGTGGTTCCCCCAGAAGGCGAGATCCGAATTCGTCGCCTGGTTCGGCGACGTGAAGAGCGGCTTCATCTTGAAGGCCTGGTCCGCGACCGGCTGAGCGCCCGCGATCCCGGCGAGAAGCCCTAACGCGGCGACGGTCGAAATGAGTAAGCGAAATCTCATCCTGCCCTTGCACCTCCCATACAAACGGTTGAGGTCCTGTGGTCAGGGACAGCCGGGAGGACTGCGGCTGCGCCGCCGTCGCGTGCCGGGCCTATCGAACGCAGATTCCGCGTCAGCCACCACGCTGCGCGCCCCTACTAGTTTCTCCCCAGGTCGGCGCGGAGCCTAACGGAGCGGAGCGGCGAAAGCGAGGGCCGCTCCTTACGGCAAACAAAACTCCCGCTTGAGCGGGGACACCGCGCGAGACGCGAAACGCTTAGGCGAGGTCGCCGACGCGTGGTTTGCCATTGCCTCGTGAGGAGCAAACTCGGATGACTGGGACGGCTGATCAAGCGCCACCCTGACGGACCAGCGCAGCGGAAGCACCTTTCCGGGTCGGTCAGCCACCGGGCAGGGCCGGAGAGCTCCGGCCCTGACTATGCAAGCGGTCACCCCTCAGCAGCGCTACCCTGCCTGTGTCGGGTGCGCCCTTTCGGCGCTTCCTGTTCCTCCGCCGCTCTTGCCCTGGTGCTCGCGGCGTTCGAGCGGTCTCCGCTCCCGGCGGATCTTTCATCCACCGGAAGGGAGTGCCGATGTCGTCTTCCCTCGAACGCCTGGCGCGCAACCAGGGCCTCTTTCGCGAGATCAACGAACGGATCAATGAGATCTCTGGCGAGAACGACAAGATCGAGTTCCTGTGCGAGTGCAGCGACACTGCCTGCATCGAGACGGTCGAGCTTCGGATCTCCGTATACCAAGAGGTTCGCGCCAACCCGATCCACTTCGTGATCAAGCCTGGCCATGAGATCGAGGCGATCGAACGCGTGATTGCCGAAGATGGCGGTTACGCCGTCGTCGAGAAGCACAAGGCCGAGGCCGACCTCATCGACATGGATCCGCGATCTGGTACCGGGAGCTAAGTGACCCTCGGTGAGAGCGACGCCAGCGAAGCACTCGTGACGCTCCGCAAGATGCGGGCCGCCTGCATGGCCGACCCGGGGTGTCCGCCCGACGTCCTCCGAGCGTTCAACTTGGTGATCGCCGACTACGAGCGGGAAGCCGCCGCTTAGCCTGGGTCGAGACCGGCCGCCCCGATCGACTTATCCGTCTCTCGGTCCGTCGGCCTCGCATCGCCCTCGGGAGGTTCCCGCTCCCCCTCGAGGATCTCGAGCTCGCGGTCATGTTCCTCCCACTCGAGATGCCCCCAAAGATCGCTTGCCTCTTCACCCCACATCGTGACCCCCGTCCTCGGATGCTTCGACATCGAGGTACCGCAGGAAGCCGGTATCGAAACCGCTTGCAGCCAGTCGGGTTTAGCCGCGAGGCCAGCGCGGGAATCTGAGCGGTCAGACGGGCTGCAGTTAGGTGCCGTTGGAACTGGGCCACGGCACCGGGGTCGACACCCTCTTTGTCCCCCTCACGCGCCCGTTGGATCAGGGCCGGGCTCTGGGGCGCCGGCCCTGAGTCTGTGCCACGGTTTCAGGTCGAATCCTGGAGGAATCCCCGATGCAAGAAACGCGAGCGGGCCGTGTCGCCGCTCGCTCGGGCTTTAGACCCCGGGTCTGGCATCCCCCTCTGCCTCCAGGGGTCAGGGCCGGGCGTGGGTCACCGGCCCTGACCTTCCGACCTCTCGATCTCCAGGTTTGTAGTCGCTGAGGTGGTGGGAAACTGATCTCGCGAGGAGAGGACCGGCCGTGCCTCTTACTGCGACGAGAGGACGGCCCGTGCAGGAAAAGGAATCAGACCGGCTCGTGGGTGCGTTGTGCGCACCTCGGAGCCATTCGAGCCGGCGACATGGACGGGCTCGATCGGGATGGACAGGGACGGGCTCAGAAGCGTCGGGTGCGCGCGATGCGGCGGCAGCGCGCCCGACGCTTGTGAACCCTCGAGCGACGATGAAGGAGGAGCAGTGACGGTCGGCGACGCACGTGTGACCTACCACGAGCGCGAAGGTAAGTGGGCCGTTGACGTCGAGGGTGCCGCTTGGGCGGCCTCTCGGCATGACAGGAAGGCTCGGGCCGAGCGAGCAGGCCTTGCCGTGGCGGAGGCGTGCGGTTCCGATCTGACCGTCCAGGGAAGGGACGGTCGAATCGAAAAGCAGAAGCGGGGTCGAGCAACGGAGGAGGGGGCATGTACATCGGGATAGGAACGGTGGCTCTGATTCTCATCATCGTTCTGCTCATCTGGCTTCTCTGACAAAGGAGATGAACGTGACCAGCAGGGACATGTACACATATCAGCGACGCCGGAACTCTTGGCCTAAGCGCAGGCGTGGAAATCGCCGGCTATAGCGTCGAGGCGATCGACGGCGGCATCGGCAAGGTCGACGAAGCGACCTACGACGTCGGCTCGAGCTACATCGTCGTCGACACCGGACCCTGGATCTTCGGCAAGAAGGTTCTTCTGCCGGCAGGGGTCATCGACCGCGTCGACTCCGCCGACGAGACGGTCTACGTCAACCGCACGAAGGATCAGATCAAGGACTCGCCTGAGTTCGACGAGTCGACGTACCGCGACGAGGACTACCGCACCGAGGTCGGGGGCTACTACGGCCCCGAGGGTCGCGGCTACAACACGGACTAGCAGATCGACCGAGGGAGACTGTGGCGATGGCGTTAGGGGACGTACATGTGCTTTACCGCATGGAGCAGGAGCGGTGGGTCGTGAAGGTGGAAGGGTCAAACGTGAGCTCTTTGCACGAGACGAAGTGGGCGGCAGTGAGCGCCGGACGCGCAAAGGCTTCTATCAGCGCCGGCGGCGTCGAACTCCTCGTTCATGCGCTTGCGCCGGGCGAGGCGCACGGACAGATCGAACACAGCCCCACTGCCGCCTAGCGCATTGCGAAAGCGCGGCTGAGATCCGGGGTCGACACCCTCTTCTGTCCCCCAGGAAGCAAGCCGTCACGTCGGGGCCGGCGACAACTGGGGTCAGCCGGCCCCGACGACGGAGCCGGGCTCGCCTCGAACGGTCATCTGTGGGAGCCTGAGCGAGTAGCCGGAGCCTGACCGTGCCGGGACGCAGCCTCTGGGCCGGGGCCTTCGGTCCCACGCCGCACCTGACGCAGACCTGACTACGGAACGGCTACGCCGTGCGCAACCCTTCGGCCCGTGCTGGCTATGCGGCAAAGAAGGAGCCTGGAACGATCCCGAAGATCCCCTGACTGCCGACCACGTCCTACCCCGTTCGGCAGGCGGAGGCGGCTCGGAGCTCCGGCCGGCGCACCGCTCCTGCAACTCGAGCCGCGGAGCGAAGGCTTTTTAGAGGGCGAGCCGCGACCCGGCCCTCAGGCGTTTGGGAGAAAAACCGTGAGGGCGCAAGTAACTCGGTCGAGTCCGAGCCGTTCACGGCCTATCAGCCGCCGCCCAAATCCGCCAAGCTTTGCTCGGCACGCTCTAGGCGAATTGTGGCCTTCGACCACTGCCTCTGAAGACGCGGCGTAATCGAATCGTTATCGCAGTCGATGTCACCGATGCAGTTGTTCCAGATGTTGTAGGCCTTGACGTAGTCGTTAAACGCCCGCTCGGTGGGTATCCCCACTCGATTGATGCACTCGGGACCGAGCTCATCAAATGGCACCTGGTCGTATACGACCTGAATGTCTGAGACGAGGGTGCTGTAACGCTCGAAGTTGAGTCCGACGTCGAGGCGGCTATTGAGCGCGCTCAGTTCTGTGACCAGCGGGCCGAGTTGGTCGGCACAGGCCTCGTCAATGACCTCGGTCACCGTTTCCTCCGTGACCACTTCCTCACTCGTGGTCTCCTCGGTCGTCGTGCCGGCGGTCGTGGCATCCGCGCCGGGAGTCGCGCTCTCGTCACCACCACACGCGGCGGTTAAGGCGCACACCGCAATCAGAACAAACGCTAGGTGCCTCATCAGCGCCCCCTTGTGCTTCATGCAGGCCGCCCGAGACTAGCGCAGGTGGGGCGGCATTTCCACGCCCAGAATTGATACGCCTCAATCCGGCGCGTGACGAGCAGGTTCGCGCCGCCGCGTTTCAACGGCCGTCTCTAGGCAGCCGCGTCGCCACGTCGTAGCCTGATCCTGCCGGGACGCGGGCAGGTAGTCCTAGTCGCTGAAGGCGTCGTCGATGATGGCGATGCCGATGATGGCGAGGATGATTGCGATCGCTCCCAGAATGACAGCCGCGATCGCGAGCCCCTTCCCACCACGCTCCGGCTCGCGTCTAGCCCGGCGCCAGCCGATGCCACCGAAGACGAGACCCAGCACTCCTAGAGGAAACGAGATCCAGAAGAGCAGCGGAATCAGCCCGAAGATCGCGCCGATCAGTCCGCACACAAAACCGGCCACTCCGAGCCCATTCCCCTTGCGCTCGACTACGACGATCTGTTGCTGGGGAGTGGCCGCGCCAGGCGGCGGCTCAGGTGTAGTGCTCATTTGTGCCTCCTATCTGTCCTCGCGTTACTCAAGACTGCCCGCTCATCGAATCGTGATTGTCCAGTTGCCGATTGCATTAACTGTGAGCACGTATCGGCCGGCCGGGATGAACGAGTCGCCTTGGTGCGCTTGCGAGTTGACCCCGGTCCACTCGAAGCTCTCTAGATCGAAGATTTGGAAGATGTCGCCGTCGTTAGTCCAACGGAGCGTCGAGTCTTTCGGCACGCGGACACGGATCGTCTTGCCGCCGTTTCCCTCAAACCGCTGGACGCGCGGCGCCGGTTTCGGCTTCGGCTTCGGCTTGACCGTCTCCGTGACTGTCTCCGTCTCCGTGACAGTGACGGTCTCCGCCGCCCCCCCGTCGGCAGTCACGGTCTCAGGTTCGGCGGCGACGGTTACGGTCTCCGAACTCCCGCAGGCCCCCAGCGACAGGCTCACCACTAGACCGACGCTCGCCAGCCAGAGCCGCACTTAGACGCGCTCCTGAAAAAACCTCACGCCCTCCACCGCAGCGCAGCACTCCTGAGAGGACTCCCCATTCAAGCGCCACTCCTCCTTCGCCTGCTGCACAAAGCGTGACACAACCTAGGCGGATCGCCAAGCGCCCGTCCATAACGGCCATCCCTCCTGGTGCCAACCCGGCCGTGCCTTGCCGGCGCGTTTCGTCTGTCGCCTGGCGAAGTCAACGAGGCAGACGCGCCGCTGGGCCAACCCTGACCTCGCCGGGGCGTGGGCAGGGTAGTCCTAGGGTGTCCTTGCGGCCCCGCGCCCCGGCTTCATCAGGACTTCCTCCTGGGCTACGGCCACGTGTCTCCTTGTATTCCACCTCCGAGGGTGGAATCCTGTCTGACCCCCCTCGGCTCTGGCCTTCGCACCCCGACTCTTTGTCTGCGGCCAGAGCCGGCTCCGGTTCGGCGGCCTTGCTGAGTTGACGACGAAGGGAGTTCCGCAATGGTCGAGATCGAGGTCCTCACCGGGAAAGACAGGGCGGCCGCCGTCGCGAAGCTGGTGCAGTACCGGAAGCTGAAGCAGCGGCTGATAGACGAATGGGGGATCGGCGCCAGCGTCTTGAAGAAGTACGACATCGAGCCGTACCTGGTGAAGCAGGAGGAGTTCGAGAACGCGCTCGCCGAGTTCGGAAAGTTGCGCAAGGACTACAACGAGCTCTCCGACGAGCTCAGGGTGGCGAAGGTGAAGGAGCCGGGGCCCGAGGTGGCTAAGCTCGAGCAGGAGTGGCTCGAGGTCGGCGGAAAGGTGCAGACGCTGGGGAGCAAGGACCTCAAGGGCGTCGGCGCCAAGTTCCGTAAGAACCTGGACGGCTTCGACTCGACGCTCAAGAAGCTCGTCACGAGCCTCCAGAAGGTGGAGACCAAGACGCCCAAGCAGCGAGCCGATCTTGTTGCGCTGCTCCAGTTCCTCAAGGGTCTACACGCAAACGTGAAGAAGCTGGCGAACGAGAACTACGACTTCGTGCAGGAGGCAGTCGACCAGGCGAAGGCGAAAACCCCGATCACGTAATGCGCTAGGAAGGGAACACCATGGCCGTCAATAAGAACAAGCTCGCCGGCAGCATCCTCAAGGGAATCGAGGGCGACAGGAAGGCGAAGGCGGGCAAGAAAGCCCCCTCGTCACCGGCGTCCAAGCCGCAGAGCAAGCATCCGCTCATCCCCGGGGGAGACCTCTTGGGCAGGGGCTACAACGTCGTCAAGGAGGCATACGCGTCGGCGGATCCGCCGATGCCGAATTTGTTCGACTTCTCGGCAGACGGCACGGTCGACCAGCAGATCTACGACGCGAGCCTTCCGCAGGTACGAGAGAACGTCGAGAACGCTTTCACGGCGATGCCCCCGGAGCTGAAGCTCATGTACGCGCGGTGGCCGGGCGTCCAGTTCACCGAGCTTTACGAGGCGACGCTCGAGTTCTCCAAAGGTGAGTCCCTCAGCGACCAGCAGCAAACGCTGGCGGTCAACGTCGGCATCGACGGGAACTATGGGCTGTTCGCGGCGGAGTTCAGCGCCCGCTACACATCGAGCGACAGCCACCTCTCGACGCACAAGTTCTACTCTGTGACAGCGAAAATCAGCTACTACGACCTCTCGATGGCGAACTACTCGCTCCGGCCGGTCAACCTCCTAAGGCCGCAGGTACGGAAAGACCTGAACGACGCGTCCATCACCGCGGACGAGATCTTCGACACCTACGGCACGCACTACCTCTCCGCAGTGACGATCGGGTCGAAGATCGTCTACGGGCACACGATCGACACGTCGAAGACGACGTCGTCCTACGACGCGGAGGCAGAGCTCAAGGCCAGATACGGCGACGAAGGGGCGGGCATTGGTGTGTCGGGAGGCACGAAGGTGACAGGGGCGTCCGAGCAAGCGGCCGACGCGGAAGAAATCACCTTTTACGCGAAGGGCATTTCGGACGCCCAGGTCGAGGCGGCCGAGAGCGCCGACACCAAGCCGCTCGCCCTGCTCAGCGAGGCCTGGCATAACCCCACACTCGTCGACATCCCTTCTGACGGTCTCAAGCCGATCTGGAACCTCTGCGACAACGCCGACCGTCGCAACGAGCTCCAGACGGCGTTCGACGCCTACGCGAAGGCCCACGGGTCGCTCGTGGGTACAGAGGCGAACCTGACTCCGCTGTATCTCTGTAATCACCCCCAGCACCCGACCTATTACCTGCTCTCCCCGAACCGCAACGGGTGGACGATCGACGGGACGACCTGGAAGGAAGCGACAGGCGATCCCGAGGCAAAGCCATGGCTTTACGTCTTCGACGCCGAGCAGGCGGGCACCGTTCCGCTCTACGAGTACACGTTTGAGATCCAGAACCAGGAGCCGCTTCGGCGCTACGAGACCTCCGGGTGGGACACCTGGATCAGGTTCTTCGGCTGGAAGAAGGCGTCGGGGAATCCCGTGGGTTGGGTGTACGACGCCCTCCAGCCTGCGCCCTCAGCGCCGACGGCAGACGTTTACGTCTACGACGCCGACGGCGCGGTCTATCTCTACAGCACCGACAGCGCAGACGGGCGCGACAAGGGGGCCTGGCAGCCGGTTACCTCGACTGAGGCCGATTACGAGCTGTGGATGATCTCGATGGCCACCCAGGGCCGACAGAACGAGATGGGGTCAGCCCAACCGCCGTCTGATGCCGACGCTCATGCCGTCGCGGCGCTCAAGAGCAACGTTCACTGGCGGGCGCCGACGGCGTAGCGCTCGCCGCTTATCGAAGAGAGCCCGATCCGTCGCCGCCTCCGCACGCGGCACAACCCCAAGCACGAGCTCGACTGCCCACGGCTGAACGGGCCGCGCGCACATCCCGACTGGGCCGCGTACCACACCGTCCGGGCTGATCACGTCGCCAACGACCACTGCAGCCACTGCTGATCAGGTACTCGGTTGCGTTCGCGCTCCGTTCGCCGGCCTCGACGCGCCGTCTAGCTGTCCCGGGCCGAGGCTCAAGCGAGGACGGCCTAAACGGCCATCTTGGCAGCTTCGGCGACGGCCCGTAGCCTGACCTGGCCGGGGCGCAGGTCAGGTCCCGGGCCTTTCGGTCCTACGCCCCGGCTGAACCTCTAGTCCTGTTCGGAGCGCAGTTCCAGTACCGAGGGCAGGGCGTCGAGCTCGCGTTGCTCTCGGCCCGGGAGCAACTGTTCGTCGCCGGCCTCGACCTTCTCGAAGCGAACCTCGCGGCCGGTTCGCTGCTCTAGCCAATGCGCGATCGTGCCGGCCGTGTCGTGATGTTCGGGCATGTGTGCTCGGAGGCTATCGCTCGCCCCTACGACCAGCGCCCGGAAACCTGCCTAGAACCTGCCTAACGGCCCAAACGGGATACAACCGCCCCGCCGCCCAACAAAAAACCCCCGTTTACCGGGGGCTTTGTGAGGAGCGGATGATGGGACTCGAACCCACGACCTTCTGCATGGCAAGCAGACGCTCTAGCCAACTGAGCTACATCCGCACGCGGGGCGGATTATAGCCGCGCGTAGGGATTCGGGACGGCCAGCCACAGAACGACAGCCGACTCCGTCTCCGACGGGTTCCGCCAGGTGTGCGGATCGCGCGGCGAATACGTGAGCGATTCGCCGGTCTCGAGGCGATGGACGGTCTCGCCCACCTGGAGCTCGAGCGCGCCCTCGGCGACGTGGACGATCTCGATGTCCGCCGGCAGAGAGTAGAGCTGGTCGCCGGCGCTCCCGCCCGCCGGGATGCGGGACTCCGTGACGTGGAAGCGCAGCTCGTCGCTCCGGCTGAGGAGAAGGTGCTCCTGACCGCGGAGCGTGAGGATCTTCTGCGCCTCGCCCTCCGGCGTGCCGTCAACGAGATGGCCGAGCCGCACGTCGAGGGCGGCCGCGATGCGCGCGAGTGACGAGAGCGAGGCCGAGGTGAGATCGCGCTCGAGCTGGCTGATGAAGCCGTTCGTCAACCCCGTCGCAGCCGCGAGCTGAGGAATGGTCATCCCCCGGTCCTTGCGCAGCGCGCGCAGGCGGTTGCCAACGGGTACGGCGACGGTCACGACGCCGGCCCCAGAAACGCGAACATTCGCACCACTCCTTTCCTGCAGCGCGAAGCATGAGGCACGAGGGGCGGCCACGCCACCCCCAAGCGGCTTGCCGACGCCGCTTGCCCTAGGTGACGGCGTCGAGCGCCTCGTTGACGAGCCGGTCGGCCAGCTCGTTGTGCTCGCGCCTGACGGCCGTGTAGCGCACGTCGCCGATCTCGCGCGCGAGGCGCGCGGCCTGGAGCGAGAGATCGCGGAGCGCCTCGTTCTTCACCTTGTACTCCCCGCGCATCTGCTTCACGAGCAGCTCCGAGTCGGAGACGACCTCCAGCACGTCGAGCCCGAGGTCGCGCGCACGCTCGAGCCCTGCGACGAGGGCGCGGTACTCGGCGACGTTGTTCGTGGCGACGCCGATCGCCTCGCCGTGCGCTGCGAGCACCGTCCCGTCCTCGGCCTCGATCACGTAGGCGGACGCGGCCGGCCCGGGATTCCCGCGCGCCCCGCCGTCCGTGAACATGCGCGCCTTCACGCAGGCGGATCGATGGTCTCGTACAGGTCGAACGCGGGCTCCTCGTAGGGGTGCGCCTCCCGGAGCGCCCGCACGACCTCGGCCTCGAGCTCGACCGGGTACACGGTCTCGAGACGGATCTCGGAGACGCGCTCCTCGCGACCGGCCTCTCCGTACTTCGGGGTCGTTCCTTCGCCGCCGAAGTAGGTGCCGGTCCCGGCCGTGTACCACGAGCAGCGCTCGTAATCGCCGATGCGGCCTGCGCCCGCGGCGAAGAGCGCCGCGCGCACGGAGTCGAGCGCCTCCCGCGGCACGAAGACGACGAGCTTGCGGGTCAGATCTCGACCTCCGGAGCGGCCTCGGCGTCGGCGTCGCCCGTGTTCGGAGTGCCCTCGAGCTCGAGCAGCAGCACGTGCGCCTCCTCGTCGGCCACCGGCCTGTGCTCGACGCCGCGCGGGACGACGAGCAGCTCGCCCTCCCCCACGTCGACCGCGCCGTCCCGCAACTCGACCCGCAGATGCCCCTTGAGGACGAGGAAGAGGTCGTCCGTGTCCGCGTGCGAGTGCCACACGAACTCGCCCTGCGTCTTCGCGACCTGGATCTTCGTGTCGTTGTAGTACCCGACGATCCGCGGGCTGAAGATCTCGTCGAAGCTCGCGAGCTTCTCCGCCAGGTTGACCTTCTCCAACATGCGAGGCACCTTAGTCGATCTGCGCGCGCTGGAGCTTGCCGGAGTAGTCCACGTAGATCGACTTCCACTCGGTGTAGAAGTCGAGCGCGGCCGTGCCGGCTTCGCGATGGCCGTTGCCGGTGCCCTTCGTGCCGCCGAACGGCAGGTGCACCTCGGCGCCGGTCGTGCCGGCGTTGATGTACGTGATCCCGGCGTTCAGGTCGCGCATCGCCTTGAAGGCCTTGTTCACGTCGCGCGTGAAGATCGAGGACGAGAGGCCGAACTCGATGCCGTTCGCGATCCTGATCGCCTCGTCGACGTCCGTCGCGCGGATGAGCGCCGTCGTCGGCCCGAAGATCTCCTCCTGGGCGATCCGCATGCCCGGCTCCACGTCGCCGAAGATGGTCGGCCGGTAGAACGAGCCCTTGTCGAGCCCGTTCTCGGTGGCGATCTCACCGCCGGTGAGGAGCGTCGCTCCCTCGCCCTTGCCGATCTCCGTGTACGAGTGGATCTTCTCCAGGGCGGCGCGGTTGACGACCGGGCCGACGTCGGTGGAGTCCTCGAGGCCGTCGCCGAGCCGGAGCTCCTCTGTCTTCTCGACGAGCTTCGACGTGAGCGCGTCGTAGACGTTCTTGCCGGCGATGACGCGGCTCGCCGCGGTGCAGCGCTGGCCCGAAGTACCGAACGCCGACCAGAGGATCCCCTCCACCGCGAGGTCGAGGTCGGCGTCGTCCATGACGATGATGGCGTTCTTGCCGCCGAGCTCGAGATGGATGTGCTTGAGGTAGGCGGCGCCGTTCTCGGCGGTCTTGACGCCGACCTCGCGCGAGCCGGTGAGCGAGATGAGCGGCACGTCGGGATGCTTGACGAGCCTCTCGCCGACCGACTCGCCCCCGCCGTGGACGATGTTGAGGACGCCCGCGGGCAGCCCCGCCTCCGCGAAGATCTCGACGAAGCGCTGGCCGAGCATCGGGGTGTCGCGTGCCGGCTTGAAGACGACCGTGTTCCCGGCGACGAGCGCGGGCGCGATCTTCCAGCTCGGGATGGCGATGGGGAAGTTCCACGGCGTGATCGCGCCGACGACTCCGACGGGCTGGCGAATGCTCATCTGGAACTTGTCCGGCATCTCCGACGGCGTCGTCTGGCCGAAGAGGCGACGGCCCTCGCCGGCCATGTAGAACGTCATGTCGATCGCTTCCTGGACGTCGCCGCCGGCCTCGGCGCGCACCTTGCCCATCTCGCGCACCATCAGCTCGGTCAGCTCGTCCTTCGCGTCGGCAAACCGCTGTGCGACCCGGAAGAGGACCTCGCCGCGGCGCGGCGCAGGCGTGAGGCGCCAGCTCTCGTAGGCCTCCTTCGCGGCCTCGACGGCGCGGTCGACGTCGGCCTCGGACGAGCGCGGGAACGTCCCGATCGTCTCGCCGTTCGCGGGGTTCGTGGTGTCGAACGTCTCGTCTCCGGTGGCGTCGACCCACTCGCCGCCGATGTAGTTCTTCGAAGTCTCTGTCGCTGCGGTCGCCATCTCGCTCCTTGTCGTGATTCAGCCGCCGATTCTAGGCTTCGCACCATGACCACCGTCGGCGACACTGCCCGCCGCACGCGCCGCGTGCGTGCCGAGGACATCGAGCTCTTCACGGAACTGACCGGCGACCGCAACCCGCTCCACTACGACGAGGAGGCGGCGGCAGCGCTCGCGCTTCGGCCGGATCATCGTCCAGGGCGGGGTCACGACCGGCCTGCTGAACGCTATCGTCGCCGAGGACCTCCCCGGGCCGGGCAGCGTCTTCCTGCACGTGGACTGGAGCTTCAAGGCCCCGGTCGCGCCCGGGGACGAGATCACGGCCGAGGTCGAGGTGCTCGAAGCCCGCGAGGACAAGCCGATCACGAAGCTCCGCACGACGATCTCGAACCAGGAGGGAACGGTCGTCCTCGACGGCACGGCGCTCGTATGGACCGAGCCGATCTAGCGCCCGGCCGCGGCCGCGCGCTCGCGACGCTGGCCGCGGCGCTCGTGCTGGCGATGACGACCTGGTTCTCGGCCTCCGCGGTCGTGCCGCAGCTCCGCGGCGAGTGGGGGCTCTCGGACACGTCGGCTGCGTGGCTGACGATCGCCGTCCAGCTCGGCTTCGTCGCCGGGGCCCTGGTGTCGAGCGTCTTCAACGTCGCCGACGTGCTCGCGCCGCGGGTCGTCGTTCTCGCGGGCGCGCTGGGAGCCGCGGGCGCGAACGTTCTCCTGGCCGCCGTCTCCGGCCCCGGCGGCGCGATCCCGCTCCGCTTCGCCACAGGGTTCTTTCTCGCCGGCGTCTACCCGCCCGCGCTGAAGCTCATGGCCACATGGTTCCGGCGCGGGCGCGGGACAGCGCTCGGCATCCTCGTCGGGGCCCTGACCCTCGGCTCGGCCGTTCCGCACCTCGTCAACGGCCTCGGGGGCCTCGAGTGGCAGACGGTCGTGTATGCGACCTCGGCCCTCACCCTCGCCGGCGGCCTTCTCGCCCTCGCCGTGCGCGACGGGCCGTACCCGTTCCCGGAGGCGACCTTCGACCCGCGGCAGGCCGGGCGCGTGTTCGCCAACCGTGGCGTCAGGCTCGCGAGCCTGGGCTACTTCGGCCACATGTGGGAGCTCTACGCCATGTGGGCCTGGTTCGTCGTCTTCTACGCGACCACCGTGGAGGCGGGCTCCGAGGCGGCCTACGCGGCGTTCGCGGTCATCGGCGCCGGGGCGCTCGGGTGCTGGGTCGGAGGCCTGCTCGGCGACCGCATCGGCCGGCCCGAGACGACGGCCGGGATGATGGCGGTCTCCGGCACGTGCGCGCTTCTGATCGGCCTCCTGATCGACGCTCCCGGATGGGTCGTCCTCCTCGTCGGGCTCGTCTGGGGGTTCACGGTCGTCGGCGACTCGGCGCAGTTCTCGACGCTCGTCACCGAGCACGCCGACCAGGCCTACGTCGGGACCGCCCTCACGATGCAGCTGGCCGTCGGCTTCACGCTCACCGTCGCGACGATCTGGCTGATCCCCGTGCTCGCGGACGACGTCGGCTGGCGCTGGGCATTCGCGTTCCTGGTACCAGGCCCCGCGCTCGGGGTGGCGGCAATGCTGCGGCTGCGCTCGACCTGAGCGCGCCGGCGGCTACTCGTAGGCCGACTCGGGAACGTCCGTCGTGCCGAAGGACGGCCGCTGACGGCGTCGGTCGCGGATGGTGCGCTTCTCGCCCTCCGGCGGCCCGCTGCCGTTGGTGCGGCGGTCGGGGCCCGAGCGCCGGTCGACGATCACCTCGACGTTCGGGTTGTCCTTGTAGTGCTCGACGAGCTTCTCGTAGAGCTCGGCCTCGAGCTCCTCTGGAATCACGCAGTAGATCATCGTCCCCGTCTCTATCGGCATCGGCCGCGCGTCACTAGAGCTTCGGGATGTCGGGCGTCACCCGGCCGTCGGGGCCAAGGTGCCCGTTCCAGTGCGCGAACCGCGGGTTGAGCTCGTCGAGCTCGTAGCCCCGCTCGGCCAGCCGCACCGGTTGCCCGGATTCGAAGAGGACGCGGTACTGGTACCAGGAGATGTCCCAGGCGACCGTGATCACGACCTCGGGATTGACGCCGGAGAGCGGCAGGAGGCTGACGCGCGCGTCGCCGAGGCTCTTGGCGATCCCGGCGATCGTGCGGCAGTAGGCACTGTCGTTGAAGAGCTCCGCGGCCTCGACCACCGCCTGCTCCTCGGGGTTCAGCCGACGCAGCATGGGCTCGCTGACCTTGGGCTCGGGCTCGACCTTCTTCGGCTCGAGGAGCGCGGCGAGCCCGCCGAAGCGCCGGCGGCGTCCCCGCTCGGCGACGATCGGCGTGGTCGGGCTCCCTTCCTTGATCCAGCCGTGCTCGTCGGCCGTCACCGTGCAGAGCGCGCAGACGTCGACCCAGTTGTCGCCGCCCGGCGTGAAGCGCGTGGCGCGCTCGCCCATCAGCAGCGTGCGATGGCAGATCGCGCAGCTGCGCTGGACGTCCTGGCGACGGACGACGCTCACGCGTTGGCCTCCTCGCGCTCGCGCTGGGTTTCCTCGATGAGCTTCTGCGCGATGTGCGACGGCACTGCCTCGTAGCGCAGGAAGGCGAGCGTGTAGTCGCCCCGACCGCCCGTGAGCGAGGTGAGCGACTGCGAGTACGTGAGGATTTCCCCCATCGGCACCTCGGCCTTGATGGTCGTCATGCCGGCGCCGGCGGGCTCCATGCCGAGCAGGCGCCCGCGGCGCGAGTTGAGGTCGCCGTTGATCGCGCCCACGCTGTCGTCGGGCACCGCGGCCTCGAGCGACATGATCGGCTCGAGCAACACCGGGTTGGCTTTCTCGTACGCACTCTTGAAGGCCATGGAGCCGGCGATCTTGAACGCCATCTCCGACGAGTCGACCGTGTGGTACGAGCCGTCGACGAGGAGGACGCGGACGCCGGTGACCGGCGCGCCGGCGAGCTCGCCGCGCGTCATGGCCTCCTGGATGCCCTTGTCGACCGCGGGGCGGAAGCTCTGCGGGATGACGCCGCCGACGATCTTGTCCACGAACTCGTAGCCCTCGTGGCCCGGGAGCGGCTCGAGCACGATGTGGCAGTCGCCGAACTGACCGCGGCCGCCGGTCTGCTTCTTGTAGCGGCCCTGGGCGCGCGACTCCTTGCGGATCGTCTCCAGGTACGGCACGCGCGGCTGGTGCAGTTCGACCTCGACGCCGAAGCGGCGCTTGAGGCGCTCGACCGCCACCTCGACGTGGACCTGCGAGAGGCCGCCGAGGAGCTGCTCGCCGGTCTGCTCGTCGCGGCGGAGCGTCAGCGTCGGGTCTTCTTCGGCGAGGCGCCTGAGGGCCGTGCCCATCTTCTCCTCGTCGCCCTTGGCCTTCGGCTCGATCGCGAAGCTCATGACCGGCTTCGGGAAGTCGAGCGGCGCGATGTCGATCGGGTGGTCGGCGCCGAGCAGGACGTCGCCGGTGGCCGTCTCCTTCAGCTTTGCCACCGCGCCGAGGTCACCCTCGCCGAACTCCTGTGCGAGCTCGTGCTCCTTGCCCTGGAGGACCAGGAGCTGGCCGACACGCTCCTTGTTGCGCGTGCGCGAGTTCACGAGCGTGGCATCGGACGAGAGCGTGCCCGCCAGCACGCGGAAGACGTTGATGCGGCCGGCGAACGGATCGGCGACCGTCTTGAAGACGAACGCGGCCGGGCCGCCGCCGTCGACGTCGACCGCCAGCGGCTTCTTGGCAGGCGACGGGATCCCCTCGACGAGGAGGTCGAGGAGCCCGGTCGTGCCGAGGTTCTTGGTCGGCACACCGCAGGTGACCGGGAAGAGCTGGCCTGCGACGACCGCGTTCTTGAGAGCGGCGGCGAGCTCGTCGCCGGAGATCTCCTCGTCGGCGAGGTAGCGCTCCATGATCGCCTCGTCCGTCTCCACGACGGCCTCGACGAGCTTCACGCGGTACTCCTGGGCCTGCGCCGCGATCTCGTCCGGGATGTCGGCCGGCTTCGACTCGCGGTCGGCGCCCGGGTCGAGGTACGCGCTCATGTGGAAGAGGTCGACGATGCCCTTGAGCTCGTGCTCGTGCCCGATCGGGATCTGCACGGCGACGCAGCGGTTGGAAAGCTGCGACTGGAGCTGCTCGAGCGCCGCGAAGAAGTCGGCGCGCTCGCGGTCGAGCATGGTGACGAAGACCACGCGGCAGAGGTCGAGCTTTTCCGCGCGCTCCCAGAGGCGCGTCGTCTGCACCTCGACGCCGTTGACGCCGTTGACCGTCATCAGCGCTCCTTCGACCACGCGGAGCGAGGCGAGCGTGTCGGCCTGGAAGCCGGGGTCGCCGGGTGTGTCGATCAGGTTGATCTTGCGGTCGTGCCACTCGAGGTGGCAGAGCGAG
This sequence comes from uncultured Actinomycetes bacterium, assembly GCA_963748205.1. GTDB lineage: Bacteria > Actinomycetota > Thermoleophilia > Gaiellales > Gaiellaceae > JAIBJN01. The sequence goes on from CAVVIB010000011.1 coordinate 55,239, forward strand.
GCCGCCAGCGACATCTGGCGGCGGTGCTCGTCGTCGTCCCAGTCGGAGACGGTGGTCGACGCTTCGACGGACCCGAGGCGGTTGGTGGCACCCGCCTGGAAGAGCATCGCCTCGACCAGCGAGGTCTTCCCGGTCCCCCGGTGTCCGACCACGGCGACGTTCCGGATCTTGCTCGGCTCGAAGGGCGGCACGGACGGCGAGTTTAGCGGCTTGTTCGCAACGAGCAGGGAAGATGCGGGCCCGCGGCCGGGCTAGTCCTGGCTCACGTGCTGGCGCGCGGCGGACAGGCGCGCCTTGAGGCGGAGGATCGCCTTCGTGTGGAGCTGGGACACGCGCGACTCGGTCACGCTCAGCACCTCGCCGATCTCGCGCAGGGTCAGCTCCTCGTAGTAGTAGAGCGTGACCACGAGCTTCTCCCGCTCCGGAAGGCGCGAGATCGCCTCGCCGAGCGCCTCGCGGAGCTCGGTGTGGGCCATGGCGGTCTGCGGCTCAGGGGCGTCCGGGTCGGCGATCGTGTCGATCACCGCAACGGGATCGCCCCCGGTGGAGGAGCTCGTCCACAGCTCGTCCAGTGCGGCGATCGACGTCCGCGAGATCTCGAGCAGCGAGTCCTGGAACTCGTCCTCGGTGATCCCGAGCTGGGCGGAGATCTCCTCGTCCGTCGGCGCGCGGGCCAGCTTCGCCTCGAGCTGCGCGATCGTGCGCTCGATTTCTCGCGCGCGGGCGCGCACCGAGCGCGGCACCCAGTCCATGGAGCGCAGCTCGTCGATGATCGAGCCCTTGATCCGCGCGATCGCGTAGGTCTCGAACTTGATCTCGCGGTTGATGTCGAAGCGTTCGATCGCGCCGATGAGGCCGAGCAGGCCGTAGGAGACGAGGTCTCCCTCCTCGACGTGCGCCGGCAGCCCGCTCCCAAGGCGGCCCGCGACGTACTTCACGAGCGGCGCGTACGTGAGGATCAAACGGTCGCGCAGCGCCCTCGCGCGGATCGGGTCTTCGGTGCGCTTGAACTCGCGCCACAGGGCCTGAGTGTCCATCGAGCTTTCGACCATCGTGCAGAGGATAGAAGGAAGTTCGGCCCTCGCGAGCTTTCGGGAGATTTCCTACTTCAACATCTTGTACGCAAGCTCGCCCATCCAGACCGCCAGGAGAATGGCGGCGAAGGCGATCACCCAGGCGGCCCCGCCGGCCTCGGCCGCGAAGTAGCCGATGACCGCGAACCCGGTCGCAAGGACGGCGAAAAGCGCTCCCAGGGGTCTCCGGCGCACCCCGGTACAATGCCTTTTCGCCAGCCGAAGGGCCGTAGCTCAACTGGCAGAGCACCGGTCTCCAAAACCGGGGGTTGCAGGTTCGAGTCCTGCCGGCCCTGTCCTTAGGTAAGCCGCTTCCAAGGGGCCGGTCCGCTCGATCCCGACAGGCGAACGAACTGGCGTTAAAATCAGCGGCTCGGGAACGTGAGTCACCGCGAAACGGAGCATCTGCGTGTCTTGATCGCGAACGAGCGCAAGGATCGCTTGGCGCTCGTGGCTCCGATCGTTGCGGCTCTCGGTCATGAGGTCATCGCGCGCGAGATCGAGGTGGAGGACGTCGGTGCCGTGACGGCGCGGGAACGACCCGACGTTGCACTCGTCGGGCTCGGCGACAGCTCGGAGCACGCGCTCGGCCTGATCGAGAAGATCGTGCGGGAGGCGGCCTGCCCGGTGATCGCCCTCCTCCATGCACCGGACCCGACCTTCGTCAAGGAGGCCTCCAAACGCGGCGTCTTCGCCTACATCACCGATTCCGAGGCCAAGGACTGGCAGAGCTCCATCGACATCGTGCTGCGGCGGTTCGCGGAATACCACGAGCTGGAAGGCGCCTTCGGCCGCCGCGCGATGACCGAGCGGGCGAAGGGAATCCTGATGGAGCGCCACTCGATCGACGAGCCGGCCGCGTTCGAGATGCTGCGTGAGCACGCGAGGTCCACGAACCGGAAGCTCGTGGACATCGCCTCCGCGGTGGTCGACGGCCACCTTTTGCTTCCGAAGCGGCCGTAAGCACCTTCTCAGGACGGGCTCCTTGTCCTGGCCGAGCGCGAAGGCTAAGCTGCGCAAGCGAGCTGGCCGAGACTCCGCTGGCTCGCAATGTCCGGCCATAGCCCCTGGCGGACAGCTTGACTTCGACCGAGCGGCGCTGGTCGAAGCGGAGTTGTCTCGACCGTTCGGAGAGGCTTTTGGCCAGACAGACATCGATGATCGCGGGACGCGGGGCTGCTCCCGTCTTCGGCGCGCTTGCGCGAGGGGCCGACCATGCGGCGTCGGCAGGTCTGCGAAGCGCGCGTGTGGACGAGCGCAGTCCCGCTCTCCGGCGTCGCGTCAACGAGGTCCGGCGCTCGTGACCGCGAGCTGGACGGAGCGAGCCATACTGAAGCCGGGCCTCATCGAACAGATGGCCTGGCGGCGCTACTACCTGACCGCAACCCGAGCGCGCAGCTCGGCCGGGTATACGCGCGTGGAGGAAGCTGCCTGGCAGCGACTTCAGAGAGACCTCGCGCAGATCGGCGCGCCGACTTCAAACGGCCGGACGAACGGCGACTCTCCTGCGCATCAAGAGTCGCCCGAATAGGTGGCGTGATTCAAGAGAGAACGCTGCGGCCCGCGTTTCCTTCGAACCCCGCCACCCGTCGGCACCCTCTCACACCTACGTGGCCGTGGACAGCTTGCTCACCTTCGAGATGGCATCAGGCTCCTACGACCTTGGTTCCGGGCGGAGCATCCAGCTCGGCGGCAGCCCGACCGCCGGCGCGGCCCGCGCCGCCAACCTCGCCTCGGCGACGTCGAGGAACGGGTTTGGGTTCGCTGGGCAAACCGTGCCCTTCGGCGGGAGCGTCCCGTCGACGAGGTACCGGTCGATGTGCTCCGTCGTGCACTCGCTGCGGCCGTACGCCGTGTGGCCCCAGCCCGCGTAGCTGAGCAGGCGCGCGTTCCGGAGCAGCTTGCTCGACGCCACAGCGCCGGCGTAGTCCGTCACTCCGTCGAAGAAGTTGCCGACGACGAGCACCGGGGCGGACGTGCGGGCGGTCCAGGGCCCGATGTACCGATCCGGCGCGACGGGCCAGTCGGCACAGCCGTTGTTGAACCACCACCAGTACGGGCCGAACCGGGAGCCGGCGCGCGCGTAGACGTCGATCAGGCGGAACTCGAAGAAGGTGCTCGGGTACTCCGTGTCGGCGCACTGGTTTCCGAAGTACGCGTCGAAGCCGTTGTCGTAGTCGGCCTCGAGCTGCTGCAACGAAGCTCTGGCGCACGGCCCGCGCCTCGGCCCGGGCGGACTGGTCGCCGAGGGCGATGTCCGCGAGCAGGTCGAGGAAGGCGCCGAAGCCCTCCGGGCCGCCCCAGCTCTCCGGCGAGTACATGGCGCCGGTCGCGTCGCCGATCAGGAAGTCGTACGTGTAGAGGAAGCCGTCGCCGAGGTCGATCGGCTCGTCCTCGACGGCGCGCGCGAGCGCCTCCCAGCGCTTCGCGGTGCGGCGGCCGTCGCCGAACGCACAGGCCGGTCCCGCCTCGCGGCACAGGCGCAGGAACTCGTCGAACTCCTCCTGCGTCGCGACGCGGTCGGACTTGATCTGCCAGCCGCTCGACCAGAGGCGCGGGTCGAGCACGCCGTCGATCACGAGCGCGCGGACGTTGCCCGGGAAGAGGTTCGCGTACGTGTTGCCGAGGTAGCTCCCGTACGAGAAGCCGAGATAGGTCAGCTTCCGATCGCCGACGGCGCGGCGGAGCAGGTCGAGGTCGCGAACCACGTCGGCGGTGCTCATGTGGCGCGCGATCCGCCCGTCCCGCGACAGACAGCTGTCGGCGAGGGAGGCCCAGTGCTCGTAGAAGGGCCGGTACTGCCCGGCCTGGTACGGGAAGAGCGGCGTCGCGTTCAGGAATGCGACGAGGTCGTCCTCGCTGGCGAAGCAGTGGATCGGGTCGGAAGCGCCGATGCCGCGCGGGTCGAACCCGACGACGTCGAACCGCCCGCCGAGGTTGTCGTGCAACTCCTGGCCGAAGCCCTCGAGGACGAGCTCGACGCCCGAGCCGCCGGGGCCGCCGGGATTGACGAAGACGCTCCCGATCCGGTTCGCGGTGTCGGCGGCCGGGAGACGGGCGAGCGCGATCTCGGTCGTTCGACCCTCGCGGCTGGTCGTAGTCGAGCGGAACGTCGAACAGCGCACACTCGAAGCCTGGAAAGTCGTCGCCGCAGGGCTCCCAGTCGATCGACGGCGCCGCGCCGGCAGGCGCAGCTGCCCACAGCCCCAGCAGCACCACGACCGCGAGCAGACCACCAAACCGCTTGAACGTGGCCGGATGAACGCGCATGACCCCCTCCTCCTGTTGGCTCGGCCGCGAGCCTATACGGACATGCGCGAACGTGACGATCGGCGCGAGGAGACGGCGAGGCCTGCGCGAACACGAGACCGATGCTCTCCGCAATCGATGATGGTGGGTCGCCAAGGGGTGCGCATCGCTCTCGGGGCAGAGGACTTCGTTCGCGTCCTCGGCGCCGCCGCGGCGCTGATCCTGACGGGGACGTTGACGTTCTGGCTCGCCCAGGACTGGAGCCTCGTCGACAGCCTCTACGTCGCCGTGGCCACGCTCACCACCTCGAGCATCATGGATCCCGAGCTGACGATCACCGATCCGTGGCTGAAGCTCTTCACCGCCGGATACGTCCTGCTCGGCATCGGCATCCTCGTCGAGGTCGCCCGGCGGCTGGGCATGGCGTTCATCGCCGCGCGCGCGAAGGTCGCGGCGGAGAAGCAGGCCGAAGCCCGGGCCTGAGCGCTCAGCAGCCCTGCGTGCCTCGCTCGAAGAGCAGGTTGAGCACACCGCGGTGCAGGGTCACAGGCGCCCCGCTTCCCGAGCGCCACTGCACGTTGAACTTGTGCGTGTCGTCGGCCTCGAACGGCGCGACGCGGCCCACGAACGTGAACGTGAACGACTCGTTCGCGCTGGGCACGAAGCGGGCCGATCCTGGCTGCATCGGCGCTTCCGGCACGCCGTCGATGACGACGCGGAAGAGCACGGGCGCGCCGCTCACGGTCACGCTGACCATGGCGGTGACCTGGCGGAGCGAGCAGCGGGTGAGCGCGAGCCCGGGGACGTTTCGCCACGCGGTTCCCGACGTCGTCACGGCCGTGGTCGTCCACGCCGCCGACTGATTCTCGAGCTCGCCGCCGAACACGCCGCGCGCCGCGAGGACGGCGACGGGCGCGGCGGCCACGAGCGCGGCCGCCGCCCCGATCACAGCGAGCTTCCGCAGGGTTTTCCGACGCATGAGTGCCTCCTTCGAGGGGGCCTCGAAGGTGTCACCCGCGCCGGACGGCGTCAAGCAGGCGGTTCTTAGTACCGGAGCACGCGGTTGTTGCGGTTCACCGGCTGCCTGGCCCCGCTCTCGATGAAGATGCCGTACGAGCGGTGATAGCCGAAGACGGAGTTCCGCGCGCCGGAGCGGAGCGACCGGCCGATGCGCAGGTTCTGGTTGTAGGTCGCCAGCCGGCACCGGTCGCAGATCAGGTTCGTCGGGATGCCGCCGTTCGCCCACGTGATGTACCAGCCGCCGCCCGCGCCCCAGCACGTCCAGATGCCGTAGCCGGGCCGGCCGGAGGTGAAGTTCCGGAAGATGATGTTGCGGCCGGAGAGGGCCTGGACGATGTCCTGGTGGATGCCCGGGTTCGTGTGCCTCCGCCCGCACTCGACGTCGCCGGTGACCACGAGGCCGCGGGCGTTCTGGCCGATCCGCACGGCGTCGTAGGCGGTGCCGAGACCTCGGCGGTTGCCGTTCACGTCGAGGATCAGGTCGACGGTGCGCGGGTTGCCGTCTCCGATGCACCCGATCAGGCGGATCGCGTCGCCGTTGCCCGGGTTCCTGATGTTCGAGATCACCTTGATGGGAAGCCGTCCGTACCGGCGCAGGTAGCCGCGGCACTCCCAGCTCCGCGTCGTCCGGATGATCCGGCCCGGAACGATCCTCGCGGTCTCGGCGGCGGAACGTGCGGCGGCAGCGTTCTCCTCGGCCATCGTGGTCTCGGTGATCCCGCCGCTCGCGGTCGCGGGCACGGCGAGCAGGGCGACGATCAGAACGGGCAGTACGCGGCGAAGCGACATGATCCGGGGGGCTCCTCTCCTGGGGGACGCGGACACCGTAGGCGGGGCGTGTGAGCGTTTCGTAAGGGCTGGGTAGGACGCCCGTGCCCCAGTCAAAACGGTGCCCTGCACCTCGCCCAAGGGGGAACGGCATGAGAAGACCGAACGTCCGCAGGCCGTGCCGCAAGTGCCCCGACGGCCGGCGCGAGCGCCAGCACGACGAGGGCTGTCTGCCCATGAGATCCCTCCTTGTGTTTAACCTGGCGTAACTACCCCTAATGCCCGTGGTGTTCGTGCACCACCGCGTGCCCGCGGCCGCGCCCGATCATCCAGCGGTTCACCGGGAAGGTGATCACCCAGGCGACGGCGAGTGCCAGTGCGAGGCTCCACCAGAAGAGCGCGTCTCCGAGACCCGCCTCCATGGCGCCCGGAATGACGAGCAGGACGCCGTTGTCGACGATCTCCATGATCGTGATCGAGACCGTGTCCGCGGCCAGAGCGATGGGGACGATCTCGCGGAGCGTCATCCCCGAGCGGAAGAGCGGCAGGCTCGTCAGCAGGTAGCCGAAGAAGAACGCGAGCACGACCGCGATCGCGATCGTCTGGAAGTCGCTCCACCCGAGCGCGGTGCCGATGATGAAGCCGAGCACCTCGCCGATCGCACACCCGGTCAGGCAGTGGGTCGTCGCGCTCGCGGCGAGGCGGTTGAGAGAGACCTCGGCGTGGGCCGTCACCGCACCGAGAACTCCGTCCAGAGCGGGTAGTGGTCGCTGATCTTCCACGAGAGCGCCGTCTTCTCGAGCTCGCCCAGCAGGTGCGGGACGAAGTCGAAGTGGCCCGCTGCCGCCGAGGTGAGATTCGAGGACCGGCCCTCTCCCCTTCTCCACGAACCACGCGATCTGGTCGTAGAACTTCGCGGCGCCCGGCTCGCCGAAGATCGTGCGCGGCGCCGCGTTCAGCCCCGGCGCGGGCCGGATGCCGGTCGACGTGAACGCGTCGAAGAGCGGATCGCCGCTGCGGTCGATGTTGAAGTCGCCGAGCGCGATCAGGTTCTGGTTCCAGGAGGCCTCGTGCTTCGCCCAACCGGCGAGCCAGCGCGCGATCTCGACGAGCTCCTGCGCGCGGTCGGCCTCCTTGCCGTAGAGGACGTGGAGCGTCACGAGCGTGAGCTGCGTCCCCTCGGCCGCGAAGCTCACCGCGTACGGCGTGCGCGCGAACTGGCGGTCGAGCGTCTTGGGGGCGACCGTCGTCTCGGTCTCGATGGCGACGACGAGCTCGCCGGCGAGCCCCGACGGCTTGACCCGCCGCGTGTCGAAGACGAACGCCATGCGCTCGTTGTTGCCCGCTTTCCCGCGGGTGACGTCGGTCATGATCGCCGCCCAGTTCGTGCCGAGCGCCGACAGGAGCGTCTGGAGCGCGGTGAGGTTCCCACGAATCTCCTGGATCCCCACGACGTCGAAGCGGGAGACGACCTCCGCGATGCAGCGGATGTCGAAGAGGTCGCGCTTCGGCTCGTCGGCCTTCTCCGCGCGCCACTTGGCGGTCACGCCGCCGAACGCGCGCAGGTTCCACGTCGCGACGAGCAGGTTCCGGTCGAGCTGCTTCGCGGGGATCGCCGCGTCGAGCGCTATGCGCAGCTCGAGCAGGCTGGCGTCGAGCGGGACCGGCGGCGGGTCCGTGACGGACGGCATCGCCTACGAGTCTTACCACGCGGAAGGCGATAAGATCGCCGCGCCGCAGCCCAGCCATGGCTATCGACCCGACATCCATCGAAGCGCGCAACAAGCTCGTCGACGAGCACGTCCAGGCCGAGGTCGAGCGCGACCTCGACAAGATCATGCGCACCTGGGGCGAGGAGCCGGACTTCGACGACGTCCCCTGGGACGAGAAGTTCAAGGGCCGCGACGGGATCCGCGAGCACTACGACGAGTTGCTGACGGCCTTCCCCGACCTCGACATCATCGTCCACGACCGGCACGTCACCGACCGCCTGGTGATCCTCGAGGTGACCGTGACCGGGACGCACCTCGGCGACTGGCGCGACCTGCCCGCGATGGGCAAGCGCATGGAGTCGCGCGTCTGCGCGCTCTACGGCTTCGACGAGAAGGGCATGCTCAACCTCGAACGGACGTACTACGACAAGGCCAAGATCCTCGAGCAGCTCGGGATCTTCCAGGACCCGCGCACGACGACCGGCAAGGTCATGGCGGCGATCACACCGCCGTTCGCGATCGTGCGCACCCTCGTCGGGCGGCTCTTCAAGCGCGGCAAGAAGGCCTAGGGCGCGCCGTACTCCGGGAACGACGCGCTGCGGCCGGCCTTCCGGCCCAGCTTCGCGAGCATGCGCCAGAGCGGGCGCTGGACGCCGAGCGGGATCTTCGGCGCGGCGATCTCGGGCGCGTAGCGATCCATGACCAGCGCGATCTGGATGAGCCCCGTCGGGAGCCCCGAGGCCGGCAGGCGGATGCGGCCGTCGCGCGAGAGGCCGAGGTACGCGCGGAAGTAGTCGTCGAGCGCGAGCGCCGGGCGCACGGTCACCTCGAGCTTCGCCGCCTCCTTGGCGTCGCGGAAGCCGTGCGGCGTGCGCGCCGGGATGACGACCGTCTCCCCCGGCCCGATCGCGCGCGTCTCGCCGGCGATGTCGAGCACGAAGGTCCCCTCCACACCCGTGAACGTCTCCTCCTGCGTCGGATGGATGTGGGAGCGAACGAATCCGCCCGGACTGATGTGCAGCTCGGCTTCGAGAAGTTCGCCGTTCGTCTCCTCGCCCGTGCGCTTGAAGACCCAGCGCTGTCCGGAGGTCGGGTCGGAGACGTCGCGCGGGACGTCCATCACGCGGGCTCGATCTCGATCGACGCGGCCGACCGCGTCGACGGCCCGTGGTACACGGCCTCGACGTTGTTTCCGTCCGGGTCGAGCACGTACGCGCCGTAGTAGCCCGGGTGGTACTGGCGCTCGCCCGGCGCGCCGTTGTCACGTGCCCCGGCGGCGAGCGCCGCCTCGTGGAAGCGCTGCACCGTCTCCTGGTCGCGCGCCTGGAAGGCGATGTGGAGCCCGGTCGTCGGCGGACCGTCCGCGCTCACGAAGAGCTCATCGGCCGCGAAGTAGCCCTCTCCCTCGAAGGTGAGGCCGAGGCCGACGGCCTCGAGGACGGCTCCGTAGAACGCTTTGCTGGCCTCGATGTCGGCGACGCGGATGTGGACGTGGTCGAGCAATCGTCCCTGGTGGAAGCGCATCGCAGCGCAGCCTATAGCCGGTTCCCTTTGACAGCAGGGGAAAGCCTGGCTTAATCGAAGGAGAGACAGAACGTTCTGCGGCGCACCCGCCGGTCGACCCAGCCGGCACGACGAGGGGCGCTACATGGCCACCACGCAGACCATTGCGGAGTCCCGCCCGGAGACGGCGCGGCCGACCAGGGTATCCCGCGAAACGTCTCGGCTCCTCCCGATCGTCGCCCCCGTCGTCTTCGGCGGCACGCTCGTCTGCGTCCTCGCGCTCGCGTCCATGGCGGCCTACGAGCCGTCGGCCGCGACCCTCGCGGGGCTCGTGGCGCTCCTCCTCGCGTCCACTTTCGTCGAGGCCTTCCCTGTCCCGATCGAGAACGTGCCGGTCGGAGGCACGTCGCTCGCCACGGTCTTCATCGTCGGGGCGGCGGTCATCTACGGCTGGGCGCCGGCGATCCTCGTCGGGCTCCTCACGCAGCTCCTCGTCGAGGTCAGCCGCCGCCAGCCGGCGATCCGCGTGCTCTACAACACGTCCGTCTACGGGCTTGCGGCGGCCGCGGCCGGCGCGGTCTGCGCCGCGATGCCCGACGACGGATTCGCCTGGCTCTCGGTCGAGGTCGTCGTCGCCTCGACGGCCTTCTACGCGGTCAACCTCCCGCTGGTCGCCGCGGTCGTCAGCCGGTGGGCCCGCGACAGCTTCTTCTCGCTCCTCCGGCGGGCCGTCTCCTCGACCTTCATCGCCTTCGCGATCATGACCTCGCTGACGCTCATGCTCGCGGTTCTCTGGGACCGCTCCCCCTTCCTCTCCGCTGCGCTCGTCGGCCCGCTCGCCGCGATCGCGCTCTACCAGCGCTCGGTCTTCCGGGAGCTCGCGGCCATGCGCCTCGCCCTCACCGACCCGCTCACCGGGCTCGGGAACCACCGGCATTTCCACGAGCGGCTCGACCGCGACCTGACGGAGGCGGAGGACAAGGGGATGCCGCTCAGCGTCTGCATCCTCGACATCGACAACTTCAAGGAGCTGAACGACCGGCTCGGACACCCCAAGGGCGACCAGATCCTCGCGCAGGTCGCCACGCGGCTACGCCAGGACGGAGAGGCCTTCCGGATCGGAGGAGACGAGTTCGCCATCCTCCTGCCGGGGCGTGACGAGCGCGAGGCGTCGAAGGTGGCGGACGGCGTGCTGACGCGCGTGGCGATGCTGGAGGCCTTGCCGGGCCTTCCCGTCCGCATCTCCGCCGGGGTCGTCACGTACCCGCAGGTCGGCGTCGACCGCTCGGAGGTCTTCGCAGTCGCCGACCAGGCCCTCTACCTGGCCAAGGGAGCCGGGAAGGGCAGCGTGCGCGTGTACCGGCCCAATCTCGCCGAGCTGCCTGACGTGGCCGGGATCTCCGAGATGCCGGACCGCGCAGCCCGGCTGAAAGCTGCCGCCAGCCTGGCGCACGCCGTGGACGAGCGCGATGCGTACACGGGCCGACACTCGTTCGTCGTCGGCGAGCTCGCCGCCCTCGTCGCCCAGCAGCTGGGGCTGGAGCGCGAGGAGGTCGAGCTCGTGCGCCTGGCCGGCAGCCTCCACGACCTCGGGAAGCTCGCCATCCCCGAGGAGATCCTCCGCAAGCCCGGGCCGTTGGACAGCGCCGAGCAGCTCGTGCTCCGCCGCCATCCGCAGATCGGCTACCGGATGCTCCGCGCCCTCGGGGTCGAGCCGGTCTCGACCTGGGTGCTCCACCACCACGAGCGCTGGGACGGCCGCGGCTACCCGCATGGGCTGAGCGGCGAGCAGATCCCGCTCGGCTCGCGGATCATCCTCGTCGTCGACGCCTACGACGCGATGACGAGCGACCGCGTCTACCGCGCCAGGGTCTCCCACGAGGTCGCGGTCGCCGAGCTCGAACGGAACGCCGGCGGGCAGTTCGACCCGCGGATCGTCTCGATCTTCGTCCAGAGCGTCGAGCGCGAAGAGGCGCTCGCCCTCAAGAACGGGTAACGCCGCCCGGAGGCGGCGTTACGGGCGCGCGGGTAAAGCCGGGTGGAGCTAGCCGCCCCACTTCCAACCGCCGACCGGGAGCGCGGCGGCGACGAGAGCGGCGGCGATGGAAAGACGGATGCCAATGACGCGAAGGTGCTGCATGCTGGGGGGTCCTTTCGGGGTGATCGGGGGGAGCACCCCTTTCCTGTCGGCTCGCCACCCCGGCCGCACGATCCCGCCGCGGAGTTAGGACCATCCCGCCCCGGGGGTAGGACCTTGACGCCTTCGAGGGACGAATCCGCCTATTTGGTGAAGTGGCGGATCGCGGCCGCCGCGGCTCCCAGAGCCGCGATCGCTCCGCCAATCACCGCAGCCGTACGGGCCGCGGCGCCGACATCCTCGCGAAGGTCGGTGAGCGCGTGGCCGAGCTCGCGCCGCTCCTGCGAGATCTCCTCGCGGATCTGCGCGTCCGTGCGCTCGCTAGCGGCCATGGCCGCCTCGCAGCGTCTGGCGCGTGAGCCGAATCTCCTCGAGCGCCTGCTCCGGCACCGGCGGCGTGCCCTTCTTGATCAGCCTCACGCCGACGAGGGCGAGGATCACCGTCACGAGCAGCAGCAGCACGAACATGATCAGGAGCGCGAGCCACCAGTCGACCACGAGCGCGAGCGCAGCCGCCGCGGTCGCGAGCCCGAAGGCGACCGCGAAGAAGAGGATGACCCCGGCGGCGACGACGAGCGCCCCGCCGGCACCGAGCGCGGCGGCCTTCCGCTTCATCTCGGCGCGCGCGAGCTCCTTCTGCAGCTGGGAGAGCGAACCGGCGTGGCCGATGACGCGCCGCAGCGAAGCCCGGATACCGCGCGGCTCGGTTGCTGGTGCGCTCACGCTCGGCAGCTTAGCCGGTTCACACCTGCCTGAAACCGCCGCTACGATGGGGCGCAGCGCCCTCTTAGCTCAGTCGGTAGAGCACCTCCATGGTAAGGAGGGGGTCGACGGTTCGAGTCCGTCAGAGGGCTTCACGAAGTCCCTGCAAACCGGCAACTTGACTGGCAAGTCGTTGCCTGTTCTGGTGCGCAAGGGAACGCCAAGGGAACATTAGGGGCCAACATGCTGCGGTAGTCGCCACCGCGCCCGAGGACAGCGAGTGCATACCCAGACGCAAACGCGGCTACATGGCGGCGCTCGCAGTGCGCTTGAGCTCCACGGTCTCGTAGAGCGCCAGCGCAACGAGCACGACCAGCACGAGGGACCAGGCCGCCAGTGCCGGGACGAACGCTCCGCTCACGGTGACCCCGAAGACCGCCACGACGGCGACCAGGCGCTGGTGCCACTGGGCGTGCAGGACGCTGGCCTTGAAGACCAGGCTGCCGACCAGGAAGAGCCCCGGCCCGGCGGCCAGCGGGAGCAGGTCGTTGCCGTGCAGTTCCTCACCGGGATGGGCGATCACCAGCTCCGCGGCCACGGCGGCGACGATGATCCCGGCGACGATGGGCACGTGCAGGTAGCTGAGCGCACGTCCGAGCCGGCCGCGTTCCGCCTCGCGCGACTCGAGCTCCCGGGCGGCACCCTCCGCGTGATAGTCGAAGTAGAGCCACCAGAACGCCACCGCGATGCCGAACGAGACGACGACCGCCGCGATGCGCGTCGCGTTCATCTCAGGTCGCCCGCGGTCACCCCGGCGGCGACGATCGTCTCACCCAACGCGATGATCACGAACAGCCCGATGCGCTCGGAGAAGTGGCTGGGCACCAGCTCCCAGTCTGCCGGCACCGAGCGCCCGAGGCCGGGAGCCCAGTGGCCGGCCAGCGGCCCTGCGTAGTCCAGGGCCAGCGCCACGATCCAGACGGCGATGCGCGCGTCGCCCTCCACCAGCGCCCCGGCGAGCCAGATCGCGCTGACCCATGCGCTCCACACGAAGATGCGCACGAGTGGCGCGTGAAGGGGATCGCTCCGCTGGGTGGCCAGCACCATGAACGCGTTGCGAACCAACTGGATGCCGACGTAGCCGACCACGAACAGGCCCGCACGGTCTTCGAACGCTTCCGGGATCGCGATCGCCCCGCAGAGGCTGGCGAGCATGCCTACGAGCAGGATGGCCCGGACGGGCCGCGTCTCGGGGTCGAACCAGTTCGTCATCCAGGTCGTATAGATCCACGCCCACCAGGCAGTCAGCAGCAGAAACAGCGTCTCGGCCGCGCCCCCGACCGTCAGGTCCCTCGATCAACACGGAGGACAGCTGGGTCACGGCCAGGACGAAGACCAGGTCGAAGAACAGCTCGACGAAGCTCGCCCGGGCCGGCGAGTCGTCCGCGGCAGGATGGCGGCGCAGCGGTGAGGGCATGCGCGCCCTAGCCTTCCCCCTCGTGGAGCCGCCAACCTTGTTACGCCACGGCCTCCCCGTGTCTTCTCGCGGCCGAAGAGGTGGGAGCACAGGGCACGTCGACTAGGACATGGACGCGTAGCGGACCGCGACCATCTCGTCGTACGTGTCCGTCTCGAGACGCGTCAGCCACTGCGTTGCGAGGCCGTCTTCGAAGAGCCGCTTGCCGCGACCGAGCACGACGGGACAGACCTGGAGGCGGTACTCGTCCACGAGGCCCTCTCGCATGAGCGAGTCCGAGAGGGCGAGGCTTCCCCAGACGACCATGTCCTTCCCGGGCTCGGCTTTCAGGCGGCGAACCTCCTCCGCCGCGCTGCCGGAAACCACCCGCGCAGGCTCCCAGCTCCCCCAGGGAGCGCTCTCGAGCGTGCTCGAGAAGACGACCTTCGGCGTCGCGTTCAGCGCATCCGCGATGGCCTGCGTCTCCGTTGTCTGCTCGGGCCAGTAGGCCGCGAACATCCTGTACGTCACGGCGCCGAGGAGGATCGTGTCGAGGCTCTCGATGAAGGCGAGCTGCTTCTCGACGAACGGGCCCGAGGTCGGGTCCGCGGCCGCCCCGGTCTCGGTGACGAAGTCGAGCTCGCCGTTCGGGCCCGCGGCATAGCCGTCGAGCGTCACGAACTGCTGGACGACGACCTTGCGCATCTCGTCGAGCCTACACCTGGAGCCGTCTATCGACTCTTCCCGCGCCTGAAGCGCTACCGTCTCGATGTGATGTGCGGGGGCACGGAATCCCGGCGGCGAGGTTCGCCGTGAGCCCGGTCGAGGTCCGCGACCTCGGCGAGCCCGAGGCGGTGGTGACCGGCCCGCTCGGTGAAAGTTTCCAGGTGCGCCTGGCGGGAACGGTGGTCACCCGCCACGTATTGCAGCCGGGCTGGAGCTGGGAGGAGCACGCCCAGCCGCTGGTCGGCACCGCAACGTGCGAGCTGTTTCACCGCGGTGTGGTGCTCAAGGGACAGATGGGCATCCGGACCGACGAGGGCGAGGAGGTGGTCATCGGGCCCAACCAGGTGTTCGACTTGCACCCCGGCCACGTCACCTGGGTGGAGGGCGGCGAGGAGCTCGTGATGGTCGACTGGGCTGGGGGCGCCGGGTTCGACCCGCAGCCGGGCGACCACGCACGCGTGATGGCCACCATCCTGTTCACCGACATCGTCGACTCCACGGTTCACGCGCAAACGGAGGGCGACGCGGCCTGGAAGCGCACCGCGGCGATGCACGAAGACGTCGTCCGCACCGTGCTGGTCCGCTTCGGCGGCCGGGAGATCGAGACCGCGGGGGATTCGTTTCTCATCGTGTTCGACGGCGCCGAGCGCGCGATCCGCAGCGGACTGGAGCTCGTCGAGGCTCTGGCGGCTATCCGGATCTCCATCCGCGTCGGCATTCACAGCGGCGAGGTGGCGCTGTCCGAGGAACGTGTTCACGGTTTGGCGGTGCACGCTGCCGCTCGCATCATGGCGGAGGCCGGCTCGGGCGAGGTTCTCGTGTCCGGCACGACGCGCGACTTGGCCGAGGGCGCTGTAGGGCTGGCGTTCGAGTCGCGCGGGCGACACCGACTCAAGGGTCTGGAGCGAGAGCACGAGTTGTTCGCCGCGTCATCGACCGCCGAGTAGCCGCCACAGCCGACGCCGAGGGATCCGTCGAGCGGCCTTAGTCCGCCGGCTGGAAGATCTCGATCGGGTTGCCGGAAGGGTCGTCGACGAGGATCTGTCGACCGCCGGGCCCGCTGACGATGTCGTTGCGGAAGCTGACGCCGGCGGCGCGGAGGCGCTCGACCTCGGCGCCGATGTCGTCGACGACGAAGTGGATGCGGTTCCAGCCTCCTGGTTCGGGCCTGCGACCGTCGGGCATCGGCCGTCCGGCCGAGCTCTCGGGGCCGGCGAGCAGGAGCCGCAGATTGCCCTTGCTCACCTCGGCAAAGGCAGGCGAAGCGTTGTGGCCTGGCTCGAACCCAAAGTTCTCGGTGTAGAAGTCGAGCGCCTGGTCGACGTCATCGACCATGTAGCGAACGCTGACCTTTCCATCGGGCATTGCTCATCACCTCCGTGTGGGCACTCGCTGGCGGCCCATGCTCCATACGCTTCCTCGGTAGCCGTCCGGCAAAACGTCGGAAACCTACGTTCGGCAGTGCCCTTCTGGAGATTCAGTTTCGGGCGAGTGCGGCTGAGTACGATCTCGCATGTGACCAGCAGGCCCGCCGCAGCGCAGCATCTGGACGAACTCGCGCGCCTGCGCCGCGTTCGCGACCGGATCGACCGCGAGTACGCGCAGCCGCTGGACGTCGAGGCGCTCGCCCGCGGCGCGCACATGTCGGCCGGGCACCTCAGCCGCCAGTTCCGGCTCGCCTTCGGGGAGTCGCCGTACAGCTACCTCATGACGAGGCGTATCGAGCGGGCGATGGCGTTGCTGCGCCGCGGCGACATGAGCGTCACCGAGGTCTGCTTCGCGGTCGGCTGCTCGTCGCTGGGCACGTTCAGCACCCGCTTCACCGAGCTGGTCGGCGTGCCGCCCAGCACCTACCGGCGCGAGGCGGCAGGCGCGATGGCGGGGATGCCGCCATGCGTGGCCAAGCAGGTGACGAGACCGGTCAGGAATCGAGAAGCGCCGGCGCCGAGCCGTGCCTAGCATGGCCGCCATGAACATCAGCATTCACTCGAGCATGCTTCCGCACCACGACCCGGAAGCATCCCTGGCCTTCTATCGCGACACCCTGGGCTTCGAGGTCCGCGGTGACGTCGAGTACGGCGGGATGCACTGGATCACGGTCGGCCCAGCCGACCAGCCCGGCACGTCCATCGTCCTGTACCCGCCGCAGGCCAGCCCCGGCATCACGGACGACGAGCGCACCACCATCACCGAGATGATGGCGAAGGGGACGTTCGCCAGCATCAACCTGGCCACCACCGACCTCGACGGCACCTTCGCGCGCCTACAGGAGGGCGACGCCGAGGTCGTCCAGGAGCCTGTCGACCAGCCGTACGGGATCCGCGACTGCGCCTTTCGCGACCCTGCGGGCAACCTCATCCGCATCCAGGAGCTGACCAATGGCTGAGAAGAAAGCTGCAAGGAAGAGCACCAAGAAGTCCCAGACCTTCTCCGCAGAGGAGCGGGCCGCGATGAGGGAGCGCGCCGCGGAGCTGAAGGCGGAAGCGCGCAAGGCGGACGGGGAGAAGACCCTGCTCGCCAAGGTCAAGGAGATGCCGAAGGCGGATCGCGAGATGGCCGAGCGGATCCACGAGATCGTCAAGGCCAACGCGCCCGACCTGTCTCCGAAGACCTGGTACGGGATGCCCGCGTACGCCGACAAGGACGGCAAGGTCGTCATCTACTTCCAGGACGCGGCCAAGTTCGACTCGCGGTACGCGACCTTCGGCTTCAATGACGCCGCGAAGCTCGACGACGGCGCCATGTGGCCGACCTCCTTCGCGCTGAAGAAGCTGACCGCCGCCGACGAGAAGAAGATCGCCGCGCTCGTGAAGAAGGCGGTCGGCTGAGCTAGTAGCCGCTGAAGCTGTCGCTCGCGATGCGCTCCGGGTCGACTCCCGCCTGCTCGATCTCGGCCGTCACGGCCTTCGCGAACCCGGGCGGCCCGGCGACCATGTAGCCCGCCCCGTCGAGCCCTTCGCCCAGATGGTCGCGGAGGAAGGCAGCGTCGATCCGGCGGCGCTCGCCCGGCCAGGACTCGTCCTCGGTCATGGTCGCGACCAGGCGCAGATCCGTGCCTCCCCGCTCGATCTCCTCGAGCTCCTCGAGGAAGGCGGCGGAGGCGCGGTCTCGGTTCGAGTACACGAGCGTGACCCGGTGCGGGAGCTGCTCGTCCGCGATGTAGCGGAGCATGGAGCGGAAGGGCGTGATCCCGATTCCGCCTGCCACGAAGACGAGCGGTCCCTCCCTCGCCTCGGGGAGCACGAAGGATCCCTTCGGCGGCTCGACGTCCACCTCTGCGCCAACCGGGAGCTCGGCGAGGGACCGCTTGAAGGCGCTCTCGCGCAGCCGGGTGCAGAAGCCGACCACGCCTCGCTCGCTCGGAGAGGTAACGGCGGTGAAGTGCCGGCGGGCGCCCTTCTCGTCGTCGTAGGGCGGATCGAGCAGCTCGACCCAGAAATACTGGCCCGGCCGGTAGTCGAGCCCGGCGCCACCGAGATCGAAGAGGACGAGCAGCGTCCCCTTCGCGACCTCGCGCTTCTCCTTGATCGTCGCCTTCATCCTCACAAGGTATGTGTCGGCGACCGCGCTCGGTCTTACCGGCGCAGGTCCCCAGGTAGACCGTGTGCGACCGGAGTAGAGTCGCCCCGTGGGGGAGGTAGGACGCCGGGCAGTCCGTCCTTCGGTCGGAGGCAGCTCCGCCTGCCCTCGTCTCTTCGGGCCCGCGGCACGAGCGCTCACGGGCCTGCGAGGAGAGCCGTCGTCAGCCAGTGGAAGGAGAAGGGCCATGCGCTGCTCGAGAGGGCTGCGTGTTTGCTTGCTGATCGGCCTGATGCTGGTGGGGGCGTCGACGTTCAACGTCGGTGTCGCCGCCGCGCAGCAGCAGGATGGCTTCATCCCGATCAACCCGACCAAGTCCAACAAGACGATCGTCCTCAAAGGCAACCGCCTGACGATCCAGGAGATCGTCGACATCGCGCGCTACGGCGCGAAGGTGAGGATCGCCAAGTCGCACCAGGACTACATGAACCGCGCGTACAACCTCATCATCGAGGCCTCGCGCCAGGGCATTCCGGTGTACCGCTTCAACCGCGGAGCCGGCGCCGCCCGCGAGACGGTGATCTTCGAGGGAGACCCCTACGAGCCCGCGAACCTCCTCAACCTCCAGGCGCGCCGGATCAACGCGGCGAACGGCGGACGCTGGCGCGTCCGCGATCCCTACATCCCGTACGTGGAGGCGGAGGAGATCGTCCGGGCCATGATGGCCGTGCGGGCGAACAACATCATGTACGTCGCGAACGGCCCAGCGACCGCACAGAAGATCGCTGATCTCCTCAACAACCGGATCACGCCGCTCACCCAGGGCGACGGCTTCTACCACGGCGAGGGCGACCTGCCGCAGGCGGGCAACGTCGAGTCGGCGATCTTCGGCTTCGGCGAGGTCTTCTACAAGGGCCAGCGCATGCCGGCGATCGACGCGCTCAACCAGGCCGGCGTGGAGCCGGGCGGCGTCGACCCGAACGATCCCGAGAACGACATGGGCCTGTTCCGGGGGATCTACAGCACCAACGCGTACACGCTGGGCCAGGCAGCGCTTCTCGTGAACGACGCGAAGAAGGTGCTCGACTGGTACGACCTGATCTTCTCGGTGTCGATGCACGGCCTGAACAGCAGCATCACACCGCTGAGCGCGGTCCCCATGGACCTCGAGAGGCCGCTGCCCTACGCCGTCTGGCAGGCGCATCGGATGCTCGACATCCTGGGCGACAGCTACCTGTACGACCTTGAGTTCCAGGTCGTGAACGGCCAGGTGCAGGGGATCCCGCGGTTGCTCCAGGATCCTCTGAGCTACCGCACCTACCAGTGGCGCAACGGCGCCGCGTGGCGGGCGTGGGACGAGCTCAGGAGGACGACGCTCCTGGAGGTCAACTCCTCGGACCACAACCCGTCGACCGCCCCGGGGACGCGTCCCAGCGACTCTCCGGAGCTCCAGACACCGTGGTTCATGCGCCACTACGTCAAGCCGACGCCCGCGAACACGCCGTACGCCGGCTGGAAGAGCGAGGGCGGGTTCACGCTCTCGAACTCGAACTTCAACAAGACGGAGCTGGCGGGCAACGTCGAGCAGTTCACGATCGCGCTCACGGACACCGTGCACACGGTCGCCCTGCGAACGCTCAGGATCGGGCAGCCGTTCTTCTCGGTGATCGTGCCGAGCGACGTGCTCAGTCCCGAGGTGCTCGCCCGGGCCGCCCCGCAGCACGAAGGCGCCGCGGTCATCGGGGCTCTCGTCGACGAGCTCCAGGCGCTCACCATGCCCATCCCGGTCGAGTTCGACGCAGAGCGGATCCATCCGGACGAGACGACGACGTTCGGGAGCGAGAAGGTCGCCAAGTCGCGGCTGGCCCTGGACGTCTCGCTGCGGCTGATCGGTCAGGAGGCGCTCGCTGCGACCTTCTGGGCCGACGTCCGCCGGGCGCAGAAGCCCTCGCGCTCGTTCGGCGACGTGCCCGAGTGCGCGTGGGATTCCTTCCGCGAGGTCATCCCGTGGCAGGCGGATCCCGCGACGCGGCCGCCGAACCCGGGCGAGATCGCGTACGAGTTCCTGCGCGAGAACGACCCGGTGGACTGCCTCGGCAATCTTGCCGCGGCACCCGTGATCAAGATCAGGCCGAACTAGCAACCGGCCGAGTGGGCCGGCCACCGCTGGGTGGGCGGCCCACCACCGGCCTCTGTGGCTACGCTCGGGCATTCCATGAGACGAACGCTTCTCGCCGTCCTCTGCGCGGGCGCCCTCCTGGGCGGCGCTGCGGCCTGCGGCGGAGACGAGAAGGCCGCCCCCGGCAATCAGGTGAACGCGATCACGGCGGCCGCCTCCGACATCGTCTACCAGTGCCGCGCGGTCGAGAGCGGTTTCCTGTCGAGCCCGAACACGGAGGTCCTCCAGCGCGACGTGGACGCTCTCCTCGCGGCCGCGGCCGAGTTCGACCTCGACGCCCCCTTCCAGCGGCCTCCCCCGGCCGTCGAGCCGGAGACGACGCTGCGCGAGCAGATCGAGCTCGCAATCGCACGGCTGGAGGGCACGTGCTCGCCGGAGCTCGCTGAGGAGCTCCAGGCCGCGATCGACTGATCCTCCCCGCTTTTCAGCGCTGCTCGAAGGCGGCTACCGGCACCGAGACCGGCTCGTCGCCTGAGAAGCGGAGGTACATGAGGCCGAGCACCGCCAGCGCGATCAACACGAGCGCGACGATGCGGCCCGGAGGGAACATCTTGCTTGGCTTGTCGGGCGTGTTCATGGCGCGTTCCTTTCGCGGTCGAGCCCCGGGCCCGTGCGGGCCCGGGGCTGAGCAGTCGGTCTAGGCGGAGACGGGGGTCGGCTCGGTCTCGGGCGGAGCATCGGATTCGGAGACGTCGAACCGGGGCAGCCACTCGAGCCAGCTCGGCAGGTACCAGTTCCAGTCGCCGAGCAGCTTCATCGAGGCGGGCAGGAGCACTCCCCGGACGATCGTCGCGTCGATGAGGATCGCGGTCGCGAGCCCGACGCCGAACTGCTTGAACATCAGCATCGAGAGCGCGACGAACACCGCGAAAACACCCACCATCACGATCGCGGCGGCCGTGACGACGCCGGCGGTCGACGTGATCCCGTACGCGACGGCGTCCTCGGTGGACGCGCCACGCTGGACGGCCTCCCTGATCCGGCTCAGGAGGAACACGTGGTAGTCCATCGAGAGCCCGAACAGGATCACGAACAGGAGCAGCGGCACGACGGGGTCGATCCCGGCCGTGGAGCTGAAGCCGAGGAGGCCCTTGCCGTAGCCGTGCTGGAAGACGAGTACCAGCACGCCGTACGCAGCGCCGACGGAGAGCAGGTTGAGCACGATCGCCTTGGCCGCGATGACCGGCGACCGGAAGGCGACCAGCATGAGCGCGAACGCGAAGACGAGCACGAACGCGACGACGAGCGGGAGCTTCGACGTCATCTCGTCGGAGGTGTCCTTCCACTGCGCGGTGAGGCCCGTGACGCCGGCCTCGGCGTCCGGAAGGGCGCCGACCGTGTTCGGCACGATCTCGTCGCGCAGGACGGACAGCGACTCGTTCGAGACGGCGTCGGTGCCCTTGCCCTCAATCGGGACATTGATGCTCGCGACCGTCCCGGCCTCGTTGACCGAGACCGTGATCGGCTCGTGCATGCGGCCGCTGGCGAGCGCCCGCTCCTTCAGCCGCTGGATGGCGGCCTGCATGAGCGGCGCGTTCACGTCCGGCGCCTCGACCACGACGGTGGCCGGAAGCGCCGTGCCCGGGAACGCCTGCTGCATGCGGTTGTACGTCTGCACCGCGGGCAGCTCCTGCGGGAACGTGTCGGGGCCCGGCTGCACCATGCGGAGCTGGAGCGCGGGCAGCGCAAGCGCCACGAGCAGCCCGCCGGCGAGCACGACCGAGAGGACCGGCCGGCGAAGCACGCGGTTGACGATCGCGCCCCAGACGCGACCTTCGCCGTTCGCGCCTCGCGCCGACCGACGAACGGGATCCGGCCACGGTCGACCTTGTCCCCGAGCCGCGAGAGCAGCGCCGGGAGGACGGTCAGCGACCCGAGCATCGCGATGGCAACCACCGCGATCGTCGCCATCGCGAACGAGGCGAAGACGTGGTCGCCGGTCAGGAACATGCCGGCCATCGCCGTCATCACGGTGAGGCCGGAGACGAGCACCGCGCGGCCCGAGGTCGCGGCGGCGACCTCGAGCGACTCGCGGATCGCTGCGCCCCGCCGCCCGCTCCTCGCGTGCGCGGCTGCAGGTAGAAGAGCGAGTAGTCGACGCCGACGGCGAGGCCGATCAGGAGCACGAGCGCGCCGGCCTGCGTCGCCACCGGCACGGCCTGACTCGGTGACGGCCACGAGGCCGAAGGTCGCGATGACCGCCGTGAGGGCGAGGATCAGCGGGATGCCCGCGGCGACGAGCGCGCCGAAGGCGACCGACGAGGATGACGAGCGTGATCGGGAGCGACAGCATCGCCGGCCTTCCCGAGGTCGTCCGCGAACGCGGTCTCGACCGCCTTGACGGCGCTGGCGTCGCCGAACTCACCGATGAAGAGCTCGGGATGGGCCTCCTGAGCGGCGGAGACCTCGGTCGAGAACCGGGTCGATCTTGTCTGCCGCCTTGTCGGCCGTCGCCGCGGATCTCGAACTCGACGAGCGCCGCGCGGCCGTTCTCGGAGATCTGGCCGGCGTTGGCCGCGTCGAGCGGCGAGCGGACGTTCTGGACGACTCCGAGCGTCGAGAGCCTCGCAACGACGTCCTCGACCGCGGCCACGAAGGCCGGGTCGGACGCCGAGAGCGAGCGGCTCTGGACGAGGACGCTCTCGTCCGCAGGCCGCTTGAAGCCCGCGTCGAGGATCGCGGTCCATGCGGCCGGACTCGCCCGGTCCAGCCGCGTTCGGGTCGATCGTCTTCGTGCCGGCCATGCCGCCGAGCGCGAAGGCGACGAGGACGAACGCGAGCCAGCCGAAGGTCGCGGTCTTCCAGTGGTCGGCGCTCCAGCGGCCCATCCGGGCCGCGAGGTTCCGGGTGTTGGCGATGGAGGTCATGGCATCACGTCCTTTCGTGGTCGAGTGCATGCCCCGACGCTAGGAGCGGAGGCCGTGACACGACCTCGTCGGCAAGGCCTGATTCGTGCTCGGACCACGCGACGATTTCGTCTCCTACTCAGGTAGGAGGCGACGAGCTGAGGCCGTGGAGTACGTTCACGCCGTGAACACGCTCTGAGTCACTCGCGCGCAGGTACGGGTTCGACGCGCTGATCGTCGCTCGCGGCGCTCGTCGAGCGTGCTCGAGGTCGTGCTCGCGCGACGGCCGCGCACGGCGCCGACCACGACGCCTGGTGGTTCGCGGTGCCCGGCGGCGCGCTGATGGTGCTGCCGCTGCTCGCGCGCCGCCGGTTTCCCGTTCGCGGCGCCGGCCGCGGTCTGGATCTTCGCGGCCGCGATCTCGTTCGTCGACGGGCGGCTCGATCCGTCTCCCTGGCCGCGTCAACGTCGCCGGCATGGCGGCGGCGTTCCTGCTCGGCAACCTCCGCGACGCACGACAGGCGCGCGCGTCGGCCTCGCGGTCGTGCTCGTGCGGCGCGGCGATCGTGGTCTACAACAACCCGGCGCACTCGTCGGGCGAGCTCGTCTTCATCCCGCTCCTCTTCGCGATCGGCTGGCTCGCCGGGCTTCGCGCTCCGCGAGCGCGCCGAGCAGGCCGAGGCGGCGGAGGCGCGCGCGGCTCAGGCCGAGCGCGAGCGCGAGGCCGCGGCCCGCGATCGCCGTCGCCGAGGAGCGCGCGCGGATCGCGCGCGAGCTCCACGACATCGTCGCCCACGCGGTCAGCGTGATGGTGCTCCAGGTCGGCGCCGTCCGGCACAGGCTCCCGGCGACGCTCGACGAGGACAGCGACGCGCTCCGGGCGCGTCGAGCAGGCCGGCCGGACGGCGCTCGCCGAGATGCGCCGCCTTCTCGGCGCGATGCGCCGCGACGGCGACGGCGTCGAGCTCGCGCCCCAGCCCGGCCTCGACGGCCTCGACGCGCTGGTGGAGAGGTCGGCCGCGCCGGGCTGCCGGTGCGGCTGCACGTCGAGGGCGACCCCTTCCCGCTCCCGCGCGCGCATCGACCTCTCCGCCTACCGCATCGTCCAGGAGGGCCTGACGAACGCGCTCAAGCACGCGCGCGCCGGCCACGCCGACGTGACGGTCCGCTACGGCGCGCGACGAGCTCGCAGGTCGAGGTGCGCGACGACGGCGACGGCGCGGCCGACGAGCGACGGGCTCGGCCACGGCCTCGTCGGCATCCGCGAGCGCGTGAAGATCTACGGCGGCGAGATGACGCGCGGGCGCCGGCACCGGAGGGCGGCTTCGTCCTCAGCGCCCGCCTCCCGCTCGAGAGCGAGCCGGCGCGTGAGCATCCGCGTCCTCGTCGCCGACGACCAGTCGATGGTCCGCGCGGGCTTCCGCATGCTGCTCGGCGGCGAGGAGGACATCGAGGTCGTGGCGGAGGCGAGCAACGGGCTCGAGGCGGTCGACAAGGCCGCCCGCTTCCGACCCAGCCGTCGTCCTCATGGACATCCGCATGCCGGAGCTCGACGGCCTCGAGGCGACGCGGCGGATCCTCGCCGCCGACGCCGCGGCGCGGATCCTGATCCTGACGACGTTCGACCTCGACGAGTACGTCTACGAGGCGCTCCGCGCGGGCGCGAGCGGGTTCGTGCTCAAGGACGACCCGCCCGAGCAGCTCATCGCCGCGATCCGGATCGTCGCCGCGCGGCGAGGCGCTGCTCTCCCCGGCGATCACGAAGCGCGTGATCAGCGCAGTTCGCGCGCATGCCGCGCCCGGCGCCGCCGCCGGAGCGTCGACGAGCTCACGGAGCGGGAGACGCGACGTGTTCCGCCTCGATCGCGCGCGGGCTCTCGAACGCCGAGATCGGCCGCGAGCTCTACATCAGCGAGACGACCGTGAAGACGCACGTCACGCACATCCTCCAGAAGCTCGACCTGCGCGACCGCGTCCAGGCGGTCGTGCTCGCGCACGAGACGGGGCTCTTCGGCGCCGACGGCCGCTAGGGGTCGACGTGACTACGCTGGGCCGGTGCGCGCCGCCGTGCTCGTCGAGGGATGAGCGACCGCCACGCGGTCGAGACCCTCGCCGCCCGCCGCGGGCGGGATCTCGAAGCCGACGGAATCTCGGTGATCCCGATGGACGGCGCCGGCAACATCCGCAGCGCGCTCGCGCGCTACGGGCCGGAAGGGCTCGGCGTGAGGCTCGCCGGCCTCTACGACGCCGGTGAGGAAGGCTGGATTCGGCGCGCGCTCGAGAGTGCCGGCCTCGGTTCGGGCCTCGGACGCCCCGAGCTGGAGCGGCTCGGCTTCTTCGTCTGCGTCGAGGACCTCGAGGACGAGCTGATCCGGGCGCTCGGCGCCCCTGCCGTCGAGGCGGTCGTCGCCGCCCAGGGGGAGCTGCGCTCCTTCCGCACGCTCCAGAAGCAACCCGCGCAGCGCGGCTGGACGACCGAGGCACAGCTTCGGCGCTTCCTCGGCACGCACAGCGGGCGCAAGGCCCAGTACGCGCGGGCGCTCGTCGAGGCGCTCGACCTCGAGCGGGTACCCACGCCGCTCGACCGCGTGCTCGCCCACGTCAGATAGGTAGGCGCCGCCCGGAAGATGGGTAGCCGCCCCGATGCGGGACGGACGGGGCGCGCCGTAGCGTCGTCGGTGTCACTTCCACCCCCCTTTCAAGGAGACACCGATGACGCACATGATCGAAGAGACCAAGACCGACTTCGAGGCGATCAAACAGCGCCAGCAGCAGGCCTGGTCGAGCGGCGACTTCCACGTCGTGGCCGCCCGGATCGTGCCGACCGCCGAGCACCTCGTCGACACGGCCGACCTGCACGCCGGCTGGCGCGTGCTCGACGTCGCCACCGGCAGCGGCAACGCCGCCATCGCGGCGGCGCGGCTCGGCTGCGAGGTGGTCGGGGTCGACTACATCCCCGCGCTCCTCGAGCGCGGCCGCGAGCGCGCAGCGGTCGAGGGCCTCGAGGTGGAGTTCCTCGAGGGCGACGCCGAGGCTCTGCCCTTCCCCGACGCGTCCTTCGACGCAGTCACGTCGATCTTCGGCTCGATGTTCGCGCCGAACCACGCCCAGGCCGCCGCCGAGCTTCTTCGCGTCTGCCGGCCCGGCGGCAGGATCGCCCTCGGCGCCTGGACGCCCGAGGGCTTCATCGGCGACCTCTTCCGCACGACCGCCGCGCACGTTCCGCCCCCGGCGGGCGTGCCGTCTCCGATGCTCTGGGGCACCGAGTCCTATCTCCGCGAGCTCTTCGGCGAGGAGATCTGCTCGCTCGAGGTCGAGGAGCAGACCTTCACCTGGCGCTTCGCCTCCCCGGAGGACTTCGTCGCCTTCTTCCGTGAGTGGTACGGGCCGACCTTCAAGGCCTTCGCGGCCCTCGAAGGCGACGCCCGCGACGCGCTCGAAGCCGACCTCGTCGCCCTTGCGCGCCGGTACGACCGGCTCGGCGACGGCGCCACTGCCATTCCCGCGACCTACACCGAGGCGGTCGCGACGCGGCGCTGAGCCGCCTGCACGCCGCCCGAGACTCGAAAGGAACACTCGCCGTGATCACACAGCACATGCTCGCGCAGCGGGTCGAGCGCCACGAGGCGCTTCGCCCGGCCAGGGAGATCGCTCTTGCGCTCCCGCGCGATCGCGCGCTGCGAGAGGCTCTACACGACGCCTGTCGCAGCTCCGGAAGGGCCGGCTATCCGACGGCCCGCCCGGACCGGCAGGGTCTGGGCCTGGGCACGCGCGCTCACCACTTGAGCTGGAGCTCGGCGGCGCGGCGGGCTGCGTCCCGCCGCGTCGCCGCACCCAGCTTCCGGAGCACGGCCGCGACGTGGTGCTCCGCGGTGCGGGGCGACACGACCAGCCGCTCGGCGATCTCCGCGTTCGTGAGCCCCTCGGCCAGGAGCGCCGCCACCTCGAGCTGACGTGCGGTGAGCCCGGCGGGGTTCGCGAGCGTCGCCTCACGCGGCCCTGCGGGGACGCGCGCACCGAGGTCACGAAGGCGGACGGTCACCTGCCTCGTCAGCGGCTCGGCGCCGAGCCCGCGGGCGATCTCGAGCGCCTCGCCGAGAAGCTCCTCGTCGTCGAGCCGGGAAAGCATCAGCGCACGGTCGTAGGTCCACCCCACCTCGCCGAACGCGTCCGCGGCGCCGAGCCAGTCCCGGCGGACCATGGCGGCGTGCGGCGGCGCCATC
Source organism: uncultured Actinomycetes bacterium (assembly GCA_963748205.1). Classification (GTDB taxonomy): domain Bacteria; phylum Actinomycetota; class Thermoleophilia; order Gaiellales; family Gaiellaceae; genus JAIBJN01. The sequence goes on from CAVVIB010000011.1 coordinate 82,352, forward strand.
CGCTCGTCGTGTTCGCCGTCGATGCCCGCCAACGCGGCCCACGCCACGGCGCGCAGGCCTGCCCAGCCGACCTGGCCCGGGCGCTCCCGGATCGACTCGAGCGTCCGTGTGAGCCGCTCCACCGGCATCGGAGCACCGCTCGTCAAGGCTCGCTCCGTCTCGAGCTCGAGGACGGGCGCGACCCGCTGCAGCTCGCGGGTGCGGTCGGCCTGGACAGCGAGCTCGGCGAGGCGCTCGGCCGCGTCCGGGTCGCCGCGGCGAACGGCGAGCTCGGCCAGCACCGTATTGGCGAGGATCTGCGAGACGTTCGCGTCGCTCTCGATCTCCGCGAGGGTCATGCGCTCGGCCTCGTCCCAGTCGCCGGCACGTAGACGGAGCCACGCGATCGTCAGCACCGCGTAGGGCGCCAGCGTGTAGACCTCGTGCTCGTTGGCGTAGGCGAGGCCCTGCTCGGCGTAGCGGAGCGACGCAGCCGGCTCGACCCACGCGAGCAGGGCGTAGCTGAGATTCAGGAGCGCCCGCGTTGCCTCGTGGCGCTCGCCGGCGGCGTCCGCTGCAGCATGGGCCTCGAGGAGCGCCTCCGCCGACCCGCTGTCCACGTCGATCCGAACGCTGCCGATGTTGACGAGGGCGTGCGCGCAGGTGGTCTCGTCGCCGAGCCGGCCCGCGAGCTCGAGCGCACGCTCGCCCAGCTCACGAGCAGGCTCGAAGTCCTCCGTGAGCATCGTGAGCTGAGACAGCGCGCTGTATGCCTGGGCCAGCTCGACCGACTCTCCGAGCGGCTCCAGGATCGCGATCGCCTGGCGCGCCGTGGCCCGGGCGGCGTCGCCGTTGCCCGTGTACCAGTGGAATCGCGCGAGCGCCCGCAGGCACCGGCCGATCGCCGCCTGGTCACCGAGCTCCTCGAAGAGCGTGATCGCACGGTCCATCGCGTCGAAGCCTTCGTCGAGGCGGCCGACGGCGTAGGCAGCCATCGCCAGCTCCTCCAGCACGGCGGCCTGCTCCGCCGGCTCCAGGCGGTCGACGAAGTGCGAGGCGCGACGGTAGTGGGAGTAGGCCTCGCGGTTCGAGCTCACGTCGGCGGCGCGGCGCGCCGCCACCAGCGCGTGCTCGGCGACGACGTTCTCGGCGCCGGCGGCCTCCGCGTGGTGGACGATGTCGGCCGGATCGGCGCCCGCCGCCAGCAGCGCCTCGAGGATGCCCGCATGCAGCCGCCGGCGCCCGGCGATCGGGACGCTCGCCCTGATCGCGTGGCGCGCCAGCTCGTGCCGGAAGCGGACGTGGCCGGGATGCACCTCGAGGAGCTGGCGCCGCTCCGGCTCTTCCGCGGCCTCGGGCCACTCGGGCATGACCGCGTCGAGGACGGAGGTCGGGACGCGGCTCGGCACGACGGACACGAGCTCGACGAGCCGCCGCGCGTCGGGCTCGAGGCGAGAGGCGCGGGCGAGGAGAGCCGTGGCCACAGAAGGCGGGAGATCGGCGGTCGAGCGGGCGGCAATGAGCTCGGTGACGTAGAACGGGTTGCCGGCCGTGGCCGCGTACACCTCGCCGCCGCCCTCCCCTGCGAGGGACGCCACGGCGCCTTCCGAAAGCGGCGCCAGGTCGAGGAACACCGAGTCGTCGGCCTGAACCGCTCCGACGGTCGCGTGCAGCGGGTGGCCCGGCGACGCCTCGCCCGCGCGGAATGTGAGCACCAGCAGGGCCGGCAGCGACCTGATCCGTCGCCCGACCACGGTGATCGCGTCGAGCGTCGCGTCGTCCGCCCAGTGCACGTCCTCGAAGACGAGCACGGTCGGTTGCGGCGGGCAGACGAGGTCGCGGACGAGAAGCTCCTGGATCTCGTGCGGCGCAGCGCCTGACGCGAGCGCATCCTCCAGCCCTCGCGAGACGTTCCCTGCCAGGTCACGGACGGCCCCGAGCGGGCGCGGAATGCTCAGGTCGTCGCACGTCCCGACCAGGACCCGCGCGTCCGGGCCGAGGTCGCGGAGAAACCGGGTGACCAGCGAGGTCTTGCCGATGCCAGGCTCACCGGTGACGAAGACCACGCGGCCGTTGCCGCCGGCCGCGGCCTCACGCGCCTCTGTCAGCGCGGCCAGCGCGCTCTCGCGCTCGAGGAGCTCCACGGGTCAACGATAGAACGTGCCCGCAGGCCCGTCAGCCCATGGCCTCGGCCGGTCGCCTGCAGGCAGAGTTCCCGTATGGCGACGATGCAGGACCTCGACGAGATCGCGCTGTCCCTCCCGCAGACGACGAAGGAGGTCTCGGACGACGGGCGGCCGTCGTACCTCGTCCACGGCAAGTTCTTCTGCTTCCATCGGAGTCGCCGCCGCGACGCCGTGGATCCGCACACCGGCGAGCGCCTCGACGACGTCCTGGTGTTCCGCGTCGAGGACCTCGGCGTGAAGGAGCTCATGCTCGCCGACGACCGCGGCGTGTTCTTCACGACCCCGCACTTCGACGGCTATGCGGCCGTTCTCATGCGTATTCCCGACCTCGGTCGGATCGAGCGCCAGGAGCTCCGGGACCTCGTCGTCGAGGCGTGGCTCACGAGGGCGCAGAAGCGCGTCGCGAAGGCGTGGCTCGCGGAGCACGGGGCGCCCGATGGTTGAATGCCGGCGTGCGCATCTCGCTGATGATCGAGGGCCAGGAGGGCGTCGAGTGGGAGCAGTGGCTCGCGCTCGCCCTCGCGGCTGAGGCGGCAGGGCTCGAAGGGCTCTTCCGCTCGGACCACTACCGCTCGATCGTGCGGGGCGAGCCGGCGGGCGCACTCGACGCCTGGGCGACGCTCGCTGCGCTCGCGGCCCGGACGGAGCGGCTGCGCCTCGGCACGCTGGTCTCCCCGGTGACGTTCCGCCCCGCATCGGTGCTCGCGAAGTCGGTCGTCACGGTCGACCGGATCTCAGGCGGACGCGCCGAGCTGGGGATCGGGGCAGGCTGGTTCGAGGACGAGCACGACACGTACGGCTTTCCGTTCCCGCCCATGCGGGAGCGGCTGGACGAGCTCGACCGCCAGCTCGAGGAGATCAACCGCCAGTGGACGGAGGCGGACGACGTCGAGCCGAAGCCCGTGCAGGAGCCGCGGCCGCGAGTCATCGTCGGCGGCCGCGCGAAGCCGCGGACCGTCCGTGCGGCCGTGCGCCACGCCGACGAGTACAACACGGTCTTCCCCACGCTCGAGGAGGCGCGCGAGCGGCGGCAGACCGTTGCCGAGGCCGCGGAGGCCGCGGGACGCTCCCCGCTGACGTTCTCGATGATGATCTCGTGCGTGGTCGGCAGCGACGAGGGCGAGGCACGCGACCGCCGTGACCGCTTCCGCGAGGTCACGGGCGGCGAGGAACCGCTGCTCTTCGGCACCGTCGAGCAGGTGGCGGAGAGCCTGCGGGCGTACGAGGCGGCAGGCGTCGAGCGGGCGATGCTTCAGCACATCGTCCACGAGGACGTCGACATGGTCGGCGCCCTCGGTGAAGTGGCCGCGGCGCTCAGCTAGCCGGGCATGTAGCCGAAGAGCCTGAGCGCCACGCCTATACGGCTTTCGTGTACCGGTGGCAGGGGACGGTAACCGGCCCGCGCTCGGTGGCGGCGGCATAGTCGAACGGCCCCTCGTCGTCCCATCCGGCGCGCTCGTAGAACGCCCTCGCCCTCGCGTTCCCTGCGACGACCGCCAGCCAGGCCTTGTCGTGCCCGTTCGCCTTCACCTGGCGCTCGGCCTCGGCGATGAGCGCCTTCGCCACGCCGGATCCCCTGTGCGCGGACGAGACGTAGACCTGCTCGACCTCGTCGTCCACGACCATGATGAACCCCGCGACATCCCCGTCGACCGTGGCGACCGTCGTGTCGTGGGCGCGGGACGCTGCGCGCGTCCGGAACGACTCGTCGGTTCGTATCTCCACCAGCTCCTGCGGCACGAGGCCCTCGTGACCGTCGCGCCACCCGAGCCGCCAGATCTCGGCGACGTCGTCCGCGTCCCCGCGGGCGGCGCTGCGGAGCTCGACGACGGCGCGGCCCGAGAGAAGTCGCGTGCTCGTCCGGCCGTCCGGCTGGTGTGCGGCGAGGAGCGCGACAAGGTCGCCCGCGGCCGCCTCGACGTCCTGCGCCGCAGTGTCGTGCTGGCCCTCCACGACGATCAGCGCCTCCGTCGTGGACGCGCTCGTCGCGCTCTGCGCGCTCTGGCGCCAGCACCAGCGGCGGGCGCAGACGACGTCCTCCTCGTCGACGAAGACGACCTCGCCCGGGTCCGGATGGGTGACCTCGGTCGAGCCGAGGTCGGTGAACGGCCTCCTCGCCGCGCGCGAAGCGCACCGTGATCGAGCCCGCGACGCCGGCCCGGTCGAAGACCGCGACCGGCATGGCGTAGCGGATGGAAACGAGGTTCCCGAGGTCGACGAGCGTGCTGATCGACGGGATGTCGCCGTGCTTGTCGAGCCGGCGCAGGAGCGCCTCGGCCGCGTTGCGGTACTGGGTCGGCTTCGCCCCGAACGCGGTGAAGGCACGGCGCCAGGCGACGATCGAGGGCAGGTCGGCGAGCGGGGTCGCGCTCAGGCGCTCGGAGGCGGCCCGCTGCTCGGCGCGGTACTCCTCGAGCAGCGCAGGGGAGCTCGGACCGTTGGCGAGCCCCGTCGCATGGACGAGGCCCGCCCGGATCCCCGGATAGCGCTCGGCGACGTCGCTGTCGTACGCGAACACGCGCGAGACGCTACCTGGCTATCTCCTCACGGTGAACGACTGCGTCAGCTCGGCCTTGGAACTGTTCCCGACGTAGACGTCGATCTGCCCCGGCTCGACGACGAACTTGCCGCGGTTGTCGTAGAAGCCGAAGTCGCTGCGGTCGAGCGTGAAGCTCACGTCCGTCGACTGGCCCTCCGCGAGCGTCACGCGCTCGAAGCCGCGCAGCCTTCGCACCGGCTGCGAGATGCTCGCCACCGGGTCGTTGATGTAGAGCTGGACGACCTCGTCGCCCGGGATCGCGCCCGTGTTCGCGACGGTCACGGTCACCCTCACGCTCCCCTTCGAGGAGACGCTCGACGCGCTCAGGCGCAGGTTGGTGATCGAGAAGGTCGTGTAGCTGAGCCCGTGCCCGAACACGAACTGCGGGTCGCAGCTCGGGATGTCGCGGTGGCGCGAGTTCCACTTCACGTCCGGGTTGCACGGCCGGCCGGTGCGCTCGTGGTTGTAGTAGATCGGCGTCTGGCCGAGCCGGCGCGGGAACGTCACGGGCAGCTTCCCGCCCGGGTTGACCTTGCCGAAGACGACGTCCGCCACGGCGGGGCCGGCCTGGACGCCCGGGAACCACGCCTGCAGGATCGCGGGCGCGTCCCCGACGATGTTCTCGAGCGCGAGCGGGCGCCCGCTGAAGAGCACGACGGCGAACGGCGTTCCCGTCGCCTTGATCGCTGCGATCAGCTCCTCCTGGCGACCCGGCAGGTCGAGCGTGCTGCGCGAGTTGGCCTCGCCGCTCATCTCGCGCGTCTCGCCGAGGGCGAGGATCACCTGGTCGGCCGCCTCGGCGACCGCAACGGCTTCGGCGAAGCCCGCGTCGGTCCCACACCCCTCGGGATCGACGTGCGGCGCCTCCGTGTTCGAGAGCGTGCAGCCCTGCGCGAAGGTCGTCACGCCGGTGTTCTGCTCGTCGACGCCGTCGAGCACGGTCACGACGTCGGCGTCGCGCCCGGCGCCCCACCACGGGCCGAGCATGTCGTGCTGGTTGTCGGCAAGCGGGCCGATGACCGCGGTGTCCAGCGCGGCGTCGAACGGCAGCACGCCGCCCTCGTTCTGGAGCAGGACCATCGACCGGCTCGCGGCGTTCCGCGCCGCCGCCACCGCGTCGGGCTTGAGCATCTGCGCCTCGGCCTCGGCCGGCAGGAACGGTGAGTACGGGTTCTCGAAGAGCCCGGCGCGGAACTTGATCCGCAGGATCCTGCGCACGGCGTCGTCGATGCGCTTCATGCTGATCCGCCGCTCGCGGAGCAGCTGCTCGCCGTGGTCGCGGATGAGCGTGCTCGTCATCTCCGAGTCGACGCCCGAGTTGAGGGCGAGGGCGGCCGCCGCAGGGCCGTCCTCGGCGACGCCGTGCCCGCACTCGCCCGAGTCCGGGTTCTTCGGCGGGCAGGCGCGGAGCTCGGCGACGGCGGTCCAGTCGCTCTCGACGAAGCCGTCGAAGTCCCACTCGCCCTTGAGGATGTCGTTCATGAGGTAGTCGTTGCCGCAGCCCGGCACGCCGTTGAGGGCGTTGAACGAGCACATCGCCGTGTCGGCGCCGGCGTCGATCGCCGCCTTGAAGGGCGGCAGGTACATGTTCCAGAGCCGCTGCTCCGACATGTCGGTCGTGTTGTAGTCGCGCCCGGCCTCCGGCTGGCCGTAGGCGGCGAAGTGCTTCGGGCTGGCGACGAGCTTGTCCCGGGCGCTGTAGTCGCGGCCCTGGATGCCCTTGACCCGCGCCGCCGCGAGCACGGCGTTCAGGTACGGGTCCTCACCGGCCGCCTCCGCGATCCGGCCCCAGCGGGGCTCGTGGGAGACGTCGATCATGGGCGCGTAGGTCTGCTTGAGCCCGACCACCGCCGACTCGCGCGCGCCGAACGACGCGTCGTCGAAGGCGACTGCAGGATCGAAGCTCGCGCCGACGGCAAGCGGGATCGGGAAGACCGTCCGGAAGCCGTGGATCGTGTCGAAGGCGAAGAGGAGCGGGATCCCGAGCCGAGAGTCGTTGACGGCGATCTCCTGGAGCTCACGGATCCGCGCCGGATCGGTGACGCTGAGGACCGAGCCGAGGCCCGCCGCCACCTCCTCCTCGGTGACGAGGAAGTCGGGCAGGAGCTGGATCTGCTCCAGCTTCTCCTCGAGCGTCATCTGCGAGAGCAGGCGGTTCACCCGCGACTCGATGCCCCGGTCCGCCGGGCCTCGCGTGGCCTGGAGCGCCTCCTCGTCGCTCGGCGTCCCGACCTGGACGACGCTTCCCGCCACGGCAGTACCGAACGCCACGGCCGCAATCGCAGCCGCGACGACGAGCTTCGAGCTCCACATGATGTCCCCCTTCGGTTCGCGCGAACCCTGACTGACGCTCGGGCGCGTACCCTTCGCGCTGATACGTGAAACGTCCCTCCTCCGCGCTCTCACCCTGACCTAGCGGCTCCTTTTGGCGGGCGTTCTTCTCGCGTGCGTCGCCGGGCTGTTCCTGGGGGCGCTCAACATCACCACGCGGCGCGGCCTCGCGCGCTCGCAGGACATCGAGGCCGGCTCGGCGATCATCACGCTCGTCGCATTCGTCGTCGTGGCGCCGTTCGCGCTCGGCTCGGGCGACGCCTTCGACGCCGGCGAGCTCTGGCCGTTCCTGCTCCTCGGCGCGTTCGTACCGGGCCTCTCGCTGCTCATGGTCGTCCACGCGGTGCAGGCGGCCGGCGCATCGCGCGCCGGGATCCTCTTCGGCATGGCGCCGCTCTTCTCGGCGCTCTTCGCGGTCATCGCTTTCGGGGAGCCGTTCCAGCTGGCGCTCGCCATCGGCACGCTGCTCGTCGTCGCGGGCGGCGTCGTGCTCGCGTTGGAGGGCGAGCGGCCCGCCGACTACCGCGCGTATGGCGCCGTGCTCGCCGTCACCGTCGCCGCGGGGTTCGGCCTGCGCGACAACATCGCCCGCGCGGTCGGCGAGGACATCACGGCCGACCCGCTCGCGCAGTCGACGGTCGTCATGCTCGGCGGCTCGCTCCTCCTCGTGGCCAACCTCCTGCGGCGACCCGCGCCCTTCCAGCGCCTTCGGGACGCCTTCCTCCCGTACGCGTCGTCGGGCGTCGTGCTGGCGATCGGCCAGGGAGCGCTCTTCGAGGCGCTCGACCGGGCGCGGGTCACCGTCGTGGCGCCGCTCGCGGGCACGGGCGTGCTCTGGACGGTCGTCCTCGCGGCCATCTTCATCGGGCGCAGCGAGCTGATCGGCAGGCGCCTGATCGTCGTGGCCCTGCTCGTGGTCGCGGGCGGGACGCTCGTCGGCGTGACGCGCTAGGTCGTTACGCCGCCGCCGCGGCCTGCTCGAGCTCCTCGATGACGATCTTCTTCATCCCGAGCATCGCCTCCATCGCGCGCTGGGACTTCTCGCGGTCCGGATCCTTGAGGAGCTCGTAGAGCCGCTCCGGCACGATCTGCCACGACAGACCGAACCTGTCCTTGAGCCAGCCGCAGGGGCCCTCTTCCCCGCCCTCGGTGAGCGTCTCCCAGTAGTGGTCGACCTCATCCTGGTCCTCGCAGAGCACCTCGAAGGAGACGGCCTCGTTGAACGTGAAGTCGGGGCCGCCGTTGAGGGCGATGAACGGCTTCCCGTTCAGCTCGAAGCTCACCGTCATGACCGAGCCCTCGGGGCGCGGTCCGGCCGAGCCGTAGCGCGAGATGTCGACGATCTTCGAGTTCGGGAAGACGGACGTGTAGAACTCCGCCGCCTCCTCGCCCTCGGTGTCGAACCACAGGCATGGAGTGATGGTCTTCAATTCGGGCTCCTTTTTTCGGGTCTCCTATCTCGTTGAGACCCTAGCCACGGCGAAAATTCATCGTGACTCTCGCCCCGACGGCTACGTCTTCACACTGGCCACGTAGCCGCGCACGTCGGCGGCCGGCTCCGTGTAGGCCTCGCCGAGGGCGTCCTCCATGTTCCCGATGTAGTCCTCGGCCCACGACGGGAGGTCGTAGTCGATGGCGCGGAGGAACTCGAGCGTCGCCGCGAAGCGCATGTCCGCGATCGACGGGTTGTCGCCGCCGATGAACTTCCGGCCGGCGAGGAAGAAGGTGTTGTAGACGTCGAGCGGGCCCTCGAGCGCCGCCTCGGCGTCCTTTGCTGCCTTCGCCTTGACGGCGTCGTCGGCGTCGGAGGTCGCCGCCTCGCCGGCGTACTGCGGGAAGCCGAGGGTCGGATAGGTCGCCCGCGCGAGCAGCGGATAGACCGTTCCGATCAGGTAGAACATCGCGCTGTCGACCATCGCCCGCTCGCCCGGATCACGCGGGTAGAACTGGTCGAGGCCGTGCTTGTTGCAGAGGTACTGCATGATCGCGCAGCTCTCCCAGAGCGCGCCCCTGGGCAGGCCTTCCTCCTCGAGCAGCGGCGTCAGGTCGGCGGGGTCCTTGGAGAGGAACTCGGGGGTGCCCTTCTTGCCCCACATGTCCTGCTCCTCGAACTCCAGCCCCGCCGCCCGGACGAAGATCCGGACGGTCAGGTTGTTGACGCTCGGCCTCAGGATGCTCAGCGTGTTCGCAGGCATGGCTCCTCCTCGTCTCTACGTGTACGGGTGCTTGGCGGATCGGTCGTCGGACAGTGACTCTGCGGGAGCGAGTTGTAAGCGCCTCGATGGCGTCGGCCAGGTGCTCCTGGTCGATGTTGTAGTCACCGCGCTCCACTCGCAGCTTGTGCGACTCGAGCAGCACCTCCGCATGGGTGAAGCCGACGGGCGGCTCGAAGCGATAGGAGGCGAGCTCGACCAGGAGGCCGAGCGGGTCCTCGAAGTAGATCGAGTCCATGAACCCGCGGTCCTTGGGCCCGCTGTGGCGGATGCCGCGCTCGTCGAGCCGCTCGACCACCTGCTTGAAGGTCGCCTGCGAGACCGCGAAGGCGACGTGGTGCACGCAGCCGATGTCGGTGGAGGTGCGCGTCGGGTCGGGCTCGCGCTCCTCGTTCGTGAAGATCGTGATCAGCCGGCCGTCGCCCGGGTCGAAGTAGAGGTGGCTCTCCGACTCGTTGTCGAGGTTCGGCTGCTCGAAGACGAACGGCATGCCGAGCACGCCCTCCCAGAAGTCGATCGACGTCTGCCGGTTGGCCCCGACGATCGTGATGTGGTGGACGCCCTGGCTCTGCAGCTTCCGCATCAGAGCTCGCTCCTGACGAGCTGCGCGCCGGCGACCATCGCCTCGAGCTTCTCGTAGGCCAGGCGGCGCGGCAGGTACTTCATCCCGCAGTCGGGCGCGACCGAGAGCCGCTCGGGCGGGACGACCTCCAGCGCGCGGCGGATGCGAGTCGCCACGACCTCCGGCGTCTCCGCCTGCTCCGAGCCGAGGTCGAGGACGCCCAGGATGATGCTCTTGCCCTCCACGCCGGCCAGGACCTCGGGGTCAAGGTCGGGCTGGGCGGCCTCCAGGCAGAGGTGCGTCGCCGCGCAGTCGTTCAGCTCGGCCAGGAACGGGTAGCCGGAGAGCCTGTCCTTGACGATGTGCGCGTAGCCGAAGCACGTGTGCAGCACCGTGTCGCCCTCGATGCCCTCGAGCGCGCGGTTGATCGCCTCGAGCGCGTACTCGCGCGCCGGGTCGGGCCGCGCCTGGAGGTAGGGCTCGTCGATCTGGACGACGTCGGCGCCCGCCGCCTTCAGGTCGCGGAGCTCCTCGTTCACGGCCCCCGCGTAGGCGAGCGCGAGCTCCCGCTCGTCGCCGTAGTGGTCGTCCTGCGCCTGCTGGGTCATCGTGAACGGGCCGGGAACCGTGATCTTGATCCGGCGGTCGGTGATGCTCCGCAGGAACTCGACGTCCCTCACCTCGACCGGCCTCGTTCGGCGGATCGGCCCGACGACGCGCGGGACTGGGTTCTCGTGGCCCGTGCGGTCGATGGCGACGCCGGGGTTGTCGAGGTCGACGCCGTCGAGGGCCGTGGCGAAGCGGTTCGAGTAGCTCTCGCGCCGCATCTCGCCGTCGGTGACGGTCTCGACGCCCGCCCGCACCATGTCCTCGACCGCGAGGCGGGTCGCGTCGTCCTGGGCCTCCTCGAGGTGCTCCTCGGGGACGAGCCAGAGCTCGCGCGCGCGGACGCGGGGCGGTAGGCGGTCGCCGAGCCGCTCCCTGTCGATCAACCAGCTCGGCTGCGGGTAGCTGCCGACGACGGTGGTCGCGAGCTTGGCCGCCACGCCCTAGCGCTCGACGAGCTTCGACTTGTACTCGCTCCGCTGGAGGCTGCCCCACGGCACGAGCTCGACCTGCGTCTGGACGACGAGCACGGCGCGGATCCTTTCACGGATTGCTTGCGCGAGCAAAGGATCGTCGCTCGCGTCGCGGGCGAGCTCGACGGAGACGGGAAGCGGTGGCTCCTGCTTCACGCCGGGTGACTGCGGCCGCACGAGGACGTGCCCGCTCACGTCGGGCGCGAACCCGCTCACGACCTCCCGGACCGCCGACGGGAAGACGTTGACGCCGCGCACGATCAGCATGTCGTCGGTGCGCCCGACGCACCGGACGCGCGGGCCGGTGCGGCCGCAGGCGCACGGGCTGATCCGCACCTCGACGTGGTCGCGCGTGCGGAAGCGCAAGAGCGGCGCGGCCCGGTGGCGGAGGTGCGTCAGGACGAGCTCGCCGGCAACGCCGTCCTCGAGCTCGAGGGCCTCCCCGCTCCCTGGGTCGATCAGCTCGGGATGGACGAAGCCGCGCGCACCCAGGTGCATGCCGTCCTGCTCCTCGCACTCGCCCCAGAGCGACGGGCCGATGTCGCCGATGCCCATCGCCTCGGTCACCCCGGCGCCCCAGGCCTCCTCGAGCTTCGCGCGGAAGGCCGGCTCGCCACCGCCCGGCTCGCCCGCGACGAGGACACGCTCGACGCTCGATTCGCGGAGGTCCATCCCCCGCTCCAGCGCGGACTCGACCAGGTAGGCGGCGTAGGACGGCGTCAGCACGGCGGCCTCGGGGCGGAGCAGCTCGATCGCGAGCAGCAGGCGCTCGGTGTTGCCCGTGCCCACCGGAATGTGGCAGAGGCCGATGCGCTCGAAGGCCGTCAGCGCCACGCCGGCGACGAACGGGCCCGCGTTGTAGGTGGAGACGATCCGCTGGCCGGCGGTGACGCCCGACGCGGCGTAGCTCCTCGCCGAGCCCGTGACCCAGCTCTCCAGGTCGCTCGCCGTGAGCGGTAGGTAGCTCGGCGTCCCGGTCGTGCCGCTCGTGGAGTAGATGCGGACGATCTCGGAGGGGTCGGCGGCCAGATGGGCGCCGAACGGGTTCTCCGCCGTCGCGGTGGCCTTGAGCTCGCTCTTCTCGGTGAGCGGCAGGCCCGCGATGTCGGCGAGGCCGCCTGCGTCGTCGGCCGAGGCCACCCCGGCCGCGGTCAGCTTCTCCCGGTAGAAGGCGGAGCGCTCGAAGAGGTAGGCGAGCTGCGCGCGGTAGCTCTCGTCGTCGAGGGCGACCTGCTCGGCCCACGGGCGCGCCTCGACCTCAGGCGCGAGCATCGGGCGGCTCGTACTCGACGGCCTCCTCGGCCTTCCCGGCCAGGTAGAAGCCGAGCGGGTTCTCCTGCTCCTCCGCGAGGTGGGCCAGGAGGCCGGCCGTGCGGGCCAGGATCGGCACGGCCTTCACGACGTCGGGCGAGAACCCGAGGTCGAGCATGACTGCGGCGATCGGCATCGCGACGTTCATTGTCAGAGGCTTGCCTCGCTCTTCGGCGACGGCTTCGGCGAAGGCTCGCGCAAGCGCGACGTGCGGACCGCTGACGCCGCGGGCGTCGGCGAGCTCGAGGATCCGCTCGGCGCGCGGGTCGACCGGGCGGTGCACTGGGTGCCCGAAGCCCGGAACCTTGCCGCCGGCGTCGGAGATCTCACGAACCGTGTCACCGGCCACGGCCTTCGGCTCCGCTCCTCTCTCCCGCGCCGCGGCGAGCAAGCGCGCGCACTCCTGTGAGGTGCCGAGAACGACCGGGCCCGCCCCGAGGATCCCGGCAGCGACCGCGCCCTGGAGCGACTCCGGGTCGGCAGCCAGGGTCATCCGGGCGGCGACGTTGGTGGGCATCATCCCGTGCTCGGCGATGGCCACGAGGAGCACGTCGAGGAAGTACCGCTGCTCCTCGGTCGCGTCGTTGCCGGTCAACAGGAGGTGGAAGTACTCCGTGAAGGTGACCTCGCCCATGAGCTCGTTGGCGAGGTCGCGCCCGCGCACCTCCACGCGGTCGGGATAGGCCTGGCTGATGCGGCTGACGGGGTCGCCGGGCTTGCCGATCTGCATCCCCGGCAGTCTCACATGTCTACGCGGGAACGCGGTAGCGCAGGTGCGTCGCCAGCGGCGTGTCGACGACCTCGACGAGCTCGAGCTGGGCCTGCTCACCTTCCTCGAACAAGGGCGTGCCGCCGCCGAGGAGCACCGGGACGAGGTTGATGCTGATCACGTCGACGAGACCCGCGGCGAGGTACTGGCGGAACGTCAGGGCGCCTCCCCCCACGGCGACAACCTTGTCCCCGGCCACAGCCTCGGCCTGCCGCAGCGCATCCTCGATACCGCTGCTGACGAACGTGTAGACACCGCCGTCCGGCACATCGTCCGGCGCCGAGTGCGTGATGACGAAGACCGGGAGGCGCAATTCCCCGGTCGGGCCGTCGGCGCCCCACCACGGGATGGAGAGGTCATACGTGCGCCGCCCGACGATGATCGCGCCGGCTCCCTGCAACGCCGAGTCGAGCACCTCGCGGTTGCGCTCGTTGCCGTTGAAGACCCACTCGTGCAACACCTCACCGCCCCTGCCCAGCCCCTGCTCCGGCGTGACGTCGGGCCCGTTGATGTAGCCGTCGAGGGACATGCTGATGTTGAAGCTCACCTTGCCCATCCGGTACCTCCTGTCGCTTGACCCTTGAGACCGCGCACGTGGCCGGAACTCATCGGCGCAGCCCTCTGCGAGACTCTCCCGCGCCGTGGAGCACGAGCACGATCAGACCAAGGGGCCCGGAACGATGGGCCAGGTGCTCGTGTTCCTGTACGGGTTCTTCGCCATCGCCGCGGGGGCGCGCTCCCTCTACCAGCTCGCCACGCGGTTCGACGAGGCGCCCTTCGCCATCATCCTCTCCGTCACGGCGGCGGCAGTGTACGTCGTCGCGTTCACGCAGCTGCGCCGGCGCGACCCGCGGGCGTGGCGCATCGCCGTGGGCTGTGTCAGCTTCGAGCTCGCGGGCGTGCTGATCGTCGGGACGCTGAGCCTCGTGGAGCCCGACTGGTTCCCGCTCCCCACTGTGTGGTCGTACTTCGGGATCGGGTACGGCTTCTTGCCGCTTTTCCTCCCCGTCGTCGGGCTCGTGTGGCTTCTGCGGCCGACGACGCGGGCCGCGTACGCCGGCTAGTCCCGGAGTGCGGGAGCGACTTCCCGCGCGAAGCGCTCCAGCTGCTCCACCGGGCTCTCCGTCGGCCAGAAGACGAACGTGTCGAAGCCGAGGTCGGTTGCGAACCCGCTGAGCGTCTCGACCCAGTGCTCGGGCGGGCCCTCGATCAGCTCGCCGACCGGGCCGTCCACGATGCGCCCGTTGACGTTGAGGACCCGGCGGATCTCCGACGGGTCGCGCCCGGCGGCGGTGGCGGCCTCGTCGATGCGGCGCTGCATGTCGGGCACCAGGTCGGGCGTGGCCCACGAGAGGGACGGCACCCAGCCGTCTGCGAGCCGTCCGGTGAGGGCGAGCGCCTTCGGCTTCCCGACGCCCAGCCAGATTTCCATCTCGTGCACAGGCTGCGGGCCCGGGTGCAGGCCCTTCACGGTGTAGTGCTCGCCGGCGAACGAGATCGAGCGCTCGCCGCTCCAGAAGAGGCGGATGATCTCGATCGCCTCCTCGAGAGACTTCAGGGCCTCACCGCCGGAACGGACCGGCCCGCCCATCGCGCGGATCGGATCCCAGAACGCCCCAGCGCCGAGGCCGAGCTCGAAGCGCCCGCCCGAGAGCACGTCGAGCGACGCCGCCTGCTTGGCGATCATCGCCGGACCGCGGAGCGGCAGGTTGGCCACGTCCGGGAAGAAGCGCACGCGCTCGGTCCGGGCGAGTAGGTCGGCGATGAGCGCCCACGTTTCCAGGTAGCGCCACTGGTACGGGTGGTCCTGGATTCCGATCAGGTCGAGCCCGAGCTCGTCGGCGACCGCAGCCTGCTCGCGTGCCACGCCCAGGTCGTCGCTCGTCGGGATGACGAAGACGCCGAACTCGAGCGGGCGGCCGTAGCGGGAGACCACGACCGTAGCTTCCATGATTCGACCCGGTCGGGGCGGGGAACGCGAAAGGAAACCCTGGAGCGATGGAGGAAGAGCATGAAGGTCACGATCGTCGGTGCAGGAAACATGGGACGCGGGATCGGCACGCGCGTCGTCGCCGGAGGCCACGAGGTCGAGATCGTCGATCGCGACCCGACGGAGGCGGGCGCCCTCGCAGCGGAGCTGGGCGGCTCGACGTCCGCAGTCGACCCCGGCGCGACGTTCAGCGGCGAGATCGTGGTCTTCGCCGTCTACTACCCGGGCATCAAGGACGCCGTCCAGCAGTACGCGGAGGAGATCGCCGGCAAGGTCGTGGTCGACATCACGAACCCGGTCGACACGGACACCTGGGATCGCCTGGCGACGGTGCCCGGCAGCTCGTCAGCCGAAGAGGTGGCTGCGCTCGTGCCCGACAGCACCTCGGTGGTGAAGGCCTTCAACACGAACTTCTCCCCCACCCTCGTCGCGGGCGAGGTCGGCGGGCAGCCACTCGACGTCTTCATCGCCGGCGACGACGAGGCCGCCAAGCAGAAGGTCTCGCAGCTCGTGTCCGACGCAGGGCTACGGCCGCTCGACGTGGGGCCGCTCGCCCGCGCGCAGCAGCTCGAGCAGCTCGGCTTCCTTCACATCTCCGTCCAGCAGCCGCTGGGCCTCGGCTTCGCGAGCGCGATCAAGCTGCTCTCGTAGCCTCCAGCCGCCCGTCGTGGAGCTCGACGACGGTGTCGGCCACGTCCAGGAGGAGCGGATCGTGCGTGGCGACGAGCGCCGACACGCCCTCGCTGGCCACGAGCTCGCGCACCAGCTCCATGATCGTGACCGCGTTGCCCGAGTCGAGCTGTGCCGTGGGCTCGTCCGCGATCAGGAGTCGCGGGCGGTTGGCGAGGGCGCGGCAGATGGCGACGCGCTGCTGCTCCCCGCCGGAAAGCTCGTAGGGGCGGTGGCCGGCACGGGCGCCGAGCCCGACGAGGTCGAGGAGCTCGCGCACCCGCGCCGTGCGCTCGTCCGGGTCGACCTTCCGCAGGCGCAGCGGCACCTCGATGTTCTCCGCGGCCGAGAGGATCGGCACGAGCCCGAAGGACTGGAAGACGAAGCCGATCTTCTCCCGCCGCACCTCGACGAGCGCGTCCTCGCCCTTCCCCGTGACCTCCTGGCCGTCGAGCCAGACGCGGCCCCGGGTCGGCCGGTCGAGGCCTCCGATCACGTTCAGGAGCGTTGTCTTGCCCGAGCCCGAGCGGCCGTGCACGACCGCGAGTGTGCCCTCGGGAACGGTGAAGTCGACGTCCCGGAGCGCGTGCACGACCGAATCGCCCACCGTGAAGTCGCGGCCGACGCCCTCCGCGACGACCACCCGTCCGTCACTCACCGTCGGCCTCCTCCCCATCGCGCTGCCGTTTCCTCGCCCGGTCGGGCCAGACACCGACGTGGTCGCGCTCGAGCGCGAGGCGGACGCGCCGCTCGAGCTCGAGCGCCTCGACGTACTCCCGCGGGAGCTGGAGCCGGCCGACGCGGTCGAGGAGCGCAAACTCCTCCGCGATGATCCGGTGCTCGCCGCTCTCGTCGAGCTCGGCACGCCTCAGCGTCTCGGTGCTCGTCCGCCCGTCCCTGATCGCGATCGTCCGGTTCACCTGCGTGGCGACGAGGGGATCGTGGGTGAGCACGATCACCGTCACGCCGAGCGCCTCGTTGACCGCCCGCAGCGTGGAGAAGAGCTCCTCAGCCGACTCGCTGTCCAGCTCACCGGTCGGCTCGTCGGCGAGCAGCACCTTCGGGCGGTTGGCGAGCGCGATGGCGATCGCTACACGCTGCTGCTCGCCGCCCGAGAGCTCGTGCGGGTGATGAGCCGCCCGGTCGGCCAGGCCGACGCGCTCCAGCAGCTCGTCGGCGTAGTCGCGCCGGTCCCTGCCGCCCATGCCGTCGAGGACGAGTGGGAGCGCGACGTTCTCGGCGGCGGAGAGGTACGGAAAGAGGTTGCGCGCGGTCTGCTGCCAGACGAAGCCGACCACGCGGCGCCGGTAGAAGGTGCGGTCGCGCGCGCTCAGCGACGTGAGATCGAACCCCGCCACGTCGGCCTTGCCGGCCGTCGGCGAGTCGAGGCCGCCGAGGATGTTCTGGAGCGTCGACTTCCCGCTCCCGGACGCTCCCACGATGGCGATCAGCTCGCCGGGATCGACCATCAGGTCGAGCCCCTGGAGGGCCACCACCTCGAGGTCGGCGACCTTGTAGATCTTCACGAGGTTGTCGCACACGATCTGGCTCATCTCTCTCCCATTCGAAGGACACGGCTGAGGTTGACGCGGGCAGCGGCCGCCCCGGTGAGGACGGTCACGGCGGCCGTCACGAGCACCAGGCCCGCGACGAGGAGGATCGGCGCCGCGACGGCAGGCCGCAGGGCGGCCTGCTCGCCCGCGGCGAGCGCGGCGAGGTCGAGGCCCGGCTCGACGAGGTAGCCGAGCGCGATGCCGAGGACGACGCCGAGGACGAGCGCGAGCGCGACCGGCGGGACGAGCTCGTACGCGGCGAGCCCGAGCGCGTCACGCCGCGAGAGCCCCAGCGCCCGCAGGTAGCCGAGGTCGCGGAGGCGCGACCGCGCGCTGAGGACGGGAGCGAGCGCGAGCGCCACGGTCGCGTACGCACCGGCGACGACGATGCCGACGCGGAAGACGTCGAGCGTGCCGGTGTCGAGCGGCGTCAGGTCGGACGCGGCCACGCGGTCCTGGGCGACCGAGATCGTCCCGGCGAGCGTCGCCGCCAGGACGCCCACGGACGTGGCGAGCAGGACGACGAGGAGCGGCGCGACCGCGAGCGTCGGCGAGCGGGACAGGCGCCGCAGGCCGAGCGCGGGCACGAGATCGCGTCGCGGGGCCGCGGCCCAGGCGAGGGCGCGCAGCGGAAGCGGGTACAGGCGTAGGGCGACGATCGCGGCCGCGAGCCCGACGAGAACAGGCACGGCGGCGAGATACGGATCGAACCCGCCCTCGGACGAGAGCCCGCGGCGCCGCAGGAGATACGCGCCGGCGAGCGCCGCGATGACGACGAGCGACTCGAAGCGCGATGCGCACCGGAGAGAGGCGCGGGACGAGCGACTCGTCGGGCCTCCCCGGAACGACGGCCCGGCGGGCGGTGCCGACGGCGGCTCCCGCGAGCAGAGCGCCGACCGCGAGCACGATCCCTGCGACGAGCAGCGCCGGTAGGAGCTCGGGCGGGCGTCCGGCCGCCAGAGTCGCGGCCGCGTAGCCCAGCACTCCGGCAGGAACCGCGACGAGCAGTCCTTCGACCGCCTGCACGCTCAGCGTCTGCGCGAGCGAGGCGCCGCGGCTCCGCAGGAGCGCGATCGCCTCCGAGCGGCGGTCCGCCGCCAGAGCCGCGAGGACGCCGAGCACGCTGAGCGCGACCGCGAGGAGCGCGATCCCGCCCACGGCGAGCACGGCCTGAGCGGCCTGCCGGTCGTCCTCGTGTCTGGCGAGGATCCGGCCCAGCCCGGTGCGCACGCCGAGCCCCAGTCGCTGCCCGAAGGTCGTCTGCCCGAACGCCGCCTCGAGCTGCCGCACCTCGGAGGCGAGCTCCCCGGTGTCCTCCGCCGCGACCGCCTCCGGGTCGACGAGGAACCGCCACTCGTAGCGCAGCGGCAGCGGATCGACGCCCGCCAGGAGCTCGTTGTACTCCTCGCCGGAGACGAGCCCGTAACCGAAGATGAAGCGCATCGTCTCGGTGTCGCGGATGGCCGCCCTGCCGAGGCGGGACTCCTGGAGCCACGCGTCGTCGCCCTCGCGCGCGCCGAGGATGCCGACGACGTCGACCGCGAGCAGGCGGCGATCCGTGAGCGGGACGTTGCGCACGAGCGGGTCGTCGGCGGCCGGGCCGATGAAGAGCCGGTCGCCGAGCTCGACCGAGAGCTGCTCGGCGGTCGCCTGCCGAGAGGGCGATCTCGAGGCCGGTCACCGCGGTGCGGTCGCCGAAGGGCGGCTCGACCGGGCCGGCGGCGTCGGTCGGCGCATCGCCCTCGACGATCTCCAGGTGCTCGTCCGCGTCCTCGAGGAAACGGAGCGTCAGGTAGCGCGTCGTCCCCGGGATGGCCGCCTCTCCGGGCGGCGTGAGGATCGTGTAGCGGCTCGTCTCCACGCTGGCGCGCCCTTCGCCCGTGACCGCCTGCACGCCGGCGGGGAACCGCTGCTCGTGCTCGTCGCCCTGCGCGACGACGCTCGCGACCGGGTCCTCGCCCCGGGCGGCGTCGATCGCTCCCGCGCCCGCGATCGAGACGTTGCGCTCGAGCGCGTTCGCGCCGGCCACCGTCTCCTCGAGGCTCGACTCGGCCATGCGGTCGAACACCTGCGGCACGAGTGCGAAGAGGAAGGCGGTCGCCGCCGTGGCGGCGAAGAGGGCGGCGGCGAACAGCGGGTCGGAGCGCAGCCGGCGGCGCGCGATCGCGAAGGGCGCGAGTGCAGCGCGGACGCTCACCGGGTCTCTCCAGCGCGGAGGGCGGGCGCGAGCGCCAGCCGCCTCAGGAGCAGGAGCTGGATGCCGACGACGAGCGCGAGCACGGCGAACAGGCTCCCGGCCAGGAGCGCCACGGCCTCCCAGGGCAGCTCGACGATCACCTCGGGGAACGGCCTTCCGCCCTCGCCGGCGAGCGAGACGAACGGGAGCACGAGCCACGCAACGACACCGCCGAGCACGATCCCCCCGACCAGGGCGAGCACGACCGTGATCCCGCCCTCGAGCGCCAGCCAGGCCGAGAGCTGCCGGCTCGAGAGCCCCAGGGAGCGGAGGACCGCGAACTCCGTCGTCCGCTCCGCGGTCGAGACGGCCGCGCTGACGGCGAAGCCGAGCACGGCGAAGACGGCCGCGGCGACGAACCCGAGCGACAGCGCACCGCTGATGCCCAGCGCGACGGGATCGCGCGTCAGACGGTCGGTGACGCCGACGCGGTCGACCACCTCGGCGCTCGAGTACGGCG
Organism: uncultured Actinomycetes bacterium; assembly: GCA_963748205.1. Taxonomy (GTDB): domain Bacteria; phylum Actinomycetota; class Thermoleophilia; order Gaiellales; family Gaiellaceae; genus JAIBJN01. The sequence goes on from CAVVIB010000011.1 coordinate 102,229, forward strand.
GCGCACGCAGCGCCTGCGCGACCGCGCGCTCGCTGCCAGGCTCCGCGTCCAGGAGCCACTCCGTCGGCCGCGGGAGCTCGCCGGTGGCGAGGTAGACGGCGGTGAGGTACGTCGGGAGGTCGACCACGACGCCGCCTTCCTCGGGCGGCAGCGTCGGGAAGCCGCGCACCGAGCCGACGAGCCTGAGCTCCGGATCCCCGGGGCCGAGGGCGACGGTGCCGCCGACGTCGGTGCCGGTCGCCTCGAGGAACCCGCCCGTCGCAACGGCCGGGATGGCCTGCGGCAGCTCGTTCTGGCCGGGCGTGATCGTGAACGTGACCGGCGCCTCGCCGATCGCGGTGCTCGCGCCCGTGTCGAACGAGAGCTCGAGCAGCGACTCCTGGCCCGCACGCGCCTCGTGCACCTCCGGCGCCGACTGCGCGTCGCGCAGCTCGCTGGGATCGACCGCCCAGCGGACGTCTGCCCCGGGCTCGACGTCGGTGGAGCCGGCGGTGATGTCGCCGAGCTCGAACGTCCCCGAGCGCGAGTCGAAGAAGCCCGCGTAGGCCCGCAGCTCGACGGCCACGAGCGAAAGCGGATACGACGGCTCACGGCCCTCGGCGGCGACGTCCACGGTGAGGGTCGTCTCCTCCCCGTCCGCGGGGAGCTCGCCGGCCGGGATGCGGTGCAGGAGCCCCTCTCCGTCGCGGAGCACGACGGCGAGCGAAGGCGGCGACGGCGTCCGCGGGAGGCCGAAGCGCGAGACGTTGTCCTCGGGAACCTCTACGCGTCCGCGTGCACGGATCGTGAGCTCGTCCGGGGTGCCGGGAAGCTCCAGAGCGGCCAGCTCCGGGCGGTTCGCGGCGAGACGTGTGGCCAGCTCGGAGAGCGGCGTGTCGGCAAGGTCCGAGCGGATCTCCACGATCTCCGCGGCCCGAGCCGCGTCGACGGCGAGCAGGGTCGCGGAGTCGGCCGCCGACGAGACGCCGAGCGGGCTCTCGACGACGGGGAGCGCGGCGCGGACGCCGTCGATCTCGCCGTAGGCGGCGGCGAGGTTGAGCGTCGGGATGGCGCCGGTCAGCTCGTCCGGGGCGACCCGGATGTCCGCGCCGGCCTCGTACTCGGCGCGGTCTTCCTGCGAGCGGAGCCAGGTGCTCCCGTACGCGGAGGCGAAGAGCCCGATGGCGAGTGCGAGCGTGAGCAGGACGACGACGCGTGCGTAGCGCGTCGGCCGGCGGGCGATCTGCCAGGTGCCCAGCGGGGCGATGAGCCCGCGGGCTGCCGTGGCGGCACGCCCCGCGAGCGCCCCCACGGCGGGAACGACCCGCAGCGCGAGGAGCGCCCCCGCGAGCAGCCCGAGCGCGGGCGCCGCGACGAGCAGCGGGTCGATCCCCAGGCGACCCTGGATCGACTCGACCACCGTTCCCTCGTAGCGGCGCAGCTGCCAGTACGCGAGGACCGCGAGCGCGACCAGCACGAGATCGAGCCCCGCGCGCCGGACGATGCCTGCCGGGCGCGGGCGTCCCTGCTCCTGCACCGCCGTCGTGACCGCGGCCGAGCGGAGCGCCGGCAGCGCGAGCCCGAGGGCGCTCAGGATCCCCGCCACCGCCGCGAGCGCGTACGCGGTGCGGCTGACGTGCGGCTCGAGCTCGAGCCCGATGTCGGCCAGCGGCCCGATGTGGTTCATGGCTCTGAGCGAGAGCGCGGCCAGCCAGGGGGCCGCGAGGATGGACGGAACCGCGAGGAGCGCTCCCTCGCGCAGCGCCAGCTGCCCGACCTCCCCCGCGCTGGCGCCTCGCGAGCGAAGGATCGCCGACTCGAGGGCGCGCCGCTCGGCGAGGAGGCCGGCGAGGAAGAGCAGAGCCGCCCCGGCGAGCACAGCGAGCTGCACCGAGGGGACGAGCACGCCCGAGCGGGAGACGAGGAGCGAGCGGTCGGCGCGCTCGAGCACTCCGCCGAGCCCCGTCTGCACGGCGACCCCGGCTGCCGCGCCACCCTCGGCGTGCAGCTCGTCCTCGAGCGCTCCGAGCCGCTCGCGGAGCTCGCCGAGCTCGTCCAGGCCGATCGCCCCGGTGTCGGGCTCCGCGCGCCAGCGCGCCTCGGCGCTGTCGCCCGCCAGCTCCGCGAAGGCCTCCGGCGAGACGACGAGCGGCCCGAAGGTCGTGAACCGCAGCTCCTCCTGGCCGTCGAGCTCGAGCGGCGAGCCCCACCAGTAGGGGTCGTCGGCCGACCTCACGCGATAGAGGCCGGCCACGCGGACCGGCACCGTCTCGTCCTCGTCGCCGACCGCCGCGACCTCGATCGTGTCGCCCCGCTCGAGGCCGAGCGACCGCGCCGCCGGCTCGGAGAGAGCCACCTCGACCTCCTCGCCGCCGGGCCCGGCCGGCCATTCGCCCGCGACGAGGTCGGCGTGCTCCTGGAGCCCGTCGAACGTGCCGAAGACGGTCAAGGCCTCGTCGGGGATCCCCTCACCCGGCGGGAGCGTGAAGGAGCCGGAGAGGCTGCTGCGGTGGACGTCGACCGCGTCGGCGCCGAACACGCCCTCCACGGCGCGGGTCACCTGCTCGTCGAGCGCCTCGTAGTCCTCGGAGTCGACCTGGCCGGAGACCGACACGGTCGCGTCCTGGACGGGCGCGTCCTCGAGCGTCCGCTGGAGCCCGCTGGCGGCGACCGCTTCGGCGTAGATCGGCCCCGACGCGAGGAGCGTGGTGGCGAGGAGGATCGTGAGGAACGCGGCCGCGACGACCAGCCGGTCGTGCCGCGCCCGGCGCAGGACGAGGCGCCAGGCGCCCAGCGAGAACGGGCTCACGCGCGTCCCACGGGGCCGTTCGACGTGCCTTCCGCGCTTCCCCCCGCCGAGAGCCGGCCCCGGACCACGAGCATGGCGGAGCCTTCCACGGCTAGTTAGACGGCGCCCCGAAGTCGCAGTTAGTCACAGGTGCCACCGCCATCTGATCTCGGGACCGACTCGTATGCAGTGGAGAGGTTCGCTCCCGGCGGGGGCCGGGAACGACGTCGTCAGACCAGGGACCAGGGAGGTTCTCAATTGACCGTGTTTCGCATCCTCAGCGTGTTGGCGGGGGCGCTCGTCCTCGCCGCGACCCCGGCGTCCGGCGCCCGCGACTGGCCGGAGGTCATTCCGCTCCCGACCGGCTTCCAGCCGGAGGGCATCGACATCGCCGGGGGCCACACGTTCTACGTCGGCTCGATCCCGACCGGCGCCGTCTACCGCGGCGACCTGCGCACCGGCCAGGGCGACGTGCTCGTGCCGGCCCAGCAGGGCCGGGCCGCGATCGGCATCGACGTCGACGGCCGCAAGCGCATCTTCGTCGCCGGCGGCCCGACCGGCATGGCGTGGGTCTACGACGCGCGCACCGGCGCGACGCTGGCGTCCTACCAGCTCTCCGAGGGCCCGCCGACGTTCGTGAACGACGTCATCGTCACGAAGGACGCCGCGTGGTTCACCGAGTCCCAGAAGGCGGTGCTCTACCGCGTGCCCATCGGGCCGGGCGGGGAGCTCGGATCGCAGGCGGACGTCCAGAGGGTTCCCCTCGGCGGCGACTTCGAGATGGGGCCAGGCTTCAACGTCAACGGGATCGACGCCACGCCGGACGGCGAGACGCTCGTGATCGTCCAGTCCAACCTCGGCCGCCTCTACACGGTCGAAGCGGACACCGGCGTCGCCGACCTGATCGAGCTCACGGGCGGCAGCGGCAACGTCATGCAGGGCGACGGCATCCTGCTCGACGGCCGCACGCTCTACGTCGTCCAGAACCGCATGAACCAGATCGCCGTGATCAAGCTCACGCGAGGCCTCGCCTCCGGGACGATCACGGGTCTCCTCACGGACTCCGACTTCGACGTCCCGACGACGATCGCGGAGTTCGGCAAGTACCTCTACGCCGTCAACGCGCGCTTCGGAGTCATGAACCCGGCTACCCAGCCGTACTCCGTCGTGCGCGTCGAGCGCTGACGAGAGGAGCGGGCGGGCCCCGCCCGAGGCGGGGCCCATCCCTCCGATCATCTCGGCGGCAGCGGCGGCGGGCTCTGGGCGTCGGGCTCCGCGAGCACCTCGGCGACCGGGCTCTCCGCTGCGACTCTCGCCCCGCCCGACACGGTGCGGAAGACGAACACGGCGAGGATCGCACCGAGCGGCGGCGCGATCAGGTAGATCCAGATGCCGTCCCACTCGCCCCCGATGAGGTCGGGCCCGAAGGTCCGCGCGGGGTTCACGGAGGAGCCGCTGAACGGGATCACGGCCAGGTGCACGGCCACGAGAGCCAGGGGAATGGCGAGCAGAGCGCTGCCCCCGAAGCGGCCGCTGACGCTCGCCTGCAGGATCACGCCGACGAAGATCGCCGTGAAGAGGATCTCCATGAAGAAGGCGCTGCCGTCCCCGAAGGCGCCGGGATAGGTCGACGTTGCGGCCACTTGCTCGCGCGTGTCGACGGCGATCCAGAGCGCGATGGCCGCGAGGATCCCACCGGCGAACTGCGCGAGCCAGTAGCCGATCAGCTCGTTGCTGGGCAGGCGCTTGTCCAGGAACATCGCCAGCGAGACGGCCGGGTTGAAGTGGCCTCCCGAAACCTCCCCGAAGGCGTACAGCCCCGCCAGGAGGGCCAGGCCGAAGGCCAGGGCGGCCACGATGAGAGACGGCGAGCGTGGTGAGGCCGGCGGAGACGATGGCCGCCGACCCCCCGAAGACGAGGACGAACGTGCCGAGCAGCTCCGCCGCGTATTTCTGCCACGATATCCATGCGGGACCTCCAGGACTGGGACGGCGAACCGTCGTGTACGCCTGAAGTTTCCTGCTGACTTCGGACGACGCGGGCTCAGGGAGCCGCGTCGCCGAGCACGGTCGCGCGAGTCGCGGCCGACCTGCCCCGGAACGTGGCTACGACCCCGCCGTCCGCGAGCGTGACGTCGACGTCGTAGACGCCGTTGCGACCCTCGAGCGACCGCTCCTGCGCAACGGCGACGAGCTCGTCCCCTTCCCGGGACGGGGCGAGGAACTCGATCGAGCACCCGGCGGCGACCGTCACGACGTCCCGCGAGTTGCAGGCGAACGCGAACGCCGAGTCCGCGAGGGCGAAGACCAGCCCGCCGTGGCAGGTCCCGTGGCCGTTGAGCATGTCGCCGCGCACCGTCATCCGCAGCCGCGCGTAGCCGGGGCGCACCTCCTCGAGCGTCATCCCGAGCGCCTGCGAGGCGCTGTCGCGCGCCCACATCGCCTCCCCCACCCGCGCAGCGAGTTCCTCGGCAGAGCTCATGGAGAGACCCTAACGCGGGGCTAGATGCGCTCGACGAGGTCGTCGAGCGGGCGGCGCTTGGCTCGCTCGCTCCACTCCTCCACGCCCCGCGCGGACGGGTCGCGCAGCTTCGCCGGGTAGCCGAACGTGAGGACGATCGCCGGGCTCTCGCCCTCGCGCGCGCCGAGGATCTCGCCGGCCGCCTCCCGGTCGGGCATCCCGTTCGGGGAGCCGCCCACGCCGAGGTCCCAGGCGGCGAGGAGCATGTTCTGCGCCGCCCGGCCCGCGTCGAAGGAGGTGGGGCCTTTTCCGGACACCATGAGGGCGACGATCAAGCGCGCGCCGCGCACGTTGCGAGGCTCGAAGACCGCCTCGGCGAGCCGCTCGCGGACGGCCGGGCTCTCGACGACGAGGAAGCGCCACGGCTGCTTGTTCTTCGCGCTCCCGGCGAGCCGCCCGGCATCGAGGATCCTGCGCTCGACCTCGGGCAGGATCGGGCTCTGGTCGTACTTGCGGGTCTCCCGCCTGGAGGCGATTGTGAGCAGCGTCTCCACCGACGCCATTAATAGCGCCGATTTCCAGGAATAACCTAGTTTGCGGCTCGAAACGGCGGGAACCACATGCCCATGGAGCGCAACCAGCAGAAGCGACCCAGGACCTCGCCGGTGCGGAATGGGAACGGAAACGGGTCGAAGCGCGAGGAGAAACCAAAGCCTCGCAAGCGGCCAGGTTGGATGCGCGACGAGGAGCTCGACCGCTCCATCAACGCCGCCGTGCAAGACGGCGACTATTCGCGCGAGCGCTGACCCGAGCCCGCGAGCGCGCCGAGCACGACTCCGAAGAGCGCGTGTACGGCAACCTCGTATCCGAAGACGCGCGCGTTCGTGAGGAGCGGCGGCCACGTGCCGTTCCGCCGGTCGGGATGCACGCGGTCGACGACCGCCATCGCGGGCCACAGCAGCAGGTTCTCGGCCTGAGCGGCGGCGAGGCCCTGACGCCATCCCCGTCCGCCTGCGCGCGCGAAGGCGGCGCCGAAGAGCGCGCCGTTCACCAGGTGCGCGCCGAACCCGGCCGCGCGCCAGCGTGAGCCCTGGGTAAGCAGGCCGCCGAGCATGCGCACGTCCGAGTAGCCCGCCGGCGGGCGGAAAATCTTCGCGGCCAGGGGCTCGGCTGCGGCCCATGCGGCCGCTGCCGCCAACCCTGCAGACATCCCCCTCACTCTGTCAGCGTATCCTCCGGCCGTGGAGACGCTCGGCCTCGAGACACGGCGGCGGCTGACCCTCGCCGCAACGATCCTCGGCTCGTCGCTTGCCTTCATCGACGCGACGGTGGTGATCGTCGCGCTCCCGACGATCGAGGAGGATCTCGGTCTCGGCCTGACGGGCCAGCAGTGGATCTTCCTCTCCTATTCGCTCGCGCTCGCCTCCCTCTACCTCGTGGGCGGCGCGGTCGGCGACCGCTACGGCAGGCGGCCGGTCTTCATCGCCGGGCGCCGCTGGCTTCGCGCTGGCCTCCCTGCTCGCCGGGGCGGCGCCGAACGAGGCCGTCCTCATCCTGGCGCGAACGCTTCAGGGCGTCGCGGGCGCGTTCCTGACCACCAACTCACTCGCGCTGCTCCGCGGCGTGTACGGCTCCGAGTCCGGGCGCGCGATCGGGCTCTGGACGTCGTTCACGAGCGTGGCCACGATCGCCGGGCCGCCGGCGGGGGGCGCGCTCGTGGAGTGGGTCTCGTGGCGCTGGATCTTCCTCCTCAACCTGCCGTTCGCCGCGGCCACGGTCGCGCTCGCCCTTGTTGGGCGCTGCAATGAGGCGCCGCCCGAGCGCAAGGGCAGGCTCGACCTCCCGGGAGCCGCCCTCGCCGCCGTGGGCTTCGGGCTCCTCACGTACGGGCTCGTCGAAGGCGCCGACCGTGGGTTCGGGGGAGTCTGGTGGGCCTTCGTGGGCTCGGGGGCCGCGCTCGCGGCGTTCGTCATCGTCGAGCAACGCGTCGCGCAGCCGATGCTCCCGTTCGAGCTCTTCCGCGTCCGCAACTTCGCGGTCGCGAACGCGCAGACGTTCCTCGTCTACGCCGGGCTCTACGGGTTCTTCGTGTTCTTCACGATCTATCTGCAGTTCCTCGGCTTCACGCCGTTCGTGGCCGGGCTCCTGAACATCCCCTCGAGCATCGTCATGATTCTGCTCGCAGCGCGGTTCGGCGCCCTGGCGGACAAGCACGGGCCTCGTCTCTATCTGACGGTGGGGCCTGTGCTGATGGGGACCGGGACGCTCGTCTTCACGTTCGTCGACGACAAGTCGGAGTTCTGGACGGCGGGCATCGCCGCCCTGGCCTTGTTTTCCCTCGGCCTCGCGATGATGGTCGCGCCGATCACGGCGACCGCGTTGAAGTCCGCGCCCGAGCGCTACGCCGGCATCGCCTCGGGCGTCAACTCGACGGTCTCCCGCCTCGGCAGCCTCGTCGCCATCGCCGTGATCGGCCTCGTGATCACGCTGGTCTTCGAGGCGAACACGGACGATGCCGACGCAGTCCCGCTCGGGCGAGACCCCGAGACGCAGGAGGTGCGCGATGCCTCGGTCGACGCGTTCAGAGCGGGCATGGCGCTAGCGGCTGCGCTCACCTTCGCCGGCGCCGCAGTGGGCGGGATCGGGATCTCGAACCGCGAGGCCCGCGGCGAGGAGGAGCCCGGCGTCAGCGAACAGGCGCCGGCGCCAGCCGGAAGTTGAGCGCCCGCGCGCGCTCGCGGCAGCGCGCCACGGCTTCGTCGCGCGTCTCGCCGACCCCGTAGAGAATCGCCAGCCGGTAGCTGTGGGAGTCGTTGACGCCCTGCTCCGAGAGGTAGAGCCCCGGCCGAACGAGCAGCTCCACGGCGGGGTCGGGATCGGGGACGGCGGCGACGAGCGCGTCTTCGAAGACCCGCAGGACATAGCTCACGGCCACGCCGTCCGGCTCACAGGGGCCCCACGCCGGATCCTCGCCGAGCGCCAGCCGGAAGAGCGCGTCGTAGGTCGAGCGTCCATGCACGGCCTGGACGAGCGGCGCGAACTGCGAGGCGATCCGGCCGTTGACCTCGATGATCTGTGCCGGACCGCCCTCGGGGACGAAGAACTCGACGTTGAAGAAACCACCCTCGAACCCGAACGCCGGCAGCACGCGCGAGGAGATATCCGACAGCTCCTCGAGACGCTCGCGCGGCAGAGCGCTCGGGTACTCGAAGCTCTCGAAGCTGAAGGTCCCCGGGTACTTGATCGAGTCGGTGACGCCGATCGTCGTCACGCGGCCTCCGTGGACATAACCCTCGAGCGTGACCTCGGCGCCCGAGAGGAGCTCCTCGGCCATGAAGCCGTGCGCCGCCGCCGGATCTGCGCCGGCCAGGGCGGCGATCTCTGCATAGCGCGTCGTGTAGCGGTCGATCTCGTGCAGGTCCTGCAGGTCGTCGGGGTCCTCGATCCGGAACACGTTCTGAGACAGGCGTCCGACGACCGGCTTGACGAAGAACGGGACGTCGAACGGCGGCGCGGCCGTTGATGACGGCGAACCGTGGCGTCGCCTCCGGGGCGACCCGCTGCTGGATCTCGCGGGCGGTCGGCTTGTGCTGGCAGGCGACGAGCGCCTGCGGGCTCGGCCCGGGCAGCCCGCGCCGCTCGGCCAGGAGCGCGGCGAGGAGCGCCGACTGGTCCTTCGTGCCGAGGACCGCGTCGGCCGGAATGGCTCTCGCACTCGTCCAGGAAGGCCACCGGATCGAAGTCCTGCAGCTGGTCGAGATCCGAGCCGGCGAAATGGACTCGATAACGCTCTTCGAGGCCCGCTGCTCGAATCGCCTTCAGGTCCCGCTCCTGCGGGCAGAGGACGAGGATGTCTCTCATAAGCGAAACCTGCACCGAAAATGCTACCGGTAGGCATACGCTACCCGCGTGCTCGCTGCCCGAACCGACGTCGTCGGCAGCCTCCTCCGCCCGCCCGAGCTGCTGGAGGCGCGCGAGCGCTTCGAGGCCGGCGAGCTGACGCGCGCCGAGTTCAAGCGCGCCGAGGACAGGGCCGTGGACGAGGTGCTCAGGCTCCAGGAGGACGCAGGGCTCGAGGTCGTCACGGACGGCGAGATGCGCAGGCTCTCCTTCCAGAGCCAGCTGCCGGCCGCCGTGGACGGGTTCGGCGAGTGGGACATCGACGCGTTCCTCTGGGGCGAGTGGCACTCGGACGAGCTCGGAGACATGACCGTGGAGCGCCCGCCCATCGCAGTCGTCGGGCCGCTCAGACGGCGCCGCTCGCTCTCGGGCGAGGAGCTCGCCTACGCCCGCAGCCGCACGGACCGCGTCCTGAAAGTGACGCTGCCGAGCCCGAGCCTCTTCGCCAACTTCTACGACCCCGAGCGCTCGCGCGACGCCTACCCCACGCTGGAGGAGTTCCTGGGCGCCGTGGCGGAGATCATGCGCGAGGAGGTCGAGGAGCTGGTCGACCTCGGCGCGACCTACATCCAGCTCGACGCCCCGCACTACCCGCTCCTCCTCGACCCCGGCTACCGCGACTTCTACGAGAGCCGGGGCTGGCCGGCCGACCGCTGGCTCGAGCTCGGCCTCGAGCTCGACAACCTCGTGATGGGCGACCATCCCGGCGTGACGTTCGGCTTCCACCTCTGCCGCGGGAACCAGGCGAGCCGGTGGCTCGTGGAGGGCGGCTACGACTGGCTCGCCGGCCGACTCTTCGGCCGCGTGAAGGCGCAGCGGCTCCTGCTCGAGTACGACGACGCGCGCTCGGGCGGGTTCGAGCCGCTCGCCGAGGCGCCCGACGACGTCGTCTGCGTGCTCGGCCTCGTGACGACGAAGACGCCGCGCCGCGAGACCGTCGACGAGCTCGCCGGCCGCATCCGCGAGGCTTCCCGCTACGTGCCGCTCGAGCGCCTCGCCCTCTCGCCGCAGTGCGGCTTCGCCACCTCGATCCTCGGCAACGCGCTCACGATCGAGGACGAGCGGGCGAAGCTCGCCACCATCGTCGAGACCGCCGCGGAGGTCTGGGGCTGATGACCGTCGTTCTCGACGGCGCCGGCCTCACGCTGGCGGACGTCGTCCGCGTCGCGCGCGACGGGGCGTCCGTCGAGCTCGCGCCGCACGCGGTCGAGCGGATGCGCGAGGCCCGCGCGCTCGTCGAGCGCTCGCTCGAGCGGGGCGACGAGGTCTACGGGATGACCACGGGCGTCGGGGCGCGCAAGAAGGTCCGCGTGCCTCCGGCCGAGATCGCGGCCTTCAACCGCGCGCTGATCGCCAACCACCGCGTGGGCGTCGGGCCCGGATGCGCCCGAGGAGATCGTGCAGGGCGACGATGCTGCGCCTCGCGAACGCGCTCGCCAAGGGCACGACCGGCGTGCGGCCCGAGATCGCGGAGCGCATCCTCGCGGCGCTGAACGCGCGCGAGCACCCGCGCGTGCGCATGCTCGGCTCGCTGGGCCAGGCCGACCTCCCCGCCATGGCCGATCTCGCTCATGGGCTCTTCGGGGACGCCGAGCTCCAGGCGAAGGAGGGCCTCGCGCTCATGAACTCGAACGGGTTCGCGACCGGGATCGCGGCGCTCGCGGTCGCCGACCTCGAGCGCCTGCTCGGGGCCCTCGACGTCGCCGGGGCGCTCGACCTCGAGGCCTTCGCCGCCAACCTGACCCTCCTGCACCCCGCGATCGGCGACGTGCGGCCCTACCCGGGGATCGTCGAGTCGCTCGCCGCCCTGCGCGGCCTCCTCGAGGGCAGCTCGCTGTGGGAGCCCGGCGCCGCCCGCAACCTCCAGGACCCGCTCTCCTTCCGCTGCCTGCCGCAGGTGCACGGCGCCCTGCGCGACGCCCTCCGCTTCGGCCGCGGGCAGCTCGAGATCGAGCTCAACGCCTCGCAGGAGAACCCGCTCATCGTCCCCGACGAGGACCGCATCGTCTCGGTCGCCAACTTCGACATCCTCCCCCTCTCCGCCGCGCTCGACTTCCTGCGCATCGTGCTCGCCTCGGCGCTCACGTCGGCGTGCGAGCGCGCGGAGAAGCTCATGCAGGGCCACCTCACCGGCTTGCCGGACTTCCTCGCGCCCCGCGCGGGCCTGGCCGAGAACTCGCTCGGCGAGTTCGGCGTCACCGCGCAGGGCCTGACGGCCGAGGCGCGGCTGCTCGCGCAGCCGGTCTCCTTCGAGGCGGTCACGTCGACGCATGCCGAGGGCATCGAGGACCGGATGACGATGGCGCCCCTTTCCGCCCGCAGGCTGCGGGAGATGGTGCAGCTCGGCGAGGCGCTCGTCGCCGTCGCGCTCGTCATCGACTGCCAGGCAGTCGACCTGCGCCGGCCCGCCTCGCTCGGCGTCGGCACCGCACGCGCCCACGCGCTCGTGCGGGAGGTCGTCCCCTTCCTCGGCGAGGGCGACAACCTCGTCTCCGACCTCGAGCCGCTGCAGGAGCTGATCCGCTCGGGCGCGCTCTCCGCGTAGGTGGCCTTCCGCCTGGGCATCGTCGGCTGCGGGAGCGTCTCGGAGCGCCACGCTCGCGGCGCTGCGGCCTCCGACGAGGTCGCGATCGTCGCCTGCGCCGACCGGCGGCCGGAAGTGGCGGAGGACTGGGCGGCGCGGCACGGCTGCGAGCGCGCCTACGGCGACTACGCGGACATGCTCGCCGGGCACGAGCTCGACGGCGTGCTTCTCGCCACCTGGCCGAACCTCCACCGCGAGCAGGTGCTCGGCTGCCTCGACGCGGGCGTCCGCGCGATCCTCTGCGAGAAGGCGCTCGCCCTGACCGGGGCCGAAGCGCTCGAGATCTGGACGGCTGCCCGCGAGGCCGAGGCGCTCGTCACGGAGGGCTACATGTACCGCCACCACCCCGCGGTGGCGACGCTCGACGAGCTGCTCGCGTCCGGCCGGCTCGGCGCGCTGGACAGCATCCACGCCGCCTTCAGCATCTTCGACCCCGAGGAGGCTTCCCCGGACGACGACGCGCGGGACTGGCGCCAGCGCGTCGAGCTCGGCGGCGGGGCGCCGTACGACATCGCCTGCTACTGCGTCGACGCCTGCAACCGCTTCGCCGGCGCCAGGCCGCTGCGCGCGCAGGCGGTGACGAGCACGAGCGAGCGGTATGGGACCGTCGCGCGGGTCTTCGGGCTGATCGAGTACGCAAACGGCGTCGTCGGAACCGTCGAGAGCTCGATGCGCGCGGACTTCAACCACGAGCTGCGCCTCAACGGCACGCTCGGCCACGCACGGCTTCCCGTCGCCTGGCGGATCGACTTCCCCACCGAGGTGGTCGCCGGCCGGAGCGTCGGCTGGGGCGTCGTCGAGGAGGAGCGCTTCCCGGCGCCCGCCGTGGACGCCTACCGGCTGGAGCTGGAGGCCTTCGCGGCCGCGGCGCGAGGCCTGGCCGAGCCGGCGCCGACGCTCGCCGAGTCGGTCGTCACCGCGTTCACGGTCGACGCGCTCCTCGCCAGCGGGCGTGACGGAGGCGCCGTCGACGTCGACGTGCCGGAGGCCGTGCTCGCGTGATCCCGCTCCTCGTCGACTGCGACCCGGGCCAGGACGACGCGATCGCGCTCCTCCTCGCCCTCGCCAGCCCCGAGGTGGACGTGCTCGGCGTCACGACGGTCGCCGGCAACCAGACGATCGACGAAGGTGACGACGAACGCGCTCCGGGTGCTCGAGCTGGCCGGGCGAAGCGACGTCCCCGTCGCGGCGGGAGCGGATCAGCCGCTCGTCGGCGAGCTCGTCGTCGCCGCCGACGCGCACGGCGAGACCGGCCTCGACGGGCCGGACCTGCCCGAGCCGACGGCGAGCCCCGTCGAGCAGCACGCCGTCGAGCTCCTCGCGGAGCGCCTGCTCGCTTCCGAGAGCCCCGTCACGCTCGTGCCGCTCGGGCCGCTCACGAACGTCGCCCTCCTCCTCGCCGAGCGCCCCGAGGCCGCGGAGCGCATCGAGCGGATCGTCCTCATGGGCGGAGCGATCGCCGAGGGGAACATGACCCCGTCGGCCGAGTTCAACATCTGGATCGACCCCGAGGCGGCCGCGCACGTGTTCGCGAGCGGGCTCGACGTGACGATGGTCGGCCTCGACGTCACGAACCGGGCCGTGCTGACCCCGGAGGACGCCGACCGGCTGCGACCCCAGGGCCCGGTCGGACGAGGCCGTCGCCGAGATGCTCGACTTCTACGGCGCGTTCTACCGCGAGGCCTACGACCACGGCGGCTGCCCCGTCCACGACGCGCTGGCGATGGCGCACGTGATCCGGCCCGGCCTCGTCGAGACGCGTGGAGCGGCACGTCGAGGTCGACGTCTCGAGCGGAATCTGCCGCGGCCGGACGGTCGTGGACATGCGCCGCCGAACGGTCCTGCCGGCGCCCAACGCGAGGGTCGCGGTCGACGTCGACGTGCCCGGCTTCGTCTCGCTTCTGCACGAGCGCCTGCCCCAACTTCCGGCCCGCGGCTCCGTCTGAGCCGGTGAGGAGCGCCGAGGGACACGATTGATTGTGTCCGGGTGATGAGCTATTAACGACCGCTTACCCGCTGCAGAGCTTCGGGGAAGGAGCCGAGATGGATGAAACACAGCGCCGGGTCGACGAGGTTCGTCGCGAGAGCACCGAGCTCGAGAACCACCTCATCGACGAGTACGTCTACCGCAAGATCAGCCGGAAGGAGCTGATGCGACGAGGGACGGCGGTCGGCATGTCGCTGCCGGTCCTCTCCTTCATCGCGGCGGCCTGCGGTGGGGACGACGACGACGGGGCAACCCAGACCGGCGGCGGCGAGACGACGGCGGGCGCCGTTCAGCCCGGTGGAACCGTCCGCGTCGCCCTGATCCAGCCGACCACCGAGCCGAACCCGCTCCTCGTCCAGGACGAGGGCGGCGCGGGCATGCTCGGCTCGACCGGCGAGTACCTGTCCTTCTCCGACGAGAACCTCGAGCTCCAGCCCCGCCTCGCCGAGAGCTGGGAGCCGAACGACGACGGATCGGTCTGGACGTTCACGATCCGCTCCGGCGTCACGTTCCACAACGGCGCCCCAATGACCTCGGAGGACGTGGTCGCCACCTTCGAGAAGCTCATCAACCCCGACGGGGGCTCCGCGAACGCACAGTCGGCGCTCGGCGGCGTGCTCTCGGCCGGGAACATGGAGGCGCCCGACGAGACGACGGTCGTCTTCAACCTCGACGCCCCGAACGGCAACTTCCCGACGCTCGTCAGCTCCGCGAACTACAACGCGATCATCATCCCGGCCGACCTCGACCCGGCCGACTGGGGCCAGACGTTCGAGGGGACCGGGCCCTTCAAGCTCCAGAGCTTCACGCCGCAGCAGGGCGCGATCTTCGTCCGCAACGACGCGTACTGGGGCGAGAAGGCGAACCCCGACACGTCGACGTCAAGTTCTACGCCGAGGAAGCGCCCATGATCGTCGCCCTCCAGGGCGACGAGGTCGACTTCGTCGAGCACTTCTCGGTCGCGGGCGGCAAGGCGCTCCTCGACAACCCCGACGTCCAGGTGATCGCCATCCAGACGGCGACGCACCGCCAGCTCCACATGCGCACGGACAAGGAGCCGTTCACGGACGCCCGCGTCCGCCAGGCGATCGCGCTGGCGATCGACCGCAACGCGCTCGTCGACGGGCTCTGGGAAGGGCTGGCCGACATCGGCAACGACAGCCCGTTCGCGCCCGTCTACCCCTCGACGGACACGTCCGTCCCGCAGCGGGAGCAGGACATCGAGCAGGCGAAGCAGCTGCTCGCCGACGCCGGCGCGGAAGGGCTTCACGGTGCAGCTGGACACGTGGGACGGGTTCGAGATCCCGGACCTCGCCCAGCTCGTGAAGAGCGCCGCGGAGGAGATCGGCGTCACGATCAACCTGAACATCACCGACGCCGGCACGTACTACGGCGACGGCGTCTACGGGAAGTCGCCCTGGCTCGACTCCGTCATGGGCATCACCGACTACGGCCACCGGCCGGTGCCGAACGTCTACCTGACGGCGGCGCTCGCGGGCGATCCGAAGCTCGGCGTCTGGAACTCCGCGCACTTCAAGAACGACGACTACGACGAGCTCGTCCGGCAGTACGTCGCCGCGCTCGACGTCGATTCCCAGCGCACGATCGCCAAGCAGATCCAGGAGCTCCTGCTCGAGGAGACCCCGATCATCTTCCCGTACTTCTACAACTTCCTCAGCGCCGCGAAGCCGAACCTCCAGGGTGCGGTCTCGGCGGCGACTGGCCAGTTCGACCTCTCCAAGGCCGGTTTCACGGCCTGAGCCGACGTTCGATATGTCAGGCGGCCGGGGCCTCCGGGCTTCGGCCGTCCGGTAGTGTGTAAGGGGCGGCAATGGGACGATTCCTCCTCAAGCGGCTGGGCCTCGCGGCGATCACGCTCTTCCTCCTCAGCGTCATCGTCTTCTTCGGGACGCAGGTGCTGCCGGGAAACGTCGGCCGGCGCATCCTCGGGCCCTTCGCCGACCAGGCCGCCGTCGACAGCGCTCAACGAGCGGCTGGGCACGGACCGCGTCGCTGCTCACCCAGTACTGGGACTGGATCACGGGCCTCTTCACCGGCGACTTCGGCACCTCGCTCGCCCAGAACGTGCCGGTCACCGAGCTGATCGGGAACGCGCTCGTCAACTCGCTCAAGCTCGCCGCGTTCGCGTTCGTCCTCGTCGTCCCGCTGGCGATCGTCGGCGGCGTCATCGCCGCCCTCAGGCGCGACCGGCTCACCGACCGGGTGATCACGATCGGGGGGCTCTCGCTCTCCGTCGTGCCCGAGTTCGTCTCGGGGATCATCCTCATCCTCGTCTTCGGGCTCTGGCTCGACGTCCTCCCGGTCAGCGCCAGGGCGCCCGCGGGCGCAAGCATCCTGACCCAGCTCGAGTACCTGCTCCTCCCCGCGCTGACGCTCGTGATCCTCCTCTTCGGCTACATCGCCCGCATCACGCGGGCCGGGACGATCGAGGCGCTCGACGCCGACTACACGCGCACGGCCGTGCTGAAGGGCCTCCCCCGGCGCACGGTGCTCAAGCGCCACGTGCTGCGCAACTCGCTTCTGCCCACCATCGCCGTCGTCGCCACCCAGACCGGCTACCTGATCGGCGGCCTCGTCGTCGTCGAGACCCTCTTCAACTACCCGGGCATGGGGCGGCTCATCGTCACGGCGGCGACCCAGAAGGACATACCTCTGCTGGAGGCCGCCGTCCTCGTCGTCGGGACGATCTTCCTGATCGCGATGCTCGTCGCCGACCTCCTCTACTCGCTCCTCAACCCCCGCATCCGCTACTCGGGCGCCGAATGACGACACGATCGAAGACCCAGCCGCCCCGATCCAGATCCCTGTCCGGGACGAGGCGACGATCGCCCGCGGGGAGCGCATCCGCCTCCTCGTTGCGCTCGCCGGGGTTCATCTTCGGCGCCATCCTCGTCGGCTTCTGGGTCGATCTGCGCGCTCTTCGGCGCCGCTGATCGCGCCGCAGGACCCGCAGGCCGACGACATCCTCAACAAGCTCGGCGCGCCGTCGGGCGAGCATTTCTTCGGCACCGACCGGCTCGGTCGCGACGTCTTCTCGCGCGTCATCGTCGGAGCGCGGGAGATTCTCATCACCGCCCCGCTCGCGACGCTGCTCGGCACGGTCGTCGGCACGGCGATCGGCCTCGTGACCGGCTACTACCGCGGGCTCGTCGACGACATCGTCGATGCGCATCGTCGACGCGATGCTCGCCGTGCCGGTGATCATCATCGCGTTCCTCGCCATCGTCGCCCGCGGCGCCTCGCGGCTGACGATCATCCTCGTCATCGGCTTCGTCTTCTCGATGATCATCGCCAAGACCGTGCGGGCGGCGGTGCTCAGCGAGCGCGAGCTCGACTACGTCCAGGCGGCGCGCCTCCGCAACGAGCGCTCGCCGTACATCATGTTCGCGGAGATCCTCCCGAACGTGATGGGGCCGATCGTGGTCGAGTTCACCGTCCGGCTCGGGTACGCGATCTTCACGATCGCCACGCTCGCGTTCCTCGGCTTCGGCGCCGACCCGTCGATCCCGGACTGGGGGCGCGACATCGAGCAGCACTACACGTTCATCAGCGCCGGCGATCTGGTGGACCGTCCTCTTCCCGTCCCTCGCGATCGCGACGCTGATCGTCGGGATCAACCTGATCGCGGACGCGATCGCGCAGACCTTCGAGCGATGAGACCGAGCCCGCCATCCAGCTGGAAGACCTCGAGGTCGTCTACCGCGTCCGCGGCATCGACCGGCCCGTGCTCCGCGGGCTCTCGATCACGATCGGCAAGGGCGAGTCGTACGGCCTCGTGGGCGAGTCCGGCTGCGGGAAGACGACGGCCGCGTTCACGATCATGCGCTACCTCCCGCGGAACGGGCGCGTCGTGTCCGGCTCGATCCACGCCGACGGCAAGGACCTCCTGGCCATGAGCGAGGCCGAGGTGCGCCGCCTGCGCGCCTCCGCGATCTCGATGGTCTACCAGAACCCCGGCGCCGCGCTGAACCCGGCGATCAGGGTCGGCGACCAGATCGCCGAGGTCTTCCGGCTCATGGGCCACGACCAGGGCGGAGTCGCTCGACCGCGCGCAGGAGATGCTTGCGCAAGGTGCAGATCTCCGACCCGGCCGGCGGGATGCGCCGCTACCCGCACCAGCTCTCCGGCGGCGGCCAGCAGCGCGTCGTCATCGCGATGGCGCTGGCCTCCGACCCGACGCTCCTCATCCTCGACGAGCCGACCACCGGCCTCGACGCCACGGTCGAGGCGGAGGTGCTCGACCTCGTCGCCGCGCTGCGCCAGGAGTTCGGGACGAGCGTCCTCTTCATCAGCCACAACCTCGCGGTCATCCGCAAGATGTGCGAGCGGGTCGGCGTCCTCTACGCCGGCCGGCTCGTCGAGGAGGGCGAGGCGGAGACCGTCTTCACCGAGCCGCGCCACCCGTACACGGTCGGGCTCCTGCGCTGCATCCCGCGCGGCGGGCTGCGCAAGGACCGCGACCGCCTCGACACGATCCCCGGCTACCTGCCGCAGCTCGGCGCAGACCTTCCCGGCTGCGTCTTCGCCGACCGCTGCGGGCTCGTGCAGGAGATCTGCCGGACCGACGAGCCGCCGCTCCACCCGCTCGGAGGCGGACATTTGAGCCGCTGCCACTTCCACGACAAGGCGGCCGAGGTCCCGTACACCGCGAGCTCGATCCCGGCCCGCGGTGCCGCACGCGAGAACGGCGAGGGCCTCGTCCGGCTCGAGAACGCCAGCAAGACGTTCTCCCACGAAGGGAGCACGGTGCGCGCGCTCGTCGACGTCGACCTCTCGATCGGCGCCGGCGAGACGCTCGGCCTCGTCGGCGAGTCGGGCTGCGGCAAGACGACGCTCGCGCGCGTGCTTCTCGGCCTGACCGCGCCCGGACGAGGGCTCGACCGTCGAGCTGGACGGCGAGCCGCTCGCGCCCCGGGTCGTCAAGCGGAAGACCGAGCAGGTGCGCGCGCTCCAGACCGTCTTCCAGAACCCCGACTCCGCCCTCAACCGGCGCTTCTCCGTGCGCCGCATCATCGGGCGCGCGCTCGACGAAGCTCGTCGGGCTCCGCGGCGAAGCGGCGGGAGGAGCGGCTGCAGGAGATCGCCTCCTCGGTGCGCTTCGACGAGCGGCTCCTGAGCGCCCGGCCCGTCCAGCTCTCGGGCGGCCTCAAGCAGCGCGTCGCGATCGGGCGGGCGTTCGCCGGCGAGCCGCGCGTCGTCGTCTGCGACGAGCCGACCTCCGCGCTCGATGTCTCGGTGCAGGCCGCGATCCTCAACCTCCTCGCCGACCTCCAGGCGAAGGAGGGCGTGACCTACCTGTTCATCTCCCACGACCTGGGCGTCGTCCGCTACCTCGCCGACCGCATCGCCGTCCTCTACCTCGGGCGGCTGATGGAGCTCGGGCCGGCCGAGGCGGTCTTCAACCCGCCGCACCACCCGTACACCGAGGCGCTGCTCTCCGCGGTGCCGACGCTCGAGGGCGAGGAGCGCCCGCGGATCCGGCTCGAGGGCGAGATCCCGAGCGCCGCCGACCCGCCCTCCGGCTGCGTCTTCCACACGCGCTGCCCGCGCTACCTGGGCGCGATCTGCGAGGAGCAGGAGCCGCCGCTGGCCGAGGTCGAGCGCGGGCACTACATCCGCTGCCACATCCCGGTCGACGAGCTGCGGCGGATCCAGGCGAGAGCCGCCTCCGCCCCGCGCGCGTCAGCCGGTGGAGTCGAAGACGACGAGCTGACGCACGGCCTCGCCCGCCCGCAGGCGGTCGAAGGCCGCGGGCAGGTCCGCGAGCGCGATCCGGTCGCTGACGAGCTCCTCGAGCAGCAGGTCGCCGGACGCGTAGAGGTCGATGAGCCGCGGGACGTCCTCGAGGATGCGACGCGGAGCCGAGGAACGACCCCTTCAGCGTCTTCTCGTTGATGAAGCCCCAGGTGTCGATCTCCACCGTCGTGCCCTTGGGCGGGATGCCGAGCACCACGGCGGTGCCGCCCGGACGAAGCGAGTCCCACGCCTCGCGGATCGTCTCCTTGCGACCGATGGCCTCGAACGCGTAGTCGGCGCCGCCGCCGGTCGCGTGGCGGATCCGGCGCGCCGTGTCCGCGGTCGGCTTCGCCTGGACGGTCGCGGTCGCGCCCAGCCGCTCGGCGAGCTCGAGCTTGTCGGCGCGTGTGTCGACGGCGACGACGGCTCCGGCACCTGCGATGCGCGCCGCCTGGATCACGGAGAGCCCGACGCCGCCGCAGCCGATGACCGCGACGCGCGCGCCCGGCTCGACCTGCGCCGTTCGCGTGACCCCGCCCCAGCCCGTCAGCACGGCGCAGCCGATCAGGGCCGCGAGGTCGAGCGGGACGTCGTCGCGGATCGGCACGGCGACGGACTCCGGCACGACGGCGTGCTCGGCGAACGACGAGACGGAGTTGAAGTGGCGCAGCTCGGCGCCGTCGTACGAGAGCCGGGAAGTGCCGTCGGCGAGCGTCCCCGTGGCGGCCATGCGCCCGCCCAGCTCGCAGAAGTTCGGCCGCCCGGCGCGGCAGCTCTCGCACTCCCCGCACGAGGGGACGAGCGCGAGCACGACGTGGTCTCCCGGCCGAACCCGCTCGACCCCGTCGCCGACCTCGGTCACGACGCCCGCCGCCTCGTGGCCGAGCACGAGCGGCAGCGGCTCGGGGATGTCGCCGTCGACGACGTGCAGGTCGCTGTGGCAGACCCCGCAGGCGGCGATGCGCACGAGCACCTCCCTGGCCTGCGGCGGCGCCAGGTCGACGTCGAGGATCTCCACCGGTCGGCCCGGCTCCCACAGCACGGCGGCCTGCATCCGCATCGGCCGAGCCTATCGCCCGGCGAGCCGCGGCCCGTGTTCGAGCGGCCTCGCCGCCGTAGAATCGCGCGCATGCGCGCCGCCGTGCTCCGCGAGATCGGGAAGCCCCTGACAGTCGAGGACGTCGAGCTCGCCGATCCGGGGCCCGGCGAGGTGACCGTCCGCATCGTGGCGAGCGGCGTCTGCCACAGCGACTGGAACGTGATCACCGGCGCGACGCCGAACCCCCTGCCGGCCGTGCTCGGCCACGAGGGCGCCGGCGTCGTGGAGGCGGTCGGCGAGGGCGTGACCGCGGTCGCCGAGGGCGATCACGTCATCCTCTCCTGGCTCCCGTTCTGCGGCGAGTGCTTCTACTGCGTGCAGGGCCGCGGCGTCCTCTGCGACGCGGCCATGGCGGACATGTTCGAAGGGACCCTCCCGGGCGGCAGGCTCGCACTGTCGCAGAACGGGTCGAAGCTCTACCACTACTCGTTCCTCTCGACGTTCGCGGAGCGCTGCGTCGTGCCGGAGAGCTGCTGTGTCCGGATCCGTCAGGACGCCTCGCTCGAGGTCGCGGCGCTCGTCGGCTGCGCGGTGATGACGGGCTTCGGCGCCGCCGTCCTCCGCGCCCGTGTCGAGCCCGGGAGCACAGCGGTCGTCTACGGCGCGGGCGGAGTCGGGCTCTCGGCGATCCTCGGCTGCAAGCTCGCCGGGGCGCGCGCGATCGTGGCCGCCGACCCGGTGGCCTTCAAGCGGGAGACCGCGCTCGGCCTCGGCGCGACGCACGCGGTCGACCCCGCGGGCGAGGACGTCGGCGCGCTCCTCCGCGAGCTCACCGACGGCCGCGGCGCCGACTACGCCTTCGACACCGCCGGCGCACCCGGGGTGGTCGCGCAGGCCTACGACGCCGTCCGGCGAGGCGGAATGGTCGTGGCGGTCGGGATCCCGCCGGTCGGTGCAACCGCCGATCTGCCCGGGCCTGGGCTCCCGCGCGAGGAGAAGGTCGTCACGGGCAGCTTCTACGGCTCCTGCCGGCCGCACGTCGACATGCCGCTCGTGATCGACCTCTACATGGACGGCAGGCTCGACCTGGACGCGCTCGTCTCGCGGCGCTACGGGCTGGACGAGATCAACGAGGCGTTCGCGGCCATGAACGCCGGCGAGGTCGCGCGCGGGGTGATCGCCTTCTGAGGTTCGCAGAGCGGACGCTCCTCGGCGAGGGCTTCGCGGGCAGCGGGCCGAGCGCCGCTCACGTGAACACGGTGCTCGGCCGCAAGGGCGGCCCCGTGGAGACCGCCTGGGCCACCGCGCTGGCGACGCCCGGCCTCGGCCACATCCCGTTCGTGACCGTGGTGCGCCCGAACATGCCGGTGAAGCCGGCGACGCTCTTCGTCAACAAGGCCGACATTCGCAGCGACCGGCATGCCGAGCTCACCTGGGGAGCAGCGCAGGCAGGGCTCGCCCGGGGCGTGCTCGAAGCCGTCGCCGACGGGACGATTCCCGCGGGCGAGGTCGACGACCTCCTTCTCATCGCCGCGGTGTGGGTCGACTGGGCCGCCGACGACGAGGAGGCGGTCTACCTCGCCAACGTCGAGGCGACTCACGCGGCGCCTCGCAGCCGGCGCGGAGGGACGCCCGGCCATCGAGGACCTCCTCGAGCTCCGGAGCGAGCCCGCGAACCCGTTCTTCCGGCGCTCGTGAAGATCACGGGCATCCGCCTCCGGCGGCTGCGCCTTCCGCTCGACCCGCCCTTCGAGCCCGCCTGGGACCCCGAGCCGCGGCGTGCCTTCGAGGCGACCCTCGTCTACGTGGACACCGACGACGGGCTCACCGGGAT
The DNA here is from genome assembly GCA_963748205.1 of uncultured Actinomycetes bacterium. GTDB lineage: Bacteria > Actinomycetota > Thermoleophilia > Gaiellales > Gaiellaceae > JAIBJN01. The sequence continues at coordinate 124,558 of CAVVIB010000011.1, forward strand.
CGGCTCCGGGAACACCATGGACGGCTTCGAGCGCTACGCGCCGCTCTTCGTCGGCCACGACCCGCTCGACATCGAGCACCACGTCCGCGTCCTGGAGTCGATCGACTTCCATGCCGGGCGGTACTGGCCACTCGAGGCGGCGTTGTGGGACCTGGCCGGGAAGGCCCACGGGGTGCCGACGGCGCAGCTTCTCGGCGGGGCGCTGAGCGAGATCCCTGTCTACGCGTCGACGGCGACCCGGCTGGAGCCGGCTGCGCGCGGCGAGACGGCACTGGCGCTGCGCGACCGGGGTTTCCGGGCGCTGAAGGTCAGGATCGACAAGGAGCGGCCCGACGAAGGGGTCGAGGCCGTGGCCGCCGTCCGGGAGGCCGTCGGCGCAGAGATGGAGATCATGGTCGACCTCAACCAGGGCTGGCGCATGCCCGGGGACGTGGGGCCGCTCCTGGGCTACGACGCGGTCGCCGCTCTCGCTACGCGCCTGCGCGAGCTGGACGTCTTCTGGCTGGAAGAGCCGCTCGCGGGCGACGACCTGGACGGCCTGGCGCGGCTGCGCGCGGAGACCGGGATTCGTCTCGCAGGTGGCGAGATGGCCCGGCGGCCCGCGGAGCTCGCGGCCTACGTCGACGGCGGGGCGCTCGACGTGCTCCAGCCCGACGCCGTCCTCGCCGTCGGCGTCCTTCGCGCCCGCGAGCTGGCGGAGCGCGTCCTTCCGGCCGGCCTCTGGTTCACGCCGCACACGTGGACGAACGGGATCGGGCTCCTCGCCAACCTCCACCTGGCCGCCGGTGTCGGCGGCGGGCCGTTCCTGGAGCTTCCGTTCGACCCGCCGGGCTGGACGCCGGAGCGCCGCGACTTCATGCTCGCCGAGCCGGTCACGCCGGGCCCCGACGGCGTTCTCGCCGTCCCGGATCGTCCCGGCCTCGGCTTCGAGCTCGACGAGGAGGCCGTCGACCGGTACACCGTCGGTTGAGCCATGGCGACCTACGACGTCCACCAGCACCTCCTCCCGCCCACGCTCATCGAGGCGCTTCGCGCACGGCGGGAGCCGCCCCGGATCGTCGGCGGGTCGCTCGAGCTCGCCGAGGGCACGTTCCCGTTCGACGAGCGCGACCACGACCTGGGCGAGCGCGTTGCACTCCTCGACCGCGACGGGATCGACGTCGCGATCGTCAGCCTGGCCCCGACGATGGAGACGGAGGGCAAGCCGGAGCTCGAGGAGGCGTACAACGACGGCATCCGCGCCGTCGTCGCCGAAGCAGGCGGACGGTTCCGCGCCTTTGCGGCCGGTGCGTGCCTCGACGGCTTCGCCGGCGCCTGCGTCTCGGCCCAGGCGCTCGTCCGGGGCCTCGGCACGCTGCCGGACGAGCTCGCCGGTGCCGGCCAGGTGCTCTTCGTCCACCCCGGGCCGCCCGGCGCTCCCCCGGCCGGTGCACCTCCGTGGTGGACGGCGGTCGTCGACTACCCGGCGCAGATGCAGGCCGCCTACTTCGCGTGGCTGGCCGACGGCGTGGAGCGCCACCCGGAGCTCGACGTCGTCTTCGCCGTCCTCGCCGGCGGCGCCCCTGTGCAGCTCGAGCGGCTCCGCTCGCGAGGCGGCGACCCCGAGCGGGCGAGCCACCCGCGGATCCACCTGGACGTCGCGTCGTACGGCGCACGCGCGCTCGGGCTCTGCCTCGCGGCCGTGGGCGCGGATCAGCTGGTCTACGGAAGCGATCGCCCCGTGGTCGATGCCAAGCCCACCCTGGACGCGCTGGCCACGCTCGGACCGGACGTCCTCGATACGGTCCGCAGCGCCAATCCAGGCCGGCTATTCCGATGACAGACCACGCTCCCACGCCACTCGAGCCCGCACCGCCCGCGTTGAGCGGGGGTCGCCACGTGTTCCTCAAGCGCGAGGACGTGCACGAGCTCGGCGCCTTCAAATGGCGCGGTGCATTGCCTGTCCTCACCGCCTATCGGGACGCCGGAGCGGACACCGTCGTGACCGCGTCGACCGGCAACCACGGCGCCGCGACGGCGTGGGCCGCCGACCGGCTCGGCCTGAAGGCGCTCGTCTACGCGCCCGAGGGCGCGACCCAGGCGAAGCTCGCTCTCATCGAGCAGCTCGGAGCCGAGATCCACCTGGTCGGGTCGGACCTCGACGAGGCGAAGGACGAGGGACGCCGCCATGCCGACGAGCGCGGGCTGCCGTTCTTCGAGGACGGCGCCGAGATGGCCCAGTACGAAGGCTACGGCGCGATCGCGGACGAGATCCTCGACCAGCTCGACGAGCCGCCTGGCGCGATCGTCGTGCCGGTGGGCAATGGAGCCCTGCTCGGCGGCATCGGCCTGCGCGTGTGCGCTCGCGAGCCCGACACGGAGCGCATCGGCGTCGCCGCGAAGGACGCTCCCGTCATGGCCGAGTCGTGGGAGGCCGGCGGCATCGTCGAGAGCGACCGGAGCGCGACGTTCGCCGACGGGCTCGCCGTCCGGGTGGCGATCCCGCTCGCCGTCGACGTCCTCGGCGAGGTCGCGAGCCGCATGCTCCTCGTCAGCGAGCGAGATATGGCCCGCGCCGTCGGGGCCTACGCCGAGGCCGGGATCCGCGCCGAGGGAGCGGCCGGCGCCGCCCTTGCCGCCCTCCCTCAGCTCGAGGGCCTCGACGGCGCCATCGTCCTCATCGTCACCGGCCGGAACATCGACGATCAGCTGCATCGACGGGCCTGCGAGGATCCCGGCTCCTTCCCCGAGTAGCCGGCTTCGGCGTCCAGGGCGCTATTCGATTTTCGCTCACGAGCGGGCGACGCGCGGTGGGCCGCGCCCGGTCGCCCGGCGATAGACGCCGTCCGCGGCGGCGATGAGGCCGGCGAGCTCGAGCTCGGTCAGCACCGCGGCGAGCCCCGCCGGGTCGATCTCCGTCGCGCGCACGAGCTCGTCGAGCGTCCGGGCGCCGTCCGAGAGTCGCTCGAGCACAGCCAGGGACTCAGGCGACAGCCCGCCCGGCAGGGCCTGCGGGATCGGCTCGACTCCCAGTGTCGCCAGCACGTCCTCGGCGGACAGGAGTGGGGTTGCGCCCTGGCGCAGCAGGTCGTTCGTCCCCGCACTCAAGGCGGACGTGATCTCGCCGGGAGTCGCGAAGACCTCGCGGCCGAGCTCGAGCGCGAAATCCGCCGTGATCAGGGCGCCGGAGCGCTCCCGCGCTTCCACGACGACGGTCGCCTGCGCGAGCCCGGCGATGATCCGGTTGCGCGCCGGGAAACGCCACGGCGACGGCTCCACGCCCGGCGGGTACTCCGACACCACGAGCCCGCTCTCGGCGATCCGGCGCGCCAGCTCGGCGTGCGCCCGCGGGTAGTCGCGGTCGATGCCGCATCCGAGCACCGCGACCGTCAGGCCTCCTGCGGCGAGCGCGCCCCTGTGCGCCTCCGCGTCGATCCCTCGGGCCAAGCCGCTCACGACGACCAGCCCGGCTGCCGCGAGCGACTGCGCGAGCTCCCGGGCGACCTGGGCGCCGTAGGGCGAGCAGCTTCGGGCTCCGACGATCGCCACGGAGGGCTTCGAGAGCAGCTCGGGCGGCCCGCCACGGAGATGCAGCCGCGACGGCGGGTCGTGAAGCTCGGCGAGCTGAGGCGGATAGCCCGCTTGTCCTCGACGGACGGAGAGGTACGTCACGCCGCCAGCTCCCGTGGGGCGCGATACGAGAGCGCCTCGGCGACGTGGGCAGCCCCGATCTCCTCTTCGGCGGCGAGCGCCGCGATGGTCGCTGCCACACGAGCGACGCGGGCGCGGCCCCGCGCAGAGAGCGGAAGCGTGTCGACGGCACGCGTCAAGAGCTCTCGGGCTTCGGCTCCGAGCCGGGGTCGCTTGCGAGCAAGCCGCTCCGCCGCCGGCACCACGCGGGCGCGGACGAACCGCGACGCCTCGGCCGGACGCGCGTCGAGCTCGCGGCCGCGCGGTCTGGGCATGTGGACGACGAGGTCGAACCGGTCGACGAGCGCGCGCGAGAGCTTCGCGCCGTACGCGGCAAGCTTCTGAGGGGTGCACGTGCATTCGACGGCAGGGTCGCCCCGGGCGCCGCACGGGCAGAGGTTCATCGTGCCGACGAGCAGGAACCGCGCTGGGAACAGCGCTTGGCCCGCCGCGCGCGCAATGGAGACCACCCCGTCCTCGAGCGGCTGGCGGAGCGCCTCGAGCACCGGCCGGTGGAACTCCGGCATCTCGTCCAGGAGCAGGATGCCGTGGTGCGCCAGGCTCACCTCTCCCGGACGAGGGCCCGGGCCGCCGCCCACGACCGATGCCGCCGACGCCGTGTGATGGGGCGCACGAAACGGCGGGCGCTCCACGAGCGGGTGTCCGGCTGGCAGAACGCCCGCCACGGAGTGGATGCGCGTCGCCTCGAGCGCCTCGTCGAGCGTGAGCGGCGGCAGGATCCCGGCGAGGCGCCGGGAGAGCATCGTCTTCCCCGTGCCCGGCGGCCCCGCCAGGAGGATGTTGTGCCGACCGGCGGCCGCGATCTCGAGCGCGCGACGCGCGCGTTCCTGGCCGCGGACATCCGCCAGGTCGAGCCCGCCGCCGTTCGCAGCGCTCCTGGCGGGCTCGACGGCTTCCGGCTGGAGACGGCCGCGGAGATACGCGCCTGCCTCGGCGAGGTGCTTGAGCGGGACGGGCTCGATGCCGGCGAGCGCAGCCTCGGGCGCCGACTCGTGCGGGCAGAGCAGGCGTTCGAGGCCGGCACGCCGCGCGGCCTCGGCGGCGACGATCACGCCCGGCACGGGCCGCACCCGCCCGTCGAGCGCGAGCTCGCCGATGGCCGCATGCTCCGCCAGCCGCTCCGGCGGGACCTGATGCGAGGCCGCGAGGACGGCTAGAGCAATGGGCAGGTCGTAGCCCGAGCCCTCCTTGCGCAGGCCGGCGGGAGCGAGGTTGACCGTGATGCGGCGCAGCGGCCACTCGAGCTCGGCGCTCGCGATTCCGCTCCTGACACGCTCCTTCGCTTCCTGGCAGGCCTTGTCCGGCAGGCCGACGATCGCGAATGCAGGCACGCCCCGCTGGAGGTGGGCCTCCACCTCGACGCGGCGTGCCTCCAGGCCGACGAGCGCATGGGTGACTGCGCGTGCGAGCACACCTCGACGCTAGGCGGGAATTCCGCGCGGGTGGCGCGCGGAATGTGCCGAGGGTGTGTCGGTCAGTCGAAGGGCACGCGCTCGATCCGGCGGCCTTGCACGCCAACGGCCTCGAGCCGGACGTCGAGGCCCTGCCAGGTCGGGCCGGCCTGCGAGCCATGCCTCGGCCGCCTGGCGCACGCGCCGTCGCCTTCTCCGGACCGACCGCCTCCAGCGGATCGCCGTAGCCCGGCCCGCTACGGGCCTTCACCTCACAGACGACGACCGTCCGGCCCCGGCGGACGACGAGGTCGAGCTCATAGCCGCCCACCCACGCGTTCGCGTCGAGGATCAGGTACCCACGGAGGCGGAAGTGGCGGCGGACGCGCCGCTCGGCCTCAGGCCCGAGCCGCCGCGAGCGCGGCGCGCTCGACCGCGGCTTCCTCGAGCTCCGCATAGCAGCGCGCGTCGAACGACCGCCGGTGGATCGCGCTCGGCCCACGACGGCGGACGATGGCCGAATGACCGGGGGTGATGTAGCCGACGTGCGAGGCGAACCCGTAGCCGGGGAAGACCGCGTCGAAGCGGTGCATCGCCCGGTCACGGACGACCTTGGCGACGATCGACGCGGCGGCGATGGCTGCGCTCTTGGTGTCGCCGTCGACGACCGCCTGGTGATCGGGCGCGAGCGGTCCGAGCCGGAAGCCGTCCACGAGGCACGCCTCCGCCGGAGGCGAGAGCGAGGCCAGCGCCTCGCGGAGGCCGCGAAGGTTCGAGCGGTGCAGGCCGTCCCGGTCGATCACCGTCGCCGGGATCACGCGCACGGCGATCCGCGTCGCGCAGCGCGTGACGGCTCGGAAGAGCTCCTCCCGGTCGGCCGGATCCACCTGCTTGGAGTCGTTGAGCAAGGCGAGCGGCCGAACGGCATGGTCGTGAAGCCGCTCGTAGTCGAACAGGACGCCCGCCGTGACGAGCGGGCCGGCGAGGCTGCCCCGCCCCGCCTCGTCCGCGCCCGCGACGAAGCGCACGCCGAGGCGTCGATCGAATGCGAGGAGCTTGCGGCCCGGACGGCGGACTGTCGCCACGGGCGCGAGGATATCGACTAGGTCCGCTGCTTCTCGCGGACGCGCGCCTTCTTGCCCACTTTGGAGCGCAAGTAGTAGAGCTTGGCGCGGTTCACGTCGCCGATCGCGCCGACCTCGATGCGGTCGATCTTCGGCGAGTGGAGCGGGAACGTCCGCTCGACGCCGACACCGAACGAGTTCTTGCGCACCGTGAAGGTCTCGCGGACGCCGGCGCCCTGGCGCTTGATGACGATGCCCTCGAAGACCTGCACGCGGCGGCGCTGGCCCTCGATCACCTGGAAGTGGACGCGGACGGTGTCGCCCGCCTTGAACTGCGGGATGTCGTCGCGCATCTGCTTGCGCTCGAGGATGTCGATGGGCGTCGTCATGAAAAGGGCGGCCGAAGCCGCGCCGGAATGCTAGCGAAAGCTCGCGGCCATGGCACGATCAGCCAGCTGGGGCATGGCCCTCCCAGACCTGTCCTTGGAGGGGCCGCCGCGGGCCTCCCTCCGCTTCGAGCGTAACCCGCCTGGACGCACGCGTGGCGCGCGGATCGTGCCGAAACGCGCACGGAATCGTGGCAGAAGCGCTAGCGGAACCCGATCCGCTGAATGGGCCAGTAGAGCGCGAAGACCGGGCCGATGAGGTTGTCGCGCGGCACCGCGCCCCACTCCCGGCTGTCGCAGGACTGGAGGCGGTTGTCGCCCATCATGAAGTACTGGCCCTCGGGCACCGTGATCGGGCCGAACTCGTCGCCCACCTCACCACCGAACAGGTACGGCTCGGGGAGCGGCTCGCCGTTCAGGTAGAGCTGGTCGCCCCGGATCTCGACCGTGTCGCCCGGCAGCCCGATCAGGCGCTTGACGAAGACGCCTCCCGGGCCGGGGCAGATCTCCGAGGCCTCGGGCGGGGTCTCGAAGACGACGATGTCACCGCGATCCGGATCGGTGAACCTGTAGATGAACCGGTTGGCCAGCACGCGGTCCGACGTGCCGGCCTGGCACCCGGGCTCGGGCGCGGCGCAATGCAGTGTCGGCTCCATCGACGACGACGGGATCCGGTACGGGTTCACCACCCACGCCTTGATGGCGAGCACGGCCGCGATCGCGATGGCGATCGTGAGCACCCAGTCGACGACAGTCGGCCAGGGCGCAGGGAGCGATTCGAGCCGATTACGGAGGAAGACGGCCTCCTGCTACCGCAGGCCGAGCCGCGAGAGCGGCCAGTAGACGGCAAACACCGGTCCGATGAGATCGTCGCGGTTCACGGGTCCCCAATCGCGGCTGTCGCATGACTGGCCGCGGTTGTCGCCCATCATGAAGTATTCGTCGTCGGCGAGGCGCCGCTCCGCGAAGTTCGCGCCTCGCTCGCCGCCGTTCAGATACGGCTCCTCCACGTGCTCCCCGTTCACGAGCAGAGTGCCGTTTCGCTGGCTGACCGTGTCGCCCGGGAGCGCGACGAGGCGCTTCACGAACGTGCCGGAGGCGCCGCACTTCTCGAGCGCGCGCTCCGGCACCTCGAAGACGACGATGTCGCCGCGCTCGGGGTCGCGGAAGCGGTAGATGAAGCGGTTGGCGAGGACGCGGTCGGAGGCGCTCGCCTGGCACCCGACCTCCGGAGTCGCGCAGTGCAGCGTGGGCTCCATCGACGACGACGGGATCCGGTACGGGTTCACGACCCACGCCTTGATCGCCAGCACGGCGGCCACGGCGATGGTGATCGTGAGCACCCAGTCGACGACCGTGTCCCACGGCGCCGGCAACGTCCCCGTTATCCGCTCGAGCGGCCCTCTCACGAGACGGAGCGCTCCCGGCTCTGCTCGCGCCGCCAGCGCTCGATGAGCGCGTGGTTCCCCGACAGGAGGACGTCCGGGACGCGCCAGCCCCGGAACTCGGCGGGCCGGGTGTAGTGCGGGAACTCGAAGCCGCCCTCGAGCGCCTCCGAGAAGCTCTCGACGGCGGCGCTCTCCTCCCGGATCGCCCCGGGCAGGCGCCGCGCAACGGCATCCAGGACGACCATGGCCGGCAGCTCACCGCCGGAGAGGACGTACGGGCCGATCGAGACAACGTCGGTCGCCACGTGCTCGAGGATCCGCTCGTCGAAGCCCTCGAAGCGCGCCGAGAGGAGCGTCAGCGTCTCCTCGCCGGCCAGCTCGTCGACGAGCGGCTGGTCGAGCGGGCGCCCCTGCGGCGAGAACGCGATCACGCGCCGGTCGCGCTCGGCACCGTACACGGCCTCGAGCGCGGAGCACACGACGTCGACGCGCAGCACCATGCCCGCGCCGCCGCCGTACGGCTCGTCGTCGACCTGCCCGCCCGAGAGCGGTGTGAAGTCGCGGTAGTTGAGGAGCTTCAGCTCGAGCTCGGAGCCGAGCACCGCGGCAAGCGGCCGCTGCTCGGTGAGCCAGGAGAAGGCATGGGGCAGCAGGGTGAAGACGTCGATCTGCATCAGCGTTCGAGATTAGCCTTCGGGCACGAAGCCGGGAGCGACCACGATCCGGCCTTCCTCCAGATCGACCGCACGGACGCAGTCCTCGACCATCGGAAGGGCGATCCCGCCCTCGAGCTCGAGCACGTCGTTCGCCACGCCCGGTGTCACGTCCTGCACCCGGCCGAGCACGCGGCCTCCCTTCCTCCTCCACGGTCAGCCCGACGAGCTGGTAGACGTAGAACGCGTCCTCGCCTGCAGGCGGAAGCTCCTGCTCCGGCAGCTCGAGCGCCGCGCCTCGCCGCACGCTGCGGTCCAGACGGACGACCACGCGCCCGCCTGAGGTCTTCGACTCCACCACGGTCGCGGGCTCACGCCCGACGTAGACGGTTGCGCCTTTCGCGAAGCGCTCGGGATCGGCGCTCGCGTTCTCGACGACGAAGGCGCCGGCCAGGCCGTGAGGCCGCCCCACGCGGCCGACCGTGACCCAGCGGTCGCCCGCGGGGTCAGCGGGCGTCAACGATCTCGAGCAGCGCGCGCTCCTGGCGGCGCCCGCCGCTCGCGCGCACGAGCGTGCGCAGCGCGCGGGCGATGCGCCCCTGCCGGCCGATCACCTTGCCGATGTCCTCCTCGGCCACGTGCAGCCGGAGGACGACGGCGCCGTCGCGCTCCGTCCGCTCGACGCGCACCTCGTCCGGCCGGTCGACGAGGTTTCGCGCCAGGTAGGCGAGGAGCTCCTCCACTAGATGCCCTGGGTCTTCATCAGGCGCTTCACCGTGTCGCTCGGCTGCGCGCCCTTGGAGATCCAGTCCTGGATCTTGTCCGTGTCGAGGTCGATCGTAGACGGGTCGGTCTGCGGGTTGTAGCGGCCCACGATCTCGATGAAGCGGCCGTCGCGCGGCGAGCGCGCGTCGGCGACGACGACCCGGTAGATCGGGTTCTTCTTGGAGCCCACGCGGGCCAGTCTGATCCGAGTTGCCATTCCGTCCTTTCGTTCCGTGTTCAGCGCCGTCGCTGCTGCGCGGCCGCGAGCGACTGGATGTTCGGCATCTTGCCTTTCCCCATCTGCTTGACCATTTTGGCCATCTGCTTGCGTGCGGTCAGGAGTTGGTTCACCTGCTGCACGGTCGTGCCGCTGCCCTCGGCGATCCGGGCGCGGCGCGTGCCGTTGATGATCTCAGGCCGGCGGCGCTCGTCGGGCGTCATCGAGAGGACGATCGCCTCCACGCGGCTCAGCTCGCGATCGTCCATGTTGACCCCCTGGAGCTGCTTGCCGAGGCCGGGGATCAGGCCGACGACGGACTTCAGCGAACCCATGCGTCGCATCATCCGGTAGCTCTGGAGGAAGTCGTCGAACGTGAACTGGCCGGCGCGCAGACGGCGTTCCATCTCCTCCTGCTCGTCGACCTCCGCCGCCTGCTCGGCGCGCTCGATGAGGGTGAGCACGTCGCCCATCCCGAGGATGCGCGAGGCCATGCGGTCGGGATGGAAGTACTCGATCTGGTCGAGCTTCTCGCCGGTCGAGGCGAGCTTGATCGGCTTGCCGGTGACAGCCTTGACCGAGAGCGCTGCCCCGCCGCGCGCGTCGCCGTCGAGCTTGGTGAGGACGACGCCGTCGAAGTCGACCCGCTCGGCGAAGGCCTCGGCGACGCCGACAGCCTCCTGGCCGGTCATCGAGTCGAGGACGAGGAGCACGTTGTGCGGCTTCACCTGCTTGCGGATGGCCGCGAGCTCCTCCATCAGCGGCTCGTCGATCTGGAGCCGGCCGGCGGTGTCGACGATGACCACGTCACGGCCCTGCGCCTGCGCCTGCTCGATGCCGTGCCGCGCGACCGCGACCGCGTCCTTGGTCGAGCGGTCGAGGAAGACCGGGATCTGAATCTGCTTGCCGAGCTGCTCGAGCTGGTCGATCGCGGCCGGGCGCTGGAGATCGGCGGCGACCAGCGCCGGCGACTTGTTCTCCTGCTTGCGCAGGAGCAGCGCGAGCTTCGCGGCCGCGGTCGTCTTACCGGAGCCCTGCAGCCCTGCGAGAAGGATGACGGTCGGCGGGCGTCCCGCGAACGCGAGCTTCGAGCTGCCCGAGCCCATGAGCTCCGTCAGCTCCTCGTGGACGATCTTCACGACCTCCTGGCCCGGCGACAGGCTCTTCGTCACGTTCGTGCCGACCGCGCGCTCCTTCACGCGGGCGACGAACTCCTTCACGACCTTGAAGTTGACGTCGGCCTCGAGCAGCGCGAGACGGATCTCGCGCATGGCGCCCGAAAGGTCCTCCTCGGAGAGGACGCCGCGGCTCCTGAGATCGCCGAGAGCCGCCTGGAGTTTGTCGGAAAGCGTGTCAAACATGGGCCGGCCGGAAAGTGTAGCCGTGTGGTTTTTCCAATCCGACCCAAGGAGGGCGTGGAATGTCCGATATCGCCAAGGTCATCACCGTGATCGGAAATCATCCGGAGAGCTTCGCCAAGGCCGCCGACGTGGCGGTGAAGGAGGCGGCTAAGACGGTGCGCGGCATTACCGGCGCCGACGTGGTGTCCATGAGCTGCGAGGTCAGCGGCGACAGCATCACGATGTACCGGACGACCGTGAACATCGCGTTCGCCATCGAGCGCTAGCGATCTCGGAAGCTCCGCCGTTCGGGCCAGGCTCTTTCCACACAGGGCCTGAACGGTCGGGGCGCCCCCCGGTCCGAGCCTATCGCCGAATTCCGCGCGCATGGTGCGCGCGGATGTGCCGGAAATGAGCCTATTCGCCGCTGACGAGCGCTCGCGCGAAGTCGGCGGGGTCGAACGGCTGGAGGTCGTCGAGCGTCTCGCCGACGCCGACCAGCTTCACGGGAATGCCGAGCTCCTGGGTGACCGCGAGCGCCACGCCCCCCTTTGCCGTCCCGTCGAGCTTCGTCAACGCGACACCGGTGAGGCCGACGGTCTCGTTGAAGAGCTTCGCCTGGCGCAGGCCGTTCTGGCCCGTCGTGGCATCGAGGACGAGAAGGGTTTCGTGCGGGGCGCCCTCCAGCTTGCCGGCGATGACGCGGCGCACCTTCGCGAGCTCCTCCATCAGGTTCGTCTGCGTGTGGAGCCGGCCGGCGGTGTCCACGACGACCACGTCTCGGCCGCGCGCCTCGGCCGCCGAGATGGCGTCGAAGGCGACCGCCGCCGCGTCCGCCCCGCGTTGCGAGCCGACGAAGTCGGCGCCCGCGCGGCCCGCCCAGATCTCGAGCTGCTCCTCGGCGGCCGCCCGGAACGTGTCCGCCGCGGCCAGCACCACTGAGCGCCCCGACTCGCCGAGGCGGTACGCGAGCTTGCCGATCGTCGTCGTCTTGCCCGTCCCGTTGACACCGACGACGAGGACGACGGTCGGCTGCCCGTCGAGGATGAGCCGCTCCTGGCCGTCCACGGTCACCATCTCCGTGATCACAGCCTCGAGCGCTTCGAGCAGGTCCGCCTGGCTGGCCGGGTCGCGGGCCTCGAGCTGCTGGACGATCTCGACGGTCGCCGGCACGCCGCAGTCCGCCGCGATCAGCGCCTCCTCGATCCGCTCCCACGCTTCCTCGTCGCTCGGGTCGAAGATGAGCTCGCGGGTCAGCGCCTGGCGGCTCGACGCGAGCGATTCGCGCAGGCGCCCGAACCAGCCCCGGCTCTTCTCCTCGTCGGCGGCGGGGGCGACATCGTCGTCGCCCAGGAACTCCGCCCAGCTGCGCGTCACGCGCTGAGGGCCTGCGCCTCGGGCTCGCCCGGAAGGCGTTTCGACACGACCTGCGAGATCCCGTCCGCGCCCATCGTCACGCCGTAGAGGATATCCGCGGCCTCGATCGTCCTCTTCTGGTGCGTGACGACGATGAACTGGGCCCGGCCGGCGAAGCGCCGGAGCAGGTCGGTGAAGCGCCCGATGTTCGCATCGTCGAGGGCCGCCTCGACCTCGTCCAGGAGGTAGAACGGGCACGGCCGCGCGAGGAAGAGCGCGAACAGGAACGAGATGGCGCCGAGCGCCTTCTCGCCGCCGGAGAGGAGCGAGAGGCGCGTGATCCGCTTGCCCGCCGGCTGGAGCTCGATCTCGATCCCCGGCTCCTCGCCGTCCTCGCCTTCGACTCGGATGATGCGCCCAGCGCCGCCCGGGAAGAGCGTGCCGGCGACCTCCTCGAAGTGGCGCTCGACCTCGCCGAGGGTCTCCTCGAAGCGGCGCTCGACCGTCTCCGAGAGCTCGTCGCGCAGCGCCTCGAGCTCGGCGAGCGAACGCTCGAGGTCCTCGCGCTGCTCCGTCAGCTCCTGGAGCCGCGCCTTTTCCCGCGCATGCTCCTCCGCGGCGAGCGGGTTGACCTGGCCGAGGGCCTCGCGGCGCCGCTCCAGCCGCTCGAGCTGGGCGCGGAGAGTGTCGGCCTCCTCGTCCTCGAGCGCCTCGGCCTCGGCGTCCTCCGGCAGGCGCCGAAGCACTTCCTCCCGCTCGGCCTCCAGGCGCGCACGCTCGATCCCGATCGCGGAGACCCGCTCGGCCGCCTCCGCCGCCGCGCGCCGCAGGTCCGATTCCAGGCCGCCCAGCCGGCGTAGCTCCTCACCGAGCTCGCCCGCACGACTGCCGCCCGCGTCCACCCGAGCCTTCAGCGCAGGCTCGAGCCGCCCGGCGGCGTGCACGCAGCCGGCGAGCACCTCGCCGGTTCGCGCTGCGACGTCCGCGAGCGCCAGGAGCCTGTCCTCCCGCGACGCCTGCTCGGCGTCCGGCGCGACCGCAGTCGCGTCAGCCGCGTACCAGCTCTCCCCGCCCGAGAGCGCGACCAATGCGTCCCGGCGATCCTGCTTCGCCTGCCTGAGGCGCGAGATCGCCTCGTCGAGCTCGACCTGCTCCGGCGCCCACGCTCCCGCGGCGTTGAGCGTCCGCTCGTAGCTCGGCGGCTTGGGCGCGGCCAGCAGACGGGGGCGCTCCGCGTCGGCCCGCAGGCTGGCGGCCGTCTCCTCCGCGCGCTCGCGCCTGAGCTCGAGCCGCTCGACGGCGCTCCGCAGCCGGTAGAGGGCCGCGGTCGCCTTCTCGTGCCGCCCGGCGGCCTCCGCGAGCCCGTCCTCGGCCTTGCGCCGCTCCTCGAGGACTCCCTCGAGGCGCTCGTCGTGCCGCCGGCGCTCCTGGGTCGCCGTGGTCATCCGCTCATCCACCTCGGCGAGCCGCCGCTCGATCCGCTCGAGCTCGGCCGCGGCGAGCCGCGTCTTCAGGATCTCGATCTCGCCTGCGAGCTTCTCGGCCCGCTCCGCAGCCGTCGCCTGGAGCGCGAGCGGCCGCAGGCGCTTGCGCACCTCGTCCTCGAGGTCGCGCGCCCGCTCGGTCTGCGTCTCGACCCGCGCAAGCTTCAGCTCGGCCCGATGGCGCCGCCGCTTGAACTTCCCGAGCCCCGCCGCCTCCTCCACCAGCGCGCGCCGCTCGTGGGGCTTGGAGGCGAGGATCTCCTCCACCCGCCCCTGGCCGATGATGGAGTGCTTCTCGCCCGCGAGCCCGATGTCCGCGAGCAGCTCGACCACGTCGGTGCGGCGCACGCGCGCCCGGTTGACGAGGTACTCGCCCTCGCCGCCGCGGTGCAGGCGCCGGATGACCGAGAGCTCGGCCACGTCGAGCGGCCCGTCGCCCGCCTCGTTGTCGAAGAGGAGCTCGACCTCGCACCAGTCGGCGGCCGCCTTGTTCTTCGTCCCCGCGTAGAGGACGTCGTCGGGGCGCTCGGCGCGCAGCTCCGTCGGGCTCAGGCTGCCCGCGGCCCAGACGATCGCGTCGGCGACGTTCGACTTGCCGGACCCGTTCGGGCCGACGACGACGGCCACGCCGGGCTCGAGGCGCACTTCGACCGGATCCGGGAACGACTTGAAGCCCCGGACTCTGACGGAACGGAGAAACAACGCAGTGGGAGTCTGACGATCCGGACGGACGGGGCGGGGCGCCTAGGCGCCCGCGCGCAGCTCCAGGCAGCGCACCCCGCTCGGATCGAGCCAGACGCGCTCCTCGGCGCGCACGATGCGCACGAGCACGGCGTCGCAGCCCGGGCAGCGGAAGACCGTCCCGGGCGCATGGACATAGAGGCTGAGCGCTCCCATCTCCCGCACGGCGCCGCACGCTGCGCACGTCGCGCGCACGACCGTCATCTCGGCGCCGAAGATCTCCCGCAGCTCGCCTGCGGCGGCGTTCCCGTCGAGCTTCAGATCGGCGCTCTCCATCTCTACCTCCCGCTCGGGCCGAAACGCTCGGTGCGAACGCGGCCCGGCTCGTAGCCTAGGCCGACGAGGGCGTCGGCGGCCACTTCGACGAAGCGCGTGGGCCCGCAGACGAACGCCGTCGCGGCCGGGTCTGGGCCTCCGAGCGCCTCGGCGAGCATGTCGGCGTCGATGCGCCGGTCGTAGCCCGTCCAGCCCGGCGGCCGGTCGCGCGTCAGCGTGAACGCGACGCGCAGGTCGCGGTCCTCGTCCGTGAGGCGGTCGAGCTCCTCCCGGTAGATCAGGTCGTCCTCCGTCCGCGCCGAGTAGAGGAGCGCCGCAGGCCCGGCGGAGCCCAGCCCCGCGCGGTGGCGCAGCATCGCCATCAGCGGCACGACCCCCGAGCCGCCGGCGACGAGGTGCAGCGGGGCGCCCTCGGCGCCGTCCCAGACGAAGTAGCCGCCGATCGGCCCGCGCAGCTCGATGCGGTCGCCGACGAGCAGCTCGTCCGATGAGGAACGGCGAGACCTCGCCGTCCTCGAGGCGCTCGACCGTGAGCACGACGCGCTCGCCGTCCGCCGGGGTGGCGACGGAGTAGCTGCGCTGCGCCTGGTAGCCGTCCTCGGCGGTCAGGCGGACGTCCACGTGCTGGCCCGGCCGGTGGCCCGCCCAGCCGGGAACCGCGAAGACGAGGCTCTTGACGCGAGGGGTCTCGGGAACGATCTCGACGACCTCGGCCGAGGAGCCAGGTCAGTCGCCCCAGTACCGCTGCTCCCGCCACGGGTCGCCGTAGAGGTGGTAGCCGAGCGCCTCCCAGAACCCCGGCTCGTCCTCGTCCATCAGGCGCAGGCCGCGCACCCACTTCGCGCTCTTCCAGAAGTAGAGGTGCGGGACGAGGAGGCGCGCCGGCCCGCCGTGCTCGGGGTCGAGCGGCTCGCCGTCGTAGCCGTAGGCGACCCAGGCCTTCCCGTCCGTCACGTCCTCGAGGGGCAGGTTCGTCGTGTAGCCGCCGTCCGAGAACGCCGTCACGTAGGCGGCGTCGGTCTCCACGCCTTCGAGCAGCGTGTCGACCGAGACGCCCTCCCAGGTCGTGTCCAGCTTCGACCACTTCGTGACGCAGTGGATGTCGACCGTGACGGTCTCGCTCGGCAGCGCCTGGAAGTCGTCCCAGCTCCAGCGGGCCGCCTCCTCCCCGGTCTCCGTGAGGATCGTGAACGTCCACTCCTCGAGCGGCACGTGCGGCGTCGGGCCCGCGGAGAGCACCGGGAAGTCGTCCGTGCGGTACTGGCCCGGCGGGATGCGCCCGCTGTCGTCGTCCTCGCCGCGGCGGCCGCGGAAGCCTCGAGTCACATAGGCCACGGCCGAACCGTAACCGCGTCAGACGGTCCGGCGCTCGACCTCGTCCCCGCGGCCGACGAGGATCTCGGTCACGAGGCCGGGCCCGAAGAGGCCGTGCTCGACGACGCCCGGCGTGCCGGACAGGCGCGCCGCGAGCTCGGATGGGGCGCCGACCGGCCCCAGGTAGTCGACGATCAGCCCGCCGTCGGGGCTGGGCGGCACGTCGCGCAGCTCGGCCGGTGAGATCCGTGCGAGCGTCGCCGCCGCGCCGTAGGCGAGGATCTCCACCGGCACCGGCGCGGAGATGGCCCCGACGAGCTTGTCCGACGAGGCGATGACGACGAAGCGCTCCGAGGCCGCGGCCACGACCTTCTCCCGCGTGTGGGCCGCCCCGCCTCCCTTGACGAGCCAGCCGTCCGGGGCGACCTGGTCGGCGCCGTCGACGGCCAGGTCGAGGCGCTCGAGGGTGTCGAACGGCTCCACCGGGAGCCCGAGCTCCCGCGCCGCGCTCTCGGTGCGGAGCGACGTGGCGACGCAGCGGATCGTCGGGCCGCGCTGCGCGAGCGCCGCCAGGAAGTGGTCGACGGTCGTGCCGGTGCCGAGGCCGACTGCCATCCCGTCCTCGACCAGCAATGCGGCAGCCTCGGCCGCGAGGCGCTTTTCGTCCTCGACGCTCACCCGTTCAGCGTAGGATCCGGGGAGGATGTCCTCCGACACCGAGCTCGCAGGGAAGGTCGCGCTCGTCACCGGCGGCGGCCGCGGGATCGGCCGCGGGATCGCGATCGAGCTCACGAAGGCGGGCGCGCGCGTGGCCGTGTCGGCGCGGACGCGCGCCCAGGTCGAGGAGACGGCGGCCGAGACCGGCGGGATCGCAATCGAGGCGGACGTCTCGAAGCGGGAGGACGTCGAGCGGATGGTCGCCACGACCGAGGCGGAGCTCGGGCCGATCGACGTCCTCGTCAACAACGCCGGAATCGCGCTCTGGGAGGACAAGGGCTGGGAGCTCGAGCCCGACGAGTGGTGGCACGTGCTCGAGGTCAACGTGCTCGGCGTCTACCTCGGCTGCCGGGCGGTGATTCCCGGCATGATCGAGCGCGGCGGCGGCCGCATCGTCAATGTGGCGAGCGGCGCGGCCTATCTCCCCGGGAGCACGTCGACGGCCTACAGCGCGAGCAAGGCCGCCGTGCATCGCTTCAGCGAGACGCTCGCCAACCAGCTCGCCCCGCACGGCATCCCGGTCTTCTCCATCAGCCCCGGCCTCGTCCGGACGGACATGATCCGGGATCAAATGGGCGACGACGCCCCCTGGACGCCGCCCGAGCTGGCGCCGCGGCTCGTGCGCGCGCTCGCCTCCGGGCGCCTCGATGCCCTGTCCGGGCACTATCTCCACGCCGAGCACGACGACATCGACGACGTTGCCAGCCGCGCCGACGAGATCGTCGCGCAGGACCTGAACGCCATCCGGCTCCGGCGCTAGACCGGTGACGTCCATCCGCGCCGGCGTCGACCTGGGAGCCACGAAGATCCAGGCGGTCGTGGTCGGCGACGACCACGCCGTCCTCGGCGAGGCCAAGACCGAGACGCCGACCTCGGGCGGCCCTCCGGCCGTCGTGGCGAAGATCGAGGGCGCGGTGCGCGAGGCGGTCGAGGCGGCCGGCATCGCCGTCGACGGTCTCTCGGGAGCCGGAGTCGGATCGCCCGGCGCGGTGGACCAGGAGGCGGGCACCGTCGCCCACGCCCGCAACCTGCCCGACTGGGACAAGCCCTTCCCCCTTGCCGAGACGCTCAGCGACGCGCTCGGAACTCCCGTCCGCATCGACAACGACGTCAAGGTCGCCGTGGCCGCGGAGCTCGAGCTCGGCGCCGGCCGCCCGTACGAGTCCTTCCTCGGCGTCTGGTGGGGGACCGGCGTCGGCGGCGGCGTCGTCCTCGGCCGGGAGATCTGGCGCGGGCGGGGCGCCGCCGGGGAGATCGGCCACATGGTCGTGAAGCAGGGAGGCGCGCGCTGTCCCTGCGGGCGGCGCGGCTGCCTGGAGGCCTACGCCGGCCGCGGCGCGATGGAGGCGCACGCGCGCAAGCTCGTCAAGCGCGGCCGCAAGACCGACCTGTTCGAGCTGATGGAGAAGCGGAAGCGCGACCGCCTGACGAGCGGCGTCTGGGCCGACGCGCTCGAGCGGGAGGACGAGATGGCGACGGCGCTCCTCGATCGCGCGGTCGCCGCCCTCGGAGCCGGCATCGGCTCGGCCGTCAACCTGCTCGATGTCGAGGCCGTGATCGTCGGCGGTGGGCTCGGCACCCGACTCGGCGAGCCGTACGTCCGGCGAATCGCCGAGGCGACTCTGCCGCACCTCTTCGTCGACGAGCGGCCGCCGGCCATGCTCACGGCCGCACTGGGCGACCTGGGCGGCGCGATCGGCGCCGCGCTCCTCCTCGAGCGCGCCTAGGGGTCCTTCGTGGCGAAGCGCTCGAGCGCTTCGCGCGCGGCCGCCTGCTCCGCAGCCTTCTTCGACTCGCCGTGCCCGGTGCCCACGGCCTCCCCGTCGATGTTCGCGGCACAGGTGAAGCGCCGGTCGTGCGGCGGGCCCTCGACCTCGAGCACGGTGTACATGACCGCGAGGCCGCGGCGGGCGAGCTCCTCCTGGAGCTCGGTCTTGTAGTCGACGTGGCCCTCGAGGGCGTATTCGACGCGCTCCTGGAAAGCCTCCACGATCGGCGCGCGGATCGACTCGAAGCCGTGCTCGAGGTAGAGCGCGCCGAGACAGGCCTCGACGAGTGCGGCGAGCACATTGCGGTTCTCGGCCAGGCGCAGCAGCTCGTCCTTGTCCACCTCGCCGGCGTAGCCGGCGAAGAGCTCCCCCAGGCCGAGCTTCTTGCCGACGATCGCGCAGCTCTGGCGCGAGACGACGTGGGCGCGGATCTTGGCGAGCCGGCCCTCGGCCTCGTCGGGGAAGCGGTCGTAGAGCTCCTCGGCGATCGCGAGCCCGAGGACGCTGTCACCGAGGAACTCCAGCCGTTCGTACGAATCCGCCCGCCGACGCGCCCAGGACGCATGCGTGAAGGCGTGATGAAGGCGCTCGGGCGGGAGCGCCTCGATCAGGTCGAGCAGCGAGCCCCCCGGGCTCTCGCTACTGGTGCGACGAGATGTAGTCGACGGCCTGGCCTACGGTCTGGATCTGCTGAGCGTCTTCGTCAGAGATCTTGATACCGAACTGGTCTTCGAGCTCCATGATGAGCTCGACCAGGTCGAGGGAGTCTGCGTCGAGATCTTCCTGGAACGAGGCCTCTTCCGTGATCTCGCTGTCCTCGATCCCGAGCTGCTCGACAAGAACGTCCTTCACCCGCTCGGCGATCTCTTCGCGCGAAGCTGCCATCTGTGTTCTCTCCCTGCCTTTCTCTGTCTCGGACACCCAGCGTGAACGGCGCACGATGCTACCACGCCCGGCGGGCCGGATTAAGGGCCGGCCGCGTCGCCCACCCCGGTTGCCAGGCGGTCGGCGACCCGATCGACGACCCCGGCGACCACGCCTCGGGCACCGTAGCGAATCGCGTTGGCGACCGCGGTCGAGGACGAGTTGCCGTGCGCGATCACGACGAGGCCGCGCAGGCCGAGGAGGTAGGCGCCTCCGTACGTGTCGGGGTCGAGGCGCGTCCGCAGCGAGCGCGCCGCCGGCCGGATGAGCAGGCCGCCGAGCTTCCCGCGCGTCGAGGCGGTGATCTCGTCGCGGAACGCCTCGAGCGTCGTGCGGATGGTGCCCTCGAGGAGCTTGAGCGCCATGTTCCCCGTGAAGCCGTCGCAGACGACCACGTCGGCGACCTTGCGAAGCAGGTCGCGGCCCTCCACGTTCCCCACGAAGTCGAGCCCCGTAGCGGCGGCGAGCTCGGCGTGCGCCTCGCGGACGAGCTTGTTGCCCTTCTCGGGCTCCTCTCCGATCGAGAGGAGCGCCACCGTCGGCCGCTCGATGCCGGCGATCTCGCTCGCGAAGACCGCTCCCATGTGGGCGAACTGGAGGAGGTGCTCAGGCCGCGCGTCGGCGTTCGCGCCCGCGTCGATCAGGATCGAGTCGCCGCCGATCGCCGGTATGGGCACGGCGATCCCGGGCCGGTGGACGTCGGGGAGCCGCCGGATTTCGACGAGCGCGGCGGCGAGCATGGCGCCGGTGTTCCCGGCGGAGACGACCACCTGGGCGTCTCCCTCGGCCACCGCCCGGCAGGCGAGGAACATGGAGCTCTCCCGCTTCCCGCGCACGGCGTCGGACGGCTTCTCGTCCATGGCCACGACCTGCTCGGCGTGCACGATCTCGAGCCCGCCCGCCAGCGGCTCGAGCACGTCGCGCGGCCCGTAGAGCACGGGCGCGACGTCAGGCGACGCGGCCGCGAGCGCGCCGGCGACGATCTCCTCGGGCGCCCGATCGCCGCCCATGGCGTCGACGGCGACCCGGACGGGCGGCACCTAGGGAGCCTGGACGCGGAGCGGCTCGACCTCGCGGCCCTTATAGGTGCCGCAGGTCGGGCAAACGTGATGAGGCCGCTTCGGCTGGTGGCACTGCGGGCACTCGGTGACCGCAGGGATCGACAGAGAGTGCGTCGCTCTCCGCTTGTCGCGGCGGGACTTCGAGGTCTTTCGCTTCGGAACGGCCATCGCGGCGGTCGAGTATAGCGGCAGGCGCGATGGCCTAGAGCTGGTCCTTGAGCTCGGCGAGGGCGGCCCAGCGCGGGTCGTGCTTCTCGCCTTCGTGCTCGTGGGGCTCGCGGTTGAGGTCGCGGCCGCACACCGAGCAGAGGCCGGCGCAGTCCTCGCGGCACAGGATCTTGTTCGGGAGCGCCAGGACGACCGCGTCGTGTGCCCACGCGGAAAGGTCGAGCCGGTCGTCGGCGAGGTATGGGGTCGTGAGCTCGTCGGACTCGCCCGGGCTCGTGGCCTGGTACTCGCGGCTCTTGATGTGGAGCGTTTCACCCGCGTCCGCCAGGCAGCGCACGCACGGTCCGACCATCCGCGCCTCCAGCTCCAGCTCGAGCACGAGCCCGGAGCTCGTCTGCGTGAGTGTGAGCACGGCCTCGGGGCTCTCGGGGATGGGCACGTACCGCTGCCCGCCGAGCTCGACCGGCTCGAGGTCCACGCTGCGCACGTCACGGAACTGCTCGCCGGCGCGCAGCTTGGCGGTGCGGACGTTGAAGATCGTCACGCGTTCACCGTAGCGCAGCCGCCACGGGCTTCCGATGCGGGTTAGACCGGCTGTTGCTCGTCGGTCGCGATGCCTGCGACCACGGACTCCTGCGAGCGCTCGTGGAGGCGCTCACGACCCCTGCGGACGGCTCCGAGGAACTTGTCCAGGTTGACCTCGAGGGTCGAGAGGATCGAATCCGCCCAATCCTCCATCTCGAGCCGCGTCTCGCGCGCCTGCCGCCTGGCTTCCTCGACGATCTCCTGCGCCTGGCGCTCGGCCAGCTTGGCAATCTCGGTCTGCGAGGCCTCGCGCACGGCCTGCTCGCGCGCCTCCCCGAGAATCCTGTCTGCCTCGCGCTTCGCCTCGGCCAGCATCTCCTGTCGCTCCTTCACGATCCACCGTGCCTGCTTGATCTCCTCGGGGATCGTCGCGCGCATCTGGTCGAGGATGTCGTAGATCTCCTCGCGGTCGATACGCACCTGGTCGGTCAGGGGAACGGCCTTCGCGTTGTGCACGAGGTCGTCCAGCTTGTCGATGAGAACGAGAACGTCCATGCGATCCAGTCTACTCTTGGGGGCTGACAGGTGCGCCGGGCTTTCCCCGGGGAACAGCTCGTGGAACCGCCGTGCAACCGGCTCGGGAACGAGGTCGTCGACGTTCCCGCCGAACGACGCGACCTCCTTCACGCCCGACGAGGAGAGGAAGCTGTACTGCGGGCTCGACATGAGGTACATCGTCTCGACCTCGGGGGCGAGATTGCGGTTCAGGTGGTGCATCTGGAACTCCCACTCGAAGTCCGAGATCGCGCGCAGGCCCTTCACCATCGTGCGCGCGCCGAAGCGCCGCGCGAACTCGACTACGAGGTCGGAGAAGACCTCTACCTGGACGTTCGCCACGTCCGAGAGCGCCTCGGCGATGAACCCCACGCGCTCCTCGACCGAGAACATCGTGGCCTTGTGCTGCGGGTCGCGCACGACGCCTACGATGACGCGCTCGAAGATCCCGGCGGCGCGGCGGATGATGTCCAGGTGCCCGTTGGTGACAGGGTCGTAGCTCCCCGGGCAGATGCAGGTGACCGGCTGGGTCTCGCTCATTCCGTCGCCTCGAAGACGGTGACCCGGGCCGAGCCGTAGCGCCGGCTCGTCCGCTTGGGGAGCGGCAGGTCGGGCTCGTCGCGGGAATCGGACTCGACCACGGCGATGCCGTTCTCCGCCAGCACGGCGGGAAGATAGGCGGCCAAGGTCGGAAGCGTGCGTGCCAGCATGGCGTAGGGCGGGTCGATCAGCACAAGATCGTAACGCCTGCCTCCCGCCGCATCGGCCGCGAGCTTGCGCCCGGCCTCCTCGCGCAGGACGACGGCGCCCTCCAGCTTGAGCTTGTCGAGGTTGCGGAGGATCGTCTCGGCGGCCTCGCGATCGGACTCGACGAACGTCACTCGCTCGGCCCCGCGCGAGAGCGCCTCGAGGCCCATCGCGCCCGAGCCGGCGTAGAGATCGAGCACCTCCGCCCCGTCGACCGGCCCGACCAGGTTGAAGACCGCCTCGCGGACGCGGTCGCCCGTCGGGCGGGTGTCGAGCCCCTTCGGCGCCGCGATGCGGGCGCCCTTACGCGAACCCGCGATGATCCTCATCGAGCCTCTGTGTCTCGGCGCGCAGTGGCGCCAGGGTCGCCTCGTCGGCGTCGTCGAGCTTCTCCGCCCAGCCGCGGGCCCTCGCGATCAGCTCCCGGTCGCGGGTCAGGCGCGCGAACTTGAGGTCCGAGTAGCCCGACTGGCGCACGCCGAGCAGCTGGCCCTCGCGCCGCAGCTCGAGGTCGACCTCGGCGAGCTCGAAGCCGTCGGAGGTGTCGACGAGCGCCTGGAGACGCGTGGTCGCGTCCTCCGTGAGCTCCTCCTTCGGGCGCGAGACGAGCAGGCAGTAGGACTGCTCCCCGCCGCGGCCGACGCGGCCGCGCAGCTGGTGGAGCTGGGCCAGCCCGAAGCGGTCGGCCTCCTGGACGATCATGATCGTCGCGTTGGGGACGTCGACGCCGACCTCGATAACGGTCGTGGCGACGAGGACGTCGAGCTCGCGCCGCTTGAAGGCGTCCATCACCTCGCGCCGCTCGGCGGTCTTCAGCTTTCCGTGCAGGCAGCCGACCTTGAAGCCGCGCAGCTCGGCGGCCCGGAGCCGCTCGGCCTCCTGCTCGGCCGCGCGCGCCTCGATCGTCTCCGACTCCGAGACGAGCGGGCAGACGACGTAGGCCTGCCGGCCGTCCTCGAGGTGGCGGCGGAGGCGTGTGTAGGCCTCGCCGCTGCGCTCGTGGCCGACCCAGGCGGTGATGACCGGCTTGCGGTTCGCGGGCGGCCGGGCGATCTCGGTCACGTCCAGGTCGCCGAAGACGGTCTGGGCGAGCGTGCGCGGGATCGGGGTCGCGGTCATGTGCAGCACGTGCGGCGTCGTCCGGCCGAGCGCGCGCCGCTGCTCGACCCCGAAGCGGTGCTGCTCGTCCACGACGGCCACGGCTAGCGAGCGGAACTCGACCTCCTCCTGGATGAGCGCGTGCGTGCCGACCGCGATGTCGGTCTCGCCGCTCGCGAGCCGGTCGCGGACCGCGCGCCGCTGGGCGGCGGGGACGGAGCTCGTGAGGAGCTCGCAGCGGACGCCCAGCTCGTTGCAGATCGCCTCGACGGTGAGAAAGTGCTGCTCAGCGAGGGTTTCCGTGGGCGCCATGAGCGCGCCCTGGTGGCCGTTCTCGACCGCGCGGAGGAGCGCGTAGAGGGCGACGACCGTCTTGCCGGACCCGACGTCGCCCTGGAGCAGGCGCTGCATCGGGCGGGTCTCGGCGAGGTCGCGGCCGATCTCCTCGACCGCGGAGCGCTGGTCGGGCGTGAGCTCGAACGGGAGCACGCCGTAGTAGCGGGCGATCAGCTCGCCGTCATCCGGCGAGTCCCGACGCGTCGGCGTCGTCCTCGAGCGCGCGGCGGCGGTCACGGAAGCCGAGCTGGAGGGTGAGGAGCTCCTCGAAGGCGAGGCGTTCGTGCGCGGCGTCCGTCTCGCTGCGATCACGTGGGCGATGCGAGGCGGTGAGCGCGTCGGCGCGGAGCGGGAGGCCCTCCTCGTGTCGGACGCGCGCCGGCAGCGGATCGGGCAGGAAGCGGGCGCGTGGGAGCACGTCGTCGACCAGCGCGCGCAGGCGGTACGAGGGCACGTCCTCGCTGGCCCGGTACTCGGGCACGAGCCCGACCGTGTGGAGGCCCGTGCCGCGGACCTCCGTACGCGTCACGCGGAAGCCGCCCGAGAGCTCCCGGCTCCCGTGCAGAAGGAGCTCCGTGCCGGGCGGGAGCTTGGCCAGGTACGCCTGGTTGAACCAGACGGCCGTCTCGCGGACGCCCTCGCCGTCGACAACCACGCCCTCGACGAGCTTCAGGTTGCGGCGGCGCGTCGGGCGCACGCGGATGCGCTCGAGCGTGCAGCGCACCGTGCCCTCCTCGCCTGCGGAGAGGTCGCCGAAGCTCGCGACCTGCTCCCAGTCGAGATAGGCGCGCGGGACGTGCTCGGCGAGGTCGCGGACGGTGGCGATCCCGAGGCGGCCGAGCCGCTCGGCGACCTTCGGGCCGACGCCGGCGACGGTCTCGACGGACGCGGCCGGATCGACGCGTGGGCGCCTGGCGGACGGTGCGTCGCCGCTTCCCGCAAACCCGGTGGGCGCGGCGGTTACGGCTCGCCGTCCCAGTAGCCCAGGGGCTCGATCCGCCCCATGACGCCGACGCCGCGCAACGAGACCTTGCCGGAGCGCGGGTAGTAGGCGATGTCGTTGGGCTCGCGCGTGCCGTACGCGAGGTAGACGAGCTCGGACGCGCCCGCGCGAAAGGAGTGCGCGACCTTGCTCCCTGGAGGCCGCCCGACGACGTGCCCCGGGCGGACCGGGTGCTCCTCGTCGCCCAGGATGAGCGTGCCGTCTCCGCCGAGGGCGATGAAGATCTCCTCCTCCGCCGAGTGGCAGTGCGGCGGCCAGCCCTCGTGGCCTCCGTTGATGATCAGATGTGAGAGGCCGGTACGCACGGAGCCTGCGGCGCGCCCGAGATCGCGCTCGGCGAAGAGCGCGTCGCCGTGCTCTGTCACCCTCGGCTCGACGTCCTTCACGTTCACGATGGACGTGGGGCGCTCCGACGGATCCCCCACCTCGGGCTCTCCGGCGGCCGCCTCCCGGACGTACGGGCCCTGGCCGGGGCCGACGATGGAGACGTCGGCGAACCCGGGGTACATCCAGGCGACGCCGGCGCGCGGGAGCACTGTGTTCCCGTGCCGGACGCGGTGCCCGAACGCGAGCACCCTGAGCCCGTCGGGCCCGGCGCGGAGCGTGTGCGCCTCGCGGTGCGGCAGGTGCACGAGGCAGTCGCCCTCGGCGACCTCGTAGACCTCGCCGCTCTGCCACGAGAGCCCGGAGCCCTCGAGGACGTAGAAGAGCTCCTCGGAGGCACCCTCGACGTGCGCCGGCGTCGACCACTTGCCCGGGTCGACGTCGATCAGCGCGACGCCGACGCCCTGCGTCCCGGTCGCGGTCCCGAGGTCGCGCCAGGTGCCGCCGATGTGCCCGGCCTCGCGCCGCGCGCCCTCCACGTCGTCCCAGTGCGCCAGGTGCTGCACGGCGGCCAACGATACCGCCCGCGCCCGCCGTCGAAGCCGCCGCGTGTCCCCTCCGGCCACGGCCCGGGGTCTGACCCCAAACGTGTCCGGACGGGACACTCGTCCCCAGGCCGTAGTGACATGGCCGGGAGGCGGGATCGGCTCAACGGCGGGGTCTTGAGCGTGACATCGCTTTCCACAGGTCACAGCGGGCTTGCGCGACCCGAACGGCCATGTCCGGGGTCAGACCCCGGCCGTGGCCGGTTAGGCCGGGTCGTCCTGGAACCAGAAGAGGCCCAGGGTGCCCGGGCCGCCGTGGGTGCCGATCACCGGGCCGAGGGTGACGAACAGGTCGTACGAGGCGTTCGGGCGGGCGGCACGCAGACGCTCGAGGAGCCCGTTCGCGTCGTCCGGGGAGACCGCGTGGCCGACGCCGACGTGGAGGTCCGGCGAGTCCTCGGTGCCCTCGACGAAGAGCTTCTCGAACTCGGCCAGCGCCTTCGCGCGGCCGCGGACGCGCTTGAGCGGCGCGACCTCGCCGTCGTCGAAGGCGAGGATCGGCTTCACGGAGAGAAGCTGGCCTGCGAGGCCCGCGGCCTTGCCGATCCGGCCCCCGCGGACGAGGTACTCGAGCGTCTCCACGGTAAAGAGCAGGCCGCGCGTGCGCTTGAAGCGCTCGACGAGAGCGTCGATCTCCTCCATCGTCGTCCCGGCCTGGAGCCGGCGCTGGATCGCGTCCGCGAGGATCGCCGTGCCGCCGGAGGTCACTCCCGAGTCGATGACGGTGACGCGAGTCGTCCCCGGCCGACTCGGCGGCCAGGCGCGCGCTCTCGTACGTCCCGGAGAGCCTCGCGGAGAGCATGACAGCCAGGATGTGCTCGTAGCCCGCGAGCTCCTCATAGGCGGCGGCGAAGTCGGCCGGCGTCGGCTGCGAGGTCTTGGGCGCCTCCGGTGACGTCCTTCAGTCGCTTGTAGAACTCGTCGGGCGCGATGTCGACGTAGTCGCGCAACGTCTCGTCGCCGAAGCGGACGTAGAGGGGCACCATGCGCCAGTTCTCGGACCGCGCGCGCGCGTCCGGGCAATCCGCCGTCGAGTCGAGGACGAGTGCGGTGTTCTCAGCGGAGAGCTGCACCGCGCCCTGCGGCGTCCCTCACGGCGCCGACGATCTCGTCGAGCTCGCGGTCCTTGGTGAGGCAGGCGACGGCGCCGGCCTCGTAGAGCGCGTCGATCTCCTCGGACTCGGCCGTGGCCGTGAGGACGACGACGGCCGTCCGGGGCCAGGCCTCGGCGATCGCCGCGGTCGTCTCGACCCCGTCGAGCTCCGGGAGGCGGTAGTCCATGAGGACGACGTCCGGCCTGAACTTCTGGCAGACGTCCAGCGCGCTGCGGCCGTCGGGGACGGCGGCGACGACGTCGATATCGGGAAAGACGCCGAGCAGGAGCTCGAGGGACTCGCGGAAGACGTCGTTGTCCTCCACGATGACGACGGCGATCGGTTCGGGCACCTCGGGCACAGTATGGGTCTATTCGGCCGCGAACAGAAGGGGATAGTGCGGCTGGCCGCCCTCGTGCACCTCGACCTCCAGGTCGGGATGCGCCTCCCGGACGTACGCCAGGAGGTCGTCCACGCCCTCGGCCTCCTCGCCGGAGAGGATCGTGAGGACGTCGGCGCCCTCCTCGAGCAGCCGCTCGACAACCTCCCGCGCCACGGGCTGGAGCACGGGCCCGGTCGTGACGGGCTCGCCGTCGAGGAGCCCGAGGTACTGGCCCTCCTCCACGGCGAGATCGCCGACGACGGCGTCGCGCGAGGCCTTCGTGACCGCGCCGGCGCGCACGCCCGCGGCCGCCTCCTCCATCTCCGCAGCGTTCTCCTCGGCCGAGCGGTCGCCGTCGAAGGAGACCATCGCGCCGAGCCCGGCCTGTACCGACCGCGTCGGGACGAGCCGCGCGGGCTTCTGAGCCGCCTCCACCGCCTGCTCGGCCGCGAGGATGACGTTCTTGTTGTTCGGGAGGACGACGGCCTCGGAGGCCGGAAGCGCCTCGATCGCGGCGACGATGTCGAGCCGTCGCCGGGTTCATCGACTGCCCGCCCTCGACAACGGTCGCGCCCAGGCTCTCGAAGAGCTTCTTCGTCCCTGCCCCGGCCGCCACGGCGACCACGCCGGTGACCGTCGGCTCGGCGGCGAGGAGCCGCTCCTCGCGCTCGGCGGTCTGCACGTGCATGTTCATGACCTCGACCTCCTCGATCACACCCACCGCGGTGGCGAGGGCGAGCGCGGCGCCGGGCTCGTCGGTGTGGACGTGCACCTTCACGGCGCCGGGCGCGCCGACCACGAGGAGCGAGTCGCCGAGCTTCAGGAGCTCGGCCTCGAGGCTGTCGGGGTCGACCGCGTCTCCCTCGACGAAGAACGACGTGCAGTAGCGGAAGGCGGAGAGCTCCTGGTGGATCGCCTCCGTCGGGAGCTGCTCGAGGATGGCCGCGGGCTCGGGCAGCTCCTCGCCGCGGACGTGGAAGGCGACCCCGCGCACGATCTCGAGCAGGCCCGCGCCGCCCGCATCCACGACCCCGGCCTGCTTGAGGACGTCCAGCTGCTCGGTCGTCGCCTCGAGCGCCTTCTCTCCGTGAGCCACGAGCTCGGCGAGCGCGTCCTCGAGCGAAACATCCGTGCCGGCCAGCTCCTCGGCGCGCTCGGCCAGCGCCCGCGCCACGCTCAGGATCGTCCCCTCCTGCGGGTTGCGCACGGCGGCGTAGCCGGAGTCGCTCGCGGCCCGCAGGGCCCGCGCCAGCACGTCGAGGTCGAAGCTGCCGTCCTCGGGCAACTCGGCGAGGAAGCCGCGCGCCAGCTGCGAGAGGATGACGCCGGAGTTGCCGCGGGCGCCCATGAGGATCGCCCGCCCGACGTCCGCGCCGGGGTCGCGGTCGAGCGCGTCCGCGACCGCGCGCACGGTCAGCGTCATGTTCGTGCCGGTGTCCCCATCGGGGACGGGATAGACGTTGAGGTCGTCGATGCGCGCGCGGCTCGCCTCGAGCGCGGCCAGCGCCGCGCGGACGAGCGCTACAGCGCCTTCTCGACGCGGCCCGACTTCAGGCACCGCGCGCAGACGTAGCTCCGGCGCACCGCTCCGTTCACGAGGATGCGAACCCGCTGGAGGTTGGGGTTGAAACGGCGCTTCGTCGCCACCATCGAGTGGCTTCGGTTGTTACCGAACGACGGGCCTTTCCCACAGACTGCGCAGACCTTGGACATCGGCGGATGAGTATAGCGGAGCTACTGGGGCACTCGTCGCGCGCAGCCGGCCGAAGACATCGGCCATCTCGAGCGCCGAGCGGGCGGCCTCGGAGCCCTTGTTCCCACGCGCTCCGCCGGCGCGCTCCTCGGCCTGCTCCCGCGTGTCCGTCGTGAGGACGCCGAAGCTCACCGGGACGCCGGTCTCGAGAGCGGCGAGCTGGAGCCCGCTCGCCGCCTCCCCGGCGACGAAGTCGAAATGCGGGGTCTCGCCGCGGACGATGCAGCCGAGGGCGACGATGCACGCATACTGGCGCGTCTTGGCGAGCGCCATGGCGCCGAGCGGGAGCTCGAACGCGCCGGGAACGGGCACGACGTCGATGCGGTCGCGCTCCACCCCGGCCTCCTCGAGCGCGGCGATCGCGCCCTCGAGGAGCCGCGAGGTGATCTCGCCGTTGAACCGGGCGACGACGATGCCGACGGCGCGCCGGGCGCCGTTCGGCGACCCCGCGATCACGCCGACGCCCTCGGGAAGCCGCAGCCGCCCGACGGCGTGCTCGGAGACGCGCAGGTCCTCGTTCATCGGCTTCCTCGAGCTGATGAACGGGGAGGGTGTGTGAGGGACCGGGAGGTTCCTTCGCTGCTCAGGGGCACGCGGGACTGGTTTCACCCTCGGCACCGTCGAGCGACGTCTCGCTCCTCGCCGGGCTCCTCGAAGCGCTGCTCCTGGTGGTGGAGCCGGTGGCCGAGCTTGTCCCGCTTCGTCTCCAGGTAGAGCGCGGTTCTCCATGTTGGGCGACACCTCGATGGGCAGCTGCTCCACGACCTTGAGCCCGAAGCCCTCGATGCCGGTGATCTTGCGCGGGTTGTTCGTGAGGATGCGGATCGTCGTGAGGCCGAGGTCGGACAGGATCTGCGAGCCGATCCCGTACTCCCGCGCGTCCGGCGGGAAGCCGAGCTGGAGGTTCGCCTCGACGGTGTCGAAGCCGTTCTCCTGGAGCTCGTAGGCCTTCAGCTTGGCCAGCAGGCCGATGCCGCGGCCCTCCTGCGACATGTAGAGGAGCACGCCGCGCTCCTCGGCGGCGACGCGCTTGAGCGCGAGCTCGAGCTGCTCGCCGCAGTCGCAGCGCAGCGAGTGGAAGACATCGCCGGTCAGGCACTCGGAGTGGACGCGCACGAGCACGTCCTCCTCCCCGTCGACCTCGCCTTTGACGAGGGCGACGTGCGTCTTGCCGGTCAGCACCTCGCGGAAGGCGACGGCGGTGAACTCGCCGTACGCCGTCGGGAGGCGGACGGCGGTCATGCGCTCGATGAGCTTCTCCGTGCGCCGCCGGTACTCGATCAGATCCTCGACCGTGACCATCTTGATCCCGTGCCGCTCGCAGTAGGGGATCAGGTCGGGGACGCGGGCCATCGTCCCGTCCTCGTTCATGATCTCGCACACCACGCCGGCCGGGTTGAGCCCTGCGAGGCGCGCGAGGTCGACGGCCGCCTCGGTCTGGCCCGCGCGCTGGAGAACGCCGCCGGGGCGCGCGCGCAGCGGGAAGACGTGGCCGGGCTGGACGAGGTCGTGCGGGCCCTTGGTCGGGTCGACGGCGACCTGGATCGTGCGCGAGCGGTCGGCGGCCGAGATGCCGGTCGAGACGCCTTCGCGCGCCTCGATCGAGATCGTGAACGCGGTCTTGAACGGCGTCTCGTTGTTGTGGGTCATCGGCGTGAGGCCGAGCTCGTCGCAGCGCTCCTCCGTGAGGCAGAGGCAGATGAGCCCGCGCGCGTGCGTCGCCATGAAGTTGATCGCCTCCGGCGTGGCGAACTGCGCCGCGATCGTCAGGTCGCCCTCGTTCTCACGGTCGGCGGCGTCGACGACCACCACCAGCTTTCCCTGGCGGATGTCCTCGATGGCCTCTTCGATGGTGGCGAAGGGCGCCCGTGTGTCCACCGACGCGCTCATGTCTCCCCGTGATCGTATCCAGGCTGATCAGGGAGCGGCTTCCAGTGCAGCGCGGACACGTCCAGGACGACTCGCTCGCCCGGGTAGACCTCGCCGACGACGGCGCCGACGGTGTCGTTCAGCCACGCGTAGCGCTCGTCGACGGTCTTGTGCGTGACCATGCCCGTGACGTGGCCGACCGGATCGGCGTCGGGACGGCCGCGACCCCTGAGCTCGATCAGGATCGTCGCGCCGTCCTCGGTCACGACGGCGCCCTCGAGCTGCGGGATCCAGGCGCCGGTGGACGAGAGCCGCGCGCGGTTGGCGCCGCGGAAGCGGCCGGCCAGGCGCCCCTCGCAGGCGCCCTCGGCGAAGAGCAGCGTGTGGGCTCCGGCGCGGTAGGCCTCGCCGTAGCTGAAGGTGATGCGGTAGAGCGGCTCGAGCGTCATCGCTCGAGCAGGCGCTCGACGTGCTTGGCGAGGAGGTCGACCTCGATGTTCACCTCGTCGCCCGCGCCGAGGCCGCCCAGCGTCGTCACGGCGCGCGTGTGCGGGACGAGCGCCACCGTGAAGGAGTCCTCGGTGAGCCCCGCGACGGTCAGGCTGACGCCCTCGACCGCGATCGAGCCCTTCTCCACGCAGTAGCGCAGGATCTCGGGCCCCGCCTCGATCTCGAGCCCCTCGTCGTCCGCACGCCGCACGCGCGCGACGCCGTCCACGTGCCCCTGGACGATGTGGCCGCCGAGCGGCTCCCCTGCGCGCAGCGCGGGCTCGACGTTCACCGGAGCGCCGCCCTCGAGCCGGCCCGAGCGAGCTGCGACGCAGCGTCTCGGGGACGGCGTCGAAGTCGAGCACGCCGTCGTCGACTGCCACAGCCGTGAGGCAGACGCCGTTGACCGAGACGGAGTCGCCGATCGCGGTCCCGGCGGCCGTCTCCGGCGCCCGGACGCGCAGGCGCGCGCCGCTCTCCGACTCCTCCAGGGCCTCGACGGCTCCCAGCTCGCGCACGATTCCGGTGAACACGGCGCGAACGATAGTCCTACGGTTCGCGGAGGTACGCCTCGACCAGGACGTCGTCGCCGATCCGCTCCGCCCTCTGGTGGCTCAGCTCGAGCGGGCCGGCAAGCTCGCCGAGGAAGCGCGGGCCCGAGCCCGAGAGCGTCGGGGCGACGAAGAGCAGGAGCTTGTCGACGAGGCCCGCGGCCAGGAAGGACGTCGCGAGCGTCGGGCCGCCCTCGAGGAGCAGGGACTGGACGCCCTCCTCCGCGAGCCGCGTTAGCTCGTCCTCGAGCGGCCCGCTCACGAGCTCGAGCTCCGAAGCCTTCCGGGAGCGGCCCGCGGCCGAAGGCGAGGCGCCGCGGCTGGCGCTCGGCGTCGACGCCGCGCGCGGTCAGCTGCGGGTCGTCCGCGCGCACCGTGCCCATGCCGACGGCGACCGCGTCCATCGCGGCGCGCAGCTCGTGGACGCGGCGGCGGCTCTCCTCGCCGGTCACCCACCGAGAGCCCGGAACCGTCACGCGCCCGTCCAGGGTCACGGCCGCCTTGTAGACGACGAACGGCCGCCGCTCGGCCGCCCAGACGCGAAAGCGCCTCGTTCTGGACGCGCGCCCGCCACTCGAGATCCCCGCCGGCGAGCTCGACCTCGATCCCGGCCGCCCGCAGCTGCTCGAAGCCGGCGCCGTTCGTCTTCGGGTTCGGGTCGCCGACCGCCGCCACGACCCGGGTGACCCCGGCGGCGGCGAGGGCGTCCGCACAGGGCGGCGTCCGCCCGTGGTGGGCGCAGGGCTCGAGCGAGACGTAGAGGGTGGCGCCGCGAGCGTCGTCTCCCGCGGCCTCTAGCGCGACGATCTCTGCGTGCGGCCCGCCGGCGCGCTCGTGCCAGCCCTCCCCCACTACCGCGCCGTCGCGGACGAGCACGGCGCCCACGACGGGGTTCGGCGCCGTCCCGCCCCGGCCGCGCTCGGCCAGCTCGAGCGCGCGGGCGAGATGCTCGAGGTCGGTCATTCCTCGGCCGCGAGCTCGCGCACGAACTGGAGGTATGCCCGGTTCAGATCCTCCCGCCCGAAGATCGCCGTCCCGGCCACGAAGGCCTCCGCGCCGGCGTCGCGCACCATGCGCACGTTGTCCTGCGTGATCCCGCCGTCGACCTGGACGACCACGCGCTCGTGCAGCTGCGACCGGAGCTCACGGATCCGCGGCAGCGAGTCGAGCATGAACTCCTGGCCCGAGTAGCCGGGGTGGATGCTCATGCAGAGCACCAGATCGGCGCCGAGCGAGGCTTCGACCGCGGCCTGCACCGACGTCTCCGGGTTGAAGGCGACCCCGACCCCGAGCCCGAGCGACCGCGCATCGTTGATCAGGCTCCACGGCTCCTGCGTGGCCTCGACATGGAATGTGACGCTGTCGCCGCCCGCCTCCTTCATCTGCCGGAAGTGGTGCCCCGGGTTCGAGACCATCAGGTGGACGTCGATCACGCCTCCGGCGGCGTGGATCGGCGGCGCGATCGCCCGCAGGACGACGGGCCCCATCGTGATCGGCTCGACGAAGTGCCCGTCGCCGACGTCGAAGTGGAAGATCCGCGCGCCCGCGTTCACGAGGTGCTGGATCTGGTCGCCGAGGTGCGCCATGTCGGCCGCGTACACCGACGGCTCGATCTCGACCGTGCGCATCCATTCTCGCCAGGGCACGGGCGAAGCTTATTTGCGCATCCGGGCCACGAAGAACCCGGACGTGTCGTGCACGTGCGGCAGCGTGAGGAGGAACCCGGGGCGGCTCGGATGGCGGTACTCCGGCCAGGCGGAGCCGAGATCCTCGACCGGCAGGCCGAGCGCGTCGACGACGCCCTCGTTCTCGGCACTGTTGATCGTGCACACCGAGTACGTGACCGTCCCGCCGGGCCGGACGCGCTCGACGGCCGCTCGCAGGAGCGCGGCCTGGAGGTCGGGCAGCGGTTCGCCGCGCCAGCGAAGGTCGGGACGCGAGTTGAGGACGCCGAGGCCGGAGCAGGGCGCGTCGACGAGCGCCCGGTCGAACTCGCCGAGGTCGTCGGGAAGCTCGAGCGCGTCGACGTTGGCGACCGTCAGCTGGACGCCGAGCCGCCGCGCGTTCTCCTCCAGCTCGCGCGCGCGGCCGGCGTGCCGCTCCACGGCGACGACCTCGGCCCCGGCGGCCGCGAGCTGCGTCGCCTTGCCTCCCGGCGCGGCGCAGAGGTCGAGCACGCGCTCGCCCGGCCTCGCGCCGACGGCGTCCCCCGCGAGCTGGGAGCCCCGGCTCTGCGGCCACGCGTAGCCGCTCTCCAGCCAGTCCGGCGGGATCGAGTCCACGACCTTCGGGCCCTCGGGCGTCCGCACGGCGGTCTCCGGCGGCTCGTTCTGGCGCCGCATGAGCGCCAGCGCGTCCTCCCGGCCGAGCTCCCGCCACCACGTCTCCGCCACCCAGTCGGGATAGGAGTGCTTGAGCGCCGCCGCGGCGGGCGTCTCCTCGTGGAGACGGGCGAGCACCTCCGGCAGGCCCTCCGAGAGCCGCCGGAGCACCGCGTTCGTGAAGGCGACGGCGCGCTCGAGCCCGGCGCGGCGCACGAGCTCCACGGACTCGTCCACGGCCGCATGGGCCGGGACGCCGTCCATGTAGGCGAGCTGGTACGCGCCGATCCGCAGCGCCGCGCGCACCGGCGGGTCGAGCTTCCGCACGGGACGCCTGCCGAGCGTCTCGATCGCGTGGTCGAGCGTCCGCACGCGCTGCACGGTGCCGTAGGCGAGCTGCATGGCGAACGCGCGGTCGCGCGCGTCGAGCCCTTCTGCCGCGCTCCTGAACGCGCGGTCGGCGTAGGCGTCCTCCTCGAAGACGCGGCGCACGACGACGTGCGCGACCGAGCGGGCGGTCACTTCCGAAGACCGCGGAGGTACTCCTCGGTGGTCATGCGGCGTCCGCCCTCCCGCTGCACCTCGAGCGGCTCGATGCCCCCGGCCACGAGCGCCGCCTCCGGGCGGGCGGGACGCGCCTTCCAGACGATCAGGCGGCGGCCCTCGACCAGCCCGCGCGCCCCGATGTGCGGCGCGAGGGCGCGGATCTTGTTCAGGTTCTCCTCGGGCGGGAGCGACCAGTCGAGCTCGCGGTCGGCGGCCGTGATCTTGTCCGCGTACGTCGTCCCGACCTCGGGCTGCGGGACGAAGGTCGGCTCGGCGAAGACCTCGTCGAGGAGCTCGAGCGCCACGCGCGTCGCACGCTCGAACACGACCGCCGCGTCGTCGTCGGGCCCGATCGGGAAGCGCCGCTGCGCAGCGATCGGCCCGGCGTCGAGGTCGGCGGTCGTGCGGTGGATCGAGACGCCCGTCTCGCGGTCGCCGGCCATGATCGCGCGCTCGACCGGCGCGGCCCCGCGCCAGCGCGGCAGGAGCGACGGGTGGACGTTCAGCCACAGGCGGTCGGCCAGGAGCTTCTCGGGGATCAACACGCCGTAGTCGGCGACGATCACCACGCGCGCGTCGCCCGGGAACTCCGTCAGGCGCTCCGGCTGCTCCACGTTCAGCTTGTGGCGGAGCGCCACCTCCTTCGCGGGCGGTGCGAGCTTCTTCCTGCCGCGGCCCTGCGGCTTGTCCGGCCGGGTGACGAGAAGCTCGATCTCCCGGCGCGCGGCCAGCCCGTCGAGGATCGCCGCGCCGAACTCCCCGGTCGCAGCGACGGCGATCGTCAAGCCGAGAGCAGGGTCGCGGTCATGCAAGCGGCCCCAGGATCGGCTGCGGGCGCAGCTGAGCCAGCGCCTCCCGCCGGTCTTCCGGGGCGGTTCGGTCGACGATCAGGACGCCGTCGAGATGGTCCAGCTCGTGCTGGATCACGCGCGCCTCGAGCCCCTCGGCCTCGACGGTCAGCGGCTCGCCCGCCGGGTTCGTCCCCTCGACCGTCAGCGACATCGGGCGCTCGACGGGGACGACGACCGTCGCCGCGCCGAGCGAGAGGCAGCCTTCCTCGGCCGCCTCGCGCTCCTCGGAGGTCGAGACGACCTTGGGGTTGACGAGCGCCACGACGGGATCCTCGTCCGAGGTCTGGTACACGAGGACGCGGCGGAGGACGCCGACCTGCGGCGCGGCGAGCCCGACCCCGCGCGCCTCCTGCATCAGCGCCGTCATCCGCTCCACGAGCGACGCGACCGAGTCGTCGAAGTCCTCTACCTCGTTCGCCTGCATCCGCAGCACCGGGTCCGGGTACTGGCGAATCTGCGCAAGCGCCGCCCGCCGCCGGGCTTCACGCTCGGCGTCGAGTTGCTCGGTTCTGACCTGGCCCTCGACCTCGCCCACGAGGAGAAAAGTGTATAGACATATCCAGTTCTTAACGCCGCGATCCCGCTCCAGAAGCGGGATCGCGGGACTTGCGCACCGTTTTGCCTAGACGGTTCTGGTCGTCCTCCGGCCACCAAAGATGGCGCGGTAGATGAGGAGGAGCACGATCGAGCCGATGATCGCGCCGAGCCACGTGCTGAAGTCGAAGAACTCGTCGATCGGGTCGCCGAACCCCAGCGCCTGCGTGATGAAGCCGCCGATCAGGGCGCCGGCGATGCCGAGCAGCGTCGTGATGATGATCCCGCCGGGGTCTTCCCCGGGCAGGATGGCCTTTGCGATCAGCCCGGCGAGCAGGCCGAGGATGATCCAGCCGATGATTCCCATGCAACCTCCGTTGTTTCGCCGGATTCTTTCCGGCCGCAGGGCAGGAGAAACCTAGGCGAAGCCCTGCGGGTCGACGTCGACCGAGGCCGTGAGCCCGTCACGGCGCATGGCGGGAGCCGCCGCGGCGAGCAGCCGCGCGGCGTGCGAGGCGACGGCGCGCGGGGCGTCCGTCTTCGCCAGGAGCTGGGCGCGATGGCGGCCGCGGAGGCGTAGGAGCGGCGCCGGCCCGAGCAAGTCGGCCTCGGCGCCGGTACGTGCAAGCTCGGCGCGGAGCTCCTCGAGCACGCGCGCCGGCGCGGCGGCGCCCGGTCCGGCCACGGCGACGCGCACGAGGTGGCGGAAGGGCGGGTAGCCGAGCTCCTCCCGCCGCTCGAGCTCGCCGGCGAGGAACTCCTCGACGTCGTGGCGCGCGGCCAGG
Source organism: uncultured Actinomycetes bacterium (assembly GCA_963748205.1). Lineage (GTDB taxonomy): Bacteria > Actinomycetota > Thermoleophilia > Gaiellales > Gaiellaceae > JAIBJN01. Next base: position 161,630 of record CAVVIB010000011.1, read on the forward strand.
GCGATCGGGCGTGCGTCGGGCTGGTACGTCTGCACGAGGACACGGCCCGGTGCCTCGCGCCCGCTCCTTCCCGCCAGCTGCGTGACGAGCTGGAAGGTGCGTTCCTCCGCACGGAAGTCCGGCAGGCCCATCGCGGTGTCCGCGTCGACGACCGCCGCGAGCGCCACGCCCTCGAAGTGGTGCCCCTTGGCGACCATCTGCGTCCCGAGCAGCACCGAGCGGTCGCTTGCGCCGAAGCGGTTGAGGACCTCCGCCAGCTTCCCGGGATGCGAGACCGTGTCGGCGTCGAGCCGGAAGCGCTCGAGCTCCGGCAGCTGCTCGGCCAGGGCCTCCTCCAGGCGCTCGGTGCCCGCGCCCAGGCGCGCGACCTCGGCCGCGCCGCAGGACGGGCAGAGCTCGGGCGCGTGCTCCTGGCGCCCGCAGTGGTGGCAGTGGAGGCGCCCGTCTCCGTGAAGGGTCAGCGAGACGTCGCAGTCCTGGCAGCGCAGCGTCAGCCCGCACGCCCGGCAGTGCAGCGCCGGGGCGAGGCCGCGCCGGTTGAGGAGGAGGATCGCCTTGCCGCCGCGGTCCGCGACCTGCGCCGAGCTCCGCAAGCAGGGGCGCGGAGAGCGGATAGCCGGCCTCGCGGCGCAGGTCGACGATCTTCACCGGCGGAAGCGGCCCGCTCAGGCGGCCGCCGAGCTCCAGGCGCTCGAGCCGCGCCCAGCTCTCCGGCCTCGGCGTCGCGCTCCCGTACACGGCGACCGCGCCCTCGAGCACGGCCCGCTTCGCGGCCACGGTACGCGCGTCGTAGCGCGGGTCGGACTCCTGCTTGTAGGAGGCGTCGTGCTCCTCGTCGACGCAGACCAGCCCCAGCCGCGGGACGGGCGCGAAGACCGCCGAGCGCGCCCCGACGACGATCGGGGCCTCGCCGGAGGCGATCCGCTCGCGCTCGTCGCGCCGCTCCGCCTCGGTGAGCGCCGAGTGGAGCACCGCGACCCGGTCGCCGAAGCGGGCGCGGAAGCGCCCGAGGGCCTGCGGCGTGAGGGCGATCTCGGGCACGAGCACGATCGCTCCGCGGCCGCGCTGGAGCGCCTCCTCGCAGGCACGGAGGTAGACCTCCGTCTTGCCGCTCCCCGTGGCGCCGTAGAGGAGGAACGTCTCCCTCTCCGGCCTCCATCGCGGCCGCGATCCGCTCGACCGCGCCCGCCTGTGTTTCGCTGAGAGCGGCCGGCGCCTTCTCCGCCGGGATCTCGTCCACGACCTGGCGGCGCTTGGCTCCGGCACGGCGTGCCGGGGAGGTTCGGAGCCACCAGGGCGAGCGCCCGGGCCGGGGTCGAGCCGTAGTAGTCGGCGACCCAGAGCCCAAGGTCGACGAGAGGCACCGGGACCGCCCCGAGGACGTTTTCGACGGCGACCGGCTCCACGTTGGGCGGCGCCTCGTCCTCCAGCCCGACGACCACGCCGCGCCGCCGTGCACGGCCGAAGCGCACGGAGACGACCGCACCCTTCTCCAGGCCGTCGGCCAGGTACGTGTACGGCGCCCCCGACAGCCGCGCGCGGAGACAAGTGGGACGACCGACGCGAACCTGGGCATGGATAGAATCATCACGAAGATGGCGGCTGGGCACACTGTCGACGACTATCTCGAGACGATCTATTTCCTGGCGTTCCCGATCGGGGAGTACAAGCCGGACACGAAGGGATCGCCCACGCTCGCCGTGCGCGTCGCCGACATGCTCGGCGTCTCGCGGGCCTCAGCAGGCGAGATGCTGAAGCGGCTCGAAGGCGACGGCCTGGTCGAGCGCGGCGAGCACAAGGAGGCCATCCTGACGGCGAAGGGCCGTGAGGTCGCCGAGCGCGTCGTCCGCAAGCACCGCATCATCGAGCGGCTCCTCACCGACTTCATGGGCTACACGGCGGCCGAGGCCCACGTGCAGGCCGACCTGCTCGGGAACACGTTCACAGAAGACATGGTCGAGCGGATCGAGAAGCAGCTCGGCAACCCCGACCGCTGCCCGCACGGCTGGCCCGTCGACGTCAACTTCGAGCAGGCCGAAAACCGCGAGCTGAAGCCGCTGAACGACCTCGAGGAGGGGCAGAGCGCCGAGATCGTGCGCCTCGCCGAGCACGACGGCGAGCTCCTCCACTGGTACTACGACGAAGGGCTCGTTCCCGGGACGAACGTGGAGCTCCGCCGCGCCGAGCCTGCGGCGGGGCAGTTCGCCCTCACCGTCGACGGGGACGAGCGCGCCATCGGCGAGAAGGCCGCAGCCGGCCTCTTCGTGCGGCCCGCCGCCTAGCGCGTTCTAGGAAGCCGGGACTTCGGCGCTGAGGCCGGCGGCCTCGCGCAGCGCGTCGGCCTTGTCCGCGCGCTCCCACGTGAAGTCGTGCTCGGAGCGGCCGAAGTGCCCGTAGGCGGCCGTCTTGGCGAAGATCGGGCGGCGTAGGTCGAGGTCGCGCAGGATGGCGCCCGGCCGCAGGTCGAAGTGCTCGCGGACGAGCTCCTCGATCCGGGCGATCGGGAGCCGCTCGGTGCCGAAGCAGTCGAGCTCGATCGAGACCGGGTGCGCGACGCCGATGGCGTAGGCGACCTGGAGCTCGCAGCGGTCGGCCAGGCCCGCGGCGACGACGTTCTTCGCCACGTAGCGGGCCGCGTAGGCGGCCGAGCGGTCGACCTTCGTCGGATCCTTGCCCGAGAACGCGCCGCCGCCGTGGCGGGCGGCGCCGCCGTACGTGTCGACGATGATCTTGCGGCCGGTCAGGCCGGTGTCCCCCATCGGGCCGCCGACCACGAACTTGCCGGTCGGGTTGACGAGGACGAAGTCGCGCTCCTCGAAGCGGCGCTCGTCGTAGAGCTCGCGCGGGAGGATCGGATGGAGGACGTGCTCGATCAGGTCGGGCTTGATGAGCGTCTCCTCGTCGAGCCCGTCGCGGTGCTGCGTCGAGATGAGCACGCGGGCGACCTCGACGGGCGTCTGGCGCCCGTGCTCGTCGACCTCGTAGCGGATCGTGACCTGCGACTTCCCGTCGGGGCGCAGGTACGGGAGGATCTGCGCCTTCCGCACCTCCGACAGCCGCTTGGCGATCTTGTGCGCGAGCATGATCGGGAGGGGCATGAGCTCCTCCGTCTCGGTGCAGGCGTACCCGAACATCATCCCCTGGTCGCCGGCGCCGATCTGGTCGATCGGGTCGTCGTCGCCGTGCTGCATCTCGTAGGAGGAGTCCACGCCCTGCGCGATGTCCGGCGACTGCTCGTCGAGCGCCACGATGACGCCGCACGTGTCCGCGTCGAACCCGTACTTGGCGCGGTCGTAGCCGATGTCCTTGATCTTGTCTCCGCACGACGCGCGGGATGTCGACGTAGGTCTCCGTCGTGATCTCGCCGGCGACGACCACGAGGCCGGTCGTCACGAGCGTCTCGCAGGCGACGCGCCCGTTCGGGTCGTCGGCGAGGACCTGGTCGAGGATCGTGTCCGAGACCTGGTCGGCGACCTTGTCGGGGTGGCCTTCGGTGACCGACTCGGACGTGAAGAGAAACTCGCGGGCAGCCATTCGGCCCGAAAGGCTAGCTGGAGCCGCTACTCGACGCCCAGGAAGAGCGTGAAGCTCGCGGTGTCGTCGTCCTGGTCGCCGTAGAAGACGAGGCTTTCGAGCGGGTCGAAGAAGGCCTGCGCCTCCGGCTCGATCTCCTCCACGGCCACGCCCTGGAAGGCCAGGACGAGCGGGACGATGCTCTCGAGGTCCAGGTATCCGAAGCCCGTCGTCTCGTCGGGGACGCCCGCCTCGTCGAGCGCGTCGTCGAAGGCCTCGCTGTCGGACAGCCGATCGCTGTCCTGGCGCAGCGCGACGATGCCCTCCTGCGAGGTCGTGACGACCAGCAGCCCGTCGAAGGCCGCGTAGTAGAGCGACACGGGCGGATCGAGGGGGATCTCGCGCGCCTCGACGCCGTCGATCTCGACGGTGCCCGGGCTCCGGAACCGCGGCTCGAAGCCGCCGGCGAACTCGACGATCTTGTCGAGCGTCTCGAGCGCCTTCTCCTCGTCCTCGACCTCGGTGACGAGCGTGACCTCGGGAATGGGTGCGCCGGCTCGGAGGTAGAGCGCGCCTTCGCCCGAGAGCAGCGGCAGCACGTCCTCCTCGAGCGAGACGCCGAGCAGCCCTTCGGCCATGCCGAGCTGCTGCTCGGCCTCCGGATTCGTCTCGGCTGCGACGTCGCGGAACCTCGAGAACGCGGTCTCCAGGTCGTTGAACGAGAAGTAGGCGAGCACGTCGCCCGGGACGCGCTCGGGAAGCTCGGCGCCGTACGACTCCGTCGCGAACGGGTTCTCGCCCTCGAAGACCGCCCGGCCGTCGATGCGGGCCGAGTCGGCCTCCACGTCGAACGCCATGCCGAACGAGGGCAGCTCGCCGCCGGGGAGGAACGCTTCGACCGGCGGCGCCCCGGGATCGCCCTCGAGCGTCCCGGCGAGCTTGGCGCCGTTCACGAACACGTGGGCGAGCGCGCCGCTCTCGAGGCCCTCCATCGCGCGCTCGAAATCTTCGGAGCTGTCGAGCCGCTGCCCGTCGAGGCGCTGCGCGGAAGGCGTCCAGGGACTCCTGCGTCTCCGCGACCACCGTCCAGCCGTCGACCTCGTCGGTCACGGGAGGCTCGTCGGATTTCTCGAGGAGGCGCTGGAACGCGGCCTCGTCTTCGGGCTGAAGCAGGATGACGACCTGTTCCTCGTCCGAGTAGAACTCGGCGCCAGGAGGGGCTGCCTCGAGATCGGGGACCGCGGGCGCGTCGAGGACGACGAGTGCGACCTCGTCGCCGAGCGCCGGCTTCACGTCCGCCTCGAAGTCGATGCCCTCCTTCGCTCGAGCTGACGTCGTCGGCGAGCGACTGCATCAGGTTCTCGCCCCCGGGGAAGCGCGCGGCGAACTCCTCGAGCGCGGCCCAGCTCTCGCCGTCGAAGTCCGTGTCGAACGAGGCGTAGACGAAGACGTCCGCCGGCACGGCATCCGCCGCAGCGCCGACGTCGCTTCCGCTCGCCGCAGCCGGCGAGCACCGGCAGGAGCGCGGCCACGAGCAGGGCGGGTATCAGGCGCACCGTCATCACTCTACTCATCTGTCGGCGTCCGGCTCATCAACCCTGAGACCAGGTCGAGGGCGCTCGTCCCGCCGAGCACCTCGCAGATCGCGTCCGTGATGGGCAGCTCGACGCCGACCCTGTGCGACAGCTCCCGCAGGACGGGGGCCGTCGTGAGGCCCTCGACGACCATCCCGATCTCCGCCTGGGCCTCTTCGGGCGACCGGCCCTGGGCGATCAGCTCCCCGGCCCGGCGGTTGCGGCTGTAACGGCTGAAGCACGTCACGATCAGGTCGCCCATCCCCGCGAGGCCCGAGAAGGTCTCGCCCCGCGCGCCGCACGCGACCCCGAGCCGCGCCATCTCCGAGAGGCCGCGCGTGATCAGCGCCGACTTCGCGTTGTCGCCGAACCCGAAGCCGTCCACGCCCCCGGCTGCGAGCGCCATGACGTTCTTGGCCGCCGCGGCCAACTCGATCCCGACGAGGTCGCTGTTCACGTACACGCGGAAGCGGCTCGAGATGATCGCGTGCTGGAGCCGGACGGCGAGCTCCTGGTCGGCGCTCGAGATCACGGCCGCCGCCGGCAGCCCCTGGGCGATCTCCTCCGCATGGTTCGGCCCGGAGAGCACCGCCACCGGCCTGCCCTGCACGACGTCGGAGAGCCGCGAGCCGGTCTCCGGGTCGAGGCCCTTCGTGAGGCTGAGGACGGGCGCGTCGCCGGCGAGCGACTCCGCGGTCGCTCGAAAGGAGCGGCTCGGGACGGCGAGCACGACGAGCTCGGCATCGGCGACGGGCGCCTCCTCGAGCGGGGTCGCGGCGACGGCGGAGAGGTCCGCGTCCGGGATGTAGCGCGGGTTCCGGCCGGTCTCGGCGATCGCACGGGCCTGCTCGGCGTCGCGGCAGGCGAGCGTGACTTCGTGGCCGCGCTCGGCGAGCAGCGCCGCGAAGACCGATCCCCACGAGCCGCCACCGACCACGACGACCCGCAGCGACGTCACGAGCGGCGCACGAAGTCGATGATCACCGGCACGCCCTGGAGCGCGAGACGGTCGCGCAGCTGGTTCTCGACCCAGTAGCCGTAGTCGCGGGTGAGCAGGCCTGGGTCGTTGACGAAGATCCGGAAGCGCGGCGGCCGCGTCGAGACCTGAGTGCCGTAGAGGAGGTTCAGCCGGCGGCCGTTCTTCGCAGGCCCCGGGCGCGTCTCGCGCAGCTCCTGGATGATCCGGTTCAGCGCGGCCGTCGAGACCCGCGCCGTGTGCTTGGCGTACAGCTCCTCGACGCGGTCGAGGACCTTGCCGACTCCGCGCTTGGTCATCGCCGAGACAGCGGCGACGGGCGGCCGCTGCCGCAGGCGCTTCTCGATCCGCGGGCGGACGTCCTCGATCCCCACGACGGCAACATCCCATTTGGAGAGGACGACGAGGGTCGCGTCGCCTGCCGTCCGCGCGACGTCGGCGACCGCGAGATCCTGGTCGACGAGGCCCTCGCTCGCGTCCACGAGCACGAGTGCCACGTCGGCCCGTTCCGCCGCCTTGATCGCGCGCAACTCGGAGTAGTACTCGATCCCCTGCCGATGCTTGCGCCTCCGTCGCATGCCTGCCGTGTCCACGAGCACGAAGGTCGTGTCGCCGCGGCGCAGGATGGTGTCGATCGAGTCGCGCGTCGTCCCCGGCTGGTCGGAGACGATCACGCGCTCTTCGCCGAGGATCGCGTTCACGAGGCTCGACTTGCCGACGTTCGGGCGGCCCAGCACCGCCACCCGGATCGCGTCCCCGTCGACCTCCGCGGGCCCCTCGCCCGGCAGCCCGGCGACGACGAGATCGAGCAGGTCGCCCGTCCCGTACCCGTGCAGCGCCGAGATCGGCTGCGGGTCGCCGAGGCCCAGGCGGTGGAACTCGAGCGCCTCGTCGTCGCGGCGCGGGTCGTCCACCTTGTTGGCGACCACGATGACCGGCTTGCCCGAGCGGCGCAGGATGTCGGCCACCTCCTCGTCGCCCGGCGTGATCGCCGGCCTTGGCGTCGACGACAAAGACGACGAGGTCCGCCTCCTCGACTGCGCGGCGCGCCTGCTCGGCGACCTGCTTGGTCAGCGGCGACTCGTCCGCGATGTCGACGCCGCCGGTATCCACGAGGACGAAGCGCTTGCCCGCCCACTCGCACACCACGTCCTTGCGGTCGCGCGTCACGCCGGGCGTCTCGAAGACCACCGCCTCCCGCGTCGCGGTCAGACGGTTGACGAGGGTCGACTTGCCGACGTTGGGAAAGCCGACGACGGCGACGGCCCCCAGGAGCGGCGCGTCGGTCACGAGTGCTCCTTCGGGCGATAGAGCCCCGCTTCTGCGTCGCGAGCACCAAGCCGGAGTGCGCACTCGTCCGCAGCCAAGGCTGAATGAAGCCTTGGTAAGGGCGAGGGCGTGCTCCGGCGCCGCGTGATCGCGGGGCAGAGCCGGCGTCTATTGCCCGGAGGGGCACTAGATCCGCGACGGGAGCTTCTCGCGCAGGGGCGGCGTGGCGTCGCGGGGCAGCCCGAGCTCGTGCATCCGCCCGAGCCACTCCCACAGCCGGCGGATCTCGGCCTCGATCTCGCGGGTCGCCGCCTGATAGCCCTTCGAGCCGCGGGGAAGGTCGGCGAAGCGCATCGGCTCCCCCCAGGCGAGAGACACCGGGCTGCGGCGGCTCGCCTTCCAGGCGGCGGAGCTGTGGATGGCGACCGGCACGACCGGGACTCCCTCCTGGATCGCGACCATGGCCGCGCCGGGCTTCGCCTCGCCGGGCTCGCCGGAATGCTGGCGTGTCCCCTCGACGAAGAGCCCGAGAGCGCCGCCGTCGCGCACGGTCTCACGCATCCGCCGGAGCGCGTCGCGATCGGACTCTCCGCGGCGGACGGCGATCGTGCCGTGGGCGCGAATCAGCTGCGAGAGGCCCGGGTAATCGAAGAGCTCGGTCTTGGCGACGAACGCGATCCGACGGGGACAGACGGTTCCGAGAATAGGGACGTCGATGAACGCGGCGTGATTGACCGCTATGACGCAGCCCCCTTCGCGCGGAAGGCGCTCGGTCCCGTACGACCGGATGCGGACGACCGCGCGCGTCGCCGTGGCGAGAATGCCCTTCCCGACCGTCCAGTAGACGAGGTCGACGCCGTTCATGCGCGCGCCCTCGCCTGGACGAGCTGCTCGATGCGGTCGAGGACGCCCTCGACCGTGAGATCGGTCGTGTCGATCGTCTGCGCGTCCGGAGCCGGCTGCATCTGCACTGCGTCACGCTCGTCGCGCAGCCGCAGGTCGGTGGCGAGCGCCTCCGCGCCGATCTCGGGCCGGTCGGAGAGCCGCCGGCGGGCGCGCTCGCCCGGGTCGGCGACGAGGTAGACCTTCACCTCCGCGTCGGGGCAGACGACGGTCCCGATGTCGCGCCCCTCGACGACGGCGTTCCCCGTGGTCGGCGAGCTCCCGCTGGCGCTCGCGCATGATTTCGCGCACCGCGGGATGTCGGGCAACGGTGGAGACCACCCGGTCGACGCGCGGCGAGCGGATCTCCTCGGTCACGTCCTCGCCGCGCACCGACACGCGGTCGCCGTCGAAGAGCACCGGGTTCTCGCGCGCGAGTCGCGGCGAGCGAAGCCTCGTCGTCGAGGTCCGTGCCGTCCTCGAGCGCAAGCAGCGTCAGCGCGCGGTACATGGCGCCCGTGTCGAGGTAGCGGAAGCCGAGCCGCTGCGCGAGCCCGCGCGCGACTGTGCTCTTCCCGGAGCCCGCCGGGCCGTCGATGGCGACGATCAAGGGCGCTCCAGGCCGCTTATCGGAGTGCGAGGGAGTCGAGCATGGCGAAGAAGTCGGGGAAGCTTACAGCGACGGTTTCCGCACCCCGGAGCTCGACGCCCTCGCGGGAGACGAGCCCGGCGACCGTTCCCAGCATGGCGATCCGGTGATCGCCGGCGGCATCGACCACGCCCCCACCCTTAGGGCGGGTGGGGACCCCACGAACCCGGAAGCCATCGTGACGCGATTCGATGTGCACGCCTAGTGGCCGCAGCGCATCTTTCACGCTCTCGACGCGGTCCGACTCCTTCACGCGCAACTCCTCGGCGCCTGTGACGACGCTCACGCCGCGCGCCATCCCGGCGGCGAGCGCGAAAAGCGGCAGCTCGTCGACCAGCGACGGCACCTCCTCCGGGCGCACCTCCGTCGCCGTAAGCTCGGCGGGCTCCACTTGGAGGTCTGCGATCGGCTCCCCGCCGAGCACCCGGCGGTTGAAGACCGCGATGCGCGCACCCATGCGCTCGAGCACCGCGAGGAACCCGGTGCGCGTCGGGTTGATGCCCACGCCGTGGAGCCGCAGCTCCGACTCGGCCAGCAGCGTCGCCGCCACGATGAACGGCGCGGCCGAGGAGAAATCCCCGGGCACGGTGGTGTGGAGCGGCCGCAGACCGTCTACCGGCGAGACGCCCGGCGCCCCGGCCTTCCGGTGCACGCGGACGCCCATCGCCTCCAGCATCCGCTCGGTGTGATCCCTGGTCGGCGAGGGCTCGACGACGACCGTCGGGCCGCCCTCCGCGTAGAGCCCGGCGAGCAGGATCGCCGACTTCACCTGCGCGCTCGCCACCGGGAGCTCCCAGCGGACGGGCTCGAGCGCGCCGCCCTCGACGACGACGGGCGCATGCCCGTCCTCGGTCTCGACGCGAGCGCCCATCGCCCGGAGCGGCTCCGCGATCCGCTCCATCGGCCTGGTCGAGAGCGACTCGTCCCCGACGAGCTCGAAGCGCCCTTCCTGGCCCACGAGGATGCCGGGCAGGAGCCGCATGAGCGTGCCGGCGTTCCCGCAGTCCAGCGGCCCGCCGGGCTGCTTCAGACCGCGGAGACCGACGCCCTCCACGCGCACGCGCTCGCCGTCGACCTCGACGCCGGCTCCGAGCGCCCGCACGGCCGCTGCGGTCGAGAGCGTGTCCTTGGAGGCGCCGAAGCCCTCGATCTCGCTCTCGCCGTCGGCGATCGCCCCGAGCAGGAGCGCGCGGTGGGAGACGGACTTGTCGCCCGGGACGGCGATGTCGCCCCGAATCGCCGCGGCGGGGTCGATCCGCATCGACTAGTCCTCGAAGGCGGGCGAGACGATGACCGAGTAGCCCTGCGCCTCGAGCAGGTCGGCGGCCCGGCGTGCGCCCTCCTCACCCTGAACGAGCACGTCGAGCGTGCCGCCGCGCTCGGGCGAGAGGTGGTCGAGCTCGAAGTCCTCGATGTTGATCTTCTCGGCGCCGAGCGCCTGCGTGATCCCCGAGAGCACGCCGGGCCGGTCGGGCACGTGGACGCGCACGCGCTGCATCGCGCCCGGATCCTCGTAGGCCTCCGCCAGGAGACGGCGCCGGTTGCCGCCGGCCTCGCCGATCCAGCGGGCGAGCCAGCCCGCGTCGCGCGCCTCGAGCGCGCGCTCGAGCTCCTCGACCCGGCGGCGGTGCTCGACGAGCGACGCCCGGAGCTCCTCGGCGTTGTCGAGGAAGATGTCGATCCAGATGCGCGGGTTCGCGCCGGCCACGCGGGTCATGTCCCGCATGGAGCCGCCGGCCGAGCCGAGCGGCTCGTGGCCGTCCACGCGCACCGAGCCCGCGTGGTTGAGGACGACGTTCGCGAGCGCGTGCGGCAGGTGGCTCGTGATCGCCATCAGGCGGTCGTGCGCGGTCGGGTCGATGGCCACGGGCACGGCGCCGAGCGAGGCGACGAAGCCGTGCAGGAGGCGGTAGCGCTCGGGCTCCGTCTCGGCGACCGGTGTGAGGAACCAGGTCGCGCCGACGAAGAGCTGGTCGCTCCCGCTCGCCGGCCCGCGCGCCTCCGATCCGCAAACGGGATGGCCGCCGATGAAGCGCACACGGTCCGGGACGGCCGCGCACAGCGCCGACTTCGTCGAGCCGACGTCGGTGACGGTCGAGCCGTTGGAGGCGGCCGCGAGCGCCTCGCGAATCCGCTCGCCGAGCGTCGCCACCGGCGTGGCGATGACGACGAGGTCGACGTCCTCGACCGCGCCGACCAGGGACTCCGCGGGCTCGTCCAGCGCGCCGCGCTCGGCCGCGACGGCGAGGAACTCGGGATCGGCGTCGTAGCCGACGACCCGCTCGACCCCGGCGCGCTTCGCGGCCAGGCCCACCGAGGCGCCGATCAGCCCGGTGCCGACGATCCCGAGGCGCTTGACCATTACTGCGGTCGAGAGTCGCGGCGGCGCATGAGCTCGGCGAGCGTGAAGGCGAGGTCGAGCGACTGCCGCGCGTTCAGCCGCGGGTCGCAGAGCGTCATGTAGCGCGCGTTGAGCTGCTCCTCGAGGACGGCCTCGGAGCCGCCGAGGCACTCCGTGACGTCCTCGCCCGTGAACTCGAGGTGGATGCCGCCCGGCCAGACGCGCTCCTTGCGGCAGGCGGCGAAGAAGCCCTCGATCTCGGCCATGATCGCGTCGAGGCGGCGCGTCTTGAAGCCGGACTCGGTCTTGAAGACGTTGGCGTGCATCGGGTCGGACGCCCAGAGCACCGGGTGCTCTGCCTCCCGCACAGCGCGCAGGATCGGGGGCAGGAGCTCGTAGACGTGCTCAGCGCCCATGCGCGCGACGAGCGTGAGGCGGCCCGGGATGCGCGCGGGGTTGAGCCGCTCGCAGAGCTCGAGCACCTCGTCGGGGGTCGCCGTCGGCCCGATCTTGAGGCCGAGCGGGTTGTGCACGCCCGAGAAGAACTCCACATGCGCCCCGTCCGGCTGGCGGGTGCGCTCCCCGATCCAGAGCATGTGGGCGGAGCAGTCGTACCAGTCGCCGGTCGTCGAGTCGCGGCGCGTCAGCGCCTCCTCGTAGTCGAGCACGAGGCCCTCGTGGCTCGTCCAGACGTCCACCTGGTGGAGCTGGGACTCGGCCGAGAGGTCGATCCCGCACGCGGCCATGAAGCGAAGCGCGCGCTCGATCTCCGAGGCCAGCTGCTCGTAGCGGCGGCCCTCGGGCGACGAGGCGACGAACTCCTGGTTCCACTCGTGGACGCGCATGAGGTCGGCAAAGCCGCCCTTCGTGAAAGCGCGCAGAAGGTTGAGCGTCGCGGTGGCGTGGTTGTACGCCTGCACCATGCGATCCGGGTCGGGGATCCGCGCCTCCGCGTTCGGGGCGTCGTCGTTGATCATGTGCCCGCGGAAGGACGGGATCTCCTGCCCGCCGACGTCCTCGGTCGGCGACGAGCGCGCCTTTGCGAGCTGCCCGGCGATCCGGCCGACCTTGACCACCGGAAGCGTGGCGCCGTACGTGAGCACGGCGGCCATCTGGAGCATGATCTTGAGCTTCTCGCGGATGTGGACGGCCGAGAGGTCGTGGAACGACTCGGCGCACTCGCCCGCCTGGAGCAGGAACGCGCGGCCCTCGACCGCGTCGGCCAGGACGGAGCGGAGCTGGCGCGCCTCGCCCGCGAAGACGAGCGGCGGCACGCTGGCCAGCCGGGCCCGCGCGGCCTCGGCCCGCTCCTCGCTCGGCCAGTCCGGCTGGTGCAGCGCCGTGTGCGAGCGCCACGAGGAGGGCGTCCAGGAGGGCTTCGTCACTGCCATCGGGACTCAGTCTAGTTAGGGATAATCAGCCGCACTGTGCGCGTCCTCTCCGGAATCCAGCCGACGGGCGACAAGCACCTCGGCAACTACATGGGCGCCATCCGCCGGTGGGTGGAGGAGCAGCACGAGGTCGACGCGTTCCATCCGCTCGTCGACCTGCACGCGATCACGGTCCCGCAGGAGCCCGACGTGCTCCGCGAGTCCACGCTCGACCTCACGGCGCTCCTCATCGCCGCCGGCCTCGACCCGGACGTCTGCACGCTCTTCGTGCAGAGCCACGTGCCGGAGCACCCGCGCCTCACGTGGGTGCTCGAGTGCATGGCGCCGTTCGGCGAGCTCCGGCGCATGCCGCAGTTCCGGGAGAAGTCCGCGGCGCAGGAAAGCTTCTCGGTCGGCCTGATGACCTACCCGGTGCTCCAGGCGGCGGACATCCTCCTCTACGACGCCGACCTGGTCCCGGTCGGAGAGGACCAGCGGCAGCACATCGAGCTCGCGCGAGACATCGCGCAGCGGTTCAACCAGCGCTTCGGCGAGACGTTCGTCGTCCCCGAGGGCACCTACGGCGAGATCGGGACGAAGATCATGGACCTCCAGGACCCGACGAGCCGCATGTCGACGTCCCTGAGCGCCGAGCTCGGCGTCGTCAGGGTCCTCGACCCGCCCGACACGATCAGGCGCAAGCTGCGCTCGGCCGTCACCGACTCGGGCCGCGACGTCGTGCGCGGCGAGGACAAGCCCGGGATCACGAACCTGATCGAGATCATGGCCGTCTCCACCGGCGAGACGCCCGAGGCGATCGAGGCCCGCTTCGACGGCGCCGGCTACGGGCAGTTCAAGGAGGCGGTCGGCGAGGCGGTCGTGGAGCTCCTCGACCCCGTGCGCCTGCGCTACGGCGAGCTGCGCGGGAACCCGGACCAGCTGCGGGAGATCCTCGCCAAGGGCGCCGAGAAGGCCCACGCCATCGCCTCGGCGACGCTCACGCGCGTCCACGACCGCGTCGGCTTCGTCCCGCCGTAAGCCGGCCGTGTTCCTCGCCCCGGACGGCACCTACTCGGCCATGTACCCGAGCGTGGTTCGCCGCCTGGGAGCCGGCGCGATCGACTGGTCGCTCTGCGTGATCCTCTACCTGCTCGGCTCGATCGTCGGCGGCGTCTTCGCCTCCGTCGGGCTGACGAGCTGGGAGGCCGGCGACCTGCGCGGGATCCCAGGCGCGACGCTGATCACGATCTCGCAGCTCCTGATCGCCGTCCCCATCGTCGCGTACTTCGCCGCCTACTGGAGGAGCGGCTCGACCCTCGGGATGCGCGCGCTCGACATCGAGCTCGCGCGCGAGGAGACGGGTCTCCCGCCCGGGTGGGGCCGCGCGGTGGCGCGCGGCTGCGTCGCGTTCGTGCTCGCCCTGGCCGTGAACAACGTCTACCTCGTGCGAGGCGGCGACGCGTTCGACGAGTACTCGACCGTGCAGCAGGTGGTCATCGTCGTCTCGTACGCGCTCGTCGCGCTCCTGCTCGCGGCGAAGGCGGCCATGTTGCTCGACGAGCGCCGCCGGTCGCTCCTCGACCGCGCGTTCGGGCTGGTCTACCTCGAGGAGCTCGTCTTCACCCGCCGCGACCAGGGGCCCTGGCCGTGGTCGAAGCCCACGCGCTAGCCGCCCGGAGGGCCCCGACCTCCGCATCCGTCAGGGCGCGCCACTCCCCCGGAGCAAGGTCCTCGACGGTCAGCCCGGCGTACTCCCGCCGGTGCAGGCGCGTGACGGGGTGCCCGACCGCCTCGCACATCCGCTTCACCTGGTGCTTGCGGCCCTCGTGGAGCGTGAGCTCGAGGCTGCGACGGCCCCAGCCGGCGCACCCCGGCCGGCGCGGTCCGGCCGTCGTCCAGCTCGACGCCCTCGGCGAGCCGGCGGAGCGCTTCGTCGTCGGGCTCTCCCTCGACCTCGGCCTCGTAGACCTTGTCCACCTCGTAGCGCGGGTGGGCGAGCCGGTGGGCGAGCGGCCCGTCGTTCGTGAGGACGAGCACGCCGGTCGTGTCCACGTCGAGCCGCCCGACAGGGACGACCCGCTGAGCGTGGCCCACGAGCCCGACCACTGTCGGACGGCCATGGGGGTCGCGCGCGGTGGTCACGACCCCCTCGGGCTTGTGCAGGAGGACGTACGCGAGCGGCTCGGGGGCGAGCTCCGTCCCGTCGAGCTCGACCCTGTCGCCGGCCTCGACGAACGTGGCGAGACCGGCGACCTCTCCGTTGACCCGCACCCGGCCGGCGCGGATCAGCTCCTCGGAGCCGCGTCGCGAGGCGACCCCTGCGCGCGCGAGGTAGGCGTTCAGCCGCACCTCGCCATTATCGACTCGGAGGGCTTGGCGGGATGGTGCTCGTCGCCGGGGTGCGATGGTCGTTCCGAGGCAAGGACGCAGGGAGCGTTCGTATCGAATGAGATACGGGCGCGACTGAGGACGCAGACCTCGGGGCGAGCAGCGCAGCCCGGCGGCACGCCACTATCTCGCCAGCCCTCCTCGCCCCGGCCGGGTAGCGGACGACGAGCGCCGTCACGCGTCCCGCGCGCGAGCGCGCGAGGAGGCCCGGGTAGGTCCCCGGCCCCGTGGCGTTGCGGCGCGCCACGAGCCACCAGCCCCAGCCGCCGAAGCCGTCGGCGCGGTACCTGGCTCCCGGGTAGAGCGAGCGGAGCCGCGTGACGGCGTCACCGACCCTCAGCCCGTTCCCCGTGCGCCACTGCTCGCCGGTGATGGCGGCGTTGGAGAAGTGCCCCGTCGCGCGGCCGCAGGGCGGCTGCCCGCCGAGGTTGTAGAAGCCGATCCGCAGTCCGAGCCGAGCCCACGTCACCGAGCACGTCGCATCCGACGTCCGCACCGAGCGGCTGGGGACGCCGAAGGCGTTCCTGGCCCCGCCGAGGGTGCCGTCGGACTTGACGCGAAAGCTGCCGATCCGCTCGTCGCTGCGGACGACCGTGTCCGCGGCGGCGGGCGCTGGGAGCGCCGCGACTGCGGCGCAGAGAAGGGCGAATGCGAGGGCGAGCCTCATCGAGCTCCTTTCGTCGCTGTCATGAGGTTGGACGCGACGTGCAGGCGATTCCTTCACGGCGACCCGTGAGCGGTCATGATCCCTGCGTGCCGATCTACGTCACCCTGATGAAGTTCACCTCGCACGGCATGACCGGCATTCCCGCCTGGCGCGACCGGGTCGAGGAGGCCGAGCGGGCGATCGCGGCGCGCGGCGGCCGTTTCATCGACGCCTACGTGACTCTCGGTCGCTACGACGTGGTCGAGATCTTCGAGGCCCCCGACGACGAGACCGCGTACCAGATCCTCATCGAGGTCGCCAAGCACGGCCAGGTGACGACGGAGACCCTCCGCGCGTTCACGCGCGAAGAAGCCGAGCGCATCGTCAAGGGCAGCTAGGGGCTACGCGCCGCGGCGGGCGGCGACGTCCTCGAGGCGCGTGCGCAGCTCCTCGACGTCGCCGGCGAGCTCGTCGAGCTCCGGGAGCGCGTCGGCGTTCTCCAGGCCGAAGACGCGCTCGAAGAGCGCCGTCGCCTCGTAGCGCACGGCGCCGCCTTCCTCCTCGCGCCCGGCCTCGGCGATCAGACCCCTCTCGACGAGGCCCGCGACGGCCGAGTCGGCCGCGACGCCGCGGATCCTCGCGATCTCGGGGCGGCTCACCGGGCCGAGGTAGGCGACGATCGCGAGCGTCTCGAGCGCGGCCTGCGTGAGCCCGCGCTGGACAGGCCGCTCCACGAGCCTCCCGCACGCGTCGGCGGCCTCGCGCGCCGCGCGGTAGGCGTAGCCGCCCGCGACGTGCTCGAGGACGATGCCGCTCCGCCCCTCGCGGAACCGGCTGGCGATCAGGCCGAGCGCCGTCTCGACGCGCTCCTCTTCCTCCTCGGTCGCGGCCGCGAGCTCGGCGACCGAGAGCGGCTTGGAGGCGATGACGAGCAGCGCCTCGATCGTCCGCGCGAGGCGGTCGACGGGGTTCTCTACGAGGCGGAGGTGTTCCATACCGTGATCGGCTCGAAGGGGCCTGCCTGGGCGATCTGGGCCTCCCCGCGCTTGCGCATCTCGAGCAGCGCGAGGAAGGCGACGATCTGCTCGACGCGCGAGAGCCTGTCGACCTCGTTGTCGAAGGCGAAGCGCCCGCGCGCCTTCAGGAGGTTGCGGAAGCGGTCGAGGAACCGCGAGAGCGGCGGATACGAGAGCACGAGGTGGCGCAGCGACGGCTCGGCCGGGACGGCCGCGAGCGACCGCAGGGCAACGACGAGCTGCGCCGGGTCCTGCTGGGCGAGCGGCCGCGAGGGCGTGGGCGCCAGCGGTGCCGCACCGAGGCGGAAGTAGCGGTCGGACTCGGCCTCCAGGCGCTCCTCCAGCCAGCCGGCGGCCGCGCGGAAGCGCCGGTAGGCGGCGAGCCGCTCGGCCAGCTCTTCGGCGGCGTCCTCGGGGTCGAGGCCCTCCAGGTCGAGCTCCTCGTCCGGGAAGAGCCCGCGCGCCTTCAGCTCGAGCAGCGCCGCGGAGAGGACGAGGAACTCGCCGCACGCCTCCAGGTCGAGCTCCTCCCGCTCGGCCAGCCGCTCAACGAACGCGAGGACGATCTCGGCCACGTCGACATCACGCAGCTCGAGCTCCTCCCGCAGGACGAGGGTGAGCAGGAGGTCGAAGGGGCCCTCGAACGCATCGAGATCGAGGGGAAGCTCGCGCACGGCCGTCGCCATGCACGCGATGCTAGTCGCGCTACCGGACGCGGCCCTTGGGGATCGCCATCGTCGGCCCCTCGGGCGGCGGCGGAGGCTCGCTCTTCTTCGGGCGCTCCCGTTGCTCGCGGCGCTGCGACCACACGAAGCCGAGGACGGCGAGGGCGAAGACGACGATCGAGACCCAGGCGTTCAGGCGCAGGCCGAGCCACTCGTGCGCCTCGTCGATCCGCAGGAGCTCCATGCCGAAGCGCCCGACGCAGTACCAGACCACGTAGAGGCAGAAGAGGCCCGGCGGCCTGATGAAGAAGCGCTTGTCGATCAGGAGCAGGAAGCCCACGCCGAGCAGGCACCACAGCGACTCGTAGAGGAAGGTCGGGTGGAAGGTCGCGTCGGAGAAGAGCGCCGGGTCCTGGTACTCGACCGGTCGGTTCGCGATGTCGATCTCGAGGCCCCACGGGAGGTCGGTGGGCTTGCCGAAGAGCTCCTGGTTGAAGTAGTTGCCCCAGCGGCCGATCGCCTGCGCGAGCAGAAGGCCCGGCGCGACCGCGTCCATGAAGGCGTAGATGCTCTCGCCGGCGCGCCTGACCACCCAGGCGCCGACGAGCACGCCGCCGGCGATGCCGCCCCAGATCCCGAGGCCGCCCTCCCAGACCGCGAAGGGCTCCCACCACTCCTCGTCGACCGTGCTCCAGCTCGTGATGACGTGGTAGATGCGGGCGCCGACGATCCCGCCGAGGACGCCCCACATGGCGACGCGGAACACGAGGTCGCCGCGCGGGTCGCGCCAGAAGGCCCAGCGCCCCGTCCATCGCCGTCCGGTCAGAATTGTCGCGGCGATGATGCCGAGGAGGAGCATCAGCCCATAGGCGTGCACCTGCACGGGGCCGAGCTCGATCTCACCGCTCGACGGGCTCGGGATCGAGCCGATCAGTGTCCCCAGCACTGGCACGGGCCGAGAGACTACCGGCTCGCACCGCGGGATTCAGCGGCTAGGTGCCGCCGTCCCGTTAGCGCAAGGCCTAGACGAGGATCCGACGCGCGAGCTCGGGGGTGCAGCCCTGGCGCAGGAGGTTCGTGGCCAGGTGCAGGTCGACGTGGTTCAGGTCGGCCAGCTCCTGCGCGTGCTCCGGCGTGTAGCCGGCACGCACGAGCTCCTCGATCCGCCAAGCGCGCACCAGCTCCGCTTCGGGGTCAATTTTGATTTCGAGTTCAACCGCAGGCATTTCCTGTTCCTTCCGCTGATGTATCTCCACCTTCGGTTGTAGCGAATCCACGGTTGTCCCCCGAGCGGGTGAATGACCTCCCCTAACGCACGCTTAATACGCGTTTCATACCGAGAGGAAGATCGTGCGGCCCGGTCGGCGTCTAGTAGGCATGAAACCTCGCCGCCACACCCTGCTCGACCTCCATCCGGCCGCGTTCCTCGGCTCCTTCGTGGGCGGAGACCCTCAGGACGTCTCGCCCGTCGACGCCGAGCCCGACACGACCGTTCCCGAGCCGCGTGCGCTCGGGCGTCTCACCGCCAAGCTGCGTCGCCGCCGCGAGCGCGCCGCCTCCTGGGCCCGCGCCCAGAGCGGCGACCTGCCGCTCGGCTAGCGGGCTAGCGGATCGCCGCTTCGCCGAGGAGCGCCTTCACCTCGGCGTAGAAGTCCGGCTCGGGACGCACCCTGAACTGGGCGCCGAACGCGTAGGTCTGCGGGCCGACGGAGGTCTCGAGCTCGAGCACGACCTCGGCCTCGCCCGGGAAGCTGCGCACGACGTCGGCCAGCTCCCTGATCGTCCCGGCGGGCGCCTTGCGCGCGTCGAGGCGCAGGCGCACCTCGCCCTTGTCGGACGACGCCTCGAAGGGCGCGATCTCCATCGCGATCAGCTTCGTCTCCCCCTCCTTGTGGTCGACGCGGCCCTTGATGACCAGGACGCGGTCGGCCTCGAGCAGCTCGCGCGCGGCCGCGTAGACGGAGTTGAAGACGACCGTCTCGAGCGACCCGGAGAGGTCGTCGAGCCGCAGGAAGACCATCGGCTCGCCCCTCTTCGTGGTCAGCTGCTTGATCGCCGCGACGATGCCGCCGACCGTGACGACCTCGCCGTCGCGGCGCCGCTCGACCTCGGACATGCGGCAGTCCGTTTTGCGCCGCAGCTGGTCGCGCACCGAGTCGAGCGGGTGCTCGGAGACGTAGAGGCCGAGGCTCTCCTTCTCGAGCGCCAGGAGCTCCCGCTTCTCGAACTCCTCGGTCGAGATCTGCCGGTGGTGCTGGCGGCGGTCCTGCTGCTGCTCGCCGTCGCCGAGGTCGAAGATCGAGCTCTGCCCGGCGAGGCGGTCGGCGATGAGGCGGCCGCCGGAGACGAGGGCGTCCTCGAGCACCTCCAGCATCCCCCGGCGCGTCGAGCCGGTCGAGTCCAGCGCCCCGGCCTTGACCAGGCTCTCGAGCGCGCGCTTGTTCACCTGGCCGGGGTCGACGCGCTCGCAGAAATCCCAGATCGAGGCGAACGGCCCGCCCTCCTCGCGCGCGGCGAGGATCGAGCGGACCGCGCTCTCCCCGACGTTCTTTACGGCGTTGAGGCCGAAGCGGATCTTGCCCTCGACCACCCGGAAGTCCTCGACGGAGACGTTCACGTCGGGCGGCTCGACCTCGATCCCCATCTCGTCGCACGCGGCGACGTAGAAGGGCACGCGGTCCTTCGTGCTCATCACCGAGGAGATCAGCGCGGCCATGTACTCCGCGGGCCAGTGCGCCCTGAGGTACGCGGTGCGGTAGGCGATCAGCCCGTAGCAGGCGGCGTGCGACTTGTTGAAGGAGTAGTCCTGCGCCTGCTCCATGTCCTTCCAGAGCTGGTTGGCGACCGAGGGCGTGACGCCGTTGGCGGCGCAACCCTCGAGGAACTTGTCCTTGAGGGACGCCATCAGCTTGTGGATCTTCTTGCCGATCGCCTTGCGCAGGTCGTCGGCCTCGGCGGGCGAGAAGCCGGCGAGCTGCTTGGCGATCTCCATGTACTGCTCCTGGTAGATGCAGATGCCGTACGTCGGCTCGGTGATGGGCCGGAGGCGATCGTCGAGGAAGGTCACCTGCTCGCCGCCGTGCTTGCGCTTCGCGTACCCGGGGATGTAGCCCATCGGGCCCGGGCGGTAGAGCGCGACGAGGGCGATGAGATCCTCGAACTCGGTCGGCTTGACGACCTTGAGTGCGTCGCGCATGCCCGAGGACTCGAACTGGAAGACGCCTGTCGACTCCCCGCGCGCGAGCATCTCGTACGTCTTCGGGTCGTCGAGCGGGATGGTCGCGATGTCGACGCCGCCGACGAGGTCGACGGCCTTGTCGATCACGTCGAGGTTGCGCAGGCCGAGGAAGTCCATCTTCAGGAGCCCGAGCGACTCCACGTCCTCCATCGCGAACTGGGTCACGACCTCCTGGTCGGCGCCCTTCTGCTGGAGCGGCAGGTACTCGGTCAGCGGCCGGTCGCCGATCACGACGCCGGCGGCGTGGATCGAGTCCTGGCGGACGAGCCCTTCGAGCGGCTTCGCCAGGTCGACGATCTGGCGGACGATCTCGTCGGCGTCGTAGGCCTGCTTCAGCTCCGACCCGGGCTTCATGCAGTCGTCGAGGTAGACCTTCGGCCCCTCGGGAATGAGCTTCGCGACCTTGTCGACGGTGCCGTACGGGATGTCGAGCACGCGGCCGGCGTCGCGCACGGCGGCGCGCGCCATCATCGTCCCGAAGGTGATGATCTGCGCCACCTGGTCGCGCCCGTACTTGTCGGAGACGTAGTTGATGACCCGGTCGCGGCCGTACACCGAGAAGTCGATGTCGATGTCGGGCATCGACTTGCGGCCCGGGTTGAGGAAGCGCTCGAAGAGCAGGTCGTACTTGATCGGGTCGATGTCCGTGATCTCGAGGGAGTAGGCCACGATCGAGCCGGCCGCCGAGCCGCGGCCCGGGCCGACCCCGATGCCGTTCGTCTTCGCGAAGCGGATGAAGTCCCAGACGATCAGGAAGTAGTCCGCGAAGCCCATCTCGCGGATCGTCTTCAGCTCGAACTTGAGGCGGTCCTGGAGCTCCGGCGTCACCGTTCCGTAGCGCTTTTGCAGGCCTTTTTCGCAGAGCTCGACGAGGTAGTCGAACGCCTCGCGCCCGTCCGGCGTCGGGAAGTGCGGCAGGTGGATGACGCCGAGCTCGATGGCGACGGAGCAGCGCTCGGCGATCTCGAGCGTGCGCCTGACGGCCTCCGGATAGTCCGCGAAGTCCTGGGCCATCTCGGCCTGCGTCTTGAAGTAGAACTGGTCGGTGTCGAACTTCCAGTGGTTCGGGTTCGCGAGCGTGTCGCCGGACTGGATGCAGAGCAGCGCCTCGTGGGCCTGGGCGTCCTCGTGGCGGAGGTAGTGGACGTCGCCGGTGGCGACGAGCGGAAGCCCCGTCGACTTGGACATCTCCGCGAGGGCCACGTTGATCGGCTTCTGCACCTCGAGGCCGGCGTCCTGGATCTCGAGGTAGACGCTGTCCTTCCCGAAGATGTCCGCGAGCCGCGTGACCTCGGCCTCCGCCTCGGGGCGGTTCCCGCTCTCGAGCGCCTTGCAGACGCGGCCCGAGAGGCAGCCGGAGAGCGCGATCAGGCCCTTCGAGTGTGAGCCGAGCAGCTCCCAGTCGACCCGCGGCTTGTAGTAGTAGCCCTCGAGAAAGCCGGCCGAGGCGAGCTTGATCAGGTTCGCGTAGCCCTCGTTCGACTCCGCGAGAAGCGTGAGGTGCGCGTAGCCCTTCTTCTGGGCCTTGCGGTCGTCGGCGACGTAGACCTCGCAGCCGAGCAGCGGCTTCACGCCCTGCTTCCCGGCCTCCTTGTAGAGCTCGACCGCGCCGGCGAGGCTCCCGTGGTCGGTGAGCGCGACGGCCGGCATCTCCAGCTCCGCGGCCCTCGCGGCCAGCTCCGGGATCCGGCAGGCTCCGTCGAGGATCGAGTACTCGGAGTGGACGTGGAGGTGAACGAACTCGGCCATGCGCGCCGCGCCAGACTACCGAGCCGGTCCGACGGTTCCTCGGTCCGCGATGCGCAGCAGCCGCCACGCGATCAGGGCCAGCCAGAGGAACCAGCCGATGCTCGCGGCCCGCGTCGCGGCGCCGTTCCCGATGATGCTGAAGAGGACGCTGATGCCGATCACGGCCGGCACCGCAAGAAGGGTGGGAAGCCACAGATCCCGCCACTCCGGCCGCCGTCTGAATGCGAACGCGAGCACCGGCGGGACAATGAAGAGGAGCGCCGCCGCGATCCCCGACTCGATCCCATGGGCATCGGCCTGCCAGGAGTCGTTCTCGCAGCCGGCGTCTATCCCGCGGCAGTCGAGCCGGAGGAAGCCCTCCGAGAACCTGAGGACGCCGAGCACGGCCAGGCCGCCTGCGCCGAGCCGCGCGAGCCAGCCGGTTCCGAGCGCACGCCACATGCCGAGCGCGAACCCGAGCATGAGCAGGCCGCAGAGGTTCGAAGCGACTTGGTTGTAGAGCCAGGCGCTGTCGGCCG
The DNA here is from genome assembly GCA_963748205.1 of uncultured Actinomycetes bacterium. Classification (GTDB taxonomy): domain Bacteria; phylum Actinomycetota; class Thermoleophilia; order Gaiellales; family Gaiellaceae; genus JAIBJN01. The sequence continues at coordinate 184,424 of CAVVIB010000011.1, forward strand.
TCTGCGCGCCGATGTCGCTGATGTTGTCGTCGGCTGGGCTGAACGCGTCCGGTTGGGCGAGGTCGCCGAGCACGAGGCCGACGACGAAGGTGACCGGTGCGAGCAGCCCACAGATCGCGGCGGCGCGGAGCGGCACCCCGCGAGTTTCTCAGACCCGCGGTCGGCTGACCACGCGGGCAGCTGCCAGGAGGACGATGGCAGTGATCGCGACGAACAGGGAGTACGGCCGCACCCAGCTCGGTTCGCCCCAGACCCAGACCACGGCCAGGGCCGGAGGGGCGACCCAGAGCGTCAGCGCCGAGCGGCAGAGCCGCCGGCCAAAGGCGGGCTCCATCGCCTGAAGGTAGGACGCGGGTCGGCTAGACCGGCTCGCGGTGGACGCCGACACCGCCGACGACGAGAGCCACCCCGAGCACCTCCGGCACCGTCGGGATCTGCGCCAGGACGACGATCCCGATCACCGTTGCGGTCGCCGGGAGGAGCGAGACGAGCAGCGCGTAGGTCGCCCGGCGCATCCGCGCCATGGCGAGCTGGTCGCAGACGTACGGGATCACCGACGACGTGATGCCGACCCCGATCCCCGCGGCGAGGGCGATCGGGTCGACCAGCGCGGGCACCGCGTCCCAGCCGCCGAGCGGCGTCGCCACGACGCACGCGATCAGCATCGCCGCCGCAAGCCCGTCGATCCCGCTCATCTCAGAGTTCTGGGCGACGCGGTGCGCGAGGACGATGTAGAGCGCGAAGAGCGCCGCGTTGGCGAACGCGAACGCCATCCCCACCGGCTCCGAGGTCAGCTGCACGTCGGTGAGCAGGTACACGCCGCCGACAGCGAGCACGAGCGCGGCGCCGTTGCGGAGCGTTCGCGCCCCGATGGCCGCGAGCACGATCACCGGCAGGAACTCGATCGCCGCGACGGTGCCGAGCGGCAGGCGGTCGATCGAGATGTAGAAGCAGACGTTCATGAACGCGAGCACGGCGCCCATCGCCAGGACGAGTCGGCGACCGGAGAGGTCGAGCGCGGCGAGGGTCCGCCAGGGCCGGCGCCAGAGCGCGAAGACGAGCGCGGCGCTGGCGATCCGCAGCCACGCGACCCCGAGCGGCTCGACGAGCGCGAAGAGCAGCACGGCGAAGGCCGGGCCGAGGTAGTGGAACACCGCGCTGCCGACGAAGTACGTCGCCGGAGGGACGCTGTCGACGCGCCGGGTGAACCGTCCGGGATGCGCCATCTCCATGGAGAAATTGTCGCCGCAGAGCTACGATTCCGGAATGGCCGACCGAAGGCGTTACCGGCCACTTGCCTGCAAATGGAAGGACTTGTGAGTCCATGGCTTACGAAAACCAGCTCCTGGACGAAACCAACCGTCGGATCATCGAAGAGCTCCAGGCCGAGGCACGGCTCACGATGGCCGAGCTCGGCCGCCGCGTGAACCTGTCCCCGCCGGCCGTGGCCGACCGCGTGCAGCGGCTCGAGCGCGCCGGCGTCATCACCGGCTACCACGCCACCGTCGACCCGAAGGCGATCGGCTACCCGCTCGCCGCGGTCGTGCGGGTCCGCCCCGCCTCGCGCCAGCTCCACAAGATCCCGGAGGTCGCGCGCGAGGTCCCCGAGGTGGTCGAGTGCTACCGCATCACCGGCGAGGACTGCTTCTTCGTGAAGCTCCACCTGCGCGCGATGGAGGACCTCGAGCCGATCCTCGACCGCTTCGTCCAGTACGGGCCAGACGACGACGTCGATCGTGCACTCGGCGCCGGTTTCGCCGCGGCCACTTCCTGTCAACGGCGACAGGTAGCGCTAGAGAGCGCGCGCGAGGCGGTCGAGCCCCGCGTCGAGGCGCTCGTCGGGCGTCGCCAGCGAGATGCGCGCCCAGCCTTCTCCCTGTGCGCCGAACCCCTCGCCCGGAGCGACCGCGATCCGGTGCTCGGCGAGGATCCGCTCCGGCGTCAGGCCCTCCGGAAGGGGCCACCACACGTAGAACGTCGAGTCCGACCTGGTGTCGGGGACGACGCGCTGGACGCGGGCGCGCCGCGCCTCGTAGAGCGCCCGGCGCTCCTCGACGCTCTCCTGCGGGCCGGTCAGCGCGGCGACTCCGGCCTCCTGGATCGGCCGGAACACCCCCGCGCGCACGTGGTCGGCGAGCAGGTTCACGCGCTCGACGATCTCCGCGTTCCCGAGCACGAAGCCGAGCCGCCAGCCGGCCATGCCGTACGTCTTGGACATGGAGAACATCTCCACGCCCACCTCCTTGGCACCCGGCTCGGCCAGGAAGCTCCGGGGCTCGAGGCCGTCGAACATGAGGTCGCCGTACGCGAAGTCGTGGACGATCGCGGCGCCCGTGCGGTTCGCGTAGGCGACGGCCTCGGCGAAGACGCCGGGAGGCGCCGAGGCGGCGCACGGGTTGGACGGGTAGTTGAGGTAGAGCGCGGCGACGTTCTCGGTCGGCGCGGCGTCGAGGTCGGGCGCGAAGGCCGCGTCCGGGTCGAGCGCGACGCGCACCTCCTTGGCGGCCGCGAGCGCGACGCCCGACGTGTAGTCCGGGTAGCCGGGATCCGGGAGCAGGATCGTCTGGCCGCGCTCGGCGAGGCAGAGGGCGAGCTCGACGATCGCCGTCTTCGTCCCGGGCACGACCGCGACCTCGCGCTCGGGGTCGAGCTCGACGCCGTAGACGTCGCGGTAGCGGGCGGCGATCGCCTCCCTCAGCGCGGGGATCCCGCGGAACGGCGGGTAGCCGTGCGCGACGGGGTCGCGGCCGGCACGGGCCAGCGCCTCGACGACGTGCTCGGGCGGGCCGGTGTCAGGGTTGCCGCGGCCGAGGTCGATGACCTCCTCCCCCTCCTGCGCCGCCGCGGCCGCCACGCGCGCGAGGAGCCCGGCGAAGTACTGCGCCGGGAGGCGGTCGATGCGGTCAGGCGCGAGGGCGCACGGCGACGATGCTAGTGCGTTCCGTCCGGGGGGTTGACCTTTGCGGCACGAGTGCCGATGACGCACCAACGGCGGCGGCCCAAGCCATGCTCGAATTCTCCAGCGACGACAACCATCGCGCGCTTACCGACGCGCTCGCCACGAGCGACGTGCTCGAGCGCGTGGCCGGCACGGTCGCCATCCACCTCTACGAGATGGAGATGCAGCCGGACGAGTCGTACGTCTGCAACACCTTCATCGGCGCCGGCCTCGAGAGCCTGCTCGGCCCTCTGCCGGCCGACCGGACTCCCGAGGAGGCCTGGGAGGACGCCGTCCATCCCGACGACCGCGCCGGCTACGACGCCACGTACGAGGCGATCGAGCGCGGCGAGGCCTGCGAGATCGAGTACCGCCTGAACGGCTACGACGGGCGCACCCGCTGGGTCTGGGACCGTATGCACCCGCGGCGCGCCGAGGACGGCCGCCTGCTCGTCGACGGGATCGTCGTCGAGATCACGGAGCGCAAGCACGCCGCCGAAGCGCTTGCCGCCGCGCAGCAGCAGCTGGAGCACATCGCCTACCACGACCCCCTGACCGGGCTTCCAAACCGGGTCGCCTTCCAGGAGCGCCTCGAGGAAGCTGTCGCCGAGTCGCCGGCGCTCGCCGTCCTCTTCGTCGACCTCGACGACTTCAAGCTCATCAACGACAGCTTCGGCCACCAGGCCGGCGACGAGCTCCTCACGGCCGTCGCGGCGCGCCTGCGCCATGCGACCCGTGCGGAGGAGGTCGTCGCGCGCCACGGCGGCGACGAGTTCCTCCTGCTCGTGCCCGGCCCCGAGGGCCCTGACGGCGAGATCGACCTCGAAGGCGCCCGCTACGCCGGCGAGGCCGTCGCCCGCCGGATCCGCCGCGCCCTCCGCGAGCCGTTCGTCGTCTCCGACGTGGAGATCTTCGTGAGCGCGACCGTCGGCATCAGCCTCTACCCGCTCGACGCGCCGGACACCGAGACCCTGCTCAAGCACGCGGACACGGCGATGTACAAGGCGAAGGACGGCGGCCGCGACCGCTACCTCGTCTACGCGGTGAAAGGCGACGACCCGCTCGCCCAGCTCTCCATGGCCGGCCGGCTGCGCGGCGCCCTCGAGCGCGAGGAAGAGCTCGTCCTGCACTACCAGCCCCTCGTCCGGCTCGACTCGGCCGAGATCGTCGGCGTCGAGGCGCTCATCCGCTGGCAGGACGGCGACCGCCTGGTTCCGCCGGGCGACTTCCTTCCGCTGGCGGAGCGGACGGGCCTCATGGGCAAGCTCAGCGAGTGGGTGCTCGGCGACGCCTGCCGCCAGGCGACCGACTGGCGCGACGCAGGGCTCGACCTCTACGTCTCCATCAACCTGCCGCCGTCGTTCTGGCAGCCGACCGCGATGCGCCACGTGCTCGCGACCATCGAGACGTTCGGCCTCAACCCCGACCGGCTCATGATCGAGTTCACCGAGTCGGCGTTCGTCTTCGACGGGCGGCGTTCGATGGAGTTCGTCCTCGAGGAGCTCCACGAGCGCGGCCTGCGGCTCGCGATCGACGACTTCGGCGCCGGCCACTCCTCCCTCAGCCGCCTGAACCAGATGCGGGTGAGCATGCTCAAGATCGACCGCTCCTTCGTCGGCGGGCTGGAGGACGACTCCGGGACGGCCGTCTTGACCGCCTCGATCGTCCAGCTCGCTCGTAACCTGGGGCTCGAGCCGCTCGCCGAGGGCATCGAGACCGAGGAGCAGCGCCGCTTCCTCCTGGCGCACGGCTGCGACCTCGGCCAGGGCTTCTACTTCAGCCGGCCCGTGCCGGCAAGCGAGATCGAGGCGCTCTTCCGCGCGAGCCGCGAGGACGACGTCTCCGAGACCGCCGCCTAGCCCGACTCGCGCCAGGCCCGGACGAAGTCCTTCTGGGCCTCGGTCTGGGGCGACCACTGGTCGCCGCGCCAGGCGACGATGTCGGCGAGCGCGTCCTCCCCGCTCCGGCCCGTGCGCACGAGGTGGCAGCCGACGACGGTGCCCGTGCGCCCGATGCCGCCGAGGCAGTGGAGGTAGACGGTCCGCCCGTCGTCGAGCGCCTCGTCGAGCGCGTCGAGGATCTCCGCCATCTGCTCCGGGCTCGGCGTGCTCATGTCGCGGATCGGGAAGCGGCGGTGCTCGAGGCCGTCCAGGTCGTACCGGTCGAGCTCGCCGTCCTCGGTGAGGTCGAAGAACGTGTCCACGCCGGCGGCGCGGAGCTCCTGGATCGTCTCCGCGTCCGGGTACATGCCGGCGAGCAGCCGCCCGGGGACGACCCAGTACGAGCCGGCGGGGCCTCGTCGCTCCACGTCCGTGATGCTAGTCGCACACTTCCGTGACGAAGATCGTCGCGTGCCGTCGTTAGGCTCGGGTCGGTGATCTTCGAGGGGCTGAACGCGGAGCAGCGCCGCGCGGTCGAGGCCGTGCGCGGCCCGGTCTGCATCCTCGCGGGCGCCGGCTCGGGCAAGACGACGACGATCACGCAGGCGCATCGCCAACCAGGTGGCGACGGGCGCGTTCGCCGCGGATCAGATCCTCGCCGTGACGTTCACGGACAAGGCCGCGACGGAGATGCGGGAGCGGCTGGCCGTGCTGGGCGCCGGCCGCGTGCCGGCGCGGACGTTCCATTCGGCAGCGCTCGCGCAGCTCCACTACTTCGCGGGCTCGGTCGGCGAGGTGCTGGCGTCGAAGGCGTCGATCCTCCTGCCGATCGCGCGCGTCGCTGCCGGTGCCGTTCCGCTACCGCCCGCTCGCCGACCTGGCGACGGAGATCGAGTGGGCCAAGAACCGCCGCCTCACGCCGGACACGTACCGCCGGTCGCTGGGAGACCACGAGCCGCCGGTGCCGGACGACGTGATGGAGCGAGTCTTCCGCACGTACGAGGCGCGGAAGACCGAGCGAGGCCTGATCGACTTCGAGGATCTCCTGGAGCAAGCCGTGCGCATGTACGACGAGGACCCGGTCGCGCTGGCCGCGTTCCAGGAGCGCTACCAGGCGTTCACGGTCGACGAGTACCAGGACGTGAACCTGCTCCAGCAGTCGCTCCTGGAGCGCTGGGTCGGCGACCGCGACGACCTGTGCGTCGTCGGCGACGACTACCAGTCGATCTATTCCTTCACCGGCGCGACGCCGGAGTACCTGCTGGGGATGCCGAGCGGTTCCCGGGCGCGCTGGTCGTGCGGCTGGAGGAGAACTACCGCTCGACGCCGGAGATCCTGTCGACGGCCAACCGCCTGGTGCCGGAGCTCGGCGGCTCGGAGAAGGTCCTGCGGGCGGTGCTCCCGAGCGGCCCGGAGCCGCTGATGCTGGTGCAGCCGGACCGGCAGACGGAGGCGGAGTTCATCGTCTCGCAGGTGCGCCGGCTGGCGGGCGAGGGCGTCCCGTACGAGGAGATGGCGGTCCTGTACCGCCTGAACGCGCGCTCGGAGGACTACGAGGAGGCGTTCGCCCTCGCCGGCATCCCGTTCCAGGTGCGGGGAGCAGCGTTCATCCGCCGCCAGGCAGCGCAGCGGACGATCCGCATGCTCCGCGGCCGCCGCGACGCGTCAGCGATCGGCGCGGTCACCGAGGCAGTCCGCAAGCAGGGCTGGACGGCGCGCCCAGCCAGCGGCCTCGGCGACGAGGAGCTGACCCGCCAGGCCGACCTCTCCCGCCTCCTCGAGCTGGCCGAGCAGCTCCCGCCGGGCTCGTCGGTCGCGGACTTCCTGCGCGACCTGGAGGAGCGGTTCAGCGCAGAAACCCAGGGCCGAGGCGTCGAGCTCCTCACGTACCACCGAGCCAAGGGCCTCGAGTGGGAAGCGGTCTTCCTCCCGCGCCTGGAGGAGAAGGAGCTCCCGTACGGCAAGGCACGCGAGCGCCGAGCGCCTGGCCGAGGAGCGCCGCCTGTTCTACGTCGGCATGACGCGAGCGAAGCGCTCGCTGACGATCACGTGGACAGCGGGCGCGAAGCCGAGCCGCTTCCTGGCGGAGCTGGGAGTGGTCGGCCAGGCGCGCCCGAAGGCGGAGAAACCGGCGCCGACCCCGGAGTTCGAAGCCCTACGCCGCTGGCGAGCCGAGCGAGCAAAGGCCGACGAGGTGCCCGCGTACGTCGTCTTCCACGACTCGACGCTCCACGAGATCGCCGCGATCCGCCCGCAGACGCGCGAGGAGCTGAGCACGATCTCCGGCATCGGCCCGACGAAGCTGGAGCGCTACGCGGACGACGTGCTGGAAGCGCTCGCGACCGCCTAGGCCTCGTCGGTATCCAGTGACGGTTCGGGGCCGCGCGCTCAGCAGCAACCAGGAGGGTGAGCGCGCGTCGCGCGGCACCCATCCTTGTCTCACTTGCTCGAGGTTCACCTCGACGGGCCGGACGTTCCACGTCAGCCCTCCTTGAAAGACTGCCCACATGGCCGCGGTGGGCAAGGAGGCGCAGCGCGCCGAGCTGCACAAGACGATCTGGCGGATCGCCAACGATCTGCGCGGCAGCGTCGACGGCTGGGACTTCAAGACCTACGTGCTCGGGATGCTCTTCTACCGCTTCATCTCGGAGAACCTGACCGCCTACCTCAACGAGCAGGAGCGCAAGGCCGGCGAGCCCGACTTCGACTACGCCGCGCTCAGCGACGACGAGGCCGAGTTCGGGCGGCGAGGAGACGGTCGCCGAGAAGGGCTTCTACATCCTGCCCGAGCGAGCTGTTCGCCAACGTGCGCGAGCGCGCCGCCAGCGACGAGAACCTCAACGAGACGCTCGCGCGGGTCTTCCGAGAACATCGAGGGCTCCGCGGTCGGCACCGACAGCGAGGACGACCTCAAGGGCCTGTTCGACGACCTCGACGTCAACAGCGGCAAGCTCGGCCCCACCGTCGCCAAGCGCAACGAGAAGCTCGTCAAGCTGCTCGACGCCATCGGCGACCTCGACCTCGGCAGCACGTTCCGACAACACGATCGACGCCTTCGGCGACGCCTACGAGTACCTGATGACGATGTACGCCTCCAGCGCCGGCAAGTCCGGCGGCGAGTTCTTCACGCCGCAGGAGGTCTCCGAGCTGCTCGCCCGCATCACCGTCGTCGGCAAGACCGAGGTGAACAAGGTCTACGACCCGGCCTGCGGCTCGGGCTCGCTGCTGCTGAAGTTCGCGAAGGTGCTCGGCAAGGACAACGTCCGCAGGGCTTCTTCGGCCAGGAGATCAACCTGACCACCTACAACCTGTGCCGGATCAACATGTTCCTGCACGACGTCAACTACGAGAAGTTCGACATCGCCCACGGCGACACGCTGACCGATCCCGCAGCACTGGGACGACGAGCCGTTCGAGGCGATCGTCTCCAATCCGCCGTACTCGATCAAGTGGGACGGGCGACGCGAACCCGCTGCTGATCAACGACCCGCGCTTCGCGCCGGCCGGCGTGCTGGCGCCGAAGTCGAAGGCCGACCTCGCCTTCACGATGCACATGCTGAGCTGGCTGGCCGTGAACGGCACGGCCGCGATCGTCGAGTTCCCCGGCGTGCTCTACCGCGGCGGCGCCGAGCAGAAGATCCGCAAGTACCTGATCGACAACAACTACGTCGACACCGTCATCCAGCTGCCGCCGGACCTGTTCTTCGGCACGACGATCGCGACCTGCATCATCGTCCTCAAGAAGTCGCAAGACCGACAACGCGACGCTGTTCATCGACGCGTCCAGCGGAGTTCGTCCGCCAGCGGCAACAAGAACAAGCTCACCGAGGCGAACCAGCAGAAGATCCTCGACGCGTTCACGGCACGCGACGGACGTCGACCACTTCGCACGCTCGTCGAGAACAGCGAGATCGCCGAGAACGGCTACAACATCGCCGTCTCGTCCTACGTCGAGGCCGAGGACACCCGCGAGGCCGTCGACATCACTGCGCTCAACGCCGAGATCGCGCGCATCGTCGCGCGCCAGGCCGAGCTGCGCGCGCGAGATCGACGCGATCGTCGCCGACCTGGAAGGCGGCGCCGCGTGAGCCGCATCGACGACCTGATCGCGGAGCTGTGCCCGAGCGGCGTCGAGTTCAAGACGCTCGGCGAGGTCGGCGAGCATTCGTGGTGCGGTCGCCGAAGAACGGCTGACGCGAGACGGCGTACGGTGCGATCCACTACGGCGAGATCACACGTACTACGGCACGTGCCGCGACACGACGTCATTCGTCGGACTAGACGCTCGACGACGCAAGCTCGATCAGGCTCGATGCCGCGCGACCTCGTCATCGCTACATCGGCGAGACCGTCGACGCATGTCGAAGGTCGGTCGACGTCGGCTTGGCACAGACGCAGTCGTCGGTCATGCAGCGATGCTACGATCGATCCGGCACGTGGCTCGATGCCGAAGTACCTCTACTACTTCTTCGCAGTCCGACGTTCAGAGCAGAACCGGCAGGCTGCATCGCAGCACGAAGGTCAGCGCAGTGTCATCGCGAGCATCTGCGAAGATCCGGATCCCGTGCCGCCCATCGAGGTCCAGCAGGAGATCGTGCGGATCCTCGACACTGTTCACGGAGCTGGAAGCGGAGCTGGAAGCGGAGCTGGAAGCGCGCCGACGCGCCAGTATGCGTACTACCGCGACTCGCTCCTCGACGTTCGCTGAGCGCGAGAGTCCGATGGATGCCGATGGGTGAGGTCGGCGACGTTCATTCGTGGCACGCCGATTCACCAAGAAGCGACGTCGTCGAAGACGGCGATGCCGAGCATCCATTACGGCGAGATCTACACGCAGTACGGAACCGTATGCGACAAGACCGTGTCACGCGTACGTCCGAGCGATCAGCCCGAGCCTGCGCTTCGCTCGCACAGGCGACGTCGTGATCGCGGCGTTGTCGAGACCGTCGAGGACGTCGGCAAGGCCGTCGCATGGCTCGGCGACGAGCCGACGTCGCTATCCACGACGACTCGCTTCAGCGTTCGGCGATCGACTGAACCCGACGTTCGTCTCGTACTCACTTGCAGACGACCGAGTTCCATCGCAGAAAGGCGCAAGTACGTCGCGCGCGCCAAGGTCAAGCGCATCTCGAAGGCGAGACCTCGGCAAGTTCGTGATTCCTGTGCCGCCGCTCGACGAGCAGGAGCGGATCGTCGCGATCCTCGACAAGTTCGACGCACTCGTGAACGACCTCTCGATCGGCCTCCCGGCCGAGCTGAACGCGCGCCGCAAGCAGTACGAGCACTACCGCGACCGGCTGCTCACCTTCCCGGAGAGCGGCATGAGCGAGGCGCCGGCGGCGCCTCGCTACGAGCCGATCGCGGTCGGCGACCGAGAGCACCGTCGTCGCCGAGTTCGTCCCCGACGCCTCGCAGGGAGACGGCGTACCAGAGCGAGGCCGAGCTCGAAGCGGCGTTCATCGAGCTCCTCCGGGCCAGGCGTACGAGTACCTGCGCGATCCCGAGCGAGGCCGCAGCTCGTCGCCAACCTGCGCGCGCAGCTCGAGGCGCTGAACGGCGATCGAGTTCACCGACGCCGAGTGGCAGCGGTTCTTCGCCGAGAAGATCGCGGGCGCCAACGAGGGGATCGTCGAGAAGACGGCGCGGATCCAGGAGGACCACGTCCAGGTGCTCGCGCGCGACGACGGGACGTTCAAGAACGTCGTGCTGATCGACAAGCGGAACATCCACAACAACCGGCTGCAGGTCATCAACCAGTACGAGGTCGGCGTCGACGCGGCGCGAGCGCGCGCGACCCGCTACGACGTCACGATCCTCGTCAACGGCCTGCCGCTCGTGCACGTCGAGCTCAAGCGGCGCGGCGTGGCCATCCGCGAGGCGTTCAACCAGATCAACCGCTACCAGCGCGACAGCTTCTGGTCCGGCTCGGGCCTGTTCGAGTACGTGCAGCTCTTCGTGATCAGCAACGGCACGCACACGAAGTACTACTCGAACACGACCCGCGACTCAGCACGTCGCCGAGCAGGTCGGGCGCGAAGCGCAGGCGGAAGACGTCGAACAGCTTCGAGTTCACGAGCTGGTGGGCGGACGCCACGCAACAGGCCGATCGCCGACCTGACCGGCTTCACGAAGACGTTCTTCGCCAAGCACACGCTGCTCAGCATCCTCACCCGGTACTGCGTCTTCGACGCCGACCGCAAGCTGCTGGTGATGCGGCCGTACCAGATCGCGGCGACCGAGCGGATCCTCCAGCGGATCGAGACCTCGACCAACCACCGGCAGCTCGGCACGATCGCGGCCGGCGGCTACGTCTGGCACACCACCGGCTCGGGCAAGACGCTGACGAGCTTCAAGGCCGCCCAGCTCGCGAGCCGGCTGCCGGACGTCGACAAGGTCGTCTTCGTCGTCGACCGCAAGGACCTCGACTACCAGACCATGCGCGAGTACGAGCGGTTCGAGAAGGGCGCCGCCAACTCCAACGTCTCGACGAGCGTGCTCAAGCGGCAGCTCGAGGACCCGGACGCGCGGATCATCATCACGACGATCCAGAAGCTCGCCCGCTTCGTCGACCAGAACAAGGGCCACGCGATCTACGACGGCCACGTCGTGCTGATCTTCGACGAGTGCCACCGCAGCCAGTTCGGCGACATGCACGTCGCGATCGAGAAGGCGTTCAAGCGCTACCACCTGTTCGGCTTCACCGGCACGCCGATCTTCGCCGACGAACGCCGGCAGCTCGCGGCAACCCCCGGCTCCGCACGACCGAGCAGGCGTTCGGCGACCGGCTGCACACGTACACGATCGTCGACGCGATCAACGACAGGAACGTGCTGCCGTTCCGGCATCGACTACGTCAACACGATCAAGCTGCCGGCGGAGCTCGCCGACAAGCAGGTCTCCGCGATCGACACCGAGCGGGCGCTGCTCGCGCCCGAGCGGATCGGCCAGGTCGTCGCGCTACATCCGCGAGCACTTCGACCAGAAGACCAAGCGCAGCTTCGCCTACACGCTGGCGGGCAAGCGGCTCGCAGGCTTCAACTCGCTGCTCGCCACCGCCTCGATCGACGCCGCGAAGCGCTACTACGCCGAGTTCGCGAGGCAGCAGGCCGAGCTGCCGGAGGCCGCAGCGGCTCAAGGTCGGGCTCATCTACAGCTACGCCGCGAACGAGGACGACGCGCCGACTTCCTCGCCGAGGAGGAGTTCGAGACCGACGACCTGGACGCGAGCTCGCGCGACTTCCTCGAGGGGGCGATCTCGGACTACAACGCGATGTTCGGCACGAGCTTCGACACCTCGTCGGACAGGTTCCAGAACTACTACAAGGACCTCTCGCTGCGGCTCCGGAACCGCGAGATCGACCTCGTCGATCGTCGTCAACATGTTCCTGACCGGCTTCGACGCGACCACGCTCAACACGCTCTGGGTCGACAAGGGCCTCCGCGCGCACGGTCTCATCCAGGCGTACTCGCGCACGAACCGGATCCTCAACTCCGTGAAGACCTACGGCAACATCGTCACCTTCCGCGACCTGGAGGAGGAGACGAACGACGCGCTCGCGCTCTTCGGCAACAAGGATGCCCGCGGCATCGTCCTGCTCAAGCCGTACGCCGAGTACTACGACGAGTACGTCGAGCGGGTCGCCGAGCTGCAGGAGCTCTTCCCGCTCGGCGAGGATCGTGGCGCGGGGAGAGCGCGATCAAGATGTTCATCCAGCTCTTCGGGTCAATCCTGCGGCTACGCAACATCCTGACGTCGTTCGACGAGTTCGCCGGCAACGAGATCCTCAGCGAGCGCGACTACCAGGACTACCAGTCGCTCTACCTCGACTACTACGGCGACCTCCGCCGCGCCGCGGACTCCGAGAAGGAGTCGATCATCGACGACGTCGTCTTCGAGATCGAGCTCATGAAGCAGGTCGAGGTCAACGTCGACTACATCCTGATGCTCGTCGAGCAGTATCGCGAGGAGCGCGGCGACGGCACTGACCGCGAGGTCGAGACACTGGCGAAGATCCGGCGGGCCATCGACTCGAGCATCTCCCTGCGCAACAAGCGCGACCTGATCCTCGCTTTCGTCGACCGGGTGTCCGTCGACTCGGACGTCAAGGAAGACTGGCGTCGCTACGTCGAGGCCAGGCGCGACGAGGAGCTCGAGCACATCATCGCGGACGAAGGGCTCGATCCCGACGCGACGCGGGCGTTCGTCGAGAGAGCGTTCCGTAACGGTGCGATCCCGACGACGGGCGCGGCGGTGACGGGGATCCTCCCGCCGACCTCGCGCTTCTCGGCAGACGACAGCTACGGAATCAAGAAGCAGACCGTGCTCGACAGACTCGCAGCGTTCTTCGACCGGTACTTCGCCCTCGGCTAAGTAGGAGACGACCCGATCATCTTGACGATGACGCAGCTGATCGTCCAGCGTTGGAGCCTCAAAGCGTCGGAGCATCCTGCTGCCGCTTGGAGAACGCCTCGCAGATCTGACATAACTGGCGCCTATGACAGAGAGTGAGGCAGCAGCCGTCGAAGAAGGGTTACGAGGCGTCGTTGCCGAGGCCGGGCTGCGGTGGGTTCTGGATCAAATTGATGAGTTCGTCTTGGAGGGCAAGCCGGAGTTCAGGCGGTTTCGAGGAGCTCGCGGCGACGAGTCTGAGCCTTACGTCCGGGAGCTCACGACAAAGCGTGGTGTGCCTCGCAGTGAGCCCTACACACCGTCCGAGCGCGTTTCGTTGCTTCTCGAAGCAATCGAACGAATCACCTCCCAGCCTCTTGAGTTCGAGGCAGAGATCAGCGCGTCCGTCGTAGGCGATGCGGCGATCGACGACGTTGCGTGGATCGACGAACTGGAGCGTGAGCCGAGGCGAAGCGTGCTCGAAGCCGAGCAACGTGACCAGTCCACACGTGCCGCAGTTGAGAGCTAATCCGGTGCTCGTCCAGCTTCTTGAACGGGCGCGCGAGTGAACATCGTCGTTCCGTCGAATGCCGACCTCGTACGTGAGGTCCAGCGGTTGCTACCAAACGCGATAACGCCGGCGCTGTCGCCTTCGAGTAAGGGCAACGACCTCTTCGAAGCCTTCCTTTTCATGCTTGTTCTGGACGCAGCCAGGTCCATCGGCGCGACGATCAGGTACGAAGACCCCTACGAGACGCCGACACGGACTCTGACCTTGCGCACGTCCCCTGGAAGGATCTACACCACTAGCCCCCGTACACCCACGCCGTTCTCCGGTTCGACGGGGCCGATCCGCTTGAGGCACACGTAGGCATCTACGTGTCGGGTCGGTCTACGGTTGCGCACGAGTGCGACGTGGCCGTAATAGATAAGGCCGAGGGCCAGCGAGCTCGCGCTGAGGGCGTTCACCCTCGATCTTCAAAGGCGCGTTTACCGTCGAGGCGAAGTTTTACGCCACTCCGCTAGGAATCGCCCTTGGCCGTGAATTCACCGGACTTCGTTCGGATCTGAGCGCACAGACGTCGCTCTTCGTGACAAACACAACGGCGGAGAACGTCGCTCGACTCTTGAGCCATCGATGCCCAGTCGAGTCCTACCATCCGCACGTTCTGCCCCAGTCGGAGGCTGCCGCCGATTTCAGAAGCACCGCACGAAAGGCGCTGCAACGGTACGTGGCCCAGTGACAGCCCGACGTCAGGTCGGTGACCCCCGCTGCCGACCCGACCGATCGAGCGCCCGTCTCGCTTCCCAACCTCGTCGCGCCATGCACATCATCAGATTCTGAACATGTGCGAAAGAGACGAAGGCCGTCCCGCCGCCAGCCTGCACGAGGCGCTGCACGACCTGCCACTTCTCGATCAGGTGTTCCTCGGAATGCAGGCGATGAATGTCCACCTCGTGGACGGCTACCTGGAGGACTGGGAGGCGCAGCTCCTTGCGGAGTACATCGAGCGCGAGCGGACGCCGACCGAGACCGCGCTCTTCGTGTCGGCTCTGAGCCAAATGTGGATCTTCGCAACCTACGAGTTGCTCCGCACCTGGAAGAGTCGGGCTTCCGAGATCGTCCGTTGGGCACACGCGCTAAGCAGCTTGGAGGGTGAGAAGCGTGCACAGGCGGTAGCGTCAAAGCGCGCAGAGATCCAACTCCGGGCCGCAGAGGTGATCGATGCGGACATACACTGGCGGGACTTCGAGCGTGCTTCCAAGGACGCGGAGTTCGTTGATGCGCTGCGTTCTGCGCTCAGTCGCACCGCGGTTGCCTTCCACGCGGTCGAGGCCGTACGTGTGTGGCTCGCAAAGCACGAGGTCCCGCGTCGAGATGGACTGTTCGCCGGAGCGCCCGGATACGGCCGCATCGACATGGAAACCGGGTCGATCTACTGGGAGGTCGAACTGGGACGCGACGAGGTGACCATTATCTCGCGCCGGGGTCTCGCAGACACGCTCCGCGCACTGGCTCGCCCGAACGACCTCATCCTCCCAACGGCGATACAGGAGCGCATCGCGCCGATGGAACGGCAGGCATATGGGCGCAACCGAGTGGTAGCCGTGCTCGATGATGGAACCGAGGTGCAGGGCGTGCACGTGTTGTGGGCGACTGAGGTCGTCTGGGTAGAGGGGCACGAAGCCGTGCCGTTCGAGGCTGCGCGAATTGTTGACGTTCGAGCGGATCCCGCACCAGAGATTGAATCGGACGCCGACTCGCCGTTCTGACCGCCTATAGCGAACCCGCCGACGAGACTCGCGTGTGAGTGCGGAAGCGAGGCTCGTCAAGCACCGAGGGGCTGTGGTACGCCGCCTCGAGCGCGAAGAGGATCGAGCATTTGTGGAGCAGAGCGGGTGCAAACCGTGGCAACTGGTGGCAAAACGGGAGCCGCCCAAGACGGCTCAAATAGGCGAAACCTTGGCCATGGGTTACCACCGCTTGCCGGCGAGACGGCACGGTAAGGAAGGGTCACCGTCCGGCTCCAGCATGAGGAGTTGGACTCCTTCCTCCGCGAAGTCGACGCGCGCCAAGAAGAGCTCGAGCGGCTCGATCGAAAAGACAGAAGTCGCCGCGAAGGCGCGCGAGGAGGGGAAGCTTCGCGGGCGCCGGCTCTTCGGCCTGCTACCCCTCCGAGGAGCGCGCCCCGCGCGGCGGCGTCCGCGCCCGGAGCCAGTCCGCGAGGTGCTCGACGCCCATGATCCAGACGCCGTCTCGCCGGTGCGGGCGGTCGTCTCGCTGCGCCAGGCACAGCACCGGGGTGACCCAGCCGCCGACCTCGCCGTGGAGCCACGCTGAATGGTGGCGCGCTCGGCCTAGGTGCTCGACGCGGTACGCGCGGTTGCGCGTCTCCACGAGGTACGTGCCCGACGGGGCGTGGACGACCGTGCCGATGCGGCGGCCGTGGGCGCTCAGGAAGTCGTGCTCGACCGTCCAGCCCTCCTCGCCGGCGAGGGTGTCGAGGGCTCGGCGGACCGGCTCGTCGTCGACGGCCAGGCCGAGCTTCTCGTTGCTCGCTGCGATGGCCTCGGCGACGTCGTCGCGGTAGAGGAGGAGGACGACCGCGGCCAGGGCGAGGATCGTGACGATGCCCTGCATCGGCTCGACGAGGTCCGTGAGGATCGCGACGACGATCAGCGCGTCGACGCCCAGGAAGGCGACTGCGAGCGCGACGGCGTCCAGGGTGGCGCGCTTCGGGGACGCTCGGCCGACCGACATGCCCCTCCTATCGGCCGCTTGCAAGCCTTGATTTAGAGCGGATTACAGGGCGTCGACGGAGAGCGGGACGAGCTCGAAGCGGTCGACGTCCACGAGGCCGCGGTCGGTGATCTTCAGGCTGGGGATCACCGAGAGCGCCAGAAATGACATTGTCTGGAAAGGCGAGGGGTAGCTGCAGCCGAGCTCTCTCGCCGCCTCGAGGCAGGCTTCGCTGGCCTCGACGACCTCTGCCAGCGGCGCATCCGAGAGCAGGCCGGCGACCGGGAGCGGCAGCTCCGCCTGCACGCCGCGGCTCTCGATGACGACGATGCCGCCGCCGATCTCGGAGATGCGCTGGACGGCGCGGGCCATGTCGCCGTCGTCGGCGCCGACGACGACGATGTTGTGGGCGTCGTGGGCGATCGTCGAGGCCATCGCGCCCTTCTGCAGGCCGAAGCCGCGCACGAAGCCGAGACCGATGCGCCCGGTGCGCAGGTGCCGCTCGACGACCGCGATCTTGAGGAGGTCGCGGGACGGGTCGGAGACGGCCTGGCCGTTCTCGACGGCGAGCTCGTCCTCGAGCGACTCGGTGACGATCTGGCCCTCGACGAGGCCGATCACGCGGCCGGCGCCTCCCTCCCACTCGATGCGGAAGTCGTTCACGGCGACCGGCTCGATGTTCACGGTGGACTTGACCCACTCGGGCACGGCCACGCGCGGGATCTCCTCCACCGGCTTGCCGGCCTTGAGGACGAGCTCGGGCTCGAAGCGCTCGAGGTCGGGCAGGAGCAGGATGTCGGCCTGGTAGCCGGGCGCGACCGCGCCGAGGTGCGTGAGGCCGTGCCAGAGGCACGGGTTGAGCGTGGCCATGACGAGCGCGTCCTCGGGCGCCGTGCCCTGCGCCACGGCCTCGCGCACCATCGAGTTGACGTGGCCGTCCTCGGCGATGTGCTCGGGCTCGCGGTCGTCCGTGCAGAAGGCGAGCCGGTGCGGGCCGAACTCCTCGACCAGCGGCAGGAGCGCGGTGAGGTTGCGCGCGGCGGAGGCCTCGCGGATCAGTACCCACATCCCCGCGCGCAGCCGCTCGCGGCCCTCCTTGACCGTGTAGCACTCGTGGTCGGAGCGGATCCCCGCGGCCGCGTAGGCCTGGAGGTCCTTCCCGAGGACGCCGGGTGCGTGGCCGTCCACGTGGGTTGTGGCGAGCGCGAGCTTGTCGAGCTCGTGCGGGTCGCCGGCGATGACGCCCGGGAAGTTCATCATCTCGGCGAGGCCGATCACGCGGCGGCGCCGGAGGAGCCCCTCGAGGTCGCCGGGGTTCAGAGGACGGCGCGGCGACTCGAAGATCGA
>CAVVIB010000012.1:0-163003 GCA_963748205.1 uncultured Actinomycetes bacterium
AACGCGAGCCTCGGCGTCACCTTCTTCAGCGCCGGCATCGACCTGGGGACGGCCCAGGTCTTCGCCCGCGTCGCCGCGTAGCCCGGCGTCCCGTGGGTATACGAGGCCGCGCCGGATGCGGCAGCCGGCGCGGCCTCGCGGCCCGGGTTCGCCCGAACCACACGAGGGCAGAGAACGAATCCCCCAGACTTGGAGGTCGACATGGTGACAACTCGAGCACGCATCACTCGCCGAGCCGGAGCAGTCGTGCTCGCAGGCGGCTCGCTCGCGTTCGGGCTCCTGGGGCTGGTGGCCCCCGGCCGGCTCGCGCGAATGATGGGCTCCGACGAGGAGACCGCGCGTGCGATCGGCCTGCGCGACGTCGGCAACGCGCTCACCTTCGCCCTCGCGCCCACGAGGGCCGCCGCGACGCAGCGGATGCTCTACGACCTGGGCGACGCGGCCGTCTTCGGGCCGCTCAAGCCGGGCGTCGCCGCCGGCGCGCGAAGACGAGCTACAAGCACTTTTTAGCCGCAGCGCTCGAGCTCCTCGAAGAGGCGACCGGAGAGCGCCAACCGGCCCCAGCTGCAAACGTCCGGAACTTCGGGAGAACGGGCGCAGGCGAAAACGGCTAGCCCGTAGCTGAGCCGCGTGGCGTTTCGCGTCGCGTCCATGCGAGAGCCATAAGGAGCGCGGTTCGGACGTCTGCTCCCGTGCTCGAAGCGATAGCGATGCGCCTAGCTGTTCGTCCGTCGTCAGAGGGCCGCGCAGTCACCTCCCTGCGCGCCGTTGATCCGGTTCGGCGCACCGAAGTCCTTGACCTCGGCGCTGTTGCCCGTGCAGGACAGTGAGCCGTTGACGATGCTGCCCACCAGCATCGGGCCGTACTCACCGGCCAGCCGGCTGTAGCGCTCGTTGGCGGAGACCTGCGTGTTGTCGGCCAGCGTCAGCGCGCCGCTGAATCTGCTCCCAGCGATCGTGACGTCCCTGGTGGTGCCGCTCAGAGAGCTCACCCCGTTGACCGTTGTCCCGAACAGCTGCACGGAGTCGGCACCGGTGGCCCGCAACGGTCCGTTGATCACCGTGTCGGACGCGACCAGGGAGGCGCCGGGCCGCACGACGACCGCACCGTTGACCGTCACACCGTCGAGACAGGTCACGCCCGAGGTCACGACCACTGTTAACTGCGTGCCGGCCAGGGTGCTGGTGCATTCGGGCGACGCGCCCGGGAGCACCGTTGCGCGGTAGGACTCGGCCGTGCCGTAGTTGCCCGCCGGGTCGATCGCGCGGTGCTCGACGAAGTGCGTGCCGAAGCCAGGGATGAACCCCCCACTCGGGTGGTCGTCCGGCAGGGTCTGCTCGAACGTTGCCCTGGACAGCCCTCCGGTGCCCAGGTTGCCGTAGGTCAGCGCCTTGATGTTGGTGCCGGAATGCCGGAACTGGAACGGGGCGTCCTGCTGTTCCGGGAAGCCGAAATAGTTGAACCAGCCGTCCCGGTCGAGGCGGAGCTGGCCGACGACGAAGCGCTCCTCGTCGTACCCCGTGAGCTCGTCCTTCGGGTCGAGGAACATGTCCCAGCCGTTGAAGTACACCGGGTGCTCGAGATCGTCATCGAGCGTGGTCAGCGGTTCGGTCAGGGTGCGGGGCGCCGTCGGCAGCACGTTGTCGACGGTCCACTGGACGGAGTCGGAGACACGGCCCGGATCGGCCGGGTCGGTCACGGTCGCCGTGAGCGCGTAGGTTCCCGATGGGAGCCCGAGCGCACCGAGATCGAGGTTTCGACTGTTGTGCGGGTTGGGGATCAGCGTGCCGTCCAACCGCCAGGCCACGTCCAGCACCCGGTCGGTCGGATGGTTGGTCTCGACGAACACCACCTCGTCGCCGCCGACTGGCTGGCCGGTCATCGAGGACAGGGTGATCTCAGCGGCCGGCGGCGAGGGCACCACGGTCGTGTCGCCGACGGTCCACTGCCTGGTCTGGACGAACCGCGGCCCGTTGTAGCCCGAGTCCGTCGAGCTGTTGCCGGTCGAGGGGTTGCGTACCCAGTCCATCCCGTCGGGGCCGACCGGGTCGCGCACCTCCACATGGACGACGGTACCGGGCGCCAAGGTGAGCGGTTCGAGGTCGAGGCTCGCGCTGTTGGCGGTGTCGAGCACCGCACCGTTCGGGCCGCCGATCCGCCACGTGACGTCGAGCTCGTGGGACTTCGGGTGCTGGGCCTCGACCCAGAGCACGCCGTCCTGCGGCACCGTGCCCTCGGGCGTGCTGCGCAACGACATCTGCCCGGCATTCCTGCGGCCCGTGATCCGCGCCACCATGTGCTCGCGTCCGACCTGGTCCCAGTCGAACCCGAGCCAGCGCATGATCGAGTGCTCGCTCGGCCGGCGCTGCCCGCACGGGAACATGCCGCCGCCCTCGTGCAGGCCGAGCGTGCCACCGGACAGGCTCTCCTCGCCGATCCACCGCCACCACTTGTGCTGATCGGCGATCATCTGCTCGGTGGAGGTGTAGATGGTGTGGTGGAAGCTGCCTGGCTCCCCGCCGGTGTAGCACGGACGAACCACGTCCCGTGCCGAATAGGGATACTCGTCGGCCATCGTGCCGAGCGAGTGCCCGAGCTCGTGCAGTGAGATCAGCGGACCCTGCGGCGAGCCGCCGGAGGTCGTCGCCTGGGTGCCGCCGATGCCGCCATACGTGAACGAATTGAAGATCGCGAGCGTCTGGAGGTTCTGTGACGTCCGCGGGATCCCTAACACCGGTGCCACGTAGTTGTCCAGGATGCGGTTGTGCGCCTGGATGCCGGTCTCGCACGGGTTGACGCCCGGCGGATAGTAGGCCGCGAAGTCCTGGCAGTTGAGCGGCGCGGGCCCGTAGGTCGTGCCGCGGGCCAGCGGGTTGACGAGCCCGTCGGAGTACCACAGCCGAAGGGCCGTGTTCTTAGCGTCGATCGGACCTCCCGCTCACCGGTGTCCCGGATCGTGCCGTCAGGGTGCCTGACCCGGCCGTCGGGGTCTCGCCGTACGCCATAGTCGATCGAGGCGATCTCGACCGCGTATACGTTGATGTAGTTGCGGTAGCTCTTAAACGGCTCGGTCGCCCACATAACCGCGAGGTTGCGGTCCACGTCCTCGAGGAACAAGCTCTGCTGGTCCCACTGGTAGCCGTCGCCCAACACGATCAGATTCAGCCGCTCGGCCGGCGGTCCGGTCACCTGGATCGGATGCACGACCGGTTCCGGCAACGGCAACGGCGGCCCCTGTGCGTGGGCCGTCGGGCCGGCCAGCAAAGCGGCCAGCAGGCCAGCCACTGCCAACGCCGAGAGTCTCCGTCTCATAGCGCCACGACGGCCAGGCTGGCCGCGATCCTCGTGTGCTTCACGATCGTACCTCCGTGTCGAGTCGTGTCGGTGGGAGCGGGCTCAGTGGCCGCCCTCGTTGCCCGGCTGCTGACATTACAGCGGCGGGCCACTTCACGCGTCCATTCACGCTCGGTGCTCAGCCAATCTCTGCGAACCCCGAAGGTCTTGCCGGAGTTCGCAACCCAAGCGGTCGATTCGCGGGCCCCGGATCCCGTCCGAACAGTCCCTTCGCTCGTCTTCTCGGCCCCGAGTGCGTCGCCGATGAGTTCTAACGCGACGTGACCGCTCGTTAGGCGTCCCGGGTCATCGGCGCGGCGTGGTCGCGCTCGCCACGTTGGAGAACCCGGAGCAGCCGATCGAGTTGCAGGCGCGCACCCGGTAGCCGTACGTCGTCTTCGACCTGAGCCTGGTGTCGGCGAACGACGCCGTGTTCGCTGGCACGGTTGCCACGGGCTGGAAGACGCCTCCGGAGGTGGAGCGCTGGATCTCGAACCGCGTCTCGTTCGCGCTCGTGTCGCTCCAGCGGAGGTCGATCCTGAAGCGAGAGACGGCGGTCGCGGTCAGTCCGGACGGCGCCGAGGGCACGGCCGGGCCGGTGAGGGCGCTCGCGATGTTCGAGAAGGGCCCGTCTCCGCCCGAGTTGAAGGCGCTCACCCGGAAGAAGTAGGTCGTCTCGGGAGCGAGCCCGAGGACCGTGGCTTCCGTGGCGGGGCCCGCGCGTCGTCCCAGCGAGGTCCAGGCGATCCCGTCGAGCGAACGCTGGATCTCGTAACCGTCCGGGTCGTCGGCCGGATCCCAGTCGAGGTCGATCCTGTCGGAGCCGACCGCCGTCGCGCGCAGGTTCGTCGGTGCGGAGGGCGGCGAGTCGAACGTCGTCGCGGCCGCCTCGTTCGAGGGCTCCGAGAAGCCGATCCCGTTGAAGGCGCGCACCACGTACGTGTACGTCGTGTCCTCGGCGAGCCCGCCATCGGTGAACGACGTCGTTCCGGCGGCGACGCGGAACGTCTGCGGCGAGGCGCTGCCCGACGAGCGCGTGATCTCGAAGCCGGTCTCGTTGCCGCTCCGGTCCTCCCAGACGAGGTCGATCTGCGAGCGGGAGACGGCGGTGGCTCGCAGGTTCGCGGGGGCGGCCGGGGAGCCCGGCGGGGGCGGCTCGGCCGGCGTCAGCACTCGCCCGAAGAGCTGGGCCCGGCCGTGGCCGCCGCGGAAGTCGTACCAGGCGACGCCCACCTTGCCCGTCGCGGGATCGACCGCGACGTTCGGCACGAGTCGGTCTTCCGAGGAGACGTCGGCGTTCACGCGCGCGGGTGAGCTCCAGCTCAGGCCCGAGTCGCTCGAGGAGCGAAGGAGAATGTCGCGTGCCTCGTGCCCGTTCGACACCTGCGGCCCGCGGTAGACGAGGTAGACGCGGTCGCGCGCGCGGTCCCAGGCGGCCTGCGGCAGCGGCTGGAATGGGAAGGCGCCGAGGGTCTCGAACCGCACCGCAGTCCGGAACCCGGCCGGGCCGAGCCCGTCCGGATCGACGCTCGCTTCGACGAAGCTCGGGCTCGCGAGATTCTGAGCGACAACGAGCGCCTTTCCACCGGGCCCGACCGCGATGTCCGGCTTGTGCGCGGTTCCCGTGAACGGCACGGGCTGCCGGCTGAAGGCGCCGACGGCCCCGAGCCCCAGGACAGGAGCCGCAAGGGTCGTCGAGCCGGACGCGAGCCAGACGCTGCCCGCACCTGCTGCGACGGTCGTGTCGGTGGCCGGCGTCTCGGGTATCGCGACGGGAGAGAAGCTCTGGCCGCCGTTCGTGCTCAGCGCGAGCTGCAGCCGGGGACTGAACGGGTCGCTCGAGTCGAGGAAGGCGAGGAAGCAGTTGCCGAAGTCGTCGCAGGCCAGATCCGCAGAGGAGTCGAAGTCCGGGACTCCGACCGGATCGATCGCGCTCACCCAGGTGCCGCCGCCGTCCGAGCTGCGCGCCCGGAGGATGCCGGCGTTCGCGCCGAAGGAGCTCCCGGTCCGGGCAGCCGCGAGCACCCGCCCGGTGACGCTCGGGTCGATCGCGAGCGAGGCGCCCGTCTGGTCGTCCGCGACCCTCACGGGCACCGTTGGCTCGACGGACGGCGAGCCGCCTCCCGAGACGGCGATCGCGGCGGTGGCGAGATCGAGATCGGGCGAGCCGCTGTTGTCGGCCCAGGCGGCTCGCATGACGCCCCCTCGGAAGTCGAGGCCGATCTGGTCGCCAAACGTGGTCGGGCCCTGACCGTCGAGGCGGATCGACGTCCCGGCGCTGATCCGGAAGTCGGGCCCGCCCGGAGTTGTTTGCGCCCCAGCAGGCCCTGGCTGGAGGACCGCCAGCGTCAACGTCAGCACGCCGGCAACGCGGACGAGGAGTCGTCTCGAATAGGAAGCTCGGACCACGGTCCCGCTCCATGCTTAGCTGGACTAAAGCTGCAACTGCCACTACCGCGGCCGGCCCGAATTGGATTCCAGTGGCGTCCCGAGAGCGGGAGAACAGAGATGGGATCTCGAGGGAAGCGCGACGAAGAACGCATTAGGCCGCGAGAGCTCGGACACGGCGTTCGTCGTTCGCGGTCGTGCCGTACGACGAGGGACCTCGTCCTTGCGGCCCGCGCCCCGGCTCTGGACTTGCCGTCAGCCGTTCACGTAATCCCCGGTAGCCGCGCACGGATCCTGGGCCGAACCCATCACCGCGATTTCCCCGTCGGCGCCGGGAACACCGAGGTGCACCAACACGTGCAGTGGATGCCTGCGGTTGAGCGGCAGGCCGTCGAGGCCACCGGCTGCATCGTCAGCGTCGACGTTCGGGTTGTTGTCGAAGAGCACCGACGGGAGAATCAGATACTTCTCGTTTCCGGCGGCGGCGAGGATCGCGCACTTGCCGTTGGGCAGGATCAGGACGTGGGTGTGATCGGCCCGGGCCACGCTCGCCCCGACGAGCATGGTGACCGCAGCCATGCCTGCAACAAGCACTCGTCTCATCCGATGTCCCTCCTTCTGGTTCGCTTGCCGGCAGGTCCTTCCCGGCGAGGAGTGCTTGAAACGACCTCGCCAGATCCGTCCGGCGGAGCGGGTTTGACAGGGGACGCTCAAGGAGAAAATCAGCCGACTGATAACAGGCTGACCAAGCGCCACCCTGACGGGACAGCGCAGCGGGAGGTTCCCCCTTACCTGGGTCGGTCAGCTACCGGGTCAGGGCCGGGCTTCGCCCGGCCCTCCCTATCCCGAACGGTGCTAGGCTCGTCGGGTCGGGTGCGCCCCTTCGGCGCTTCCTGTTCCTTCGCCGCTCTTGCCCTGGTGCTCGCGGCGTTCGGGCGGTCTCCGCTCCCGGCGGACCGGTCATTCCACAGGAAGGGATCCCGATGTCTGCGTCCCTCGAACGCCTTGCGCGAAACCAGGCACTGTTCCGGGAAGTCAACGAACGGATCGAAGCCACCGCCGGCAATAACACCAACATCGAGTTCGTCTGCGAGTGCAGCGACACCGAGTGCATCGAAACCATCGACCTTCGGCTTACCGACTACGAAGCAGATTCGAGCCGACCCGCTCCGATTCGTGATCAAGCCGGGCCACGAGATCGACGCGATCGAACGCGTGATCTCCGAGGATGGTGGCGGCTACACCGTCGTTGAGAAACACAAGGCCGAGGGCGACCTCATCGAGATGGACCCTCGCGCCGCTGAGGCGAGTTAGTGGCCCCAGGCGCGATGGACCCTCGGGAGGCCCTTGAGGCCCTTCGCTCCATGCGGGACTCGTGCAGGGCCAACCCGGACTGTCCGCCGGCCGTACTCGAAGCGGTCAACGCACTGATCGCCGACTATGAGAGGAAAACGGCCTAGCTTGTTCTGAGCCCGGCCGCCTCGATCGACTCGTCGATCTCCTGTTTCGTTGGCACCGGGCGGCCGGATGGTTCTCGCACCCCATCGATCATCTCGAGCTCGCGCTCGTACTCCTCCTCCTCGAGATGACCCCAAAGATCGCTTGCGCCTTCACCCCACATCATGACCCCCGTCCTCGGATGCTTCGACAGCGAGGTACCGCAGGAAGCCGGTATCGAAACGCTTGCAATCAGTCGGGTTTAGCCGCGAGGCCAGCGCGGGAATCTGAGCGGTCAGACGGGCTGCGCGCAGGTGACCGTGGAATTGGGCCACGGCGCCGGGGTCGACACCCTCTTTGTCCCCCTCACGCGGCCGTCGGCTCAGGGCCGGCGCTGGGGCCGGCCTTGAGTCACTTCTACGATCGGCGGAGCGCGAGCCGGGACGGTC
This sequence comes from uncultured Actinomycetes bacterium, assembly GCA_963748205.1. Taxonomy (GTDB): domain Bacteria; phylum Actinomycetota; class Thermoleophilia; order Gaiellales; family Gaiellaceae; genus JAIBJN01. The sequence continues at coordinate 7,609 of CAVVIB010000012.1, forward strand.
AGCGCGTTGAGCTCGCGCTGCTTACTCGGCGGAAGGATTTGCTCGTCCTCGACCCGCTCGTCCATCGACAGCCGAACTGCTGGCCGTGTACCGCATGAGGATGGCCGCCGCTTGTGGTGGCGGTTCGTCGGTCTCTATTGCCATCGTGTTGATGTAGTGGCTGGGGCCGTCGACGCGGCTCTCGATGACCAGTCCGTGGCGTTCGTAGAAGGCCTGTGCGTCCTTGTTCAATTCTGCAACGAGGAGGATGTACTGCCCGGAGGGTGGTAGGCGTGCGTGCAGCTCTCGCATCAAGGCGCTGCCGACGCCGCCTCGCTTCTGTTCAGGGTCGACATAGATGCGGTGGAGTTCGGGCTCGACGCCTTCGGAGTCGTAGTGCAGGTAGCCAATCACCTCGCCGTCTCGTTCAGCGACGAGAAACTCTGCGTCGCCAGCGTTGGCGCAATGTCTGATGCAGTCGGTCAGTGCCACGACCGAGTAGGTCTGCTCGACCACCGCGGCGGCGAACTCTGCACCAACAATGGCGTTGTGTACCGCCGGGAACGCCACCCTGCCGATTGCAGCAATCGAGGGTGCGTCGCCAACGAGCGCCGTGCGAACTACAACCGGTGCGCCAGGGTCACTTGTCACCGACGGATGTTCGCACCTAAAGGCGGCCGGGTCGAACGGCCATCTTGTCGCCGGCGCGACGACGGGGCGGAAACCTGCCTAGCGGCCCGTCATCAGGCGGATCGGTCCGTCCACCACCTCGCGCACACGGTACGATAATATGCGGCGCGGTCAATGCGTCGCAGGCCACATTGATTGGGGTACTTTGGATGTCTGCTAGGCGAGGATGGGAAGCCGCTCGAACGGCCCGCGGCTGTGACTCGCTCGGCAGGCCTCTGGGCAGGCTACGAGTTCGGCGACCCTGCGGTCGGGGAGTGAAACGGGCACCCGGGCGGTGGGGGCGAGGCCCGCCTGAGCTAGCGAAGGGCGGGTAGCGGATCGACGGCTGCTCCGCGCCTGCGGAGTTCGAAGTGAAGATGTGGGCCGGTCGAGAATCCGCTCGAGCCGACGAGGCCGACCCTCATGCCTCGGGCGACGTGCTGGCCCGCGCGGACGGTCACGCGGTTGAGGTGCGCGTAGAACGATCGCATCCCGTATCCGTGGGAGACGATTACGAGTCGCCCGCGGCCGCCGGGTGCCCAACCGGCGAAGACCACACGCCCCTGGCGAGCGGCGCCAACGCGTGTGTTCCAGGCGGCCGGGAAGTCAATCCCCGGGTGGAACCGGTTACCCCTCGGCCCGAAGGGGTCTCCGACGGACGCTCGGATCGGCCACGAGAACCGAAGGCGAGAGCGCGGGACAGGCTCGGAAAGCGTGCGGATCGTGGCCTGGCCGGCGACTCCATCGGCGCCGATCCGGCGCCAGCGCTGATACCGGAACAGGGCTGCGCCGGTTCGGGTTCCGAACCTGCCGTCGAACGGACCGTAGAGAAAGCCGTGCCAGGCGAGGCGGAATTGGAGGGCGGCGACGTCCCAGCCCCACGTGCCGTCGAAGAGCACTCGGTCGCCGAGACGGTAGCGAGCGTACGGTCCGAGCGCCCGACGCGTTTTCGGGCCCACGATCCCGTCGGGCACCAGTCCCCTGCGGCGCTGGAGGCGGCGCACGGCCGCGGTCGTCAGCGGCCCCTTGACCCCGTCGATCGTCGCGTGGTAGAGACCACGGTTCCAAAGAGTGACCTGCAAAGCCGCGACCTTCGGGCTGCCCATCGCGCCGGCCGCCGAAGCGAAGGTTAGGACCGCAAGCAGTACCGGCAGAGCAATGAATGCTCTGAGACGCATGGGTTCAGTGTTTTCACCCCAGCCCGAGGTTTCCTCTCTTTACACATGACCTCCCATGTCCCGGCGTCAGACCGAGCGAGCTCGGGGTGGTCTCGGCCGATCGGCCGAGACCACCGGCATCGGCCTATGCAGGAACGGCGATTCCCTGCTCCTCGAGCAGTGCGCGGGCCTGCTGGGCGGCGACCTCGACGACGGACCGGCCCTCCGCGATCAGGAGGCTGGCGAAGGAGTGGCGCAGGTCATAGCTAACCAACGGGACGAAGCGGTTCCGACCCGTCCCAACCCTCGGCGCCCTCGCGCACCATCTGGAAAAAGTCGCGCAGTCCCTGGCTGTCGACGTGGATCTCGATGTCGTGGCCCAATGAGGCGGACGCGTCATGGAAGGTGACGTCGAGTTCGCCGAGCTGGGCGCTGAGGTACTCCGGTAGCCCGCGGTCCTCGAGTTCGCGCCGTAGGTCCTCTACCGATGCCGGCGGTACCGCCCAGGCGACGTGATGAACCCTCGGTCGGGCGCCTGAGAAGCGACCCTCGACTCGCTCTGGCACGAGGCGGACGATCTCCATCAGTTCGATCGGGCCGCCGCCGCAGTAGCCGAACGCCGAGTGATGGACGAACTCCGCCGGCTCACCCCTCGAGGTGATGTTTTCGAGCGGTACGTTTTCGACGAAAAAGAACGGCCCGGCTCCGAGCTGCTCCGTCAGGCGTTCAACGGTCGCCTCGATGTTCTCGACGACGTACGCGTAGTGGTGTGCTCTCTCGAGCGGCAGTCGAAAAGGATCCCCTGGCACGATTCTCTCCTTGGTCTATCAGGAGCCCAAAAGTGAAGGGGTCCCCGGTTCGAGTCCGGGCGTCGGCGCTGGGCGGTTTAGGGCGCACGGAGGTTCGTCGCGACCGCGATCTGGCCGCGATCGTTGATCCCGGGAGCGAGGCCGTTTGGAGCGCGCGGGGGATCGATCGTTGTGTAGTCACGGCGGTCCAGGAGGAACGCGTGCTGCCTGATCGCGGGATCGAGGTAGGCACCCACGACCTGGCGGCGGTTGTTGATGTCGAGGGGGAAGGTCTGCACGCCACCGGGAAAATCGAGCGTGGTGAAGTCGCCGTCGTCCAGCAGGAAGCCACCCCCGCCGGGCTGATTGACGTTGGGCCCAGGCGCCCTACAGAACCCGGTGGATCTGGAACAGGTGGGTGCCGAGCAAGGGGCCGGGTGACCTCGTCGAGTCGATGACCGGTGGTTGACCGGAGCCTCGAGAGCGTGATATGTCGCGCATGCCACAAGGTCTCTGACCGCAGCTCAGGCCACGACCGAGAGATAAAAGGAGGTTCAAACCGCTCGACGAGGTCGACGATGACCTCAGCGGAATCGAACCCGAGGACCCGCGGCCCACCAGCTGAGCCCGGTCAGGGACGAGCCTCGGATTCGATCTGAACTCCAGCTCGAGAGAGCAAGGCGAATTGGAGGCACATAGTGGATCCTGAAGGCTTCTTTCCATTGATCGTTCGCGGAGGTCGCGATATCCGAGCTGCTCATGACGGCGACACCCTGACGGTCCAGTTCGGCAAGTCCCCGGTCGCGGCCGGCGATCCATCGACATATGGCCGGATGCCACACGCGTCGGCGGCCTGGGTGGACCGTCCCTTGAACGATGCCGAGCCGGCTGTCGTAAAGCAGAAGTTGAGCCGGTCGGATGCCGAGAGCGTTGTCTCGGTGCTCGACATCGAGGACCGGTTCTGGATGTTCCTGTCGAGCAACACCAACACCGGCCACTTCGAGGCTTTCCGCTCCGAGGCCGCTTTCATGCAGGGGGATCCAATCGACTAGCGGCAAACGGCCGGCACGCGCTCAGCCGGGAACGGGGCGCGACCCGAAAGGCCTGTGCCCCGTTCACCGCACTTAGTCGAAGAGGACGCAGAAGCCCTCGCGAGGCGACTTCTGCTCGGACGCTTGGCAGGACTCGGCGAGGGGGCCGCGGATGCGGCCCCCTCGCATGACACACGACGGCTGGTCGCCCGCCTAGCCCGGGCCGCGGGACCGGGAACATGCGGTTGGGCCGCCGCCTCCTAGTTGAAGCGGGCAACGCCCGCTCATCCCGGGCGTTTACAACATCACGGCTCAGGCGCGCTCGGATGCGAGGATTTCGGCGACGGGGCGCCGGGCGCCGAGGCGGGCCGGTATGGCGGTGAGGCCCGCCACCACCAGGACGGTGCCCGGCACCACGGCAAGCAGCTGCCAGAGCGGTGCGAAGACTGGATCAGGGTCGACCGCCTCGATAAGCGCGATGCCTCCCGCAATACCCAGGATGGCGCCGGCGAGCGCCGGAAGCACCTGTGCGGCTGAGAGCCCTGCGCTGACCTGTTGCGGTGTGGCCCCCAGTGCGCGTGCCAGCGCCGATGCGTGCCTGGTGTCGAGCGCAGTCGCCCAGGTGATGAAGATCGTGTTGACGGCCGCGAGGGCGAGGAGCGTGATCGTGATTACCAGGAGCACCTGGTTGAGTCGGTCCGCGCGAGAGGGGTCCAGCACGGAGGCCCCATCGGGTATCCCGGCATGGGCTGACAGCGCGGCGACGATTCCGCTGACCGTGACCGTGATGCTGACCGTGGCGAGCACGACGCGACGCGGCCGGCGGGCGACCACCCGCAACCCGAGCAGCAGTGGGACGGGGAGTCGCGCCGAGAGCGCGATCAGCCAGGCCGTGCGCCGAGGCGGGCGGGCCGAGTCGGCGAGCGCCAGGACGGTGCTGGTGCGGGCGGCCCGGATGGCGGGAACGATCGTCGCAAGCGCCGCGACCCCGAGCGCGACGGCCGCCACCAGGCCGACCGTGGACAGGGTGAGCGGCGGGACACCCGCCCGGCCGAGGAGGCCGGCACTGGGATCGGTGAGCAGCGGAGCGGTCAGCCATCCGACCGCCAACCCGGCCGCCGCCGCGAGCAGGGCCACGGCGACGTACTCGGCGAGAAGCACGGCAGCGACCAGGCTCGGTGTCCCACCAACCGCCTTGAGCAGTCCGACGCGCCGGATCTGGTCGGCCATCCGGCCTCCGACGAGTACCGCGATGCTGGCCACGGCGAGCACGCCGAGCAGCCAGCCGCCTGTCAGCAGAGCTCGCCGCTGGTTTCTGACCAGGTTTGCGCTCGCTTCGCTGATGTCCTGCCACGGCTCGAGGAACGGAGGCTCCGGGCCGGATGCACTCGCGGCCGCCGCTGTGTTCTGGCGAGGCGGATCGTGCTTGGCGACGAACGCCGGGGCTCCGTCCGGGTCGGCCAGCTTCAGGTTCGAGACGTAAGACAGGGATCGCGCCTTTGGGGCGAGGCTTTGGACATCCGCCCGGGTGAGCCAGACCAGCCCGGCTTCGGCCAGGCAGAAGCCGCCGAAGCAGGGCACCTCTGGATACGGCGGTATGGCGGCGGTGACCGCAACACCGACGACCTGGTACGACCGGGCGTTACGGCTGGCGACGGGTTCCCCGCTCTCACGGTCGAGTCCAGTCAGGGTGATCGAATCACCGGCGCCGATGCCGAGCGCGTCGGCGAAGGCGGCCTCGACCACGACGCCGCCGTCGCGTACCCAGTTGCCTTGGGTCAGCTTGGGCTGGTCGATCGAGGCCGGTGCGGTATCCCGGCCTTCTACGTGCGCCGTCACCGTGCGGCCGTTTGCCCCGAGCTTGGCCTGGGTGACCGGGTATGGCCCGCTGTGACCGATGACGCCGGGAGCGTGCGCCATTGCCTCGAGGCCGGCGAGGTCGGCGGGCCAGCCTCCGTAGCGAGGCGGGGTGGCGGCGGCCGTGGCGACCACATCGGGCCCGGCCGTCGCCTCTCGGGTGCTCTGGTAGGGCTTGCTGATCACCCCGTGCAGGACGAGCCCGAGGGTGAGCGTGGTCGTGGCCGCCATGATCGCCAGCAACAGAAGCGCGGCTTCGATCGGGCGCCGGCGTAGGTCGCGGGCGGCGAGACGGCTGATGAGCAGGACGCGGCCCATGGGCTCAGCCCTCCAGTCCGGCGAGCTCGCCGAGCTGCCTGGTGGTGCCGCGGGTCAGCCTCGTCTGCTCGACGAAGGTGCCGTCGCGCATCGAGATCAGCCGGTCGGCAGTGGCCGCGATCCGGGCGTCGTGGGTGACGATGAGCAGCGTCTGCCCCGTCGCGCGCAGGCTGTCGAGGAGCCGGAGCACGTCGAGGGTTGCGGCGCTGTCGAGGTTGCCGGTTGGTTCGTCGGCGAGGACGACGAGGGGCTCGTTGCTGAGCGCGCGGGCAATCGCGACCCGCTGCCGTTCGCCGCCCGAGAGCGCCGAGGGCAGATGCTCGGCCCGGTCGGTGAGCCCGACCCGTTCCAGCAGTTCCAGGGCCCGCCGTCGTGCCGGGTGCGGGGAGCGCCCGGCCAGCAGCGCCGGCAGCTCGACATTCTCCACGGCGGTGAGCTCGTCCATCAGGTGGAAGGCTTGGAAGACGAAGCCGATCGCGTGGCGGCGCAGCCGAGCCAGCGCCCTCTCGCTCAGCTGGTCGATGCGCCGCCCAGCCAGCCACACCTCGCCCGCCGAGGGGCGCTCCAGCCCGCCCAGCAAGTGCAGCAGCGTCGACTTGCCGCAGCCGCTTGGCCCCATCACGGCCAGCGTCTCGCCCGGGGCCACCTCTAGCTCGACCGCGTCGAGCGCGCGCACAAGGCCCGCGCCCTGGCCGTATTCCTTCTCCAACCCGTGCGTGCGCAGGGCCGGCTGCACGTGCGATAGCGACGCGTTCGCGCTCATGATCGTCCCTTCGTTGCGTTCCAGTAGCGAGCGCAGGCCTCGAGCCAGCGCAGGTCCGCCTGCAGTCTCAGCACCACGCCTTCGAGCAAGAGCCCCGCGACAGAACCGTCCGGCTCCGCCAGCGCGGCCCGCTGCGCAGCGGCCAACCCGGCTAGCAGCTCGTTCCGCTGCGCGTCCACGAGCCGCACCGGGTCGCCCAGGCCCGCTGCCGCGGCGGCAACCAGCTTCAGATGGAACTCCGCCGGCGCGGGCTTCGGCCAGCTCGTGTCCTCCAGCCACTCCAGAACCCGCGCGCGCCCCGCCGCGGTCAGCTCGTACACCTTTCGGTCCGGGCGATCGGTCTGTCCGACCCGCTCCGAGGTCACGAGGCCGGCCTTCTCGAGCCGATTCAGCGTCACGTACACCTGGCCCGCGTTCAGCGCCTCCGCCAGCGGGCCAAGTGCGAGTTGAAGCCGGGCGCGCAGCTCATAGCCGTGCGAGGGCTCCTTGGCCAGCAGCGCGAGCAAGACCTCCTGCACGACGCGCAGCTGGTAGCCCTGCGAGGCCTCCTTGATCGACACGCCCACGGCTTCCGGCATCAGCAGCTCCCTAACAGTTAGCTATGCGAGGATAACCGTTATCTATCCGACCCGTCAAGCCAACACCTTCAGCCGTTGTCGGCGGCAGACGGACTTCGTCGGCCGCTCGAGTGCGAAGCATGTTAGGGGCACGTACGGGGCGCGAGCCCAAAAGCCCGCGCCCCGTTCGCCGTCGAGCTAGTCGAAGAGGACGCAGAAGCCCTCGAGGACGTTGCCCGCCTCCTGCGCCTCGCGGAGCGGGTGCTGGCCCGCCGAGAAGACGATGTCGCCGGTGAGGGGGTCGATCACGACCCTCCCGACGTCCTTCAGCTGAGCGCCCGGCACGTTCGCCGCGAGCCCCGTCGCGACGATCAGCGGCCCGTCGTCGGTGAAGAGGGTCGTCTGCATGAAGTTGTCGGGACCCTCCCGAAACGTCTCGCCCGTGTCGAGGTTCGTGATGGTGTTGTCCTCGTTGATGTGCACCTGGACGCGGACAAGCTGGCCGTCGTTGTCGAAGAACCGGAACCGATCGCCGGTCAGATGGATCTCCCAGCGAAGAAGGCCGCAGGACGTCTGGCCTTGCACGATCTGGTTCTGCGCGACCTGATCGCGTTGCGGCGCCGCCGCAAGTGCGGGCAGCGCCAGCGCGGCAGCCATGATCACCGCGCCCGTGAGCACGAGTACGCGTTTCACGTTCCCACCTCCATCGTCGAATACCCCCAAGTCCCTGGCGGGATGGTAGGGGACCTTGGAGGCCGCTTCAACGAAGTCGGCCCCCTCGGAGTCGAGTCAGGGAGTGGGAGGGCCGGCTTCCGGACGGCTGACCGGGTGCTCGGGCTCCGGGGGCTCGGCCGGGCCCATGTCGAGCCGGAACGGCGGGTACTCGTCGCGCATCAGGCTCACGTAGGCGGCCACGCGGAAGACCCAGCGGTCGAGGCCGAGCGTGAAGTCGAAGAGGGACGGCGGATAGCGGCCGGTGAAGAGGAGGACGAAGCCGGCGATGACGACGAGGATGCCGACCAGGCCGGCGATCCCGATACCCCAGCCGCCGCCGACGTCGCCCCAGCCCCACCATCCCCAGCCCCAGCCGCCGACGAAGATCCCGACCAGGATCAGGTGCGGGATGGCGAGGAGCCACTTGACGAGCGGGAGCCAGTGCGAGAGCCGCTCGGGATACTCGATGTGCAGCGTGGCCGGGTAGTCGGGCTCCTCCCCGAGGCTGAACGGTGGATACCGGTCGGTTCCGAGGGCCCAGTAGGAGTAGAAGCCGACGCGCCAGGTCCAGCGGAGCACCCCGAGGTTGAAGTCGAAGATCCCGCGCGGATAGCGGCCGGTGAAGAGGATGGCGAAGAACGCGACCACGGTCAGGACCGTGAACGCGAGCCAGAGGAAGGCCAGCACGATGTAGTGCGGAATGGCGAGGAGCCACTTGACCACCCAGAGCCAGCGGCTGAGGTCGGGGTCGAGCTCGCCGCGGACGGCTGCGGGATAGACGGTCGGACGGGCGGCTCCGGCGCCAGGCGACGGCGCCTCCCTCGGCGAGCGCGGTGGTCGGTGCGACGGTGCCGCGTGCGCTCGCCCCGCGGGCGCCGAAGACGATCATGGTCACGCCGCCGGCCAGGATGAGCGCGCCCGCCGCGAGCAGGCCGATGGCGAGCCAGAGGAGGAAGCCGGCCTTCGCGCCCGCACTCACGTCCGCGGCGACCCCCGGGGAGCCGTCCGCGTTCATGAGCACGATGCTCCAGTCGCCGGACTCGGCCTCCCACACGGCGGTCTGCCGCCCCGAGCCCGAGGCGGCGGCCGCCCAGAAGTCCTGCTCGTCGGGCGGCTCGGCCGGCCGGTCGCCCGGAATCCTTCGATAGTCGACCGAGAACGGATCGAAGTCGATGTCGCGCACCTCGTCGTGCTCGACGCTCTGGAGGTACGAATCGACGTCCTCCGTCGCGCCGATGCCGACGAAGACGTCGCGCCCGGGGCTCTCGCCGGTGATGCGCACCTTGCCGAGCACGCCTTCGGTGAGAAGCCACTCGCCGCCCTCTTCTCCCTCGAACAGGTCGATGCTCTCGGAGGTGATCGCGTAGGCCTCCGTCTCGAACCGCTCAGTCGGCGTGGTCAGGTAGCCGTCATCGTCCCTTTGCGTTCGATCGGCCCAGAGCGTCGTTCCTCCGGCTCCCAGCAAGGCGACACCGAGCAGCGCGATGATGCTCCCGAAGACGACGAGGAGGATGCGGCCGACGCTCCACCTTGCCCCCGTCGGCGCCGGAGGCGGCGGTGGTGGTGTGGCTGGGGGCTCGGCGGACATGGATCCCCGTTTTCCTACGCGTTCGGTCCGGCGCCATCATAGGTCGTCTTCGGCGCTGGGAGCAGCGCGCGATCGCCTCGCCGCTCTCTCGACATGCCTGCGGGTCATAATCGCCCGGGCGATGGACGCGACTTCGTGAGGAGGAGGGACTGACATGGGCTGGCTCTGGTGGGTCGGCACTGTGGTGATCATCGCGTGGGTGGTCGCGCTGGTCGACATCGTCCGCTCGCGCGGGCGCTTCAGCGGCGGGCAGCTTGCCGCCTGGATCCTTCTCGTGGTCATCCTCCCGGTGGTCGGGACGATCCTCTACTTCGTCGTCGGCCGCCGGCCGTCCGTCTGAGCCCGTCCTAGGCGGCCGCCGCCATGATGCGGCCGGCGTTCTCGTCGGAGAAGAACTCCGCCGGTGAGGTCACGCCCGCAGTGACCCGCGCGAACCCTTCCGACGCCTCCGGCGACTGCGAGACGGCTGCGAGGAGCTGCTGGAGCTCGGGCGGCGGGGGCTCGAGCGACGCGAGGTCGGCGGTGAACTCGTACATCGCCTTCGTGCGGGCGTCACGGGTCGCGCGGTAGTGCTCCATCGCCTCCTCGAACGGCCGGGTGCCGGAGAACGCCTGGTCGAGAGCGTCCGTGCAGAGCTCGGCGTCGAGGAAGGCGTCGTGGATGCCCTGTGCCGTGATGAAGTCCTTGTTGTAGCCCGCGTCGCCGACGAGCGCCCACCCCGGCCCGTACGGCGTGCGGTACCAGCCGGAGACCGCCTGGCCGACGAAGCGCTCCTCGCGCTTGCCTGCGCGTAGGCGCTCGGCGAACTCGGGCACCAGGTCGACGGTCTCGAGGAAGTGGCGCTCGACGTCGGTCTTCTTCGCCTCGAACTCGCGGTAGGGCCAGCCGGCGATGACCAGGGTCAGGTCGTCGTTCGTCGGCCAGGCGGCGAAGCCGCGTTCCGGGCGGTCGTACGTCTCGAAGCGTCCGTCCATGGGCAGGCCGCTCCAGTAGCTGTAGTAGGCGGCCAAGAGCTTCGGCTTCGTGTCGTACTCCTCGGCGTCCACCGCGTCGGCGACGAGTGAGAAGCGGCCGTCCGCGCCCACGACCATGCGTGCTCGCTCGGTCACCGTCGCGCCGCCCTTCTCGTGGCCGCGGATGCCGCAGACGCGGCCGTCCTCGACGACCAGGCTCTCGACCGTGAAGCCCTGCCGAACCTCGGCACCCGCTTGCGACGCGGCCTCGACGAGCAGCTCGTCCAGCGCGGTCCGCCGCGGTGCGTAGGCGATTCCCGGCTTGCCCGTGATCGTGAACGGGCCGAAGTCGAAGAAGTAGGTGTCGATGGGCGGGCAGTTGGTCGCGACCACAGGGTCGAGCAGGCCCCAGCGGTCGAGCGCCTCGACGCCGGGCCGGTGGACGAGGTGCGTCGAGATCGTGTCGCTCGGGAAGGAAGCCCGGTCGACGGCGAGGACGCTGTAGCCCTTCCGCGCGAGCAGCATGGCGGTCGTAGAGCCGGCGCAGCGCGCTCCGACCACGATCGCGTCGTATTCCCGTCCCATGAAAGCCTCCTTGCCGATTTCCGCCGAGGCTAGGAGGCGGGAACGCAAGGCGCCTCGGCGAAACCACCCAACTTGCCCCGGCGGTCGAATGGGTAGTTCAGACCAGCCGGTGCTCGTACGCGTAGGCGGTCGCCGCGGCGCGCGACGGCACGCGGAGCTTCGCGTAGATGTTGCTCACATGGCGATCGATGGTCCGTTCGCTCAGCACCAGCGTGGCGGCGATCGCCTTGTTGGTCTCACCGGACGCGAGCAGGCGCAGGACCTCGAGCTCCCGCGGGCTGAGCCCGTGGGTCTCGTCGGAGGCGCTCGCCGTCAGCAGGGCGTCGACCCGGGCGACGTCGGGTTGCGCGCCGAGCTCCTCGAAGACGCCGCGGGCGGCCTCCAGCTCGAGCGAGGCGCCGTCGTCGTCGCCGAGCGCCGCGCACGCGAGCCCGACAAGGACGCGCGTCCGCGCAGCCTCGTACGGCGCCTCGAGCTCCTGCCACGCCTGGAGCGAGCGGCGCAGTGCGGTCAGGGCCTCCGAAGCCTCCCCTCGGGCGAGCGCAACCGATCCGTGGGCGCGGGCGGACATCGCGCCCAGCGCGTCGCTTCCCTGGACGTCGGAGATCTCCGATAGCTCGACGCCGGCGCGCGCGGCTTCCTCGACGTCTCCGACCGCGAGCGCGATCTCGACGTACGCCGGCAGGAGCGCCGCGCGTCCTAGCGGATCGGCGGTCTCCCCGACCGCGCGGCGGATCGCAGCGAACGCCGCGTCGCCCTTGCCCTGGGCGAGTCGCAGCAGCGCGAGCCCGGGCTGCGGCTCGCCGCCCTCCCTCGCCGCCAGGCGAAGAGCCTCCTCCGCGGCGTCGAAGTCACCACGCAGCCTGTGCAGCTCGCCCTGCACGTACATCGCAGCCGCGGACACCCGCCGATTCGCCGCCTCGGGCTCGCGGATGCGCCGGGTCTCCTCGAGGGCGGCCTCCCACGCGCCGCCCAGCTGCATGATCTCCGCTCGGTGCACGACGCACACGCCCTTGTGGGCGACCATCTCGGACTGGCCGTCGCACCAGACGCTCAGCGCGGTGGTCCACTCGCGGGCGCGCCGCAGCTCGTACGCGCTCTGGCAGACGGCGATCGTGTAGCAGTAGACGAGGCCTGCCACGATCGGGGAGAGCTCCCCGCTCGTCACGGCGACCATGCTCTCGTCGATCAGCCGCAGGCCCTCACCGGCCCGGCCGAGCTCGAGGAGCGCGTGCCCCTGCTCCATCACGCCCATCGCGACGAGGTCCCGGTCGCCGAAGCGCTCGCCGATCTCGATCACCTCGGCGGACGCGCCGAGCGCCGCTTCGAAGTCGTGCTCGGCGAAATGGCGGTCGACATCCGTGAGGCGGAGATAGCCGCGCTCGATGCAGTCGCGCTGCTCGCGCTCGACCAGCCGCTCCGTCCGCGCGAACCAGCCCCAGGCGGGAGCGCTCTCGCCGCCGAGCTGCAGGCTCAGCCCGATCCACCACGCGCAGCGCGCGGCGCGCGCCGTGTCCCCGGCGTCCAGATGGCCGTAGTGAGCCCGCTCCAGCCCGCGCCGGTACTCGTCGTCCCGCGCGAGCATGTACGCGGCCCGAGCCAGGAGCTCGATGTCCTCGGGGGCGAGCTCGGCCTCGTCGTCTGCGCGCGTGAGCCACTCGAAGGCATCGCTCCAGGCCCGCGCGGCGTAGGAAGCGCGGCCGTGCTCGAGTGTGCGTCGAACCGGAGGGGTCTCAACGCCCACCTGGTCCATTGTGCAGGAACCGGCCGAGGAGCCGCGCGCCGCCGGCTTCGGAGCGCGTCTTCAGCTCCGGGTGCGGTAGAGCCGGGTCGTCAGCGGCATGAAGATCGCGGTCAGGACGGCGGCCGTCGCCAGCGAGATGCCGACGTCCGCGGCCTCGACCGAGCCCTCCATCAGGCCGCGCGAGGCGTCCGCGAGGATCGAGATCGGGTTGACGTTCACGAACGCCTCCAACGGGGCGGGGAGGGTCTCCGGCTCGACGAACACGTTCGAGAGGAACGTCAGCGGGAAGATGCCCATGAAGCCGGCGTTCATGACTGCGCTCGGCGAGCGCATGAGCAGCCCGAGCGTCGTGAAGACCCAGGAGAGCCCGAACGCGAACACGATCACCAGCGCGAGCGCCGCGAGAACGCCCGGGAGCCCGGCCCCGGGGCGGTACCCGAGCACGACGCCGAGGCCGACGATCACGGAGCCCGCGACCAGGTAGCGGACGCTGTCGCCGAGGAGGCCGCCCACGAGCGGCGCCGGGCGCCAGATGGGGAGCGAGCGGAACCGGTCGACGACGCCCTTGGTCAGGTCGGTGTTGAGCGCGACGCCGGAGTACACGGTCGTGAAGAGGACGGACATGACGAGGATCCCCGGGAGGATGTAGTCGAGGTACTCGCTCGTCGAGCCCGAGATCGCGCCGCCGAAGAGGTAAGTGAACATGACGACGAACATCACCGGCGTGATCGTCACGTCGAGGAGCTGCTCGGGGACGTGCTTGACCTTCAGCATCCCCCGCCAGCCGAACGTGAGCGCGGCGGAGAGCGCGTTCGCCCGCGGCGGGCGCGGGGTGGAGGCGAGGGCCTTGCGGAGCGCTTCCTCCTGCGCCGGCGTCGTCGGCAGGGCTTGTGTCGAGTCGGTGGCGCTCATGCCGTGAGCTCCTCGGGCACGGGCTCGTCGTCGGGTGTCTGCTCCTCCGCGGTGTGCCCGGTCAGTGCCAGGAAGACCTCGTCGAGGCTGGGCTGGCCGAGTGTGAAACCGGCGATCTTGACGCCGGAGCGGGAGAGCTCCGCGACGGCCTCGGCGGCCCGGTCGGCATCGGCGCACGAGGCCGAGAGCGCCGCGGGATCCGGCTCCAGGTGCACGCCGCCGAGCTCCCGGGCGAGCACCCGCTCGGCTTCGGGACGCTGCTCCGGATCGATCAGCCGGACGTGCAGGGCGCCCGAGCCGACCGAGGCCTTGAGCTGGGCCGGAGTCCCCTCGGCGATCACCTTGCCGCGGTCGATCACGGCGATGCCGTCGGCGAGCTGGTCGGCTTCGTCGAGGTACTGCGTGCAGAGGAGGATCGTCGTCCCGCCGGCGACAAGCGCGCGGATGATGTCCCAGACCTGGTTGCGCGAGCGGGGGTCGAGCCCGGTCGTCGGCTCGTCGAGGAACATCAGCTCGGGGGTGACGACGATGCTCGCCGCGATGTCGAGCCGCCGCCGCATGCCGCCCGAGTAGTTCTTGACGAGCCGCCCGGAGGCATCTGCGATCCCGAACGCCTCCAGCAGCTCGGTCGCACGCGCCTTTGCGGCCTGGCGCTTCAACCCGAGCAGGCGGCCGATGAGGATGAGGTTCTCGCGGCCGGTCAGGTCCTCGTCGACCGAGGCGAGCTGGCCGGTGAGGCTGACGAGCCCGCGCACGGCGTCCGCCTCGTCGACGATGTCGTGGCCCAGCACGCGCGCGGAGCCGGCGTCGGGCCGCAGGAGCGTCGCGAGCATCCGGATCGTCGTCGTCTTGCCCGCGCCGTTCGGCCCCAGCACGCCGTACACCGTCCCGGCGCGGACGGCCAGGTCGACCCCGTCGACCGCGCGCGTGTCACCGAACGACTTCACGAGCCCGTTCGCTTCGATCGCCAGTGGAATCTGCTGTGCCATCAGCCCTTTCTCCGACGCCGAACCGCACAGTCTCCACACCCGAGCCGCCCCGCGGGGTGCGGCTGCCCCGTCTTCGATGGTGCGGCTAACCCGAGGCGTGGGTGGGCCGAGCCGATCGACCGACGGCGGACTCAGGCGGCCACGGCGCAGAGGGCGACGCCGGGAAACTCGAAGCCGTCCGCGACTGCGAACTGCGGGAACGCGCCCTCCAGCTCGGCCTTGACCGCGGCCAGCTCGGCCTCGGGCAGCGCACGCACCGCAAGGGCCAGCGGGCCGGCTGTGTCGGCGATCAGGCTCACGTATCCGTCCACGTCGGCCGCGGAGAAGCGAACGGGCACCTCCTCGGTGCGGACGTCGGCGAAGCCGGCGCCTTCCAGCAGGGCGGCGGTGCGCTCCGCGAGTGGCCATGCTGAACGGACCGGGGGCGGGCGGCGGCTCGGGCGGCGGGATGTGACCACGCTGACCGAGGCTCGTTCCGATCAACCAGAAGAACGGGTTGCGCTCGGGAGGGCCCCAGCTCGCGAGCGCGACACGCCCACCCGGTCGCAGGACACGCCGCGTCTCGGCGAGCGCCTCGACGTAGTTCGGCATCAGCATGTACCCGAAGCGGCAGAGCGACGCCGTCGACGGAGTCGGTCTCCAGAGTGAGTCGCTCCGCGTCCATGACCTCGTAGCTGACGTTGCTCAGCCCGAGCTCCTCCCCGCGGCGGCGGGCCGCGTCGACCATCGCCGGCGAGAGGTCGGTCGTGATCAGCCGGCCGCGCTCGCCGAGCGCCTCGGCCGCCTCGAAGCCGGTGTCGCCCGTGCCGGCGGCGAGCTCGAGCACGGTGTCCCCATCCTGCGGCGCCAGCTCGTTCAGCATCCAGTTCCGGACTGACGCACAGGCCTTCTCGACCTCCTCGCGGCGGCGCTCCCACGTCGGCGCGATCGCCTCCGCGATCTCGTAGTTGTCCTTCTCGAAAATGGTCAGCGTCTCGGTCGTCATCCGTCTCCTCCTTCGCTGCGTTGCGTCAGCGAAGACGCTAGGAGGGCGGATCACGCCGGGCAATCGGGTGTTCTCCCCATGCCACCAACCCGTGCTCCATGGCGAAGAGCGTGGCCCCGGCGCGGGTGGAGACGCCCATCTTGCGATACGAGCTCTGGATGTGGTGGTCCGCGGTCTTCGCGGAGATGCCCAGCTCCCGCGCGATCTGCTTGGTCAGAAGGCCCCGGGCCAGCATGGAGACGACCTCGGCCTCGCGCTCGGTCAAGCCCGCAGGCCGCTCGAGCCGCGGGGCGCGCTGCCCCGCCGCCTCGATGACCGCAACCACCGCGTCGGCATCGAGCCTGCCGGCGCTCGCCTCGCGGGCGAGCTCTTCGGCGGCTTGCTCTCCCGAGAGGGCGTCGCGGTGGGGTCGCGGCTCGGTCATCGCGTGGTAGGTGTCGGCCGTAGCCAGGATGCGGGCCGGAAGCGGGAGCTCCGCCCCGGAGGAGCCGCGGTGGTAGCCGGAACGGTCGAGGCGCTCGTGATGGGCTCCTGCGATCTGCGCGAGCGAGGACAGAAACGGCGAGCGGGAGAGAACGCGCTCCGTCTGGTACGGGTGCAGCCTGACGTGCTCCCACTCGTCGGGGCTCAGCGCCGCCGGCTTCTGCCAGATCCGAGGGTGGACCGCGGCGCGACCCAGATCGTGGACGAGCCCCGCACGCCAGATCGTGGCGACGCCGGCAGCATCCAGACGACATCCCTGCGCTGCCTGTCGTGCCAGCATCGCCACGCCGTTCGAGTGCCCGGAGAGATAGGGGGAGATCAGGTCGGCGAACGAGCCGAGGGCTCGCAGAGCTCCGTCGAGCGCCTCGCCTTCGAGAACCCGGCGCGGTTCCGGCTCGCAGGCCAGCGTCTCGTCCCAGGCGGATGAGCTCTGCTCGAGCGCGAGGATCTCGGGCGCGCCGTCCGCGAGGCAGGCCGCGACCTCCGGGTCGAAGCCGTGACCCGCGCGCTCGCGCACGGTGCGGACCGCGAACGCCTCACCGCCCAGCAGGCGCTGAAGCGCCGCGTCGCGTGCGACGTGCACGATCCGGAGCGCGAGCGGGATCTCGTCGCCTTTTCCACGCCGCAGGGGGCCCTTCCCGTCCCAGCGGTCAGTGAGCTGGACGAAGAGCCCGTGGATCGAAGGTCGGCAGCGCGAGCCGCTCGGCCAGCATCTGTGCCACCTCGCAGATCGCCGCTAGATGAGGATCCCTCGCCCGCCTGGCCTTCGGAAGGCGGCGGGCGATCTGGGCGGCGCGCGCGGGGGAGAGCTGCCGGGCGTCGGGAGCGCACGCAGGACTCCGGTCAGGATCTCCCGCTGAGAGCCGAAGGTCGCGGGGACGAGGTGTGAAGTCAGGGAGCCGCCGAACGTCGCCGTCGATGACGTCGGTGTCCGTCGTGCACCCGGAATACATGAGCAGGCACGCGTAGTAGGTCTGCGAGACCGTCGCGCGGTCGACGCCGAGGCGGTCGGCGAGCCGCATCGCGACCAGCGTGCTTCGCAGGCCGTGCTCGAACGGGAAGCCCATTCCCAGGTCCGTGGCCAGGCAGAGGGTCGCCGCTACCTCCGCGGTGCGTACCTGCACGCGCCCAGGAGATGCCTCGCTCGGCACGCCGCGACGGTATCCAAAGGCGGAGCGCCGGGAGCTGAGCCCCGATGGCTGAGCACGCCGTATCTCGGCGAATCTCGGCCCGCAGAGACGTCCCGGCGCCGGCGGGGCTCACGACTTCCAGGGAGCCGCCAAGCGACTCGACGCGATCGGCCAGCCCTCGGAGGCCCGATCCGCCGGCCGGGTCGGCGCCGCCGATGCCGTCGTCCGACACCTCGACGACCACGTTCGCATCGCTCAGGGCAACCCGGACGTGCACCGTGGATGCATTGGCGTATTTCGTGACGTTGGTCAGCGATTCGGCGATCAGGTAGTACGCCGCCGCTTCAACGGGCTCCGGTAGGCGCTCGTCGAGGATGTCCGTGATCTCGACTGGAACAGGTGCCCGGTCCGCGAGCATCTCGACGGCGGCTCGGAGGCCGCGATCGGTGAGCACCGCCGGGTGCAGGCCTCGGGCGAGCTCCCGCAGCTCTTCGAGCGCAAGGGCAAGCTCGTCGCGGGCGGCCGTGAGAGTCGCTCGCGCGGCCGCCGGATCGGAATCGAGCTTCGTCAACGCGGCCCGCAAGGACAGCGAGAGCGTCACCAGGCGCTGCTGTGCGCCGTCATGGAGATTGCGCTCGAGGCGGCGGCGCTCGACGTCACCGGCGGTGACGATCCGCGCTCGCGACGCGGCGAGCTCCGCGAGCCGGGCCTGCAGCTCCGCGTTGAGGCGATGAAGCTCCGCCTCCTGCAGCTTGCGCTCCGTGATGTCCGTGTAGGCGACCATGTTGCCGACGACCCGGCCGGATCTGTCCCTGACCGGGGCGGACGCGATCGAGACGTCGACGAGCGTTCCGTCCTTCCGCAGCCGGACGGTCTCGTGGCCGCTCACCGACTCGCCCGCGCGGACCCTCGCGAACAGCTCCTCGCTCTCCGCGCGCTTCGAAGGCGGTGCCATGGGCAGGCCGGCTCGGCCCAGCATCTCCTCTTGTGACCAGCCGAAGATGCGCTCGGCCGCCGGATTCCACAACCGTATGTGCGTGTCCAGCCCGAACTCCACGAGGGCGACCGGCGAGGAGTCGATCACCGCCTGCAGTTGCTCTTGCTGGTGCCGGCCTTCGGAGATGTCGTTGTGGACGATGGCCGCGAGTCTACGGCCATGGCGCCCGTGCTGGATCGCGGGGGGAGCCCGAGCGGGCTCCCCCCGACGATTCGCTAGGCGGCGAGGTCGAACGCCGGCTCTGCGACCGGTGCCTGCTGCTCGAGCTCGTCCTTCCGGATGAGCGTGAGCGCGGCCACGATGCCGAGTCCCGCGATGATCACGCCGGCGAGGAACGCCGCCGTGAACCCGTCGACGAGCGCGGCGTCGAGTGCCGTGCCGGAAGCCACCGCGTCGCTCGTCTGCGAGGTGGCGATCGTCGAAAGCGCGGCGATGCCGAGCGCGCCGCCGACCTGCTGCGAGGTGTTGATGAGGCCGGATGCGAGGCCCGCCTCGGCCGGCTGCACGCCTGCCAGCGCGGCGATCGAGATCGGCACGAACGAGAAGCCGATGCCGACGCCGATGAGCAGGAAGCCGGGCAGGAGGTCGCCGAGGTACGTGCCGCCGACCGAGACCTGCGTGAAGTACACGAGGCCGCCGGTCAGCATCGTCATCCCGACCGTGAGCACCGGCTTGACGCCGATCCGCGTCACGAGCTGCGCGGCCACGGCCGACCAGAGGATCGCCGTCCCCGCGACCGCGAGGTAGGCGAGGCCGGTCTTCATGGCCGAGTACCCGAGCACCTGCTGCATGTAGAGCGTCAGCATCAGGAACATCGAGAACATCGCGGTGCCCATGATGAAGCCGGCCACGTTCGCCCCGGCCACCGTCTTGGTGCGCAGGATCCCGAAGCGCATGAGCGGCTCGGGGTGCCTGAGCTCCCAGCCGACGAACGCGGCGAGGAGGGCGAGGGACGTCGCGAAGAACGCGATCGTCTGGCCGGCGAGCCAGCCGTCGCGGCCGGCCTCGGTGATCGCGTAGACGAGCAGGGAGAGCCCGCCCGTCACGAGCACCGCGCCGGGGACGTCGAACGTCTTCACGCGCGCGTCGCGGCTCTCCGTGAGGAGGACCGGCGCGAGGGCGAAGGCGGCGACGCCGACGGGGATGTTGACGAAGAAGATCCACTCCCAGCTGAGGGCGTCCGTGAGGATGCCTCCAAGCAGCACGCCCGCGGCGGCGCCGAAGCCGCCGACGGCGCCCCACACGCCGAGGGCGATGTTGCGGTCACGCCCCTCGGCGAAGGTGACGGAGAGGATCGAGAGCGCGGCCGGCGTGATGATCGCCGCGCCGAGCCCCTGGAGTGCGCGGGCCCCGATCAGCGACGCCTCCGACCACGCCAGTCCGGCGAGGAGCGAGGAGAGCGTGAAGACCACGACGCCGAGCAGGAAGATCCGCCGGCGCCCGAGGAGGTCGGCCGCCCGCCCACCGAGGAGCAGGAAGCCGCCGAACACGAGTGCGTAGGCGCTGATCACCCACTGAAGGTTCTCCTGGGAAAACCCGAGGTCGACCTGGATCGAGGGAAGCGCGACATTCACGATCGCGATGTCCAGGACGACCATGAACTGGACGACGCTGAGAAGCGCCAGAGCCAGCCATTTCCGTTGTGCCGAAGCCACCATGTCGTCCGTTTTCCTTTCGGTTCGAATAGGGAAGGCTTCCAAGTTAGCAGAGCAAACTTGCAAAAAGCAAGTAAAGACTGTGTAACGGCAAGCGGACGCGCTACACTGCCTGTTGCATGCGCAAGCGCTACGACCTCTACTGCCCCGTCGCACACGCCCTTCGGCTGGTGGGCGAGCGCTGGGCCCTGCTGCTCGTGGTCGAGCTGATGAGCGGCCCGAAGCGCTACACCGACCTGGCCGACGCGCTCCCCGGTATCGGCACCAACATCCTCGCCGACCGGCTTCGCGACCTCGAGGCGGGCGGCATCGTCGCCAAGCGGAAGCTGCCGCCGCCGGCGGCCTCGCGCGTCTACGAGCTGACGGAGTACGGGCAGGCGCTGAAGCCGACCATCAGGGAGCTTGCTCTCTGGGGGGCTCGTTCGCTGGGGCCGCCGACCGACGCGGATGAGCTCTTTCCCGGCTGGCTCCGTAACGCGCTCGACATGTCCGTCGCGTCGATCGCGCCGCCAGGCCGCTTCGAGTTTCGAATCGGGGACGAGGTGGCCTCTATCGTCGACGGCGAGACCGTCGCAGGGCCGGTCGAGGATCCCGACGTCGTCATCGAGGGCGACGCCGAGGGCATCTACCACATGTTCGTCGACCGGCGGCTCAACTGCGTGACCGTCCGCGGAGACCGGGCCAAGCTCAAGGGGCTCATCGAGGCGACCCCGGAGCACGTCGACCTGCCCGTCCCCGCGTAGGAGAAACCGCCCAGTACGATCGCCCCGTGGGCGAGCTTCGCTGCCGTGGCTGGGAGCAGGAAGGCGCGCTGCGCTGCCTGCTCAACAACCTCGATCCCGACGTCGCCGAGGACGCCGCGTCGCTCGTCGTCTACGGCGGGCGCGGCCGCGCGGCGCGCGATCCGGAGTCGCTTGCCGGCATCGTCGCGGCGCTCGAGCGACTCGGGCCGGACGAAACCCTCGTCGTCCAGTCCGGGAAGGCGGTCGCCGTGCTGCCGACGCACGAGGACGCGCCGCGCGTGCTCATCTCGACGGCGATGGTGGTGCCGGCCTGGTCGGACGAGGACTCCTTCCGCCGGCTCGAGGACTCGGGCCTGACGATGTACGGCCAGATGACCGCCGCCGGGTGGTTCTACATCGGGACGCAGGGCATCCTCGGCTTCACCTACGAGACCTTCCGCGCGGTCGCGGAGACCCACTTCGGGGGATCGCTCGAGGGGCGGCGGGTGTTGACCGCCGGCCTGGGCGGCATGGGCGGCGCCCAGGGCTTCGGCGTGACGCAGAACGGGGGGCGGGCGCTCGTGGTCGAGGTCGATCCCGTGCGGGCCGAGCGGCGGCTCCGGGACGGCTGGGTGGACATCGTCGCGGAGTACGACGACGCGCTCGCCGCGCACCTGGATCCGGACGGACCAGGTGCGGTCGCGCTGCTGGGCAACGCAGCCGACGTCGTCCCGCGGCTTCTCGCCGACGGCGTCGAGTTCGACGTCGTCACGGACCAGACGCCGGCGCACGACCCGCTGCGGGCCTACGTGCCGCGCGGCTTCACCGCCGCGGAGGCAGCCGCTGCGGACACCGGCGACGAGGGCTTCCGCGCCGCTGTCTTCGGCTCGCTGGCCGACCACGTTCGCGCGCTCCTCGCCTACCGGCAGAGGGGCGCGGTCGTATTCGAGTACGGGAACGGGATCCGCGCGCAGGCCGCCGCGCACGGGGTCGACGATGCGTTCGAGATCCCCGGCTTCGTCTCCGCCTACGTGCGACCGATCTTCGCGCACGGCGTCGGCCCGTTCCGCTGGATCTGCCTCTCGGGCGACCCGGCCGACCTGCGGCGGAGCGAGGACGTCGTCATGGAGGTCGTCGGCACCGACTCGCTGCGCTCGTGGATCGAGCTCGCGCGCGAGCGCGTCCCGCTCCAGGGCCTTCCGGCGCGGATCTGCTGGCTCGGGCTCGGTCAGCGGGACCGGGTGGCGCTGGCGCTGAACGAGCTCGTCCGCTCCGGCGAGTGCGGGCCGCTGGCGCTCGGCCGCGACCACATGGATCCCGCCTCGGTCGCCTCGCCGACGCGCGAGACCGAGGGGATGCTCGACGGGAGCGACGCGATCGCCGACTGGCCCGTGCTCTCGGCGCTCCTGAACGCAGCCCAGGGCGCGAGCTGGGTCGCGATCGGGAACGGGGGAGGCGTCGGCGTCGGTCGCTCGATCCACTCGGGGATGGTCGTCGTCGCGGACGGCTCGGAGCTCGCCGAGCGGAAGCTCAGGCGCATCTTCTGGTCGGACCCCGCCCTGGGTGTCGCGCGGTACGTGGACGCCGGCTATCCGGAGGCGCGTGACGAGGCCGCGCGCCACGGCCTGGACCTTCCGGGTTGAGCTTTCGCCTGGAGCGCGAGCTGCGTCCGGGCGAGCTCGCCGAGGCGCTTCGCCTCGAGGCGCGGGACGGGCTCACCGCAACGCCGAAGCGCATGCGCTCGCGCTGGATCTGGGACGCGCGCGCCGCCGAGCTGTACGAGCGGATCATGGAGCTTCCGGAGTACTACCTTCCGGAGGCCGAGCGCTCGATCCTGCATGAACGCGCCGGAGAGATCGCGGAGATGGCCCGTCCGCGCACGGTGGTCGAGCTCGGCTCCGGCTCCTCGGTGAAGACCACGATCCTGCTCGACGCGCTGCCGGGCCTGGAGCGGTTCGTCGCCGTCGACGTGAGCGAGAGCTCGCTCGTCGAGGCGGGTGAGCGGCTCGCTGAGCGCTATCCACAACTCGAGGTCGTCGGCGTCCTCGGGGACTTCGAGCGGGCTCTCCCGGGCCCGTTCGAGCGGACCCTGCTGGTGTGCCTCGGCTCGACGATCGGCGCCCTGGATCCCGAGGACCGGGCGTCGCTTCTTGCGTCGGCGGCGGACGTGCTCGGAGCCGGCGGGCGCCTCCTCCTCGGGCTCGACCTGGTCAAGCCGGTCGAGCGGATCGTGGCGGCCTACGACGACTCCCAGGGGCTCTCGGCGCAGCTGATCGCCAACCTTCTGCCGATCCTCAACCGGGAGCTCGGCGCCGACTTCGACCCGGCCGCCTTCCGCTCGGAGATCGCGTGGAATGCCGAGCTCGAGCGCATGGAGATGGGCGTGCGGTCACTGAGTGCGCAGCGGGTCGCGTTGCCGGCCGTAGACCTTGTCGTCGAGTTCGAGGAAGGCGAGACGCTCCGCACGGAGATCTCGACCAAGTTCCGGCGCGAGAGAATCGAGCGGGAGCTCGAGGCGGGCGGGCTGGCCGTCGAGGCGTGGTGGACGGACGGGCCGGGCGACTTCGCGCTATGTCTCGCGCAGCCCTCGCAGGCCGCGTAGGACGCGGTTGCGCCGCTCCTTGAGCGCGTCCGCGTCGGCCTCGTCGTAATGGCCGCGAAGGCCACGGCCGTTCTTCACGCCGAGGGCGCCGGTCTCGAGCACCTGCGCGATGGTCGGCGAGGGCTCGCCGCCGCTCGCCAGCTCCGGCCAGAGGTTGGCGGCGACCGCCGCATGGACGTCGAGCCCCGCGAGGTCCATCGTCTCGAACGGGCCGATGGCGGCCCAGCGGGATCCGAGCCCGTGCACGACGGCGCGATCCACGTCCTCGAACGAGGCGACGCCTGCGTCCACGAGGGCGTAGGCCTCGCGCAGCAAGGCGTACTGGAGCCGGTTGACGACGAAGCCCGGCACGTCGCGACGGACGACGACGGGCGCCTTGCCGAGCTGCTCCATCCAGTCGACGAGGGTGTCCAGGGTCTCCGGTGCGGTCTCCTCTGCGCCGACGACCTCCACCAGCTCGACGAGCTCCGGTGGGTTCAGCCAGTGGAGCCCCGCGAACCGCTCGGGCCGGCGAAGCGCAGCGGCGAGCGGCGCCAGCGGCAGCGACGAGGTGTTCGTCGTCAGGATCGCATCGGGCGCCGCCAGCTCCTCCGCGCGTGTGAGCAGCTCGCGCTTCGGCTCGAGCTCCTCGACGATCGTCTCGATCACGAGCTCGGCGCCCTCGAGCGCCTCGTCGTGAGACGTCGTCGTTCGCACACGGTCGGCGTGCTCCCCGAGCCGCGGCCGGGCGGCCTCGAGGCTCGACTCACGCCGCGCGCACAGCCGCACCGAGGCTCCGGCATCCGCGAAGACGCGCGCGATCCCGGCGCCCATCGCGCCGGCGCCGATCACCGCGACCTCTGCCGGAAGCCTCACCGGGCCAGCGTACGTCAGTCGGGCAGGAGCGGCACGGCCGGCCCGTGGTCGCGGCCGAGCAGCACCGCGCGCGTGACCGCATCCGTGCCGAACCGGTCGCGGACGACGTCGAGGGCCCGGTCGAGCGCGATCGAGCTCCGGCGCCCGAACGGCAGGACGAGCTGGATCGCCGAGTCGTCGTCGAGGTTGCTCAGGGTGATGCCGACGAGGGTGACGCCGCGCTGCCTGATCATCGGCATGGCCGCGTCGAGCAGGTCTCGCGCCACGCCGAGGATGACCTGCGTGTGGGCGGTCGACTCCCGGAAGGTGTAGGAGCGCGTCACGCGCGAGAAGTCGTCGAAGCGCAGGCGCAGGGTGACCGTGCGGCAGACGCGCCGCGCCGCCCGCAGGCGGCGGCAGAGCCGGTCGGCAATGGCGAGGAGGGTGGCGTCGAGCTCGGCGGGCGTGCGCCCCGAGCGGCGCCCCAGGGCGCGTTGCGACCCCATCGAGCGCCGCCGCCGGCCGACCTGGACGCGGCGCGGGTCGCGGTTGTGCGCCAGCGCGTGGAGATGCCTGCCGGAGCCTCGCCCGAGGATGGCGATCAGCGCGCCCTCGTCGAGCTCGGCGACCTCGCGGACGGTCGTGATCCCGAGCCGGCGCAGCTTCTCGGACGTTACGGGCCCGACACCCCAGAGGCGCTCGACCGGAAGCGGGTGCAGGAACTCGAGCTCGCCCTGCGGCGGCACGACCAGCAGGCCGTCCGGCTTGGCGACGCCGCTCGCGACCTTGGCGAGGAACTTCGTCCGCGCCACGCCGACGGTGATGGGGAGGCCGACGTGCTCGAGGACGTCGCGGCTCAGGCGCGCGGCGATCTCGGGCGGGGATCCGGAGAGCCGTTCCATGCCGCGGACGTCGAGGAACGCCTCGTCGATCGACAGCCCTTCGACGGCAGGCGTCGTGTCCTCGAACACGCGGTACACGGCCTTGCTCGCCTCGGAGTAGACCGACATGCGAGGCGGGACGACGACCGCATGGGGACATAGCCGCCGCGCCCGCCCGCCGCTCATGGCGGTCCTGACCCCGTAGGCCTTGGCTTCGTAGCTCGCCGCGAGCACGACGCCGCCGCCGACGATGACCGGCCGCCCGCGCAGCCGCCGGTCGTCCCGCTGCTCGACGGACGCGTAGAACGCGTCGAGATCAGCGTGCAGGACTGCCGCTTCTTCCAACGCGAACACATGTTCGCATACGGCCGCGCCGGCGGCAAGCCGCGTCAGCCGCGGATCGTGCGTCCCTTGCCGAGCGCGAGTGCTGCGTCGACGAGGGCGAGGTGCGTGAAGGCCTGCGGGAAGTTGCCGAGCTGGCGCCCCGCCCGCGGGTCGTATTCCTCGGAGAGAAGCCCGAGGTCGTTGCGGAGGTCGAGCAGCCGCTCGAAGAGCTCACGCGCCTCGTCATGGCGCCCCTGCAGCGCGAGCACCTGCGCGAGCCAGAAGGAGCAGGGGAGGAACACGCCCTCGTCGCCGGGCAGGCCGTCGTCCGTCTCGTCGACCCGGTAGCGGAGGACGAGCCCGTCGACGGTCAGCTCGCGCCGGATGGCGGCCACGGTGGAGACGACCCGCTCGTCGTCGGGAGGCAGGAAGCCGACCATCGGGATCAGCAGCAGGCTGGCGTCGAGCTCGTCTGAGTCGTACGACTGCGTGAACGACCGCTTCTCCTCGTTCCACCCCCGCTCGAGGATCTCCGCGTGGATCTCCTCCCGAAGCGCGCGCCACCGTTCGACCGGCCCGTCCCGGTCGAACTCCTCGCAAAAACGGATCGCCCGGTCGAACGCCACCCAGGCCATGATCTTCGAGTGCGTGAAGTGGCGCGTCGGGCCGCGCACCTCCCAGATGCCGCAGTCCTCCATCCGCCACCCGTCCTCGAGCCACTCCAGCATCTTCTTGGTCATCGCCCAGGCGTTGTCGTCCGGCGGCAGCCCCTGGACGCGTGCCTGGTAGAGGGCGTCGAGCACCTCGCCGAACACGTCGAGCTGAAGCTGCTTCGAGGCCGCGTTCCCGACTCTCACGGGCTTCGAGTCGGCGAACCCGGGGAGCCAGTCGAGGTCGAGCTCCTCCAAGCGCCGCTCGCCGGCGATCCCGTACATGATCTGGAGCTCGGCCGGGTCCCCGGCCACGGCCCGGAGCAGCCAGCCGCGCCAGGCGTCGGCCTCTTCGACGTAGCCGGCGTTCAGCATGGCGAGGAGCGTCAGCGCCGCGTCCCGCAGCCAGCAGAAGCGGTAGTCCCAGTTCCGGACCCCGCCGATGTTCTCCGGGAGGGACGTGGTCGGCGCGGCGACGATTCCCCCGGTCGGCGCGTAGGTGAGAGCCTTGAGGACGAGCAGCGACTGGTGGAGGGCGTCGTGGTAGTCGCCTGCGTGCCGGCATTTCCCCGCCCAGTCGAGCCAGTAGTCCTCGGTGTCCGAGAGCGCGTGCTCGGCGTCGACCGCGTCGGGAATCTCCTCGTGCGAGGGAAACCACGTGAGGACGAAGGGGACCCGTTCGCCGGCCTCGAGCTCGAACTCCGCCACCGTCCGCATGTCCTCCCCGTGGACGTCGACGTCCGTGCGGAAGCAGAGTGCGTCCGGCCCGGCGACGGCGATCCGGGCGTGGTCTACTCGGCGCACCCAGGGGACGGTCCGGCCGTAGTTGAAGCGGATCACGAGCTCGGAGCGCATCGGCACGCTGCCGTCCAGCCCCTCGACGATCCGCACGATGTCGGGAGCCGTGCCGCGCGGAGGCATGAAGTCGATCGCGCGCACCGTACCCTCGGCGGTGGTGTAGATCGACTCGAGGATGAGCGTGTCGTCGCGATAGCGCCTCGTCGTCCGCTCGACCTCCGTCTTCGGCGCGAGTAGCCAGCGGCCGTTGTTCGCGTCCCCGAGCACCGCTGCGAAGCAGGCGCCGGAGTCGAAGCGCGGGAAGCAGCACCAGTCGATCGATCCGGAGCGGTTGACGAGCGCCGCGGTCTGGAGGTCGCCGATGAGGGCATAGTCCTCGATCCTCACGCCCGAACCTTACGAAGGAGCGGCGTGAATTCGCAGGTTGCGTTTCCGGATCATGGAGAAATAGACTCGTTGACGTCATGGGAATTTCTTTCCCAACAGAAACTTCGTTTCCCTTCACGCGATGAACGGGCCGAGCGAACGCTTCTCGTCGTATCCGCGCTCCGGCATCCGCGACGTGTTCGAGCGCGCGCTGCTCGTTCCAGGTGCTCTGCACCTCGAGCTGGGCGCGCCCGACTTCCCGACGCCTCCGCACATCGTCGAGGCGGCGGCGCGCGCGGCGGCCGACGGCTTCACGTCCTACACGCCGGCGGGCGGCCTCCCATCGGTTGCGCGCGGTCGCGGCCGAGAAGGTCAGCGCCCGCAACGGCATCGCCTGCGCGCCCGAGCAGGTCACGATCAGCGCGGGCGGCTGCTGCGCGCTGCACGCGACGCTCACCGCGCTCCTGAACGAGGGCGACGGCGTGCTCGTCCCGGACCCGGGCTGGCCGGTGTGCTCGGTGATCGTCGAGATGCTCGGCGGGAAGGTGCAGCCCTACCCGCTCGCGCCCGAGCTCGACCTCGACGCGCTCGAGGCCGCGATCACCGACCGGACGCGCGTCCTCGTCGTCAACTCGCCCGGGAACCCCACGGGTGTGGTCCACGCGCGCGAGACGCTCGAGGAGGTCATCGACATCGCGGAGCGGCACGACCTCTGGGTCATCTCGGACGAGGCCTACGAGGACTTCGTCTTCGAAGGGCAGCACGTGAGCGCCGGCTCGCTCGGAAACGGGCGGGTGATCAGCATCTTCACGCTCTCGAAGACCTACGCGATGACCGGCTGGCGGGTCGGTTACCTCGTCGCCCCGCCCGAGATCGCGGCCGCCGCCGCGCAGGCGCAGGAGCCGCTGATCGCGTGCCCGTCGAGCGTCTCGCAGAAGGCCGCCGAGGCCGCGCTCACCGGGCCGCAGGACGCGATCCCCGTCATGCGCGAGCGCTTCCGCGCCCGCCGCGACGGCGCAGTCGCGCTCCTCGACGAGGAGGGCGTGGGCTACATGCGGCCGAGCGGAGGCTTCTTCCTCATGGCCGGCCTGCCGGGGCCGGGCGAGGGCTCGGCGGCGTTCGTGGACGCCACGCTCGCGGAGCGCGGCGTCGCCGTCGTCCCCGGCACGGCATTCGGCGCGCGGGGCGAGGGGATGGTGCGGATCTCGCTGTGCGTCGACGACGACCTGCTCGACCGCGGCCTCGCCCGCCTGCTCGGGCGGCCTGAGACCGCAGCCGGCGAGGCGCCCGCGAAGGCCGAGGCGGCACGAACGTGAACGCGATCTCCGAACGCGGCGGCGCTCCGACCGCAGGCCGGCTGAGCGAGCAGGCCTACGAGCACGTGCGCCGCGGGATCCTGAGCGGCGACTACCCGATCGGCTCCGTGGTCTCCGACCGCGAGATCGCCGAGGAGCTCGGGATGTCGAAGACGCCGGTGCGGCAGGCGCTCAAGCTCCTGGCGCAGGAGGGCCTCCTCGAGCTCGGCCGCCGGCGCCAGCTCGTCGTCCGCGGCTTCACCGCCGAGCACCGCCAGGAGGTGCTCGAGATCCGCGAGGCGCTCGAGCGGATCGCCGTCGCCCACGCGTGCCGCGACATGCCCATCGAGGAGATCGACCTCCTGCGGGTGTCGCTCTTCCGCCAGCGGCGCGCGGCCGAGGCGGGCGACGAGACGCAGTTCATCGACCTCGACGAGGACTTCCACCTCATGATCGCGAGCGGCGCCGGGCTGCAGACGCTGGCGCGGATCCTCACCCAGCTCCGGGGCTTCGTGCGGCTCATGCGCCTGGGGACGAGGCGACACGAGGGCCACCTCTTCCGCGTGCTCGCCGAGCACGAGGCGATCGTCGACGCGCTCGAGAAGCGCGACGAGAAGCTGGCGCTCAAGGCGCTCAGCGACCATCTGCACACGTCCGAGTACACGCTCACGAGCGGCCCGGACGAGCCGAAGAAGAAGACCTAGCGCCGGCGCGCTGCGGCCGGCGAGCTGGTCCGGCGAGAGGTTCGCCGTCCAGGACAGGTGCGTGACCATGGCCTCCCGGGCGTCGTCCGGCGAGCCCGCGTTGATGGCGCGGTAGATGG
This sequence comes from uncultured Actinomycetes bacterium, assembly GCA_963748205.1. Lineage (GTDB taxonomy): Bacteria > Actinomycetota > Thermoleophilia > Gaiellales > Gaiellaceae > JAIBJN01. Next base: position 36,758 of record CAVVIB010000012.1, read on the forward strand.
CGCGGTGCTCGCGAAGGGAGCGCCTCGTGCTGTCGGGCCGGCTCGTGAGGCTGGCGATTCGCGCGGCGAGGAGCGTCGGCTCGATCATGCGGAGCAGGCTGCGCAGCGGGCGGTTGCCCGTGGCGGCGAGGATCGCGTCGTGGAAGTCGACGTCGACGCGGGCGAAGGCCTCGACGTCGTCGCCGGCCTCCTCGCCCTCCTCGAGGAAGCGGGCCATCGCTCCCAGGTCGGCGGGTGTCGCGTGCTCGGCGGCGAGGGCGGCCGCCTCGACCTCGACCGTCCGACGCACGACGAGGAGGTCGACGAGGAAGTCCTCGGCAAGGTCCAGATCTCTGCGAGCCCTGAGGATCTCGGGCGCGAGCTCGTTCCAGCTCTCGTACGCGAGCACCTCGGTGCCGCGGCCTTGCCGGCTGCGGATCATCCCGAGCATCGAGAGCGCCTTGGCCGCCTCGCGGACGACCGGCCGGCTCACGCCGAACTGCTGGCAGAGCTCGTCCTCGGTGGGGAGGAGCTGCCCGGGCCGGTACCGGCCGAGCAGGATGCTCTCCACGAGCTGGCGCGTGATCCGCTCCGAGAGCGTTTCCGTAGCGGTGATTGCCATCGACTCAGAGAATACATCTGGCGTTTGCGGACGAAAACCAAGAGTTCATCGTGTTCGATCCTGGGGCCTGCCCGTCGCAGGTCACCAGGTTGACTGACAAATTCCATGGTCGTAGGATCGCCGCATCAGGCTTCGGCCTGCTCTGCCGGGCATCAATAACGGAGGAGGGCAAATTGCGTTCCCGTCCACTGGGCCCCGATCGGGTCGGGCACGAGCCCCGGGGGGTTCGTCCACGTCTCAGGCGCACGCGCGCGCCGGGGCTTCTCGTCGCGCTCGCGGCGACGCTGTTCTTGTTCATCGCGCCCGCCGCGGGGGCGCAGACCCTGCCGGTCTTCGTCGACGGCCAGGCGCAGATCGTTCCCGGGTTCAGCGACTCCACCCAGTGGATCCGCCACCGGCTCTGGGTCGAGACCGAGTTCGACACCGACGGCGACGGCAAGCTCGACCGCATGCACGTGGACGTGACTCGTCCGCTGCAGACGAACACCGAGGGCCTGAAGGTCCCGGTCATCTACGAGTCGAGCCCGTACTACGCGGGCACGGCCTCGACGCAGTCGCAGTACTTCTGGAACGTCAACCACGAGGTCGGGGCGGTTCCGCCGGCCCGTCTCTCGCCGCCGCCCATCGGCTACAACCCGAACCGCACGAGCATCTCCACGAGCGAGGTCAGCACGTGGGTGCCGCGCGGCTTCGCGGTCATCCACTCCGAGTCGCCGGGCTCCGGCCTCTCCGAGGGCTGCCCGACCGTCGGGGCGCCGAACGAGGAGCTCGCGCCCAAGGCGGTCGTCGACTGGCTCAACGGCCGGGCCAAGGGCTACACGACGGTCGACGGGAACGTCGAGGTCGTCGCGGACTGGTCGACCGGCAAGGTCGGCATGACGGGCACGTCCTACAACGGGACGCTCCCGCTGGCCGCGGCCACGACGGGCGTCGACGGTCTCGACGCGATCATCCCGATCGCCCCGAACACCTCCTACTACCACTACTACCGCTCCAACGGGCTCGTCCGGAACCCGGGCGGCTGGGTCGGCGAGGACATCGACTACCTCTTCGACTACATCAACAGCGGCAACCCGGCGAAGCGGCAGTACTGCATCGACAACGTCCGCATCGCGGAGATGAACGCGAACCAGGACCGCGTCAAGGGCGACTACAACGACTTCTGGGCCGGCCGCGACTACCTGAACCAGCTCGAGGACGTGAAGGCCGCGGTGCTCATGGCCCACGCGTTCAACGACTGGAACGTCGTGCCCGAGCACAGCGTCCGGATCTACAACGCGCTCAAGGGCCAGGTCCCGCTCCAGTCCTACTTCCATCAGGGCGGGCACGGTGGCGCGCCGCCGCTCGTCCTGCGGAACAAGTGGTTCACGAAGTACCTGTACGGCATCGACAACGGCGTCGAGAACGACCCGAAGGGCTGGGTCGTCCGCGAGGCCGCGAGCTGCCCGGCCAGGACCGCGACGGTCGTCGGCGACCACGTGAACACGGCGACCCTGACGGTGGCCGACACGAGCCAGCTCCAGCTTGGCTTCACGCTCACGATCCCGCAGACGAACTCGAACGGGACGATCACGAACACGACGCGGGTGATCAACTCGATCCCCAACTCGACGACGGTCGTCCTCGCCTCGGCGGTCGCGACCGCGGCCGGCCAGCGGGTCGTCGGCGGCGCGACGGTCAGCCTCGTCTGCGGCACGGCCAACCCGACGCCGTACCCGGACTACCCGAACCCGGACGCCGAGCCGGTCAGTCTCAACCTGCAGTCGGGCGGGAATACCGCCGGCGGGCTGTCGCTGAAGCCGGCCGACCCGGTGACGGAGACGCTCGTCGACGACGTCACGTGCGGCGCCGCGGCGCTCGCCACGACGAACTCGCCGGCGCGGCTGCTCTACACGACGCAGGTCCTCGTCGAGCCGCTGCACCTCTCGGGCACCTCCGAGATCACGGTGCGGCTCGCGTCGAGCAAGCCGGCGGCGAACCTCTCGGTCGCCCTCGTCCGGCTGCCCTGGAGCGGCTCGAGCACGTGCACGGCGACCACGACCGGCTCGAGCACGAGCGTGATCACGCGCGCGTGGGCCGACCCGCAGAACACCTCGTTCCGTGACAGCTCGCCGCTCGTCCCGGGTGAGTTCCGGAACGTGACGTTCCCGCTCCAGCCCGACGACCAGATCATCCCGGCCGGGACGCAGATCGGTCTGATGATCTACTCGAGCGACCGCGAGTTCACCATCCGCCCGCAGCCGGGCACGCAGCTGACGGTCGACCTCGCGGGCACGTCCCTCGAGCTCCCGATCGTGGGCGGCGAGGACGCCTGGAAGGACGCGTTCTACGAGTGGCGCGGATTCCTGGCGACCTTCGAGAACCCGCCCGTCGTGAACGAGACGGATTCCCGCAACGTCCAGACGCTGTACTTCAGCCTCGGCGGCGACCGTGGGCTGGACGTCTTCGATCCCAACTCGCCGCCGTCCTCGCGGCAGATCGACTGCGCCACCAAGGCGCCGCTCGGTCCGCTCGAGCCGGCGGTGACGCCGAACTGGGACACGTTCCACTACCAGGCCTACACGGATCGCTACGTCTATCCGTGGAAGCCGCCCAAGCGCGGCGAATGGGCAGGGACGTGCCGCGAGTTCGTGCTGACGCTGAAGGATCGGAGCGTTCGCACCGCCTGGTTCAACTTCGTGAGGTAGGCGGCTCCGCAGGCCGGACGACGAGGGGAGCGCCAGGGCGCTCCCCTCGTCACGTTCTCACCCTTCTTGCCCGCGCGGCCGGTGCATTCGGTGGCCGGCGACCGGCCGATTGCAGCGCCGTTGAGCCGACAGGGCGGCGATATCCCGCGCGACGGCGCTGGCGGACGCTGAGACCGTGCTCTTCTTCCCGCGTCTCGCGCTCCTCGCGGCGGCCGGTGCGCTCCTCTTCGGCGTCTCCGAGGCCCGCGCGGGCGGGGGGAACTACGTCTTCGAGGGCGGCAGCGAGGCCGCCCGGCAGCAGGTCCGGGCCGCTCTGGACGCGAGCGAGTTCAACTGGGGCCGTGTCGGGCAGACGATCACCATCAGGATCTCCCAGTGCGGCTGCGCGGGCGCCACGCCGGGTGCGATCGTCCTCGACGAGGCAACGCTCGTCGGCTCGCCGTTCGGCGACCGCTACGCGTGGGGGATCGTGCAGCACGAGTACGCCCACCAGGTCGCCTACCTGCTCCTCGACGACGCCGACGTCCGCGAGGCGCGGAACGCTCTCGGCGGCGCGGACTGGTGCTACGAGACGCCCGGCGTCGCCCACGACGACCACGCCTGCGAGCGCTTCGCCGCGACGCTCGCCTGGACGTACTGGCCGTCTGCCGACAACAACCAGCGCTCCGAGGCCGTCATGTCGGCGAAGGCCTTCCGCACGCTCATGAGCCGGCTCCTGCCGGCCCCCCGGGTGAGCCCGGAGCTCCGGCGCGGGCTCATCCGGTCAGGGCCCAGCGGGCGCGCGTCGGCGAGATTGACGCGCGCCCGCTGAGCGCCCGCGACCGGGGGCGCTAGTTGTGAAGCTCGATGTTCCCGGCGCGGAGCACGCCCGCGGCGGTGAAGCCGTTGGTCGTCTGGACGGCGAAGAGGTCGCGGTCTCGGCCCGGCTCGCCCAGGTCGTCGACGTCGATCCGGTAGTCGGTCAGGACGCCGTTGACCCGCGCCTGGCCCAGGAAGGTGACGTGGGTGCCGAGCTGCATGAGCAGCGTGACGTTCTGGCAGGTGACGAGCGTCCCCAGGGTGGCGATGGCGCACTTCCCCTTCGCCGTCACACCGTCGCTCTTCGCCGTGAAGCCGAAGACGACGTGCCCGTGGACGGCGTCCTCGATGAGGCCTGCACCACTCACGTGGCCCGGCGTGTGGATCAAGCCCTCGGACTCGAACACTTCCTGCAGGGCGCCGCCCCCGTCGGAGATGTTGGCGTCGACGATCGCGCGGCCGTGGTCGACGAGCGTCCCCGTCGGCGTGGTGATCGTCGCCTCGTAGTTGGCGTTGAAGAGGACCGCTGCGACGTCCTCGATGCCGAGGCACGACGCCGAGATGCTCTCGCGGAGCGTCTTCGTGCCCACCACCTGGCTCGTGCCGCCGTCGATCGTGAACGTCGCCTCGAACGAGGTGACCTGGCCGGCGACGATGGTGAGTGACCCGCTCTCCTCGAAGGTGCCGACGTAGGGGCCGGCCGCCGGGTCCCGACACGGTGTAGGTCACGGTCGAGGTTCCGGCAGGCTGGCAGTCGACGCCGGCGGCGTCGGCGTTGGGCGCAGTCCCGCTGAGCACCTCTCCCGTCAGGTTGACCGGAGTCTGCGCTGCTGCGACTTCCGGCGCGAGCAGCGCGACGGCGCAGCACAGCACGAGGGTGAACGTCCGCATCGATTGGGCCTCCTGGCGTTGTGACGGCAGTGACAATTGGCAACTATAAGCAGTTGCCTACCGCGCTTGCACCGCAGTGCCTTCGAAAGGCCGCTAGAGGAGGATTTGCGCCGCCGTCTCGGGCGGGCAGCCGGCGCGCGTGAGGTCGAGCGCCCGGTGGAGGTCGACGTCGCTTCGGAGCGCGAGCTTCAGCGCCAGGCGGTGGTCGTAACCGGCCGCCAGGAGGCTGGCGTGGCGCCACGAGAAGATCCGCTCTTCCTCGGTCTCGAGAGCCGCAAGCTCGTTGGTGATGGAGTCGAGTGCCGACATCGTGTTCTCATTCGTTAGACGGACGAGGGCGGTTCGTTCTTCCCTCGCAGACGAAAAAGGCGGGAGGCGGGTCTCGCCTCCCGCCGTGATTCGCAGGAGCTAGGCGCTCTCCTGTTCCGTGACGCTGAACTGGATGCTGGAGCCCTGCTGTTCCGCGTCGAGCACCTTGTCGTCGAGGAACGGAGCGACCTCGGCGGCCACGAACACACGCGCGCCTTCCTCCTCGATCACCTGGTCGTCCTCGCCCGGCACCGGCGCAACCGCGAGCCCGAGGCCGGTCGAGTCGCCCAGGTCCTGGGCGGAGATCCGGAGGCCGCCGCTCTCGGGCAGCCCTTCCGCGGCATTCACCGCGTGCTTCACGGCTTCGGCCGCGCTGTCGGTGAGCGTCAACATCGTCGCCCACCTCCTTCCGTGTGGTTTTCGTCTCTGCGGTTGCCCTCCCCGGGTCTGTCCGGCGGCAAACCGCGTGACCGCCGCCCCCCGCCGTCGCGCGGGGGGCGGCGATCCTTGCAACTACCGCCGCGTGCCGAGCACGAGGAGGAACTCGCGCGTGTGCGCGATCTCCCCGTTGTCGCGGTAGTTGGTCTCGAAGAACTCCACCCAGTCGCGGTGCAGGTCCTCCCGCCGGGCGCCGAGGCCGTCGGCCAGTGTCTTCGTCGGGCCGTAGCTCGTCGAGAAGAGCTCCCAGTAGTCCTCGCCGGAGGGCACGCGAAGGGTCGAGACGTGCTCCTCGAGCTCGAGCTCGAACGCTTCGCCGAGGAGCTCGGTCACCCGCGCCTCGTCGCCCCAGTCGAACGGGCTCGACGGCGGGGGCGCCGGCATGTACGGCGCCATGACCTTGAACATCTTCGCCAGCCCGCCCGTCGGGGTCCAGTTGGCGAGCGCGATCCGCCCGCCGGGCTTCGTGATGCGGGCGAGCTCGCCCGCGACGGCCTCGTGGTCGGGGGCGAACATGATCCCGCAGGTGGACGAGACCTTGTCGAAGCTCGCGTCCGCGACGTCCAGGTTCTCGGCGTCGCCGACCGCGTAGTCGATCTCGAGGCCGAGCGACTCGGCCCGCTCCCTCGCAGTCTCGATCAGGACGGGGGCGAGGTCGATGCCGGTCACGTTCGCGCCGGCCGCTGCGGCCTGCTCGGCGACCGCTCCCGTGCCGCAGGCGAGGTCGAGCCACCGGTCGCCGTCCTGCGGCGCCAGGCGCTCCACGACGACGTCGTGGATGTCGGTGATCGTCTCCGTGATGCGCTGGTAGGGCCCGTTCCCCCACATCACGCTCTGTCGTTGCTTCAGCTCCTCGAAGGCCATTCGGCTCCTTTCGCGTATCGGCGTTGCCTCCACAGGACGCTCGCGAGGCGCCTTATCTTCCCGCTCGGCCTCAGCGCCAGCCCTCGAGCGTCGCGAGCGGAGCCTGCCAGACGGCGTGGAAGGCCGGCCCGACCGGGGACGTGCCGAACTGCACGGTCCCGATCGGCGGTGGGGCGTTGAAGTACTCGAGCTCGCCCCAGAAGCCTGGGAAGCGCATCCACGCAGGCCGCTTCTCGGTCACCCGCAACACCGAGGCCTCCAGCGCGGACGGCCCTTCCGCGGTCACGTCGGCGGGAAGCGGCAGCCCCGCCTGGAGGAAGAACGCGACCACCTGCGCCGGCAGGCACGCTCGCTCGAACTCGTGGAGGCCGGGAGCGAAGTAGTTCGCGTGCGAGCCGAGCGCGACGTAGACCTTCGGCCGGGCCCCGACGCGCGGCGTGTCCGCCCAGTCGCGCGTCTCGCCCGAGCAGTGCTGGCTGTATCCGACGGCGAGCGGCTCCCTCCGCTTCGAGAGGACGACGTTCACGACCTCCCAGTCGCCCTCGTGCGACTGCCAGATCGCGCCGATCGGCAGGAACGGGTAGCGGTAGAGGTTGTCGTAGTAGAAGAGCCAGTACTGGAGCACGATCAGGTTGTTCTCGCGGACGACCCGCGCGTACACGGTCGGCTCGCCGCGGCTTCCGCCGCCCGCGACGTAGCACGCGAGGTCGCCGAGCGGTGCGCCGGCGAAGCAGTCGCGCTGGTTCAGCCGCCAGGTCGGCGGGCTCGCGGTGGGCAGGCTGCCCGCGCTCGGAGCCGGGTCGACGACGACCCACGTCGTCGGGCTCGTCGCGGCCTCGAGGCGCGAGTCCTCGACAAAGGCCTGCACGGTCCCCGGCCGGAACTCCTCGCCCGGGTGGAAGACGAGGACCGGGAGGAACCGGTCGAGGATCCCGGTCTGCGGGCCCGAGGCCTGTGCCGTCGTGGTGAGGATGAGGGCGGCGAGCACGGCCGCCAGGACGACCGACTTGCGGCGACGTCTCATCGGCGCTCCTTTCGTTGCAAATGCGACAATACGCCGATCGAGCCGCGCAATCCAGCAGCGCGCCGGGCTCAGTCGTCGAGCGTGGCGAGCAGCTCGCGCGCGCCGTCGCGCGAGGAGTTGAACGAGCTCCACGGCTCCCGTTCCTCGAGCCGGATCGCGAGCGGCCGAAGAGCCTCGACCCGAAGGTGCGGAGGCAGCTCGGCGAGCGCGGGCGCGGCGTCCGCGCTGAGCTCCTGGAGATAGAAGAGGTCGATCCGGCCGGTCTCACGCCAGCGGTCGACGTTGCGCTCCGCCACCAGCTCGTCCGGGTTCGCGAAGGAGAAAGCAAGGAGCCCGAGCGCGGTGCCGACGACCACGATCCTGGCGAGGTTGCCGCCAACGGCGCGCACGAAGCCCGCGACGACCAGCAGCGCGAACAGCCCGCCCGAGCCAGACGGTGACCGCCTCGGCGAAGAGTCGCGACCGCGTGAGCCCGAAGGCCTCCTCGTAGAGCAAGAGCCGGTTGAGCGCCGAGGCGAGGACGACGATCGTCAGTGCGCAGAGGGCGCCCAGGAGGAGTCGCAGGGCGATCCGGTGCCTGCGCTGCGGCGTGGCGGCGAAGATGACCGACGCTCCGACGACGAGGAGCGTCAGGCCGGCCGCCGCGAGCAGCTGCCAGAACCCCTCACGGGCGTACTCGGCATACGTGACCCCGGCGGTCTCGAGGACGTGCCTGCGCCCCCCGAAGAGGACCGTCAGCTGCACGAGCACGAAGGCGAGGAAGAGCGCGACGAGGAGGCCGAGGGCGATGCCCCACTCCGACGGCGCGAGCCTCCGGGTTGGACGCGGGATGCTCGCGCGCACCGGCCCGCGGAAGGCGAGGGCGAGGCCGACGGCGGCGAGGAGGACGAGCGTGAAGGCGACGGCCTGGCCCGGCAGCGCGTCGAGGGACGGGAGGGGCACGCCCTCGGCGAGCTCCGAGAAGACCAGGTCCGCGTGGACGAACAGCGCACCGAAGGGCACGACGAGGAGGCCGCCGAGCAGAGCGCCGCGGACGGCGGGCGCAAGCCCGGCGGGCACGCCCGGGGCGAGCGCGGGCGCGCGCGTGAGCCGGAGGAGCGGGCCGAGGGCTGCGACCGGTGTCAGGCCGCCGACTGCGGCGCACGCGAGGAGCCACGCCGCCGTCAGGTCGAGTGCGACCACCCAGTCGGCATCGAGGGCGGTGGGGACGGCCGCGAGCAGGAGCGCGAGCGTCCCGAGGACGACGCCTTGAGCACCGAGCGGATCCGAGGCGCGGACGGCGACGGCGACGAGCCCTGCGACGATCAGGACGCCGATCCCGAGCGGCTCCCCGGGCAGGAAGGCGGCCGCGGCCAGCGCCGCCGCCAGGGCGGCTGCTCTCATTGCGTCAGCCGGACGACGATGCGGCAGCCGTGCGGGTCAGCGTCTTCGGCCCGGATCGTCCCGCCGTGCAGCTCGACGATCCAGCGCGCGATCGCGAGGCCGAGCCCGCTGCCGCCCTCCTCGGAGGAGCGCGCCTGGTCGGAGCGGTAGAAGCGCTCGAACACGCGCTCGGCCTCGCCGGGCGGGATGCCCGGGCCCTCGTCGACGACCTCGAGCACCGCGTGCCCGTCCTCCCGGCTCGCCCTGACGAGGACCTTGCCGCCCCGCGGCGAGTGGCGGACGGCGTTCGCGACGAGATTCGCGAGCACCTGGCGCAGGCGCTCCTGGTCTCCGTCCAGCTCCAGCCCGTCGGGCTCGGCGGCGGACACGATCCGGACGTCGCGGATCTCGGCACGAGTGCGCCACTCCTCGACGACGCCGTCGAGGAGCGGCGCGGCTTGGAAGCTCGAGCGCTCGAGCGGCACGGCGCCGGACTCCAGCCGCGAGAGGTCGAGGAGCTGCCCGACGAGGTTGCCGAGCCGCTCGACCTGCCGCAGCATGGCGTCGAGCGTCTTGCGGTCCGGCGTCTCGACGCCGTCGACGAGGTTCTCGAGCTTCGCCCGCAGCGCGCCGATCGGCGTCCGCAGCTCGTGCGAGACGTTGGCGACGAGATCTCTGCGCATCCGTTCGACGGCTTCGAGCTCGCCCGCCATCGAGTTGAACGCGCGCGCGAGGTCGCCGACCTCGTCCCGCGAGGTCGCGGTCACCCGGCGGCTGTAGTCGCCGCGGGCCATCGCCTGCGCGGCCGAGACCATCTCCCGCAGCGGGAACGTCATCCCGTGGGCGAGCACCTGCACCAGCGCGAGGGCGATCGCCACCGCCGCGACGCCGGCGATCAGAGGCGAGAGCCCGAGGCGGTCGCCGAGCCAGACCACGAGGACGGTGACCACCACCGCCGCGACGATGACGACGCCGAGCTTGAGCTTGATCGAGCCGAGCGAGTCGAGCGGTCTCACGCGACGTCCTCCGTGTCGAGCGCGTAGCCGACGCCGTGCACGGTGCGGATCACACCGGGGCCGAGCTTGCGCCTGATCGAGCGCACGTGGGAGTCGACGGTCCGCTCGCCCGCCGCGACCCGGTGGCCCCAGACCTGCTCGAGGAGCCGGGCGCGCGCGAAGACGACGTGGGGCGACTGGGCGAGCCGGTGGAGGAGCTCGAACTCGGTGGGCGTGAGGTGGGCCTCGTGCCCGTCGCGGGTGACGCGGCGCGACGCCGGGTCGACGACGAGCCCGCCTACCCGCACGGGCACGTCCTCGGCGGCCGGCGCGCGGCCGGCGCGGCGCAGGAGGGCCCGGACGCGCGCGACGAGCTCGCGCGAGCTGAACGGCTTCGTGACGTAGTCGTCGGCGCCCACGGCGAGGCCGACCTCGAGGTCGGTCTCCGAGTCGCGGGCGGTGAGCATGAGCACGGGAAGCTCCCGGTCGCGCTGGATGCGCCGGCAGACCTCGAGCCCGTCGATTCCGGGGAGCATGAGGTCGAGGACGACGAGGTCGGGGCGGAAGCGGCGGCAGAGCTCGACGCCGGCATGGCCGTCCCCCGCCGTCTCGACCTCGAACCCCTCGGCGCGCAGCCGCGCCGCGACCGAGTCGGCGATGGTGGCCTCGTCCTCGATGACCGCGATGCGCCGCTTCTCCATCCGTTCCCAGCCTAGGCGACGCCCGTGGAGAAGGCTTCGAGGCTGCGTGAAGATTTCGTGCAGCCGGCAGACGGTTGCCGAGCCGTTACACAGGCGAGTCGATGCGGTTACCGGCCGCTCATACCGTCGTTTCCAGACCCCACGAGCAGGAGGCGACGATGAAGCTCAACCGAATCATTCCCTTGCTGGCCGCGCTCCTCGCGCTCGGCGTGCTCACGGCCTGCGGCGCCGGCTCCGGCTCCGACCGCGAAGCCGAGCCGCCCGAGCCGCCCGCGGCCGCCCCGGCGCCCGCGCCGGAGGAGGACGCCGAGGATCCGGACGCCGATGACCCGGACGCCGAGCCGGTGGCCGAGACGCCCGCGCCGGTCGAGACCGAGCCCGAGGAGCCGATTCCGCCGCAGCAGCCTCGCACGTGCAGGCCCGAGACCGGCGGGCAGGACGGCGTCTACACGAACCTCGTCGACGTCAGGGTCGGCTCGCATCCGGGCTACGACCGCATCACCTTCGAGTTCCGGGCGCCGAAGCCGAACCCGGGCGGCAAGGCGGGCATTCCGCGCTACGAGATCCGCGCGGCCCGGCCGCCCTTCACGCACGACGGGAGCGGCGAGCCGCTGGCCGTGAGCGGCAACGCGTTCGTCGACCTCGTCTTCCACGGCGCGACCGGCTACGACTTCGTCGACTACGAGCCCACGTATCACGGCCCCGAGGTGCTGCGGCCCGGGTTCGACATCCTCCGCGAGGCCGTGCGAAGCGGCGACTTCGAGGCGACGCTGGGCTGGGTGCTCGGCCTCGAGCGTCAGACGTGCTGGGACGTGTTCGAGCTGCGCAACCCCGACCGGGTGGTCATCGACCTCCCGAAGAACTAGGAGCTAGGAGGCTTCGGCGTTCTCGCGCGCTTCGGCGGGAGGGGGCGGGGTGCGGCGACCTGATCGGTCGCCGGCAGCTCGAAGGAGAAGGTCGAGCCCGCCCCCTCCTTGGAGTCGACCCAGATGCGCCCGTCCATGCGCTCGAGCAGCTCGCTGCAGATGTAGAGCCCGAGGCCGGTGCCGCCGATCCCGCGCGTCATCTCGGGATCGAGGCGGTAGAACTTCTCGAAGATGCGGGCCTGCTCGTCGGCCGGGATGCCGAGGCCCTCGTCGCGGACGTGGAAGCAGACCGCGCCGTCGCTCTCCTGCACGCCGACCTCGACGACGCCGCCGTCGGGCGAGTACTTGATCGCGTTCTCGACGAGGTTGACGAGCACCTGGCGCACGCGGTCGCGGTCCGCGGCGACGTGCGGGATCTCGTCGGCGACCTCGGTCGCGAGCCTGATCCCCGGGGGCCGGTGCTCGCGGGCGGCGTCGACCACGCGCTCGATCAGGTCGGCGGGGTCGAACGGCTCCTCCATGAGGTCGAGGCGCCCTGCGTCGAGCTGGTTGGCGAGCAGGATCTCGTTGACGATCCGGTTCAGGCGCTCGGACTCGTCGACGATCAGCGAGACGAAGCGGTCGCGGCCCGCCTCGTCGAGCGCGAAGTCGTGGCGGCGGAGCGTCTGCGCGGCGCCATAGACGGCGGCGAGAGGCGTCCGCAGCTCGTGGGAGGCGGTGGCGACGAAGTCGGCCTTCAGCTCCTCGAGGCGGCGCGCGTCGGTCAGGTCGCGGAACGCGTAGACCGTCCCGCCGAAGAAGTCGACGCCCGAGATGGAGATCCAGCGCTCGCCGAGGCCGGTCTCGAGCGGGAAGGTCTCCGGCTGCACCTGTTCCGTGGCCGCGCCGATCGGGATGCGCTCGGCGAGCGCCTTCCAGCCGCCGATCGCCTCGGCTGCGGGCCGGCCGAGCACGCTGTCGGACGAGAGTCCGGTGATCGCCTCCGCGGCGGGGTTCCAGAGGCGGACCGTGCCGGCGCGGTCGATGAGAGTGACGCCGTCGGCGACGTACGTGAGGACGCGCGCCGCGTCGGCGGCCTCCTCGACCTCGCGCGTGAGGCGGGCGTTGTCGACCGCGAGGGCGGCCATGCCGGCGAGGTCCTGGGCGGCGGCGAGGTCGTCGGCGCCGTACGAGCGGCCGTCCGAGCGGGTGAGAAGCGTGAGCGCGCCGAGCGCGCGTCCGCGGGCGCGGAGCGGGACGCACATGCGGGACTCCGAGAGCTCCGGCCGGCCCCGCCGGGCGACGTCGAGCGCGTCCGCTTCCGGCTCGGGGCCGGGCTCGGGCCCGGGCGGCTTGCCCGGCCCGGCGTGGGCGGCGGCGACACGCGTCGGATTGCCCTCCTCGTCGAGCAGGTCGACGAGGCACCAGTCGGCCAGGTCGCGTACGGCCAGCTCGGAGACGCGGCGCAGCGTCGCCTCGTAGTGGCGCGACGAGCCGAGGATCTCGCTCGCGCGCGCGAGGACGTCGAGCTTCCGCTGCCGGTCTGCCGCTTCGCCCGCGGCCGAGCGCTGCGCGGCCTGGAGGCGGTCGCGCTCCTCGCCGGCCTGCCTGCGCTCGCTCACGTCGAGGAGGAAGCCCTGGACGTAGAGGGGCCGCCCGTCGTCGTCGCGCACGGTGACTGCCTCGTCCTGCACCCAGACGACGCGCCCGTCGCGTGAAAGCATCCGGTACTCGGTGCGGAGGGGCGCGGTCGAGGCCGACGTCTCGTCGATCTCGCTCGTCACCCGTTCCCGGTCCTCCGGGTGGACGAGCTGGAAGTAGAGCCCGGGCTGTGCCAGCCACTCGTCGGGCGAGTAGCCGAGCATGGACGACACCTGCGGGCTGATGTAGAGGCACTCGCCTCGCTGGCCCAGCGGGTGGACGTAGGTGACCGTCGGCAGCTGCTCGGTCAGCGCGCGGTACTTGGCCTCGATCTCGCGCCGTCGCGCGTCGATCCGGCGCGACTCGCCTACGTCGGCGGCGATCAGGAGCGCGCGTGGCGCGTCCTCCTCGTCGTCCTGGCCGAGCGGCGCAACGGTCAGCGAGACGGCGATCTCGTCTCCGCCCAGGCGCCGGTGAGAAACCGTCGGAATGTGGAGGTGCTCGCCGGCGTGCACGGCCACGAGCGCGGGTGCGACGACGTCCTCTCCGCCCAGGATCGAGAGGGGGCTCCCGACAGCGTCGTCGGCGGTGTAGCCGTAGAGCTCCTCGGCGCCGCGGCTCCAGCTCACGATCGTCCCCTCGGCGTCGACCGCGACGATCGCTTCCGAGCTCGCATCGCGCACGGTGCCCAGCTCGCGGGCGAGGTGCGCCCGGGCCCTCGCCGTCCGGCGTCGAGTCGTCGACAGCCAGCCGGCGAGAGCGCCGACCGCGAGCCACGCGGGGAGTCCGATCAGAGGCGGGAGGTCGTCCTGGGAGACGAAGAAGTAGTGAAATCCCCAGCCGGCGGCGGCGACGGCGAGGCCGCTCCAGACGCCGCCCACGGCGCCTGCGAGCGCGGCGATGAGGATGCCCGCGGCGACTGCGATGCCCGGGTGGTCGTCCGGCCAGCCGCTCGGGATATAGACGGCAGCCTCGAGAATGACCCCGATCGTGATCGCGGCCACGCGACGCGTTTGCGCGGAGGGGCTGGCCGCAGCCCTCTTCAGGGCTTCCATCTGACGCACGCGTGAGTGGTTCGGCTCTGCCGTGTCGGCTCCTTCCCCCCGGGCAGACTGCCGGTCCCGCGCCACGATGGCATCACCCTTTCGAGTTAGGCCGCACTAACGGTGCCTGGAGGCAATGCCGATGTACGAAAACCGACAAAGATCCTCCAAAACACCCTCTTCTAGGAGCAAGCCATGTCGACCGACAGCATGCGAACGTTCGAAGAGGCTCCCTGGATCAGCCTCTTGCCCAACCATGAGCGCGCCGCACTCGAGCGCGTGGAGGCCGATCCGGAGGGGGAGGAATGGGCCGCGCTCGTGGCCGCGGACCGGACACTGGAGGACGATTTCTCGCGGCCGGGCCGCTCGTCGCGCTTGCTCGTGCCGCTCGCTGTCGGCGGGCTCCTCGCGGCGATACTCCTGGCCCTCGACCCTTCAGGAGCGGTCGATCGGGGTCGCGCCGCGGGTGGGTCGAGCGCGACCGGCTCGGGCGAGGTCGCAGCTGTCACCGAGGTGCCCGAGCGGAACCGGGTCGTGCTCGCCTCGAGCGCCTCTCCGGCCGCAGCGGGCGTGACGGCGCCTACAAGCGCGGGCAAGCCGAGCGCCGGAGGCGGAAGCCCGTCCAAGCCTCAGAAGCCTCCCGCCGGCGGCGGTGGTGGCGGGACCCAGACGCCGCCGCCCGGCTCGACAACGCCTCCCGGCGGCCAGGTCTCGGTGCCGGGCATCGAGGTACCGTCCGTCCAGGTGCCGCCGATCACGGTGCCGCCCATCCAGGTCCCGGGCGTGCAGCTTCCGCCGGTGCAGACGCCTCCCATCTCGCTCCCGCCGGTTCAGCTGCCGCCGTTGCAGCTCCCGCAGCTGCCGCCTCTCCTTCCTCCCCCCGGGCAGTAGCCCGCGGGCCCGGCAAGGGAGGAGGCGGTCTAGAAAGACCGCCTCCTGTGGGGAGAGTGGGCGGCCGGGATAAACCGCCCTCGGATCACGTCTTACAGAGCGCTTGCGGCCAAGCCTGCTCAGCGTGATCCTCTTTCCAAGGAAGCCGCCGGCGCAGGAAACTTGCGCCCCGATTAGACCGGTTCGAGGCGGGTCGTTTAGGGGAGGTCGAGCTTCGGCACCTTGACGTCCACCACCGGCTTCAGCGTCTCGGTGAGGGGTGCCGTGACCTCGTCCACGATGTCGTTCGCGCGCTGCTCCAGGTCCTCGACGAGGGGCGAGGTCGGGAGGGACGACGTGATGCCGCCGAGCGTCGCGTCGAGGTCGACCGGCTGCACCGGCGGCGTGACCGCGGGCTTCGTCCCGGGCGTGGGAGCCGGGACGCCGGCCGTGGGCTTCGGCTTGGCGGACTTCGGGTCGACGAGCGGAACCGACGGCTGCCCGACGACGGGAGCCGTCGCCGGCGCGACCGCGGCGGGGGCGACCGTGGCGGGCTTCTGGGCCGGGCCGGACGCGGGGTGCGGCGTGTCTCCGGCGACTCCGCCGAGCCCGATGCAGACGACCGCGGCCGTCGAGGCGGCGATGCCGGCGACCTTCGCGCCCGAGCCGATGCCGAGGAGCGACTTGAGCGCGGAGGCGAGCGAGGCGAAGTCCAGTGCGAAGGTGCCTGTGCGCCGCTTGCTCGGGAGCGTCTGGTGCTCGAGGCGCTGGGCGAGGGACCGCCGCGCGCGGAAGATGAGCGTCTCGACCGCCGAGCCCGTCAGGCCGAGCTGCTGGGCGATCTCGCGGTACGAGCAGCCGCGCCACTCGCGGAGGATGATCGCGCGGCGCTGGAGGTCGGGCATGTCGGCGAGCGCTTCGTCGAGCCCGACGAGCTCCTCGACCGCGCCGTTCCGACCCGGCGCGACCTCCTGGAGGATCTGCGGGTCGCTCAGAACCTCGTGCTCCCGGCCGCGCCCGCGCGTGCGCGCGCGGCAGCGGCAGGCGTTCTGGGCGATCGTGAAGAGCCAGTTCGCCTCGAGCCGTGGGACGACGCCGCGCTCGAGCGCGCGCAGGACGAGCAGGAAGGTCGTCTGCGTCGCGTCCTCGGCCTCCTCGCGGTTGCCGAGCTTGTAGAGGCAGTAGCCGTAGACGCGGTCCTGGTAGCGCTCGTAGAGGGACGCCGCTGTGGCGGAGGGAGAAGCTTGGTCGCCCGAACGCTCGACTGGTGCGAGTGTCGGTGCTGGGGCGGCCTCCAACAGTGCTGGGGCTGTCTCGGCGCTCATTGACTCCTCACTGAATGTAGGTGAGGTCTTGCCTCTGGACAAGATGTTCAAACCCGCACAAGCAGAAATCCCCCGAATGCCCCGGTAGCGGGACGAAGGCCCCGCCGCAGCAAGGCGGGGTGGGGGGCGGCCGATCGTCGGGTCGCGGGATTGCCGTGCGGCGCCCGCCGTTCCACGATGACGCCATGGCGCAGACCATCCTTCTAGTCGACGACCACCGCAGCGTCCGCACCGCGGTCAAGGCGGTGCTCGAGCGGGCGGGGCACGACGTCCTCGTGGCGCCGAGCGGCGAGCGGGCCGTCGAGCTCGCCAAGGGCCATCCGGGCCCGATCGACGTGCTCTTGGCCGATGTGGTCATGCCCGGCATGGACGGCTTCGAGGTCGCCCGCAGCGTCCGCCGGCTTCGACCGAGCGCCCAGGTGCTCTTCATGTCCGGGCACCTCGGGAACGCCTACGCCGAAAACATGGCCCGAAGCGAGGGGTCATTCCTGCCCAAACCCTTTGCTGCAGCCGATTTGAGGCAGGCGCTGGACGGTGTCTCGGCCATGCAGGAGCCGCGTCCGCCGCCCGGCTCCGCTCACTCGACCGAGTGATTCTTCTGAAACCTGCGCAAGTTTCGGGCCGCCGCGGCCCCCTTAGGCATACACACCGCGACAGGAGGTTCGAAATGACCGCAGGTCTGGACAGAAAGGAGCAGGCTTCCGAACGCTTCGGCGAGCGTCGGGGCGGTTCGCTGGCCTGCATCGTCGCGGACGACCATCCGGTCGTCCTCGAGGCCGTGTGCGCCCTGCTCGAGAGCCGTGGGCTCGTCGTGCAGGCGCGAGCCACGGACGGCGAGGCGGCGCTCGCGCTCATCGCGAAGCACCGGCCGCCGGTGGCGCTCGTCGATCTGCGGCTGCCCGGCATGAGCGGCTCGGAGGCCGCGCGCGAGGCCCAGCGTCTCTCGCCCGAGACGGCCGTGATCGTCTACACGGGCCAGACCGACGTCGCCTGCATGACCGAGGTGCTCGACGCCGGCGCCAAGGGCTTCGTGCTCAAGGACGCCCCGCTCGACGACCTGATCCGCGCGATCGACATGGTCGCCGACGGGGGCGTGTACGTCGATCCGGCCCTCGCCGGCGTCTTCATCGACGCGAAGGGCACCGGCAGGCTCACCACGCGCGAGCGCGAGGTGCTCCGCCTGGCCGCCGACGGTCTCTCGAGCGAGAAGATCGGCGAGCGGCTCTTCCTGTCCCCCCAGACCGTCCGCGGTCACGTCGGGAACGCCATGGGCAAGCTCCAGGCGCACACCCGCACGCAGGCCGTGGCGACCGCTCTGCGCGAGCGGCTGATCGCGTAGGGAACGACGATGGCCGCGTCGACTCTTTCCCTTGCAGAGCGGCTGGGAGGCCGCGGAGACGGGCGGGCCGACTCCGAGCGTGCCGGCATGGCGCGCGCGGGGTTCTACCTCCTCGCCGTGGGCGGCCTGCTCGCGCTCGTCTCGCTGGCGCTTCCGACGGACGAGGCGCGGAACGGCACGGCCATCTTCGTCACGGCGACGATCGCGCTCGCTCTCTCGCTCGTCCCGCTCGTCGGCTTCGACCGCCTGCCGGTCGTCGCCTTCGAGCTCCTCGCCTCCGCGGGCACGCTGCTCGTCAGCTCGGCCCTCTGGTTCGGCGGCACGGACGGCTACGAGCTCTTCTACTTCTGGGTCGCGCTCTACGCGGCGTACTTCCTGCGTCCGCGGAAGGTCGTGGGCCAGCTCGCGTTCATCGTCTCGTGCTACGGGGCCGTCGAGCTCGCGGGCCCGGGCCAGGGCGTGACCCCGGTGCACTGGCTCGTGGCGGCGGGGACGCTCTCGGTCGCCGCCGGGCTGGTCATGCTCCTCAAGGCCAACCTCGTCGGCAGCATCGAGCGCCTCGAGGCCCTGATCGAGGCCTCGCCGCTCGCGAGCATCGAGCTCGACGCCGAGGGGCGCGTCCGCGGCTGGAACGGCGCGGCGGAGTCGCTCCTCGGCTGGCGCTTCGACGAAGTCGTCGGCCGGCCGCTGCCGGTCGAGGCCGGCGACGCCCTCCTGGCCGACCTGGTCAGGTCGGGGCCCGCGCGCGTCGACCACGAGCTCACCTGCGTGCGCCGGACCGGCGAGGTCTTCGACGCATCGCTCCACTCGGCCCCCGTGGGCAACGGCAACGGGATCGTGGGCGGGCACATCGTCCTTCTCGCCGACACGAGCGCCCGCAAGGAGATCGACAAGCGGCTCGCGCACGCGAGCAAGATGGAGTCGATCGGCCGGCTGGCGGGCGGGATCGCGCACGACTTCAACAACCTGCTGCTCGTCATGCGCAGCCACGCGAGCTTGCTGCGCGAGCGCCTGGGCGAGATCGTCGCGACGGAGCTCGACGAGGTCGAGCGCGCCGCGGACGACGCCGGACGCCTCGTGCGCCAGCTGCTCGCCTTCAGCCGCAACCAGGACGTCGAGCCGACGATCATCGACGCGGACGTCGTCCTCGCGCACGTCGAGACGATGCTCCGGCCCCTGATGCACGAGGACGTCGAGCTCGTCCGCGCGCCGAGCGTCATCCCTCCGACCGCGCTCGCCGATCCGACCCAGGTCGAGCTGATCGTCGTCAACCTCGCGCTCAATGCCCGCGACGCCCTGCCCGAGGGCGGGACGATCACGGTCGCGACGGAGATCGTCGAGCGCGACGGCGAGCGGTGGGTCGCGGTCCGCGTCTCCGACACGGGTGTCGGCATGGACGAGGACACGAAGGAGCACATCTTCGAGCCCTTCTTCACCACCAAGGACGAGTCGCTGGGCACCGGCCTCGGGCTCTTCATCGTCCACGAGCTCGTGGAGCACGCGGGCGGCGCCATCGAGATGTCCAGCGCGCCGGGGCAGGGGACGACCTTCAGCGTCTTCCTGCCGTACGTCGAGCACATGATCGACGACGCGCTCGTGCCCGTCGCGGCCGAGCCGGAGCTCGACGACGCGCTTGCAGGCGGGATGGAGACCGTGCTCATCGCCGACGACGAGGAGGACGTGCGCGAGTCGATCCGCGAGGCGCTCGAGCACTACGGCTACACGGTCCTGAGCGCCGGGGACCCGACGACCGCGCTCGTGCTCGCCCGCGAACGCGCGGACGACATCGACCTCGTCCTCACCGACCTCGTCATGCCGGACATGAACGGCCGCGAGCTCGGCCGCCGGCTCGCGGCGATCGCCCCCGACCTCCCCGTCATCTACATGTCCGGCCGCTCCGACGGCTCGCAGCTCGTCGACCACGAGGTGCTGTTCCTCGCCAAGCCCTTCTCGCCGCCCGCGCTCGCGTCGAAGATCCGCGAGGCGCTCAGGGAGGCGAAGGTGACCGCGGTGAGGAGGTGAGGGCGGTGGAGACCCCTCTCGACGAGCCGGCTGCTCGAGCGCCCGGTCCCGGAGAGCGTCCCTCTCGAAGGGCAGACGGCCGAGGTCGACGTGATCGGCCCGCTCCTGCGGGCGAGCGCCACCGCCGACGTGGACGGCGGGAGGCACGTGAACCGCGTCGGGCGCTACGTCGGCCTGACGGCGAAGACGCTCGGCCTCGAATGGGCCATGTGCAGCGAGCTCGCGAGCTCGTGCCGCCTCCACGACATCGGCAAGCTCGGCGTCCCGAACCGGATCCTCCTCAAGCCGGCTGCACTGACGTCGGGAGAGCGCCGCATCGTCGAGCAGCACGCCGCGATCGGGTACCGGATCCTCGCCGGCTCCGGGTCGGAGCTCCTCGACCTGGCGGCGACGATCGCCCTCACGCACCACGAGCGCTTCGACGGCGGCGGGTATCCCCACGGCCTCGCCGGCGAGGAGATCCCGCTCGCGGGGCGCATCGCCGCCGTCGCCGACGTCTACGACGCGCTGACGAGCCGCAGGGTGTACCGCGACGCACTGCCGTCGGAGGAAGCCATCGCGCTCATGCTGTCGGGCTCCGGGTCGCACTTCGATCCCGCCGTGCTCGACGCCTTCCTGCACGCCGTCGGCGCCAGCGCACGCAACTAACGCACCGGCTTCCCTGCATTCGGGGGATTCGCCGCCAGGAACCGGCCTCGCGAGCGTCCTCCCCTGCGTACACGAACGGAAGGCACCGGTGGGCACTGTCCGGCGCCCTTCCGCGAAGGAGGTACGTCATGAACGGGATTCGCATTCTGATCGCACTGGCAGCCGTCGCGTTGGCCGCATTCGTGGCTGCTGCTCCCGCGTCGCCTCAGGCGCTCGGCGTCGGCTCGCCGCTTCTCGGCGACAACGGCCTCGGCGTGAACCTGCCCGATCTCGGCGGCGGCTCGGCCGGCGGTGGCGGCGGCGGCAACGGAGGCGGCGGTGGAGGCGGAGGCGGTGGCGGCGGCAGCGCCGCAACCGGCGACGTGTCCGCGGGTGACGCCTCCGCGAACGTCAACGTAGCCTGCATCGAGGCGGACGTCCTCGACATCTCCGCGAAGGTCGGCAGCTGTACCGCCGGTGGCGGCGGTGGCGGTGGCGGCGGCAACGGAGGGGGCGGCGGTGGGAACGGCGGCGCCGCGGACGCGGAGGCGGACGCGGGCGAAGTCGGCGCCGATGCGGGCGTCGGCTGTATCGACATCGGGCTCGGCGACCTGGGCGACGGCCTGCAGATCGGCTCGTGCGAGGCGATCATGCCGCCCGCCGAAGAGGGTCCCGGCGACGGTGGCTCCGGTGAGCTTCCGGCCGAGACCGGCGACGGCGTCGCGGGTGCGGGCGCCGGCGGCACGGGTGGTGCTCTCGGCGACGGGGCGGACTGCATCGCCTTCGACGAGGCCTCGAGCGCGGGCACGCCGTACGGCATCCCGCCGTGGCTCGCCGGCCTCGTCGGCGTCGCGATGTTCGGGCTCGGCGCCGCGGTCGCGAGGCGTCGCCGGCCGCACGCGGAGGACGTCGCGGTCTAGCTCCGCTCCAGGCCGGCAAAACGAGGGGCGGCCCGACGATCGCCGGGCCGCCCCTCCGACTCTCTCTACGGACGGACGCGGACGACCGCGCCGGCGCCGGGGCCGAACACGGTGCCGGTCGTCACGTTGAGCGTCCCGTCGTAGCCGACGGCGACGCCGCCGGGCGCCATGAGCGTCCCGGTGGCGAGCTCCGTCTTCGTCCCGCCCTTCACGGCCCACAGCGCGCCGATCGGCGGTGCGCCGAAGACCTCGACGCCGAGGAGGCCGTCCTTCACGATCTCGAGGACGTACATCGTCCCGTCACGACCGAAGGCCAGGTCGATCGCGGCCGTGAAGCCGGTGCCGACCGTGCGGCACGCGCCGACGTTCGGGTTGGCCGGGTCGCAGGTCGCCCCTACGGCGCCCGGTTCGATCCGCCAGATGCGCGACGCGCCCTTCGGGAAGGGGAAGCCCTTCAGCTCGGACACGTAGTACGCACCGTCGGGGCCGATGGCAACCGAGGTCGGGACCGCCTCGGCCGGCACGAGCGTGCCGGGCGGCGGGCCCGGGAAGGGAAGCCCGTCGGGCCAGGGCGTGAGCTCCGGCTTGAAGCGAGCGACGGTGGTGATCTTCCGTCGCGTGTCGACCTTCAGGAGATCGTTGCCGGCCGCGTCCACGACCAGGACGCCCCCGCCGGAGAGCAGCGCCAGCCCGTTCGGGTTGGACTCCTCCGGGAGGTCTTCCTGGTCATCCGGATCCGGGTCGGTCGTCTGGTAGGCCGCGATGTCGACAGACTCGACGATCGCGCCCTTGCGGTTCAGGCGCACGAGCCGCCCGAACTCGCCTCCACCTTCCTCGGGTGGCCCGCTCAGCACGGCCCACACCTTGTTCAGGGACTTGAAGGCAACGTCCACGGGGCCGAGCCCCGTCTCCGGATCGACCGGCAGCGTTGCGAACGTGCGAACCATCGGCGCGCCGCGACGCCGCGGCTCGACGAGGGTCAGCTTGCCGTTGCCGGATTCCGCCACGAGGACGCTGCCACCACCCCCGGCGGCGATGCCGCGCGGGTTGTCGAGGCCCTGGATGAGCGTTCCGGCAGGATCGGGCTTCGCCGACGCCGTCGAGGCGAAGACCGAGATGACGACGAGAATCGTCGCCGCTGCGCTCAGCGCGAAGCGACTTCTTGCCACAGATGTACCCCTTCCTCTGGTGTTCGAATTGCGAGCCTCAAACCCGATCATCTCGGCCGATCGGGCGCAACTGTGCCTTCGGGTAGGCTCCGGTCCGGAGCAACCGCGCTTGCGCTCGTTCATCGCCGCACTCTCGCTCGGCTGCCTGCTTGCTCTCGCCGCGGGGTGCGGCGGCGAAGAGGAGTCGGGGGCCGAAGCGTGGGTCGACGGCGTGTGCTCGAGCGCTCAGGAGTGGCGCGAGAACCTCGCCTCGCTCGCGGTCGACGCGCAGGTAGAAGGGCTGTCGCCCGAGACGGTGATGACGGCCATCGAGGGCGGCGTCGAGGCCACGCAGCGCTTGCGCGACCAGCTCAACGACCTCGGAACGCCGGACACCGAGGCCGGCGCCGAGATCGAGCGCGAGCTCGACGAATTGGCCGACAGCGTCGTCGAGTCGGTGGAGGAGGCACGCGACCAGGCCGAGGACCTGCCCGAGGACCAGAGCGTGCCCGAGCTGATCCAGGCGCTGACGTCGATCGCGGGCGACCTCCAGTCCCTCGTCGGCGAGGCGCAGGCGACGTTCGCCGAGCTCCAGGAGCTCGAGCCCGGCCAGGAGCTCGAGGAGGCGTTCGAGGGCTCCGAGGACTGCCGGGACCTGCGCGAGGATGGCGGCTAGCCCACCGGCCGCGAGCCCGGCGCAACGGCCGCGGCTCGCGCTGGAGATCGCGCTCGCGGTCTCCGTGGCGGTCGCGTTCGCCGACTCCTCGATCGTCGTCCTCGCGCTGCCGGAGCTCTACGTCGACTTCCAGACGTCGATCCCGGGGATCTCGTGGGTGGTGACGGCGTACAACGTCGCGGTCGTCGTCGCCTCGCTCGCGCTCCTGCCCGTCCTCCGCCGCGTCAGGCCCGCGTGGCTCGCGCTCGCCGGGCTGCTCGTCTTCCTCGGCTCCTCGGTCGTCTGCGCTCTCGCCGACGGCCTGGAGACGCTGATCGCCGGGCGCGTGGCGCAGGGAGTCGGCGCCGCGCTGGTGCTCGGGGCGTCGCTCCCGCTCTTCGTGGCCATCGGCGACCGGCGCGAGCGCGCGATCGGGATCTGGATCGCGGCCGGGACGCTCGGCACCGCCGTCGGTCCCGCTCTCGGCGGGATCCTCACGGAGGCGTTCGACTGGCGCGCGATCTTCGCCGTCCAGGCGCCCCTCGCCGCGGCCGCGATCGTGGTCGCGCTCCACCCGCGCGCCCGGGCGCTTCCGCCGCCGTCGCCCATCGCCGAGCGCGTTCCGCTCGGGGCTGCGCCGGCGCTGATCTTCCTCTTCGCCGCGCTGGTCGGCGCGCTCTTCCTCGCCGTGCTGCTCATCGTCACCGTCTGGGGCTACGGGCCGTTGTCCGGCGCCGCCATCGTCAGCGCGCTGCCGTTGGCGGCACTGGCCGCGCGCCCGCTCTCGAGCCGCCTCCCGAGCCCGGCCGACCTGGCCGGCGGATCCGTACTGCTGGCCATGGGGCTGGTCGGGCTCGCGCTACTCCCGGCGAGCGACCCCGCCTACGCGGTCCCGGCGCTCGCGCTGGCCGGCGCAGGGCTCGGCCTCGCCCTCCCGCCGCTCACGCGGGCGTCCATCCCTGATCATGGCGAGTCGGGGCGCAGCGCGGTCATGTCGGTCGGCGTGCGGCACCTCGGCCTCGTCGTCGGGCTCCTCGCGGTGGCGCCCCTGCTGGCCGCGGAGCTCGACGAGGCCGCCGACCAGGCCACGATCAACGCCACTGCCGTCATCCTCGACGCACCCCTGCCGATCCAGACGAAGATCCCGGTCGCGCTCGAGCTCTACGACGAGTTCCAGGCGACGCCCGAGGGCGAGATCCCCGACCTCGCGCGGCCGTTCGACGAGCACGGCGCCGAGGACGACGAGACCGTGAGCCAGACCCGCGACGACCTGCTCGACTCCGTGCAGGCGGTGCTCACGCGCGCGTTCCGTTCGTCGTTCACGCTCTCGGCCGTCTTCGCGCTCCTCGCGGGGGCGGCGGCCGTCGCGTTCGCACGGAGGTCACCGGCGTGAGCCGGGCGCGCCAGGGCTATCTCGCCCTCGCCGCGCTCCTCGTCGCCGGCGTCGTGCTGATCGCGGTCGAGCTGAGCAACGGCGCCCGCGACCACGGCGAATCGACCGCGGCCGATCCGTGCGCCGACCGGCAGCCCTTCCCCGGCGACGGCTTCGAGGCCACGCTCCAGCGCATCGCCCTCGACGGGCTCGACGGCGCCGCGTGCGAGCTCGGGACGACGCGCGAGGAGCTCGTCCTCTCGTTCGACTCGCAACTCGGTGGCGACGTCGAGTGGGATCAGGAGACGCTCGAGCAGGCACTGCGCTCCGGCCTCGAGGAGGCGATCGACGACGCCGAGGCCCGCGACTCGCTCGGGAGCATCGAGGCAACCATCCTCCGGGAACTGGTCTCTCGCGCTCCGCTCGACTGGCTGATCGAGGGCGGCGGCGACCTCGCCGACCTCTTCGGCGGGATCTTCGACCGGCGGTGACCGGCGGCGCTCCCGGCGCCGTATGGAACGCGTGGGGAACCTTTCGCGAATCGACCCGGTCTGAAGGTCATGCGAACGCTCGTCCCGGCTGCGGCCCTGCTCCTGGCCCTCCTCAGTGCGGCCTGCGGCTCGGGCGAGCCCGGGGCGGTCGGGGGGAGCACCGGCGCGACTGACGACGCGCCGCCGCCGACCGTCCCGGCTCCCGATCCCGAGCAGCTCTACAAGGCAGACGGGACCGTGCTCGAGGACGAAAGCCACGGCCCCGAGCTGTGCCTCGGCGGAGTCGCGCTGTCGCTGCCGCCGCAGTGTGGAGGTGTGCCCCTGGCGAACTGGGACTGGGACGCGGTCGACGGCGCCCAGTCCGGCTCCGGCACGACCTGGGGCGAGTTCCACGTTGTCGGCACTTACGCCGACGGCGTCCTCACCGTCACTGAGGTCGGCCCGGCGCAGCCCGACGACCTCGGCGCCGGGTCCGGCACGACTCGCAGCTTTACGACCTCCTGCCCCGAGCCGGCGGGAGGCTGGCCGGCCGCCGAGATCGGGGTTGCCCACGAGGAGGCGTTCGCCGCCGGTTCTGCGATCGCGCAGGCGCGGCCGGATCATGTCGCCCTCTGGGTCGACTACGGCGGCGATCTCACGGGCGAGGAGGTCGACCAGGCGATGGTCGACGGCACGCCGGTCGCCAAGATCATGAACGTCGTCGTGACCGGTGACGTGGCCGAGACCGAGGCCGCCATCCGCAAGGTCTGGCGCGGCCCGCTCTGCGTCGTCCAGCACGAGGGCCGCACGCAGAAGGAGCTCCAGGCCATCCGCGCGGAGGCGGAGACGTTCATCCAGGAGGAGCTCGGCCTCGAGATGACCTGGTCGCAGGAAGGCGACGTCGGCCTGGCGGCCGAGGTCGGGGTGGTCATCGACGTCGGCGGCGCCGCCCAGGCCGCTCTCGACGAGCGCTACGGCCCGGGCATGGTGAAGGTCTTCCCGGGCCTCAGGCCCGTCGAGTAGCGCTTCACCCGGTTGTCACCGGTTCGACCCCCGAAGCTCACCCATGCATGGCGACGGGGGCGCGATCATCGAGCGGCAGCGGGCTCCGGGCTGCGGCACCCGGAGCCCGAACCGTTCGTGCGCACGACATGAGCGAGGGGCGGGTTTCCCCGCCCCTCGCGTTCGTTGTGCGTGTTTCTAGCGGTCTACTGGTCTGCCCAGTAGGCAGCCGCGCCGACCATCGGCCACTCGCGCTCCGGATCAGCCCGGTAGAGCGGGTTCATCGCGAAGTTCACGAGCCGGGCCGTGCCGGCGGTGTTCGTGCCGTGGACGACGAACGGCGAGCCAGGAGCGGACGTCGCCGTCGGGTTCTGCCACATGCCCGAGATGAAGAAGTTCGTCAGCGGGAGCCGCGCGTCCACGGAGTAGGTCGCGGGCACCGCCGTGAACCAGCTCGGCGGGTCGACGATGGCGTAGTCCTCGGCCGGGTACGCGCCCGCGATCGGGCTGGCCGCACCCTCGTTGAGCCAACGGACGATGCCGCTGCGGCCGACGCCGCCGCCGCTATCGGTGGCGACGCTCAGGCCGGTCGTCTGGAGCCCGGCGGTGAGGAAGTTCGCACCGTTGGTTCCAGAGCCGATATAGCCACCGCCGGCGGCGAAGAACGCCGTCAGACGAGTGCGGGCCGTCGGCTGGGCCGCGCTAGGCCAGGCCCCGGTGTTCCAGATCACGTCGTAGTTCACGAGCGGATCGGTCGGGGCCGAGTTGATCGAGGCCGTGGTCATGAAGTCCACGGGGAACTTGAGGTTCCGGAGGGACCACACGTCCTGGTTCACCCCGCCTGTCAGGGCGAGGATCCGCGGGACACGGTCGATCGGGTCGGTCGAGGACGGGAAGTCCTCGGTGACGATCCGGCGGAACAGCAGGCCGTTCTCGCGGCCGGCCGTCGCGAGCGCCACGCGGGTGGCGTGGTCGGCGCCGAAGAGCACCGTGCCCGCCGGGAGCGTGCCGCCGGTCTTGGCCGGGAACGCGGAGTTGGCCATCCTGGCCGTGAGGCCGTCGCCGATCAGGCCGTTGAGCGTCCGTACGGCGGTCGGCGAGTCGATCTCCAGGGCATAGGCCTCGGCGCGACCGGCCTCCACGCCGCCGTCAGGCGTCGTCGTCTTGTTGAGCGGCGTCGTCACAGGCGAGAACGCGGCTCCGTCCGGGATCTCGACGGTGTCGGCACCCCAGAGGTAGCCGTGGCTCCACGCGGCCGGAGGCGCGTAGAGGATGCTGATCCGGCTCGAGACGTCGAGGCCGGGGTGGAGCGCCGTGTCGGCGAGCCCGCGGTGCGCCTGGTTCATCCAGACGACGTACGAGCCCCTGTCGAACGACTTGCCGTTGAAGGACGTGTTGTTCCGGAGCGTGTCGACCTCGATTCCGTTCCGGAGCAGCCAGTCGACGAGGCGCTTGGCCTCGGCGTCGGACCGCTGGCCGGTGCCGACCGGGATCACGTACGCGTTCGGGAAGTCCTTCATCCAGTTGTTGTCCACGTCGAACGGAGGCGGACAACAGGCCGGACGCGGGCCTCGTCCTCGACGCCGCGGCGATAGCGCTCCGCCTCGTCGAAGAGCATCCCGTTGCGCTTGTCGACGACGTACTCGAGCGTGGACGTGGTCACCGTGTACTGCGCCAGGTACGCCGCGAGGCGCCCCCTCGGCGGGTCGGTCGCGCCGGGCATGCCACAGCCCGTGCCGGTCGACTGGCACATCTCGACGGTGGAGCCGTCGAGGCCGACGTGCTGTGCGTACATCGGCGTGTAGAACGGGCCCCAGTCGTCCCAGCTCTCGGCGACTGCCGGGCCGGGCATGGTGCCGTCGTCGCAGACGCCGCCCTCGCCGGCCGGGGCGGGATCGTCGCCGTCGGCGCACCAGTCGTTGACCGGGCGCGTGACGTTGAGGCCCACAGCCTCCATGGCGGCCTCGTTCGCGTCGATCCGGTCCTGGTTCCACTTCAGCCAGAGGTCGTACTCGATGCTCGGGTTGTGCGGCTTCGTCGTCGCCTCGATCAGCGTCGGGGTGACGTAGCCGTGCAGGTCGAGCACCTCGACCGGCAGCCACTTCTGCATCTGGGCCACGGACGCCTGGACCTCGGACTGCGACTGCGTGAGGAAGTCGCGGTTGAGGTCGAATCCGTTGCCGTTCGGACGGGTGCCGGCCACGCGGCCGTCGGGGTTCTGGATGACGTTGAAGACGAGGATGACGTGGTTGAGGATGTCGTCGAACTTCGGGTTGACGCCGTACGGCGTCGTCGCCAGCTGCTTGATCAGCTGCATGTTCGACTCGACGCCCTCGTACTCGTTCCCGTGGATGGCGCCCTGGACGTACACGGGCACCTTGACGTCGTCTCCCCACTCCTCGAGGAGATCCTGCGCGCGCGCGGGATCCTCGAGCGCGATGCCGCGGTACTTGACCCAGCGGTTGTAGTCGCGGATCTGCTGCGGCGTCTCGAGCGGGTTGAAGACGACGCCGTAGATGTCGGCGGCCGAGCGCCGAGTAGCCGATGACCTCGACGGTCATGCGGTTGCCGATCTGATCGTTCTCGATCTGATCGAGCGTGCACCCGATCGCGTAGTACGGAATGTGCGGGAAGCTCCCGACCGGGTGGCTCGGAGACGAGCCGTCCGGCAGGCTGCCTGCCGCGTCCGGCACCGGAGTGCCGCACCAAGGCGGCGTCAGCTGCGCGCCTGCGTTGCCCACCAACCCGAGTGAAACGGTGAGCGCCGCCAGCGCCAGCAAGACGAGCCTTCTCAGTCTGCCTGGCAAGTAGAGCACCTCCTCGTAGGTACGAACGAAGGTCGTTGATGCCTTCTCTGTCGTGAAGCGGCGTGGTGCGCGAGCGAGAGCGACGGGTCGAGAAGACCGTTAGAACGCTCCCGCTCGTCCCGGCGCTCGCGCGGCACCCCCTCCATCGCCGCAAGATCCAGATAAGCCATTGAAAACCTCTGCGCAGAGCGTGTCAACCCGGTTCGGATGCGGAACGGGCGTCGTTTGGTAATGTCGGCCTCCCCTCGGATGCGCAAGTCACTCGCACTCGTGCTCCTCGTCGGCCTGCTCGGCCTGGTCGCCGCCTGTGGAGAGGACGAGGACGAGGGTGAGCCCGAGGCCGCGGCGCCCACGGAGGCGCGGACACCGGCGCCGCCGAGGAGACGGACGCGTGCGCGACCGACCAGCTCACGCTCGTCTCGGACGGGCAGCTCACCGTCGGCACGGACAACCCGGCGTTCCCGCCTTGGTTCCAGGACGCCGAGGGTGCGCCGTGGGATCCGACGACCGAGCCGACGAAGATGGGCTACGAGGCGGCCGTCACCTACGCCGTCGCCGGGGAGCTCGGCTTCTCCGACGACCAGGTGCAGCTGGGTCGTCGTGCCCTTCGACAACGCGTTTCGGCCGGGCCCGAAGAGCTTCGACTTCGACATCAACCAGATCTCTTACCTACCCGCGCGCGACCAGGCCGTCGACTTCAGCGACTCCTACTACGACGTGGAGCAGGCCATCGTCACGCTCGGCGACTCCGAGTTCGCCAACGCCGCGTCGCTGGCCGACCTGAAGGGAGCCAAGTTCGGCGCGCAGGTCGGGACGACGAGCCTCAACGCGATCAACGAGGTAATCCAGCCGGATGCCGAGCCGAACGTCTACAGCACGAACAACGACGCGGTGGCCGCGCTCAGCAACGGCCAGATCGACGGGCTCGTCGTCGACTACCCGACGTCGCTCTTCGTGACCGCCGTCCAGGTGGAGGGCGGGAAGGTCGTCGGTCGGCTCCCGGCGGAGGGGCAGGAGTACTTCGGCCTCGTGTTCGAGGAAGGCAACCCGCTCCGCGACTGCGTCAACGAGGCGCTCGCGTCACTCCGCGACTCGGGCACGCTCGACGAGATCGCGGCGGAGTGGATCGAAGGCTCGGCTCCTCCGGTCCTCGAGTAGCTCCGTGATCGCACGCGGCCGCTCCGGCACCCGGAGCACGCTGATCGCGGCTGCCAGCACGATCGTCTTCGCGGTCGTCGCGGTCCTGCTGATCACGAACGCGTCCGGCTGGCCGGCCGTGAAGGAGGCCTTCTTCAACCGGGAGGTCTTCGACGAGTCGCTCGAGGTCATCCCGAGGGCGTTCCTTCTCAACATCAAGATCTTCCTGATCGCGGAAGCGCTGATCCTCGTCTTCGCGCTCGGCATCGCGATCCTCCGCGGGCTGCCGGGGCCGGTCTTCTTCCCGCTGCGCGCCCTCGCCGTCGTGTACGCGGACTTCTTCCGCGGCGTGCCGACGATCCTCGTCATCTACATCCTCGGGTTCGGGGCCCCCGCGCTGCAGATCTCGGGCGTGCCGACCGACCCGCTCTTCTGGGGCATCACCGCGCTCGTGCTCGTCTACTCGGCCTACGTGTCCGAGGTCTACCGCGCCGGGATCGAGTCGGTGCACCCGAGCCAGGAGGCCGCCGCCCGCTCGCTCGGTCTCTCGCGCGCAAAGGCGATGCGCTTCGTCATCCTCCCCCAGGCGGTGCGCCGGGTGATGCCGCCGCTCCTCAACGACTTCATCGGGCTCCAGAAGGACACGGCGCTCGTGGCGCTGCTCGGCCCGGTCGAGGCGTTTCGCCAGTCGCAGATCGAGGTGGCGGCGACCTTCAACTACACGCCGTATCTCGTGACGGCGCTGCTCTTCGTCGCGCTCACGGTCCCGCTCGCGCGGCTGACCGACTGGCTCGTCGCGCGCGACCGGCGCCGCCAGCTGGCCGGAGCTGCCCGATGACGGCTGCGCTGCAGGTCGAGGGCCTGCACAAGTCGTTCGGCAAGGCGGAGGTGCTGAAGGGCATCGACCTCACGCTCGAGCCGCACGACGTCGTCTGCCTGATCGGAGCATCCGGATCGGGGAAGTCGACGCTGCTGCGCTGCGTCAACCTGCTCGAGCCGATCGACGCGGGGCGGATCGTCCTCGGCGGGGACGAGATCACGGGGCGGGGCACCAACGAGAACCACGTCCGGCGTCGCATCGGGATCGTCTTCCAGTCGTTCAACCTCTTCCCGCACATGAGCGTGCTGCGGAACGTGACGCTCGGGCCGACCCAGGCGCTCGGCGTGTCGCGCGCCGAGGCGGAGTCGGACGCGCGCGAGCTGCTCGGGCGCTTCGGCCTCGCGGACCGGGCCGACGAGTACCCCGACCGGCTCTCGGGCGGCCAGCAGCAGCGGGTGGCGATCGTGCGCGCCCTCTCGATGCGGCCCGAGCTCATGCTGCTCGACGAGGTGACGAGCGCGCTCGACCCCGAGCTCGTCGCCGAGGTGCTGAACGTGATCCGCGAGCTGGCGGAGTCGGGCATGACGATGCTGATCGCCACGCACGAGATGAGCTTCGCGCGCGACATCGCCGACCGCGTGTGCTTCCTCGACGCCGGCGTCATCCTCGAGGAGGGCGACCCGGAGCAGATCTTCACCGCGCCCACGGAAGCGCGGACGCAGCAGTTCCTTCAGCGGATCATCGAGGCGGGACGGCTCTAGGAGCCGTTCGCGTCGAAGGCGGTGGCGCGCGCCTGGGAGCCGCCGTAGCGGCGCCGCTCGGCGATCTCGATCGACGTGATCGTGTCGGGGCGCAGCCAGCGGCCGCGGATACGGGGCCACTCGGTGGCTCCCGCGAGGCGGTCGGCCATCTCCTTCGCGCAGGCCTCGGCCTCGGGCTCGGTGTGGAACGAGTCGATCTCGACCCAGTCGCCGCCGTCCATGTTGAGGACGACTCGGTAGAGGCGCTCCTCGGCCCAGGTGTCTTCCGTTGTGCTCACGCGTTAGGTATCGGCCGGAGAGGCCGCCGGCTGGAGTCCCGCTAGCTGGAAAGCTGCGCGCGGAAGGTGAACGCGCGCGCGTCGTCGAGCGGCCGGCCGAAGCACGAGTAGGACGGCAGCCCGAAGTTCGTCCAGCAGGCGAGGCGCGTGCTGCCGTTCGAGAGGATGAGGTCGACGCGCTTGATCGTCCCGCGACCGAAGGCGATGCGCGGGTTCGACTGCCCCGTGGCGCTCTGCTTGAGGTACCGGACCGTGACCGAGTTGTCCGTCTTCACGATCACGAGCGAGGCGCGCGCGCCGGTCTTCGGAAGCGTGATCCAGAGCCGGAGCGAGCCCGTCGGCGACGAGCGCGGACCGGGCACGAACGAGAAGTAGCGCGTGGCGAGGTGGTTGATCTTCCACGACTGGATCCGCGCGCCGCGCTGGTTGGTCCCGAGACCCCAGGTGCGCGAGGTCGGGGCCGAGGGATAGCCGGCCGTGGACGCGTCCGCGTAGTCGAGGCGCCGGTTCGCGACTCCGAACCGCGCGAAGACGTCGGCGAAGACGAGGCCGCGCTCGGTGAGCTCCTTGCGCACGGCGAGGAGCGAGTAGTCGTCGGCCGGCTCGTCGCCGTCCGTGTTCGGGTCGGGGTCGAGGCTGTCGGCGCGCTCCCAGATCTCGCGCAGGATCGCCGGGTCGCCGCCCGCCACCTTCTCCTGGAGGTAGCGCCAGAAGATCCAGGCGCCGTACTCCGAGTCCCCGAAGCCGCCGCGGTCGAGCGAGACCGCCGGACGGGTGATCGGGCTGAAGAAGTCGAGGAAGAAGACGTTGTCGTCGATCAGCGGGTAGACGGTCTCCTCGATGTTCGTAGCCGTCCCCTCGAGCAGCCAGACGTCCTCCTGCCAGTCGTACGCGAACTGCGAGGCGTGGTGGAACTCGTGCGCGGCCGTGACCTCGAGGAACTCCTGCGGCGTGTGCGCGTTCCCGAACTGGCTCGGGTGGTAGTCGTTGTCGAGGACGCAGTAGGCGGAGACGGCGAAGATCTCGGGCGAGTCGCCGTTGGGGTCGTCCGTCGTGCAGTAGCCGAAGACGAAGTCGCTCCCGAGGTCGTCGAGGTAGACGTCGAATCGCGCGTCCAGGCCGTTGTCGCTCGAGGTGAGGTCGGAGAGCGGTGCGCGGTAGCCGAGGACGCCGATCTCCTGGGCCCAGACGTTCTCGAGCGTGGCGAGGGTGAGCTCGACGTAGTTGGGGACGCCGTCGAGGTCGTCGTCGGTCGGATCGGGCGCATCGAGATCGCCGGGGAAGTCGACCCAGTGGACGCAGAGCTCGACGCCCGGGATCGCGCTGCAGGCGGGGCTGAAGATCGACTCGGTGCTGCGTCCAGCCGTTCCCGATCGGGACCGATCGATCGCCGCCGGGCGGCCTGGCCAGGATGTGCTTCGCCTGCCGCCGGTCGGCACCGGCGAGGTCGTCCAGGCGCAGGGCGAGGTCGCGGAGGTAGAGGGTGACGTCGTGGCGCCCTGCACGGTCGACGTCGCCGAACTCCTCGCGGGTCTCGGGCAGCTCGAAGACGCTGGCCGCGCGCTCGAGCGCGTACTCGGCCTCGGTCAGCTCGCCGGTCTCGAGCGCCTCGGTGAGCGCGTCGTCGGGAGCGGCGGTGAGCGCGGGGAGGGGGCGGGGCTGCCTCCTGCGCCAGCGCGGCCGGGGCGAGAGCGAGCGGAACCACGGCCAGGCAGGCCGTGAGGCCGAGCAATCTCAAGGATGGTGCCGCCTGCCGCATTGTGAATCGGATCAACTGTAGCCAGCATCGGCGCCGACAGAAGCGGGCGTTAGAGTGGTCTTGGTATGAGTGTCGCGTCGCGCACCACCCCGGACACGCGCACGATCGAGGTCCTCGACCACGGTTTCGTCCGGCTGGACGAGTCGATGGCGAGCGATCTCTCCGTCGTCAACGCCGCCCGGGTGAGCTTCGCGCGCCGCAAGGAAGACATGGACGACTCGGATCGCGGCCTGATCCGCTTCCTCCTGCGCGAGCGGCACGGGACGCCGTTCGAGCACAACGCGTTCCGGTTCCACGTCCGCGCTCCGATCTTCATCGCGCGCGAGTGGTTCCGCCACCGCGTCGGGTCGTTCAACGAGTTCAGCATGCGCTACGCCAAGGCGACCGACGACTTCTACGTCCCCGAGGCCGACGACGTGCGCACGCAGGTCGGCAAGCCCGGCTCGTACTCGTTCGAGCCGGTCGACGCAGAGCTCGCCGAGACGACCCGCGAGGAGCTGCGCGCGGTCTACGAGGCCGCCTATGCGGCCTACGAGCGGCTGGTCGAGCAGGGCGTCGCGCGCGAGCTCGCCCGGGCGGTGATGCCCGTCGGCTCCTACACCGAGTTCTACTGGACGGTCAACGCCCGCTCGCTCATGAACTTCGTCTCGCTGCGCGCAGCCGAGACCGCCCAGCGCGAGATCCGGCGCTACGCCGACGCGTGCGAGCAGTTCCTCGCCGACGAGATGCCCGTCACGTACAGGCCTTCGTCGACGCCGGCCGCGTCGGGCCGTAGACCGGCCTAGATCGGGGATCTCGGCCGCGAGCAGCGGCGGGGGCGCGTCGGGTCGCGAGCCGAGCGAGATGTTCCAGGCGTCGAAGTCGCGGAACTCGTACGAGACCGTCATGCGCACCGTCGTCTCGCCCTCGCCGACGGAGAAATAGCCGCAGGTCGCAGCCCACTCGCCGTCCTTCTCGAGCCAGAGCGCGTAGAACTCGTCGTCAGGGTTCTTCGGAAGGCCGGAGACATCGAGGACCAGCTCGACGTTCCCGCTGTCGGGATCGCGCTCACCGACCTCGACGACCGCTGCGGCCCCGGGAGCCTCCGCCGTCGGCTGAAGCTCGATTGCGTAGTCCGCGCTGAAGTCGTCGGCCGTCCAGCGCCCGATGCCGAACGCTGCGACCGCGATGAGTGCCGCGAAGGCGACCGCGATCGCGAGGCGGCGCCTGGTCGGTGCGCGGCGCCCGAGCGGGACCTGCGCCACGGCCTGCGTGAGGGATGCCGGGAACGTCGTGAGGCGGCGCCGGGACGCTCCGCAGCATGCTGTCGACGCGGCCGAGCTCCTCCAGCTCCTCCGGCGGCAGGTCGCTGCCGACGAGCTCGCGCAGGTCTACCGGCTCTTTCATGGTCTCACCTCGTCTAGCAGGCCGGCCAGACGGGCCAGGCCGGTGCGCGTTCGCGTCTTCACGGTGCCGAGCGGGACGTCGAGGTAGCTCGCGATCTCCGTCTGCGAGAGCCCGCTCCAGTACGCGAGCTCGAGGACCGCGCGCTCGCGCTCGGGAAGCTGCTCGAGCGCGGCGTGTACCCGCCAGGTGAGCCAGGAGCTCTCGGCCAGCTCCTCGGGGCTCGCCTCGCCGGAGGCCTCCTCCGGAACCTCGACGGCGGGCTCGCGGCGTTGGCGCGCCCGGTCGATGATCGCGTGCCGCGCGACCGCGTAGAGCCAGGCCGATGCCGAGCCGCGCTCGGGCTTGTAGCTGCGGGCCGAGCGCCAGACGGCGGCGAACGTCTCCTGCGCGGCCTCCTCGGCCCGCCCGTTGTCGCCCAGCTGGCGCAGGGCCATCGCGAGCACCGGCCGCGCGAAGCGGCCGTACAGCTCGGTGAACGCGTCCCTGTCGCCTCCGGCGACGCGTTCGATCAAACGCGAGTCGCTCTCGGCGGTTGCCACTAGTGCAGACATACCCGATTCCGGGATACGAAACTCAAGCTCCGACCGGATTGTTTCCGGGCGGTAATCGGCGCTCAGGTGAGGAGGCGGCCGCCGTCCACGACGATAGTCGAGCCCGTCACGTAAGGCGCTCGCACGAGGTACGAGACGGCCTCCGCGACATCTTCGGGAGTGCCGATCCGCCCCAGGACGGTCTCGGCCGCGCGCCGCTCCTCCTGGCCGGGCTCCACGGCCACCGTCCCCGGCGCGATGCCGCAGACGCGGACGTCCGGGGCCAACGCGCGCGCGAGGACCCGGGTCAGCATCGCCTGTGCCGCCTTCGCCGCGCTGTGGGGCGCGAAGGACGGCCACGGCTGGTAGGCGGCGACGTCCTCGATGAGGACGATCAGACCGAGGTCGGACTCGCGCAGATGCGGCGCGGCCGCCTGGGCGAGGAAGAAGCTCCCCTTGGCCGTCGCCCCGAACGCCGCGTCCCAGTCCTCCTCCGTGACGGCCTCGACGGGCTGCGGCACGAAGCCCTCGCCTGCGGCGTGGACGACGAGGTCGAGGCCGCCGAGCTCCTCTGACGCGCGCGCGACGAGCGCCCGGGTTGCCTCCGGGTCGGAAAGGTCGCCGTCGAGCCGCCCCGCGCCGAGCACGCGGAAGCCGTCGGCTTCGAGCCGTCTTGCGATCACGCCGCCGACACGCCCGGTGGCGCCGGTGACGAGGGCTGCGTGAGAGTCGCTCACCCGGGGAACGATAAGCTCCCGCGCGCACAGCCGAGCAACCGGAAAGGGTGAGGATGGCGACGTTGGCTTTCAACCGCGAGGAGATCGCGGCCCGCGAGCTCAAGCCCGAGCTCCTCGAGATGGACGGCATCTCCCGCGCCTCTGTCGAGGCGCACTACAAGCTCTACCAGGGCTACGTGGCCAAGCGGAACGAGATCCTGGCCAAGCTCGGCGAGGTCGACCTCGCCGCCGCGAACCAGGTCTACTCCGAGATCCGGGCGCTGAAGGTCGACCTCACGTTCGCGATCGGCGGCGTGAAGAACCACGAGATCTACTTCGACCACCTCGGCGGTGGAGGCGGCAACCCGGACGGCGCGATCGGCGATCTCATCGCCCGCGACTTCGGGAGCGCCGACAACTGGCGCGCCGACCTCAAGGCGACGGGCATGGCCGGCCGCGGGTGGGCCTGGACCGCCTACGACTGGGACGAGCAGCGTCTTTTCAACTACGTCGGTGACGCGCAGAACACGTTCGCGATCTGGAACGCGACGCCGCTCGTCGCGCTCGACGTCTACGAGCATGCGTACTTCCTCGACTACCAGACCGATCGCGGCTCCTACATCGACGCGTTCCTCGAGAACCTCGACTGGGGTGTCGTCAACGGCTGGGTCGAGGCGTACGCTATTCACTCATAGTCGACCTTCTCCTCATCGCCGCGGGCTACCTCCTCGGCAGCATGCCGTGGGGGTACTGGCTGCCTCTCGTGCTGCGCAGGGTCGACGTCAGGACGCTCGGGAGCGGCAACGCAGGGGCCACGAACGTCTGGCGCACGCTCGGGTTCAAGATGGGGCTCGCCGTCGCGCTCCTCGACATCGCCAAGGGTGCGGTCGCGGCGCTGCTCGGCCTCTGGCTCGGCGGTGACCTCGTCGGCGTGCTCGCGGGCGTCGCGGCGATGGTCGGCCACTGGCGGCCGCTCTTCCTGCGCTTCGCCCGCGGCGGGAAGATCGTGGCCACGACCGGCGGAGTCGCGCTGGCGCTCGCGCCGTTCGCGGCGCTCTCGGCCGCCGGCGTCTGGATCCTCCTCTTCTTCGCCTTCCGCTATGCCTCGGTCTCGTCCTTGGCGGCGGCCGTCTCGCTCCCACTCTTCGCGTGGCTGTACGGCGCGTCGTGGCCGGTGCTCGCGTTCACCGGCGGCTCGGCGCTGGCGATCTTCCTTCTTCACCGAACGAACATCCGGCGGCTCGTCGCCGGCGAGGAGCACAAGATGAAGCTCCGCCGCCCCAGGCTCGGAACTTCGGGCCCGCCGCTCGGGTCGAAGCCGTCCTAGACGGCGCGGAGCCAGTCGCCGAGCTCGGTGTGCGTCGGCGAGTGGCCGCCGTTCGCGAGCTCCGCGCGCAACTCGCCGACGGTGCCGAAACGCTCGGCGAGCACGTCGTGGTTGTGGATCGTCTCGAAGTTGACCTGGCGGGCGAGGACGAAGTCGTCGTCGCCGAGCTCGCCGTAGGCGTCGAGCGCGCCCTTCACCATCAGCCGCACGGAGTCCTCGACGAAGCGCGGCGAGAGGTGCGCGTGCTCGACGACGAAGAGCTCGTCGGGTCGCTTGAGAAGCTCGTAGATCGGCGAGCTCATCGACTGCTCGACGATCTCGACGAGGTCCTCGGCGTCGAGGCGGAGCTCGGTGCCGAGGTAGAGCGTCCCGCGCCCGCGCTGGTTGTGCGTCGCCAACGGGACGAGCTCGAGAATGCGCTCCACGTCGGCGTCTTCGAAGCCCGCGTCGCCGAGGCGCTCGGCCGCCTGGTCGCGCACGAGCCCCTGCGCGCAGGGGCAGGCGTTGATCCCGGTCGCCTCGACCCCGACGAGACGACGCGAGGCCGTTCGCGACGCGGCTGCAATGCCGAGGAGCGAGACGAGCTCCTGCGTCCGCAGGCCGGTCACGGGGGTCGAGCGCTCGATCGGGTAGCGCGCCGCGATCCGAACCTCGGCGCGCAGCGCGTCCTGGCGCTGGACGATGTGGCGCGCGATGTGCTCGGCGAGCCGCTCGACGAGGAGCATCTCGCCGATCACGAGCTCGTCGATGGCCTCCTCGAAGAGCTCCGGGAAGCGCGACATGTGCACGCCCTTCTGAGCGGGATCGAGGTCGACGAAGCAGTCGATCTCGGCCGAGACGAGCGCGTCGCGGCCGCCGTGCTGCATGCGCACGGCCTTCTGGACACCCGTGACGCCGGCCCGGGAGAGCCCGAGCTTCACGTCGGGGGTGGACGCCTGGAGGTCCGCTGTCGCGGTTACTCTCCGCTCCACCCGGCGAAACGTAGCAGCCACGTGACATGACGAACGACCGCCAATACGCCGAGCTGGTCTCGGTCGCCTGCCATGACATCCTGACGCCGCTTGCGACGGTGTACGGCTTCGCGCGGACCCTCGAGCGGTCCGAGCTCGAGCCTCCGGCGGACCGCTACGTGGACATGATCGGCGCCGCGTCGGCCCAGATCGACGAGCTCGTCGACCAGCTGCGGCTGGCGACGCGCATCCAGCTCGGCCTCTACCAGCCCGTGCTCGTCGAGACGGACTCGCTGGAGCTCGCGCGCGCCGCCGCGGAGCGCCTCGAGGAGGGCCGCGTCGAGGTCACCGGCGAAGGAGCGCCCGTCCTCGTCGATCCCGACCCTGCGGCGCGGGCTCTGGCTCAGCTCGCGCGGGCCACGGCGCGCTTCGGCGGCCACGACACGGTCACGGTCGACGTGCGAGGGCCGGAGCTCACCATCAGCCCGCTCTCCCGTCCCGCCGAGCCGGTCGTGCTCGGCGAGGAGCTCAGGGAGCTCGCCGCCCCCGCCGCCGCCATGCTCGTGCGCGCGCTCGAGGGGACCCTCGAGGCGCGCGACGAGACTCTTGTGATCCGGCTGGCTGTTTCGAGGAGCGATTGACGAAACGAGCGCTGTGCCGCCGGGCCGCGCTGCTCGCCCCGATGCCGCGTCCTCAGTCGCGCCCGTAGCCTCTGGCTACGAACGCTCCCTGCGTCCTTGCCTCGGAACGACCATCGCACCCCGGCGACGAGCGTCGTTACGCCAACGCTCCTAGCGGTTCCTGAACGGATCGACGTAGACGTCGTCGATCTGCCACTTCGCTCCGAGCCCGACGGGCCGGAAGCGGAAGGCGACCGCGAGCTCGCCGTTCTTGTCCAGGAGCGTGAGCAAGTCGGCGAGGACGACGCCCGGAAGCGACGGATGCCACTTCGAGCCGCCCGTGTGCACGCCGGCCGGCAGCACGAGCACCTTGCCCGTGAGCGGGTTCTCGATCAGTGCCTCGACGAGGAGAGTCGAGAGCAGGATCGTGCCGCGGTTCTTGGCGAAGTACCTGAAGGTCGGGTGCAGGAGCTGGACGCACATGGGGCGGGTCGTCGCCGTGCTGCCCGACGGAAGGTAGAGCGAGCGCTTGTCGGTCTTCGAGCCGACGAAGAACGACTCGTTCTCCGTCTGGATCGTGGCGCCGCCGGTCAGCGTCCAGCCGGTCGTGCCGGACTCGAGGTTGCCGTTGGGCGCGAGCACGTAGCGCATGGGGTCGAGCCAGCGCAGGAACGGCTGGGATGCCGTCCGTCCCTCGCAGGAGACCGCCGAGTCACCGAACGAACCGGCTTGTGCAGGCGCCGCAAGAGCAAGCGCGCAGGACGCAACAAGACCGCACCGCAGAAAACCTCTCTTCACCGCAAATCCTTCCCTGGCCGCTGAGTTCTCTCAGTGTTGGGAAGGCGCGGCGCGCTTCCATCCCTCGTCGGGGGGAACAGCGCTGATCACCCGATAGAGGGACTTCCGCGTGTAGCGCAGCCCCGACACTCCAACAAGATGTCCGTGGCGACGCCCACTGCGGCCGACCTCGATCCCGAGGCCGGCGGGCTCATCGAGGACGCGCGTGCGCGCGCGACCGAACGGCTGGCGGCGAGAGACTCGCGCGCCACGCTCATCGGTGCCCTCGCGTTCGTCGCGGTCGCCGTCCCCTTCGCGTTCCTGGCGCCCTCCGACCGCGCTCGTCGAGCCGGGCGTGCTCGCTCTGCTCGTCGTCGCCTACGCTCTCGCCGCGCGCGTGGAGTTCGAGGTCGGGTCCGGGTTCGCGGTCCCGACGCAGGTCGTCTTCGTGCCCATGCTCTTCCTGCTTCCGGTCGCGCTCGTCCCGCTCTGCGTCGCCGTCGGCTTCCTGCTCTGCTCGTCCGCGGAGTTCGTGCGCAAGCGCGTCCACGGGGAGCGCGCGCTGCTCGAGGTCTTCAGCGCGTGGCACGCCCTCGGCCCCGCGCTCGTGCTCGCGATCGCGGGAGAGCCCGCGCCGACATGGGACGTGCTCCCGCTCCTCGTGGCAGTCCTCGCGGCCCAGTTCGCCTTCGACTTCGCCAGCTCGGCCGTGCGCGCCCGGTATGCCTTCGACGTCCCGGTTCGGGCCCAGCTTCGGCTCACCGCGCCGGTCTACTTCGTGGACGCCGCTCTCGCCCCGGCCGGCTTCCTCTTCGCGGTCGTCGCCTACGAGGAGCCCTTCGCCATCCTGCTCGTCGTCCCGCTGCTCGCCCTCTTCGCGTTCTTCGCACGCGAGCGGCACAGCCGCATCGATCACGCGCTCGAGCTCAGCCACGCGTACCGCGGCACGGCCTTCCTGCTCGGGGACGTCATCGAGGCCGACGACGCCTACACGGGCAGCCACAGCCGCGACGTCGTCGAGCTCGTGGTCGGCGTGTCGGCCGAGATGGGCCTGGACGCGCGCTCGCAGCAGGACGCGGAGCTGACCGCGCTCCTCCACGACGTCGGGAAGATCCGGATCCCCGCCGAGATCATCAACAAGCCGGGGAAGCTCACCGACGAGGAGTGGGAGATCATGAAGACCCACACGGTCGAGGGCGAGAAGATGCTCGCCAAGATCGGCGGACTCCTCGGCCGCGTCGGCCATCTCGTCCGCTCGTGCCACGAGCGCTGGGACGGCAAGGGCTACCCGGACGGCCTCGCCGGCGAGGAGACGCCGCTCGTCGCCCGCATCGTCTGCGCCTGCGACGCCTACAACGCGATGACGACCGACCGCCCGTACCGCAAGGCGCGCTCGGCCGAGGAGGCTCTCCACGAGATGGAGGTCTGCTCGGGCACGCAGTTCGACCCGGACGTCGTCGCCGCGCTCGCCGCGGTCGTTCTCCGCGGCTAGCCAGGTCCTCGTAGCCGGCTTCCGGCCGGGGCCACCTTTTCGGGTGAACCGGCGCTTGATCCCTCGTTCGTGGCCCAAGGCGCGGCCGCCGCCGGCCGATCTCACCGGTGCATGAGCCGCCGCACTCTGTTTGCTTGCCCGCGCGCACGTTCGCGCCGGGGAGCCGCAGTCGCCGTCACATTTATCGCCTGCGTCGTCGCACTCGCGGCCGTCGGCCCTGCATCGGCCGCCGCGCCCCGTCCTGCCAAGCCGTCGCCCCTCCGCGTCGTCTCCACGTCCACCGACACGGTCGTCCTTGCCTGGAAGCGGACCGCACGCCGCTTCGCCGTCTCGAAGAACTTCCGCCGCCAGGCCGTGGTGCGCACCCGGGTCTATGCGTTCCGCAACCTCCACTGCGGGCGCTCGTACCGCCTCGGTGTCCGCGCGATCAACCGCGCGGGACGGGTCTCCCTCTCCGCCAGCACCCGCGCGCGGACACGTCCGTGCCCGCCCGTCGACGGGCCGCCCGTTGCCGTCCACGCTCCGGCCCTGACCGGGATCGCCGCCGTCGGCGAAGTCCTCACCACGTCGGATGGGACCTGGGGAGGCGCTGCGCCCATGGCCTACGCCTACGAGTGGCTTCGCTGCGATGCCACGGGGTCGCCCTGTGCTGCCATTCCCGGCGAGGCGTCCTCCACGTACGTCGTCTCGGTCGCCGATGACGGCTCGCGCCTGCGCGCGCGCGTGACCGCAACCAACGCCCTCGGCTCGGCCGACGCGTTCTCGGCGGCCAGCGGGGTCGTCGGCGTCGCTCCGCCCCCTCCGCCTCCGCCACCTCCGCCTCCACCTCCGCCGCCCCCTCCGCCGCCGCCCCCGCCACCGACCGCCGGCATGTGCTCCGGCACGGACATCAGGTACACGTCGACGGCCTCGAGCGCGCAGATCGTCTTCGACCTCGGCTCGAGCTCGTATGCCTGCGGCCGCTTCGCCAACGGCGACTGGTACGTCGTCGGCCCCGCCGTCATCAGGCAGATCACCCCGGCCATCGTCGGCTCGGGCTCGAGCCTGCGCAACGGCGTCGACGTGAACCCGGCGGTGACGTCGGGGAACGCCCAGCGCTGGGACGGCCGCCTCGAGGGCGTCCAGAACCCGTCCGTTTCCTTCCCCTACACGGCGCAGCCGGGGCAGTCGATCGTCAAGTACGTCTCGAACAACCCGGGCGGCTCGTGCCCGGATCGGCGCTGCGGTCGCTTCGCCGCCGTCCTCACCGTGCTCGGCTCCGCTCCGGCCACTCCTGAGACGACGTTCCGCCCGCCCTACTGGGGCTCGTACAAGCCGCTCTTCTCGACGAACAGCCTCGACCTCAGCCTGCTCAAGCGGCTGAGCTCGAGCACGGTTCCGGCGAAGATCAGCCGCAGCGAGGCGCTCGTCCGCACGGCGCACTTCCGGCTGGACAACAGCCCGAGCGGGGTCGCCTCCGGGGGCGAGCTGGAGCCGGTGGACGCCTTCCATGAGGGGAACGCCTGGGGCGCGAACGTCCTCCGGGCCGATTCGGAGGTCGCCTTCTGGCTCATGCTCGACAACGCGTGCGCCGGCCCGCCTTGCTCGGCGGCCGACGATCAGGCGGCCAAGCTGCCGGTCCTGATCGGCTTCGTCCAGAACGGGATCGACCTCTGGGCGGGGACGCGCGGCGGCCTCAACCTCACGCGCGGCGGAGGTGGCAACTCCAGCGGGCAAGCTTCTCGTCGAGGTCTTCGCCGCGACGTTCCTGCGGAACACGCAGATGGCCGCCGACATCGCCGCGGCTCCCGAGCGCAACTTCTGGGAGACGTTCAGCCTCTACCGGGGCGTGAACGGCAAGGCGCTCTGGGGCCAGATGTGGCACAACGGCGACTTCGAGGCGTGGGAGGAGTCGTACTGGGACGATCTCGACGCGTGCACGAACTGCAGCACGCGCGACCCGTACGGGCTCGTCGACGGCGGCGCCCGGCCGGGGAGCTCGTACCAGCGCGCGACGATGCTGCCCACGAAGTACATGGCCCTCGTCCTCCGCCTGATCCCCGAGACGGCGGCCTACTGGCCCGACCAGCACGAGAACGTGATCAAGGACTACGCCGACCGCGTGGTCGCCGCGGGCGCGCTCACGATCCCGGACACCTGCGCGACGAAGCAGGGCACGTACGGCGTCAGCTACGGCCCGAGTGCCCAGGGAGGCTGCATCCGGGGTGCCGGCCGCGTGCCGCAGTACCACGGGGACACCGTCGACGGCGAGGGCACGGGCGCGCGCCGCAGCACCTTCGGCGACCAGATGTGGGACGCGTACCGCTGAGGCGGCGGCCGCGCCCGTCTACCTGAGCAGCCTCGAAAGCCGCCGGTCCTTGAGGACGCGGCCCCCGGTCTGGCACTCCGGGCAGTAGAAGATCGTGTGCTCCTCGAAGTCGACTCGCGCGATCGGGGTGCCGCAGTTCGGGCACGGCTCGCCGAGGCGGTTGTGAACCTTGTAGGCCTTGGCGTCGCCCGCGCCTTCCAGCCGGAGCTCGAGGCCGTAGGCCATCAGCTCGCGGATCGTCGCCGCGAGGC
Organism: uncultured Actinomycetes bacterium; assembly: GCA_963748205.1. GTDB lineage: Bacteria > Actinomycetota > Thermoleophilia > Gaiellales > Gaiellaceae > JAIBJN01. The sequence goes on from CAVVIB010000012.1 coordinate 80,626, forward strand.
GCTCGATCTCCTCGTCGGAAAGCTCGGTCGTCAAGGCGTACGGCGAGAGCTTCGCCCGGTTGAGGATCTCGTTCGACCACGCGCGTCCAATCCCGGCGAGCGCGCGCTGGTCGCGGAGGAGCGGATGGAGCCGGCGGCCCTCGCGCCGCGCGATCTCCGCGAGCTCATCCGCCTGGATCGTCTCCGCCTCGGGCCCGAGGTGCTCCAGCTCGGCCTCGATCTCCTCCGGACGGAAGACGCCCACCTTCGCGCGCTTCTTCGGGCCGCCCTCGGTGAGGATCAGCTCGCCGCCGTCCTCCAGCCGCAGCCGGAAGGCGGGTGTCTTCGGCCCCTTCGCGCCGGGCTCGAGGAAACGGACGCGGCCGGCGCTCATCAGATGGATGTGGAGGACGAGCTCGCCGTCGTCGGTGGGGAAGAGGAGGTGCTTGCCGCGGCGGCGTGCGCCCGCGAAGCGCCGGCCATCGAGCGCCCCGAGCGGCGGGTCGAACGTCTTCAGCGTCGCAACGTGCGCAGGCCCTGCCTTGGCGACCGGCGAGCGCGCGAGCGGCTCGTCGAGCATCCGCCGTGCCGCCTCTACCTCCGGAAACTCGGGAATAGTTCCTCCTCGTGGACGCGATCAATGTAGCCGTGACCCGGGGCGCGCTCGTGGAGTCGCGCCACCTCGTCCACGCGGTCGTCGTGCGCGACGGGAAGGTGGCCGAGTCCTGGGGCGACCCCGACGTCGTCAGCTTCGTCCGCTCCGCGGCGAAGCCGCTCCAGGCGCTGCCACTCGTCTCCTTCGATCTTCCCGAGGAGGAGCTCGCGATCGCCTGCGCCTCCCACGAGGCCCTTCCGGAGCAGCTCGTCGCCGTCCGCGCGCTCCTCGAGCGAGCTGGCGCCTCGACCGACGACCTCGAGTGCGGGGCCGAGCACGGCTCCAAGCTCCGGCACAACTGCTCGGGCAAGCACGCCGGCTTTCTCTTCCTCTCGCGTCAGCGCGGTTGGCCGACGGAGGGCTACCGCCTGCCGGACCACCCGGTGCAGGAGGGGGTGCGCGCGCTCGTCGCCGAGGTCGTCGGCAGAGACCTCGAGTCCGCGGTCGACGGCTGCGGCGTCCCCACCTTCGCACTGTCCCTGACGGAGATGGCGCGCGTCTTCGCCGGCCTCGTCCGCGGCGAGCCGGCCGGCGCGGACGCCGTCGTGCGGGCGATGACCGCGCGCCCGCAGCTGATCGGCGGCCCCAAGGCCGTCGACACGCTCGTCATGCGCGCGCTCCCCGGCTCGGTGGCGAAGCGCGGCGCCGAGGGCGTCCTCTGCGTCGGGCTCCCGGACGGCGCCGGCGTCGCGCTGAAGGTAGACGACGGTGCGAACCGCGCGGCCTACGCCGCGGCAGGGCTCGTACTGGGCATCGCCGAGCTCCAGGAACGGCCGGTCCGGAACAGCCGGGGTGAGACAGTCGGCACGATCTCCGCGACGGCCTGAAAATTCATACCCAACTTTTCCACAAGCGTTGTAGAATCCGCGGCCGGGTTCGGGTGTGAGCCGGGGGACGAGGAGATCTCTCCGGCTCTTTTCGTTCCGTTCGACCACGTTGCACGGGTAACGAGAAAGGTGGGTCAATGCTCCAGGTCGACATCTCTCTGCCCGACATCGAGGAGCTGCACAAGCTCGTCACCGATGGCCAGGACAAGGGGTTCCTCACCTACGACGAGATCGTCGCCGGGCTCGAGGAAGTCGACCTCACCAAGGAGCAGGTCGAGGACTTCTACACCTATCTGATCGACCACGGCATCGAGCTCATGGAAGGGATCGAGCACAAGACGCCGCCGCACGAGCAGCCGGCGCTGGCCGAGGAGGAGAAGGTCCCGAAGCTCGACCTGACCGTCGAGCCGTCGCTCGACTCGCTCCGCCTCTACCTGCGCGAGATCGGAAAGGTCCCGCTGCTGACCGCCGACCAGGAGGTCACGCTCGCCAAGCGCATCGAGCGCGGCGACATGGGCGCGAAGACGGAGATGATCGAGGCGAACCTCCGCCTCGTCGTCTCGATCGCCAAGGGCTACCTGGGTCGCGGCCTCTCCTTCCTCGACCTGATCCAGGAGGGCTCGCTCGGGCTCATCCGCGCGGTCGAGAAGTTCGACTACCGCAAGGGCTTCAAGTTCTCGACGTACGCGACGTGGTGGATCCGCCAGGCGGTCACGCGTGCGATCGCCGACAAGGCGCGCACGATCCGCATCCCGGTGCACATGGTCGAGAAGCTGAACAAGGTCGTGCACATCGAGCGCCAGCTCGTCCAGCGCCTCGGGCGCGAGCCGCTGCCGGACGAGATCGCGGAGGAGCTCGAGATGACGACCGACGAGGTTCGCGAGATCCTCCGCATGGCGCAGCTGCCCGTGTCGCTCGAGAAGCCGATCGGCGAAGAGGAGGAGTCCGAGCTGGGCGACTTCGTCCAGGACGAGGCTGCCGAGTCGCCGTTCGACTCGGCCTCTCTCAACCTCAGGCGCGAGGACATCGACCGCGCGCTCGAGTCGCTCCCCGATCGCGAGCGCAAGGTGATCGAGCTTCGCTTCGGGCTGAAGGGCGAGCAGCCGCGGACGCTCGAGGAGGTCGGGCGGGCGTTCGGCGTCACGCGCGAGCGCATCCGCCAGATCGAGAACAACACGCTGAAGAAGCTCGAGGGCCTCCCCGAGGCCCAGGGCCTCAAGGACTGCGTCTAGCTTCTAGCGGCAGGCGGCAGGGTCCGGCCGGTACGTCGGCTCGGACGACATCATGCTGACGTAGCGCCCTCCGACCGTGCCGGTCGAGGGGGCCTCGAAGCTCACGCGCCACGGCCCGTCGGTGCAGACGGAAAACGAGACGTTGCGGCTGCTGCCGGGGGCGACGACGAGCTCCTCGGGCTGCCCGTCCTCGGGCGTGAACACAATGCGGCCCTCGCTCCCTTCGGGCGTCGTCAAACGGAAGCTCAGAGTCCCGGCCAGGCCCTCCGAGGCGTTCTCCGGCCAGATCCGCATGACGCCGAAGAGCCCGAGCCAGCCGTTCTCCGCCCGCCCGGGTGCATAGAGGGCGAGCTGGTGCGGGCCCGACGACTCGACGACGCGATACGCCGGCGAGGTCGCGACCTCGGTCGAGGCGCGGAAGCGGACCGTGTCGCTGAAGCCGTCGACCATCAGCGGTCGCTCGACCGCCTTCCCGTCGGCGAGGAGCGTCCCGTCTTCCCCGAACGCCAGCGACGTGGTCGCGAACGCATCCGGCGGCGCGGCGAACGGGAGAAGGTAGACGTCGTCCACCGTCCGGTTCCAGAAGAGGTACTCGGAGGCGATCCCGCGGTCGCTCGACCGCGTCTGCAGCATCGCCACGTCCTGAATGCCTGCGCTGTCGACGAACGACGCCTCGGTGCCGAGCACCTGGTCCCGCGCGATCTCGGCATTGTCGAGGTTGAAGGAGACCGCGGCGCCGTACATCGTCGCGCACGTGGCGAGCGCGAGCCCGAGCACGGCAGGCGTCGCGATCGCAGGCCGACGCGAAAGGAGGACGAGGCATCCGAGCAGGACCGAGACCCCGAGCACGAAGACGAGCGAGGCGAGCGAGACATCGTTGAGCGCACGCTCCAGCCGGGTCGTGGCGAAGAGGATGGGAGAGCCCGTCTTCAGGTCCGCCGCGGAGTACCCGGACAGCGGCACGCGTAGGGCGAGCAGGAGGAGGCCGGCCGCGAGCCCGCCGTGAACGAGGCGGTGAGGCCAGCCGCGCGAGGCGTACAGGACGAAGGCAATCCCGACCAGCGGGACCGCGTAGAAGAAGTAGCGCTCCTGCAGACGTCCTTCGAGGCCGTAGCCGCCCGCCTCGAGCAGGAGGACGCCGATCACCATGAGCGACAGCGCGCCGAAGGAGAGCTCCGTGCGCGAGCGAGGATGCCTGAGAGCGAGCCAGAGACCGATGAGCGCCCCCGGTGCCAGCACGACGCCGGACGCGTAGACCAGGAACATCGCGTCGAGGCCGACCCATTTCACGTAGGCGAGCGAGAGGAAGTCGATGTCGAGCACGCCTCGGTAGAACCCGAGCGCGCGGGCAGGGCCGACGGCGAAGATGCCGAGCGCGGGAACGAGCAGAAGTCCGACCACCAGCAGCTGCTCCCGGAGCGCGGCGCGCAGCCGGCGCTCTCGCAGGCCCACCAGCACGGCGGCCGCGAGGAAGCAGAGGGGCAGGACGGCGAACTGGACGCGGGCGAACATGGCGAGGCCGGCGAGGGCGAGGAAGGCGAGCTGCAGCCGTGGGCGGGGCCGGGTCAGGGCGGCGACGCCGACGGCGACCGCGCCGAGGACGAGCGGATAGGCGAACGGCTCGGCGACGACCCAGGTCGCGTAGACCATGTCCGGCACGAGGACGGTGAGCGCGCCGAGGAGGAGCGCGAGCGGCGTCCGGATCCCGAGGTGCCGGGCGAGCAGGAAGACGGGAACGACCGCCAGCGACATGACCAGCGCCCCCAGCGTCTGCACGAGCCGGAACGACGTCTCGACGTCTCCGACGAGCCACGCCGGTGCGGTGAGGATCGGCTGGAGGAGGGCGGGGAAGCTGGCAGAGGCCCCGCGGATCAGCGGCTGCCCGGCCTCCGAGATGGAGCGGGCCAGCTCCGCGTAGATGTACTCGTCCGGGAAGAAGGTCGGCGTCGCGCGCTGCCAGGCGATGATCGTGCGCAGCAGGAAGCTGCACGCGACGAGGCCTGCGAGGAGGGACGCGGTTCGCGGCTGGACGCGGGCGAGCGTTGCTCGGCGCGCCAGCACGCGTTCGGCGGTGCGTGCGGCGACGGACACGCTCTCTCTATCGGCGGTCGCCGCGCGAGTATTAGACGAACCGGTCTAGGCGTTGGCCCAGCGCATGAGCGCCTCGCTCGCGCGCTCGAGCCCCCGCCGGTGGACGAGCGTCGCGAGCGCGGCCGCGGCGACCTTGGGCCGGCGCCCGTCGAGGCCGGCCAGGCAGGCGAGCACTGCGTGGGCCTCCTCGAAGCCGACGTCGCGCACTTCGTCGCAGTAGCGGGCGTGCCAGCGAAGCGCCGCGCGCCGGAAGCGACGGTGGTCGTCGACCAGCAGGAGGACGAGCTCGAGGGCGTCCGGAAGGCTCACGAACTCGAGCTCCGTGGCCGCGGACAGCGCCACGGCGGGGTTGCCGGCGTCGAGCGCGCGGCGGAGCCGGGCATAGGCGGAGCCCTGTGCGGACACGAACACATGTTCCTACGAGATCGGCCTCGGCACAAGCCTGACGGTGGCTGGGGCGCTTTGCGGTTAATCGAGCACGCGCGTCATGAACACGTTGTCCGGCGTCGCCGTGTAGTCGCCGAAGGGCCCGCACGGCACGAACCCGGCTGCCGCATACAGTGAACGCGCAGGCACGAACGCCTCGCCGGCTCCGCATTCGAGACTGACGCGGCGAACGCCTCGCGCGGCCGCGACGGCGATCAGGTGGTCGACGAGCGCGCGACCGACGCCGCGCTTCCTCGCCGCGGTCGCCGTGTGCATCGACTTGAGCTCGGCATGGCCCGGGTCTAGCTGCCTGAGCGCGCCGATGCCGAGCAACTCACCGTCAGCCCTGGCGGAGAAGAGCGTGAGGTCGGCGTCCTGCGCATCGTCGGGATCGAGCACGTGCACGCCGTCGGGCGGCATCACGCTGCCGGCAAACAGCCGGTGCTGAGCGAGGAGTCGGCGGACGTCGTCGCGCCGCGGGTCGTCGACCTCGATCACGAGGTCGCTCGTCACTCTGCGAGCTCGGGGTGCCTCAAGATGACGCGGTGCTCGCGATGGGCGATCGCCTCGTAGGCGACCACGAACGAGCACACGGCGCTGACGAGGCCGAGCGCCGCGAGAGCCGGGATCGCCGCCGCGGCCGGGATGAGTGCGAGGAGGGCGAGCGCCCCGATCGTCCGCCGGCGGAAGATGCGGCGGGTCGCGCGGAAGAGCGAGGCCACGTGCCCGAGGAGGTAGAGCGCGGCGCCGCCGCAGAGCGCCGCGGCCGGCACGGTGTCGAGCGCCTCGTCGATGTGGTGGAGCGCATCCTCGAGGCCGAACGCGAAGAGGACGATGCCGGCGACCATCGGCAGGTGGAGGTAGCTGAACGAGCTCAGCGCGAGCCGCGCCTGCTCGACGCCGCTCGGCTGCGGAGAGCCGCGTCCGCTGCAGGATCGCGGCCACGTCGAAGTAGAGCCACCAGAGCGCCGAGACGACCACGATGCCGAGACCCGCCCCGATCATCACCTTCGGCACGATCTCGATGCCCGCGCCGACGCCGATGGCGATGATCGACTCGCCGAGGGCGATCAGGATGATCAGCCCGTGCCGCTCGGCGAAGTGCTCGGGCGCGATGCGCCAGCCGTCGAGGTTCCTGACCGCCGGGCCAAGGTAGTCGACCGCGAGCGCGACCACCCACGCCGCAATGCGGGCGTCGCCGTCGAGGAAGGCGGCCACCACGAGCAGCGACGCGCCGAGCAGCTCGGTGGGCGCGATCCGGAGCAGGGCGTTGCGGAGGTCGGGGTCGTCCCGGCTGACGATCGCGTAGAGGACGAGATGGATCGCCCGGACGAGGAAGTACGCGAGCCCGAAGAGGACGGCGTCGTCTCCGAAGGCGCCCGGAACCGAGAGCGCGACGAAGAGCATCGCGCCCATGGAGGCGAGCATCGCGAGCCGGACACCGCCCTCGTCGACGTCCAGCGTGCTCGTGAACCACGCGTAGCCGGTCCACGCCCACCAGAGCGCGGCGAGCACGAGCATGCCGCGGAAGACGCCGCCCCAGGTGGGGTCGTCCACGAGCAGGCTCGTGACCTGCGTGAACGCGAACACGAACGCAAGGTCGAAGAAGAGCTCGAGCGGGGTGACCCGGTGCTCGTCGCTGTGGTCAGGCTCAAGGACGGCTCGGACACGCGCGGACCCTAGCCCGGCGGAGCCGGATCAGTCGTCGGTCGGCTCGACCAGGTCCTGGTCGTCGGCCGCCTTGAAGGCGACGAAGAGCCGGCAGTGCGGGCACTTGAACCCGAGGTTCCGCTCGGTGCCTCCGAGCAGCTCGGCGTCGAAGTGCTTCCCACAGTGCGGGCAATCGACCTGAAACTGCTCGCCGGTCTCCGGATTCATCCCGCGACCAAGGTTAGCCTGTGGCCATGAGCCCGCAGCGGCGCATCGCCCTTGTCTCGGTCGGCGCGGCAGTCGTCCTGATCGCCGTCAAGCTCGTCACCGGCCTGGCCACCGGGAGCCTGGGCTTCCTCTCCGAGGCGGCGCACTCGGGCACCGACCTCGTCGCCGCGCTCCTGACGCTCTTCGCGGTCGGCGTCGCCATCCGGCCGGCAGACGTCGGGCACCAGTACGGGCACGGGAAGGCCGAGCACCTCTCGGCGCTCGCCGAGGCCTCGATCCTCGTCGCTGCGTCGCTGGCGATCATGTATGTCGCGATCCGCAGGCTGGTCGAAGGCACGGCCGAGGTCGAGGCGACCTGGTGGGCATTCCTCGTCATCCTCCTCGTGATCGCGATCGACGCCGTCCGGACGACCGTCTCCCTACGTGCGTCGCGGCATACCAGAGCGCAGCCTTCGGCGCGAGTGCGCTCCACTTCGGGAGCGACCTGGCCGGCTCGACGGCGGTGCTGGTCGGGCTTCTCGCCACGCGCGCGGGCTATCCGGGGGGCGACGCGATCGCGGCGCTGTTCGTCGCCGTCCTCGTCCTCGCGGCCGCCGGGAGGCTGATCCGCCAGAACGTCGACGTGCTCATGGACACCGCGCCGACGGACGCGCTCGAGGCCGCCCAGCGGGCGATCGAGACGCTCGATCCGAGCGTGACGCTCCGCCGGCTGCGGATGCGCCGGGCGGCCGGCCGACACTTCGCCGACGTCGTCATCGGCGTCCCGCCGGGGGCGGCCGTTGGGCAGGGTCACGCCGCCGCGGACGCCGTCGAGGAGGCGGTCGAGCGGGCGCTGCCAGGGGCGGACGTGGTCGTGCACGTGGAGCCCGTCGACACCGGCGTCGGGCTCACGGAGCGCGCCCTCGCGGCGGCGTTTCGCGTTCCGCGCGTGCGCGAGGTGCACAACGTCGCGGTGCTCGACGTCGGCGGCCGCAGGGAGGTGTCGCTCCACCTCAAGCTGCCGGGGTCGTTCACGCTGGCCGAGGCCCACGACGTCGCCGAGCAGGTCGAGCGGGAGATCCTCGCCGACCTGCCCGAGGTCGACGCGGTGCGGACGCACCTCGAGCCGCTCTCCGAGCAGGCCCTTGCCGCGAAGCTCGCGGACGGCGATCTGGAAGGCGAATCGGACGTGCGCCGCATCGTCCGCGAGGCGACAGGCGCCGACCCGCGCGAGCTTCGCCTCGTCTCGACCGATCGCGGGCTCGTCGCGTTCCTGACCCTGGCGATGGAGCCCGAGCAGGCGCTCTCAGCTGCTCACGCGAGCGCGAGCGAGATCGAGGAGCGGATCCGGCGCGAACGGCCCGAGGTCGTGGACGTGATCGTCCACACCGAGCCCTAGCTCACCGTGAGATCCCGCCCAGCCAGCGGTCGGAGCGGTTCGGCGGCATCAGGCTCACGAGGATGAGGATGACCGCGGTCGACCCGAAGTACGTGTAGAGGGACGCGGTCCCCTCGAACTGGTTCGTGACCGTCTGGCCGAAGGCCATGAGGCCGAAGGTCAGCATCGCCACGGCGAGCCCGACCTGCAGGAGCGACTTCTCGCGGTGCGGCAGGATCTCGAGCCGGACGAGGCTGGCGACGAGGATCAGCGAACGACGGCGAACTCGAGGATCCCGAGGATGACCCACGCCGCGTCGGTGCCGGGGAACGTGTCGACGAAGGTGCCGGAGAACTGCTCCTGGATCCCCTGCGGGGCGTTCCCGTCGTCGTCGAAGAGCTTGCCCTTGCCGGAGTAGAGCATCAGCCCGCCGACCATCACGTAGACGCCGATGAGCGTCGTCCAGTAGGCGATGCCGTCGAAGATCGTTCCCTGCCCGATGATTGCGAACGGCTTGCGCGGGCCTGCCGTCATGGCGCTCCTCCTTCGTGCGGATTGAGAGGCGCTTTCGACGGTTTGCCCCGCGCTCCTTCGCAGGGCGTACGATCTCGCACGCCAACCGGCGAAAGGAGAGCGCATGATCCACACCACCGGTCCGAGCGTCGAAGGCCGTCCGGTCGAGCGGTACCTCGGGGTCGTGTCCTCCCAGGCGATCATGGGGACGCACATCGGCAAGGACATCACCGCCGGCTTCCGCAACATCGTCGGCGGCCGCTCGAAGTCCTACGAGAAGGAGATCGCCCAGGCGGTCAGCGCGGTGGTCGACGAGCTGAGCGGCAAAGCTCAAGAGCTCGGCGCGGACGCGATCGTGTCGATCGACATCGACTACGAGAGCGTCGGCGGCCAGATGCTGATGGTCGCCGCGAGCGGCACCGCGGTGAAGCTCGGCTGACCGCGTCTACTGCAGCGAGCTGATCCCGAAGGCGAGCGCGAACCCGACCGTCGTGACGAAGCCGGCGAGCTTGCCTCCGTGGTGGAGCGCCTCCGGCATCATCGTGTTCGCGAGCATCGTCAAGACCGCGCCGGCAGCGAATGCGAGCACGATCGCGTTCGTCCGCGGCGAGGCGCCGTCCAGCACGACGTAGCCCACGAGCGAGGTGACGCCGAAGCCGAGGGCAACGAGGGCCCAGAACCGCATCAGCTGGCGTGGAGCCCTGCCGGCCCGCTCGAGGGCTGCGGTCGCGGCGATGGCCTCGGGGAGGTTCGCGATGAAGACGGCGACCAGGAACGCTGCGCTGACCGTTCCCGCCTCGAGCACGGTCAGTCCGAGAACGAGCGACTCCGGGATGCCGTCGAGGATGATCCCCAGGACGATCGCCCGCCCGGTGGCCCTTGTGGCGGCAGTGTCCGATCCGCTCCCCTTCGGCGGCCCGAGCCGATCGATCAACAGCTCGGCCGTGAAGAAGACGGCTGCGCCGGCAAGCAGTCCGAGCGCGATCCCGCCGTCTCCGGCAGAGGTCTCGAAGGCCTCGTGGACGAGCTCGTAGGCAACCGCGCTGATCAGGACGCCGGCCCCGAAGGCCATGATCAGGCCGACGTGGCGCCGGGTGATCGGAGCCCGGAGCGCGATCGCCCCACCGATCAGGAGCGAGGAGCCTGCGACGAGGCCCCAGAGGAACGCTTCCCCCATCAGCCCGGGAGCGTGGGCGGCGGCCTTCTCATGCCGCGATCCTGGCGTGGAAACCGGACGTGGCGGTCCGCCGCTTAGGATCTGTGGCCGCATGAGGCAGGACACGGCTGCTGCATGGGCGGCTGCGCAGGTCGAGCGTGTTCGCGACGACCCGGAGGCGCGCATGGCGCTTCTGTCCCGGACGTACGACCGGCTCTGCGCCCCGGCGCCACGGTTCAAGCCTGCGGCGTTGGCGTTCATGCGCTGGCAGGCCGTGCGCGGTGTCCTGCACCCTCCTGCCGGGGACACACCGGGAAGTCAGTGGTGGCGAGCCGTCAACGAGCGGCTGCTCCGCGACGGGTGTGAGGCCCTCGCGCGCAGGGCCGGTCGTGGAGGCGAGCCCTCTTCAGCGGCGATCGAGCTCTGGCTGTCGTTCATCAGCCGGCCGACGGCGCACACCTGGTACCGCGCGCACAACGCCACCATCGTGTCCGCGTACCTCGAGAACCGCGAGCTCGCCGATGCGGAGTCGAAGCCGGAGCGCTTCTTCCTCAACGTCGCTCTGCTGCGCGTTCTCTACGTCCACGCTCTCGTCGCGGCCCCGCGTCTCGCCCTCGGTCGCTTCGCGGCCATGGGCCCGCTACTGGGAGATCCGCGCCTCCGGTTGGTCGGCGTGTACCTCTCGCTCGGCCGCGTGCTTCCGGATCGCTATCCGCTCCTCGACGAGCTGGAGACGTACCTCGTCGACGAGAACAGCCTCGGACGGCTCGCGGACTACGGCGTGATCGCGCCCCGGATCCAGGCCCTGTACGACTGGTCGGCGGGCGAGCTCGGCCAGCCGGAGCTGCGGGAGCTCTCCCGCGACGGGAGCCCGGTCTACGCCTGGTCCTACGCAGACCGCCGCTACTGGACGCTGCCGCGAGAGCCGCTGCCGATCCGCGCGGTCCGGCGTGTCACGTCGCCGCGGTGAGCGCTCCTGACATGATGGGCTTCGGTGCATCGGTTCGTCATCACCATCGAAGGACCGGGCTGGACGGAGCTGGACGAAGTGGAGCTTCCGGGGCCTCCTGACGAAGGTGACCCGATCGAGACGAAGGTCGGAACATGCGTCGTCACGCATGCGGAGCTACTCGCAGACTCCGACCACGGCACGATCGTCTGCCGTTTGCCCTAGCCGGAGCGCTTTTCCGTAGCGAGTGAACCGCTCTGCTTGAGCGGCTCTCGCGTACCTAGGACAGAAAGGTGGGGGAGGTAGGATTCGAACCTACGAAGGCTGAGCCAACGGGTTTACAGCCCGTCCCCTTTGGCCACTCGGGAACTCCCCCGCGGGGTGCGTAAGTGTAACCGAGCGGCCTCATCCCCCCTTTGAGCTAAAGCGCCCGGCGAGGTCGCCGATGGACACGGTCGGCGTCATGAATCTCGACGAACTGCTGGCACGCGTCATCGACGCGGGAGGAAGCGATCTGCACCTCAAGGTGTCGTCTCCGGCCATGGTCCGGGTGGACGGCGACCTCGAGCCGCTCGAGCAGCGCCTCCTCACCGAGTCCGACCTGGAGACCGTCCTGCTGCTCGTGACCGACCGCTCGCCGGCCAAGCGCGAGCAGTTCCTCGAGACAGGCGATCTCGACACGTCGTACCTGGCCGACGGGATCGGACGCTTTCGCGTCAACGGGTTCCGCCAGCGCGGCTCCATCTCGTTCGCCTTCCGCTTCGTCCCGAAGGAGATCCCGAGCTTCGAGAGGCTCGGCCTCCCGGAGGGCGTCGGCAAGCTCGCGCAGGAGCACCGCGGCCTCGTCCTCGTGACGGGCGCGACCGGCTCGGGCAAGTCGACGTCACTCGCGGCGATGCTCAGCTGGATCAACCGCAACCGGAAGTGCCACATCGTCACGATCGAGGATCCGATCGAGTTCATCCACGACGACTGGGCCTCGATCGTCAACCAGCGTGAGGTCGGCCTGGACACCGAGTCCTTCAAGCAGGCCCTGCGCCGCGTGCTGCGCCAGGACCCCGACGTCATTCTCATCGGCGAGCTTCGCGACGAGGAGACGACGCAGACCGCCCTCCAGGCGGCCGAGTCGGGCCACCTCGTCTTCTCCACGCTGCACACGCTCGACGCGGCCGAGACGGTCGGCCGGCTCGTCGAGTTCTACCCGCCCCAGAAGCAGATGATGGTGCGCGAGATCCTTGCGGGCGTTCTCCGCGGGGTCGTCAGCCAGCGCCTCCTTCCGCGCAAGGAAGGCGGCCGGGTCGCTGCCATCGAGGTGATGGTGAACACCGCCCGCATCGCGGACCTGATCCGCGAGCCCGAGAAGACCCACGGAATCACCGAGGCGATCGAGGACGGCGACTACCATCACATGCAGAGCTTTTCCCAGCACCTCGTCCAGCTCGTGACCGACGAAGTCGTCGAGCTCGATGTCGCAGCGGCCGCGGCCACGAACCGCCACGACTTCGAGATCGCAGTCGAGCAGGCGCTGCGCCGCAAGAAGGTCGCCGAAGAGGGCAAGAGCGTGGCCGTCGACTTCACGAGCCTCGCGGAGGACGAGGGAGAGCCCGAACCGGAGCCCGAAGAAGCACCGGTGAACGGCTTGCGGCTCGCCGCCACGGATCAATGAGGCGCTTCCTCCCGGCTCTTCTCGTCGCCCTCGTGGTGGCGGCGATTCCCGCGACCTCGTCCAGCCAGGTCTTCACCGTCGTGCGCGGCAGCCAGCAGTCGCTGCCGAGCTACACGGTCCCGAACGGGCCCGGCTCGATCCGCGTCCCGGCCAACATGTCGCAGGCCCCTGCGCGCCCCGAGGTCCGCTCGTACGAGCAGCTCATGGCGCTCTGGAGGCGCGCCGGCGAGGGCTACGGCGTCCCGTGGCAGGTGCTCGCCGCGATCAACAAGATCGAGTCGAACTTCGGCCAGAACATGGGCCCGAGCTCGGCGGGCGCGCTCGGCTGGATGCAGTTCATCCCCTCGAGCTGGATGCGCTGGGGCATGGACGGCGACGGCAACGGGATCGCCGACCCCTGGAACCCAGAGGACGGTGTCTACTCGGCCGCCCGCTACCTCGCGGCCGCCGGCGCGCACGACGACCTCGAGCGCTCGATCTTCGCCTACAACCACGCGCAGTGGTACGTCGACGACGTGATGGAGCTCGCGGCGACGTTCGGCGACGACCCCTTCGCGCTCGGCTCGCCGAGCCTCGTCGGCCCCAGCTTCGGAACCGCCGGGCTCGACCAGGCGCGGCAGCGCCTCGCGGGCCTCGACCGCGCCATCGACAGGGTGGCCGCCAGGCTCGACCAGCTCTCCTGGGACCGGCTCGAAGTCGAGCGCAAGGCCGGCAACCCGAACCTCACGCTCAAGGAGTTCAACCGGCTCGACGCCCAGCTCCGCCGGATCTCCGCCGCCGAGAACGACGCCCGTGCCGAGCGCGAGCGCCTCGAGGCCGAGATCGACAAGGCCATGGCCACGCTGGCCGCCCTCGAGAGCCAGGGCCCGACCGTCGCCACGGGGATGGTCGGAGGAGGAACGCAGCCCACGATCGGCGGCTTCGTCTTCCCGGTGGGCGGCGGCCCCGAGATCGTCTCGGTCGCCCACGACCACCACGACTACCCGGCGGCGGACATCGCCGCGCCGACGGGCACGCCCCTCTACGCGCTCGCCGACTCGACGGTCGTCAACGCCTTCCCAGAGGACGGCGGCCGCTGCGGCATCGGCCTCACGCTCCAGCTCGAGGACGGCACCAACATCGTCTACTGCCACCTCTCGTACCTCGAGCCGCACGTCGTGGCCGGGGCCGCGCTGGCCGCGGGCGCGCTCGTCGGCCGGGTCGGCTCGACCGGCAACTCCACGGGCCCGCACCTCCACCTCGCCTTCGTGCCCTCGACGAAGTACCCGCAGGAGCAGCCCTGGTTCCAGGCCTACGCCGGAATCGCGTTTCGCTGGCAGGACGCTCCGACGCCCGAGCGCTCCGTGCTTCGCTCGACGCCCGGCGCGGTCGCCCCCGTGCCGTCCTCGGGACCCGTGTACAAGGTGATCCGCACGCGGGTCGTCGGGTTCTCGGCGAATTCCACCGGATAGGGCTTGACTTGTCGGCCTTCCCTGCCGATGGGGAGGGCATGGCGGCCCGCATAGCTATGCTCGCTCCCCGTTTCATCGCGCTCGTCGTGATCTGGCTGCTCGCGTGGGCGAGCTTCTCGCTCGCGCAGGACAGCGGCCAGGCTCCGCCGCCCGCGGCGCCCGAGGCCGTCGAGCCGGAGAAGCCCGACGTGCTCGTCGTCCCCGACGTGCGCCGTCAGGCCTACGTCTTCGCCAAGGGCATCCTCCAGGACGCGGGCTTCGCCTGGCGCGTCCGCGGCGACGTCGACGGCTTCGCCGCCAACACGGTCGGCGTGCAGTCGCCCGCTCCCGGCACGCGCGTGATCGACAACGGCGCGCCCGTCGTCACGCTGAACCTCAAGCGCAGCACGCAGTACGCCGAGCGCGGCCTCCCCGAGAACACGGCTCCGTTCAGCGGCTCGAAGATCGTCCTCGTCAAGGTATGGCGCAAGGAGCAGAAGAAGAGCCAGCCGCCGGCCGCCGCCCCCGAGGCGCCTCCGGCCGAGACGGCCCCGGCGACCACCACGCCCGCTCCGACTCCGCCCGCCACCACGACTCCGGCGCCGCCCACGACGACCGCGCCGGCCGCGACCGCTCCCGCCGCGCCTCCCGCGCAGGACGCCGGCGCCTATCGCAAGCCCGATTTCGCCGTCGCCGGCGCGCCCCGCGAGCCCGCCGACGAGATGCCGCTCCCGGCCCGCGCCCGCGCGCTCGAGGCCCGGGCGGCGATGGTCAAGAAGCCCAACCCCAGGTTCGTCGACTTCTGGCTCTACCAGCACAACTGGATCGTCACCGGCGCCCGCTTCGGGTGGAAGGACGGGGACGTGGCGCTGAAGACGCTCATCCGCGTCGACGGCAGCCTCCAGAAGCGCTTTGGATTCGGCCGCCGCAGCCAGGCCCTCGCCCGCCGCGCTCTCGCTTATGTCGAGAGCAAGAGGGGCTAGCGCCGTGGCTCAGCGGCTCGCGAGGCTGCTCCGGGAGCAGCGCGGCTACACGCTGATCGAGCTCCTCGTCGTCCTCACGATGTTCTTGACCATCGTGACGGCGCTCACGGCGCTCTTCGTCTCCGGCGCGAAGGCCGAGCTCGAGTCGAACCGCCGCTTCCAGGCCCAGCAGGGCGCGCGGGTCGCCGTCGACAAGATGCGCCGCGAGATCCACTGCGGCAGCGCGCTCACGCTCACGAGCGCTTCCTCCGTGACGATCACGCTCCCGGCCGGGTGCCCCTCGTCGGGTGGCACCCAGACGACGGTCGTCTACGACACCGCGTCGGCCGGGACGAACCGCTACACGCTGCGACGCAAGAGGGGAACGGGCACGGCCGTCGCGATCGCCGACTACCTCACGACCGCGAACATCTTCTCCTACGTCGCCCCGTCCGCCACGACGCTCGGGAAGCTCCACGTGGACATGTCGGTGAATCTCTACCCGAACGAGGCATGGAAGAGATGGCGCCTCGTTACCGACATTGTTCTAAGGAACACGACCCGGGTCTAAATCTTTGATGCGGCTACTCAAACGCTTGCGAGCCCAAGAGGGCATCACGCTGGTCATGGCGATCGGCATCCTCGGCGTGCTCTCGCTCAGCGGCGCGACCCTGATCTACTACTCGACCGCGAACGTGAAGAGCGCTAGCGCCTCCAAGGGATCGGAGACGGCGTACACGCTCGCCGAGGCGGGTATCGGGCAGGCCCTCTCCGTCCTCAACACCGCCCTGAACCCGCTGACAGGCTCGCTGCTGGCGTCGACGACGATCCAGCTCGAGGGCGGATCGGTCACGTACTCGGGCTCGCTCAGCGGCGAGGTGTGGACGATCACGGCGACCGGCTCGGTGGTCAACCCCACCGGTGCGGCGCCGATCACGCGCACGCTCACGCGGAGCGCCCAGGTCTACGGCCTCAACAGCGGCGCGAGCGTCGCTGCGTGGAGCCGGTGGTACGCGGACTCGACGTCGAGCTGCCTCACGATCGAGGACGTGAACATCCGGATGCCCATCGCCACACGCGGCAACCTTTGCCTGCGCGGCTCGGCCCAGATCACAGGAGCCTTGACGACCCTCGAGGTCGGCGGCAACGTGACGATGTCGCGCACGACCTCCTCGAGCGCGCGCAACCCGAGCGCGGCGACGGGCTGGACGAACTCCTCCAACGTCTTCTCTAGCAACGGCGTCGACGCGACGTACTCGATCGCGGCGAGCGGCCAGAGCGCGAACCTCGACGTCACGGGCCTCGGCTTCACCATTCCGGCGGGCGCCACGATCATGGGCATCGAGGCCGAGATCGAGCGCGCGGCGAGCAGCTTGAACAGCGTCGAGGACATCGACGTCTTCCTGCTCAAGGCCGGAGCGCCCTCGGGGAACGACAAGGCGAGCACGACCGACTGGACGACGTCCGACTCGACCCGCTCCTACGGCGACTCGGGCGACCTCTGGGGCACGACGTGGACGCAGGCGCAGGTCAACGCGTCCAACTTCGGCGTCCGCCTGAGGGCGCGGAACCTGACCACCTCGGCGCGCACCGCCTCCGTCGACTACGTGCGCATCACGGTCTGGTACCAGCCGGTCCCGTCCACGACGATCGGCACCTCCGGGACGCCGCTCGCGAACGTCCAGGTCACGGGAACGTGCAAGTTCGACACCGCTGCCGCACACTCGCCGTGCACGAGCGCGGACAAGGTCTGGGCGACCGCGATCGGCAACGCGCCGCAGAACCTCTCGAAGCCCGCCGTCGACCTCGCCTACTGGTACGAGAACGCCAAACCTGGCCCGATGAACAACTGCACGACCGGCAGCTTCCCCGGCGGCTTCGACAACAACAGCTACATGAACAACAGCCTCACCGGCTCGGCCGAGGTGACCCCCAGCACCTCGAGCTACACGTGCCAGGTGAAGGACGCGAACAACAACATCCTCGGCGAGCTCTCCTGGAACCACGTCACCGACGTGCTCAAGATCAAGGGCACGATCTTCATCGACGGCGACTTCCGCTTCGACGACGACGGCGAGATCGCCCACTACCAGGGGCGCGGGATCATCTATGCGTCCGGCGACCTCGAGTTCGACGAGCTCGTCTGCGCCGGCGGCTCGGGCACCACGAACTGCGTGACCAACGGCATGCAGAACTGGGATCCGACCCAGAACATGATGATCGTGCTCGCCGGCGGCGACTCCGAGTACGACCAGGGAGGCACGCAGGCGCAGAACGTGCCCTCGGGCTTCCAGGGACTCATCTACGCCAACGGCGACTGCACCGTCCACGAGAACTTCCACACGAGCGGGCCGATCGTCTGCAACCGCATCCTGCTTCCGTCCGAGCCCTTCGGCTGGCCGACGTACTACGACTGGCCGCCGCTCGGCAGCCTCGTCGAGGGCCAGATGTACTCCAACCCGGAGACGGCCGGCGACTTCGTCGTCGTCCCCGGCGTCCAGTCCGGCTAATCCGGCTAATCCCCTCCGGCCCAGCCGCCGATAGGTGAAGGGTGAACGTCGCTCTCGCCTTTCTCGTCGTGCCGCCGGCCCTGGCGCTCGGCAGCTTCCTCAACGTCGTCGCCGCCCGCCTGCCCGAGGGCCGGTCGATCGTGCACCCGCCGTCGGCCTGCGGCTCGTGCGGGACGCGGCTGGCGTGGCGCGACAACATCCCCGTCGTCTCGTACCTGCTCCTGCGCGGCCGCTGCCGCAGCTGCAAGGAGCGCATCGGCCTGCGCTACCTCGCGGTCGAGGTGACGACGGCGGCGCTGGTCGCCGCCTGCTTCCTCGCCTTCGGCCTGACGGCCGACGCCTTCGTGGCCGCGTTCTTCTGCTCCGTCCTCGTCGTGCTCTCGGCGATCGACGTCGAGCGCCACATCCTCCCGGACAAGATCGTCCTCCCGTCCGCCGCGATCGTCCTCGCCGCCCAGATCGCGATCCACCCGGATCAGGCCCTGGAATGGGTCCTGGCCGCGCTGGGCGCGTCGTTCTTCCTCTTCGCCGCCGTCCTCGCCTATCCCAAGGGCATGGGCATGGGCGACGTGAAGCTGTGCCTTCTCCTCGGCGCCATGCTGGGCAAGCTCGTGGTCGTCGGGCTGATGGCCGGAATGCTGCTCGCGCTCGTCCCCGCGGTCTACCTCCTGGCCCGTCACGGCGGCGCCGCGCGCAAGATGGCGATCCCCTTCGGCCCCTTCCTCGCGGCCGGGTCGGTTTTCGCCCTTTTCTTCGGCGAGCCGCTCCTGGACGCCTATCTCCGCGGCACAGGACTTTAGAGGTACCCGACATCCCCCCTCTTGGGGATGGACGCCGCCGCGCCGATAACTCCTAGAGATGGAGTTCGAAGAGCTTCAACCACTCCGTAGAGCGGGGACGGGCGACGGTGAGGAGTCGCCGGGGATCGAGCCGAAGTACCCACCGGGTGCGGGCATCCCGGAGAACCGCATCGCGCACTTCGTCGCCGAGCTGCTCGAGACCACCGGCCTGATTCCGCTCGACCGGCTCGCGGGCGCGCGCTCGCGCGCGGGCGCCGGCTCGCTCGCCAAGGCGATCATGGAAGAGGCGCCCGTGGATTCCGCGGAGCTGCTCATCCCCGGCCAGCGCATCAGCGCGCCGACCGCGACCGAGAAGGCCAAGGAGATCGCGGAGCGGCATCACCTCCCGTGGATCGACCTGGGAGCCGTGGGCGTCCAGAAGGTCGCCGCCGAATCGATTCCGCCGCACGTGCTCGAGCGCGCCGGCGCCGTGCCGTACCAGGTCTCGGGCGACAAGCTCCGCATCGCGGTCTCCGACCCGACGAACGTGCAGGCGATCGACGAGCTGCGCCTGGCGACGCGCTTCACGCTCGAGATCGCCGTCGCGGCGGAAGAGGAGATCGAGCTCGAGCTCAAGCGCCTCAATGCCGCCAAGGACGCGTGGGAGCGCGCCGCGCTCGTCGAGGAAGAGTTCGACATCGGCACCGACGAGGAGGAGGACGGCGACGACCTCGAGGCCGACGACGGCGTCTCCGACGCCCCGCTCGTCCGCCTCGTGAACTCGATCATTCTCCAGGCGGCCGAGGACGGGGCCAGCGACGTCCACTTCGACCCCCAGGACGACGCGCTCGTCGTGCGGCTCCGCGTGGACGGCGTGCTCCACGAGGTGCAGCGGATCCCGAAGCGCCTCGCGGCGGGCGTCACGACCCGCCTGAAGGTGCTCGCGAAGCTCGACATCGCCGAGCGCCGTAAGCCGCAGGACGGCCGCATCTCGTTGAACGCCAAGGCCGCCGGGCGCCTGCTCGACATCCGTGTCGCGGTGCTGCCGACGGTCGAGGGCGAGGGAGTCGTCATGCGCCTCCTCGACAAGTCGAAGCGCCCGCCGACCCTCGCCGAGCTCGGCCTCTCCGAGGACATGCGCAAGATCTTCGAGGAGATCGTCGTCAAGCCGACCGGCGCCCTCCTCGTCACGGGGCCCACCGGCTCCGGTAAGTCGACGACGCTCTACGCGTCGCTGAACGAGATCAATCGCTCCGAGATCAACATCATCACGGTCGAGGACCCGGTCGAGTACCGCCTCGCCGGGCTCAACCAGGTGCAGGTGAACATGCGCGCGGGGATGACGTTCTCCGCGGCGCTGCGCTCCATCCTCCGCTCCGACCCCGACGTGGTGATGGTCGGAGAGGTCCGCGACGCAGAGACGGCCAAGATGGCGATCGAGGCCGCCCTCACCGGTCACTTCGTCCTTTCGACGCTGCACACGAACGACGCCCCGAGCGCGCTCACGCGGCTCAACGAGATGGGCGTCGAGCCGTTCCTCACGGGGTCGGCCGTGACCGCCGTGCTCGCCCAGCGCCTCGCGCGCAAGCTCTGCACGCACTGCTGCGAGATGTACATGGCCACGCGGGAGGAGATGCTCGAGGCGCGCTTCACGCCCGAGCAGGCCGCCTCGGCCGACGGCGTCGGGCTCTACCGCAAGCGCGGCTGCCCGCGCTGCAACCAGACCGGCTACAAGGGCCGGATCGGCATCTACCAGCTCATGGTCATGAACGAGGAGGTCAGCCGCCTCGCCGCCCAGCACGCAAGCCGTGAGGAGCTCGAGCGCGCCGCTCTCGAGACCGGCATGAAGTCCCTCTGGGAGGACGGCCTGGCCAAGGTCGTCTCGGGCCTGACCTCCCTCGAGGAGCTGGCCCGCGTGCTCGTCTAGTCGCGCGGGGTCGCGCGCCTAGAGCGAGTCGTCCGGGATGATGCGCGTCCCGCCGATCTCTGCCGCGATCTCGGTGTAGATCCGCGTCAGGTCGCCGGGGTTCGGCTGGTTGAAGAAGGTCTCGATGTTCGTGGCCATCTGCTGCAGTGCCGAGTACGCGGTGATCGTGGGGGACTCGAGCGCGCCGGTGTAGGACTGGCACCGGTTGGCGCCGCCGCCGAGGGCGTCGAGGTCGTAGCCGATGGTGTAGATCAGCGTCCCGGCTGTCTTGGCGGTTGCCGCCGAGGCGACGCCCTGCCCGCACGGCCGGCGCCGGTAAGGGGACGTCGAGGAGTAGTACGTCGGGCCGGTGTTCGCGGCACCGTCGGAGAACATGATGATCACGTTCTGGACGCCCGGTCGCGCGCGCGAGCTGTTGAGCTCGGACTGTGCGTGCTCGATCGCGTTCGCGTACGCCGTCGTCCCGCCGCCCTTCTGGCAGTTGATCGTCGAGACGAGGCGCGACGCGGTGTTCAGGTTGTCGCCGATCTTGTAGTCGTTCGAGAGCTGGACGACGTTGTAGACGGCGCTCGTCGAGTTGTAGTTGGCCTCGGCGGGCGTGTTGCAGCGGTTACCGCTGCTCGTCGCCGGCGGGAACACCGTGAGGCCGATCTTGTGCATCGCCGGGTCCATGTACTGGACGAACTCGAGCAGGCCGGCGCGCGCGTTCTGAAGGTCGGGGCAGCCGGACTGGCTGTTGCCGTTCGAGTCCTGGCACATCGAGCCCGTGCGGTCGAGGACCAGCATGATGTCCAGCGGCCTCGAGGAGCACGGTGAGCACGCCGTCGCCTTGGCGCGGATCGTGAACTCGTCGATGCCCAGCACGCGCGCAAAGAGAGTGGGGACCTTGGTGGTCTGTTCCACCACCACGGTGTTCACGGGGCTGCACGGCGCGAACGAGAGGCACTTCGTGGTGACGTTCGTCGTGACGGGCGGAAGCTTGTTGTTGTCGTTGCGCGCGCCGTCACGGCCGCTGTAGTTCGCGGCGAAGGTCTCGGCAGCCGCCTGGTCGGGCAGCTCCAGCGCGCCCGCGGTCGCCGCCGCGTCTGCGGAGGCCTGCAGGTGCCGCTTGATCAGGTACGCGCGCCCGACGTCGACGACGAGGGCTGCGGCGCCCAGAAGGACGACCAGGACGACGACAAGCAGGACAACGACCTGTCCTCGCTCGCTGTGCCGCAGGAGCGTGATTCGTGTCGGCATGTTTTCCGCTCCTGTTCCAGTTCCTGGAACGTTCGGGGGTCCTGCTCTACCGTCGAACTGTGGCCTGCGGACGCGTTTTGGGAAGCCCCCGATGAGGGGATTCGCCCCGTACGCGGCTACGTGACGTCGCAGCCCAGGTACTCGAGGACCGTGACCGTCTCCCGGATGAAGGTGTCGGCGTCGTCGCGCGTGTCGAAGCGGTACGGCCCGGGCCTGAGTGGCTCGACCCGGATGCCGCCGAAGGGGTACACCTCGCACTCGACGAGGTAGCCGTCGGGGTTCTCGACGTAGCGCATGCGCACGACCTCGCGGTTGTCCTTACGCGCGGAGCGCAGCGCGAGCTCCTGCGGGGCGCCGTCGGTCGCGCGCGCCGCCTCGCTCATCGGCGGGCGTTGGTGACGGCCTGGGCGATCGTGACACGATCGACGGGGCCCTCGAAGTGCGACTTGAGCTTCGGCCCGCGCACGAAGACGAGCGTCGCCGGCGTGTTGAGCACCTCGTAGCCGATCGCCAGCGCGGCCACCTGGGCCTCGCGCTTGACGTTGACGGCCACAAAGCCTGCGCCTGAGTCGAGCGCGGCCGCGCGCGCCTCGGCGACGGCAATGGCGTCGACCCTCGACTTGGGGGCGTAGAAGACCACCACGACCGTGCGGTAGCGAAGGAGCATCCACTCGAGGCTGTCCGTGCCCCTGGCGCTCCGGAGATATTTCGCCGCGTCGGTGGCGCACACGGTGGCGCCGAGCTTGCGGAAGGTCTTCGCGGGCTTGCCGACGATCTCCGGGACGGTTTCGAGAAGGTCGATCGCGCTCACGTAGTTGCGAGACTTGAACGCCTTGTGCGCTCGGCGGAAGGCGATTGCGGCCCGCGTATACCGGTCCTGCAGGTCGAGAACCATTTCCCTTCGGTTCTTCGGCCAGCCGAGGGCCTTCAGTTGCGGGTTGAAGAAGCGGAAGTACTTGTCGATCCGGTTGAACGTCTGCGCGATCATCTTGCGCGTCTGGATCTCGCCGATGACCTGGCCTTCGAGCCCGGCCTTCCGGCAGAGCTCGTTGGCGCCGGTGGCCCAGGCCTCGGCCGTCACGGGGCCGGGCTTCGGAGTCTTCCCGGGCGCGGCCGGTGCGGCGGGCGCTGCCGGCGCCGTCGTCGTGACGGGCGCAGCCACCGGGTCGGGCCCGGGGGCGCCGCCCATCGCATAAGCGCCGAACCCTGCGCCGAGGAGGCCCAGGACCGCGACGGGGATGAGCACGTTGAGGCGAAGCTGTTGCCGCATTCCACGTTCCCTATCGGCAGTAGGGCACGAGTGCTTAAGAAGAAAGGGCGCGGTTTCCCGCGCCCTTTCTCGAACATGCTCCGAGCCTGTCTAGCAGGCGCCGGTGACGATGTCTCCAGCCGGGCCGCCCTTCTTGAAAACGGCCTGACCGACGGTGCTCTGGATGCAGTACGACCCAGCCGTCGCGCGGACGATCTGGACGTTCTTGATGCCGGCGTCGTAGTCCGACTTCAGAACGGCGGACGTGAGTCCGACGTAGCCGCTCGCGGTGTGGTCGGCGTAGTACGCCTCGACACCCGGGATGGCCGCGCGAACGTTCGCCTGGGCCGCCGACCGCTCCGCGCGGGCGCGGAAGCTGAGGTACGACGGAATGGCGATAGCAAGCAGGATTCCGATGATGATGATCACGACCAAGAGCTCGATAAGGGTGAAACCACCCTCCTTCTCCGAGACGGTGATCCGGTTCCTGAGCCTCTGAATCATGTGCGAACTCCTTCCTTGAACAATGCGTAAGCGTGCAGTGGCTCAAGGCGAGGTATCGACAGTTGAAGGCCCGATGGAATCCCCCCAGTTGAGGGATTTTCTACCCCCCTTTAGTGAAGCGGGTTCCCTGCCGATAGCTGCCGACGGGAGGACCCATGGAACCAACCTTGCAATCGAGCCCAGAACCCATTCAGCCGCCTGCGTCCGAGCCGGCTCAGGAGGCGCACGCGAGCGCGCCCGAGGCTGCACCCGCGGCCCCGCCGCCGCGCCGTGCGGCGACCTCGATCGACGACCTGCTCGAGCAGGTCGTGGTTCGCGGCGCCTCTGACCTCCACGTCACGGTCGGCTCCGAGCCGGTCATCCGCGTCAACGGCGGCCTCGAGCGCCTGGACGAGTTCAGCCGGCTCATGCCGGACGACACGCAGCGGATGCTCTACCGGATCCTCTCCACGGAGCAGCAGAAGCACTTCGAGATCAAGCGCCAGATCGACATCTCGTACTCGATCCCGGGCCTCGCGCGCTTCCGCGTGAATGTCTACTTCCAGCGCGAGAGCCTCGGTGCCGCGTTCCGTCTCATCCCTGCCGAGCTGAAGACGCTCGAGCAGCTGAACCTTCCGCCCGTCCTGAAGGAGTTCACCTCGAAGCCGCGCGGGCTCGTCCTCGTCACCGGGCCGACCGGTTCCGGTAAGTCGACGACGCTCGCCGCGGTGATCGACGAGATCAACCGCACGCGCGACGACCACATCATGACCATCGAGGACCCGATCGAGTTCCTCCACCGCCACAAGCGGTGCATCGTCAACCAGCGCGAGATCGGCCCCGACGCGACGAGCTTCGCCGAGGCGCTGCGCGGCGCGCTCCGCCAGGACCCCGACGTGATCCTCCTCGGCGAGATGCGCGACCTCGAGACGATCTCGACCGCGCTGACCGCGGCCGAGACGGGCCACCTCGTCTTCGCCACCCTGCACACGCAGGACGCGCCCTCCACGGTCGACCGCCTCATCGACGTCTTCCCCGCCGCCCAGCAGGAGCAGGTGCGCGTGCAGATCGCCGGCACGCTCGTCGGAATCGTCACGCAGACGCTGCTTCCCACGATCGGACGGCCGCGGCCGTGTGGCCGCGCTCGAGGTGCTCCTGCCCGACGACGCCGTGCGGAACCTCATCCGCCAGGCGAAGGTCGAGCAGATCTACTCGATCATGCAGACGAAC
The DNA here is from genome assembly GCA_963748205.1 of uncultured Actinomycetes bacterium. GTDB lineage: Bacteria > Actinomycetota > Thermoleophilia > Gaiellales > Gaiellaceae > JAIBJN01. The sequence goes on from CAVVIB010000012.1 coordinate 105,164, forward strand.
ACCGCGCGCGGGATGCAGACGCTCGAGCAGGCGATGCTCGAGCTCTGCCGCTCAGGGAAGATCTCGACCGATACCGCGCTCGGGCGCTCGAGCCGGCCCGACCAGCTCAAGAGCCTCCTGCAGCGCAACGGCCTCATGCCCTCCGACGACCCCGCCGCCGCAGCCGCGGGTGGCAGCCTCCGGGTGGCGGGAGGCTAGGCGATGGGCAAGCAGGTCGTCGGACTGAAGCTCGGCGCGTCGCGGCTCAACGCCGCGTGCGTGACGGTGAACGGCTCCACGGAGGTCGTGCAGCTCGCGAGCTCGCCGCTGCCCCAGGGCCTGATCACCGGCGGCGAGGTCCGCCAGGTCGAGCCGCTGGGCGAGGAGCTCAAGGAGTTCTTCAAGCGGCACAAGCTGCCGAAGCGCAACGTCCGCATCGGCCTCGCCAACAACCGCATCGGCGTCCGCACGATCGACATCAGCGGGATCGACGATCCCAAGCACCTGGCGAACGCCGTCCGCTTCCGCGCCCAGGAGGCGCTGCCGATCCCGATCGACGAAGCGGTGCTCGACTTCCAGATCCTCTCCCAGACTCCCGCCGCAGAAGGGGTGCCGCCCTCGACGCGCGTGCTCCTCGTCGTCGCCTATCGCGACCTGATCGCGGCGTACGTCGAGGCCTGCCGGCTCGCCGGCATCCGCCTTGCGGGCGTCGACCTGGAGGCCTTCGGGCTTCTCCGCGCGCTCACGACCCAGTTTGCGAACGAGCCGGGCGGCGGCACCGATCGCAGCGCCCTCGTGGCCGTCTCGATCGGCTCCGAGCGCAGCGTGCTCGCCGTGTCCGACGGCTACAGCTGCGAGTACACGCGCGTGCTCGAGTGGGGAGGCAACTCCTTGACCGACCAGGTCGCGCGCGCCCTCGAATGCGAGCTGGAGGAAGCCGAGCGGATCAAGGTCGGCCTGGGCCTCCAGGGTGACGAGGTCCCTTCGGGGCTCGCCCCCGAACGCGCCGTCAAGGCCCGTGAGGCCCTGCGCATCGGGCTCCAGGGCTTCGGCCGCGAGCTCGTCTCCTCGCTTCAGTTCTACCAGGGCCAGCCGGACTCGCTGGGCATCCGCGAGCTCGTGCTCGCCGGCGGTACCGCGCAGCTCACCGGGCTCGCGGCCGACCTCCAGCAGCTGGTGGGCGTCCCCGTGCGCGTGGGCGACGCGCTCGCCGGTGTGACCGTCGGCCGCAAGCTCAAGGGCGATGCGCCCAACCCGTCCTTCGCAGTCCCGATCGGCCTGGGGATGGCCGTCTAGCGATGCCGATCGACCTGAAGAAGGAGATCAAGCTCTCCGACCTCTTCCGCCGCGGCAGCGGGCCTGCGCCCGAGGACGCCGCCGGGGAGGAGGCGCCCAAGCCCGAGAAGGAAAAGAAGGAGCGCAAGAGCTTCTCGTTCTCCCGCGGGCCGAAGGAGCCGAAGGAGCCCAAGGCGCCCAAGGCGCCGAAGGAGCCGAAGGAGCCTCGCGCGCGCAAGGAGAAGAAGCAGAAGGCCGCGGTCGCCGCCAAGGCCGCGCCGCCGCCTCCCGCGGTGCCGCTCATGCGGGCCTTCAACCTGATGCCGCAGCAGGAGGCGGGCGAGAAGACGACGATCTCGCCTGCGCTCACCAAGGTCGCGATCGCCCTGCTCGGCGTTCTCGTGGTCGCAGGCCTCGGGTTCGCCTACATGACGTCCAGCGCAAGTGTGGCCGACAAGCGCGCCGAGGCCGACGACCGTCGAGCCGAGCTGGCGCAGCTCACGGCACAGATCGGGCCGGAGGCCGCCGACCCGTCGGCGTCGCTCGCCGGCGAGAGCCAGGCCCGGACGGCCGCGCTCGCCGACGCGCTCGGCACCCGTGTGGCCTGGGATCGGATCCTGCGTGAGTTCTCGCTCGTCCTTCCGGACCCCGTCGTGCTCTTGAGCATCACCGCCAGCAGCGGAACGTCCGGCTCTGCCGACCCTCTGAGCGGCGCTCCTGCCGGTGAGACGACGTTCAGGATCGAGGGAACCGCCGCCACGCAGGCAGCCGTCGCCCTGCTGCTCTCGCGGATGTCCGTCGTCCCCGAGTTCTCCGAGGTCCGCCTCGAGTCGAGCGCGCGGAACGCCGAAGAGGGTGGATACCAGTTCGTCATCGCGGCCACGATCGCGCCCGAAGGGGAGATCCAGCAGTGAAGAAGAAGCAGGTCCCGATCGCAGTCATCATCATCCCGGCGCTCCTGATCCTCGCCGCCGTCGGCTACTTCCTGCTGATCAAGCCGAAGCAGTCCGAGGCCTCGAAGATCTCGGACGAGATCGCAACGCTGGACACGCAGATCGAGGTCACGCGCGCCGCTCAGCGGCAGCCGGAGAAGGGCGACCCGAGCGCGATCAAGATCGCGGACCTCTTCAAGGTCACGCAGGCGATGCCCGACGACGACGACATGCCGGGGATCATCCTCGAGCTCAACGACGTCGCGGCCGCATCCGGAGTCGAGTTCGTCGCCATCGCGCCGCAGGGCGGATCGATCAGGTCCGGCTACAGCGCGCTCCCGATCAACCTCACCTTCGAGGGGAACTACTTCGACCTCACCGACTTCCTCTTCCGTCTGCGCAACCTCGTTCGCGTCCGTGACGGCGAGCTCGGAGCGGACGGCCGGCTCTTCAACCTCGAGTCGCTGGCGATGGAGGAAGGGCCCGGAGGGTTCCCGGAGATCACCGCTGCGCTGACGGTCACCGCGTACGTCTACTCCACGACGCCGCCGGCTGCTGCGCCGACGACGCCCCCGACCGACACGACTCAGACCGGCGCCACCGACACGACGGCGACCACGACGGCCCCGACGGCCACGACTCCCGCCCCGGAGGGCGAGATCACTCCTTAGCCATGGCATCTGCAGCGAAGAAAGCCCAGGCGATGGCGAAGGCCAAGGAGGCCAAGCAGAAGAAGCTGCTCATCATCCTCCTGATCCCGTTCCTCGGCCTCGCCGTCTGGCAGGGGCCGAAGATGTACAACCAGATGTTCAACAGCTCGGCTCCTCCGCCGACGCCGGTCCAGACCGCGCCGACGGACCCGACTGCGGCGCCGCCTCCCACGGCTGCGCCCGAGGGCGAGGACGGCGAGGTCGCAGGCGTCTTCCCGGGCGACGAGCTCCCCGAGGGCGACGTCGCCAAGCTCGTCGCGTTCAGCCGTTTCACGGGACGGAGCCCGTTCCCCACCCGCTCCGACCGCCTCGGCACGCCTGAGGGCGGCACGGGCGGCTCAGGCGGCTCCGGTGGGTCCGGCGGCTCAGGCGGTTCGGGCGGTTCCGGCGGCGGCAGCGACGACGAGAGCCTCAGCACGGCCACGTTCGAGGTCAACGGCGCCACGGAGATCGTCTCCCGGGGCGAGGAGTTCCCGTCCGTCGACCCCGTCTTCACGCTCGTCTCCATCACGGAGGAGAGCGTGACGATCGGTGTCGTCCAGGGCATGTTCGAGAACGGGAGCGCGACGATGGAGATCGCCGTCGGCGAGCGCGTCACGCTCGTGGCCGCGCCGCAGACCACGCAGTACGTCGTCGAGCTTCTCGACGTCAGCTAGTAGCGCGTCACTAGCATCAGCCCCGTGGGGCGGACGCTGCGCGAGAGGATCCACAACCCCTTCAACTGGACGTGCAACTGCGCGTCCGACTGCTGGTGCGTGAGGACTCGCTGGGGGCGTGCGGTCATGTGGTACGTCCCGCCCCGCTTCCACCGCTTCCCGCCCAAGAGTTAGGGCGGATCCGACCGGCGTCGGATCCTGCGATCACGCACGGGGTCGGGCTTGCAGTGCGCAAGACCGCCCCCTCGGGTCGCGGGTGCCGGCTAGCTGCCGGTCGAGATGTCGAACGTCGACGCGACGCGCGCCCAGACCTTGTACGGCGCGCCCTGGTCGCGGACGACGACGGTCATGAGCTTCACGGCTCGCCCGGTGGCGCCGCCGCTGTTCATGACCTCTCCCCACGTCGCGTAGATGTCGATGCGGTACTTGCGCCCGTCCGGGCCGGTCACGTTCGTCGTGGGCACCAGCGTGGTGCACGGTGCGGTGCCGCACGAGTTCACGTCGACGCGCTGGACGACGGAGACGTTCGACGCGGAAGGCTGGGCGGTGGCGTAGGTGCCGTCGACGCCGCGCTTCACGGTCCAGCTCGTGGTGCCCTGCGCCGGCGAGGACTCTGACGATCTCGTAGTTGACCTTGACGCGGAAGCCGTTCGAGGTGGGGAAGCCGGTCGCGTTCGAGACGGTCATCGTCGTCGTGCTCGCCGTCATCGAGCTTGCAAGCGTCGTCGTCGCGGTGCTGCCGTCGGTGTAGGCGACGTCGCCCTTGTAGACGGCGTCAGCCGCGGTGACGGCGGAGTTGGCGAGGCCGATGGACTCGTACTTGATGGCCCGGAACTGCTCCATCTGGGAGTCGGCGAGGACGGCGGCCGTCGTCTGCCAGCCTGCGCGTTGGATGGCGATGATCCCGGACTGGAACATCGTGAAGACCGCCAGCAGGCCGATGACCAGGATGGACATCGCGGCGACGAGCTCGATCATGCCGAAGCCCCGCTGGTCGCGGAGGCACGCGTGGATGAGCCGCCTGAGAGGGGACACCGCACTCTCATATCGGCAGGACCCGGTTCGCCCTCAAGGAGAGGAGGGGGGATGCCGATTTCGGAGCAGGATGGGTTCGTACGCGTACACGGCAATCAACGCGACCGGCGCCGAGCTGACGGGCGAGATCAACGCGCCCGACGTCTCGGCCGCCCGCGAGGCGCTGCGCGTCCGCGGCCTGCTCGCGACCGAGCTGAACTCGCAGGGCGCCGAGACCAAGGGCGGCGCCATCGCCGTCAAGAAGGTCAAGCCGAAGTCCCTCCAGATCTTCTCGCGCCAGTTCGCGACGATGATCGAGGCCGGGCTCAACGTCGTCACGGCCCTCGTCATCCTCGAGGAGCAGACCGAGGACAAGAAGCTCGCGCTGGTGATCGCCGAGCTCCGCGTCGACGTGGAGGGAGGGCTCCTGCTCTCCGAGGCTCTGGCGCGACACCCCAAGATCTTCTCCCGGCTCTTCATCGCCATGGTCGAGGCCGGCGAGGCGGCCGGAATCCTCGACGTCGTGCTCGACCGCGTGGCCTACCAGATCGAGAAGGAGACGAAGATCAAGCGCCGCGTGAAGGGCGCGATGATGTACCCGATCATGGTGCTGACGTTCGCGACGCTCGTCCTGATCGGCATGCTCCTCTTCCTCGTCCCGATCTTCGTGAACATCTTCGCCCAGCTCGGCGGCGACCTGCCGATGCTGACGCAGATCGTCGTCACGGCCTCCGACTTCCTCCGTGCGCGCTGGTACATCGTCTTCCCGTTCGTGGGCCTCACCGCCTATGGGATTCGGCGCTACAAGAAGACCGAGTCGGGGCGCCGCCTCTGGGACAGGATGCGCGTCCGTGCCCCAGCCGGCATCGGCAAGGTGATCATCAAGATCGGCATGGCGCGCTTCTCGCGCACGCTTTCGACGCTCGTCGCTGCGGGCGTGGACATCATCCGCTCGCTCGAGATCACCGGCGCCACCGCCGGCAACAGCCTCATCGAGGACGCGACCAACCACGTCAAGGAGCGGGTCACGCAGGGCGTGCCCATCGCCGTGCCTCTCGCCGAGTCGGCGATCTTCCCGCCGATGGTCTCGCACATGGTGCGCGTCGGCGAGGAGACGGGAGAGCTCGAGAAGATGCTCTCCAAGATCGCGGACTTCTACGAGGACGAGGTCGACAGCGCGATCGCGAGCCTGACGTCGATCATCGAGCCGCTGATGATGATCGCCGTGGGCATCGTCGTCGGGATCATCATCATCGCGATGTACCTCCCGATGTTCAAGCTGCTGACGCTGATCCAGTAGCCGGCGGCTCCCGCGCGAGAATCGCGTGTCCTTCATTCGGCGCATCGTGCTCGGCGAGACCCCCGGGTCGGCCACCGAGGAGGCGGCCTCCTAGTCGTCGCCGACTCGATCCGCATATCTGGTCAGCGACTACAGAGTTGTCTTATCCCTGACTAGCTCCCAAGCGACTCTACGCTCGCCCACGTCAGCGGGAGAGGAGCGAACAACGAAGCCATCGTGCCGACGGCGCAACCATCGGCCGGTACGCTCGTCGGGTTTGCGTCTCCAAGCGACAACACGACTGGAGGGGGCCGCGTGACGCTTCAACGCATGGACAACGTCGGGATCGTGGTGGAATCCCTCGATACCGCTATCTCCTTTTTCACCGAGCTGGGCCTCGAACTCGAAGGTCGAGCGATGATCGAAGGAGACTGGTCAGGGCGCGTCACTGGACTGCGCGACCAGCGCGTCGAGACCGCCATGATGCGTATGCCGGACGGCCACGGCGGGATCGAACTCTCGCGCTTTCTCACGCCGCCCGTGGTTGCCGATCACCGAAACGCCCCGGTGAACGCGCTGGGCTATCTGCGTGTCATGTTCGCCGTGGACGACCTCGACGATACGCTCGCCCGGCTCCGGAAGCACGGCGCGCAGCTCGTCGACGAAGTAGTCCAGTACGAAGACACGTATCGGCTCTGCTACGTCCGAGGCCCTGAGGGCATCCTCATCGGGCTGGCAGAGCAGATCGGCTAGCGGATTGAACTTTCGCGACGGGAGAGCCCCTCAGGCGTCACTCCCGAACGCTGGCCCAGACACACCCCACGGATCCGGTGAGCGTTCGGCGTAAACCCTGGGCCGCTTTGCCACGGACTGCTGAACGGGACAGCCAGGCTGTTCTCGCTACCTGGCGGCGTGATGAGGCAGCCGGTCGGTCGGCCTCGCTGCAGGTTGTCCTAGAGTCTTCCGTGTGAGCGTTCGCGCCCGGTGGCGATCGGCGATCGAAAGGGTCGCGGCGATTGGGTCGTTGCCCTCCGACACTCCAGAGGAGCGCCTGCGCAAGTCGGCGCTCGTCTTGTGTTCGCTGCTGATCGTCGCTCTCTCGTTTGTCTGGATCGCGACCTATGCCGCGCTGGGCCTATGGGTCTCGGCACTGATCCCGTTCGCCTACCAGGTCGCATCGCTCGCCGGACTCGCCGTTCTAGCCAGGACGAAGAGCTACACGATCTACCGCGCCTGCCAGGTCACGATGTGGCTCTTACTCCCCGTCCTCCTCCAGTGGAGCCTCGGGGGATTCGTGGAATCGGGGGCTGTCGCGCTCTGGGCTTTCACGGCTCCGCTCGGCGCTCTCGTCTTCTACGGGCCACGCGGCGCCACCGCCTGGTTCGTGGCTTTCCTGGCCCTTGTCGCGGTATCTGCCGCACTCGACAGCTCTCTGCCACAGCCCGTGAACGACATTCCTTCCTGGCTCGTCGTCACGTTCTTCGCTCTGAACATCGCCGGCCCCTCGATTACGACCTTCGCCCTGCTCGAGTATTTCGTGCGCTCGCGCGACCATGCCCATCGCCTCCTGGCCGCAGAGCAGGAGCGGTCGGAGACCCTGCTGCTCAGCATCTTCCCGCGCTCGATCGCAGAGCGGCTGAAGCGCTCACCGGAGGTGATCGCGGAGCGGAGCGACGAGGTCTCAGTCCTCTTCGCCGACATCACCGGCTTCACGCCTGCCGCAGAACGTCTGCCCGCGGAGCAGGTCGTCGTCCTCCTGAACGACATCTTCTCGGCCTTCGACGACCTGGTGGCCAAGCATGGCCTCGAGAAGATCAAGACGATCGGAGACGGCTACCTCGTGGCCGCCGGAATACCGACCCCGCGGGCCGACCATGCCGAGGCGGCAGCCCTGCTCGCACTGGACATGCGGGAGACCCTCGCGACCGTGCCGGCCGCCTCTGAGCTGGGTATCCGCGTCGGCATCGACTCGGGGCCGGTCATCGCCGGAGTGATCGGCCGCACGAAGTTCGGCTACGACATCTGGGGAGACACGGTCAACACCGCGAGTCGAATGGAGTCCCATGCTCCTTCCGGCGCCATCCAGGTGACGGAGCGAACCTACCGTCGCATCGTGGATCGATTCGTCCTCGAGAAGCGCGAGGGCGTCGCGGTCAAGGGCAAGGGCGAGATGACGACCTATCTTCTGTGGCAGCGCGGTCGGAACGGACGCCTTCGCCATCGGCCTCAACGGCACCGGCGTAGGCACCTCAGAGCCGAAAGCGGCAGCGCTCTCGCACGAAACACGGCCTTGAGCCTGCTCAGGCACCGGCCAAGAGGCTCTCCTCGATCGCGCCGCAGTCTCGCGACCTTGGACGTACCCTGTCGCTCACGAAAGGCGTGATGAAACGTCAGATCGTGAGCTCACTCGAAGCTGGACAGGCAGCGCTGCAGCAGGGCGCGTGGCAAGAGGCGCGAGTGCACTTCGAGGCTGCACTCGCCGAGGAAGAGACTTCTGACGCCCTTCTGGGCCTTGGCATGGCCGCCGCGGCGCAACTCGACGCAACTGCGACTCTGGAGGCTCACGAGCGTGGCTACCGACTGGCGCGCAGCCTCGGTGATGACCGTCGAGCGTCACGTCTGGCTCTGGAGCTCGCGGTCGACTGCATGTACTTCCGTGGCCCTGCCGAGGCCGGCGGCTGGCTTGAGCGTGCAAGCCACCTTCTCGAGCACTTGCCGGTCGGCCAGGAGCACGGAATGCTCGTCTATATCCGTGCGAGCTCCGCGCTCGGCGCGCACGACCCGGCGACGGCGCTCACGCTGACCGCCGAGGGCCTCGCCATTGCGCGTGAAATCCACTACCTCCCTGGAGAGATGCTGTTCCTCGCGCTCGACGGGCTCACGCTCGTGGCGGCCGGCGATGTAGAGGAGGGCATGCGGCACTTGGACGAGGCAACAACGGCGGCGATGGCGGGCGAAGTCGGCGACGCGCGGTTCGTCGAGCTGATTTGTTGCCACCTGATCGACGCCTGCAAGCGCGTACGAGACTTCGACCGTGCGGGCGAGTGGTGTCGCCGCGTGGAAGAGATCGCAAGGCAGCTGGACGACGCCATGATCTTCACCATGTGCCGGAACTACTACGGGGAGGTGCTCGTCTGGCGGGGTGCCTGGGACGAGGCTGAGCGGGCGCTTGCCGAGGCGAGTCGCGATCTTGCGAAAGCTGGGAGAGACGCTTCCGACAGTCTCGTACGGCTGGCGGAGCTTCGGCGCCGTCAGCGGCGATTCGAGGAGGCTGCGGCACTGCTTGCGGAGGCGGAAGGCCACCCGCTCGTCGCCGTCGTGGCCGCTGGACTCGCCCTCGACCGAGGCGACGCCCGCCGGGGAGCCGAAGAGGCCGAGGGGTACCTCCGCCGCATCGGCAGCGACGATCGACTGATGCGTGTCCCCGCGCTCGAGATCCTCGTTCGTGCGCGACTCGCCCTTGGTCGGATCCGGGAGGCGCAACGGGCGGCTGACGAGCTTGCAGCAACCGCAGAATCTGTGCGTACCACTCCGCTGCACGGAGCCGCGCTGCTCGCACGGGGTCGGATCGAAACGCATGCCGGATCCGAGGACGCCATCGCCACGCTCGCCGATGCGCTCGACCTCTTCCGCAAGAGCGGCGTGCGCTCCGAAGCAGCCGTGGCCCGTCTCGACCTCGCGGCCGCGCTCCGCGCGTTCGGTCGTGAGGAGGAAGCGCAGGAAGCCGAGAGGATCGCGAGTGGAGAACTTGCGGGACTTGGGGTTGTCGTGCCGAGGCTCGCGGAGGGTCGACGCCCGCCCGATGCGCTGACTCGTCGCGAGCGCGAGGTGCTAAGACTGCTGGCCCAGGGACGTGGAAACGACGAAATTGCGGCAGACCTGGTGTTGAGCGTGCGAACGGTCGAATCTCACGTCGCGAGCATCTACTCGAAGATCGGCGTGTCCGGGCGCACCGCACGCGCCGCCGCGACCGCATATGCCCTCGCGAACGGTCTCGGCTGAAGTTCGGTACACGGCTTCGCGAAGTTCCGTACCGGCACGGAGGCGCAACCGGCCGTCGAAGCGCATCGTGTGTGCTCGTTCATCGTTCAAGCAGGAGGTGAAGCGATGCGCTTCCTCGTAGTTCAGACACCGAAGCACGAGATCCCGCTGGAGCAGGTTTCGGGTCTGCTCACTGCGGAGCGTGAGTGGTACGACCGCAACCGCGAGTACCTCGAGGCATACGGCTGGTTCGTGGACCGCGGCGGCTTCGGCCTCGTGGACGTGCCCGACCTCGAGACACTCAACCGCATCAACAAGGAGCATCCGTTCGCCTACAAGGCGGAGACGCAGATCCGGGCGGTCATCGATGCCGACGTCGCCGTCCAGCATCTCCGCACACTGCTCGAGCAGGAGGGAGACGCCGTTCCTGCCTAGGCAGCAAACGGAGTCGGCGAGGCCCCACGATCCGGCCGGGGCCTCGCCGTTTTGCTCGCCTCGCTCTAGGCCACCTTTCGGAGCCGGCGCAGGCGGCAGCGCTCCCGGACGGCACACGGTGCCTGGAGCCGGGACAGGCGCGGGATCCAGTCGGCCGGGAGGTCTCGAATCGAATCCTCGAAGTCGGCGACGAGCTCGGCACCTGACGCGTAGTGCTTTCTCACGTCGTGGTCGTCGCGCGCTTCCTCGACGAGCAGGCCGGCGGCGACCATCGCGTCGACTTCGGCGGCCGCGGGCTCAGCCGTGGCGAACAGCTCGCTGCCCTCGACCTCGCAGAGATCCTTGCCGTCGTACTCGACGACCGGGTTCGGGCGGATCACCTGGAGATCGAGCATCAGTCCGCCAGGGCCTAGGACGTCTCGGAAGCGGCGCAGGACGTGCACGACGTCCTCGGGCTCCAATCATCAGAGCGACCAGGAGAAGACGACGATGTCGTACTGCGTTCGCGGGATCTCGATCTGCCTCGATCACCGACGCGCCCGAGAAGTCGGCGAGGCGACGAAGCGAGTCGAGGTGGACGCCTTCCGGATCGAGGACGGGCGGCATCTCCTCTACGTCACGTTCGCCGGGGCGTGATGAGCGCTCTTGGTGCACCGGGTCACGGTCGCCATGAAGCGTCGTTCGCTTGGGCTCGGCGAGCGTCGCGCGAGGCGGGCGATGTGGAAGCGCCGCTCGATCCGGGGCTGGCCGGCGAGGCGGAAGCACTCGAGCTCGCCTCGCTCGACTTCCTCGGCCACTGCGTAGAGCGAGACGAACGCGATGCCGAGCCCTTCGCGAGCCGCGCGCTTGATCGCCTCGGAGGAGTCGAGCTCCCAGACTCGCTTCGGCTCGACTCCGGCGGCGCGAAGCGCGCGGTCGGCGACCTGCTGGGTGCTCGAGCGCGCCTCGCGCACGAGGAGCGTCTCGGAGGCGAGCGCGGCCGGCTTCACCTTCCCCTTCGTCTTGCGTAAGAGCCCCGGCTTGGCGATGCCGACGATCTCGTCGGAGAGGAGCGGCTCGAGCTCGACCCGCTCGTCGGCTGCGGCCTCGCCGACGAGGGCCAGGTGGATCCGGCCGGCCAGCAGCCGTTCGATGATCTCTCCGGTCGAAGCGATCTCGACCTCGATCGAGACGTTGGGATGGTCGCGCTGGAAGCAGCCGAGCGTGTCGGGTAGGAGGTAGACGCCGGGGGTGGTGGACGCGCCGATGTGGATCGTCCCGGTCTCGAGCCCCGCGAGTGCATGCAACTCCTCTTCGCCGGCGGCAAGGGTTGCAAGCGCCTGGCTCGCGTGCGAGGCGAGCACACGCCCGGCCTCGGTCAGCTGGCTGGTTCGTCCGTTTCGCTCGACGAGTCGCTGGCCGGCGGCCGCCTCGAGAAGTCGTAGGTGCTCGCTTGCGCTCGGTTGTCCGATCCCTACCGCGCGCGCGGCAGCTGAAACGCTGCCCTGCCGCTCCAACTCGACGAGCAGGCGAAGCCGCGTGGAGTCCCAGAGAAGGGACAGCGTCCTATCGGCAGGAGCGATACTCACCATCGGTACTTTCGTCTAGCTCGATGGCAGAGTACAGCCTAGGCTGAGGGTCAGAGATGATCCTGCGCCCCTTCCTCTACGACGACACCGCCTGCGCGAGCTACCTCTTCGGTTGCCTCTCGCACTCGCAGATCGGGGTCGTCGACCCCCACGTCGAGCTCGTCGACGCCTACCTGGAGGCAGCAGAGCGAGCGGGGTCGCCAATCACGGCGGTCTTCGAGACGCACGTGCAGGCCGATCACGTCTCCGGCCTTCCGGCGCTCGTCGAGGCGACGGACGCAACGGCGTACCTCCCGGCCGATGCGGGCGTCGAGTTCGACCACGTTGGCCTGATCGACGGCCAGGTCGTTGAGCTCGGGAACACCGTGGTCCGCGCGCTCGCCACGCCGGGACACGCGCCTGCCCATCTCGCCTTTGTCGTGGCGGACCGGCGGCGCGGGACGGAAGAGCCGTGGCTCGTCTTTACGGGCGACTCGCTGCTCGTCGGCGACGTCGGCAGGCCCGATCTGCACTCCGCCGGCGACCCGGAACCTCTCGCGCGCGAGCAGTTCCGCTCGATCCGACGTCTGCTCGAGCTTCCCGACCACGTGCTCGTCTACCCGAGCCACTACGGCGGCTCCGTCTGCGGGCGCGCCCTCTCGAGCAACCCCTTCTCCTCGATCGGCTTCGAGCGCCGCCACAACGAAGCCCTCGCGCAGGCAGACGAAGACAGCTTCGCGCGCGCACTTCTGCAAGACGTGCCGGCACCGCCGGCCGATCAGGCGGCGATCGTCGCCGCTAACCGCAGCGGGCTCTCGCCGGCCCGCAGATGACGCCCGGCTCCGTTCGCCTCGGGCTTCGGGCGAACGCGGGTCAGTTCGCTCTCCTCGTTGGGCTGAACGCGTTCGTGGGCGCGATGGTCGGCCTCGAGCGGAGCGTCCTTCCGCTCGTCGGCGAGGACGAGTTCGGACTCACCTCCACGAGCGCGATTCTCTCGTTCGTTGTCGCCTTCGGGTCACGAAGGCGCTGGCCAACCTCGCCGCGGGTGGGCTGGCCGAGCGCGTAGGGCGCAAGCGCCTGCTCGTTCTCGGTTGGCTCTTCGCCCTGCCCGTCCCGCTCCTCATCGCGACTCGCCCCGAGCTGGTGGGTGATCGTCGTCGCCAACCTCTTCCTTGGCCTGAACCAAGGCCTCGCCTGGTCGATGACCGTCGTCATGAAGATCGACCTCGTCGGGCCGAGGCGGCGAGGGCTTGCGCTCGGGCTGAACGAGTCGGCCGGCTATCTGGGCGTCGCGGTTGCGGCGCTGGTGACCGGCGCCCTCGCGGCGACTTACGCTCCGCGGACGATCGTCTGGGTCGGCGCCGCCGTCATCGCGGCGGCCGGGCTGCTTGTGTCGGTCTTTTTCGTCCGGGACACGGGTGCACACGTCGGCGAGGAGCAGCGGGCACACGGAGCCAGGGATGCGCGCTCCTTTCGGAGCGCGTTCGCGCGCGGCACACTGCGAGACCCGGTTCTCCGCGCTTGCTCGCAGGCAGGCCTGGTCAACAACCTGAATGACGCCCTCGCCTGGGGTCTCGCGCCTCTCTACCTGGCCGCGAACGGTGCCAGCGTGACCGAGGTCGGCATCGTCGCCGGCGTCTACCCAGCCGTCTGGGGCGCCGGCCAGCTCCTGACCGGTTGGCTCTCCGACCACACGGGGCGAAAGCCGCTGATCGTCCTGGGGATGCTTGTCCAGGCCGGGGCGCTCGTGCTCCTGGTCGCCGGCGGGGGCGCCTTCGCGCCTGCTCTTGGCGCCGCCATCCTGCTCGGAGCGGGAACGGCCCTCGTCTACCCGACCTTGATCGCCGCCGTCTCAGATGTCGCGCAGCCGGTCGAGCGTGCCCAGCTCGTCGGCGTCTACCGCTTCTGGCGCGACTTCGGCTTCGTCGTCGGCGCAGTCATCGCCGGCGTCGTCGCCGACGGGTTCGGGGCCAACTGGGCTATCGCCGTCGTCGCGGCACTCACGGCAGCAAGCGGTCTCTGGGTTGCTTTGACCCACTGGGCCAGGCAACCTCGGCCGGTGCGACGATCGGTGGACGATCTCCTTGCCGAGGCGCAGGAGCGGATCGCACCTCGCCTCGATCCGGAAGACGCTCATCGTGCGATGGCCGACGGAGCCCTTCTCGTCGACCTGCGCTCACAGGACGAGCGGCGTCGTCACGGGGTCGTTCCCGGATCGCTGCACATTCCACGCTCGGTGCTCGAGTGGCGAGTCGATCCCGACTCGGGTTACTCGAACCCGCACATCACGACTCTCGACCGCTGCCTTGTCGTCTTCTGCGCCCAGGGTTTCTCCTCGAGCTTCGCCGCAGCGAGCCTGCGCGAGCTGGGCTGCAGCAACGCCACAGACATCGTCGGCGGCTTCGACGCGTGGAGGTCGGCCGGACTTCCTGTGCGCACGCTCGACGAGGATCGAGGACTGGAAGGTGAGCTTCCGGGCATGGGCGCGCCCGAGCCGCTCGCGTAGCGGGCCGATGCTCGATCTCTTCGCTGCGCCATTCGCCCTTCTCGGGAAGGGACAGCCCCGGTGTTCTGGGGGACACGTGGTGGACCGCTAGGCGGAGGCCTGGGTTCTAAGCTCGGTCGGGCGTGCGTGGGGGAAGGCGATGCGGGCGGCGTCGAGCCTGAGGACCTCGACTCGCGCGAGCTGGTCCTCGGCGCGCTCGGCGAGCGCCGGGAAATCGTGGTGCGCGAGGCGTTGATCCTGTGACGCGACGTTCTCGAGGGCTCGCCACAGGGCCTTCTTGCCCGAGATGCCGATCGCCAAGCTCTCGAGCTCCAGCACACGGGCGAGCGGTGTGTACTCGAAGAGCTTCCCGTTCGGCTTCAGCCGTCGAACCTTCTCCAGCGCCCACCCCGCAGCCACCTTCGTGCGCGAAGGCTCGGCGCCGACGTCGCGCATGATCTCGTGCAGCGTCCGGCGGTCTTCCACGATCTCGGCGGTCAGCTTCGCCAACGACTCGGCGAGCTCTGAGCCCTCGTTGTTCCGCTGACAACGCTGGGCGAGCTGGAGCCCGAAGGTTGCTCCCGCGAAATGGTCCTGCAGGTAGATGTGGAGCGCGGCGGCCACGAGGTGGTCGTATCCCGCCGTCGCGACACGGAAACGTGGACCGGTCAGGAGCCGGCCGCCGGCTCAGTGGGCTCTTGACGGGCGAGGTCCGTTGTGGCGGGACCCTGAAGAAGGCGCCCCTCGGCGGTGAAGCGCGAGCCATGGCAAGGGCACTCCCACGTCCTGTCGGACTCGCTCCAAGCGACGAGGCAGCCAAGGTGCGGGCAGCGGGCCGAGAGTACGTGCGTGTCGCCTGACTCGTCGCGGTAGACAGCCTGATGGCGAAGGCCGACACGAACCACGACGCCCTCGCCGGGCGCGAGGTCCGTCCCCGCCGAGCGAGAGCGGATTCGGTCGGCGACGAAGCGCCTGGCCACGCGTCCGTTTTCTGTGGCGAGTGACTTGGCGGAGGCGCGCGGAGTCCACCGCCGTGTGTCGTAGAGCGCGGCCCAGGGATTCGATCGGCCCACGATGGCATCCGTGATGATTCGCGCAGCGATCATTCCCTTCGTCAGGCCCCACTTGGCGAAGCCGGTCGCGACATGAAGGCGCTCGTCTCCCCGTCGCAGACGTCCGATGTAGGGGAGCCCGTCAGCGGGGATGTAGTCGTGCGCCGACCAGTGCAGCTCGGACGCGACGCCGAACTCGGCGCGCATGAACTCGTCGAGGGCCCGGTAGGCATCCTCGTCGCTTTGCTCGTCACCCGGCCGGCGGCTCTCTCCGCCGACGATCAGATGGCGATTCCCGTTGGCCGACGGCGCTGAGCGAATCGAGCGTGTCGGCTCGTCGATGCTGATGTACATGCCCCGCGGCGCCCGCGCCTCCGCCACCTCCGCGGAGACGTGCAAACGACTTCTGCGGATGCGCCTTCGCGAAGAAGAGGCCGCGATCGAGGAACGGCAGCTGCGTCGCGACCACGACATGTCGTGCACGCACGCGCCCGGAGCTCGTCTCGACCATCGCGGTTTCTCCGCTTCTCACACCGGTCGCCCGCGTCTGCTCGAAGACGTGGCTACCGTCTCCCGGAATCCGGGCAACCAGTCCTGCAAGATATTTCAGCGGGTGAAACTGAGCCTGCTCGTCGACGCGGATGGCGCCCGCAACCGGAAAGGGAAGGTCGGTCTCGCGCGTCAGCTCAGCGAGGATGCCCGCGCGCCTCATGGCCGCCAGCTCTTCCTCGAGCTCGTCGAGCCTCCCCGAGGACTCCGTGTAGACGTAGTTGCTGGCCGGCTCCCAGTCGCAGTCGATTCCCAGGTCGACGGCGAGCGCGTTCAACTGCGAGATCGCTTCGCGGTTCGATTCGGCGTAAAGACGGGCTGCGTCGGAGCCGTGCGAGGAGGAGAGTTTCGCGTAGACGAGGCTGTGGCCGACGGTCAGCTTCGCCGTGGTGTTGCCGGTCG
This sequence comes from uncultured Actinomycetes bacterium, assembly GCA_963748205.1. Lineage (GTDB taxonomy): Bacteria > Actinomycetota > Thermoleophilia > Gaiellales > Gaiellaceae > JAIBJN01. The sequence continues at coordinate 121,460 of CAVVIB010000012.1, forward strand.
TTCCCAGACCGATTCGACGCATCTCGAGAAGCGCCACGCTCTTGCCTTCCTGCTTGAGCAGGTGGGCGACGGTGACGCCCGTTATCCCGGCTCCGACGACGGCGACGTCGACCTCGATGTCGCCCTCCAAGGCGGGGAACTCATCAACCTCGGCCGTCGCCGACCAGAGGGAGCGGCTTGCATCCGAAGCGTCGATGCCGTGGATCTCCCCGACCCGCCACATCGGTACACCACTACTACAGGGTCCGGTTAGCGCTGCGGTTGAACGGGAATCGTGATGCTCACCTTCGAAAAGGAGACGTGATGGCTACGCATGAAACTGAACGCCGGAACGCAGGCGGCGGCATCGGTATCGGCCTTGGCGGGATCCTCGTCATTGCAGGGATCGTCATCGCTCTGGTCTGGAGCGTCCTGCTCGGCGTCATCGTCGCCGTGGTCGGGCTTGTTGCCTTTGGCGGCTTTGCGAAGGGGAAGTGGTACTAGGAGCGTTTGGGCGCAATAGGTGGGGTGAAGCGGGACCTAGGGTCTGAACGTAGGGCCGGGGGCGACCCCGGCCCTTTCGTTGGCGACTGCCGCAGGCGGTCGCGGCTGGCACTCCAAGGGAGGTAACGATGGCAACTGAAGCTGTCCGGCCACCGACGCAGCGTTCCCTCGCCCCCGCCGGCATCGTGCTCGGTCTCGGCCTAGGCGGATTCGTGGACGGCATCGTCCTGCACCAGATCGCCCAGTGGCACAACATGCTCTCCAGCACGGATCGCTGGCCCGCAACCACACTCGAGGGCATGGAGGCAAACATGCGCGGCGACGGGCTCTTCCACGCTGCCACCTGGATTCTTGTAGCGCTTGGCGTCTGGCTGCTCTGGCGCGCCCTACGAGGCGGCGCGCGCGGCTCGGGGCGGGAGCTCGTGGGCTGGATGCTCGCGGGCTGGGGCATCTTCAACTTGGTTGAAGGGGTCATCGATCACGCGATCCTCGGCCTCCACCACGTTCGCGAGGGCGGAAACGAGCTCCCATGGGATCTCGGCTTCCTCGCGTTGGGAGTCGGGCTGATCGTCGGTGGCTGGCTCCTCGTCCGCTCCGGGGGAAGCGAATGATCAGCCGGGGCAAGGGCACTTGCAGTCGTCTGGCTCGTGAGGGCCGGAGAAGACCACGAGCCTCGAAGGGAGCTGGCGGGTGGAACGAGTGTCCGGCTTTCTCCTTCCGGTGGGCGTGACGAAGCGAATCGAGAATGGCGTCGGCTGGACGCTGGTGGCCGGCATCCCTGTGGCGCGCTTCCGCGTGGTCGGTGAGACCCTCGTCTACCGTGGCTGGCCGGTTCGGGACGAGCTTGAGCCGGACGCAGGCTTCTGGGGTGGTCGCGGGCTCATCTTCGGCCGCGAGTTCTGCCGTTTTCGGCTCGTTCCTTGATCGATGTGCCGGGAACTCGGCGCGGGCGGAACCTATCCGCGTTCTGACCCATACCTGAGGCCGGGCGCTTCCCTGGCCCGCGCCTGCGTCGTCCGGTCGACCCCTCGTTTTCGCCTCGCCGGCTGGGGTAACTCGACGGCGAAGTCGAACCGAAAGGAGACTCGAATGGCGAATCCCGTCCCCGCAGGCAGCGACGTGTCCGCAGGCACCTACGAGTGCACGAACTGCGGCAACCGGATCGAAATGGGCTCGCAGACGCACATCCCGCCATGTCCGTCGTGTGGTGGAGGCGAGTGGCGGACTGTCTCCGGCGGCGACAGCGTCGACGATCCGTATCCAGGGCGCTGAGCGAGAAGGTGGCCGGCCGCCGCGAGCGTCGCGGCGGCCGGCCGATTCCTACTCCGAGATCTCCTCGACCACACGCCCCGTCTGGGCGTCGGCGCCCTCTCTGGCGATGTCGGCTTGTGCGAGCACTCCGACCAGCCGCTCGCCCTCCACGACTGGTAGACGCCGGACCTGATGGACGGCCATCTCGTTCAGAGCCTCGTCGAGGCCCTGGTTGGGAGTGACGGTCACCGGGTCGCTCGAGTGGATGTCGCCGACGGTGGTGGCATTCGGGTCCTTGCCCTCGGCCACGACCCTCACCGCGATGTCGCGGTCGGTGACAACGCCGACGAGCATGTCGCCCTCGACGACGGGCAGGGAGCCGACGTCTTCGGATCCCATGAGTCGCGCCGCATCCGTCACCGGCGACTCGGGCCGGACGGTCGTGGGATTCGAGGTCATGATTTCGCGCACGCTCTGGGCCATTTGAGCCTCCTTGAGTTGCTTGCACGAAGGATCTCCGTCGGGAGCGGACGCAAAACCGGGACGGGTGAGGTTCGGATCTGCGGGCTCGGGTACGTCCGACGCATGAAGGCAGTCGTCTGGCACGGCACCGAGGACGTCCGGGTGGACTCCGTTCCGGATCCGGCGATACAGGAGCCCACCGACGCGATCATCCGCGTGACGTCGTCCGGCATCTGCGGGTCCGACCTCCACCTCTACAAGGTGCTCGGGATGTTCATGGAGGAAGGGGACATCCTCGGCCACGAGCCGATGGGGGTCGTCGAGGAGGTCGGAGGCGAAGTAGCCGGCATTGCGCCTGGCGACCGCGTGGTCATCCCGTTCAACATCGTGTGCGGCCGGTGCTGGATGTGCGAGCGCGAGCTCTTCGCGCAGTGCGAGACGACGCAGGTGCGCAAGCACGGGAAAGGCGCGGCGCTCTTCGGCTACACGAAGCTCTACGGGCAGATACCGGGCGGCCAGGCCGAGTACCTGCGCGTGCCTCAGGCCCATTTCGGGCCGATCAAGGTGCCGGAGGGACCGCCGGACGAGCGCTTCGTCTACCTCTCCGACGTCCTGCCGACGGCCTGGCAGGCGGTGCAGTATGCCGACGTCCCAAAGGGAGGCTCCGTCGCGGTTCTCGGTCTCGGCCCCATCGGCCAGATGAGCGCGAGGATCGCCCGCCGTCGCGGTGCGGAGGTTGTGATCGGAGTCGACCTCGTGCCCGAGCGCCTCGAGATGGCCCGCCGGCACGACGTGACCACCGTCGCAGCCGATGACGAGGCGGACGTCGTGGCTGAGCTTCGCGAGCTGACGGACGGCCGCGGGCCGGACGCGGTTATCGACGCGGTCGGAATGGAGGCGCATGGGTCACCGGCCGCGGAGCTCATGCAGAAGGCGACCGGATTGCTGCCCGATCGAGTCGGCGCCGCGATCGCCGAGCGAGCAGGAGTCGACCGTCTGGCGGCCCTCCAGACCGCCATCGCCGCAGTCCGGCGGGGCGGGACGATCTCGATCAGCGGCGTCTACGGCGGGCAGGCCGATCCGATGCCGATGATGGATCTCTTCGACAAGGGCGTGACGGTGCGGATGGGGCAGGCGCACGTGAAGCGCTGGATCGACGACATCCTGCCTCTCCTCACGGACGAGGATCCTCTTGGCACCGGCGATCTGGCCACGCACACGATGCCGCTGGACGACGCGCCTCGCGGCTACGAGATCTTCCAGAAGAAGCAGGACGGCTGCATCAAGATCCTGCTCGCGCCCTAGCGCTCCCGTTCGCCGAGGCCGCTCGCGATCTCCTGCGAACGCAGCGGTCCACCGCTATCTGGTGCGAGGGGCGGCGTCTCCTTGCCGGCGCGGTCGCGGAAGCCGGCCACCAACTCTTGAAGTGCCTCTGCGGCTGTGTGCCGTGGGCTCCAGCCGAGCGTCTCCCGGGCTCGGTCGCAGGCCATCAGCGGCACGCCGAAACCGAGGTCGACCCAGCCCGGCGGAGACGGCTGGAGGTGAAGCCGCCAGCTCATCTCCACGGCGCGCCGCAAGAGTCGCCGGGAAACGTGGACAACGCGGGCGTCCGCGAGGCGTGCGAGCTCGGGGCCGTCGAGGACGGGATCGGCGGCGAGGTTGAACGCTCCTTGCACGGGCCGGACGAGCGCGAGGCGGAAAGCCTCGCCGACGTCCTCCGAGTGGATGCCCTGGAAGCGCAAGCTCGGATGGGAGGGAACGAATGGAACGAGCGCACGGCGAAGCAGTGGGCTGGGAAGGAACGGCCCGACGAACAGCCGCCGGATCCCGGATGCCGCAGTGCGCTTGAAGATCAAGGCCGGTCGCATGCGAACGACGCGAACGGCGCTTGTTCTCTGCCTCGAACCGGTCGAGCATGCGTTCGACTTCGGCCTTGTGGCGGCTGTAGAAGCTGGTTGCGATCCCGTCAACGGGCCACCTCTCGTCGACGAATCGGTCCTTCGGCCCGGGCGAGTACGTCCCGACCGACGAGGCGTAGACGAGCGCCGGCACGTGTGCTTCGCCCACCGCCCGCAAGACGCGCGCACTCCCGGTCAGGTTCGTCGCGCGCAGCGCCGCGTCGTCGCGTGAAGGCTGGATCGCCCAGGCGAGGTGGACGACCGCATCGGCGCCGCGGAAGAGCGGGACGAGGTCGTCGGACCGGATATCGGCCTGCCGCCACTCAGTCTTCGGAAACTCGGTGCGCGGGAGGCGGCGGGCGATGCCGAGAACCGACTCGACGGAGGGCTCGCGCGCGAGAGACTCCAGCAGGCTCGTGCCCACGTTTCCGGTCGCGCCGACGATCGCCACCCTCATGAGGTGTGCGTAGCCGAACCCCCAGAACCCGAAACGACCGACGTCGCCCTAGGCGGCAGTTTCGAGGCTCGCGAGCGCGCCGTCCGTCCCCGCCTGCTCTCGATCCTCCCGACCCGCGTTGCCACGAAGGCGCTCGCGCACCGCCTCGAGCAGTTCGGTTTCCCGCTCGTCCTCTTCGCGCTCCAGGCGACCCCAGAGGTCGCTGGCCCCCTCACCCCACATATCTGACCTCCGTCCTCGGATGCTTCGCCTGTCAGATACCCGGCGACGTGCTCACGTAAAACCGTCTGACGGTTGAGGCGGGCGGGGCTGGTTTCCGCGTCCTGGGCCTCGGGAAGAAGTGCTCTCTGCAGTGCCCAGAGGATGGCCGTGCCTCTAGGGAGCGACGCGAAAGCTGTCCGCACCGACCTAGGAGGTACCGAGCGTGTCTGCCGTGCTGATCATCCTGCTGCTCCTGCTGCTCCTCGCCGCAGTCGGCGGCGGGATCCTCGTGAGCAAGCTCCTCTGGCTGCTCCTGATCGTGGCGCTTGTCGTGCTCGTCGTCGGCCTCTTCACGGGCCGCACCGCCTGAGGACTACCTCAACAGAGCTCTGATCGAGCCGAGTGCCTCTGGCGCGACCCGGTAGTACGCCCAGCTTCCGCGCTGTTCCCGAGTTACCAGGCCGGCGACCAGCAGCGCCTTGAGGTGATGGCTGACCGTTCCCTGCGAGAGACCGAGCGGCTCGATCAGGTGGCAGACGCACGCCTCGCCGTCGGGTTGTGCCTGGATCAGGCTCAGTAGCCGAAGCCGGGCGGGCTCGGCGAGCACCTTCAGGACGCGCGCGAGCTCGTCGGCTTCGTCCTGGTCGAGCGCTCTCTCGAGGAGGGGCGGGCAGCTGACGGCGATGGTGGCCACGGTCTTCATCTGGTGAAGCATATTGACGACGGTCGATGGCTTCGGCAAGATCGGCATCGACGGCGATCAATGCCCAGGGAGGTCGCGATGAACGTGCTCGACCCGGTCACCCAGCACCACGTCCGCCAGGCCGCCGAGGCCCTGACCGACGAGTTCGCAGGGATCTACTCGCAGGAGACGATCGAGCGCTTCATCGCCGAGTCGCTCGACCTGCTCGGCGATGCGAGAATCAACGTCTTCGTACCCGTGCTCGCACACCGCTTCGCGCGCGAGCGGTTGAAGGCTCTCGCCCAGGCGGAAGGAAGAATCGTGAAGGACGTCCCCGAGGTGCTTTTCGTCTGCGTCCAGAACGCAGGACGCTCCCAGATGGCCGCAGGGCTTCTCAACTACCGCGCGCAGGGGAAGGTGCACGTGCGCTCGGCCGGCTCCGACCCCGCGGAGGAGATCAACCCGGCCGTCGTCGAGGCGATGGCCGAGCTCGGGATCGATCTCGGTGAGGAATTCCCGAAGCCGCTCACCGACGAGGTCGTCCGCGCCGCTGACGCCGTGATCACGATGGGCTGCGGCGATGCCTGCCCGATCTACCCGGGCAAGCGCTACCTCGACTGGGAGCTGGCCGACCCGGCGGGTCAGGATCTCGAGACCGTGCGCGCCATCCGCGACGACATCGACGCCCGCGTCCAGGCGCTGCTCGCCGAGCTCGTCCCCGACGAGGGCTAGTGCAACTCGGACGCCGCGTCGCCGCCGAGGCGCTCGGCACCTTCGCGCTCGTCTTCTTCGGCGCCGGATCGATCATGGTCGCGGCCGAGTACGGCTCCTTCGGCCAGCTCGGCATCGCAGTCGCCTTCGGGCTCGTCATCCCGACGATGATCTACGCGCTCGGCCACATCTCCGGCGCGCATCTGAACCCGGCCGTCTCCTTCGGCTTCGCGCTCAGCCGGCACTTCCCCTGGAGGCTCGTCGGCGCCTACTGGGTCGCGCAGTGTGCCGGTGCAGATCGCCGCGGCTCTCCTGCTCCGTGCATCCCTGGGCGACATCGCCGACGTCGGCGCCACCCAGCCTTCGGGCTCGAACGCGCAGAGCTTCCTCTGGGAGGTCGTGCTGACCTTCTTCCTGATGCTCGTGATCATGGCCGTCGCCACCGACACACGAGCGTTTGGCGAGGCGGCGGCGATCGCGATCGGCGGAACCGTCGGCCTGTGCGCCCTCGTCGGCGGGCCCGTCAGCGGCGCATCCATGAACCCGGCGCGCTCGCTCGGCCCCGCTCTAGCAGCAGGCGAGCTCGGCGCTCTCTGGATCTACCTGCTCGCCCCGCTCCTCGGCGCAGCACTCGGCGCCATCGCCTACCAGCTCTTGCGGGGCGAGGCGCCGAGCCTGGCCAAGGCAAGGGGCGAGCCCTAGCGAGTCCGAGCTCAGCAACACCCGGCACTCCTGGCAGGCTCGACGACCGGGAGGCCCTTCGCAGCCGGGTCGGTCGGCTTGCTCGCCTTGACGATCGCGCCGTGGATGCCGTCCGTGACCTCGTGCGTGAAGGTGACGCTGACGTCTTCGAAGCCGGCCGCCTCGAGCCCGGTCTCGTACTCGCCGATCGACAGTGCGCCGGCGATGCAGCCCGCGAAGTCGCCGCGCTCGAGGCGCTCCTCCGGAGTCAGTCGGTCCTCGGCGACGACATCGGTGATCCCGATGCGCCCGCCGGGCTTGAGAACGCGGGCCATCTCGGTGAGGACGGCCGGCTTGTCGGCGGAAAGGTTGATCACGCAGTTGGAGATGACGACGTCGACCGAGTCCGCGGGCAGAGGGATCGCCTCGATGATGCCCTTGAGAAAGTGGACATTCGTGGCTCCCGCCTCGCGCGCGTTCTGCTGCGCGAGCGCGAGCATCTCGTCGGTCATGTCGAGGCCGTAGGCGGTGCCGGTCGGGCCGACGCGCTTGGCCGAGAGGATGACGTCGATCCCGCCCCCGGAGCCGAGGTCGAGGACGACCTCACCTTCGTTCAGGTCGGCGACCGCGGTCGGGTTGCCGCAGCCGAGGCTCGCGAGGGCCGCAGCGTCGGGGAGCTCGCCGCGCTCGTCGGCCGAGTAGAGGACCTCGCCGAAGGCGCCGGGCGGGTCGTTCTCGCAGCAGGAGCCGCTGCCACAGCTCGCGCTCGCTCCTTCCGTGACGGTTCGCGCGGCCTCGGCGTAGCGCTGCCGCACCTGGTCGCGGATTGCGTCCTGGGTCTCGGTCGTCTCGGTGCTCATCGTGCAACCTCCGGGAAGTTGACGAGGTCGGCCAGGCGGGCCGAGGCCTCGGGGTCGAGGGAGAAGTAGGCCCACTTGCCGCGCTGCTCGCGCTCGAGCAGGCCCGCGTCGGTCAGCTTCCTCAAGTGGTGGCTGGCCGTTGCCTGGCTGAGGCCGAGGGCAGGGTGGAACTCGCACGCGCAGACGGGCTCGTCGCGCGTAGCCAGCATGTTCACGATCTTGACCCGGGCCGGGTCGGCGAGCGCCTTGAAGAGCGTGGCCGTCGCGTCCGCCTCGTCGTCGGAGAGGCGCGGGGCCGCGAGCGGCCGGCAGCAGGCGATCAGATCCAGGCCGACATTCATATCGATGGTTATCGTAACGATATCCGTCGATATGTCAAGCCGGGCTATTGCGGCGAGCGGTCGTCGGCGACGCTGACCCACACGAGCCCGCCCGCGACCGTGACCCCCTTCGGGCTGGAGTAGGCGCTGACGGCGATCGACGTGACCTCGCTCGTCTGCCCGTCGATGCGCGTGATGGTGCCGTCGAAGGCGTTGCTGATCCAGGCGGCCCCCTCGCCCGCTGCGAGCGAGAGGGAGCCGCGGCCGACCGGGAGCCGGTACGTCTCCACGACATCGTGGAGTGAAGGGTCGATCTTCACGACCGTGGCCGTGCCGCCGTCGAGGACCCAGATGAAGTCGGTGTCCGCCGATATGGCGAGCTTCTGAGGCCCTGAGGCGAGGTCGGCGGGCATGGAGATTCGGTCTCTGATCTCGGTGGTGACGGGATCGACACGAATGAGAGTGCCCTCGGCGCTGCTCAGCGCCCATACGTCGCCGCCGGTCGTCGCGAGGCCGTCGACGTGGTCCGGCACCGCCATGCTCTTGACGACCTCGCCCGAGTCGGGGTCGACGCGTATGAGCCGCCGGCCGCCTGCGAGCCAGACCGCGTGTTCGTCCACCGCGACGCCCTCGACCTCGGCGAAGTCGGGATGCTCGAAGCGATCCCACGTCTGCTGCGCGCCGAGCCTCGCCAGCACTCGCTCTTCCTTGTCGAACGCCCAGACTGCGTCGTCGCGCGCCAGCAGGTGGTCGGGCCGGAAGCCGAGGCCGACGGTTCGCAGGACGCGGCGACTCTCCAGGTCGATCTCGGTCACGGTCAGGTCGAGCTGGTCCGCGACCCAGACCGAGCCGTCACCCTCGCGGATCAGGGTCGGGCTCGAGCCGACCGCCACGCGGGCCACGACCTTCTTCGTGTCGGGGTTGATGACGGCGATGTCGCTCGCATGCGCGAGGACGGCCTCCGGGGGCGGCTCCGTGGCCTGCGTGTCGGGGCCGCCACGGCCGAGCGCGAGCAGCGCGATAGCGGCCAACGCCAGGCCAATCGCGGCCGGAAGCCGGCGGGCGCGACCGGTCCGCGGCGCCCGGCGCGGCTCAGGCGGGGACAGCGACGCGTCCTGGACGAGGATCGCTTTCTCGAGGCGCTGGAGCTCCGGGCCCGGGTCGAGCCCCAGCTCTTCCGCGAGGAGCACGCGCGCGTCGCGGTAGGACTGCAGGGCCTCGGACTGACGGCCTCCGCGGTAGAGCGCGATCATCAGCGTCCCCCTGGCGCGCTCCCGCAGCGGATGCTCGCGGACGAACTCCTCGAGCTCTGCGGTCACCTCGGCGTGGCGACCGGCCAGAACCCCTGCCTCGAACCGGTCCTCGACCGCTGGCAGGCGCAGGTCACAGAAGCGGCCCAGCGCCGCGCCGGCCGATCCGTCGAGATCGAGCTCGGCGAGCGGCGGACCGCGCCAGAGCGCGAGCGCCCGGTCGAGGGTCGCCGCAGCCGCCTCGGGGCGCCCGGCCACGAGCGTCTGTCGTCCCTCGCGGGCGAGGCGCTCGAAGCGGTGCAGGTCGATCCGCTCCGGGTCGATCCTCAGCGCGTAGCCGTGCAGCTCGGTCACGAGGGTCGCGTCCTCGCCGGCGCCGGCCAGCAGCTTGCGGATCTTCGACAGGTGGACGTTCAGGGCTGCGCCGATCGTGCTCGGCCGCTCGGCGCCCCAGACGCCGTCGATCAGCCGCTCTCGCGAAACCGTCTCGTTGGCGTGCAGGAGCAGGAGCGCGAGCAGTGAGCGCTGCCTGGCGCCGCCGAGCGGGAGCGCCTCGCCGTCGACCCGGGCCTCGAGGGGCCCGAGCAGCGAGAACGAGAGACCCGCGTGCCCTTTGCTCCGCGTTTGCTCCGTTTTTCGCTCCCGTTTGCCTGCGTCCGTGAGCGTTCCGGACGGCGCCAACCCCGCGACAGGTCCGACGAACGGAGCCGTCGCCGGTTAGGGGCGCCGGTGGGTCAATCGGGTGAGAGGAGGATCAGGTGGCGAACCGACGTGCGATGGTGGTGCTGCTCGCGCTCCTGGCCCTCGCGCTCGCAGCAGCCGGCTGCGGAGGCGACGAGGGCGGGAGTGCAGGGGAGGAAACGAGCGGTTCGGAAGCGGGAGATGTGCCGTCGCTTCCGGAGGTAACGGCGCTGACGTCGGCGGCGTGCACGGACATCGAGTACGAGGGCGAGGGCGACCCGGATGTCCTGATCGCCTCGGACATGGTGCTGCAGGGATCCTCGCGGACGCAGACCCTGCAGATCGTCGAGGCGATTCGCCAGGTGCTCGACTCGGCCGGATGGAAGGCGGGCGCGGTCAAGGTCGGCTTCCAGTCCTGCGACGACTCGACGGCGCAGCTCGGCAAGTGGGATCCGGGCAAGTGCAGCCAGAACGCGAACGCGTACGCCGAGAACGAATCGCTCCTGGCGGTGATCGGCACCTTCAACTCCGGCTGTGCCGCGGTCGAGCTGCCGGTGCTGAACCAGGCGCCGGGCGGAGGCCTCGCCATGGTCTCCCCGGCGAACACCTACGTCTGCCTGACCGAGTCCGGGCCGGGGTGCGCGGACGACGAGCCCGAGCGGTACTACCCCTCGGGCCAGCGGAACTACGTCCGCGTGGTCGCCCACGACGCCTACCAGGGCGCCGCGCTCGCGCAGTTCATGCAGGAGCAGGGGACGACGAAGCTCTACATCCTCAACGACAAGGAGGCGTACGGCCTCGGCGTCGCGACCAACGTCCGGGGTGCCGCCGAGCACCTCGGGATCGAGGTCATGGGCTTCGATGCGTGGGACCCCCGCGCCACGAACTACGAGGCGCTGATGAACAAGATCAAGCAGACCGGGGCGGACGGTGTCTTCCTCGGCGGCCTGACCGACGAGAACGGCGCCCAGGTGATCAAGGACAAGGTCAAGGTCCTGGGGGACAACGAGACCGTCAAGCTGTACATGCCTGACGGCTTCACGCAGCAGAGCTCGATCGACGAGTCCGGCGTCGAGAACACGCGCGGCGCCTTCTTCTCGGTCGCCGGCGTCCCCATCGAGGAGTTCGGCCCTGCCGGCCAGGAGTTCGTCGAAGAGTTCTCGACCAGGGTGGGCGACCAGCCCGTCGACCCGTACGGCGTCTACGGCGCCCAGGCGGCCCAGATCGTCCTCGAGGCGATCGCGAACTCCGACTACACGCGCTCCGGAGTCATCGAGCAGCTGTTCGCCACCGAGGTGAAGGACGGGTTCCTCGGTGACTTCAACTTCAACGAGAACGGCGATCCGACGCTCGCCTCGGGCGCGGTCGTCGGCTTCACGATCTTCCGCGGCGAGGAACAGCTCGAGGTCGAGACTTCCTTCTCGCCCGAGGAAGAGGTGGTCGAGGCCGCTCGCACCGGCTAGCGACCACGGGATCTCGGGGGAGGGCCTCGGCCCTCTCCCGAGCCTCTCCTTCAAACCCTCATCCGGGGCCTCATGGAGTGGCCCGCGCCGTCCGACATCTAGTTGCACGCGCGCGGCCGCGCGACCTCGACAGCCTGCGGATACGGGATCTCACGACACATGCCTTCCATCAGCCTTCTCGCGCGCGTTGCCGTCCTTGCCGTGGTCTTCACGCTCGTGGTCGGCATCCAGGCGCAGATCACGCTCGCGGACGGCGGCTCGAGCGGGCCGCCGGTGGCCCAGGACGACGAGCTCAACACGGCCGAGGGCACGGCGGGCAGCACGAATGTCCTCGCGAACGACAGCGACCCGGACAGCGACCCGCTCTCGATCGAGAACTGGACGGACGGGACGCACGGGTCCGTGAGCTGCAGCGGCACGGACTGCGTCTACATCCCCAACGATCCCGACTACTCCGGGCCTGACGCCTTCACGTACACGGTGTCGGACGGCCAGGGCGGCACGGACGACGGCGACGTCGCCGTGGAGGTCGTTCCGACGAACGAGGAGCCGAGCGCGGTCGACGACGCGCTCACCCTCGCCGAGGACACGTCGGACAGCGTCGACGTCTTCGCCAACGACACCGACGACGACGGCGACCCGCTCGCCGTCGAGACGCTCGAGCCGACAGCCGACAACGGCACGGTGTCGTGCACGGTCGGCGGCATCTGCACCTACACGCCGGAGCCGAACTTCGAGGGCTTCGACACCTTCTCGTACACGATCACCGACGGCCAGGGCGGGACGGATACCGCCAACGTCGAGGTCACGGTGACGCCCCTGAACGATGTCCCGAACGCGGTCAACGACTCGCTCGTGACCTCGGAGGACCAGATGGGGTCGCTGAACGTGCGCACGAACGACGTCGACATCGACGGCGACACGCTCCTCGTCACGACGCTCACGCCGGCCGCTTCGCACGGCACCGTCGCCTGCCTGGGCGGCGGCGGGTGCAGCTACACGCCCGTGACGGACTACAGCGGGCCGGACTCGTTCCAGTACACGATCTCCGACGGGCACGGCGGCACGGACACGGCGACGGTCAACATCACGGTCCTGCCTGAGAACAACGCCCCCGTAGCCGACGACGACGCGATCTCGACGCTCGAGGACAACGCAGGCTCGACGAACGTGCTGGTCGGGGACACGGACGTTGACGGCGACACGACTGAGCGTCTCCACGCCTTCGCCGACGGCGACGCACGGGACCGTCTCGTGCGCAGCGGGCGGCGTCTGCACGTACACGCCGAGCGCGAACTACAACGGGCCGGACTCCTTCGATTACACGGTCCTGGACGCCCGCGGCAAGTCGGACACCGGGACGGTCAACGTCACGGTGCTCCCGGGCAACGACGCCCCGGTCGCGGTCAACGACTCCCTCTCGACCGCCGAGGAAACCGCCGGGCAGGTCGACGTCCTCCCGAACGACACCGATCTCGAGGGCGACTCCCTTTCCGTCACCGGGCTCGACGAACGGCGCCCACGGCACCGCTTCCTGCGATGCAACCACGTGCACCTACACGCCCGCGCTCAACTACACGGGCGCGGACACGTTCACGTACACGGTCAGCGACGGGAACGGCGGCACGGACACCGGCTCCGTCTCGGTCACCGTCACGGGCGTCAACGACGCTCCCGTGGCCGACGACGATGTCCTGACGACCGACGAGGAGACGCCCGGGAACGTCAGCGTGCTCGTCGGCGACACCGATGTCGACGGCGACTCACTCACGGTCGCGAACCCGAGCGACCCGGATCACGGCTCCGTCTCGTGCAACCCGACGACCGGCGTCTGCACGTACACGCCCGACGCCGACTATCTCGGGCCCGACAGCTTCACCTACGAGATCTCGGACGGCCAGCTGACGGACGAGGGCCTCGTGTCGGTCGCCGTCGTCGAGGCGAACGTCGCCCCCGGGTGCGCGAACGTCGTGCCCTCGAAGGCGAAGCTCTGGCCGGTGCTCTCGCAGTTCGTCGTCGTGAAGCTCTCCGGCGCGACGGACGGGAACGGCGACGTGCTCACCTACGCGATCACCGCCGTCACCCAGGACGAGAAGACGAAGCTCGCCACCGGCCGCACCGACAAGGGGCCGGATGCGCAGCGGATCTCCGGCAAGCCGGCCGAGCTCAAGCTCCGGTCGCAGCGGATGCCGAAGGCCAACGGGCGCGTCTACAAGATCACATACCGGGTCACGGACGGCCGCGGCGGGAGCTGCACCGGCGTCGAGAAGGTCGGCGTCCCGATCCGCCAGGGCGGGAACGCCGTGGCGAACAGCCGCCAGTACAACTCCTTCCGCTAGCCGGTTTCGGAGCGGCAGGGCTCGGGAACAACCGAGTTCCTTTCGGAGGCTGGCCGTGCCTCTTGCGGAGATGGAGGAGCGGTGCATGTCTAAAGCCTCGAACGACAATCTCGAAAACGTCCTGGGCGAGATCCGCCATTACGTTGCGGGCGTCAGGGACGAGCTCTTCGAGTGCGTCGTCGAGCCCGCACGGACCGGCGGGGGCTCTGCGGCGGCTCCTGACGGACCGACAGCAATCGGGCGCGCCGCCCTGCGGTCGCGGCGCGCCCGACGCGGGACAGCCGTCGAGAGACCGTCGAGCTAGCCGACCGACCCAACCGGGAGCCGTCGTCTGAAGCGTAAGCGGTTCTACGACACGTCGACTTCGCGCGCGAGGAGATGCTCGTAGAGCTCGCGGGAAAGGCGGACGGCTTCGCCGACCTCGGCCGGGTCGACGGCGACGCCCCGATCGACGCGAGTCGCGATGTCGTGCGCCACTCGGTAGCTCGCCAGGACCTCAGGGTCGATTCCCGCCTCTGCCGTGCGCTCGATCTCGCCCTCCTCGAGCGGGTACCCGGCCTCGAGCATCATGCGCCGGATGAGGCGGTCCAGCTCGGGAAGCGTCTCGCCGGGGGAGTCGACGACGAGCGGCTCGAGGGCCGCCCACTCGGTCTCCCATTCTGCGCGGTCGAGGCCGGGCTCGCTCATCGCTAGGACGTGCTCTCGGACGCGTGGAGCTGATTCTCGACGGCTCGAACCCCGTGCACCTTTCGGGTCGCTTCCTCGAGTTCGGCGACCATGTCAGGTGAGTCGACCTCGCCCCTCAGATAGACGACGCCGTTCTCAGCGTTCACGTCTACGCGGCCCTTCGGAACCCGCGCGTCCCTGAAGACCTCGCTCTCGACCTTGGCCTTGAGCGTGGCGTCGTTCGGCTGGGGCTTCTCCTCCTCGTCCCGGTGCTTCGCCTTCTGGACGGCCCCGTACCCGGCAGAGGTGGCTCGCTTGCGTCCGCGATCGAGGATCTTGGTCTTACGGCGGAAGAAGCCGGCAGTGCGGTCGGCTGCCATGTGCCTGCGGCGCTTGCCGTTCTCTCGATCGAAGAAGTACATCAGCGCCGCAACGAGCGCGGCGAAAGACAGAGTGCGCTTCATGAAATCCCTCCTCGGTGGCTCTGACTTTCCTACCGCGTTCGAAGGCCCTCAAACCTCCTCTCGAACCGGGAGTAGGAACACGGATCGACGGGTATCGGAACGCGGCACACCAACGAAAGGGGTCACGAAATGCCAGAGATCACGAGCGCGAGGGACCTATTCCTCCACGAGCTCGGCGACATCCTCTACGTCGAGCGGAAGCTCGCCGACGAGACGCTGCCGAAGCTGATCGATGAGGTGAACGACGAGGAGCTCGGGGCCGGTCTGAGGAGCCACCTCGAGGAGACGCGTCAGCACGTCGCCAACGTCGAGAAGGTCTTCGAGATCTTCGGCGAGGAGCCGCACGAGGAGGAGTGCGTCGGCTTCGAGGGCTTGAAGAAGGAGCACGACCAGCTCGTCGAGGAGAGCTCCCCGTCGCTGATCGACCTGGTCGACGCCGGCGCTGCGGCCCGGACCGAGAACTACGAGATCGCCGCGTACGAGGGCCTCAGGCGCATGGCCAAGGGGTTCGGAGAGAACGGCGCGGTCGAGCTTCTCGACAAGAACCTGAAGCAGGAGAAGGAGGCGCTCAGGGAGGTCGAGAAGGCCGCGACCCGGCTGAGCAAGGAAGGCGTCGCCTCCGCGGCGTAGCGTGATCCGGTGGGGGCCGGCGAGTGCCGGCTCCCACCCTTATCCGGAGGTGCCGGTCTGGTCGTGCGGTGCGCCGACCGGCTTCGACTCCGGCGAGCCTCTTTGCCGGAGGTAGACGGTGAACGCGGCCATCGAGCCGACGGCGAGGAACTCCGACTGCCAGTTCTCGAGCGTCGCCTCCCAGAAGTCCGCCCGCGTCAGGTAGCCGGACCAGGAGATGGCCGGCTGTCCGTGCTCCTCCTGCTGGTGTGAGTACTCGCGCCATCCAGTGAGCGACTGGCCGAACCAGCTGCCGAAGAAGAGCGTGGCCATGACGATCAGGAGCGAGTTGGAGTAGATCGTCGTGCGCCAGCCACCGGCCTTCGCCCAACGCGGTGAGCTCTGCTGTGCGTGCGGGCCGACCAGCTGCTTCTGGTCGGACTCGGGGCCGATCGAATCGGGCGGCTTGGACTCGTTCGAGCCGCGCTGGACGAACCAGACGGTCGCGAGGATGAAGACCACGAACTGCAGGTACTCCGACTGCCAGTTCTCGAGCATCGCCTGGCCGAACGCGGACGAGAGGACATAGCGGCCGTAGGAGTACGTGGTCGAGGCGTGGGCACGGGCCTCGTCGTTGAAGTCGAGCCATCCCGCGACGGACTGTCCCACCAGAGCAGCGAGGAAGAGCAGGAGGAAGAAGAGCGAGAGGGAGTTGTCGCGCAGGAACGCCCGCACGGCTATCTCCCGAGGACACCGATCGCGATGAAGATGGCAAGCCCGATCAACGGGGTGACGAGGTAGATCGCGAACACCGCCCTCATGCGTTGTTCAGTTCCCCTGGCCCCGGGAACGGGAACCTGCATGGCCTAGACCCCTCCTAGCCCTTCAGGGGGTGAACCCGGCGCGCGGTCAACGGATGTCGGATCGGGCGCCCTCAAACGTTTTCAGCCCGTTGCGGCGGGTAATCGTTGGGCATGGCCCGGAAGAGGAAACGGGCTTCGCTCGCGGGCGCCTCGAGGCGATCGCGGAGCGCTGATCAAGGAGGGGTCATGCCCAACAAGAAGGCGAACGTGAAGAACGAGAAGCAGTACGAGGCGCTCAAGGACAAGGGGATGTCCAAGGAGCGCGCGGCCAAGATCGCCAACTCGCCGGGAGCCTCGAGCCGCGGGGGCAAGAAGTCCGGCTCGGGCGGAAACTCGTCGCAGGGCGGGACGACGGCCCAGAAGAAGGCCGCCGGCCGCAAGGGCGGTAAGGCCACGGCCCGCAGGAGCTAGGCGTTGGCGGCTCGGCCGGAGATCGGCTACTCGCTCTCCTCCGAGGAGCACACGCCGGCGGACCTCGTCCGCTATGCGGTGCTCGCGGAGGAGCGCGGGTTCTCGTACGCCCTCATCTCGGACCACTTCCACCCATGGACGGACCGCCAGGGGCAGAGCGCGTTCGTCTGGGCCGTGATCGGCGCCATCGCCCAGGCGACGGAGACGCTGCGTCTCGGGACGGGCGTCACCTGCCCGACCGTCCGCACCCATCCCGCGATCATCGCGCAGGCCTCCGCCACCGCCGCCGCGCTGATGCCGGGGCGCTTCTTCCTCGGCGTCGGCACGGGGGAGAACCTCAACGAGCACATCCTCGGCGACCGCTGGCCCGAAGGGGCGGTGCGGGTCGAGATGCTCTCCGAGGCAATCGATGTGATCAGGCTGCTCTGGCAGGGCGGCTACCAGAGCCACCACGGCCGTTACTACACGGTCGAGGAAGCCCGTCTTTACACGCTGCCGGACGAGCCTCCGGACCTCATGGTCGCGGCGGGCAAGCCTGACGCCGCGAAGCTCGCCGGAGAGAAGGGCGACGGCTTCATCAGCACGTCGCCCGACGAGGAGCTGATGGCGGAGTTCGAAGGCGCCGGAGGCGAGGGGAAGCCGCGCATCGGACAGGTGACGGTCTGCTGGGCGGAGGACGAGGCCGGCGCGCGGAAGACGGCGCTCGAGTGGTGGCCGAACGCAGCGCTCCCCGGCGACCTCGGGCAGGAGCTCGCGCTCCCGCGCCACTTCGAGCAGGCGGCCCAGCTCGTCACGGAGGACGACGTTGCGGAGAAGGTCGTCTGCGGGCCCGACCCCGACGCGCACCTCGCGGCGATCGACGAGTTCGCAGAGGCCGGCTACGACCACGTCTATGTCCATCAGGTCGGGCCGGATCAGGAAGGGTTCCTGGACTTCTACGCCCGCGAAGTTCTGGGCGTGGCGGTTTCGTGAGCCGCGCTACACTGACTACGT
The DNA here is from genome assembly GCA_963748205.1 of uncultured Actinomycetes bacterium. Classification (GTDB taxonomy): domain Bacteria; phylum Actinomycetota; class Thermoleophilia; order Gaiellales; family Gaiellaceae; genus JAIBJN01. The sequence continues at coordinate 139,205 of CAVVIB010000012.1, forward strand.
CGGGTGCGCCCATTCGGCGCTTCCTGTTCCTCCGCCGCTCATAGCTCTGGTCTCGCGGCGTTCGAGCGGTCTCCGCTCCCGGCTTCCAAGGGAAGCAATGGAAGGGAGCGAGGATGCCTCTTTCCTCTCAGCGACTGGCGCGCAACCAGGTCATCTTCCGTGAGGTGAACGAACGCCTACGCGAAATGGCCGACGGCGTCCCCGACGGGAAGACCGACTATCTCTGCGAGTGCAGCGACGTCCACTGCGCGAAGCAGATCGAGCTCAAGCTGGTCGAGTACGAGTCCGTGCGGGCCCGCCCGAAGACCTTCTTCATCGTCCCCGGCCACGAGCGGCTCGAGGTCGAGCGCATCGTCGACGAGCTCGACCAGTACACCGTCGTCGAGAAGATCGTCCCGCTCGACGAGACGGCAACGCAAGCTCTCACCTCCACGGACGAGAAGTGGGCCGGGCCGTGACCTCGAAGGACGACCGCCTGAAGGCGAACCAGGAGACCTTCCTCGCGGCGAACCGGGGAATGATCGAAGCGGCGAACCTCGACTCGGGCGTCCCTGTGCCATTCCTCTGCGAGTGTGCGGACTTCAACTGCCTTGGGCGGGTCGAAGCGAGCCTCCGCGAGTACCAGGAGGCCCACGACGGGGACGATCGCTACTTCATCCTCCCGGGCCACCTGCGGATCGAAGGCGAGGAGATCCTCAGTGAAAACGGCCGCTACCAGGTGGTCAGCAAGACCATGGCGCGCTAGGGGCGGGGAGGTCCTGGCTTGGTGGACGGCAACGATCGACTAGAAGACCGGCAGGACGGGCGCCTCCGTTTCTCGGAGGACGGCGCAAGCGGTGTGGCCCAGCTGCTCGTCGTCCTCGAGCGAGTCGGCGGCGGCGTCTGCGTGTTGTCGATCGAGGGTGAGCTCGACCTGTACGCCGAGCCTGTGTTCCAGCGTGCGCTCGCGGCGGCCCTCGACGACGGTCCGACCAGGTTGGTCGTCGACCTCACGAAGTGCACGCTCATCGACTCGACGGGCCTCGGGGCCCTGTTGAAGGCGAACAAGCGGTTCAGCGACGGCTCGAACGTTCACATTGACGTGGCGTGCCCGGACCTCGAAAATCCGGAAGATCTTCGAGATCACCGCGCTGAACCGAATCTTCGCGCTGCACGAGACGCGGGCCGCCGCTCTGGACGGCGCGGGCGGCTAGCGGCCCGGCGGTACGCGCCGCGGTCGCGCCCCCGGCCGAGCGCCTACCCTGTCGTCGGTGGCACTGGTCGAGACGATCGTCGTCGCCTACGACGACCCCGAGAGCGGAACCCTGTCGCGTGCGGCGGAGCTGGCCGGGGCCTTCGGCGCCGCGCTGGTCGTGACGAACGTCGTCCCGCCGGATCACGACGAGGCGTCGGAGGCCGAGCGCTACTCGCAGGAGCGACTCGAACAGGCCCGGGCCTTTCTCGAGGGGCGGGGTGTCGAACGCCGAGGTCGTCCGCTCCGTCGGGCAGCCGGCCGATGCCATCGTCGCGCTCGCGCGCGAGCGCGATGCCGACCTGATCGTCGTCGGGATGCGCAAGAAGGGCTTCATCGAGAGGCTCGTCGAGGGCAGCGTCGCGCAGAACGTGCTGCGGCGCGCGCCGTGCGACGTCCTCGTCGTCCACTGAGCCGCGCGTGAACGACCCGCGACTCGTCCTCGCCGGTCTCGTCACCGGGTTGCTCGTCGGGATGACCGGCATGGGCGGCGGCGCCCTGATGACGCCGATCCTGATCTTCCTCTTCAACTTCAACCCGGCGACGGCGATCGGGACGGACATCCTCCACGGCGCCATCTTCAAGTCGTTCGGCGCCGTGCGGCACCGCCGCCTGGGGACGGTGAGGGCTCGCCTGGCCGCCTGGATGCTGGTGGGGAGCGCGCCGGCCTCGCTGCTCGGCGTCTGGTTCGCCACCTATCTCACCGACCGCTACGGCGACAGCGTCGACTCGGTGCAGGGCCGGGTCCTCGGGTACACGCTCCTGTTCGGCGCGCTCGCCTTCGTCGCCAAGGCGCTCTTCCATCCGGCCGGGAAGGCGAGCGGCCTGGGCCGCCTGACGCAGCGCGACCGGATCGTGGCGGTCTCCATCGGCGTCGTCGGCGGCTTCATCGTGGGATTGACGTCGGTCGGGAGCGGGACGCTCTTCGCGCTCGCCATGCTCCTCGCCTATCCGCTGGCCGCGAAGTACGTCGTCGGGACCGACATCGCCCACGCGGCCGCGTTGCTCTTCGTTGCCGGCATCGGCCATCTCGTGGCCGGGAACGTCGATCTCCCGGCGATCGCCTGGCTGCTCGTCGGCTCCATCCCCGGCGTCCTTATTGGGAGCCAGATCAGCGTGGGCCTGCCCGAGAACGTCCTGCGCTTCGCGCTGGCGTCCGCCCTCGCCCTGAGCGGCCTCAAGCTGCTGGACGTCCCCTACGCGAACCAGATGATCCTGGTCTCGCTCGCCGCGGGCGGGCTGGCGCTCGCGGTGTGGGGTATCGCCCTGCTTGTCCGCCGCGGCAAGACCGCGGAGGCCGTCGACTAGGCCGCGACCTCGTAGCCGGCTTCGGCGATCGCGCCCCTGATCTCCGCGTCACTCATGGCGGCGCCCTGGACGGAGACGACCTTGCCCTCGAGGTCGACGTCGACTCCCTCGACGCCGGCGACCTTGCCGACCTCGGCCGTGATCGCCGCGCTGCAATGCGCGCAGTGCACGCCGGGAACCGAGTAGGTGGCCACGTCCACGACCGCAATCTTATACGGCAGGGGGGTATGCCCGTGTGGCACGATGAGCGCATGGGAACGCGAGCGACCCCCTCCCGCGGGTACTCCGCGACCAAGGAGCAGCTCATCGCCAGGCTGCGCCGGATCGAGGGCCAGGTGCGCGGCGTGCAGAAGATGGTCGAGGAAGACCGCTACTGCATCGACGTCGTCACGCAGATCTCGGCGATCGAGGGCGCGCTCGAGAAGGTCGCCCTCGGGCTCCTCGACGAGCACGCACGCCACTGCGTGATGACGGCCGAAGACGGGACGCGCGAGGAGCGCACCGAGGAGCTCGTCGCCGCCTTCGGGCGGCTCATGGGCCGTTCCTAGGTTCTCGGCGCCTATAGCTGGTGGGTGAACTACGACGGCACGAGCGTCGGGCTTCGCGGCGGGCGCTGGTCGTACTTCGGCGACCAGGTCGTCTTCTTCGATCTCGCGCGGACGCGCTTCGTCCCCGGCGTCGAGGTCACGGGCAGGGTGCGCTGGGGCTACCGCGCCGCGGGCAAGGTGCGGGCCGACGTGGAGGTCAGCGGGCCGGGCGGTCTGAGCGGGAAGCTGGTTCTCCGCTGGTCGGGCCGCGAGCAGAACGCCGTCGCCGTGCTCACGGGCGAGGTGGGCGGCCGCGCGCTGCGGGCGACCATGCCTGCTCCCTAGGAGCGTTTATCGCGTCGGCGGCGGCGCCGGCAAGCGACCGAGCGATCCGCCCTTCGATCGAGTGAGATGATGCACCGGCGCCGGCGTGGCGTGCGATGCACAAGGAGCCAGGTGTGACTAAAGGAGAGAGCAAGCATGAACGATGTGTCCCGGGCCGTCCTGCCCATTCCCGACCGACACACGGTCGGCCTGACCACCTACGACGCGAAGGACCCGGCAACGACCTTCCCTCCGATCGAGCCGCTGCGGCCGCCCGAGGGCGCGCCCAACGTTCTCGTCATCCTGATCGACGACGTCGGGTTCGGCGCCTCGAGCGCCTTCGGCGGCCCGATGCAACACGCCGAACTTCGAGCGCCTGGCGGAGAACGGGCTCAAGTACACGCGCTTCCACACGACCGCGCTCTGCTCGCCTACGCGCCCGGCGCTCCTGACCGGCCGCAACCACCACGCGGTCGGCATGGGCGGCATCACCGAGATCGCCACGTCCGCGCCCGGCTACAACTCCGTCCGGCCGAAGTCGGCGCGCCGCTCGCGGAGACCCTGAAGCTGAACGGCTACTCGACGGCGCAGTTCGGCAAGTGCCACGAGGTGCCGGTGTGGGAGACGAGCCCGGTGGGCCCGTTCGACTCCTGGCCGTCGGGCGGCGGCGGCTTCGAGCACTTCTACGGCTTCATCGGCGGCGAGACCAACCAGTACTACCCGGCCATCTACCAGGACACGATCCCGGTCGAGCCCGAGAAGACCGCCGGAGGAGGGCTACCACTTCACGGAGGACATGACCGACCAGGCGATCGACTGGATGCGCCAGCAGAAGGCGCTCATGCCGGACAAGCCGTTCTTCATCTACTACGCGCCGGGAGCGACGCACGCGCCGCACCACGTCCCGCCCGAGTGGTCGGACAAGTACAAGGGCACGTTCGACCAGGGCTGGGACGCGCTGCGCGAGCGAGACGTTCGCGCAGCAGAAGGAGCTCGGCGTCATCCCCGAGGACGCGGAGCTGACGCGCGCGCCACGAGGAGATCCCCGGCCTGGGACGAGATGCCCGACGACATGAAGCCCGTCTTCGCGCGGCAGATGGAGGTGTACGCGGGCTTCCTCGAGCACACCGACCACCACGTCGGGCGGCTGCTCGACGCGCTCGAGGACCTCGAGCGTGCTCGACGAACACGCTCGATCTACGTGATCGTCGGCGACAACGGCGCCTCGGCCGAGGGCACGCTGAACGGCTGCTTCAACGAGATGGTCGACCTCAACGGCGCGTTCGGCGCTCGAGACGCCGGAGTTCATGACCGAGCGCATCGACGACTTCGGCGGCCCCGAGGCGTACAACCACTACGCGGTCGGCTGGGCGCACGCGATGGACACGCCCTACCAGTGGACGAAGCAGATCGCCTCGCACTGGGGCGGGACGCGCAACGGCACGATCGTCCACTGGCCCGAAGGGGATCAAGGCCAAGGGCGAGGTCCGCTAACCAGTTCCACCACGTGATCGACGTGGCGGCGACCGTCCTCGACGCCGCCGGCCTGCCGGAGCCGACGTTCGTCCACGGCATCCAGCAGATGCCGCTCCACGGGCGTGAGATGGCCTACTCGTTCGACGACGCCGACGCCGACGGAGCGGCGCGAGACCCAGTACTTCGAGATGTTCTGCAACCGCGGCATCTACCACCAGGGCTGGACCGCCGTCACCCGGCACAGGATTCCCTGGGTGATGGCCGGCGGCGAGAAGCCGGCGTTCGACGACGACGTCTGGGAGCTCTACGACCCGAAACGACTGGACGCAGGCCCACGACCTCGCGACAGGAGCAGCCCGACAAGCTCGCCGAGCTGCAGCGGCTCTTCCTGATCGAGGCCGGCAAGTACAACGTCCTTCCGCTCGACGACCGGCGTCTTCGAGCGCTTCAACCCCGACCTCGCCGGGCGGCCGCAGCTGGTCAAGGGCGACCAGCAGCTGCTCTTCGGCTCCATGGGCCGCCTCTCCGAGAACTCGGTCGTGGTCGTGAAGAACAAGTCACACGCCGTGACGGCCGAGATCGTCGTCCCGGACGAGCGGTGCGGAGGGCACGATCATCGCCCAGGGAGGCGCCTTCGGCGGCTGGACGCTGTACGCGCACGAGGGCAAGCCGGCGTACTGCTACAACCTCTTCGGGCTGCAGCAGTTCAAGGTGCACGGGGAGGCGCGATCTCTGCCGGGGAGCACCAGGTCCGCGTCGAGTTCGCCTACGACGGCGGCGGGCTCGGCAAGGGCGGGACGGCCACCCTGTACCTCGACGGCGACAAGGTCGGCGAGGGCCGGGTCGAGGCGACCGTGCCCATGGTCGTTCTCCGCCGACGAGACAACCGACATCGGCTCGGACACCGCCACCCCCGTCACCGACGACCTGCACGAGGGCAAGACGCAGTTCACGGGCCGAGTGCGCTGGGTGCAGATCGACCTCGGCAGACGACGCCGAGGACGCCGACCACCAGATCTCGACGGAGGAGCGCTTCCGGATCGCGATGGCGCGACAGTAGGCGCCTGGCCGATCTAGCCGCGGACGATGCAGCGGAAGCCGATGTGTCCCGTGGCGGTGTCCACCGCCTCGCCCTGGCGCGCAGCCGGGCGGTAGCGGAGGCAGTAGTTCGGCGCGCAGAGGTGCGAGCCGCCCTTGATCACGCGCCGGGGGAACGTCTCACCGGGCAGGACAGAAGGCGCGCAGCAGGCGGGCGCGTCCGGGTCGTGGCCGGCCGTGAAGAAGTCGGTCGTCCACTCCCAGACGTTGCCGGTCATGTCGTAGAGCCCGTAGCCGTTCGGCTCGAAGCTTCCCACCGGCGAGGTGCCCTCGTGGCCGTCGAGCTTGAGGTTCTGCCAGGGGAACTCGCCCTGCCACGTGTTCGCCGCGGGCTGCTCCGTCGGGGAAGTGCTCGTCGCCCCACGCGAAGGGCTGTCCCTCGAGGCCGCCGCGGGCTGCGTACTCCCACTCGGCCTCGGTCGGGAGCTCCTTGCCCGCCCAGGCGGCGTAGGCCTCGGCGTCCTCGAAGGCGACCTGGACGACCGGGTGGCGGTCGCGTCCGTTGATCGTCGTACCGGGCCCGCCGGGACGCTTCCAGTAGGCGCCGGGCACGTACTCCCACCAGTTGCGATAGTCGTCGAGCGGCACCGGGCCGTTCCGTCTTGCCGGAAGACGAGCGCGCCGGGGACGAGCAGGTCCGGGTCGGCGTCCGGGTAGTCGGCAGGGTCGAGCGGGCGCTCGGCGAGCGTCACGTACCCGGTCTCGCGGACGAAGCGGCGGAAGTCCGCGGCGGTGACGGCGTGCTCGTCCATCCAGAACCCCTCGACCGCGACGCGGCGCACCGGGCGCTCCTCGGGGTAGAACTCCTCCGAGCCCATCAGGAACTCCCCGGCGGGAATCTGGACCATGCCGTCGGTGGGCATGCCCCGACTCTAGAGGCCGAGCGAGCGCGCTAGCGGAGGACGCGCCAGGTGTCGACCGCTGCGAGGGAATCCATGTTCCCCGCGGGGTCGATCGCCCGGACGCGGAAGGTGTGCATGCCCACGCCGAGGCCCCGGTAGGTCTTCGGCGAGGCGCACGAGGTCCAGGGCCCGCTCATGTGGCGGCACTGGAACTTCGAGCCGGCCTCGGTCGACGTGAAGCGGAAGGTGGCCGTGCGCGAGCGCGTGTTCGCGGGCGGGCGTGACGTGATGGTCGTGTTCGGCCGGGTGAGGTCGACGATCCACGTCGCCACAGCAGGGGTCGGGTCGGCCGTCGCGCCGGCGTCGACGGCGGTGACTTCGAACGTATGGGGCCCCTCGGTCAGCGGGCCCGACAGCGCGACCGCCGACGTGCAGGGCCCGGCGCCGCCGTTGTCGAGCTCGCACGTGAACGTGTCGCCGCCGGGCTCGTTCGAGCTGAAGGCGAACGTCGCGCTGGTCTGGTTGGTCTTCGCGGGCGGCCGCTGGGTGAAGAAGCCGTTGGGCGGCGCGCCGTCGGCGACGGAGTTGAGCGCGTCGAAGAGCTGGAGGCGGCCGTTGGTGAGCACCTCGAGGTCCGGGCTCGTGTCGACCGTGCGAGGAGCGCGGTCTTGAGCTGCGCGACAGTCAGCGCGGGATTGCGCGCCAGGAGCAGCGCCGCCGCGCCTGCGACGTGCGGGGTGGCCATCGAGGTCCCGTCGAGCGACTGGTACGTCCCGCCGGAGGCGGCGAGGCACTTCATGCTCAGGTTGTCGAGGTAGACGCCGTCGGCCGTGATCGTCGGGTCGCTGAAGAGCCAGAAGCGGAGCGTGATGCCGGTGCGCCCGTCGAACGACGAGAAGTCGCTCGACTCGCTCACGAACGAGCCCGAGGTCGAGCCCGACCAGCCGTCGATCGGCGTCGAGGCGAAGGTCGTCAGGCCTGCGTTGATCTGGAAGCCGTCGACGCCCGACTCGGTCGAGAGCCGCATGTCGTAGGAGAGACGGCAACCGCGCTTGCCCGCCAGGCTGAACTTGTTCATCCGGCGGATCGACGTCTGGGTGTTGTTGCTGTAGCTCCCGGAGGGCGAGTCCGCGAGGCTGAAGGAGCCCGACTTCCGCGTTCCGGAGCGGTTCCAGAGCTTCGAGCCGGAGGTGATCAGGCGGCCGTTCCAACGCGAGTTGAACGCGGCCGTCGTGCCCTCGAAGCCGTCGGGCCAGCCCGGAAGCGGCGCCGAGTAGAGCTGCTGGGCGCTCCAGATGTCGGTGCCGGGCGCGGCCAGGTGCACGGCCGTGTCGCCGCGGTTCGAGAAGCTGGCGAGGGCGCCGTTCTCCTGCGTGGCGGCGACGCAGAGGATGTTCGTCGCATCGGCGCCGCCCGTGGCTGCAGAGCGGTGGTATTCGCACGGGAACGAGTTGTGGTCGTCGTCGTTGAGCTCGAGGACGGCGCCGTCGTTCCCGGCGGCGAAGACGAAGAGCGTGTTCGCGCACGCGCCCGACTTGATCGCGTTTGCGACGCCGCTCGAGAACCCGGGCCCGCCGAAGCTGCCGTTGACGACGTCGGCGCCGTTCTGGCACGCGTAGTTGATCGCCTGAGTGATGTCGGCGTCCGTCAGGCCTCCGGCGCCGTTGGCGGCGCGGAGCGGCATGATCGACACGTTCCAGTTGACGCCGGTGATGCCGAGGCTGTTGTTGCCGACCGCGCCGATCGTCCCCGCGACGTGCGTACCGTGCCCGTTGAAGTCGAGCGGCGTGTTGTCCTCCTGCACGAAGTCCCAGCCGCGCGTGTCGTCGACCCTGCCGTTCCCGTCGTTGTCGCCTCCGCCTGCCGGGTCGTCGTTGATCCAGATGTTCCCGGCCAGGTCCGGGTGCGAGTAGGCGACGCCGCTGTCGATGACGGCGACGATGACGTCCGGGCTGCCGGTGTTCAGGTCCCAGGCCTCGGGCGCGTCGATGTCGTTGTCGGCGACCTGGTTGAGGCCCCACAGGTCGGCGAAGCGCGGGTCGTTCGGAGTCGTGGCGGTCAGGTGCCTGACGTAGTTCGGCTCGGCGTACTCGACCGAGGGATCGTTCTCGAAGGACTGGGCGGTCGCCGTGACGGAGGCGCCCTCGGGAACCTTGACGAGCGAGAGGCCCTTCTGGCCGAGGCTCTGCAGGACGATCGCGCCGCGGGTGCGCAGCGCGCTCGACCGCGCGGCGGTCGAGGCGCCGCTGCGGAACTGGACGATGACCTCGCCGGGGACGTAGGCCTGGTTGAGCATGCCGCCGCTGCGCTGCAGCGGTGCGTTCTCGACGTCCACCGCGGGCTTGTCGGCCCCGGCGCCGGGCGCAGCGAGAATCAGGGCGCCGGCGAGCACGAGCACCGACGGCCGAAGGAAACGAGACCCCATCGAACTTGATATCGAGGGAAGGCGCCGGGGGCGCGATCACTCGTACGAGTGACTAGCGGAGTCCTTACACCTCGTCGCGCTGCTCGTTGCGCACGGCGGCGTCCAGGACCTCGCGCACGTGCGTGGGCTGCATCAGCGCCTTGAACTCGAGCGCGCCGCCCTCGGAGCCGGCCGTGTCGATGTCGAGGCGGCCGACGCCGAACATGCGGTCGAAGAGCGACTGGCGCAGCGTCACGTCCTGCACGCGCTCGAGGCGTGCCGTCTGCTCGTTCACGGAGACGAGCCCGTGGCGGACGAAGACGCGGCGGTTCGTGATCGTGTACTTCCACCTGATCGTCTCGAGGAGCGTCCAGGCGACCACGACGACGGCGATCACGACGAAGACGATCAGCGCCGTGCTCGTCGCCAGGCCGGCCCATAACGCGATGACGAGGAAGGCGATCGCGAGGAGCGCACCGGGGATGACGATGGCCATCCGCCCCCTCCAGGACGGCCTGCCCGTCCAGATCACGCGCTCTTCCTCGGCTGCCACGAGGCGACCGTATCAGGCCTCCCGGCCGCGCTCGGCCCCGTGGGGGTAACCGCACCGCTAGACGCAGGCTGGCCGCATTTCTGCTCCACGGCGCCGGTGGGACAGTGAGGCCCTGCTCACGACGCTTCCCTTGATTCGGAGGAATTCTCGATGACCCCCACCACGTTTTCGATCCATGAGGAGACAACCCGCGACGGCCTTCTCCGCGACCTGCTCGACGGCGAGGTCATCCTTCCGGCCGATCCCGAATGGGATGCCGCTCGCTCGGCCTGGAACCTCGCCGCCGACCAGCACCCGGTCGCGGTCGTCTTCGCCGAGTCCGCCGCCGACGTCGTCGCCGTCGTCGACTACGCGCGCCGCCGCGGCCTCCGGGTGACCACGCAGGGCACGGGCCACTTCGCCGCCACGCTCGACTCCTTCGACGACACGATCCTGATCCGCACGTGCCGCATGCGCGGGCTCCAGATCGACCCCGAGACCCAGACCGCGCGCGCCGAGGCCGGCGTGCTGTGGGAGGAGGTCTCCCTCGCCGCGGCCGAGCACGGCCTCGCGGGCCTCGCCGGCTCGTCGCCGGACGTCGGCGTCGTCGGCTACACGCTCGGCGGCGGCATGGGCTGGCTCGCCCGCCGCTACGGCCTGGCCGCGAACAGCGTCACGGCCGTCGAGCTCGTGACCGCCGACGGCGAGCTCGTCCGCGCCGACCGCGACAACGAGCCCGAGCTCTTCTGGGCGATCCGCGGCGGCGGCGGGAGCTTCGGCATCGTCACCGCGATCGAGTTCACCCTCTACCCGGTTCCCGAGGTGTACGCGGGCGTCCTCTTCTTCCCGGCCGAGCGCGCCTCCGAGGTGCTGAAGGCCTGGCGCGAGTGGGTCGACGGCACGCCGAATGAGGTCACCTCCGTCGGCCGCCTTATGTCCTTCCCGCCGATCCCGCAGGTGCCCGAGCCGCTGAGGGGCAACTCGTTCGTCCTCGTCGAGGCGACGTACATCGGCGACGAGGCCGACGGCGCCGCGCTCATCCAGCCGCTTCGCGAGCTGGGCCCGGCGATGGACACCTTCGCCACGATTCCGGTCGAGGAGCTTCGCCACCTGCATATGGATCCCCCGGAGCCGGTGCCAGGCGCCGGCGACGGCATGAACCTGGCAGACCTGACGCCCGAGGCGATCGACGCCCTCGTCGAGGTCGCGGGCGCCGGCTCGGGCTCGCCGCTCCTCAGCGTCGAGATCCGCCAGCTCGGCGGCGTCCTGGCCGAGCCCTCTCCCGAGCAGGGCGCCGTCGGCACGTTCGACGCCGGGTTCGCGATGTTCGGCGTCGGGATGGCGCTGGACGCCGAGATGAAGGAGGCCGTCGAGGCCTACGCGGCCAAGGTCAAGGCCACGCTCGCACCCTGGGAGGCCGACCGCGGGTACTTCAACTTCGCCGACCGCCCCCAGGACGGCGAGGGGCTCTACCCGTCGGAGACCTACCGCCGCCTGGCGGAGATCAAGGCCGACGTCGACCCCAGTGAGCTCTTCCGGGCGACGCATCCGATCCGCCCGGCCTCCTGATTCCTTCTCTCCCCCGACAGGACAGGCCCGCGACGAGCGGGCCTGTCCTGTAGAAAGCGCCGATGCGCCTCACCCTCGTGCGCCACGCGACGCTCATCCTCGAGCTCGAGGGCCGTCGCATCCTCGTCGAGCCCATGCTCGACGACGCCGGCGCGCGCGACCCGGTCGAGGACACGCCACGTCGGCGGCGCAACCCGCTCGTCCCGCTTCCGTTCCCCGCCGAGGAGGTTGTGCGCGGGCTCGACGGTGTCGTCGTCACGCACCTCCACCAGGACCACTTCGACGAGACGGGCGCACGGCTCGTCCCGCGCGACGTGCCCGTCTTCTGCCAGCCGGAGGACGCGGAGCGGCTCGCGGCGCTCGGCCTGGACGCGCGACCGGTCGAGGAGGAGCTCGACTGGGGCGGTCTCCGCATTGCCCGCACGGGCGGGCGTCACGGTGCGGAGGAGGAGGTCGCCAGGGCGCTCGCACCGGTGAGCGGCTTCGTGCTCGACGGTCTCTACATCGCGGGCGACACGGTGTGGTGCCGCGAGGTGGAGGAGGCGATCGAGCGCCACCGGCCGAAGGTCGCGGTCGTGAACGCGAGCGGCGCCCGCTTCCTCGAGTCCGGGCCGCTCGTGATGACGGCGGCGGAGGTGCGCGAGGTGGTCGCGCGGGTGCCCAAGGTCGTCGTCGTCCACCTCGAGGCGATCAATCACTGCCTGGAGTCGCGGGCGGAGATCCGTGACGCCGTGCCCGAGGCACTGGTCCCGGAGGACGGCGAGACGCTCGAGCTCTAGCTTGAAGAGCTGTCGCGCTGGCGCGCTTCGATGCGCTCGAGCCGCTCGATGATCTCGCCGTGCCGCTTCTGCTCGGCCCTCTCCGTGTCCGCGTAGAACCTGCGCCGGGCGCTCTCGACGAACACCGCGGTGATGGAGGCGGTCACGACGGTGAGGAAGCCGATGCCCGTCAGCATCACGAACGCCGCGATGGTGCGGCCGATGTCGTTCTTCGGCGTGACGTCGCCGTAGCCCACGGTCGTGACCGTCTGCACCGCCCACCAGAGGCCGAGCCAGATGTTGGGGAACTCCTCGCGGTCGAGCACCCGCATGAGCACGGCCGCTGCGATCGTGACCAGGACCGTGACCGTCGCGATCAACAGCCCGGCGCGCCGGGCTGTCATGGTCTTGCTCGTGAGCCGGTGCTGGAGCCTGGGGTGAATCGGGGCGGTCACGGCCCCACTATTCGCGTGAGACCGTGACTGCCCTTCCTAAAGCGTTCTAGTAGCGCGGCTCCTCGACGTCCCAGCGGGCGGTCAGCTGGTAGATGATGACGATGTCGAGGGTCACGATCAGGATCGTCCAGAGCGGGAAGACGGTGATGAAGGCGACCTGGGTGATCGCGTTCACCATGCAGAAGACGACGGCCGCCCACCGGGCCCAGTTCTGGCCCGTGAAGAGCCCGATGCCCGCGAGGATCATGACGATCCCGACCAGCAGGTGGATCCAGCCCCACCCGGTGACGTCCCAGACGATCACGCCTCCGGATCCGGTGCCCGTGAGCACCTCGTCCTTGAAGATGGCCGTCAGCCCGTAGATCGCGTTGAACGCGCCGACGATGAAGAGGATGGTGCCGGCGAAGAAGACCCAGCCGCTCGCCACGCGGGTGCTGATCCCTCCCGTGTCCCTCTGAATATTTGTGGCCTGTGTACGGGGGTCCGTCATGACGTCACCGATTCCTTTCGTGCTGGGGTTTTCAGCTCTCGATTGTGCACCTGCAGTCGGTCGGCAGTAGGCTCGGTTGACCGATGGCAGACCGGCGCCGACACGCTCGTCTTCGTTCCGGCGTGGAACGAGGAGCAGAACATCCCAGGCGTCCTCGACGAGCTGGCCGCCGGCCTGCCCGAGGCCGACGTCCTCGTCGTCGACGACGGCTCCACGGACGGCACCGCCCGCGTCGCGGCCGAGCACGGCGCGATCGTCGAGAGCTTCGGCAAGAACCGGGGTCTCGCGATCGGCATCGCCGCCGGCTACGCCTATGCGGCGAAACAGGGCTACGCGTACTGCGGGCGCGTCGACGCCGACGGCCAGCACCCGGTCAACGAGCTCGAGAGGCTCCTCGCGCGCGTGCGCTCCGGGGAGTGCGACGTCGCGGTCGGCTCCCGCTTTGTCCACGGCGACGGTTATGAGCCGTACCGCTACAAGCCGAGCCCGGCGCGGGTGCTGGGCACGGGGCTCCTACGACGTGCGATGCGCGTCGCGCTCGGGCGGCCGTTCCACGACGCGACGAGCGGCATGTACGCCGTCAACGCGAAGGCGATGCCGATCCTCGGCGAGCCGTACGAGGCGGGAGCGCCCGAGGTGGAGAGCCTCCTGCGACTGCGCGACGCCGGCCTGCGCGTCGAGGAGGTCCCGGTCGACATGCGCGAGCGCGCGAGCGGCGAGTCGAAGCTCGCAGGGAAGAAGGCGGCGCTCCTCGTCCTGACCGTGATCGGGACGCTCGTCGCCTACCGCCGCGTCCGCAAGCACTAGGGGGCTAGCCGGGCAGGAGAGGGCGTGCGCCCGCAAGTCGCTCCTGGACCCAGGCGCGCCACTCCTCCCCGAGCTCCGGAGCGCGCAGGAGCTCGGCGGCCCGGCTCCGACGGCCGTGGTAGATGCTCGCGACGTCGCCGACGGTGAGCGCGTGGGCCGGGCGGTGGACGACGCCGACGTCGTCCCCGGCGCCGAGCGCGCCCTCCTCGACGATCCGCAGGTAGGCCCCCGGCCGTCCGGCGGCGGCGAACCAGACCGGGAACTCGGGGTCGTCCATCCGCGCCCCGAGCTTCCAGCAGGGCGTGCGCGGGCCGGCGACCTCGAGGAGCGTGGTGCCGATCGACCAGCGCTCGCCGATCACGGCCGCGCAGACGTCGAGGCCCTCGAGCGTGAGGTTCTCGCCGAATGTCCCGTCCGCGACCGGGCGCTCGAGCTCCGCGGCCCACCACGCATAGTCCTCGCGCGCGTACGCGTAAACGGCCTTGTCCGGGCCGCCGTGGAAGTTGCGGTCGGCCTGGTCGTCGCCCGCGAGGTTGACGCCCGCGACCTCGACGCGGCCGTCAACCGGCTCCTTCCAGATCGACGTGGTCGCGCGACGACCGAGCCACTCGATCTCGCGCGGAAGGCCGACGTTGACCGAGACGACGCGCCCTGGCATGCCCGGCCAACCCTATCCGCCCACTTCCAGTCGTCGGTGCACACCGCTACCATCTGTTGGAAGGTGGGATCCTGGGGCCTCTACATCGTGTTTCTCGTGCCGCCGCTTGTCCTCGGGCTGGCGGTGCAGTGGTACCTGAAGCGCTCCTTCGCCCAGCAGTCCGCCGTGGAGGTCATGAACGGCATGACCGGCGCCGAGATCGCGCGCGCCGTCCTCGACGCGAACGGACTCCAGAACGTCCCGGTCAACGAGTCGCCCGGCGGCCCGCTGTCCGACCACTACGACCCGAAGAAGCGCGCGGTCTTCCTCTCGCACCCGGTCTTCGCCGAGCGCTCGGTGAGCGCCTCCGCGGTCGCCGCGCACGAGGTCGGCCACGCGATCCAGCACCAGGAGGCGTACTCGTTCTTCCGCTTCCGCTCGGCGATGTTCCCGGCGGTCGCGTTCTCGTCGAGCATCTGGCTGTGGCTGCTGATGGCGGGGTTCCTCCTTCAGATCACCGGACTGGCGGTCGTGGCCATCGCGCTCTACGCGGTCGCCGTGCTCTTCCACTTCGTGACGCTGCCGGTCGAGTTCGACGCGTCCCGGCGGGCCGGCGTGCAGCTCCAGAACCTCGGCCTCGTCACGGCCGGGGAGGCCGGAGGCGTCAAGAAGGTCCTCAACGCCGCCGCGATGACCTACGTCGCCGGCGCGCTCGCCGCGCTCACGCAGCTCCTGTACTTCGCCCTGATGTTCCTGGGCGACGACTGAGCGCGAGCTAGCCCGATCTCATCGGGAAGCGCCCGACCGTGATGTTCTCGATCGGGTCGCCGCCGAACCACACCCAGCGGTCGGCCGCTAGCTGCCCGACGCATGCCGGATACGGTGGCTCCCCGGCGCCGAAGTCGTCGCCGCAGCGCACGGGATAGACGCCTTCCACGGCTGCTAGCGGGTCACCGATGGCGACACCTTCCGGGGTTGCGGCGCCCGGGGCGATCACGGCCAGCACGCTGATACGGCCGGTGCCGTCGTCGAAGAACGCGACGTGTGGGTAGCGGTAGACGGGAGGAGGAACGAAGTCGCGCCCGGGGTTCGGGTCGGGCCACGAGCGGAAACCCGTCGGGCCTCGGAATCGGCGTGCACCGAGCGGCTGCGCGCCCTGCTCGCCCGAAGGCGGCGGCGCGCCGAACACCTCTCGCATCTCGGCCGGCGTGTTCCCGATGCCAACGTTCTCGTACGTTCCGGCGTGCAGGTCGATCTTGCCGCCCGTCGGGACATCATCGCCGCGGCAGTCTGCGAAGAGCGGTGAGATGGCGCCGAGAACCAGGAACGTCGTGAGCCACGTCACATTCGCATCATGCCCGCGTGGCGCTACAGGGGAACGAGCCGCGTCCCGGTCGCCTTGAAGCTCGCCACGACGGGCTCGCCCTGACGTAGCCCGAGCCGGTCGGCCGAGGCCTGGGTGATCTCGGCCGTGAGCGGGCCGACCCGCACCCGCACGCGGTTGGCGACGGGCACCAGGCTGACGATCGGGCCGGCCACGTGGTTCTGGGCCGAGTCGGCGGGAGCCTCGCGCGCGACGGCGACCTCCCACGGGTAGACGACCGCGCCGACGTGGCCCTCGAGGAGGTCCGTCGAGAAGATCCGGGAGCCGTCCTCCAGCTCCACCTCGGTCAGCCCCGCCGTGCCGGGGTGCGCCGTGCCCCGCAGGAGGTTCCCGCCCGTGAAGTCGGCGACAAACGGGCTCGTCGGGCCGGCGACCAGCTCGGGAGCCGTGCCTTCCTGCACGATGCGGCCCTCGACGAGCACGCCGATGCGCGGTGCGAGCGCGGCCGCGTCCTGGAAGTCGTGCGTGACGAGGAGGGTGGGGAGGCGCAGCCGCAACAGGATGTCCCCCAGCTCCGCGCGTACGCGCGCGCGCGTGTGAGCGTCGAGCGCGGCCAGGGGCTCGTCGAGGAGGAGCACGGCCGGGTCGCGGGCGAGGGCCCGTGCGAGTGCGACGCGCTGGCGCTCTCCACCGGAGAGCTCGCCCGGCCGCGCATCGCGAAGCGGTGCGATAGCCAGGAGCTCCAGTAGCTCGTCGACCCGCTGCGGCCCCGCGTAGGCGACGTTCTCTCCCACGGTCATGTGCGGGAAGAGGGCGTACTCCTGGAAGACGAGCCCGACCGAGCGGCGCTCGGGCGGCACGTCGACGTTCGCCGCCGAGTCGAACCAGACCTCGTCGCCGGCGGCGACCCGGCCCTTCTCGGGTCGCAGCAGCCCTGCGATCGCGCGGAGCACGCTCGACTTGCCGGCCCCCGACGGGCCGACGAGCGCGACCGTCTCGCGGCCGAGCTCTAGCTCGAGCTCGAGCCGGAAGGCGCGGAGCTGATGTACGAGATGGACGTGAAGCGTGTCCACGACGGTAGGAGCTTCACAGAGAGCAGGACGGTCAGGCTCACGAGCACGAGCAGCGCACCGATGGCGATCGCGATGTCGGGGTCGAGGTCGAGCTGCGCGTAGATCGCGAGCGGCATCGTCTGCGTGACGCCCTGGAGGCTCCCCGCGAACATGATCGTCGCGCCGAACTCGCCGGTCCCGCGCGCCCAGGCGAGTGCCGAGCCCGCCCCGAGGCCCGTCGCCGAGAGCGGCAGGGCGACGCGCCAGAAGGTCCGCTTCGGGCTCGCGCCGAGCGTGCGCGAGGCGTCGATCAGCACCGGGTCGACGGTCTCGAACGACGCGATCGCCTGGCGCACGTAGAAGGGCATGGCCACGAAGGTCACGGCCATGACGACCGCGGCCTGGGTCAGCGGCACCGTGATCCCGAGCGCGTAGAGCTCCTCGCCGAGCAGCCCGCGCCGGCTGAAGAGGGCGAGCAGCGCGATTCCGGCGACTGCGGGCGGGAGCACGAGCGGCAGCTCGACCAGCGTGATGAGCACGCCGCGGCCGCGGAACCGCTTCGTGGCGAGGAAGTAGGCGGCGGGCGTGCCGACGAGCAAGCACGAAGAAGTGCGCGATCAGGCCGGTCTTCAGGCTGACCCAGAGAGCGTCGAGGGCGACGTCGCTCCAGAGCGCGTCGAGAAGGTCGGCCGGGGAGATGCGGACGAAGAGCGCGAGGATCGGGAGGAGGAGGAAGGCGAGGACGAGGCCGGCCGCGACGGCGAAAGCGATGTCGAAGGCGCGTCTCACGGCGGCCCGAAGCCGGCGTCCGCGAGCGCTTCCTGGCCGTCCTCGCCCAGGACGAGGTCGACGAACTCCTGCGCGGCCTCGGCGTTCTCGGAGTCGACGACCACAGCGATCGGATACTGGACGACCGCTTGCGCCTCGTCCGGGAGCTCGATCGCCTCGACGTCGTCGCCGGCCGCGGTCGCATCGGTCACGTAGACGAAGCCCGCGTCGGCGGCGCCGGAGATGATCTTGCCGACGACGCCCTTCACGTCCTCCTCGTTGGAGACGACGTTCTCGAGCACGTCGGTCATGCCCATGCTCTCGAGCACCGTGCGCGTGTAGTCGCCGATCGGCACGCCCTCGGCGCCGACTACGAGCTTGACGCCGTCCGCCATCAGGTCCTCGACGGACTCGATGCCGGCCGGGTTGTCGGCCGGGACGATCAGGACGAGCCGGTTGGTGGCGAAGATCTGCGGCTCCTCGATCAGCCCTTCCTCGAAGAGCTCGTCCGGGTAACGCGGGCTGGCCGCCGCGTAGACGTCCGCGGGCGCGCCCTCGCGGATCTGGGTGGCAAGCTCGTCCGAGCCGGCGAAGTTGAAGGTGACGTCGGGGGCGATCTCCTGGAAGACCTCGGTCAGCGAGGCTGCGCCGAAGACCGTGATGCCTTCGAGGTCGCTGCCGGCGCCGTCGTCGTCCCCGCCGCACGACGCGGCCACGAACGCGACGGCCACGAGGGCCGCCAAGCGCTTCAACGCTCGACCATCACCGAGGTCGCCTTCACCAGCGCCGTGGCGTCCTGGCCCGCCTCGAGCCCGAGCTGCTCGGCCGCCTCGCGTGTGATGACGGCGACGACCCGGGTCGGCTCCGTCACGTCGATCTCCACCTGCGCGAGGAGGCCTTCGATCCGCACCTCGCGGATTCGCCCACGGAACCGATTGCGCGCCGACAGGTCGTGGTGCTCGGGGCCGCCGCGCAGCCTCTCGATCTCGGAGGCCGGCACGAGCCGCCGGTTCCGCCGGTCGCGCTCGGTGCGGATCCGCCCCTGGCGGTCCCACCGACGCAGGGTGTCGAGGCTGATCCCGAGCTGGCGGGCCGCGTCGCTGGCCGGAAGGGAATGCCTAGGCACTGCCTAGGCAGACTACCACGTATCATCGGCCGGCGAATGTTCTTCCGGCAGGTGCTGCACGAGGATCTCGGGTGCGCGTCCTACGTCGTCGCCGACGACGGCGATGCGGCGGTGATCGACCCGAAGTGGGATGTCGAGGCCTACCTCGAGCTCGCCGACGAGCACGGCTTCCGCATCGCGCACGTCCTCGAGACGCACAACCACGCCGACCACGTCTCCGGCAAGGGCCGTCTGGCGAAGCTGACCGGGGCGACGATCCACGTGCCCGCGACCGCCGAGGTCGAGTTCGAGCACGAGCCGCTCGCGGACGGCGACACGATCTCGGTCGGCGAGGTCACCATCACCGCGCTCGCGACGCCCGGGCATCGCCCGGAGCACACGGCGTACCTGGTCTCCGACCGCAGCCGCGGCGAGGAGCCGTGGCTCGTCGTCACCGGCGACTCCCTCTTCGTGGGCGACGTCGCGCGCCCCGACCTGGCCGTCGACCCGGAGGAGGGCGCTCGAGGGCTCTTCGAGTCGCTCAAGCGCCTGCTCGCGCTCCACGACTTCGCCGAGGTCTGGCCCGGACACATCGGCGGCTCGCTCTGCGGCGGCGCCGGGATGAGCGAG
Organism: uncultured Actinomycetes bacterium; assembly: GCA_963748205.1. Lineage (GTDB taxonomy): Bacteria > Actinomycetota > Thermoleophilia > Gaiellales > Gaiellaceae > JAIBJN01. The sequence continues at coordinate 158,542 of CAVVIB010000012.1, forward strand.
AAGCCCATGACGACGATCGGCTTCGAGCGCCGCTTCAACCGGCTGCTCGCGCGCGACGACGAGGACGGCTTCGTCCGCGCGCTCACCGGCAACCTCGCCCACCAGCCGCCGAACTTCAAGCGCATCGTCGCGCTGAACAGGGGCCCGCTCCTGACCGAGCCGCAGACGCTCGAGCCCCTCGCCCCCGCCGCGCTCCAGGCGCGGCTCGAGGCGGGCGCGACGCTCCTGGACGGCCGCGACACGCGCGAGTTCGACGCCGTGCACGTTCCGGGCTCGATCAACGTGACGATGGTGCGCGCGGCCGTCGGGACTCGTGCGGCCTGGGTCGTCGACGCCGAGAGCGAGGTCGTCGTCGCGGCCGCGAGCGACGACGAGGCCGACCGGATGGGGAGGCTGCTCGAGGCCGTCGGATTCCGGCGGATATCGGGGCTTCCTGGCCGGCGGCGTCGACGCCTGGCGCGACGCCGGGCTCCCGGTCGAGTCCACGCCGGCGATCGACATCGCGGAGCTCGCCGAGCGGCTCAGGCGCGGCGACGTCCGCCTCCTCGACGTTCGCGACGAGGACGAGTGGGACGAGGGCCACGTCGACGGCTCGCTCCACGTGCCCTACCACGACCTGCGCGACGGGCTGCCGGAGGAGCTCCGGAACGGCGGCAAGCCGCTCGCGGTCGCCTGCTCGGCGGGGAACCGGAGCTCGATCGCGGTTTCGCTCCTCCGGCGCGCCGGTATCGAGGACCTCATCCACGTCGCCGACGGCGGCATCGCGGAGCTTCCGGAGGAAGGAATCGAGCTCGTCCGCGAAAAGCCCTAGTTCCTAGGCGGCATGCGGGCGCTTGCTACACTCGCCCACGCAGGGCGGCGTAGCTCAGCTGGTTAGAGCAGCGGAATCATAATCCGTGTGTCGTAGGTTCGAGTCCTACCGCCGCTACCTGGAGACCTCTCTCGAGACGAAGGCAGACAGACGATGGCAACAGGAGTACGAGTCGCGATCACGCTCGCATGCACGGAATGCAAGCGGCGCAACTACCAGTCCCAGAAGTCGAAGCGGAACACACCTGACCGCTTCGAGGCGAAGAAGTACTGCCGCTGGTGCGGCAGTCACACCTTGCATCGGGAGACCAGGTAGTTGGCGCGTCCCTCGCGCACCCGCCGGAAGCGCAGCGACTTCCAGGCTCCGGCCCAGTCGGAGCGCGCCCGTTCGCGCACACGACAGGTCAAGCCTGCCGGCCAGCCGAAGAGCCAGACCGGTCAGAAGCGCGAGCGCCGAGGCGGCTTCCGGGCGTTCGTCGGCGAGTCCTACGCCGAGCTTCGCAAGGTCGACTGGCCCGGCCGCACGCAGCTCATCTCCGCGACCGTGGTCGTGATCATCGCCGTCGCCATCGTCGGCGCCTATCTGTTCGTGGTCGACTGGGGCCTGCAGCGGTTCGTCCGCGACGTCCTCCTGGGGCTCTGACGCGCGCATGTTCCGCTGGTACGTGATCAACACCTACTCGGGCCACGAGAACAAGGTCAAGACGAATCTCGAGCACCGCATCGTCTCGATGAACCAGCAGCCCCGCTTCCGGCGCGTCGTCGTGCCGACGGAGCAGGTCGTGGAGACGAAGGACGGCCAGAAGGTGCAGACCGAGAAGCGCGTGCTCCCGGGCTACGTCCTCGTCAACATGGACATGTCCGACGAGGCGTGGACGGTCGTGAAGAACACGCCGGGCGTGACGGGGTTCGTCGGCTCGGGCACGAAGCCCGTGCCGCTCTCGCAGCCCGAGGTCGACCGCATCCTGCACACGGCCACGGCCGCTGCCGAGCGGCCGCGCACCGCCGTCGAGTTCTCGCTCGGCGAGACGGTGAAGATCACGCAGGGCTCGCTGTCGGACTTCGACGGCGAGGTCATCGACGTCAACGCAGACCAGCAGAAGCTCAAGGTGCTCGTGAACATCTTCGAGCGCCAGACGCCCGTCGAGGTGAGCTTCGACCAGGTCAAGAAGATGGACTGAGGCACTGAGGAATGGCGAAGAAAGTTCTGACACTCATCAAGCTCCAGATCCCCGGCGGGCAGGCCAACCCGGCGCCGCCGGTCGGCCCTGCGCTGGGTCAGCACGGGGTCAACATCATGGAGTTCTGCAAGGCGTTCAACGCCCAGACCCAGCAGGAGAACGGGCGCATCACCCCGGTGGAGATCACGGTCTTCGAGGACCGGTCCTTCACCTTCATCACGAAGACCCCGCCGGCCGCCGTCCTGATCAAGGAGGCGCTGCGTCTCGACAAGGGCTCCGGCGAGCCGAACCGCGAGAAGGTCGGGACGGATCACCTCCGCCCAGGTGCGGCAGATCGCCGAGACGAAGCTCGTCGACCTGAACGCGCGCGACGTCGATCAGGCGATGCGCATCATCGAGGGCACGGCCCGGTCGATGGGCGTGGAGGTGGCGAGGTAATGGCCGAAGCACGGGAAGCGCTACAACGAGGCGCGCGTGAAGATCGATCGCGAGCACGCGTACACGCCGCTCGAGGCGGTCGAGCTCCTGAAGGAGGCGCCTCCCGCGAAGTTCGACGAGACGGTCGAGGTGCATTTCAACCTCGGGCCTCAACGTCCGCCACGCCGACCAGCAGCTCCGCGGGACGCTGATGCTCCCGCACGGGACGGGCAAGGACGTTCGGATCGCCGTCTTCGCCGAGGGCGAGAAGGCGCGCGAGGCGGAGGAGGCGGGCGCCGACGTCGTCGGCTCGGCCGACCTCGCCACGCAGATCGAGGGCGGCTTCGACGACTTCGACGTCGCCATCGCCACGCCGGACATGATGGGCACGGTCGGCAAGCTCGGCCGCATCCTCGGCCCGCGCGGGAAGATGCCCAACCCGAAGACGGGCACGGTCACCATGGACGTCGGGAAGGCCGTTCGCGAGTCGAAGGCGGGCAAGCTCGAGTACCGCACCGACCGCGGAGCCAACGTCCATCTCACGATCGGACGCAAGAGCTTCGACGAGCGCGTGCTGCTCGAGAACTACGCGGCGGTGGTCGAGGAGATCGTCCGCGCGAAGCCCGCAGCGGCGAAGGGTCGCTACATCCACACGATCACGCTGACCAGCTCCATGGGCCCGGGCGTGCGGGTCGACCCGTCGAAGACGCGCGAGATCACAGCCGAGCTCGAGGAGGCCCTCGCGCCGGCGTAGGTTTCTGCAACAGCCCGTCGCCCAAGACAGCCGGCAGCCCTTCGGGGCGTAAGACCTGCCGAGGCGGCCCGACAGAGCGAATTGCCTCTGCTCGTGCCCGCCCGGAAGGCGGGCACGACTCGTAGAAGGAGGTGATTCGATGCTGAGAAAAGACAAGGAGCAGGTCGTCGCGGAGCTCGCCGAGCGCCTGCGCTCGTCGCAGACGCTCATCCTGGCCGACTACCGCGGCCTCTCCGTGAGCGAGCTCGACGAGGTGCGCACGAAGCTCCTGGAGCACGGCGCCCGGTTCCACGTCGTCAAGAACACGCTGACGAAGCGCGCGGCCGAGGAGGCCGGCTTCGAGACGCTCAAGGACCTGCTCGACGGCCCCACGGCGATCGCGTTCGTGGGCGACGGCGACATGGTCTCCGTTGCGAAGACGCTCAGCGAGACGGCGCGCAAGACGAAGATCCTCGAGCTCAAGGGAGGCATCCTCGAGGGCACGCCGATGGACGCCGAGCCAGGTGTCCGAGCTCGCCAAGCTTCCGCCGGCCGACGTGCTGCGCGGGCAGGTGCTCGGTGCGATCGTCGGGCCGCTGACCGAGATCGTCGGCCTCTTCGCCGCACCGGTGCAGGACTTCGTCGGGTTGCTCGACGCACGTATCGAGCAGCTCGGGGAGGACGCCCCGGCCGCAGAGGCCGCGCCTGCCGAGGAGGAAGCTCCCGCCGAGGAGGCGCCGACCGACGAGCCGGCCGCCGAGGCCGAGCCCGCCGCCGAGGAAGAGCGTGCCGAGGAAGCCGAGGCCGAAGCTGAAGCGCCCGAGGAGTCCACCGACGAGGCTCCCGAGGCCGCGGCCGAAGAGACCCAGGAAGAGACCACCGGAGACACATCCGAAGAGACCCAGGAGGAGAAGTAGCGATGGCTGCAACTGCAGTTGACAAGGTGTTCGACGAGCTCGGAAAGATGACGGTCCTCGACCTCGTCGAGCTCAAGAAGAAGATCGAGGACGAGTGGGGCGTCACCGCCGCCGCTCCGGTTGCGGTCGCCGCCGCCGCGGCGCCCGCGGCCGCCGGAGACGGCGCCGCCGCCGAGGAGCAGTCGGAGTTCGAGGTCGTTCTCACGGGCGCCGGCGACAAGAAGATCCAGGTGATCAAGGTCGTCCGCGCCATCACGGGCCTGGGCCTCAAGGAGGCCAAGGACCTCGTCGACGGAGCCCCGAACGCCGTCAAGGAGGGCGTCGCCCGCGAGGAGGCCGAGTCGATCAAGGCGCAGCTCGAGGAAGCCGGCGCCGGCGTCGAGATCAAGTAGCGGAGCCAGTCT
>CAVVIB010000013.1:0-13095 GCA_963748205.1 uncultured Actinomycetes bacterium
TCCGCCGGCGTGAGCGCCCTGATGTCCGGCCTGCGCTTCGACGAGGCCCGGACGAAGATCGTCATCTCCGACTTCGAGTTCCCGACGGTCGGCCAGATCGCGCACGCCCAGGAACAGCGCGGCCGGCAGGTCGTCCACGTCCCGCAGGACGAGGACTCGACGATCCCGCTCGAGCGCTTCGAGGAGGCGATCGACGAGGAGACGGCGCTCGTCGCCGTGACGCACACCTGCTATCGCAACGGCAGCCGGATCGACGTCGACGGGGTCACTCGGATCGCGCACGAGCGCGGCGCGCTCGTCCTCGTGGACGCCTACCAGGCCGCGGGCGCGATCCCGATCGACGTCCGTGCGTTAGGCGTCGACTTCCTCGCCGCCGGCACGGTCAAGTACCTGCTCGGGTCCGCCGGCCTGGCCTTCCTCTACTGCCGCAGCGACCTCGTCGAGCGCGTGCGGCCGACGAGTACCGGCTGGTTCGCCGACGAGGACATCTTCCAGATGGACATCTACGACTACTCGCCCTCGCCAACCGCGCGCCGCTTCGAGCACGGCACACCGCCGATCCCGAGCATCTACGCGGGGATCGCGGGCCTCGAGCTGGTCAAGGAGATCGGCGTCGCCGAGGCGCAGGAGCACATCCGCGGCCTGACCGACCAGCTCGCCGAGGGCGTCGACGACCTCGGCGGCCGCGTCGTCACGCCGCGCGACCCGGAGCGCAAGGGCCCGCTGGTCGCCATCGCCTCGACCGACGAGCACGCGCTCGTCGCCGCCCTCCAGGACGAGGGGATCGTGACGTCGTCGCGGGCGGGCAACCTCCGCGTCTCGTTCCACGGCTACAACACGGGCGAGGACGTCGAGGCGGTCGTCGCCGCGCTCTCGCGCCACCGAGACCTGCTGGCCTAGTCCTCCGCCTGCGAGAGGGCGGTGAGCTCGTTGCGGGCGCGCCAGAGCTCGGGGTAGCGGGTCTTGTGGACGAGGTTGCCGAGCACCTCGACCGGCGTTCCCTGCGTGCCGACGACCGAGTCGCCGATGATCCGCTCGACGAGCTTGTAGTGGTGCACGCGCCAGAGCGTCAGGCGCTCGTCCCACTCGATCAGGAGCTCGGCGAGCTGGTAGAGCTCCTCGAACTCGCGGCCACGCTGGTACATCTCGACGACGGTGATGCCCTGCTCACGGAGGAGCTCGTGGAAGACCTGGCCGAGCTCCGGTGAGACCTCCCGCACGCGCCTGAAGCCGGGCGAGTCGAAGCCGCTCCCGTGCCCGAGCACGCGGCGTACCTCCTGGTACTCCCACGGCGACATGTGCTCGAGCATGTGCAGCTGGTCGGCGAGGAGCTCGAGGCACTTCGTCGCGCGGCGCAGGAGGCGGATGGCGGCGGCCAGCTCGCGGCGGCGCATGTGCTCGGTCGCGGTCTCGACCTCGAAGCAGGCGAGCTTGAGCCAGAGCTCCTGCGACTGGTGCGTCGTCTGGAAGAGGAGCTCGTCGCGATGCCGCATCTCCTCCGGCGTCTTCTGGAGCGAGAGGAGCTCGTCCGTGCGGAGGTAGCGCTCGTAGTCGCTTTCCCCCGGGCCGGGCAGGATCGGCGCGAACTCGTCCTGGGTCGCCTGCTCGTTCATCCGGTGCAGGATACTTCCCGCTTCGTGGACTACCGAACACTCGGGGAGCACCGGCATCGAGGTCTCGCGCATCGCGCTCGGGTGCGGGAACTTCGGGGGAATCGGCTCGGCGCCCGCGTTCTTCGGCCAGGGCGAGACCGAGGAAGAGGCGTTCGCGATCATGGATGCCGCCTGGGAGATGGGCATCACGCTCTTCGACACAGCGGATGCCTACGGCGGTGGGCGGAGCGAGCGCGCGATCGGCCGCTGGCTGGCGCAGCGCGGCCCGGAGGTGCGCGACCGGCTCGTCCTCTCGACCAAGGTCTTCCACTCCGTCGAGGGCGACCCGGGCGACCACGGTCTGGCTCCCGACCGCATCCGGCGCCAGATCGAGGGCAGCCTCGAGCGGCTCGGCGTCGACCACGTCGACCTCTACGTCATCCACGAGCCCGACCCGGACACGCCCGTGGGCGACACCCTGGAAGCCCTCGACGGGCTCGTCCGCGCCGGCAAGGTCCGGGCGATCGGGACGAGCAACATGGACGTGGCCCAGCTCGACGAGGCAATGCGGGCGAGCGAGGAGCGCGGCACCGTACGCTTCGACTGGGTGCAGAACTCCTTCAGCCTCCTGGAGCGGGACGACGAGGACGGCGTGCTCGACTTCTGCGCGCAGCACGGTCTCGGCTACACGCCCTTCAGCCCGCTCGCCGGCGGCTGGCTCACCGGCAAGTACCGGCGCGCCGAGTCCTATCCGGAGGGCTCGCGCATGACCCTGCGCCCCGAGCCGTACCGTGGGCTCGAGGAGGAGAAGACCTACGACGGGCTCGATGCGCTCGACGCGGCGGCGCAGGAGCGCGGAGTCGACATGACGACGCTCTCGCTCGCCTGGGTGCTGTCCCATCCGGCCGTCACCGCCGCGATCCTCGGGCCGCGACGGCCCGCGCACCTCGAGCCGGGCCTGCGCGCGCTCGATGTCGAGCTGACGGAGGCCGAACGCAGCGAGCTGGGAGCACTGTTCGCGTGAAGGCGCTGATCCTCGGCGAGCACGACGTCGCCCGGCTCCTCCCCATGGACGAATGCGTCGAGGTCATGGCCGAGGCGCTCGAGGCCCTGGAGCGCGGCGAGATGCACCAGCCGCTCCGGTTCGTCGTGCGCCCGCCCGACGCGGCCGGGCTCCTCGGCCTCATGCCGGCCCACCGTTCGGGCGCGTCGGCCGCCTTCGGCCTGAAGGCCGTCTGCGTCATGCCGGGCAACCCGGCCCGCGGCCTGGACGCCCACCAGGGCGTCGTCATCCTCTCCGACGGCGAGACCGGCGAGGTGCGCGCCGTCGTCAACGCCTCCGCGATCACCGCGATTCGCACCGCGGCCGTCTCCGCAGTGGCCACGCGGCTCCTGGCGCGCGACGGCGCGCGCGAGCTGGCCGTGCTCGGCGCCGGCGTACAGGCGCGCTCGCACCTGGCCGCGATGGCCGTCGCGCGCGACTTCGAGGTCGCGCGCATCTGGAGCCGGACGCCGGCGCACGCCGAGGCCGTGGCCGCCGAGGCGGGCACGCCCTTCCCGGTCGAGGTCGTCGGCAGCGCCGAGGAAGCCGTCGCGGCCGCGGACGTGATCTGCACCACCACCTCGGCTCCGGAGCCGATTCTGCGCCGCGACTGGCTCCGCGACGGCGCCCACGTGAACGCCGTCGGCTCGAGCATCCCGACGACACGCGAGCTGGACACGGCCACGATGGCCGCGGCCTCGCCTGTTCGTCGACCGCCGCGAGTCGACCGTGAACGAGGCTGGCGACTTCCTCTTCCCGCAGCAGGAGGGCGCCATCGGCCCCGAGCACATCCGCGCCGAGCTCGGCGAGCTCCTGGCGGGGCGCGCCGAGGGCCGCACGTCGGACGACGAGCTCACGGTCTTCAAGTCCCTCGGCCTCGCGGTCGAGGACCTCGCCGCCGCCGAGCACGTCTACCGCCGCGCGCGCGAGACGGGCACCGGCACCGAGGTCGACCTCTGATCCCGCTCGAGGACATCCGCCGCGCGCGCGAGGTGCTGGCGGGCACCGCCGTCCGCACGCCGCTCGTGCGGCTCCACGTCGAAGACGCACCGGCGGAGATCTACCTCAAGCTCGAGAACCTCCAGCCCATCAACTCCTTCAAGATCCGCGGCGCCTACAACGCGATGTCGGCCGCCCCACGAGAGGAGCTCGCCCGGGGCGTCCTGACGACGAGCGCGGGCAACATGGCCCAGGGCGTCGGCTGGGCGGCACGCGAGCTCGGCATCCCGTGCACGGTGATCGTTCCCGACCACGCGCCGCAGACGAAGCTCGACGCGATCGAGCGCCTCGGCGGCACGTACGTGAAGGTGCCGTTCGACCGCTGGTGGCAGGCGCTCGAGGAGCGCAGCTACCCGGGCGTGGAGGGGTTCTTCGTCCATCCGGTCGAGGACGAGCCGGTCATGGCCGGCAACGGCACCATCGGCCTCGAGCTCCTCGAAGACCTGCCCGACGTGGACACGGTCATCGTTCCCTGGGGCGGCGGCGGTCTCTTCACGGGGATCGCGAGCGCGGTCAAGGCGCTGCGTCCGGAAACGAGCATGCGCGTCGTCGAGCTCGAGACCTCCGCGCCCCTCACCGCGTCAGTCGCCGCCGGCGAGCCGCGCGAGATCGACTACCAGCCGAGCTTCGTCGACGGCGCCGGCGCACGCGCCCTGCTCCCCAAGATGTGGGGCCTGGGGCGGCCCCTCCTCGACGGCACCGACGTCGTCACCCTGGAAGAGACCGCAGCGGCGGTCCGCCTGCTCGTCGAGCGGGCGCGCGTCGTCGCCGAGGGAGCCGGTGCGCTCGCGGTCGCCTCCGCGCTCTCTGGGCGCTCCGGCGGGGGGAAGATCGTCGCCATCGTCTCCGGCGGGAACATCGACTCGAGCGTGCTCGCGACCATCCTCGCGGGCAAGACGCCGTAGGAGTATCCTCGCCCGCGAATGGGCGACCAGACGAAGTTCAGCCTCCCCGAGAGCGCGATTCCGGAGCGCTGGTACAACATCGCGGCCGACCTGCCGAACCCGCCCCAGCCGGTGCTGCACCCGGGGACGGGAGAGCCGATCGGCCCGGACGACCTGGCGCCGCTCTTCCCGATGGAGCTGATCCTCCAGGAGGTCTCGCAGGACGCCGAGATTCCCGTGCCGGACGCCGTGCGCGACATCTACCGCCTCTGGCGCCCGACGCCGCTCTACCGCGCGCACCGGCTCGAGGCGGAGCTGGGGACGCGCTCCCGGATCTTCTACAAGTACGAGGGCGTCAGCCCGGCCGGGAGCCACAAGCCGAACACGGCTGTCGCGCAGGCCTACTACGTGAAGGAGTCCGGCCGCACACGCATCTCGACGGAGACGGGCGCGGGCCAGTGGGGCAGCGCCGTCTCTCTCGCCAGCAAGCTCTTCGGCCTCGAGTGCAAGGTCTACATGGTCAAGGTCTCGTACGAGCAGAAGCCCTACCGACGCTCGATGATCGAGACCTGGGGCGCGACCGTCGTCGCCAGCCCCTCGGAGGACACGAACTCGGGGCGCGCGTTCCTCGAGGCGGATCCTGACTCGCCGGGCAGCCTCGGTATCGCCATCTCCGAGGCGGTCGAGGACGCGGCGCAGCGCGAGGACACGGCGTACTCGCTCGGGAGCGTCCTCAACCACGTGCTCATGCACCAGACGGTGATCGGGCAGGAGGCGATCGCACAGATGGAGGAGGCCGGTGCGTTCCCCGACCTCGTCGCGGGCTGCGTGGGCGGCGGCTCGAACTTCGCCGGCCTGGCCTTCCCGTTCCTGCGCGAGAAGATCGCCGGGCGCGACATCGACGTGCTGGCCTGCGAGCCGGCCGCATGCCCGACGCTCACGCGCGGGCCCTTCGCCTACGACTTCGGGGACACGAGCCAGCTGACGCCGCTCGTCCCCATGCACACGCTCGGACACGACTTCATCCCGCCCGGCATCCACGCCGGCGGCCTCCGCTACCACGGCATGGCGCCGCTCGTCTCGCAGCTCGTACTCGACGGGCTCGTCCGCGCAGAGGCCTACGGGCAGACCGACGTCTTCGCCTCGGCGGTGCGCTTCGCGCAGTGCGAGGGGATCATCCCGGCGCCCGAAGCCGCGCACGCCGTGCACGGCGTCGTTCAGGCCGCGGCCCAGGCCGACGAGGAAGGGCGCGAGCGGACGATCCTCTTCAATCTCTCCGGCCACGGGCACTTCGACCTGGGCGCGTACGACGCCTACCTGCACGGCAAGCTCGAGGACTTCGAGCTGCCCGAGGAGGAGATCGCCCGGGCACTCGCGGCCATCGAGCCGCTGCCGAAGCCGGCCGTCGCCTAGTCGAGCTTCGGGGCCGCGAGCAACGGCTCGAAGAGCTGCGGCCTGACCTGGGCCAACAGCGCGGTCGCCTGGTCCTCGCCAAGGTCGAGCGCGCGACGCGACCCCGCGCCCTGGCCAAGGTGCAGCGTCAGGGTGCAGACGCCGGCCCGCCGCTGGCCGGGCGAGCTGACCACCTCGAACGCCACGGCGGCGTCCGGGTCGAGCTCCGACCAGCGGCGCTGGAGGCTTCCGCCCCGAAGCGCCAGGCGGCGGCCGTCGAAGCGGTGGCCGAGCTGCCGGTGCCGGTCGACGCCTACGAGCACGGCGAGGCCGGTCACGACCGCGGCGGCGAGCGCGGCCCACAGGAAGCCGAAGGCCAGCAGGATCACGAGCGCGATCACGGGAAGCGCCAGCGCCCGCACGAGGCGACGGCGGCGCGACGCCGGCGGGTGGCCGACGAGCTCGGCCGCGAGATCCGGCGCCTCCGGGTCGACGGACCGGAGCAGCCCTGCGAGCTGGTCGTTCCGGATCACCGGCGCAAGCGCCGTCCCGCCGGTCCGCCCTCTGAGCCCGGCGGCGATCGCGTTCACGGACGAGAGCCCCAGCGGCCGCCGCAGCGGGGAGTCGCGGACGTCGGCGCCGCGGATCCGGTCGCGGTCGAGATGGACCGTGCGGCGCGTGAGCAGGCCGCGCGAGGCGGCGAGCCGCTCGCCCTCGTCCCGAACCGTGAAGCGCCAGTCCACGAGCAGCGAGCCCGCGATCGCCGCGAGCAGGACGAGCCCGACGGCGAGCGCGACAACGAGCAGGATCCCGAGCGTGTCCGTCGGGATCCTGTCCGCGGCCGCGTCGGCCGCCCGGTCGACGATCCCGCCCGGCAGGTCGTCGGCGAGGTTGAAGACGACGCCGACGACGGCCGCCGGCGCGAGCAGGTAGCGCATGCTGGTGAGCCCGCCGAGGACGAGGAGCCCGGGCGTGGCCTGGTACACCGGTCGCGGCTCGACGGCATCCTCGCCCGGGGCCGCCCGCGGGCCTGCGAGAACGGCCTCGCGGAGGAGCTCGGCCTCCTCACGCGAGACGGCCGCGAGCGACAGCTCGGCCTTCGAGCGGCCGCCGGCCGCCGCCTCGACCTCGACCTTCACCAAGCCGAGGAGCCGATGGATGAACGGCTCGGTCACGTCGACGCCGCGGATGCGATCGAGCGGGATCGTCCGCACGCTGCGGCTGAACACGCCCGAGTGGAGCTCGAGCTTCCCGTCTCCGACGCGGTAGCGGAAGCGCCACCAGGAGAGGACGGCGAGCGGCACTCCGACGAGGAGCAGGACGAGGGCGATCGGCAGGATGACGCGGAGGCCCGCCGAAACGATGAGGGCGAGCATCGGGAGCAGGCTCGCGCCGATGAACCGGCGCGCGATCACGAGCACGGCCAGCGGGTGGAGTCGGCCCTCGAGCTCCTGCGGCGCGTCGGTCAGGTGCCCTCCTCGATGCCCGCCCGGAGCGCGAGCTCCTGCACGAGCCGGTCGGCGACGTCGGGCGCAAGGCCGGGGATCGAGAGGCCGCCGCCGGAGGAGGCGGTCGTGATGTCGACGGAGACCAACCCGAGCGCGCGCATGAGCGGGCCGACGGTCGTCTCGACGGTCTGGACGCGCGCATGGGGGACGACCTGGTGGCGCTGCCAGAGCCACCCCTTGGCGACATAGAGACCCAGGTCGGTGACCTCGTAGCGGTAGTGGCGGTAGTCCAGCCGGGGGACGAGGACGGCGACGGCTACGGCGCCGATGACGGCCAGGCCGCCGAGGAGGCCGATGAGCAGGGCAACCGTGACCGCGTCGACGAGAGCGGCGATCACCGTCCCGGCGACGACGAGCGCGGCGAGCACCCCCGCGGCCAGCAATCCCTCGACGAGCCAGTACGTCCGCACCCTTGGGTCGAGCGAGTGAGCCGGCTCACGCAGAATCACGCGCGCACCATGCCAGCAGATGGCCATTCGGGGGCTGGGGAACGCTGATTTGTCTGTGACAATGTGAGTGCGGAGCGAAGTCGATGACTCGACGAGCCAGCAACGGGGCACCCGACCGCTCGCGCGTGCGCGCGCGTGACGTCGCGCTGTTCCTCGTCGTCTCCGGCGCGTACGTCGGCGCCGCCAAGATCGGCCTGAGCCTGGACGTCTCCCACGGCGTGATCACGCCCGTGTGGGCGCCGTCGGGGATCGCGCTCGCCGCGCTCCTCATCCTCGGCGTCCGCTTCTGGCCCGCGGTCGCGGTCGGCGCGTTCGTCGCCAACGCGACCGGCGAGGCGTCACTCGGAGTCGCGGCGGCGATCACGGTCGGGAACACGCTGGCGGCGGTCGTAGGGGCTCTCCTGGTGCGCCGGATCGGCTTCACGCCGGCTCTGGACCGCGTCCGGTCCGTCCTCGCGCTCGTCGTGGGCGGCGCCCTGCTGGCGACGACGATCAGCGCGACCAACGGCGTCAGTGTCCTCACGATCGCGGACGCCACCGAGGATTCCTACGGCACGGCCTGGGTTCTGTGGTGGTTCGGGGACGCCATCGGGGTGCTGATAGTCGCGCCGGTCATCCTCGTCCTCTACGCCTCGCGGCACATGCGGCCGGCGCCGTCGCAGGCCGCCGAAGGGCTCTGCCTCCTGGCCGCGGTTGCGGCCGTCAGCTGGATCGTCTTCCTCGAGGGCGCCTGGCGCTACCCGTACCTCATCTTCCCCCTGCTTCTGTGGGCGGCGCTCAGGTTCCGGCAGGTCGGCGCCGCCTCAGCGTCGTTCCTCGTCGGTGCATTCGGCACGTGGGGAGCCGTCGACGGGACGATCCCGCTCGGCGGGGACACCGTGACCGAAGGCGTCCAGCTCGCGCAGGCGCTCTTCGCCGTCGTCGTCGTCAGCCTTCTCGTCCTTGCTGCCACGCTCGCAGAGCGTGAAGCCGGGCGCGACGCCCTTGCGCAGACGGCGGCTCGCCTGAGCGAGGCGCAGTCCATCGCGCACATCGGCAGCTGGGAATGGGACATCCGAAGCGACGCGATCACGTGGTCGGACGAGCTCTACCGCGTCTTCGGCGTCGAGCAGGGGACGACGCCGCTCTCGTACAGCCCCTACCTGGAAAGGGTCCACCCGGAGGACCGTGCGCGGGTCGACGAGACCGTCAGGCAGGCCCTCGCCGATGGGCAGCCGTTCGCCGTGGAGCACCGCTTGGTGCGCCCGGACGGCAGCGAGAGGGTCGTCTCGGGCAGAGGGCGCGCTCTCTTCGAGGGAGACGAGCCCGTGTCGATGGTCGGCACGGCGCAGGACGTGACGGAGCAGCGGCAGGTCGAAAGGCTCCGCGAGGACATCCTCTCGGCGGTCTCGCACGAGCTGCGCACGCCTCTCACCACGGTGCTCGGCTTCGCGCTCACGCTCGAGGAGCGCCGGTCGGAGCTCGACCAGGAGACCATCGACGAGATCGTCGCCGACATCGCCCAGGCCGCCCGCAGGCTCGAGCGGCTGCTCGCCGACCTCCTCGACATCGAGCGGCTGCGCCTGGGGCACACGGTTGTCCACCGCGAGCGAATCGAGGTCGGCGACCTCGTACGCCGCGTCGTGGCCGACTACCCGCTCGGCGACCGGGTCGTCAGCATCAAGGGAGGCCCGCTGGCGGCGAGCGTCGATGCCGCGAAGATGGAGCGGATCGTCGACAACCTCGTCGTCAACGCCGCCAAGCACACGCCCCCGGAGGGCCCGATCGAGATCCGCGTCGACGCCCGGGGACGCGACCTCCTGCTCATCGTCGAGGACGAGGGGCCCGGGATCGCCGACGAGTACAAGCAGGAGATCTTCGAGACGTTCAACCGCGGCCCGAAGATGTCCTCGATGACCCCGGGCGCCGGCATCGGCCTCGCCCTGGTCTCGCGCTTCGCCGCCATCCACGGTGGCCGCACCTGGGTCGAGGACGCCCCGGGCGGCGGCGCCTCGTTCCACGTCCTCATCCCGGACTGCGTCCTGGACGTGGCCGCGACCGTCGACTAGCTCTCGGACGAGGCCAGCGCGGAGCGGGACTCGGCGCGCGCCTCCCGCCAGCGCACGAGCTCGTACGCGTGCAACCCGATCCACACGGCGGTGACGAGCCCCAGGGCGGCGAGCGCCGGCTCAGCCCCGGTTGTGGTTGACGACCTCGACGTTGTGCCCGTCCGGGTCGAGCACGAACGCGCCGTAGTAGCCCGGGTGGTAGACCGTGCGCTCGCCCGGCGCGCCGTTGTCCTCGTAGCCCGCCGCGAGCGCGGCGGCGTGGAACGCGCGCACCGCAGCGTCCTCGCGCGCGGGGAACGCGAGGTGGACGTGCTCCGTGAGCGGCCGCTCGTCCCGGACGAGCGAGAAGCTGTAGTCCGGGCCGGACAGCCGCACGCGGCCGGGCTCGTCGTGCGCCAGGCGGAGCCCGGCGTGCGGGGCGATCGTCGTGTAGAAGCGCCGGGAGGCCTGCGGGTCGCGGACGCGGATCCACAGGTGGTCGATGCGGCCGTCGGGCACGGCGTCCTCGCGGTCGCCGTGGACCGCCTCGACGCTGTTGCCGTCGGGGTCGAGCAGGAACCCGCCGTAGTACGTCGGGCCGTACTGCGTGCGCGGCCCGGGCGCGCCGTCGTCGCGGTACCCCGCGTCGATCCCGGCCTGCCAGAACGCGTCGACCTGCGCGCGGTCGCGGGCGCGGAAGCCCACGTGGAGCCCGCGGGTCACCGGGTGCTCGCGGTCCGTCGCCCCGATGTCCCAGTCCTCCCACTCGACCAGCTCGGCGTCCGCATGGCTGGGCTCGACGCCCAGGACGCTCAGGACGGTGCGGTAGAAGCGCTCGGAGGCCGCGAGGTCCGAGACGGCGATGCTGACGTGGTCGAACACCCGGCCGAGACTACCGTTGCCGGCATGCTCGATATACGTCACCCTGCGAAGGATGTTGTGTGCCTTCGGCGACGACAGCCCAGTTGTCTCCACCTTCGAGGACTGAGAGCCCGAGCATGAACCAGGAAGAGCAGGTCCCTCGAGCGAGACCCCCAGCGGCACCCATGGACGCTGAAGAAACTCCACTTCAGCAGCTCGAACGCCTGGGAGTTCGCGGAATCCTCTGGCAACTTGCCCGCGATGGCCAGCTCATCGACGTGCGTTGCGAGATGCCCCAGTGCTACTGCTTCCGGGGCCGCAGGCACTTCGAGCCGAGATCGGCGCGCCCCAGATTGGGAGCCGACGGCCGATCACTATCCGAGACTGAAGATGCACGGAGGTCACCTCACCCCCGGCAACGTCCGGCTGGGGCATCGGCTCTGCAACAACCGTGACTACATATGGCGGAAGAAGATCAACGCGCTGCTCGGGAAGCGGATGTCGCTGGAAGAGATCGCCGAGAAGCTGAACGCGGAGAAGGTTCCAACGATTCACGGCACGAACAGATGGACAGCTGCAGCTGTTCGGAAGGCATTCGTTTCCTAAGGCCCATTCCAGGAGCCAGCGGCCACGCGAGCAGAAATGGGCCGGGCTGGATTCGAACCAGCGACCTTGGGATTAAAAGTCCCCTGCTCTGCCAGCTGAGCTACCGGCCCACGCGGAGCGAGTGTAGCGCCGGCATCCCGCTATCCTTGCCGGGCCGCGCCCCCATCGACTAGTGGCCCAGGTCACGGCCCTTTCAAGGCCGTAGCGCGGGTTCGAATCCCGCTGGGGGCACCTGGGCGGTTAGCTCAGCTGGGAGAGCGCCTGCCTTACAAGCAGGAGGTCGCTGGTTCGAACCCGGCACCGCCCACTACTTCCTAGCCGGTCGACCATGCGGCCGGGTCCTCCACTGTTGACCGTTGACCACACTTCGTTGTAAAAGTCACGAAGAACTCGGAGGTGGAAACGGGGAGCGGTGGCTGATCGGCGAGCGCACTCCGGACGGGGAGGCTCGCGAACGGCGTTGGCTCGCGGATGCCCGTGGGCCGTCGCAGCCTTGCTGGCGGGGGCCGGCTGCTCCGAGTCGGGTCCTTCGGAAGCAGGTGAAGACGGCTCGTCGGGGCGGGCGGCCGCCTCGACACCCGTAGAGCCCGACCCATCCACGTCCACGTCGGCTGAGTCGCCTCCCGAGTCGACCACAACCGAGCCCGCCGACCCGGCGCCCATCCCCCGGGGAACGACCCGGGTCGTGCCGCGCCGTTCGCCCCCTCCGCCCGAGCGGCTGCCGGCGTTCAGAGCCGTGAAGATCGCCGACGCGAACTATCCGGCCGGGCTTGCCGCGGCGCCCGACGGGCGCATCCTCTTCTCGGAGCTCTGGGGAGGACAGATCCGCGTCATCCGGCGGGACGGCAGCCTCGACCCGAAGCCGTGGGCGGACGTGAACGCCAGGTATCGCATCCGGTGGACGGAGTTCTTCCACGGAGGCCTCACGGGCATCGCCTTCGACCCGAACTTCTCCCGCAACCGCTTCGTCTACGTCGTCACCCAGGTGCCGAACAAGCGGACCGGCTTCGCCGAGAAGACCCTGATCATCCGCTACAAGGAGCGCCGGGGACGCGGCACCTCGCCGCGGGTCATCCTCAGGCTCCGGGCCAGGAAGTTCGACAACGCATACAGCCTCGTCTTCGGCCCCGACGGGATGCTGTACGTGCCGAACGGCTTCCTGTGGAACGGACGCCCGAGGAGAGCTCCGCTCCGCGACTTCTTCGGGAAGGTCCTGCGCGTCACTCCAACCGGAAAGGCGCCGGGGAACAATCCGTACGGCCGGCGCGCCCCGCACGTGTGGGCGATGGGACTCAAGAACGCGTTCGACCTCGCCTTCTTTCCGCAGAGCGACCTCGCCGTCGCGGGGGAGAACGGGACGGTCGGCCACGATGAGATCAACCTCCTCATGCCGGGTCGGCACTACGGCTATCCGAACCGCGAAGGCCTCACGCGGAGCCGGCGCCTGACGCCTCCGCTGCTCGACTTCGGCTCGAGCAGCCCCGCGCCAACGGGGATCCTGTACTACTCCGGTCGCCGTTACCCGGCTCTTCGAGGGCGATTCCTCATGTGCAACAACGACGAGCTGGGCATGGTGGCGCTCCGCATCCGCCGCTCCGACCCGGGCCGGCTACTGCGCATGACGTCGCTGGTCGACGAGTGCACGCTCGACCTCGTTCAGACGCGGCAGGGCTGGGTGGTCTTCAGCGATGCCGGGGCGATCTACCGGCTAGCGTCGGGCGGCTAACCGCGTTCG
>CAVVIB010000014.1:0-99347 GCA_963748205.1 uncultured Actinomycetes bacterium
GCCGTTTGCTAGTGTCTCGCGGCCGAGGAGCCAGGTGTCGGTCGGGACGGCTGAGCTCGGGGATCCTGATGAATCACGCAGTCAGCAACGAGACGACGGACGAGGGTCGCGCAGTCGGTGACGTGTACGCGCCTCCCCGGGACGTCACCGACCTCGAGGACTGCGCCTTCTACCACACGATGGAGATCCCCGGATACGGGGTCGTCGAGGGCCCCTGGGACCTTCGCGCGAACGCGGACAAGTACCTGGGCGGCATCGACCTCCGCGGGAAAGCGCGTGCTCGAGATCGGCACGGCGAGCGGCTTCCTTTGCTTCCACATGGAGCAGCAGGGCGCCGAGGTCGTCGCCTACGACCTCTCGGTGAAGGACGACTGGGACGTCGTGCCGTTCGCCGGCGCGAACTTCGACGAAGAGGCGCAGAAGCGCCGCCAGCACATCGACAAGCTGAACAACGCCTGGTGGCTGGCCCACCGCGCGCACGGCTCGTCGGCAAAGGCGGTGTACGGCACGGTCTACGAGGTGCCGTCGGAGATCGGTGAGGTCGACGTCGCCACGTTCTGCGCCGTCCTTCGACATCTCCGCGACCCGTTTCTCGCGCTCGAGCGCGTGCTGCGGCTGACGCGCGAGACCGTCGTCGTCACCGCGAACCTCTCGGTTCGCCTCACGGGCCCGCAGATGCTCGTCGGGCTCATGAAGCCCTGCATGGCTTTTCTGCCGAACTACAAGACCGGGAAGCCGGACGAGTCGTTCTGGCATCTCACCCCGGACATCGTGAAGAGCATGATCGGCGTGCTCGGCTTCGAGCAGACGGAGACGACCTACCACGTGCAGCGGTACCGGGGGAAGCGGCGGCGCGTCTTCACCGTCGTCGGTCACCGCACCCGCGGCGCCTAGCCCGGCAGCAGCCCGTCCGGGTAGCGCGTCTCCCGCGTGACTATCGGGGCCGCATTCCTCATACTCCCAGGCACGGTGCTCACCGCCGAGCACATCAGGGTCGAGCTCGACCGTCTTGCATGCACTCTGGGACGGACGGGCGCGGACGACTACGTCGCCATCCAGGACCTGGGCTCCAGCGTCATGCTGAAGGGCCCGCCGCTGAGCGGGCTCCTCTGGTGCGGGCCGGCCTCGGAGGCGATCGCCCTGCTCGAGGAGCTTCCGGCCGACGCAGGCCCGGACGCCGTCTGGCGCCAGCTGGTCGGCTAGCCGTAGGTGGGAGGCCCTGGGGCCCACTGCGGCCCGTGGGCCCCAGGGACGACAAGGTCGGACCCCTGTCGACAATAGTCTACGCCTCTTCGCAGGCTCCGGCCGACTACAGTTCGAAGTAGATCTGTCCCCTTGGAGAGGCGGGGCCGAGCTGGGGTCGGCCCCGCCTCTTAATGAACGTCGCGGACCACGATCGGGTGGCGGACGACAGCGGAGTACAGATACCCGTAGGTGTTGAACGGAACGGCGGTGGGCTGCGCCCGGCCGTCCTCGTCCGTCGCGCGCACCCAGACCTCGTGCTCGCCCGGGGAGCGCGGCTCGACCTCGAGCGTCCACCGAGCCCAGGCGCCGCGGAGGTTCGGGCCGAGGAGCTCGGCTTCGGCCCAGGTCGCGCCGCGGTCGATCGAGACCTCGACGCGCCGGATCGCGGCCGTCCCCGACCAGGCCCGGCCGGTCAGCGTCGTCGGCCGGTCGAGGGGAAGCACGGCGCCGCGCGCGAGCTCGAGCGCGCTCTTCACGGGCTGGCTCGTGAGCGGCGGCGAGTCGGCCGGATAGTCCGGGCCGAACATGCGATACGACGTCGTGTTCCACGGCGAGAAGAGCGGCCGGGTCGAGACCTCGATCCGCCCGAGCCACTTGATGCTGGCGATCCCCACCCACCCCGGGACGACGAGGCGGACCGGGAAACCGTGGTCGGGAGGCAGCGCGGCGCCGTTCATCTCGTACGCGAGGAGGACGTCGTCGAGCGCCTTGTCGACCGGCAGCGGACGGCGAACCTTGCCCAGGTCGACGCCGCCGCTCACGACGTTGGCGTCGAGCCCTTCCGGAAGCACGTCCACCGCCGACTTCGCGATCCCGGCCCGCTCGAGCACCTCGGAGAGCAGGACGCCGCGCCACTCGGCGACGCCGACGCCGCCCAGCGTCCACTGGGTGCCGGGCGCCGGCGTCCCCTGCTGCCCGGCGAAGAGGCTGCGGCCGTTCCCGGCGCATTCGATGCACGCCGTCAGGCTCGTGGAGGGCAGCCCCTCGAGATCGGAGAGCGAGAGCTCGACCGCCTCACCGGTGAGCCCGTCGCCGAACACCCGCAGGCGCCAGGTGGCCGCGTCGATGATCGGCGTCGCCGAGTGGTTGCGCACGAAGAACCGCTCGTTCGGCACCGTGTCGCCGACCTCGGCGAGCGAGTCCCACCGCGTTTCGGCATTCGTCCCGAAGCGGTCGAACCACTCGGGCGGGAGCGGCTTCTCGATCGGCGCCATCGTTTCCATTGTGGACGAGGCATCCGGGCCGCTCGGCGCGCGGCTAAGATTGGCGTACGCCAAGGGGGCGTAGTTCAGTTGGTTAGAACGCCGGCCTGTCACGCCGGAGGTCGCGGGTTCGAGTCCCGTCGCTCCCGTAAAGTCCCTGCAAGAGGGCATGTTTTCCACGTGTTGGGCGCGATCTGGGCGGACATTCCAGTTCTCTGCCGAGCGTGCTGGTCACTGCTGCATCCTTGGATCCTGCGTAGGGTCGGCGTACATCGGCGGGCAGCCGTGATCGATGGCTTCGGGGCGCAGTTCGTAGTGCCAGGGTTCGTTGCTGTAGATCTGGCATAGCCCGTATTGGGCGCCGTGCTCGGACAGCCACGCCGTGGCATCGGAGCGCCCAATGTCGACCGCGTCCCCCGACACGTGAGCAGACGTCTTCGCGGTGGCCACCCACCGGGCGGCTTCCTCTCTTGATCCGTACTCGGAAACCGCCTCACGAAGGAGCTGATTCTGGTACTTCGGGGAACGCCAGCCGCTATCGACGAAGAACTGGACACCGTCGGCCGCGGCATCAGTTGCAGCCTGGCGCAGGGCACCGAGCAGATCGGGGTCGAGGTTGGCTACACCCGGGATCTCGTCAGCAAAGACCGTCGTGCGGTCGGGGAGGGCACCGTCGGCCTCGCCGGGCGCACCACGGTGCTCACCGCGAAGACCACGGAGCTCACCGCGAAGGACGTCGATGGGTGATGCGGCCGTCGAGGACGAGGACGCCAGCGACTGGTAGCCGAGGGTTACGGCGATCGCCGCGATGACGACTAGCAGGCCGGCGACACGGATCCTGCGAGTCCGAATCTGATCGGGTCGTTGCTCGTGCTGGTTCGCGATAGGTCATGCCTCCATTCAAGGCAGCGCGGTGTTGCCAGCACGTATGTGGTTTTCGATATGCCGACGACATGCGCCAGCTCGTACCATCGGAGCATGCGTGTATTGCTCGTTGAGGACGAGCCCTATATGGCAGAAGCCATCCGCGATGGCCTACGCCTTGAAGCGATCGCGGCAGACATCGCGGGTGACGGCGACACCGCTCTGGAGCTGCTCCGCGCCAACGCCTACGACATCGCCGTCCTCGACCGAGACATCCCCGGACCTACCGGTGACGAGATCGCCAAACGCATCGTCGCCTCCGGCAGCGGCACGCCGATCCTCATGCTCACCGCTGCCGACCGTCTCGACGACAAGGCCTCCGGGTTCGAGCTCGGCGCCGACGACTACCTCACGAAGCCGTTCGAACTCCAAGAACTTGTGCTCCGCCTCAGAGCGCTCGACCGCAGGCGCGCCCACAACAGGCCGCCTGTGCGAGAGATCGCAGGTCTGCGCCTGGATCCGTTCCGCCGAGAGGTCTACCGCGACGACCGCTACGTCGCACTGACCCGGAAGCAGTTCGCAGTGCTCGAAGTTCTCGTCGCTGCCGAAGGCGGGGTCGTCAGCGCCGAAGAACTCCTAGCGCGAGCATGGGATGCGAACGCGGACCCGTTCACCAACGCCGTGCGCATCACGGTCTCGGGACTGCGCAAACGCCTCGGCGAACCCTGGATGATCGCGACGGTGCCCGGCGTCGGCTACCGCATTGACACTCAACTGGATGCCGGGCGTGAGGGAGTGAAGCGTGGATAGAGAGCCTGGGCTGAGCGTTCGCCTCAAACTCACCCTGAGCTACGCCGGGTTCCTCATGCTGGCAGGTTTCTTGATGCTCGCGGCCGCGTGGCTCGCGGGCCAGCCAGGGCAATCGTCCGACTTCCTGCTGCGATTCGTACCCGACGATGTGATCAGCACGCTCGGTGGCCTGGTGCCCGGGAACGACTCGTTCCTCCTGCGCGCTTTCGCCCCGGCCGCGGCCATCGTGCTGGTGTTCCTTCTGGTGTTCGGTCTCTTAGGGGGATGGATTCTCGCCGGCCGCATGCTCGCCCCGCTGATTCGCATCACGGACGCCACACGCATGGCTGCGAACGGGTCGCTCTCCCACCGAATCCGGCTACCGGGCCGCAGAGATGAGTTCCGCGAGCTCGCCGACGCCTTCGACACCATGCTCGCACGGCTCGAAGCACACCTCGCCGAACAGCAGAGGTTCGCAGCCAATGCCTCCCACGAGCTGCGCACCCCACTGGCGGTCACGCAGACACTTCTCGACGTTGCCCGCAACGATCTGAACCGCGACAACGGCGAACTTGTCGACCGCCTCCACGCCGTCAACACCCGAGCGATCGACCTCACTGAAGCATTGCTCGTGCTCAGCCGCACCGACCAGCGGTCATTCACCCGAGAACACACCGACCTTTCCCTCCTAGCGGAAGAAGCCACCGAAACGCTCCTCCCCCTCGCAGAAAAACGCGGCCTCACCATCGAGACCTCCGGCGACGTGACCCCCACCATCGGCTCACACGCGCTCCTGCTGCAGATGACTACGAACCTCGTGCACAACGCGATCGTCCACAACCTGCCTGAACAGGGCACGGTGTGGGTCACGACCCACGTTCACCCCAAGAGTGTGGTGCTCACTGTCGAGAACACCGGCGAGAAGCTCACCCCACAGTTGGTTGCCACGCTTGGCGAGCCGTTTCTTCGCGGCCCCGGACGAATACGCACCGAGCACGCAGGTGTCGGCCTCGGCCTGGCAATCGTCAAGAGCATCACGCAAGCACACGACGGAACCCTCACCCTCACCCCCCGAGCCGCGGGCGGGCTCCGCGTCACGGTGCAACTACCCCGGGAGGAGCAATAACCGATCGCACGAGACCAGGGAGAATCGTGCCCGTGGATCCTTTTCGACCCTCGCTGGAGGGAGCACATCACTACGCCTACGTCGTCGAGAACATCGAGGCGACCGTTGAGCGCCTGGCGGAGCAGCTCGGAGCCGGGCCGTTCTTCCTCGTCGAGAACGTTCCGTTCGAGAGCATCACCTCGAGGGGTGAGCCGGCGGAGTTCGTCCATCACTCGGCGTTCGGCTACTGCGGCGGCGGCCCGATCGAGCTGATGGAGATAGTCCGCCTCGTTCCGGAGCGGCTCGAGGGTCACTTCTCAGGCGCCCGACCGAGGGTTCATCACGTCGCCTGGGCGGTACCGCAGGCATCAGTAGAGGACCTTCGGCGCGAGCTCGAGGACCGCGGGCTACCGGAGTACCTCAGTGCCCAGCTCGGCGAAGTCAACAGCACCTTGCACGATGCGTCCGCCTCGTTGGGCCACGACATCGAGATCCACGTCGACTGCCAGGGACTGCGCGACTTTTTCCAGATGGTGCGCGAGGGCGCCGACGGTTGGGACGGGTCGGAACCGCTTCGTCCCGTTGGCTAGAACGCCGGCCCGTCACGCCGGGTCGAGTCCGGTCGCTCCCGTCTCGCACTCGTCCTTGCTAATCAATCCACGTCGGCGCGCCCGTACCTGAACGTCGCCAGGAGCCAGCCGGCGACCGTGACGACCGGGAGCACGACGAACGCCGCGGTCACCGAGCGCGTGTCGAGCGGGACGCCCACGTCCGTGGCCGTCGAGAGGATCGAGTGCGCCCAGCTCGTGATCGTGAAGCGTGCGAGCCCGTCCGAGGAGTAGGCGGCAGCGTTCTCCCAGAGCAGCACGAACGCGAGGCCCCACCACACGGCCCGCCGGAACCAGAGCCCGGCCGCGACGAAGAGGCCCGAGTAGGCACACACCGCGAGCGCGGCCGAGACCAGGGCCGTCAGGGCGAGGCCGCCGTCGCCCGACGGCGAGGGCGGCGACCGCCAGCGGCAACGCGGTCAGCGGCCCGACGATCGTGATCGTCGCGAGGATCGCCGCCGCCGGGAGCTGCCAGCGCGGGACCGGCTTCAGCCAGAGGTAGACGAGCAGCCGGTCCTCCACGAGGTCGCCGATCGCCGACGTGCCGAACCACAGCGCCGCGAGCGGCACCACGATGCCGAGCCCGTAGGCGGCCACGATGTCGGCTGCGGCCTGGGTCGGCTCGTCGCCCCACCGCGCAAAGACGCCGAGCAGAACGGCCAGCCCGGCGAGCGCGCCGATGCCGAGCAGGCGCGGGATGGTGACCTGCGTGCGAAGGAGGAGCGAGTAGAGCGCGGCGATCGCCGCGCCGGCGCGCGGGCGTGGACGGACGGCCTGAGCCTCGGCGGCGCTCATCGCTGCACCAGGTAGCGGAAGACTCCCTCGAGGTCCGCGTCGAGCGGGCGGACCTCCAGCAGGCTCGCTCCGCGCTCGCGCGCAAGCGGGGCGAGGGCGCGCGAGAGGGCGCGGGCGTCGTTCGTGTCGAGCTCGAGCGCGTCGTCCCCGTCGAGCCGCGCGCCCAGGACCGACCCGGCCTCCAGCAGCCCGCCTGCGAGCTCGCGCGGCCGGTTCGTGCGCACGCGGACGCGCAGCGGCCGGTCGTCCATCAGCGCGCGCAGCTCGCGGAAGTCGCCCGCGGCCGCGAGACGGCCCTGCGACATGACGAGGATCTGCGAGCCGAGCCGCTCGACCTCGTCGAGGACGTGGCTGGAGACGAGCACGCACCTGCCCTCGGCGCCGAGGCGGCGGAAGAGCGTGATCATGTCCGCGCGCTGGCGCGGGTCGAGCCCGGTCAGCGGCTCGTCGAGCATGACCACTTCGGGGTCGTGGACGAGGCCCTGCGCGACCTTGACGCGCTGTCGCATGCCCTTCGAGTACGCAGGCAGCCGCCGCGTGTCGCTCGGGTCGAGGTCGACCAGCTCGAGCGCAGCGGTCGCGGCCGCGTCGGGGTCAGGGAGGCCGTGGAGCACGGCCGCGAGGCGGACGAACCGGTGCGCGGTGAGCGGCTCGAAGACCGTCTCCTGCTGCGGCACGAGGCCGATCGACCCGGCGACCGAGACGTCGCTGCGCGGGTCGCGGCCCAGCACGCGCACCGTTCCCCGAGACGGCTGCGCGAGGCCACAGAGCATCCGCAGCATCGTCGACTTGCCCGCGCCGTTCGGGCCCAGGAGCGCCGTGACGCCGGGACCGATCTCGAACGTGACGTCGGAGACGGCGACGAGCGGCCCGAACCACTTGGAGACGTTCTCGGCGGCGATGGTCGGCCCGGCGCTCATCGGTAGTTCTCCGTGCGTCGATAGCGAAGCCAGCACGCGAACGCGCCCGCCAGGATCCACGCGGCGGCACCCGCGGCGATGACCCACGTCGAGAGGTCTTCGATCGGCTCGCCCTCGTAGTGGAACTCGTCGAAGACCCGGTACGAGAGCTCCGAGATCACGAACGGGAAGCTGAGCAGGTCGAGCTCGTCGGGTGCGCTCGTGCTCTCGATGGCGCTGCGGGCGACGATGACGGGGACGAGGAGGAGGAGCACGACTCCGACGGCCGCGGCGGCGCGCCGCGTGGTGAAGCTCGAGACCGCGAGCGAGAGCGCTGCGTAGCCGAGCGCCGCCACCACGCCGACGACGAAGATCTGCAGGAGCAGCTCGGGCGTCTCGCCAAGGCTCGGCCCGTGGCCGGCGGCGACGAACGCGGCGAACATGAAGAGCAGTGGCCCGAGCGTGATGAGCAGCATCACGGCGAGCACCGCCGCCGACTTCGCCAGCAGGTAGCGGTTCCGGTCGAGCGGCCCGGCGAGGTACAGACCGAGCATCCCCGAGCGGCGATCCGGGCACAGGGCCTCCGGCGCGATCAGCGCCGAGAAGAGCGCCAGCGCGCTCCCGATGAAGAACATGTACTCGCCGTAGGTGATGAGGTCGCCGACCGGCAGGTCCTCGAGCAGGATGGCCAGGCCGACCGAGACGAGCGCCGGAACGTACGCGATCGCGAGCGTGATCGCCGGGAGGACCTTGTGGCGCGCGGGCCGCCCGAGGCCGAGCACGCGCCGCACGGTGAAGACGGCGATCGTGAGCATCGCCCAGCGCGGGGTGCGCCGCTCGCCCTCGTAGCCGCGGTACCCGAGCCCGAAGAGCCGTGCGCCGGTGCCCTGCTCCGCGCTCACAGCTCCGTCCCCATGTAGACGTCCTCGAGCGTCCGCCCGCGCGGCACGAGCCGCCGCAGGCCGACGCCGAGCTCGGCGACGGCGTCGCGGACCGCGTCCTGGCCGCCGTCCGAGCCGTCGAGCAGAGAGCAGCCCGTCGCGCTCGGTGACGTCGAGGCCACGTTGTCTGAGCAGCGCCGCCAGCTCGTCGGTTCGCTCGTCCACCTCGACGAGGAACCCTTCGGGACCTTGCCGCAGGTCCACGAGGCTCCCCGCGTGCGCGACCACGCCGCCCTCGACGATCACGACCGCGTCGCAGATCCGCTCCACCTCCTCCAGGTGGTGGGACGAGATGAGGATGTGCATCCCGAACTCGGTCCCGACGCGGCGGATGAGATCGAGCATCTCCGTGCGCTGCACGGGGTCGAGGCCGTCGGTCGGCTCGTCGAGGAGGACGAGCTCCGGGTCGTGCGCGATGGCGCCCGCGAGCTTCACGCGCTGCCGCTGGCCCGTCGACATCGCGCCGACGGAGCGGAAGCGCTCCTCGCCGAGCCCGACGAGCCAGAGCGCGTCGTTGGCCCGCTGGACGGCGGCGCGGCGCGGGAGCAGGTGCACCTCGGCCAGGTGGCGCACGTAGTCGGCGGCCGGAAGCTCGGACGGGAGGTCGTGGTGCTCGGGCGCATACCCGACGCGCGCGCGCACGGACAGGCCGGAAGCGGCGGGATCCTCGCCCAGGACGAGCAGCTCGCCTTCGTCCCGTATGCGCAGGCCGAGGATGAGCGAGAGGAACGTCGTCTTGCCCGCGCCGTTCGAGCCGAGCAGGCCGGTGATTCCGGGCCCGACTTCGGCCTCGAGGCCGGCGAGCGCCACGGTGCGCCCGTAGCGCTTGACGACGCCGCGGGCGGAGACGACGGGTGGCGGGCCCTGGCTGGTCGCGATCGCGTCGCTCACGCCCGAGGGACGCTACAGACCTGGTGCGACGGCCGCAGCCCTCAGACCGTCAGCTCGGCGAGGCCGCCGACGGGAAGCCAGCGGACGAGCTCGTCGACGTCGGGCGCCGCAGCGAAGGCCCGCTCGACCTCGGCCCGGCCTTGCTTGAAGTGCGACCAGCCCTCGTAGTGGACGGGGATCGCGGTGCGCGGCCGGACGAGGCGGCAGAGCTCCACCGCCTCCTCGGCGATCATCGTGTACCGAAGCGGGCCGGTGACCGGGAAGCGAACGCAGCCGAGGTGCAGGAGCATGGTGCCGATCGCGAGGCGCTCGGGGACGCGTCGCACCGCGTCGTAGAGGACCGTGTCCCCCGTGATCCAGAGCAGGCCGTTCTCCTGGCCCTCCCAGCGCAGCGCGAAGCCGATCACGTCGCCCGCGACCGGGCGGCTGAGCGGCGGCCCGTGCCGACAGGGCGTGGCCGTCACCTCGATCGCCGGCCGACCCGGCGCCTCGAGGCGCGTCGTCTCCCACGCCTTCGAGCCCGCGCACGGTGCCGCCGAGCCGGCTCGGCGCCCGGAGACGGTCGTGACGACGGCGCCCGCCGCGGGCAGCAGGGCGCGGCCGGCGATGTCGAGGTTGTCACCGTGGTGGTCGTGGCTGACGAGCACCGCGTCGAGCGGACCGACGTCCGCGGCGGCGATCGCCGGCGCGGTCGAGCTTCCGCGAGCTGGAGCCCCACCCGAAGTCGTAGCTCCCGCCCGGCGGGTCGAACGTCGGGTCCGTGAGCAGCCGCCAGCCGTCGACCTCGATCAGTGTCGTCGGCCCGCCGATGTGGGTGATGCGGGCGAGGCTCACACGGGCTGCGGCACGGAGTGCGACACCGCCCACTCGAGCGCGTAGTCGGCGATCTCCTCCCAACCCTCCTGCGCGGGCAGAAGGTGTGCGTAGCCCTCGTACTCCTTCACCTCGGTGACCGTGTCCGACTTGTAGTGCTTGGCGTTCGACTGCTGCACCTTCGGCGGCATGAGGTTGTCCTCGCTGCCCGAGATGAAGAGCAGCGGCGCCCGGTCGTCATTCTTGTAGTCGACCCAGGAGGCTTGATGGCCGGGCTGGAAGTTGGCGAGCACGATGCCGAAAAGAATCGCCCCCGACGCCGGGACGTGGTAGCGCTCGTAGAGCGCACGGGACTCCTCCTCGCCGAACGTGTTCGTGAACGCGTAATGCCACTGGTCGTGCGTGAACCCGACCGCGCGGTGGCGGTTGGCCGGGTTCTTGAGGGCCGGAAACAGCGACTTGATCTGCGCCGGCGGCGTCACGCGGACGCCCTCGGTGGGCGCGGAGTTGATCGCCACGCCGACGGCGCCGAAGCCGTGGTCGAGGAGAAGCTGCACGAACGTCCCGCCGGCGGAGTGGCCGATGAGGATAGGCGGCTTGTCGAGGCCGCCGACGATCTTCTCGAGGTGCTCGACGACGCCGGGAACGGTCAGCTCCTCGATCGGGGTGGGATCCTCGTTGAGGGACTCGACCTCCACCTCGAAGCCGGGGTAAGCCGGAGCGATGACGTTGTAGCCCTTGCTCTCGTAGTGGGTGACCCAGTGCTCCCAGCTTCTCGGGGTGACCCAGAAGCCGTGGATGAGGACGATGGTGTCGGGTGCTTCCGCGTTCATTGGGCGATCCTTCCGGTCGGGGGGAGCCGCGAACCTAACAAGGGTGGGTTTCTTCATGCAACTCGCAGCGCTACCCTTGGCCGATGCTCAAGCGCGAGTACGAAGGACAGGAGGCATGCTCGGTCGCGCGCACGCTCGAGGTCATCGGCGAGCGGTGGACCCTGCTCATCATCCGCGACGCGTTCCTCGGCCTGACCCGGTTCGACCAGTTCCAGGAGAGCCTGGGAGTCGCCCGCAACGTGCTCACCGATCGGCTCGGGCGGCTCGTGGAGGCGGGCATCCTCGAGCGCGTGCTCTACGCGGCGCGGCCTCCGCGGCACGAGTACGTCCTGACGGAGAAGGGCCGGGACCTGTTCACCGCCCTCAACGCGCTGCGCCAATGGGGGGACGAGCACCTGACCGAAAAGCCGATGCGGCTGCTCCAGAGGAAGGCGGACGGAACGCGCGTGATCGCGGCCCTCGTCCCCGACGGGACGCCGGCCCTCACGCAGGACGAGATGGAGCTGGTCCCGGGCCCCGGCTTCCCGCGCGGGGACCGATAGGTTCCGCGGCGTGAGCACTCGGACGACTCCGATCACGGGCGTCGACTTCGTCTCGGTCGCGACGAAGGACATCGAGGCCGCGATCGAGTTCTACGGCACGGCGCTCGGCCTTCCGCACACGGTCACGTACGGGAAGTCGCCCGGGGTCGAGTTCGAGACCGGCAGCCTCACGCTCCAGATCCTCCAGTCCGAGGCCTTCGGGATGACCTACCAGACCGACAACCACCCGATCGCGTTCCAGGTCGACGACGTCGCCGGGGCGCGGGCGGAGCTCGAGAGCGCGAGGCATCGAGTTCGAGGGCGACATCATCGACTCGGGCGTCTGCCACATGGCGTTCTTCAAGGATCCCGACGGCAACGCGCTCATGCTCCATCACCGCTACGCGCCGAAGACGACCTCCGGCTGAGCGCGATGAGTTCTCCCGCTCGGCCGGGTCGCTATCAGTACCAACCTGAGGGACGAAGGGAGACGGAGCGATGAGGAAGCTGGTGGAGTCGACGTTCATGACGCTGGACGGCGTCATCTCGAGACCGCAGGACTGGAGCCCGCCCTACTGGGACGCCGAGCACGTGGCCTATGCGGAGAAGTTGCTGGAGCCCGCCGACGCGCTGCTACTCGGGCGCGACACCTACGAGGTCTTCGCCGCGTCCTGGCCCGAGCGGGAAGGCGAGTACGCGGCCAGGCTCAACGCGATGCCGAAGCACGTCGCTTCGAGGACCCTGACCGAGACGACCTGGAACGCGAGCCTGATCGAGGGTGACGCCGCCGAGGGAGTCGCCGCGCTGAAAGCGGAGGACGGCGGAGACATCCTCAAGTACGGGACCGGCGAGCTCGACAAGGCGCTCGCCGCGCGGCAGCTCGTGGACGAGTTCCACTTCTGGGTCTTCCCGGTCGTCGCCGGGCAGGGCGACCGCCTCTTCGACGGGCTCGACCTGACCACCCTGAACCTCGTGGAGACGAACCGCTTCGCGAGCGGGATCGTCGTCCTCGTCTACGCGCACGCGTGAGGAGCTACTCCAGGTTCTCCTGGATCATCGTGGGCGAGTCGTGGATGCAGATCATGTCCAGGCGCTCGGGGCCCAGGCTCTCGAACTTGTGGGGCGTCTCGGTGGAGACGACGATGATGTCCCCCGGGCCTGCCTCGAGCTCCTGGCCGTCCGCGGTGAACAGCGCGCGGCCGCCGCGAACGATCCACGTCTCTGAGTAGGGATGACGGTGCAGGCCGGGGCCTCCGCCGGTCTCGCTGTTGACGAGGAAGAACGAGACGCCGGAGGAATGCGGCTCCCCCACGAACGTGATCGTCCCTCCGGGGCTGGGCTCGAGCTCGCCCGCCCGAATGTGCGTGTGCATCGCCGGCCTCCTCTCGTAGGCTCGCGCCTACGGTAGTCGGCCTTCGCGCGCGACCGTCGCGAGGAACCGCCCGCTGTCGCGCACGCGGCGCTCGAGCGTCGAGAAGTCGACGTGGACGATCCCGAAGCGGTGCCCGTAGCCGTGGGCCCACTCGAAGTTGTCGAGGAGCGACCACACGAAGTAGCCGCGGAGCGGGATCCCGGCCTCGAGGGCGGCGTGCGCCGCGGCGAAGTGGCGCTGGAGGAAGCTCACCCGCTCGGGGTCGCTCGTCGGGTCGCCGTTGAGGGGGTAGGCGGCACCGTTCTCGGTCACGTAGAGGGGCAGGTCGCCCGTGCGCGAGGCGACGAACTCGAGCACCTCGGCCAGCCCTTCCGGGTAGACCTCCCAGCCCATCTCCGTCAGCTCCTCTGGCGGGCCGGGTGGGAGCGGAGGCAGAAGCGGCGAGCGGAAGATGTGGCGGCAGTAGTAGTTCACGCCGAGGAAATCGATCGGCGTCGCGATCAGCTCCAGGTCGCCGTCGAGCACCTCGTCGCGCCGCCAGCCCAAGGCATGCACGGTGTCTTCCGGGTAGCCGCGGCCGGCCACCGGGTCGAGGAACCAGCGGTTCACCTGGTCGTGGGCCAGCATCGCCGCCTCCTGGTCGAGCGGGTGCGGGGTAGCCGGGTGCGCGGGGTGGAAGTTGAGGACGATCCCGACCTCGACCTCGGGGGCAGCAGCGCGGATCGCCTGCACGGCGAGGCCGTGCGCGACGAGCAGGTGGTGCGAGGCGGCGAGCGCGGCCTCCGGCTCGACCCGGCCCGGCGCGTGCGAGCCGATCCGGTAGCCGTGATCGGCGACGACGTAGGGCTCGTTCATCGTCGCGATGTGCCTGACGCGGTCGCCGAGCCGGGACGCGACGACGGTCGCGTACTCGGCGAACGCCTCGACGATGGAGCGCTCGGGCCAGCCGCCGGCATCCTCGAGCGCCTGCGGGAGATCCCAGTGATAGAGCGTTGCGTACGGCTCGATCCCGTGCGCGAGCAGCTCGTCGACGAGCCGGTCGTAGAAGTCGAGGCCTGCTTCGTTGACCCGGCCGGTGCCCTCCGGGAGCACACGCGACCAGGCGACCGAGAAGCGGTAGGCGTCGAGGCCGAGCTCCGCCATGAGAGCCACGTCCTCGCGGTAGCGGTGGTAGTGGTCGCAGGCCACGTCGCCGGTCTCGCCGTTCGTGACGCGTCCCGGCGTGTGCGAGAAGCGGTCCCAGATGCTCGGGCCCTTGCCGTCGGCGTCGCTCGCGCCCTCGACCTGGTACGAGGCGGTGGCGGCGCCCCAGACGAAACCTGCAGGGAACGCCGCGCTCATCCCTTCACGGCTCCTTCCATGATCCCGCCGACGATGTGCTTGCCGAGCAGGGCGAAGACGATCAGCACGGGAACCGTGCCGACGAGCGTGCCCGCGAGGATGATCGAGCGGTCGGGAACGTAGCCCTGCCCCAGGCTGTTGAGGGCGACCTGCACGGTCGGGTTCTGGCTCGAGAGGGCGATGATCGGCCAGAAGAAGTCGTTCCAGGCCATCAGGAACGTCAGCATCCCCAGCACGGCCATGGCCGGCCTGGCAGCGGGCAGGACGATCGACCAGAAGATGCGGAACGTCGAGGCGCCGTCGACGACCGCGGCCTCGATGATCTCGGTCGGCAGCGCCCGGATCAGGTACTGGCGCATGAAGACGACGCCGAAGGCGCTGACGAGCGTCGGAAGGATCACCGCCTGGAGCTGGTTCACCCAGCCGAGCTCCGCGATGAGGATGAAGAGCGGGACGACGCCGAGCTGGGCCGGCACCATGATCGTCGCGAGGATGATCACGAGGAGCACGTTGCTCCCGCGGAAGCGCAGCTTGGCGAACGCGAACCCGGCGAGCGTGCAGAAGAAGACCGTGCCGAGGGCGATCGAGCCCGAGACGACGAGCGAGTTGAGCAGCGCCTTGACCATGTCGACCTGGTCGAGCGCCGAACGGATGTTGGACCAGAGGTTGTCGCCGGGCGTGAGCGGCGGGGGCGTCTTGGCGATGTCCGCGTTCGTGCGGGACGCCGCCACGACCGTCCAGTAGAGCGGGATGACCGCGAGGATCGTGGTCGCGATCAGGGCCGCGTACGTGAACGGCCCCGCACGGCGGTCGCCGACGCGCTTCCGCTCGAACCTCTTGCGGGCGACGGTGGGCGTGGGTGCGGGCGCCGTGGTCACGCCGTCCTCCTGCGACGGCCGATCGTGAAGACGCTGCGGCCCTTCGAGGCCAGGAGCGCGTTCACGGCGACCGCGACCATGATGATCAGGAACATCGTCCAGGCCGTCGCCGCGGCCCGGCCGAGCTGGAAGTTGAACCAGCCCTGCTCGTAGAGGAGCAGTCCGAGCGTCTGGTACTGGTGGTCGGCGCCGCCGCGGTAGCCGCCGGCGCCGCCGAAGAGCAGCGGCTCGCCGAAGAGCTGCGTCGCGCCGATCGTCGAGATGATGACCGTGAAGATGATCGTCGGCTTGATGCCGGGGACCGTCACGTGGCGCAGCTGCTGCCAGCGGCTCGCGCCGTCGACCTCGGCCGCCTCGTAGAGATCCTTCGGGATCGCCTGCATGGCGGCGAGGTAGATGAGCGCGTTGTAGCCCGTCCACCTCCAGGTGACGATCGTGGAGATGGCGATCTGCGACGACCACTTGCCGTTCTCCCAGTCGATGTTGTCGACGCCGAAGACCCCGAGGAACCAGTTGATGAGGCCGAAGTCCCGGCCGAAGAGCATCGCGAAGACGATCGTCGCCGCCGCCACCGACGTCGCGTAGGGCATCAGCAGCGAGACGCGGAAGAACGTCGAGCCGCGAAGCTTGCAATGGAGCAGATGGGCGAGCCCGAGCGCGATCAGGAGCTGGGGCACGGTCGAGATGAGCCCGATCGTGAGCGTGTTCATGACCGCGTTCCAGAACTGGTCGTCGTGGATCAGCCGGGTGTAGTTGTCGAGGCCGACCCAGGTCCGCTCGTCCACGTTCTGGAGGTTCACGCTGTGCAGCGAGATCCAGGCCGTGTAGGCGAGCGGGAAGAGGCCGAAGCCGGCGAAGAGGAGGAAGAACGGCGAGATGTAGAGGTACGGCGAGGCCTTCGAGTCGAGCTTCGTCAGCCGCGTGCGCCAGGCGCTACGCGGCCGCGGGCCTCGCGGAGCCTCGGCCACGAGCGAGCCGGCCTGGTCCGTCGCCGCCATCTGTGCCTTGAGCCTCATGGTCGCGGGGGGAGCCTCATGGTCGCGGGGGCCGCCGGCGGCTCCGCAAGGGAGACGGAGCCGCCGGCGCGTGAGGAGATGATGCTACGAGGACGCCGTCGGGATCACTGGATCGCGTTCGCGATCTCTTCCATGGCCTGGTCCCACGACGCATCGGGGTCCTCACCCTGCTGGTCGACGCGGTTGAGCGCCTGGGAGATCGTGTCCTTGACGACGCCGTCCTTCGGGCCGAGGTGGGCGATCGGGAGGTCGTCGGCGGACTCCTTGAAGATCTCGCCGATCGGAGCGCCCGAGAAGTAGTCGTCGGACGCCGCCGCCACGGCTCCGTCAGCCGCAGCGACCGAGCTGGACGGGAAGTGCTGCCCGTTCGTCCACATCTTGATCTGCTGCTCCGGGGCGGTCAGCCACTCGATGAGCTTGTACGCCTCCTCGTGGTTCTCGCTGGCGGCCGGGATGGAGAGGTAGGAGCCGCCCCAGTTGCCGCCGTCGCCCGGGATGCTGGCTACGTCCCACTTGCCGGCGCCGGCGTCGCCGGCCTGGCCCTTGATGTAGCCGATCATCCACGCGGGACACGAGATGGTGGCGAAGGCGCCGTTGGCGAAGGCCTGGTTCCACGCCTGGTCGAACTGCTCGAGCTTCGCCGTCAGGCCGGCCTGGATCGCCGTCGACGGCAGATGTCGTAGGCGTCCTTGACGACCGGGTTCGAGTCGTAGATCGGGGTCGCCTTCCTCGTCGTAGTACTGCAGCTCGGACTGGCCGATGATCGCGTTGTAGAGGCCCGAGGCGCTGTCGATGAACGCCGAGCCCTTGGGCGCGTTGGCCATGTACTGCTCGCCGCTCGCGATGAAGTCGTCCCAGTCCTCCCAGAGGGCCGAAAGCTCGTCGCGGTCGGTCGGCAGGCCCGCCTGCTCGAACAGGTCGGTGCGGTAGCAGATCGCCTGCGGGCCGGTGTCCGTCCCGAGGCCGAGCGTCGCTCCGTCGGCGGTGCGACCCGCCTCCCACTTCCAGGGGAAGAAGGTGTCGGCGAGGTCCTCGGCGCCGAACTCGTTCAGGTCGACCCACTTGTCGGCCTGATTCTGGGTCACCTCGGCGATGCGCGCGACCTCGATGCCCTGGATGTCGGAGAGCCCTGCACCGCCGGCCAGGTGCGTTTGCAGCGCCTGGTAGTAGTCCTGCTCGAACTCGATGCTGGTCTCCTCGATCGTGACGTGCGGGTTCAGCTCCATGTACTCGTCGTACAGACCGGCTTCCTCGTAGCCGAACGTGCCGAACAGGCCGACCGAAAGGGTGACCGGCTCCGCGCTCTCGCTTCCGCCCCCGGTCCCGGCTGCGTCCGCGTCCGTGGCTCGTCGCCGTCGCCGCCACATCCGACGAGCAGCAAGGCGACCGTTGCGAGCAGGACAAGAACACTTGGAAGTAGGCGGAACAGTCTGCGTGGGCTCGGCATCAGGACCTCCTCAGAATCCGCTGATGAGCCGTTTGGCTCGGCCGATGTACCGGGACGAATTTGCATGTAAGCGCTTTCATCCGTGGAAGCGCTTACAATACACATCGTGTCTCAGGATGTAAAGACGAATTCCGGAGATCGTGGTGTGCGCCGGCCGGCCCCCACGCTCGAGGAGGTCGCCCGGCTCGCGGCGGTCTCGACGGCGACGGTCTCACGCGTCGTCAACCACTCGCCCAAGGTGCGGCCGGACACGAGAAAGGCGGTCGAGAAGGCGATCGCGCGCCTCGGCTACGTCCCCAACCGCGCGGCCAGGAGCCTGGTCACCAAGCGCACGGACACGATCGCGCTCGTCGTCTCGGAGTCCGAGAGCCGCGTCTTCTCCGACCCGTTCTTCCCCTCGATCATGCAGGGGATCTCCTCGGCGATCGCCGACACGGAGCTCCAGCTCCTCCTCCTGCTCGCGCGCGGCGAGCGCGAGCACGTGAAAGTCGAGCGCTTCATCAGGCACGGCCATGTCGACGGCGTCATCCTCATGTCGCTCCACGGCGACGATCCGCTTCCGCGCGCACTCACGGAGGCCGGCATCCCCACCGTCCTGAGCGGCAGGCCGCGACCCGGCGAGCGCCTGCCCTACGTGGACGCCGACAACCGCGGCGGCGCCAGGGCGGCCACCTCGCACCTCCTCTCCGCAGGCCGCAGCAAGGTCGGCACCATCACCGGCCCGCTGGACATGACCGTGGGAGTCGACCGCTTCGAGGGCTACGAGGACGCGCTGCGCGACTCCGGCCAGCGGCTGCGGAAGGGCCTCGTCGAGCAGGGCGACTTCAGCAGGGAGGCCGGCGCGCGCGCGATGAAGGCGTTGCTGCGCCGCCACCCCGGGCTCGACGGCGTCTTCGTCGCCAACGACCCGATGGCCATCGGCGCCCTGGAGACACTGCAGGCCCTCGGGCGCCGCGTGCCGGACGACGTCGCCGTGATCGGCTTCGACGACGTCGAGGACGCCGCCTCCACCAACCCGCCGCTGACGACGGTGCGCCAGCCGCTCGAGGTGATGACCGAGGCGATGGCGGAGCTCCTCCTGCGCCGCATCGACGACGCGAGCGTCGACGACGAGTTCGTCGTCTGCCCGACCCGGCTCATCCACCGGGCCTCCGCGTAGCGGCTACGCGGCTCGGCGCTCGCCGGAGTCGGCCAGCCAGAGGTGCGTCGCCGCGAGCGCACGCCACGGGCGCCAGCGCTCGGCGACGGCGGGCGCATGCGCGCCCAGCGCCCGGCGGAGGCCGAGATCGGTCGCCGGCCAGGCGTCGCGCTCGCCGAGGCGCAGCGCGATGTAGTGCGCCGTCCAGGGGCCGAGCCCGTCGATCGCCTGGATCGAGGCGACGAGCGGACTCGAGCCCGACGCTGCGGTCGAGCCGGATCTCGTCCTCGGAGACCGCGCGGGCGAAAGAGCAGACGGCCGCGGCCCTCGCGCCCGTCAGACCGAGCTCGGCGAGGTCGGCCTCGGCGAGGACGGCAGGCGGCGGGAAGAGGCGGGTCAGGCCGAAGCGCTCGAACGGCACGGGCGTCCCGAGCCGCTCGACGAGCCGGCCCGCGAGCGTGTTCGCACCGGCGACGCTCACCTGCTGGCCGAGGATCGCGCGGACGCCCGT
This sequence comes from uncultured Actinomycetes bacterium, assembly GCA_963748205.1. Classification (GTDB taxonomy): domain Bacteria; phylum Actinomycetota; class Thermoleophilia; order Gaiellales; family Gaiellaceae; genus JAIBJN01. The sequence goes on from CAVVIB010000014.1 coordinate 19,210, forward strand.
CTCGTACGGGTCCCACGTCCCCGGCACCCGCAGGCCCGGCCGCGCCTGTAGGAGCGGGCCGACCACGGGATCGGCGCCGAGCTGCGCCACCGGCTCGGCCGTGTCGGCGTCGAGGTTGGCGATCCGGCGCGCGCGGGAGACGACGTGCATCAGCTCGTCCCAGTGCGCGAGGTGCACGCGGAGGAGCAGGTGGTCGTCGCCGCCCGGCATGAGCTCGAGGACGCCGGGCTCTCCGCCGGCGACGATCGTGCGCCGGTAGGTCTCGCCCTCGACGGCCTCCACGCCCGGGATCGCCCGCGCCTCGAAGTAGCCGAGGAGCGAGCACCAGTCGAGCGCGCCGTCGAACGGAAGGCGCAGGGTGAGACCCTCCTCGGCTGCCAGCGGGTCGCTCTTCCGCCGGCGCGCGCGGAGCTCCCGCGGCGGCATGCGGAAGACGTCGCGGCAGGCGCGGTTGAACTGACGGACGCTCCCGAAGCCCGCGGCGAACGCGACCTCGCTCACGCTCAGGTCGGTCTCGTCCAGGAGCCGGCGCGCGAAGTGGGTGCGCGCCGAGCGCGCGAGCCCGTCGGGCGTGACGCCGAGGTGCGCCGAGAAGAGCCGGCGCAGGTGCCGCGCCGAGACGCCGAGGCGAGCGCCGAGCTCCGCCTCGGTCCCGCCGTCGAGCGCCCCACCGAGGATCAGCTGAACGCCGCGGCAGACGAGCTCGGGCCCCGACCAGTCGAGCGCGTCGGGCGAGCGGTAGGGCCGGCAGCGAAGGCAGGCGCGGTATCCCGCGGCCTCGGCGGCGGCCGCCAGGCGGTACTTCGTCACGTGCTGGGGCAGCGGCTTCGCGCTGCACTCCGGCCGGCAGTAGATCCCCGTCGTCGCGACCGCCGAGAACGCTTCCATGCCGTGAGGGATATCAGGAGGCGGGCGTCCCGACGAGACGTATTCGGACACGCTGCCTCAGGCTGTCCGGATCCGGCCGCTAGCCAGCCGCGGCGGCCAGGCGCCGGCCGAGGTCGCGCACACTCGCACGGAGCTCGTCGGGCGCGCGGATCGCGAACCCGCAGCCGAGGCCGGCCAGGAGGCTCGCCGTCCAGTCGAGCGACTCGACGCGCATGCGGAGAAGCGTCCGGTCGTCGAGCGGGCTCAGCTCGGCCAGGGTCGCCGGGACGCGCTCCGAGGCCCGTTCGAGCGGAAGGTCGAGCACGACCTCGATCTCCCACGTCCACGGCACGCGGGCCAGCGACGCGGAGACGTACGCGACGGGGTCGAAGCCCTCCGGCGCGGCGACGGCGTCGGCGTCGCCGACCGAGATGCGGGTCATCCGGTCGATGCGGAAGGTGCGCAGGTCGTCCCGGCCGTGGTCGTGCGCGGCGAGGTACCAGCGGCCCGCGTGCACGACCAGCCCGAGCGGGCTCAGGTCGCGGCGGGACGTCTCACCGGCGTAGGAGCGGTAGGTCGCACGCACCCGCCGGCCGCGGCGGACGGCGTCGGCGAGCAGGAGAACGGTCTCGCCGGGCACCGGCGCGCCGGACGTCGGTCCGGCGGTGAAGCCGAGCGTGCGCTCGAGCGCCTCGACGCGCCGGCGGAGCTCGGCGGGCAGGACGCGGTGGATCTTCTCCAGCGCGCCCTCGGCCGCTTCGCCCGCGGTGTCCAGTCCGAGCCGCCGCGCGGCGAGAAGGCCGAGCACGACGACGACCGCCTCGTCGTTGCCGAGCATGAGGGGCGGCAGCCGGTAACCGGGGCGCATGCGGTAGCCGCCGCCCACCCCGCGCTGCCCCTCGACGGGGATCCCGAGCTCCTGCAGGACGGTCAGGTACCGGCGCACCGTCCGCGCGTCGACACCGAGGCGCTCGGCGATCTCGCGCCCGGTCACGACCGGCCGGGCCTGGAGCAGCTCGAGAAGCTCGAGGAGGTTGGACGTCGGCGAGCCCATGCGTCCAGTCTCGCAGAGATAGCGGGCGGAAACCGCCCTATTTTGCCGTTACGGTGGCGGCATGGAATCGACGATGGGAGGCCTGATCATGAGCGCCACCAAGACACGCAACGGCGCGCGGGACTTCGACTTCTGGATGGGCAGCTGGAAGGTTCGCAACCGCTATCTGCGCGAGCGGTTGAAGGGCTCGAGCGAGTGGCTCGAGTTCGAGGCCACGAGCGAGGCACGGCCGCTTTCCGGCGTGCTCGGGAACCAGGACGAGTTCCGCACCGAGCACGACGGCGGGTTCGTCGGCATGTCGTTCCGCTTCTTCGACCCGACGACCGAGAAGTGGGCCATCTACTGGGCGGACAGCCGCCGGCCCGGCCTCCTCGACCCGCCGGTCTTCGGCTCCTTCTCCGGTGACGTCGGCATCTTCGAGGGCGAGGACACGTTCGAGGGCAGGCCCATCCTCGTGCGGTTCGTCTGGTCGGGAATCACGACTCCGACGCCGCGCTGGGAGCAGGCGTTCTCGGAGGACGGCGGCGAGACGTGGGAGACCAACTGGGTCATGGACTTCACGCCGCTCGAGGGGTGAGCGGCGGCTTGACTGCCGGGCGGAGGAGGAGCATCCTCGGGGCCTGTGGCGGTCAAGTTCGTGAGCCGGGGGCAGTTGGGGCGCGAAGGCGCCGAAGGCCGTGACCAAGCTCTCGCCGACTGCGCTGGCCGGCGTCGCCGTCCACTGGTTCGGCAAGCCGCGCGCGGCGAAGAGCCACGACGGCTGCGCGGCGCTCCTGCGGAGCGTCCAGGACACGCACATGAGACCCGGCGGGCTGGGCGCGAAGGGCGGCGGGAACGACATCGCCTACAACCACGCCGTCTGCCCGCACGGGCACGCGTTCACCCTGCGCGGCTTCGGCGTGCAGACGGGCGCCAACGGCGACTCCCAGTCGAACCGCGACTTCGCCGCCATCGTCTACATGGCCGGCGAGGGCGACCCGCCGCCCTCGGACGAGGTCCGCGCGCTCATCGCCGACGTGATCCGAGCCTGGCAGGCGAAGGGCGCCGGCCCGCTCGTCAAGCCGCATCGCTTCTTCACGGGCTCCGACTGTCCTGGGCCCGACCTGTTCAAGTGGGTCGACGTGAAGCCGTCGCCCTGGAAGGGGAAGCGCAAGGACGTGCCGTCGCGCTGAAGGACGAGACGCCCGACTGGCTGCTCGACTTCGTCCAGTGGCGGCTCGGCGACCGCGGGAAGGCGAAGTCGCGTCCGCGGTCGTTGCCGAAGCCCGTGCCGCAGACCGGCTGGGAGGCCGCGGCCCGCATCGACCGGATGGTCAACGAGATCGGGCCGCGCGAGTCCTTCCTCGACTGGGTGCAGTGGCGCAAGAGCGGCGCGAAGAAGAGCGAGCGCCCTCGCAGTGTCCCCGCAGAGGTCCCGGACTCCTGGAAGGACGGGCTGAAGCGGCTGAACCAGATCTACTCCGGCAAGGCGCCGAAGCCAAAGCCGAAGCCCGAGCCGGAGCCCACGCCGGAACCGCCGAAGCGGACGCGGATCACGCAGAAGTCCGAGCTACTCGCCGAGCCGCGCGTGACGCGGGAGGAGCTCGAGGCCTTCATGCTCGCGCGCGACCACGGCGGCTACACGGACGCGAACGTGCGCGGGATCGTCAGGCGCTACATGACCACGGCGACCTCGGTGGGCCTCGACCCGCTGCTCGTCGTCAGCCAGATGGTGCTCGAGACCGGCAACCTCACCTCGTTCTGGTCGCAGGTGCCGCGCCGCAACCCGGCGGGCATCGGCGTGACGGGCGAGGAAGGGAAGGGCAACACCTTCACCTCGTGGGACAAGGCCTGCCGCGCCCACGTGGGGCGTCTCCTCGCCTACGCGCTCCCGGACGGCGCGGAGAACACCGCCCAGCGCGCGCTGATCAAGGAAGCCCTGAAGGTGCGGGACCTGCCGGCCGACCGGCGCGGACGCGCGCCCACGCTCGCCGGGCTCTCCGGCAGCTGGGCGATGGACCCGAAGTACGCGGGCAAGATCGTCCGGATCGCGAACGAGATCCGACCCGTCTGACATCACCGACCGCAGGTTCGGTAGCGTGACGGACGTGCGGGGGGAAGCCGCAGTCGAGACGCAGGGGCTCGCGAAGAGCTACGGCGACGTGAAGGCGCTGTGCGGCGTCGACCTGGTCGCCGAGCACGGGAGCGTGTTCGGGCTCCTGGGGCCGAACGGGGCCGGGAAGACCACGGCCGTCCGGATCCTCACGACTCTCCTCGTCCCGGACTCGGGCACCGCCCGCGTCGCGGGCTTCGACGTGCTCGAGCAGCCGGGGGAGGTGCGCAAGAGCATCGGCCTCGCCGGGCAGTACGCCGCCGTGGACGAGAATCTGAACGGCTTCGAGAACCTCGAGCTCGTCGGACGCCTGTACCACATGGGTCGCCACGCCTCGCGCGAGCGTTCGCGCGAGCTCCTGGTCGACTTCGGCCTCGAGGATGCGAGCGAGCGTCTCGTGCGCACGTACTCGGGCGGGATGCGGCGTCGCCTCGACCTCGCGGCCGCGCTCGTCGCCCGGCCGCCGATCCTCTTCCTCGACGAGCCGACCACCGGTCTCGACCTGCCGAGCCGCATCGCACTCTGGGAAGCGATCGAAGCCCTTGTCGGACAGGGCACGACAGTGCTCCTCACGACGCAGTACCTGGACGAGGCCGACCGCCTCGCCGACCAGATCGCGGTCGTCGACCACGGCGTCGTGATCGCCGAGGGCACATCGGACGAGCTCAAGGAGCAGGTCGGCGGCGAGCGGCTGGAGATCCAGCTCGGCGACGGCGGCACCCGCGACCAGGCGATCTCGGCGCTCAGGCCGATCTCCGAGGAGGAGCCCGCCTGCGTCGACGGGCTTCTGAGCGTTCCCCTCCGCTCGCGCCAGGGGGCGATCGCGGACGCCGTCAGGCGGCTCGACGAGGCGGGCGTCGGCATCGACGACATCGCCGTGCGACGCCCCACGCTCGACGACGTCTTCCTCAAGCTCACCGGTCACGCCGCCGAGGTCGAGCCCGAGAGCCGAGGCCGAGGAGCAGCCGGTAGCCGAGGTGGCGAGCCGATGACGGGATTCGCCTATGCCTTCTCCGACACGGCCATCCTGGCCAAGCGGAGCATCCTGCGGATCCGGCGCCAGCCCGACCTGCTGGTCGGCTTCACGGTCCAGCCGGTCATGTTCGTGCTCCTGTTCGTCTACGTCTTCGGGGGCGCGATCGAGACCCCGGGGCTCGACTACGTCGACTTCCTGATCCCCGGGATCATGGTGCAGTCGATGGTCTTCGGCGGCTTCGTCACCGCTCTCGGCCTGGCGGAGGACCTGAAGAAGGGGCTGATCGACCGCTTCCGCTCGCTCCCCATGTGGGGCCCGGCGGTGCTGGCGGGACGGATCCTCGCCGACGTCGGCACGAACATCATCCAGCTCGTCGTCATGTTCGCGGTCGGCATTCATCGTCGGCTTCCGCTTCGCCACGGACCTCCCCGAGATCGTCGCGGGCATCCTGCTCTTGCTCCTGATCGGCTACGCGTTCTCCTGGGTGTTCGCCTTCATCGGGCTGACCGCGTCGTCCCCGGAGGCCGCGAACGCGTTCGGCTTCACCATCCTCTTCCCGGTCACGTTCGTCTCGTCCGCGTTCGTCCCGGTGGACACGATGCCGGACTGGCTCCAGCCCGTCGCGGAAACAACCCGTTCACGACGATGGTCGACGCAACGCGCGCACTCTTCATCGACACACCCGCGGGCACCGACGTCTGGGGCAGCGGTCCTCTGGTCCTTCGGGATCATCGCCGTCTTCGGCGTGCTCTCGGTCTCGCGCTACCGCAAGGCCGTCACCCGCTGACGAAGCTGACGAGCTCCTCGCGGCTCGAGCCGCCGGAGACGGTGAGGGCGAGCACCGGGCCGACGCCCTTGGCGTAGAACTTGTGCTCGACCAGGTCGGGCTCGAGCGGGTTGAGATCCTTCGTCATGAGCACGTCCTCGTACGAGCCCTGGGGCGCCTCGGCCTTCTCGTCGACGGCGAGGACGACTGCTTCGTCCTCCGCTTCGCCGTCGTAGTACTCCTGCCGGTAGGCCAGTCCCGGCTCGGGGTCCCCGGGCACGATGACGCCGGCGAGGGCACCGTCGACTCCGGCCTCCCAGGAGCCCTCGGTGCTGACCTTGGCGCCGTCGTACTCCTTCGTCGCCTCGCCGAGGTACCAGACGTTCCCCCACCTGTCCTGGGCGTACCAGTCGAAGGTGTCCTCGACGACCTCGCCGTCCTCGGTCACCGTGTCACGGACGACCGTGGCCTCGATGCCCTCGATCGTCTTCGTGCTGTCGGTGACCGTGACGACGACGCGCTGCACCGTCCCGTCGGCGTCGGTCTCGCGGTAGACCCACCGCGAACCGGGCGTCATCGGCCAGTAGGGGTTGTCGATCGTGTCCACGAAGTTCGCCGGGTCGAGCTCGAACGGCTCGTCCTTCTGCGGAAGCTGCGGGGCGGACGAGGCGGCAGGCTCCGGCTCGGCCGGCTCCCCGCCGCCGCACGCGGCGAGGGCGAGGAGCGGGAGCGCGGCGAGGTACCGCAGCCGGGAGCGCACGTCAGTCGTCGTCCCCGGGGCCCTCGTCGTCACCGGGACCGTCGTCGTCCGGCTCGTCGCCGATGACCTCGAAGTTCTCGTCCAGGTTCACCTCGACCTGGCTGCCGTCCGCGATGCGCACCTCGACGCTGTAGGCGGCTCCGTCGTCGCCGGCCTCGGTCTCGGTCACCGTGCCACCGCCGGTGTGGGCGAGGGCGGCCTGCGTTGCGCGTTGCAGGTCGGAGCCCTGGAGCGGGTCCTCCCCGCCGCCGGCGCCCGAGGCGATCGCGATCCCTGCCGAGACCGCGCCCAGGACGAGAACGACGGCTGCGATCAGAACGAGCTTGCGAGTCATTTCCAGCCTCCTTCTCGGTGTTCGAGGCCACCGTAGGAAGGCCGGATGAGACGGCCGTGAGACGGGCTCTCATCGCACTCTCATCTTCGGAGGGACAATGAGAGCGGCGATGCGGATCCTGGTCGTCGAGGACGAGCTGAAGATGGCGGGCCTGCTCCGCCGCGGGCTGCAGGAAGAGGGGCACGCCGTCGACCTGGCCCGCACCGGGGACGACGCGATCTGGATGGCGCGCGCGACCGAGTACGACGCCGTCGTGCTCGACCTCATGCTCCCCGGGATAGACGGCATCGAGGTCTGCCGGCGGCTCCGTGACGGAGGGGTCTGGTCGCCCGTGCTCATGCTCACCGCGCGCGACGGCGTCGAGGACCGGGTGGCGGGGCTCGACGCCGGCGCCGACGACTACCTGCCGAAGCCGTTCTCCTTCGCGGAGCTGCTGGCGCGCCTGCGAGCGCTCGTGCGCCGCGGCGCCAACGAGCGACCCGCCGTGCTCGAGGTCGGCGACCTACGGCTCGACCCCGCGACCCGGCGGGCCTGGCGCGGCGACGCCGAGGTGAAGCTCTCCGCCAAGGAGTTCGCGCTCCTGGAGGCCTTCATGCGGCGCCCGGGCGACGTGCTCTCGCGCTACCAGCTGCTCGAGCACGCCTGGGACTACGGCTACGAGAACCGCTCGAACGTGATCGACGTCTACGTCCGCTACCTGCGCGACAAGGTGGACAGGCCGTTCGGGCGCGCGTCGATCGAGACGGTGCGCGGGGTCGGCTACCGGCTGCGGGACGACGCGTGAGCCGCCTCCCCGTCCGGCTGCGCCTCACGCTCGCCTTCGCCCTGGCCATGGCGATCGTGCTGGCAGCGGTCGGCACCCTGCTCTACGTGCGCCTGGGCGACGCGCTCGCCGAGCAGCTGGACGAGAGCCTGGGGCTGCGCGCGCAGGCGCTCGCGAGCGGCGGCACGCTCGCCACCGGGGACGACGAGGCCGTCGCACAGAGGCTCGGGCCCGACGGAGCCCCCACGGAGTCGTCGCCCGGGCTCGACGAGCCGCTCGTCACTCCCGCCGAGGCGGCGCGGGCGCAGGACGAGGCCTTCTTCGTCACGCGCGAGGTGGGCGGCGAGCCGATGCGCCTGCTGGTGACGCCGACCGTGGTCGTCGGCGCGTCGCTCGAGGACCGCGAGGAAGCCCTCGACGAGCTGCTCGCACAGCTCCTCGTCGTCGGGCCGCTCGCGCTCCTGCTCGCCTCGGCCGCCGGCTACGCGCTCGCCACCGCGGCGCTGCGGCCGGTCGAGGCCATGCGCCGCGAGGCGGCCGAGATCTCGGGCGACGCCGCCGGCCGGCGCCTCCCGCTCCCGCGCGCGCGGGATGAAATCCGCCGACTCGGGGAGACGCTGAACGCGATGCTCGGGCGGCTCCAGGAGAGCCTCGCGCGCGAGCGGCGCTTCGTCGCCGACGCGAGCCACGAGCTCCGGACGCCGCTCGCGCTGCTCCAGACCGAGCTCGAGCTGGCCCTCCGGCACAAGCGCACGCCCGGCGAGCTCGAGGAAGCGCTCCGCTCGGCCAGGGACGAGGTCGACCGGCTCGCACGGCTCGCCGAGGACCTGCTCGTCCTCGCCCGCCTCGACGAGGGACAGCTGCCCCTCCGCACCGATGAGCTTTCCGCGAAGGACCTCCTGGACTCCGTGGCGCGTCGCTTCGACACCAGAGCAACCGGTGAGGGGCGGACGCTCGAGGTCGACGCAGAAGCGTTCTCGCTCGAGGGCGACCGCCTGCGGCTCGAGCAGGCGCTCGGCAACCTCGTCGACAACGCGCTCCGCTACGGCGCCGGGACGGTTCACCTCGAAGCTGCACGCCGGAACGGCGAGGTCGAGCTCCGCGTGGCGGACGAGGGCCTGGGTTTCGCACCGGAGCTCATGCCGGTGGCGTTCGACCGCTTCACGCGCCGCGATGAGGCGCGCGGCGACGGAGCCGCCGGGCTCGGGCTCGCCATCGTGGCCGCGATCGCGCGGGCGCACGGCGGGAGCGCGCGCGCCGCCAACGTCCCGGACGGCGGCGCGGTGGTCACGCTCGCGCTTCCTGGCGGCCGGAGCCGTACGGTATGACTCGCGCATGGCCTACGACGAACAGCTGGCCGACCGAGTTCGAACCGTGCTCGCCGAGGAGGACGGGCTCACCGAGCGCAAGATGTTCGGCGGCCTCGCGTTCATGCTTCACGGCAACATGGCCTGCGGGATCGTGAAGGACGATCTGATGCTGCGACTGGGGCCCGAGGGGGCTGACGCGGCTCTCGACCGGCCGCACGTCCGGCAGATGGACTTCACCGGCAGGCCGATGACCGGCATGGTGTTCGTCGAGCCGGCCGGGCTCGAAGGCGAGTCGCTGGCCGGGCTGGTAGGTCAGGCGGTCGCCTACGCCCGCACCTTCCCGCCCAAAGCGAAGTAGCTCAGGCCACCGTCAGCCCGCGAGCCTTCCGCGAGGCGGCGGTCTGGCGCTTCTGCCCCGAGAGCTCGACCTTGCGAAGCCGCACGTGGTTCGGCGTCGCCTCGACGCACTCGTCGTCGCGGATCAGCTCCAGCGCCTGCTCGAGCGAGAGCGGCCGAGGTGGGATGAGCCGCACGAGCTCCTCGGCGGTCGACGAGCGGATGTTCGTCAGCTTCTTCTCTTTCGTCGGGTTGACGTCGAGATCCTCGGCGCGCGCGTTCTCGCCGACGATCATCCCCTCGTAGACCTCGACGCCCGGGGCGACGAAGAGCTGTCCGCGCTCCTGGAGGTTGAGGAGCGCGAAGCCGGTCACCGCGCCGCGGCGATCGGCCACCAGGCTGCCCGTGGGCCGCATGCGAAGCTCCCCGTGCCAGGGCTCGTAGCCGTCGAAGACATGGTGGAGGATGCCCGTGCCGCGCGTCTCGGTGAGGAACTCCGTGCGGAACCCGATCAGGCCGCGCGCGGGCACGAGGTACTCCATCCGCACCCAACCGGTGCCGTGATTGACCATGTGCTCGAGCCGTCCCTTGCGGAGGGCGAGGAGCTGGGTGATGACACCGATGTAGTCCTCGGGCGCGTCGATGGCCAGGCGCTCGACGGGCTCGTGGAGCTTGCCGTCCACGTCCCGGGTGACGACCTGGGGCTTGCCGACCGTGAGCTCGAAGCCCTCGCGGCGCATCAGCTCGACGAGGACGGCGAGCTGGAGCTCGCCGCGGCCCTGCACCTCCCAGGCGTCGGGCCGCTCGGTGGGCAGCACGCGCAGGGACACGTTGCCGACCAGCTCCTGGTCGAGCCGCGCCTTGACCATGCTCGCCGTCAGACGGTCTCCGTCCTGGCCCGAGAGCGGCGACGTGTTGATCCCGATCGTCATCGCCAGGCTCGGTTCGTCGACTCCGATGACCGGAAGGGGCCGCGGGTCGTCCGGGTCGGCGAGCGTCTCGCCGATCGTCACCTCCGCGATCCCGGCTACCGCGATCAGCTCGCCGGCGCCTGCCTCCGCGGCCTCGACGCGGTCGAGTGCCTCCGTGACGTAGAGCTCGGTGACCTTCACGCGCTCGACGCTGCCGTCGGCGCGGCACCAGGCGACCTGCTGTCCCTGCCGGATCGTCCCCTCGCGGACGCGGCAGAGCGCGAGCCGGCCGACGTACGGGGAGGCGTCGAGGTTGGTCACGTGCGCCTGCAGCGGGTGGCCCTCGGAGTACGAGGGGGCGGGGATGCTCTCGAGGAGGGCGCCGAAGAGCGGTTCGAGATCGGGCGCGAGCGAATCCGCCTCGAGCCCGGCGTGCCCGGCTCTCGCGTTCGCGTACACGATCGGGAACTCGATCTGGCTCTCGTCCGCGTCCAGGTCGAGGAAGAGCGCGTAGACCTCGTCGACGACCTCGGCGACGCGCGCGTCCGGCCGGTCGACCTTGTTCACGACGAGGATCGCCGGGAGCCGTGCCTCGAGCGCCTTGCGCAACACGAAGCGCGTCTGCGGCAGCGGCCCCTCGCTCGCATCGACCAGGAGCAGCACGCCGTCCACCATGGTCAGCGCGCGCTCGACCTCACCGCCGAAGTCCGCGTGGCCCGGCGTGTCGACGATGTTGATCTTCACGCCGCCGTGGCGCACGGCGGTGTTCTTGGCCAGGATCGTGATGCCCTTCTCGCGCTCGAGGTCCATGGAGTCGAGCACGCGCTCGGCAACGTCCTGGTTCTCACGGAAGGAACCGGACTGCCAGAGCATCGCGTCGACGAGCGTCGTCTTCCCGTGGTCGACATGGGCGACGATGGCGACGTTGCGGATGTCCTCGCGCGTGGGCACCCGCCGAGAGTAGCCGCGCCGACAGGCTCCTCCGCGTGCCCCGGCCGCCCGCTCCTGCTACTTAAACCCGCGTGAAGGGAAGATCTCCCGCATGACCAAGCGGACGATCCTGGTCATCGAGGACGAGACCGCCATCTCGGAGCCGCTCGCGGCGGCGCTCTCGCGCGAGGGCTTCGACCCCGTCGTGGCCGGCTCGGTCGCGGAGGGCCTCGAGCTCTTCGAGAAGCGCTCGCCCGACCTCGTCCTTCTCGACGTCATGCTCCCGGACGGGGACGGGCGCGACGTGCTCCGCACGATCCGGGAGACCTCCCGCACCCCGGTCGTGATGCTCACGGCCCGCGGGGAGGAGATGGACCGCGTGCTGGGCCTCGAGCTCGGCGCGGACGACTACGTGACGAAGCCGTTCAGCGCCGCCGAGCTGGCGGCCCGCATACGCGCCGTCCTCCGCCGGGCCGGAGACGAGCCGGCGGCCGAGCCCGGCTCGGTGCTCCAGGGCGGCGACGTGCGCATGGACCTCGGCACGCACGAGGCGACCAAGGACGGCGAGCCGCTGGAGCTGACGGTCAAGGAGTTCGAGCTCCTCCGTGTGCTCCTCGAGCGCTCCGGCAAGCTCGTCAGGCGCGAGGAGCTCGTGCACGAGGTCTGGGACCCGGCCTGGTTCGGGTCGACGAAGACGCTCGACGTGCACGTCAGCGCCCTGCGCAAGAAGCTCGGGGACGACCCCGCCGACCCGCGCTACATCCACACCGTGCGGGGCGTCGGCTTCCGGTTCGACCCGGCCGACGAGCAGCCGTGAGCTTCCGGGCACGGCTCGTCCTCGCCGCCGCGTACCTGCTCGCGACGGTGGTGATCGCGCTCACGGTTCCGCTGGCGCTGAACATCGACCGGCGCGCGACGTCGGAGCTCGAGTCCGACGTGGTCGCGAACGCCACCATGCTCTCGGGCCGTGTGGCCAACCTCGTGCGCCTCGGGCAGACCGACCGCCTCGCGTTGGTCGTGGAGGATGCAACGGTCGGGGACGGCGCCCGCACGGTGGTCGTGAACGACGCGGGCGCCCTGCTCGCGGACACCGACGGGACCGCCCCCGTCGGCGAGCAGTTCGCCACGGAGGAGCGGCCCGAGTTCGCGGCGGCGAACGCGGGCCAGATCGACGTCCGCCAGAGGCACAGCGACACGCTCGACGAGGACCTGCTGCTCGTCACCGTTCCCGTCACCGACAACGGGGGCGTGATCGGTGCTCTCCGCGTCTCCACTCCGATGGAGGCGGTGGACTCGAGCGTCCGCTCCAGCTGGCTCGCGCTGCTCCTCATCGGCATCGCCGTCGTGGGCGCCGGGCTCGTCCTCGCGTGGGTTCTCGCAGGGTCCATCGCCGGCCCGGTCGAGAAGCTGCGGACGGCGGCGGGCCGCCTGGGCCGGGGCGACCTGGACACCCGGGTACAGCCTGAGGGGCCGCAGGAGCTCGAAGAGCTCGGGCAGTCGTTCAACCGCATGGCCGGCGCGCTCTCCTCGAACGTCAACGCGCAGCGGGACTTCGTCGCCAACGCCTCCCACCAGCTCCGCACGCCGCTCACGGGGATCAAGCTCCGCCTCGAGGCGATTCGCAGCGAGGGCGGCCCGGCCGCGGAGGAGGCGGCCAAGGCGGAGGCCGAGCTGGACCGGCTGAGCGCGCTCGTCGACGACCTGCTCGCACTCGCCCGGGCCTCCTCGGAGGAGGCCGTCGCCGAGCCGATCGACCTCGGTGAGGCGATCCGGGCCGCCGAGCGGCGCTGGGCCGAGCCGGCGGCCACCGCGGGCCACGACCTGGCGCTCGCCGACGGCCAGGGCGGGAGGATCCTCGCCGCCCCCGCCGACATCGCCCACATCCTCGACAACCTGATCGAGAACGCGATCCGCTACTCGCCGGCGGGAGCGCAGATCACGGTCGCCACCGAGCCGGGCGCGTTCCTGGTCTCCGACACCGGACCGGGCATCCCGCCCGAGGAGCGCGAGCGCGTCTTCGAGCGCTTCTACCGCGGCGCCGGCGGGCGCAGCACGGGCCCCGGAACGGGCCTCGGCCTGGCCATCGTGGCCGAGCTGGCGGAGCGCTGGGGCGGCCGCGTCGAGCTCCTCGACGGCCCGGGGACGCGCGTGCGCGCGAGCTTCCCTGCCGACTCCTCACCCCGTCCTAACCATTCCTGAAGAGTCGCCTTGCTAGCGTCGAAGCCATGAGCAGAGCACGCGTCCTTCTCCTCGCCGTCGCCGGCCTCGCCTTCCCGGTGGGCCTGGCGCTGGCCGTCTACGTCGCCTCCGCATCGTCGCTGGCGGCCGTGCCGACGGTCGTCTCGGTGTCGGAGAACCAGATCGCGCGCTCCGAGACCGTCACGGTCCCGGCCACGACCGAGACCGGGACGACGACGCAGCCGCAGACGACGACGGGCGACGACCGCGACGACGACCTCCCGGGCAAGTGCGACGACCCGGATCACGCGGCCGACCCGGACTGCGACCCGCAGAACGGCGGACGAAGACTCCAGCGGCCCGGGCTCGGGCGGCGACGACGACTCGAGCGGAAGCGGCTCGTCGGGCTCAGGCTCGGGCTCGGACGACTCGAGCGGCAAGGGCTCCGGGGACGACGACTAGCGTCGTTTTCGCCGCGTTCCGCCCGACCTACCGTTCCTTTACTTACGCGCGACGAAGTCTTGAACCCGCCTGGGGGCGCGCTTTTCCCGGCTCTTCCTAGCCTCGGTGGTGCATGACCGAGAGCAACAAGGAGGGTCACATGAACACCATCACGAAGCTCTTGCTCGTCCCCGCGCTCGTCGTCGCCTTCAGCGTCGGCGTCGCACTCGCGGCGAGCGGCAGCGACGGCGGCAGCGGCGGCTCGGCCGCCCAGGCGCCGTCCACGACCGACGGCACGACCACGCTCGACACGACGACCTCCGGCACGACCACGACCGGCGGCGTCGACATCAGCGGCCCGTGCGACGAGGCCGAGCACGCCAACGACCCGCGCTGCACCGGGGTCGCCCCGGCAGCCGGCGGCGTCACCACGACCGGCGGCGTCGACATCAGCGGACCGTGCGACGAGGCGGAGAACCGCAACGACGCCCGCTGCACGGGTGCGGCCCGCGACCGCGACGACAACTCCGGCCCGGGCAACGGCGACGACGACCGCGGCGGCCGCGAGGACAACTCCGGCCCCGGCAACTCCCACGACGACGACGGGGACGACGACGACAACTCGGGCTCCGGCTCGGGTGGCGACGACGACTCCAGCGGTCACGGTGGCGGTGACGACGACTGATGAAGCGCATCACGCTGCTACCGACGGCAGCCGCGCTTGGTTCGGCCCTTCTCCTCGCCGCCGCGTGCGGCGGCGGGGAGAACTCGGCCGCCACGGAGCCGGCAGCCCCCACCGACGACACCACGACAGCGCCCGCCACGACCGGGGGCGACACCACCACAGGCACGGCGCAGGCCGCAGCCACGAGCGTCGACCCGCGCCAGGGCGGCTTCGAGATCGCCCTCGGCGAATGGGCCCTGACGCCCGAGGCCGAGTCCATCCGCCCGGGTCGCACGACCTTCGTGATCACGAACCGCGGCAAGGTGCCGCACGGGTTCGAGATCGAGCGGGAGGACGGCGACGATTCGAGCGGCAGTGGGTCGGGCGACGATCGCGACAAGGTCGAGACCCGCGTCCTGCAGCCGGGCGAGAGCGTCAACGTCGAGCTCAACCTCAGCGAGGGCGTCTACAAGCTCGAATGCAACGTCGACGGACACGACGACATGGGCATGGAGATGCTCTTCGAGGTGAAGAAGGGCGCGCCGCTGGCGAAGAAGAAGGCGGCTCCCGCGGCGCCGCAGGCCGGCAACGCGGTTGCGGCCGACATCCGCGGGTTCGTCTTCGAGCCGGCGACCATCCAGGCCAAGGTCGGCCAGAAGGTCACGTGGACGAACCACGACCCGGCCCCGCACACCGTCACCCAGGAGGGCGGCGGGTTCGACTCGGGGACGATGGCCGCCAACCGCGAGTTCACGCACACCTTCGACCAGCCGGGGGAGTACCGCTACATCTGCGCGCTGCACCCCGGCATGAAGGGAACCGTGGTCGTCACCGGCTGAGTCCCTGCCTCTCCTCAGCCCGGACGGATCGACGGCCGCCTGCGGGCGGCCGTCGGTTGTTCTCGACAGGCCACGCCAGACCGACTACAACTCACCGTTGGAGGTGCGCGGAGACCTGACATCACTCCAGCGTCCGTGAAACCGCACGAGGCGAAGGCCGCGCTGATCGACAAGACCGTCGAGCACGCGCGCGCCAAGCTCCCGCCGGAGCAGGCCGCACGGCTCGAGGCGCTGATCCGCATCTTCTACGGCGCGGTCGCTCCGGAGGATCTGCTCGCCCGCGACGCGTCCGACCTGTACGGCGCCGCGCTCTCCCAGCTCAACTTCGCCTCCCGGCGCGAGCCCGGCGAGGCCAAGGTCCGCGTCTATTCCCCGCAGCTCGAGGAGCACGGCTGGAGCTCGGACCACACCGTCGTGGAGATCGTCAACGACGACATGCCGTTCCTCGTCGACTCGGTGAGCCTGGAGCTCAACCGGCTCGGGAGCGGCGTTCACCTGATCATCCACCCGGTCGTCCGCGTGCGCCGCGACGAGAGCGGCGCCCTCCTCGACGTCCTGCCCTTCGACACCCCGGCCGAGGACGCGCAACTCGAGTCGTTCCTCCACGCGGAGGTCGTGCGCGAGACCGAGCCGGAGCACATCGACCGGCTCCGCGCTGGGCTCGAGCGCGTGCTGGAGGACGTGCGGGCCGCCGTCGAGGACTGGCCGGACATGGTCGAGCGGGGGCGAGAGGTGATCGCCGACCTGGAGCGCGTCCCGCCGACCGTGGACCCGGAGGAGCTCGCCGAGAGCAAGGCGCTCCTCGAGTGGATCGTCGACAACCACTTCACGTTCCTCGGCTACCGCGAGTACGACCTCGTCTCCGAGGACGGCGAGTACTTCCTGCGACGCGTGCCCGAGACGGGTCTCGGCATCCTCCGCGACGACGGCGACGAAGCGGCCGACAGCGGGGTCAAGCTCGCGCCGGAGGCCGTCACCCTCGCACGCGCGAAGGACCCGCTCGTCCTCACGAAGGCGAACTCGCGCGCGACCGTTCACCGGCCTTCGTACCTCGACTACGTCGGCGTGAAGAAGTTCGACGAGTCGGGCGAGGTCGTCGGGGAGCGGCGGTTCCTCGGCCTCTACACGTCGACCGCCTATAGCGCGAGCCCGCACGACATCCCGGTCCTGCGCCGCAAGGTCCGCAAGGTCCGCGAGCGCTCGGGCCTCCCGCCCGGAAGCCACGACGACAAGGCGCTGCTCGAGGTGCTCGAGTCGCTCCCCCGCGACGAGCTCTTCCAGATCTCCGACGACGACCTCTTCGAGATCGCCATGGGCATCGTGCGGCTCGGCGAGCGTCAGCAGGTCAGGCTCTTCGTCCGCAGGGACACGTACGGGCGCTTCCTCTCGTGCCTCGTCTACGTGCCGCGTGAGCGATTCAA
Organism: uncultured Actinomycetes bacterium; assembly: GCA_963748205.1. Taxonomy (GTDB): domain Bacteria; phylum Actinomycetota; class Thermoleophilia; order Gaiellales; family Gaiellaceae; genus JAIBJN01. Next base: position 35,852 of record CAVVIB010000014.1, read on the forward strand.
CACGCAGGTGCGAGAGAAGATCGAGGACATCCTGCAGGAGTCGTTCGAGGGCGTCAGCGCGGACTACACCGTGCGCCTCTCGGAGTCCGTCCTCGCGCGGATGCACTTCGTCATCTACACGCGCCCGGATGCGACGCGCGAGTACGACCACCAGGAGATCGAAGCGCGGATCGTCGAGGCGACGCGAACGTGGGTCGACGACTTCGGCGACGCGCTCGTCGAGCACCTTGGCGAGGAGCGCGGCACTGAGCTCTACGCCCTCTACCGCGACGCGTTCCCCGCGGCGTACCGCGACGACTTCACCCCGGACGCCGCGGTCCTCGACGTCGAGCGCCTGGAGCGGCTCGACCCGGAGGGCGACCTGGCCTTGACGCTCTACCGCCCACTGGAGGCCGAGCCGGACTTCTTCGTTCTCAAGCTGCTGCGCTCCGGACAGCCGATCCTGCTCTCCGACGTCCTCCCTCTCCTCGAGGACATGGGCGTGAAGGTCTTCGACGAGCGCCCGTACGAGGTCGACCGCGCGGGCCCCGAGGACGCCTGGATCTACGACTTCGGTCTGACCCACGCCGACGGCGCGCTCGACCTCGAGCAGGTCGGCGAGTCGTTCAAGGACGCATTCGCGCAGGCGTGGCGCAGCGAGATCGAGGTGGACGGGTTCAACCGGCTCGTGCTCAGCGCCGGCCTGACATGGCGGGAGATCGCGATGCTCCGCGCCCTGGCCAAGTACCTGCGGCAGGCCGGCAGCACCTTCAGCCAGGCCTACATGGAGGAGACCCTGGCCGCGAACCCGGAGATCGTGCGCAAGCTCGTCGAGCTCTTCAGGGTCAGGTTCGATCCCGCGCGCGCCGAGGGGCGCGAGGCCGAGGAGGGACAGATCGCGAAGAAGATCGAGAAGGCCATCGACGCCGTGGCGAGCCTCGACGACGACCGCATCCTGCGCAGCTTCCTGCGGCTCGTCCAGGCGACGCTGCGGACGAACTACTTCCAGGACAGAGGCGACGGCCAGCCCAAGCCCTACCTCTCGTTCAAGTTCGACCCCTCGCTCGTCCCCGACCTCCCCCTGCCGCGGCCGATGTACGAGATCTGGGTCTACTCGCCGCGGACGGAGGGCGTGCACCTGCGCGGCGGGAAGGTCGCCCGCGGAGGGATCCGCTGGTCGGATCGGCGCGAGGACTTCCGCACCGAGATCCTCGGCCTCATGAAGGCGCAGATGGTCAAGAACGCGGTCATCGTCCCCGTGGGCGCGAAGGGAGGCTTCGTCGTCAAGCGGCCGCCTGCCGAGCGCGAGGCGCTCCGCGAGGAGGTCGTCGCCTGCTACCGCACGCTCATTCAGGGCATGCTCGACCTCACGGACAACCTCTCCGGCGGCGAGACCGTGCCGCCGCCCGACGTTGTCCGCTACGACGACGACGACCCGTACCTCGTGGTCGCGGCCGACAAGGGCACGGCGACCTTCTCAGACCTCGCGAACACGGTGGCCGCCGAGTACGACTTCTGGCTCGGAGACGCCTTCGCGTCGGGCGGCTCGGCGGGCTACGACCACAAGGCGATGGGGATCACCGCGCGCGGCGCCTGGGAGTCGGTCAAGCGCCACTTCCGCGAGCTCGGCGTCGACGTCGAGACGACCGAGGTCACGGCGGTCGGGATCGGCGACATGGCGGGCGACGTCTTCGGCAACGGCATGCTGCTTTCGCGCCACCTCAAGCTCGTGGCCGCGTTCAACCACGAGCACGTCTTCCTCGATCCCGACCCGGACCCGGAGGCGAGCTACCGGGAGCGCGAGCGCCTCTTCAACCTGCCGCGGTCGAGCTGGGCCGACTACGACACGAGCGTGATCTCGCCCGGCGGCGGAGTCTTCCCGCGGTCGGCCAAGTCGATCCCGCTCACCCCGGAGGTGCGGCGACGCCTGGGCGTCGAGGAGGAGGCGCTGCGGCCGAACGAGCTCATCCGCGCGATCCTCCGGGCCGAGGTCGACCTGCTCTGGAACGGCGGCATCGGGACGTTCGTCAAGGCCTCGTCCGAGTCGCATCTCGACGTCGGCGACAAGGCGAACGACGGGTTGCGCGTGGACGGCAAGGACCTCCGCGCGCGCGTCGTCGGCGAGGGCGGCAACCTGGGCCTCACCCAGCGCGGCCGCGTCGAGTACGCGCTCCAGGGCGGGCGGATCTACACGGACGCGATCGACAACTCAGCCGGGGTCGACTGCTCCGACCACGAGGTCAACATCAAGATCCTGCTCGGCCGCGTGGTCGCGGACGGCGACATGACCGAGAAGCAGCGGAACGAGCTGCTCGCCGAGATGACCGACGACGTCTCCCGCCTCGTCCTGCGCAACAACTACCGCCAGACGCAGGCGATCAGCCTCGCCGTCAGCCAGGCGTCGTCGATGCTCGGCGTCCACGCGCGCCAGATCCAGCACCTGGACCAGACCGGCCGGCTGAACCGGGAGCTGGCGGCGCTGCCGACCGACGAGGTGATCGCCGAGCGGCGGGCCGCGCGGGGCGGCCTCGTCTCGCCCGAGCTCTCGGTGCTGCTCGCCTACGCCAAGATCGAGCTGTTCGACGCCCTCGTCGCCTCCGACCTGCCGGAGGACGCGTACATGTCGACCGAGCTCGTCCGCTACTTCCCACGCTTGCTCTCCGAACGCTTCGGCGACCGGATGGACGAGCACCGCCTGCGGCGAGAGCTGATCGCCACCTACGTGACGAACAGTCTCGTCAACCGCGCGGGGATCACGTTCGCGTTCCGGCTCGCCGAGGAGACGGGCGCGGACCCGGCGGACATCGGCCGCGCCTACGTGGTCGCGCGCGAGGTCTTCGATCTGCGGGCGATCTGGACGGCGATCGAGGAGCTCGACGACTCCATCCCGGCCGACGTGCAACTGGCCATGCTGCTCGACGGCCGCAAGCTCGTCGAGCGCGCCGCGCGCTGGCTCCTCCGCAGCCGCCCGCGCCCGATCGAGATCGAGGAGGAGATCGCGTACTTCGCGCCCGGTGCCGCGCTTCTCGCCGAGGCGCTGCCGCGCCTGCTGCTCGGCGCCGATCGCTCCGCGGTCGAGCGGAAGACGGCGGAGTACGTGAAGGGCGGCGCGCCGAAGGAGCTCGCGGCCAGGGTCGCCGGCCTGCGGGATGATGTTCTCCGCGCTCGACATCGTCGAGGCGGCGACGGCCGCCGGCGAGCCGACCGAGGAGGTCGCGGCGGTCTTCCACGGTGTCGGCGCGCGGCTCCAGCTCCAGTGGCTCCGCGACGCCATCACCGCGCTCCCGCGCGACAACCGCTGGCAGACACTCGCCCGCGCGGCGCTCAGGGACGAGTTCTTCAGCATCCACGGCGCGCTCACGCGCGAGGCGCTCCAGGCCGCGCCGCCGGGCCTCCCGGCCGAGGCCCGGGTCGACGCCTGGCAGGCGGCCCGCGCGGCAGGCGTCGAGCGTGCACTCCAGGTCGTGAGCGACATCCGCATGGGCGAGCTGGCCAGCCTCGAGACGCTGTCGGTCGCCCTGCGCGAGGTGCGCAACCTCATCCAGTCTGCGGGCCGGCTCGCACCGCCCCTCCCCGAGTTCCCGCCGGACGAGCCGCCCTCGCGGCCGCATCCGCCCGAGTCCCTCAGCCTCGGAAGATAACTCGGCGCCCCGCCGTCCGGTGGGCATCGAACCGAGTGGAGGTCACCCTCATGGAGTCGAAGTCGCAGGAGCCGTTCAACCTTCCCGCCGGCAGCGTCCGTGCCTTCCTGACCACACTGCTCGTCGGGATCACCGCCGCCGTCATGTTCCTCCCGATTCCCAACGGCAAGGACGACGTCAAGGCGATGTTCGTCCTCCTCACGGGGATCGCCGTTCGGGACTACTTCTCGTCCCGGGACCGCCAGGCCGAGCGCGAGCGCGCGCAGGACGCTCCGAGCGCCCCCTCGACCGAAGTCGCCGCGTAGCGCCGTGTCAGGCGACGCGCTCGAGGGCGGGCGATGCCAGGTCGCGCTCGAGCAGGTCGAGCACGGCCTCCTCGATGGCGCCCTGCGTCGCCGGCTCCCCGAAGGTCACCTCGCCGAGCTTCTCGAGCGCGCCGCCGATCGTGAGCCCATCACGGAAGCGGTCGAAGACCCGCGGGTCGATGTACGAGCCGCGGGCGACGGCAGGCGTGTTCCCGAGGTAGTGGGCCACCTCCTTCACGGCGCGGGTGATCGCGCGCGTCCGCCCCGTCTTCGAGCCGTGCGCGGCGCCCGAGACGGCGAGGGCGACGGCGGCGAGCACGGTGGCGTTCCACGTGCGGAAGTCCTTGGCCGAGAAGCCGTCTTCGGTGACCTCCTTGATGTACGCGTTGATGTCGTCGGAGGTGACGTCCACCCAGCCGCGCCCTTCCTTGTACGCGAGGAGCTCCGTGCCGGAGCGGCGGCGCATGAGCGCGTCCACGACCTTGAAGACGTCGCGGTCTACGACCGATTGGACACGCCGCTTGCCGCCCTTGGAGGGGTAGTCGAAGCGGATGAGGTCGTCGCCGCCGAGCGTTACGTGGCCGCGGCGAATCGTGGCGAGCCCGAACGTCTTGTTCGCCTCTGCGTAGTCCTCGGTGCCGATGCGGAAGAAGCCGCGATCGAGCAGCCGCACGGCGCACGCGAGGACGCGCTCACGGACGAGCTCCCGCTTGCGCAGGTCGCGCGCCGCAGCCTCCCGGAGTTTCGGGAGCGCGCGGGCGAAGCGCTCCATCTCCTCGAACTTCTCCCGGTCGCGCCGCCGGCGCCAGTCGACGTGGTAGAGGTACTGGCGGCGCCCGGCGGCGTCGGTGCCCACGGCCTGGATGTGGCCGTTGGGGTACGGGCAGATCCAGACGTCCGTCCACGCCGGCGGGATGACGAGCGCGCGGATGCGCTCGAGGATGCCGGGGTCGGTCACGCGCTCCCCCGCCTCGTCGATGTACTCGAACCCGCGCCCGCGGCCCCGGCGCGCGAGGCCCGGGGCCCGAGGAATCCGCTCGTCGCAGGCGCGCCATGAGCCTTCTCTTGCCCGCCGCACCGGCGCGAGGAACCTACCTAGCCTAAGGAACAGACAAGCGGACGTGATCTTGTGGCCTCACGGATCGGCGGCTACCCTCAGGACTTCCTCAGCGGCTAGGAAGGAGCCTTTCTGTGCGTGATCGACTGTCCCTGCGTGGTTTCGTGTTTCTCGTGCTCGGCCTCTTCGTCGTGGCGGCGCCCGCTACGGCCGGAGCAGCCGTGGAATCGTGTGCGTACAACCCCACGACAAAGGCCGTCACCGCGACGATCACGACGGGCGGCTCCGCGACGTTGAAGGTGAACGCGGCCGGCCAGCTCCTCTTCGGCCAGGTCGCCGCACCGTGCGCCGGCGCGACGAGCACGAACACCGACTCGGTGTCGGTGAGCGGCTCCGTCGGCTCCAACGAGACCCTCACGCTGGACATGTCCGAGGCCTTCTTCGGGCCCGGCTTCTCCTCCGAGTTCAACATCCCGGAGATCGAGATGGCCCTGGCGCTCGGCGATCTCACCGACACGCTCGTCATCATCGGCTCCAACGCCAACGACCTGATCGCCGCCGGCCAGAACGGCGTGGCGATCGACTCGGACGGCGACCTCGACATCACCCTTTCGCCGGGTCAGCACGTGATCGAGGTCCACGGCCTCGGCGGCGACGACCTGCTCAACATGCGCGGGCAGGGCGGCGCGGGCCTCGCCTATCTCGGTCCGGTGCGGGTCTACGGCGAGCAGGGGAACGACGAGCTCATCGCCAGCCACAAGTCCGACTTCGTCTACGGCGGCGAGGGCAACGACATCATCTTCTTGCACCAGCTGAACGACTACGCCGAGGGCGGCCCGGGCAACGACTCGATCACGGGCGGCGAGGGCAACGACGAGATCCACGGCGGCCCGGGCGCGGACACGTTCAACGCGGGCGCGGGGAACGACACGATCTTCGCGGACGACGGCGAGGCCGACACGCAGCTCCACGGCGGCGCGGACGTCGACACGGCGTACTACGACGCGAACCTCGATCCTGCCACGATCGCGGTCGAGAACAAGTTCGCGGATCCGGGCCCGCCGCCTCCGCCTCCTCCGCCCGGCGGCGCCTGCTCGTACAACTCGACCACCAAGACGGTGACAGCGGCCATTCCAGCCGGCACAGGCGCGACGCTCGCGGTGGTCGGCGGCGCGATCCACTTCGGGGCATCGCCGACGGCCTGCGGCACGGCGACGAACGCGAACACGGACACGATCAACATCACGGGCGCGGCGGGCTCCGTCGAGACGCTCACGATCGACCAGACCGGCGGCGGCCTCGCTCCCGGCGGCACCGCCGAGACGACCGGCACGTCCGAGATCGAGCTCGCGGTCAACCTGGGTGACGCATCCGACGTCGTCGTCATCAAGGGCCGCACGCTCGCGGACACGCTCGCAGTCGGCACCAAGGGCGTCTCGCTCAACAACGACGCCGACGTCGACGTCACCTTCACCCCGCTGCCCAGCTCGATCGAGCTCGTCGGCGGCGGCGGCGGCGACGTCCTCTCGGGCCGCGGCGGCTTCGGCGCCGGCCAGGTGTTCCCCGGGCGCGTGACCCTGCGCGCCGGAGACGGCGGCGACTCGCTCAGCGGCGGCGACCTCGACGACGTGCTCGTCGGCGGCGCCGGGGCGGACACGATCACGGGCGGGCTCGGCAACGACCAGCTCGACGGTCAGGGCGGCAATGACAGCCTGAGCGGGAACGACGGCAATGACACGATCATCGGCGGCACCGGCGCGGACTCCCTCATCGGAGCGGGCGGGAACGACACGCTCGACGCCCGCGACGGCGCTGCGGACACCCAGATCAGCGGTGCGGCCGGCATCGACACCGCCTTCACCGATGCAGGGCTGGATCCCTCGCCGGTGGGCGTCGAGAACCACTTCCCGGCGTAACGGACTTCCTCGAGGGGAGGCCGTCGGCCTCCCCTCGAGACCTACTTCCTGCGCTAGATACGCCGCGTACTAGACCTTTGACCGGACCGGCGATCCGCGGGTTGCCCCGTGTCGTACCCAGGGATACTGTCCGATGTCTGTAGCGGCCCGAAGCATCGTGCGGCCACCCAACGCACACATCCGTACGGTCGTCCTGACGGGGGCGATCTTCTTGGTCATGGCGGTTTTTCCCGCGCTGGCCGCGGCTGAGTCCTGCGCGTACAACGCCGGGACGAAGGCGGTCACCGCGACCATCGACCCGGGCGGGGACGCGACGCTCGTCGTCGTGGGCGGCGCGCTCCACTTCGGCGCGACACCCACCGCGTGCGGCGCGGCGACGACGACCAACACGGATTCCATCTCCATCACGGGCGGTGCCGGCACGCTCGAGAGCCTGACCCTCGACGAGTCGGGCGGCGCGTTCGGTCCCGGCGCGGCGACCGAGACGAACTTCCCCGAGATCGAGATGACCGTCGGCCTCGGAGACGCCGGCGACGAGCTCCTCGTCATCGGCACCTCCGGCAACGACAACATGGCGATGGGCGCGAGCGGCTTCTCGTTCAACTCGGACGGCGACGTCGACATCACGTTCAGCCCGCTCCCGGGACACGTCGAGGTGCGCGGCGGCGGCGGCGTGAACTTCCTCACGGGCCGCGGCGGTTGGGGCGCCGGGCTCGCGTATGCCGGGAACGTCACCCTGGTCGGCGGCGACCTCGGCGACGAGCTGAACGGGGGCAACGGCCACGACGAGCTCGTCGGCGGCGCCGGGAACGACGTCATGAACGGCAACGCCGGCGACGACCGCCTCGAGGGCAGCGGCGCCAACGACAAGCTGAGCGGCGGCGAGGGGAAGGACTTCATGGTCGGCGGCCCCGGTGCGGACACGTTCACCGGCGGCTTCGGGAACGACCTGCTCGTGGCGCACGACGGCCAGGCGGACACCTCCATCAACGGCGGAGGCGACACGGACATCGCCTACTACGACCCGGGCCTCGACCCGACACCGAGCGCCACCGAGACCGCCATCCCGGCGGCTCCGACCGAGAGCTGCTCCTACGACGCCGGCACGCATGCCGTGACGGCGCGGGTCGCGCTCGGCTCGGAGGCGACGCTCAAGGTGGCCGCGAACGGCGAGCTGCTCTTCGGGTTCGTGCCCACGGCCTGCGGCGCCGCCACGACGACGAACACCGACTCGATCCAGGTCCTCGGCGCGCCGGACGCGGGCGAGAGCTTCACGCTGGACATGTCCGAGGGCTTCCTCGGCCCCGGCTTCACCTCGGAGTTCAACCTGCCGGAGATCGAGATGGCGATGAGCCTCGGCGACTCCACCGACGAGATGACCGTCATCGGGACGGCGGGGAACGACCTGTTCGCCCCCGGCCAGAACGGGATGGCGCTCAACTCGGACGGCGACGTCGACGTGACGTGGACGCCGAACCCCGGCGTCTTCCCGATCGAGCTCCAGGGGCGCGACGGCGACGATTTCATCAACGGCCGCGGGCAGGGCGGCGCCGGTCTCGCGTACCTCGGGCCGCTCGTGATCACGGGCGGGCTGGGCAACGACGAGCTCGTCGGCAGCCACTCCTCGGACGAGATCTACGGCGGCGAGGGCAACGACATCGTCTTCTCCCACCAGCTGAACGACTTCGTCGACGGCGGGCCGGGCGACGACTCCATCACGTCGGGCGAGGGCAACGACCAGATCGTCGGCGGGCCCGGAGCCGACAACCTCAACGCCGGCTTCGGCAACGACTTCCTGAACGCCGACGACGCCGAGGCCGACACGCAGATCCACGGCGGCCCCGACTCCGACACGGCCTGGTACGACGGCGGCGGAGTCGATCCGGCGCCGATCGCCGTCGAGAACGCGACCGCTGACCCGGGACAGGAACCGCCGCCCCCGCCGCCGCCTCCACCCGCCGGGACGTGCGAGTACCGCGCAGCCACCCAGGCGGTCGTCGCCAGCATGCCGACGAGCGGCACCGCGACCCTGGCCGTCGTCGGCGGTGAGATCCGCTTCGGCGAGTCGCCGGTGGCTTGCGGCGTCGCCACGACGACGAACACCGACTCGGTCGAGATCCTCGGTGTCACCGGCGCGGCCGAGCATCTGACACTCGACCAGTCCACCGGCCTGCTGGCGCCGGGCGCGACCGGCGAGTCCAACACGCCGGAGATCGAGCTGTCCCTCAAGCTCGGGGACGCGGCGGACGAGCTGATCGTCGTCGGCACGGCGGGGAACGACACCTTCGCGGCGGGGCTGAGCGGCGTCTCGTTGAACTCCGACGGCGACGTCGACGTGACCTTCGACGTGCTCCCGGGCGAGATCGACTTCGTGGGCGGCGGCGGCGTCAACTTCCTCACCGGCCGAGGCGGCTTCGGCGCCGGCCTCGCCTACGCCGGGGTCCTGACCCTGCTGGGCGGCGACCTCGGCGACGAGCTCAACGGTGGCAACGGGAACGACGTCATCGTCGGCGGCGCAGGGAACGACGTGGTCAGCGGCTACGCCGGAAACGACCAGATCTCGGGCGGCGGCGGCAACGACACGCTCACCGGCAGCGACGGCAACGACACGGTCGTCGGCGGCGCGGGTGTCGACACCCTCACGGGCGGCTTCGACAACGACGTCCTCGAGGCCGACGACGACGAGGCGGACGCGCAAATCCATGGCGGTCCGGGCACCGACACGGCGTACGTCGACGCGGGCGTCGACCCGGCGACGATCGCGGTCGAGACCGTCATCCCTCGCTGACGTCCGGCCCCGTCGGGCCGATCAGACACACTTTCGCCCATGCACGCGATCGTGCCGCTCGATGAGGAGCCCCGGTTCCGCCCGTTCCCGTACGGCCTGCCCGTGGAGAGCCCGCTGCTCCGCGCCGTCGACGACGCGGCGCTCGTCCTCTCGCGGACGAAGGGCCGCTTCGACGGGCCCATCGCGTTTTGCCACGGCGTCTCCCGTGACGGGGCGATCCTGCGCCGGCACGGGCGCTACGCGGAGGCCATGGTCGTCTTCGCGGAGCCCTCGCTGGGCTACCGGCTGGGCTTCGCGCTCGGCGTGCAGCTCTTCGTCCAGCGCCCCGAGGGGCCGTTGCTCTTCCAGCAGCGCGGGCCGTCCATCGGCCGCGATCCGCTCCTCTGGACGGCCTCGGCGTCGGGCGGGCTGAACCCGACCGAGCAGCCCCGTGACGCGGTGCTCGCCGACGCGGCCGAGGAGATCGGGCTCGAGGAGTCGGATCTCCCGGGCTTCCGCCCGATCGGGGTCGTCGTCAGCGACGACACGGGCTCCGCTCTGATCGTCTACCACGCGACGCTCCGCGAGGGCGCCGAGCCCAAGCCGAGTGCGACGAAGGTGACGCAGATCCACTGGGCCGACTCACCCACGGACCTGGGCGCACAGGTGTCGGCGGACACGGTGGCCTGCTGGGACGTGCTGCAGCTCTGGCGCGAGCGCGACGCGGCGCCCGCCTAGCGTCGTCTCCAGCTAGCTGCCGGGGGCTTCGCCGCCGGTGACCTTCTCCCACCAGTCGTCCTCGCGGCGCTTCAGCTCCGTCTGGACCTGGGCGACGTACTCGGCCAGCTCGTTCTCCTTCTGGCCCAGCCGCTCCTGGAGGTCGGCCAGCTCGCGCTCGCGGCGCTCGAGCTTGTCCTCGCGGATCTCGAGGTCGGCCTCGACGCGCGCTTCCTTGGCGTCGAGCTCGTTCTCTCGGCCGTCGAGGTCGAGGAGGCGGTCACGGAGGGACGACTCCGTCTCGGTCAGGCGCTTCTCGCGCCGGTCGAGCCGCTTGCGCTGGGACTCGACGACGTCCTCGGTGTTCGAGAGCTCGGCCTCGCGCTCGGCGAGCTCGCGCTCCCGCTCCTTCAGGCGCTCCTGGAGGGCTTCGAGGTCGAGGACCTTCGACGTCTCCGACTCGACGCGGGCGAGGTGCGCCTCTCGGTGGTGGAGCTCGGCCTCGCGCGCGGCCATCTCGGCCTCGCGCCGCTCGAGCTCGGCGAGCACCTCGGCGGACACCTGGCTATCGCGGTCGCGCCCGGACATGTCGCGCTCGAGACGCTCGGCGTCGAGGCGGAGCCGGTCGTGCTTGGCCCGCATGTCGGCCTCGCGCTCCTCGAGCGCCTCCTCCTTGGCCTGTATGCGCGAGTACTCCTTCGCCAGCTCGCGCTCCCGCGCGGCTGTCGTGCCATCGCGCTTGGAGAAGCTCTTCTCCTGTTCGCGCAGCGCGTTCTCGCGCTCGGCCAGCGAGCGGTCGCGTGCCTCCTGTCGGGCCTTCATCTCGGCCTCGCGGCTCGCGACGGTCTGCTCGCGCCGGACGAGCTTCGTTTCCTTCTGGTTCAGCGACTGCGCCTGCTTCGCCAGCTCGGACGTGAGCTTCTCGCGCTCGCGATCGGCGTCCTTCAGCTCCCTGAGCTTCGACTCGACCTGCTCGGCGCGCTCGCTTGTAAGCGCATCGGAGGCGGTGAGACGGTTCTCCAGCTCGGAGAGGCGCTCCCGCTCCTCACGGAAGTTCTGCAGCTGCTCGTTGAGGCGCGCCTCGCGAAGCTCGATCTCCTGCTCGGAGGACGCGAGCCTTGCGGCGCGGACGTCGAGCTCGGCCGAGCGGGCCGCATAGTCCTTGTCCACGGCCGCATGCTCGGCACCGGACGAGAAGGAGATGGCGAGCTCTGCACGCAGGTCGCGCTCCCGGTCGAGCGAGGCGGCGAGCTCCGCGCGGAGCGCGTCAGCCTCGTCGGACGAGACCGCCGCCCCGTTCGCCTGGGGCTCGGCGAGGTCCTCGGCAGCCGCCTCGACTTCCTTGGGCGCGGCGGCCCCGTTCTTCGCCGGTGCCGGCTCGCGCCGCTTCTCGAGCTTTCCGCGAAGGCCGGTGCCGAAGCCGGTCTCGGCCTCGTTCTGGGGGGACTCCTGCTGCGTCTCCTCGCTCACTGCCATCCGCTGGTCGCCTGCCCGCGGCTAGAACAGCTCCGAGAGGTTGAGGAACGCCGGCCCGAGGATGACGATGAACATCGCCGGGAAGATGAAGAGCACGGTCGGGAACAGCATCTTGATCGGCGCCTTCATCGCCCGCTCCTCCGCGGCCAGCTGACGCCGGGTGCGGGTGTCGGAGGCCTGGACCTTGAGGATCCGGCCGAGCGAGATGCCGATCTGGTCCGCCTGGATGATCGAGCGCACGAAGGCCGAGAACTCGGGCGTGTTCACGCGCTTCATCATCTTCGTGAGCGCGTTCGTCCGGCTCTCGCCGATGCGCATCTCGCCGAGCGCGAGCGCGAACTCGTCGGCGAGCGGGCCTTCCATGTGCTCGGTCAGCTTCGAGATGGCGCCGTCGAAGCCCATCCCGGCCTCGACCGAGACGGCCAGGAGGTCGAGCGCGTCAGGAAGCTCCGACCGGAGGATCTCTCTGCGCGTCCGCATCCGGAACGTGAGGACGGTGTCGGGGAGCATGAAGCCGACGACGGCCATGGCGAGCCCGAGGAGCACGCCGCGCGAGGCCTGGCCCGTGGCCTGGGCCACGACCTGCCCGGCCACGAAGCCGATGAAGCCCACGATCGCCTTGGAGGCGAGGTAGGTCGTCGGCGAGACCCGGCGGTTCAGGCCCGCGTTGAGGAGCTTCGTCGAGACGGTCTCGATGCTCGCCCGCGGGGTGATGCGGAGGACGGCGCGGGCGAGGCCCGTCTTCATGGGCGTGAGCGCCCGGTCCTTGAAGGTGCCGTCGTCGAGCATGCTGCCGATCGGGACCCGATTCTTGCCGTAGGTCGCGGCACGGCGGATGGAGCCCACACGCTCGCGCGCGGGCTGGGTCATGAGGTCCATGAGGAGGTAGACGGCGAGGCCTACCGATGCGCCTGCGAGAAGAAGTAGCAAAGTCATGTCAGTACCTGAAGTTGACGATTTTGCGGAGCATGAGCGCGCCTACACCGATCATTCCGAGGCCGACCAGGACGAGCGTCCGGCCAGTGCTCGTGTGCCAGAGGGGGCGCATGTACTCCGGGTTGACGACGGTGAGCATCCCGCCCACGAACACCGGGAGCGCGATGAGGACGTAGGCGGACGCCCGCCCCATCGCCGTGAGGCCCTTGATCTTCTTGGCGAACTGCTGCCGGTTGCGGACGGTGTCGGCCACCATGTCGAAGAGCCCGGCGAGGCTGCCTCCGACCTGGCGCTGGATCGTCACCGCGGTGATGACGAACTCGAAGTTCTTCGAGCCGACCCGATGGGCCATCTCGGCGAGCGCCTCGTCCATCGGCCGGCCGAGCCGGGTCTCGGTGAGGACGCGGTTGAGCTCCTTCGAAGCCGGCGGCTGGTCCTCGTCGACGACGCTCTGGAGCGACTGGCGGAAGCTGTGCCCCGCCTTGAGGCCCGCGGCCATCGTCACGAGCAGGTCCGGCAGCTGATTCTCGAACGCCCTGACGCGCTTCTTCGCCTTGAAGGAGACGACGAAATAGGGGAGCAGGGTGCCGCCGATGAGGCCGACGGCGATCCACGGAACGGACCGCGTGAAGCCCGCCGCGACGAGCCCGGACACGAAGCCCGCGGCGAGCATGACGTAGACGAGCTCGACGGTGCGAAGCGGGACGTCGGCCCGCTCGATCGTCCGCTGGAGGCGCAGCCACGGCTTGAAGTTCCCGAGGGCGTTCTCCGTCGCGCGGAAGAGGCCCGCGGCGATCTTCAGCCGCTCGCGCCCGGTCCGCTTCGCGGCCCGGCGGCGCGTGTCGAGATGCGGCTCCAGCCGCCCCTTGAGCCAGGCGCCCCGCGGTGACGCGAACGCAAAGGCGCACGCGACGAGCACGAGGATGCCGACCAGCGCGGCGAAGGACGCCTGGCCCCAGAACGTGCCGAAGAACTGCTCGGGCAGACGTCCTTCCACGGCGGGCTTGCGAGTCGCGACTCCCTCGCCCGGCACGGTGAGCTTGACGGTCGCCGTCTCGCCGGCCGCCTTGGCGGCGACCTCGACGTTCTCGCTCGGGAGCGCCGTGGTCACGTACTCGAGTCGCCACGTGCGCGAGAGCTCCTCCGCGATGGAGGTGTAGACCTCGGCGAGCGCCTCGGTCGAGGCCGTGCCGTAGTACTTCCCGCCGGTCGAGTCGGCGAGCTCCTGCAGCGGTACCGGGTTGAAGAGCGTGCTCTCGATCCCGACGACGTAGATGGACACGCCGGCGTCCTGCGCGGCGGTGATCGTCTGCTTGAGCGTCGCCTCGCTCCGGGTTTCGTTCCCGTCGGTGACGACGATGATGACGCGCCCGAGGTTCGACTCGGACGAGAGCGAGCTCGCCGAGAGGACGAGCGCGTCGTAGAGGGTCGTCCCCTGCACCGAATCGACCGAAATGGAACGGAGGGCCGAGTCGGCATCGATCGTCGAGGTCTGGAAGCCGGTGAGCATGACCGGCTCGGTCGCGAACGTCGCGACTGCGATCCTGTCCTCCTCCGGCTTCGCCGCGACGAAGGCGCGCGCCGCTGCGACGGCGTCCTCGAGCGGCTTCCCGTCCATCGACTGCGAACGGTCGACGGCCAGGACGATGCTCTTCCCCCGGCCGAGGTTGGTGGCCGTGAGGCCCGTGACCTCCTCGCCGTTCTCGGTCAGCGTCGGCGCCGTGATCGACGGCTCGTCCGTGACGAAGATCGCCCGGACGACCGGGTAGTCGCTCGTGTCCGCCTCGATCGTCGCCGCGACGGCGGCGGACGGGAGGACGAGGAGTGCGAGGGCCGCCGCGAGGCCGAAGACCCGCGGGCGCATCAGTGGAACCCGCCGGTGCTCGCCGCCTGGAAGCTGACCCGCACGTTCTCGTCCGAGTCCTGCTGGAAGAAGTTCGGGGGCAGGACGACGCCGTTGGCGGCCATCTTCTCCAGGAAGTGCGGCTTCAGCCCCGTGCAGCGAAGCGGCGTGAGGAGCCGCGTCGCTCCCGGGGCAGTGGCGTCCTCGTCCGGCGGCTTCGCCATGAAGACGTCCTGAAGCGTGATCACGTCGGACTCCATCCGCATGACCTCGGTGATGTGCGAGAGGCGGCGGGAGCCGTCCACGAGGCGCGTAATCTGGACGAGCAGGTCGAACGCGCTCGAGATCTGCTCGCGGATCGCGCGGTGCGGGAGCTCGACGCCGGCGGTGAGCACGAGCGTCTCGAGACGCGCGAGCGCGTCCCGTGGGGAGTTGGCGTGGATCGTGGTCAGCGAGCCCTCGTGGCCCGTGTTCATGGCCTGGAGCATGTCCAGTGTCTCCGCGCCGCGGACCTCGCCGACGATGATGCGGTCGGGGCGCATGCGCAGTGCGTTCCGGACGAGCTCGCGGATCCGCACCTCGCCCTGGCCCTCGATGTTCGCCGGGCGGGACTCGAGCGGGATCACGTGGGCCTGCTGGAGCTGAAGCTCGGCCGCGTCCTCGATGGTGACGATGCGCTCGTCGCCGGGAACGAAGGCCGAGAGGGCGTTGAGGGTCGTCGTCTTACCGGTACCGGTACCGCCCGAGATGAGGACGTTGAGCTTCCCCTGGACGCAGGCGGCGAGGAAGTGCGCGGCCTTCGCGGAGACCGACCCGAAGTTGATCAGGTCGTCCATCGTGTAGGGGTCGCGCGAGAACTTCCGGATCGTCATCACCGGGCCGCGCAACGAGAGCGGCGGGATGATGGCGTTGACGCGGCTGCCGTCCGGCAGGCGCGCGTCCACCATCGGCGACGACTCGTCGACGCGCCGGCCGACCTGGGAGACGATCTTGTCGATGATGCGGAGCAGGTGCGCGTCGTCCACGAAGGTCGACGTCGTGATCTCGAGCTTGCCTGCACGCTCGACGTAGATCCGGTCGGGCCCGTTGATCATGACCTCGGTCACGGTGTCGTCGCGGAGCAGCGGCTCCAGCGGCCCGTAGCCGAGGATGTCGTCCGTGATCTCGCGCACGATCTGGCGCCGCTCGTCGCGCGTGAGCGGTGTCTGGTCGAGCGCGAGCTGCTCGGTGACCGCGCGGAGCACGCGCTCCGTGAGGTCCTCGTTCGTCCGGGCGCTGAAGAGCTCCGGGCCCAGCTTCGCGATGCACGCGTGGTGGACGCGGGTCTTCAGCTCGGCGTAGGGATCGGCAACTCGCTGATCGGGCTGAGCTTCGCGCGCTGCGTTCTCGACCCGAGCGACCACCGCCTCCTGTCCGCCGCCGCCGTTCGAGCTTCTGAGGCGATCGTGGAGACCCATGGTTAGCCCTTCCTGAAGAGACCGCGCTTCTGACCCTTGGCGATCTCGGCCGGCTGGAGGCCCTTGGCCATCTCGCGAATCGCCTTGGAGAAGTCCGCGCCGGGCTCGGCGAGCACGGCGGGGTTCCCGCGGTTGACCGAGATCGGGACGGCCCGGTCGCTCGGGACCTCGAAGCGGACCTTCGTCTCGAGGGCGCCCTCGACCTCGTTCCGCTTCATGCCCACCTTGGAGTTCGCCCGGTTGAGGACGAGGCGGATGCGGTTCTGCGGGAAGGCGAGGAGCTCCAGCGTCTGGAGCGCGAGCCTGACGTTCTTGAGGGTCGGGACATCGAGCCCGCAGACGAGCAGCAGCTCGTCGGTGCGGTCGAGCGTCGCCAGCATCGGCCCGTGGAAGAAGGGCGACGTGTCGACGACGATGATGTCGTAGGACTCGCGCGCCACTTCGAGGAGCCGGGACAGCTTGCTCTCGGTCACGAGCTCCGCGTCCTCGGGGCGCACCGGCGCCGGGAGGATGTCGAGGCCCGAGGTGTGCTTCGTCGTGTAGCCGGCGAGCTTCTCCGAATCGAGCTCGCCCGGCGCGACGACCAGGTCGTAGATGGTCTTCTCCGGCTCGAGGCCGAGCATGATCGCCGCGTCCCCGAACTGGAGATCCAGGTCGAGGAGCAGCGTGCGCTTGCCCTCGAACTTCGCGAAGGCGGCGGCGAGGTTCGTCGAGGTGACGGTCTTGCCGGTGCCGCCCTTGGGCGAGAAGACGGTCACGATCCGGCCGCGGCGGGTCGGAGCGCTGACCGGGGTCTTCGCGCCGTTCTTGCTCGCCTTGCGGATGGCGAAGACGATGTTCTCCGTCATCTGCGGGAGGAGCAGGACGTCCGAGACGTCGGCCTCCAGCGCCTCCTCGAGGAGGACCGAGGCCTCTCCCGAGGCGAGCAGGATGATGGGCGCCCGCGTGTGCTCGCGAAGCGAGGCGATCTCGTCGCGGGGCAGAGTCGAGCTGCGCGTTCCGTGCAGGACGGCCTCGAGATGGCCGCCGGTCAGCGTGCCGGCCGACTCCGCGACGCCGACGCTCGTCCCGACGAGCTCGACCTCGGCGTGGCGCTCGAGCGCGTCGCGGAGCTGGTCGAGGCCGTCGCAGGACCCCGTCATGAAGATGCGGGCCTTCTCGCGGGTGGGTGCGGAGGTGTCGACGCTCATTGAGTCCCTCCGTTCGCGCCGGCCATGATCTCCTCGATCTGCTGGAGCTTCAGACCGTCCTCGAAGAGGGTCTTGTAGTTCTCGGCGCTCTCCGGGCTGTCCGCGTCGTCCTTCGGGGGACGGAGGACGAGCGTCCACACACCGTTGGAGTGGATCCAGAGGAGCTTCTGCTCCTGCGCGTCCGTGAGCGCGAGCTTGACGGAGAGGTTCTGGCCCGTCCCGCCCTCGGAGATCTTGCTCGTGACGTCGCTCTGCTTGACGCCCTCGATGACGAGGATGTCGCGCAGGATGACGCGGCTGACGTGGTGCGTGGCTCCCTCGGGGACGTTCCAGGTGCCGACGACGTCGACCTTGTCACCCTCCTGGAGGACGCCCGCGAGGAGCTGATGCTGGTTGCCGGGCAGCTGGACGGCGCGGAGATTGCCCGTCAGCTGCGCCCGGATGCCCTTCTCGGCCTCGGAGCGGAAGCGGAGCTGGCTGACCTGCTCGCCCTTGTAGATCTCGCTCGAGACGAGCTTCTCGCTCACGTCGGCAGGCTCGAGCAGCGCGCCGGGTGCGACCTGCGAGCGCTCGATGTCCGACTGGACGATGAAGCCGCCGGCCTCGAGGTCGGCGCCGGAGGTTCCGGCGGGAATGTCCTTCGCCGCAACCCAGACCGGGACGAGCTCCTGATCCTCCTGGAGGCGGCCGCGCTCTTGAGAAACGTAATAGAAAACGAGGAGCACCGCGACGGCGGCGAGCGCGATCGCGAGCCCGAGGTTGCGGAGTCGATACGTCATTGCACCACGTCTTTCTGATCTCGAATTACGTGCCTTATCGGCGGGTCTCGGCCATGAGATGAGCGCCGTTTCTTGCTGCCGCACCGAGCGCGCGGCAATGGGTCATTCCACGCGCTCCGTTGTCGTTGCACTGAAGTTCCCCGACTTCACGATGATCCCGAGGAGGTTGATCGAGTACGGGTACGTCGCCGTGACGGTGACGTCGTCGCCGCGCAGGAACGTCGAGCTGACGGCGACGGAAAGCTTGGACTGGTCGAGGTTCACCGAGGCGTTGCGCACCCGGTTCTCGACGATCGCGTTGGGGCTCGGCAGGTCGCGTGCGACCGCGCCCTGACGCCCGCCGGCGCGCACGGCATCCGTGAGCGTGACGTACTGGTGGAAGATGATCCCGAACTGAATGACCCCGAAGAGGAGCAGCGCGAGGAGCGGCAACACGAGTGCGAACTCGGTGACCGTCTGGCCCTGCTGGTTGCGGGAGATCCTGTGCGGCGAAGAGAGTGTTTTCTGCATTTGGGGTGAAACCGTGCTGCTTTGGAGAAGGAAGGCGGGTCCCTTTTCTGCGGGGGCGCGGAAAAGGACCCGCCTGAGCTTCTGGCTGCTAGAGGACGGCCGTGACTGCGTCGAGCGCAGACGAAATGGCGCCCGAGAGGAAGCCGAGGGCGACGACGATCCCCAGCGTGATGACGGCGAGAACCACGCCGTACTCCGCCATGGTCTGACCGTCCTCGCGCCTGATGAGGGACTTGAACATTCTCGATTCACCTCCCTTCCTACTCCGGGCACGCTTGCCGGCGCGCTGAACGTCCGACGAATCGAATCGCGAAGATGAAACGGACATGCGCGGTGAGAGCCGATTCGTCGAGCGGGCGGTGAGCGTGGTCACGTTGATGAAACCTCCCAGAGCTAAAAGAGCTCTCTCGGCGTGACCGCTCCGCCGTTTGGCTCCAACTGCCCGCAACATCGGGGATAGCGAGCGGCACGAGAATCCCCCGGCTGGGTGGTTCGCAGCCATTGCACCCTTTCGGGGGAAGATCGCCTTTAGGCCCCGCCCCGATAGTCCGAGCAGGTTCCGCGGAGCGGCAAGCGGATCAAGAATCACGTTCCGCGCCGAAGTGGCGGCCTCGGCGCCCGACACAAGACGGGAGCACCAGGCACATGCCACAGAAGAAGACACCGCGGCGTCTCATCACGCCGCTTCTGCTCTTCACGCTCGCCGGCTGGGCACTCTGGGCGATCGGGCGCAACACGCCCGCCCAGGATGGTCGGGGAGACGATGCGGCCGAGTCCCTTCACGGGGCGGAGACGGGCTCCACACCCAAGCGCGCACACGCAACGTGGAGCAAGCGCCGCCTCGCGACGAGCCTCGCCTTCGCCACCCTGTTCTTCGGCGGCGCCGCGTTCTCGGCGGGTGCCGGCGACGTCGTCGCCGAGGCCCTCGAGGGCGAGACGACGACCGAGATGACCTCCACCGAGGAGGCACCGGCCGAGGAGACTCCCGCCGAAGAGGCCCCGGCCGAGGAAGCTCCGGCAGAGGACCCGCCGGCCGAGGAAGCTCCCGCCGAGGAGACCCCGGCCGAGGAGACGCCGGCCGACCCCGACGCCCCGGCAGAGCCGGGCGACCCGGGCGAGGAGACGCCGGGTGAGCCCGGCGGCGGCGAGTCCCCCGCCGAGCCCGGCGGCGGCGGCTCCGAGCCCGGAGAGGGTGCGCCCCCTCCGCCGCTCCCGACGCCTGACGACCCGGACGAGGGCGAGCCGGCCCCGGCTCCTCCGCCCGGCGTGGGCGAGGGCGCACAGCCCGCGCCGCCCGGCAACCAGCCGGTCATCGACCCCGGGACGCGGAGCCCGGCGCACCTCGATCCCGAGGCGAACGCCGAGGGCTTCTTCGCCACCATCTGGCTGCACCGGCCGCTGCCCGACCCGACGCCTCCGGCCAAGCGGCTCACCCCACGCTTCGCCCGCTCCCTCGCGAGCGAGGCCAGGGCCGCGCGCGTCGACTGGGCGCTCGTGCTCGGGGTCCTACGGGCCCGCGGGTTCGACGGCGGCTCGCTCGCCAAGTCCACGGTGCGGAGCACCGCCCGCCAGCTCGCGTCGCTCGGCGCGCGCCGGCATCCCCGCGCCGCGCTCGCCCGCTACGGCGACGAGTTCGCGAACCAGGCCTTCGCGCTCCGGAACTACAACCGGGCCGTCGGCCTCCACGCCCTTGTCACCGGCTTCGAGGCCGCCAAGCCCGCGCTCCAGAAGCGCGTCCTCGCCGACAAGCGCCTGAGCATCTACCAGGGCGGGCGTCTCGACATCGCCCTCGGCCGCACGGACATCCGCGTGCTCGTGCTCCTGCGCTACCTCGCTGAGTCGCACGGCCAGGCGACGATCTCCAGCCTGACCTCCGGCCACGGCTTCTTCTCCCGCCCCGGCGTCGTCTCGGCCCACAGCTACGGGCTCGCGGTCGACGTCGCGGGAGTGGCGAAGCGGTCGATCTACGGCAACCAGGAGCCCGGCGGGCTCACCGAGCGGGCAGTGCGCAACGTCCTGCTCCTGCCGGCCGAGCTCCAGCCGAAGCAGGTCATCTCCCTGCTCGGTCTCGGCGGCCCGTCGTTCCCGATGGCCGACCACTACGACCACATCCACGTGGGGTACTAGGCCGGCTTTGACCGTCACCCTGGAACGTCAGGACGGCAGCACGGTCTGTGAGCGGTGTCTCCTCGCGGAGACACCGCTCTCCCGCCTCCGAGGGCTCCTCGGGCGTGCGGGGCTCGAGCGGGGCGAGGGGATTCTCCTTCGCCCCGCTTCATCTATTCACATGTGGTTCATGCGGTTCGCCATCGACGCCGTGTTCCTCGACCGGGAGGGCAACGTCCTCCGGGTGGTCGAGCGGCTTCGGCCCTGGCGCATGGCGGGCTGCCTCGGCGCGAAGGCCGTGATCGAGCTGCCCGCCGGCGAGTGCGAGCGCGTTCGGCTGGCGGCGGGCGACCGGGTGGTCGTCAGGCCGGCGTCAGCACCCGCAGCGCACGCGGCCTGACCTCCAGCTCGACCGGCGGCGCCAGCACGACCGGCTCCCCGTCGACGGCGGCGTGCACGCGCGAGCGCCGCGCGTCGATCGTGATCCGCTCGCACGCCCACTCCACGAGGCCCTCGGCCTCCTCGGCGCGCCCCCGCGCCGCCTTGCCGAGCAGCGCGACGAACGCGGCCCGGCCGACGGGCTCGAGCACGTAGACGTGCAGGCGCCCCTCGTCGAGCCTGTCCCGTGTGCCGAGCTCGGCGAGCGAGCTCCCTCCGTAGTCGTTGTTGGCCACGAGCACGATCAGCGCCCGGCGCTCCTCACGGCGTCCGTCGACGTCGAAGGCGAGCGACAGCGGCTGCCGCGAGCGGCCGAACGCCGCGGGCAGCATGCGGAGGGCCGCGACCAGGCGGTTGCGGGTCTTGCGCCGCGGGTCGTGCACGAAGCTCGCGTAGACCCCGAACGAGACGTTGTTGAGGAACACGCGCCCGTCAACGGCGCCCACGTCGACCTGCCGCTCCTCGCCCTGGAAGGCGCCGAGCGCGGCGAGGGGGTCGTCGGGGTCGAGCCCGAGGTCGCGCGCGAAGTGGTTCCGCGTCCCGAAGGGGACGACGACGAGCGGCCGATCCCGCTCGAGCGCCACGCCCGCGACCGCGGCGATGGTGCCGTCGCCTCCGGCAACGCCCAGGGCAGGCGCACCGCCTTCGACGGCGCGGCCCGCGAGCTCCGCGGCGTCCTCGCCCTCGGCCAGCACGTGCGTCTCGATGCCGAGCGCCTCTGCCTCGGCGACGAGCTCCTCAGCCGACGGCGAGCCCGAGCCGGACCTCGGGTTGACGAGGAGGAACGCCCTGGAGGGGACTAGACCGCGCCCTCGATGGCGTGCAGAGTCCAGGCCGGGCCAATGCGAACGAGGTGGCCGTCCGGGTCGGCGAGGTCGTAGACCTCCGTGCCGAAGCGCGTCTGGGTGATCCGGCCGCCCTCGATGCCCTGGCGCTCGAGGCGGTCGATCTCGATCTGGATGTCCTCGGCGGCAAGCTCGAGGCGGGAGCTACCGCCGATCTCGCGCCCACGCTCGGGATCCCAGGTGAGAACGAGGAAGGTCTGGCCCTCGAGCACGAAGAAGGCGCTGTGGGCGTTCTCGCCCTCGTCGTAGGCGGCCGCGGGGCCGCGCCCCAGGAGGCGCGTGTACCAATCGTTAGAGCGGTCGAGGTCGGTGACGTAGAGGTGGATCGCCGTGACCAGGCTCACGACTGCGGCTTCGTCTTCCCGCGCGACGCGCCCACCTCGACGGCCTGGCGCTTCTCGCGCTCCTTCTTCTTGCGCTTGCGGTCGTTTCGCCAGCGCTTGATAGGCCTCGAGCCGCGTCCCATAGGGCTGTGACTCTATACATTCCCTGCCGTGCCGCTCCAACCAGGCCGCACCGTCGACGAGCTCCGCGAGCTCCGTGAGCTGACAGGCGACGAGGACGGGGCTCAGCGCGTCGCCTGGACGGACACCTGGGTCGCGGCCAAGGACTGGCTCTCGGGCAAGGTGGCTCCCACCGGTGCCGAGGAGGAGATCGACGCGGCCGGCAACCAGTGGTTCACGCTGCGCGGCGAATCAGACCGCGCGCTCGTGATCGGCGGCCACATCGACTCCGTGCCGAACGGGGGCTGGCTCGACGGCGCCCTCAACGTCGTCGCGGGCGTCGAAGTGCTGCGCCGGCTCGCCGAGGACGGGACGCCGCCCGTCACCGTCAGGCTCGTGAGCTGGGCCGACGAGGAAGGCGCCCGCTTCGGGCGTTCCCTCTTCGGTTCGAGCGCGGCCTCCGGGACGATGGACGACCAGGCCGAGCTGCGCGAGCGGACGGACGCCGGCGGGATCCGCTGGGAGGACGCCTTGCGCGAGCACGGCGTCGACATCGACCGGGCGCTCGACGCGCGCTCGCAGCTCGAGAACGCGGCCGCCTACCTCGAGCTCCACATCGAGCAGGGTCCAGTGCTGGAGTCCATGGACCTGCCGCTGGGCGTCGTCCTCGGCACCTTCGGGGTCGAGCGCCACCAGATCACGTTCCGCGGCCAGGCGGCCCACGCCGGCTCGACGCCGATGGACAAGCGCCGTGACGCGCTCGCCGCGGCCGCGAAGCTGGCGCTCGAGATCCGCGGCATCGCCGCGCGCACGGGCGACGGCGCCGTCTGCACGATGGGGAGCTGCGTGACGAAGCCGGGGATCGTCACGTCGGTCGTCGAGACCGCGACGGTGCTCCTCGACCAGCGCCACCTCGACGGGGAGAAGCTCGCCGCCATGCTCGCCGAGGCCAAGGAGGCGAGCGAGCGCTTCGCCGGCGAGGAGGACGTCGAGGTCGAGTGGGAGCGCATCTGGCGCATCGACCCGATCCTCTTCGACGAGGCGCTGATCGAGCTCGCCGACGAGGCGATCACGGAGGTCTCGGGACAGTCGCACCGGCTCCCGAGCGGCCCGCTCCACGACGCGGCCGAGGCCGCGCGCGCAGGAGTCCCCACCGTGATGCTCTTCGTCCAGAGCCTCCGGGGGCTCTCCCACACGAAGCTCGAGGACACGAAGCCCGAGCACCTCGAGCTCTCGGTGCAGGCGCTCGACCGGCTGGCGGCGAAGACGCTCGACCGGCTGGCAGCGGGCCAGGCGTAGACGGTCGCCGCCCGGGGTTAGACGATCTCGACGATCTCCGAGCCCAGGTCGGCCAGGCCGAGCCCGACGACCACGGCGAGGATGATCGCGCCCACGACGGTCACGCCGCGCCGGAAGAAGACGGCCGGGACGCCCGGTCCCCACCGGTCGGCCAGCGCCGCGAGCGCGTAGCCCGCCAGGAAGAAGAGCGCGCCGAACAGCGCGACCGCCAGGCCTGCGGGCTCGAGGAGACGGAAGTCGACGTTGTCGGCATCCAGCACGGTGCCTCCGAGCAGCGCAAGCAGGACGAGAGACAGCGCCAGCCCGCGCCAGGCCAACGGTGAGGGAAGCCAGCGGCGGACCAGGAAGACGATCAGCCCGGCGGCGACGCCGGACGGGATGCCGACGAAGACGATCAGGCCCAGCGTTCCGCCGGCGGTGACGTCGCCGACCTGGTTCCCGTTCTCGGTGAAGGTGCCGCGAGCGTCGGCGTCCGCGAGCGCGAGGATCCGCATGACGATGCGGGACCCGAGCCCGGCCACGACGAGGCCGACGACGATGCCCGCCGCCACGCAACCTGCCAGCGGCCGCAAGAGCGCCGAGACCTGCCCAGGCATCTGACGGGTGACTCTAGGGCACGCGCGGCGGAACGGTGATGTGGTGTCCCACGCGGTGCGGGTCGCCGGTCGGGCCCTCCTTGCTCACGTGGACGGCGACACGGCCGTTCGCCTCCTCGACCCGGCGTACGACCCAGGGCCGCCCGTCGACCATCGACCGCCCCAGCTCGTCGCCGACCTCGGGGACGTCGCCCTCGTGCACGCCGCGCTGAAGCTCGTGGCCCTGCGAGTCCTCGCGGATCCAGACGACCGGCGCGTCGATGCCCGCGTCCGGCGGCGCCGCCCCGCCCGCGGCCCAGGTCGCCTGGGGATCGAAGCTCGGCTGCTCGGCGGCCGTGATCTCCCGCAGGGCGAGCCGAAGCTCGTCGGGCGTCGGGTTGCCCCAGTACCAGAAGCCGCACCAGACCCTGTGGATGCGGCGGTGCGAATCGAGGACGAACGTGTACGGAAGGAACGGGCGGTGAGTCTCGTCCGTCAGCTCGAGGAGCTCGAGCTCCTCGGCCACCGCACGGTCGGCGTCGGAGAGGAACGGGAAGTCTGCGCCGAGGCCCGCGCGCAGGGCGCCGTTCACGTACGGGTCGTCCACGGTGGCGACCGCGATCTTCCCGTACTCGCGCTGGATCTCGTCCTGGAGGAACACCAGGTTGCGCAGGCGGACCTGCTCCTTCGGGCACCACCAGCCGCGGACGAACGCGAGCACGAGCGGCTGGGCCGGAGCGATCTCGCTCAGCGCGAGCTCCTTGCCGGTCGTCTCGGGCAGGCGGAGATCCGGGAACGTCCCGCCGATCGTGAGGTCGGCTCTCATCGTCGCCTCCTTCGAATCTGATGCGCGATCCAGCGCGGCGCCCCGGGGCGGGCGCTTCGGATCGCCGTCGCCGTGGCCAACGCGACCTTCTCACCGTGGATTCCCTCGCCGTGGCCGACCAGAACGTGCCTGGGCGTGAGATCCCGGGCGATCTCGCGGAGCGCCTTCGGCTGGTAGAGGCGCAGGAACGGATGCACGCCGATGCGCTCTCCGGGCGCCAGGAAGTACGCGGTCGTCCCCAGGGACTCGGCGCACACGAGCACCCGCTCGTCGCGCCACCAGAGCGCGGTCTCGCGCCAGCCGGGCACGTCGAGCAGGCGGATGACCTCGAACGGCGAACCCGGCGGCGGCTCGGCCGGCACTCGGTGATGCGGCACGCCGTAGCGCTTCGCGAAGAGCGCACAGTCGCGGTCGTGGCGGTCGACGAGCTGGAGGACGCCCGCGGGCTCGCCGAGCGCCCGCACGCGGGCGTCGACCTCGAGCCCGTCCACGGGGTCGACGAGCCACACGCGCCCGCCCGCGCGCAGGGCGTGCGAGGCGCGCTCGAGCAGCGCCGGCTCCTCGGCGATCCAGCCGAATCCGAACGCGGTCTCGTCGCAAATCCTGGTCTTCACTTGCGTCATCCCGGGTGCTAGCTTCCTCTGTCTCCGCGCGGCCAAGCAGTAAAACGAGCAGGGGAGGGCAAATGAGATCACTTCGGGTAGCGGCCGTCGCGCTGTTTGCGACGGCGTTGGTGTTCTCCGCAACGGCGTCGGCGACGGCCGACGAGATGCTGCGGCCACACCATCTCAAGAAGAAGGCGGCGCACTGGAACGCCAACGCGAACCGGGTCAGGCCGGGCCTGCGACCGCGCGCGGAAAGCAGCTGCGCGTCAAGGTCCTGGGCCACCACGACCCGGGCGGGCCCAGCGGCGACGTCTTCGTGCACAAGGGCTTCGCATACCTGGCCAGCTGGGGCCTGTTCTCCGACAGCGGCGAGTTCTGCCGTGCGCTCGGCGTGCGCGCCTACGACCTCTCCGACCCGACCGACCCCGAGCTCGTGTCCACCTTCGCGGACGGCGCGTCCGATGCGCGGCTCGCGAAGTCCTGGACGGAGAAGGTCCAGGTGCGCAAGGTCAACTCCCGCAAGTTCAGGGGCGACCTGGCGGTCGTGAGCTTCCAGGACTGCGCTCCCGGCGGGTTCACGGGCATCGGTCTCTACGACGTGACCGACCCGAGCGACCCCGAGCTGCTCTCCCTGCGCCAGAGCGGGATCTTCGGCGTCCACGAGCTCTGGATGGAGGCCCGCGGCAAGAAGGCGTTCGTCTACGAGGCCGCCAACTTCCACGAGGTCGATGCGTTCTTCGCCGGCGAGGATCCCGACGAGGTGAACCCCGAGTTCCGCATCGTCGACGTGACGGACCCGCGCAACCCGGTGCAGGTCGGCGACTGGAGCGCCTGGCGCGACATGGGCGTCACGCCGGACTCGGGCCAGGGCACGTTCCCGTTCAACTTCGTGCACTCGGTCTACGTCGACTCGCGGATCGCCTACGTCTCCTACTGGGACTTCGGCACGGTCATGCTCGACGTCCGCGACCCGTCCAATCCGAAGTTCCTCGGCCGGACGACCTTCAAGGCCGGCCAGGAGGGCAATGCCCATTCCGCGTGGACGAACTGGAAGGGCAACCTGATGGTCCAGGCGGACGAGGACTTCGACCCGACCGTCAACCCGGATGCCGAGACGGGCTGGGGTTACGGCCACATCTACGACATCTCTGACAAGGCCAACCCGGTGGAGCTCGCGACGCTCAAGCTCCCGAGCACGGGACAGTTCCCGCCGCCGGGCCCCGGCGACTTCACGATCCACGACCCGAAGATCGACGGGAAGCGGCTCTACACCTCGTGGTACACCGAGGGAGTCGTCATCTGGGACATCGCGAAGCCCTCGAGCCCCAAGATCATCGGGCAGTTCATCCCGCCGGAGAAGGGCGAGGATCCGCTCGGCGTCTTCTACCCGGGTGAGGAGTTCGTGGAGATCTGGGGTGTGGCACTCGGCTCCGGCTATGTCGTCGCATCCGACATGAACACGGGCCTCTGGGTCTTCCGGGCCCGCTAGCAGCCAAAACCAACACGAAAACGGCCGAGGGCCGGGGAAACCCGGCCCTCGGTGTCTGGCCGTCCTTGCGTAGCGCACGCGTCGAAACTATGATTTAGACGTGTCTAAGGATCGAGGGGTCACCCGTCGTCAGCTGATCGTGGGCGCCGCGCCTGTCGTGGCGGCGGCCCCCTTCGCCGGTATGGCCTTCGCGGGCGGGAGGACGCAGGAGGCGACGCACCTCGGTCCCAGCCACGCGCCGAACGCCGGGCACGCGGCCATGATCGGCGAGGAGGTGCCCGCCCCCGGGCAGGCCAACGACCTCGACGCGCTGACCTATCCGCCGGAGGCGCTGCCGCACCAGCCCGGGCGCGTACGCGAGTACACGCTGATCGCGCAGGACCGGGAGATCGAGGTCGCCAAGGGCGTCGTCTACCCCGCATGGACCTACAACGGCACCGTCCCCGGCCCCGTCATCCGCGCGACGGAAGACGACATCCTGCGGGTCGAGTTCGCCAACGGAGGCGCGCACCCGCACACGATCCACTTCCACGGCATCCACCCGTCGAACATGGACGGCGTCTTCGAGGTCGTGAACCCCGGGGACCGGTTCACGTACGAGTTTCCCGCGCGCCCGTACGGGATGCACCTGTACCACTGCCATGCGACGCCGCTGAAGAAGCACATCCACAAGGGCCTCTACGGCGCGTTCATCATCGACCCGCCGGAGCCGCGGCCGCCCGCGCAGGAGCTGGTCATGGTCATGAACGCCTTCGACACGGACGGCGACGGCGAGAACAACTTCTACGCGGTCAACGGCCCCGCGTTCTTCTACGCGCGCTACCCGATCAAGGTCAAGCGCTCGCAGACCGTGCGCATCTACCTCGCCAACCTGACCGAGTTCGACCTGATCAACTCGTTCCACCTGCACGGCGACTTCTTCCGCTACTACCCGACCGGCTCGACCGACGCCTTCGAGTACACGGACACCGTGATGCTCTGCCAGGGCCAGCGCGGGATCATCGAGATCGACTTCGCCAACACCGGGCGGTTCATGTTCCACGCGCACCAGTCCGAGTTCGCCGAGCTCGGCTGGATGGGCTTCTTCGAGGTCGAGGACTAGGTCCACCGGTGGAGGCCCGCTCGGTCGCCGAGAACACGCAGCGCCCCGGAGACTCGATGCGCTGGCGGCTCTGGGCGCTCGTGCCGATCCTCCTGCTCGTCGCCGTCGTCGCGCTCTTCTCGGCGCGCGGCGGCTCGGTGCTCGAACTGGTCGGCCAGAGCCCGCCGCCCGCGGACGAGTTCGACATCAGGCGCGTCGAGCTCTCGCCCGGCGAGGTGCGGATCCGGGTCACGAACCCGCAGCGCGAGGACCTGACCATCGCCACGGTGACCGTCGACGACGCGATCGTCCCCTTCACGGTCGAGGGCGACGAGACGCTCGGACGCCTGCGCTCGTCCACGATCGTCGTGCCCTACGACTGGGTCGAGGACGAGCCGCTCGCCGTCGGCGTGACCAGCTCGACCGGGATCCAGACGACCTCCGAGGTCGCCGCGGCGGTGGAGACGCCCGGCCCGAGCGTGGACGGGTTCTTCGGCTACGCGCTCATCGGCGCGCTCGTGGGCATCGTGCCCATCGCGCTGGGCCTCCTCTGGCTGCCGTCACTGCGCCGCGCGCGCCCCGAATGGCTCGCCGCGTTCATGGCGCTGACCGGCGGCCTGCTCACGTTCCTCGCCGTCGAGGCGCTCTCGGAGGCGCTCGAGCTCCAGGCGTTGCTGCCCGGCGCGCTCGGCGGGCCCGGCCTGGTCGTCCTCGGCGTGGCCATCAGCTACCTGGCGCTGACGTTCCTCTCGCAGCGGCTCGCCTCCGGCGGCGCGTCCCAGGGCGGCACGCTCGGCGGACTCGCCCTGGCGATGCTGGTCGCGATCGGGATCGGCGTCCACAACCTCGGGGAAGGGCTCGCGATCGGGACGTCGTTCGCAGTCGGCGAGCTGACGCTGGGGACGTTCCTGATCGTCGGCTTCATGATCCACAACGTCACCGAAGGGCTCGGGATCGCCGCGCCCGCTGCAGAGGGGCGCGCGCCCGGATTCGGCCGGCTCGCCCTCCTCGCCCTGATCGCCGGCGCGCCCACGATCCTCGGCGCCTGGATCGGCGGCTACATCACCAACGACGTCCTCGCCGTGCTCTTCTTCGCGCTCGCCGCAGGGGCCGCGCTCCAGGTCGTCGTCGAAGTCGTGCGCTACGTCGCACGGCGCGCCCCGGGCGGCCTCACGTCGGGCTACGCGGTCGGGGGCTTCCTTTCCGGGCTGGCGATCATGTACGTCACCGGCCTGCTCGTGTAGGAAGGCGGTATGAGGGGTTGGGTATCACCCGGGAGGGTGATAACCGGCCCTCGGGAACGGACGATACTCAGACGTAGGACGGGGCAATTACGTCCCATCTGCGGCTCATGACTTGCATTCGTTTCAACCCCCTGGCGACGAGCCTGGCACACAGCGGCCGGCGAGCGGAGAGCCTGTGAGCACTCCACTTCGCGAACGCCCTGATGCGCCCCTCGGGACCCTCATCTTCCGCGCCGGCCTCCTGCCCGCGGAGACGATCGAGAACGCCCTCGAGGAAGGCGTCAAGACCGGCAAGCGCCTCGGCGAGATCCTCACCGAGCGCGGCCTCATCACCGAGGTCGACCTCGCGCGCCTGCTGGCCGGCCAGAAGGGCCTCGACTTCGTGATCCTGCGCGAGCAGATCGTCGACTCGGCCGCGGCCGCCCTCTTCACCGAGGAGCAGGCGAAGCTCTTCCGCGCCCTCCCCTACGGCCTCGAGGACGGCATGCCCGTCGTGGCTATCGCCGACCCGACCGATGAAGTGCTCCTCCGGAACATCCGCGAGGGCCTCGGGCGGGAGGACATCAAGTTCGTCGTCTCGACGCGAGGCGAGCTGGTCGAGATCACCAACGACGTGTACTCGAAGCCTCTCCAGGTCGCGACGCCGGCGCCCGAGCCCGAGCCCCGCAATCGAGCCCGAGGCGGCAGTCGAGCCCGAGCCGGTTGTCGAGCCCGAGCCCCTTGTCGAGCCCGAGCCGATTGTCGAAGTCGCCCCCGACCCCGAGCCCGTCGCCGAGGTTGCACCCGAGCCGGTCGCCGAGGCCGCCCCCGAGCCCGCCGCCGAGCCCGAGATCGAGGCCGGCTGGCCCCAAGTTTCGCCCGACCCCACCCCCGAGCCCGAGCCCGCTCCGGTCGCGCACGAGCCCGACCCCATCCCCGAGCCCGAGATCGAGATCGCTCCCGTCGCGCACGAGCCCGAGCCTGCGCCCGAGCCCGCATTCGAGCCCGCGCCGGAGGCGCCCGCCGTCCCGCACACGAACGGGGTCGTGCCGCCCGAGGCGGCCCCGCTCCTCCAGGTTCCCGCGCCCGAGCCCGTCGCTCCGGCAATGCCCGAGCCCGTGCCGGCCGAGCCGGTCGAGCCCGTGCTCCAGGTCCCGGCACCCGAGCCGCTTCTCCAGGCCGAGCCGCCCGCGCCCGAGCCGATCGCTCCGGTCGAGCCGACGCCGCCCCACAGCCTCTCCAGGTCTCCGAGCCGGTCGCCGAGCCCGCGCCCGAGCCTGAGCCTGAGCCCGCGCCGGTTCTCGAGCCGGCCGCCACGGTCGAGCCCCTCCAGGCCCCCGAGGTCGTTCCCGCGCCGGAGCCGGTCCAGGCTCCCGAGCCGGTTGCATCGCCCGAGCCCCTCCCGCAGCCCGAGCCCGCTCCGCTGCCCGCGCCCTACCCGCCCGCGGCAGCCCAGCCGGAGCCCGAGCCGCAGCCCGACCCCGCTCCTGTCGCGCCCGAGCCCGCCGTGCCCGAAGCCCCTGTGGCCGAGGCCGGCGCCACCACGCTCTTCCGGGTGCTGATCAGGCTCACGAACGGTGACCGCGTCGACGCCGGCGACTTCTCCGAACTGGAGGGCGCCAAGCAGCACGCGAAGTCGCTCATGAGCCAGGTCGCGGACGCCGAAAGCGGCGACTGGCCGTACGTCAGCGGCCGCTTCCTCAAGCCCGACACCATCGTCTCGGTCGACATCGCCGAGCACGACGGCGACGGCCCTCCCGCCTAGCTTCCGGTCTCCTCCGGCAGGAGCGGCGAGCGGATCTCTGCCGCGATACCGCGCCGTTTCGCGAGCGCCTGGAGCACGATGACCGTGTCGGCCACCGGAATGCCCTCGAGGTACTCGTCCCGGCTCTCGAAAGACGCGAGCACGCGCGCCACGGCCTCCTGGTACGCGGCACCGTCACCGGCTGCGAGCGCGGCCAACGACTCAGCAACGGGGCGCGGGAAGGCGTCCTCCGCCGCATCCACGAGCGGCGCCGCGGCGGCCGCGGCCTCCTCGTCGCGGCCGAGGACGAGGAACGAAAGCACCGCGGCGTAGCACCCGATCGGCGACTGCCCGTCGGCCGAGCCCTGCTCGAGGGCCCACGCGGCGTCGGCCTCGGCCCCTTCGCGGTCGCCCGCGAGCATCCGCGCCTTGACGGCGCCGATCAGACGCCCCCAGCTTCCCGGAGGGGCATCGGCGTAGCTCTCGCGGAAGCGCTCGGCCGACCGCGCGAACCAGCCCGCCGCCTCGGCGCGCCGTCTCTGCATCAACCGTACGAGCCCTGCCCCGGTCGCCGCCATCGCCATGCGCACGAGCTGCTTCTGGCGGGCGTCGGCCTCGTCCGGAAGACGATCGAGGCCGTCGGCGTAGCGGCCCTCCTCGCGCTCGGCGTGCGCCTCCCAGTCCATGCGCCGAGACTAGCTCCCCCTTCCGACGGGGCCGGAAATCACCCGTTCCGGGGAGGCTCGCTGACCGATAACAAACGACAATAGTCAGTGCCGTTGATGCTCCGGGGGTCCGCAACCGCAGGCGGGCCCCCGACTCTTCTCCGGCGGCCCGACACCTGCGATGCGAGCTATCGATCCTCCCCACCTCGAGCTTCCTGCCTACGCGCCGGCAGACGACTCTCCCCGGCTCTGCCGGCCGCCCGCAAGAGCCTTCGAGGCCGCATCGCTAAAGGAAACGGGGTGGCGAGGTGAAAATTGCCCGCCACCCCGTTACGATCTTCCTACGCTAGTGCCACGGAGTTCCGCCCACCAAGGCGGCGAACGACCCGAGCGCAGCGCAAAGCAACGCCACCCGAATCTTCATGGAGCCATCCTTTCGTCGTACCGACAACTGGACAGCCCCGGGCCCGAGGGCAATGCGTGACAGTACATTAGGCGTCAGATGCCACGACAAAAGTCAACTCACGTCGACGATCCACAGGCGGTAGGAAACCGCCTTCGCACCGCGCGGGAAGCCGCCGGGCTGAGCCAGCGACAGCTGGCTTTTCAGGGCTGCTCGCCGGCGTACATCTCGCGGATCGAGTCGGGTGACCGGATCCCGTCGCTTCAGCTCCTCCGCGAGCTCGGGCGGCGGCTCGGCGTCTCCGAGGACTACCTCGCCACCGGGTCCGACCCCGAGGCGCGCAACGGCAAAGCCCTAGAGGCCGAGGTCGCGCTCCGCCTGGACGACCTCGAGCTGGCCCACGACCTCTACACGCAGCTGCTCGACCAGGCCACGGGTGACGGCGACCGCTCGAACGCCCACGCCGGTCTCGGCCAGGTCGCCTACCGGCGCGGGGACCCGCGCACCGCGATCGACCACTTCGAGACCGCGATCCAGCTCTCGGGCGCGGACGAGACGGCCAACCCGGACGTGGCCGACTCGCTCGGGCGCGCGTACGCGATGGTGGGCGAGCCCGAGTCGGCCATTGCCGTCTTCGAGCGGTGCCTCGCGGCCGCGGACGGCCGTGACGACCAGCTCGAGCGCATCCGCTTCCAGCTCCTCCTGGGCGACGCCCTCATCGACAGCGGGAACTTCGGCCGCGCGGAGGAGCTCCTCGCCAACGCGCTCGCGCTCGGGAAGGACTCCATCAACCCGAACGTGCGGATCAACCTCTACTGGACACAGTCCCGCCTGCACGCCGAGCGGAACGACAGCGAGACGGCCGCGCGCTACGCGCGCCGCGCGCTCGAGGTCCTGCGCATGACCGAGGACACGTACCGCACGGCCAGGGCGCACCAGCTCCTCGCCCACATCGAGCTCGACCGGGGCCGGCCCGACGAGGCGCTCGCGCTGCTCGAGGAAGGCTGGCCGCTCCTCCAGACGAGCGGCAACGCCGTCGAGCGAGCCCAGTACCGTCTCGAGGAGGCGCGCGCGCTCACGCGGCTCGAGCGCAAGGAGGAGGCAGCCGCGCTCGCCATGCAGATCGCCGGGATCGTCTCGGACGCAGCGCCCGAGGACGCCGCGCGGAGCTACTCGACCCTCGCGGAGATCTACGAGGAGATGGGCGACCGCGGGCGGGCGCTCGAGCTCTACGAGCTCGCGGCCGAGCTTCTGCGCCCGACGAACCCCAACCGCTACCTCGCCCGCGTATACGCCCAGATGGGCGAGCTGTACGAGGCCGAGGGCAACGCCGAGATGGCGTACGAGTACATGAAGAAGGCCGTCGGCATGCAGCAGGCGGTCGCTTTGAAACACCAGACGTAGAGGCCTCCCGCCCTACGAATCCGGTATGATGTAAGGGCCGGCGCGAGATTCCTCGCGCACACTCTCTGGTTCGGGCAGCGCAATTGCGCTGCGTCCATGCAAGAAGCGATACACCATCCGACTGTCCAGTCGGAGGCAACGGACGCCTTGACGGCCGCCGCCCTCCGCGCGGAAGCATGGTCAGGCGAGTCCTTCCTCCACCCCGGCGAGGACGCCGCAAGCGTCCTTGCGGAAGGCCATGCTCGCAGGCGCGCGCTGGACACCGCCCTGCTCGAGATGGAGGCGGGCAGACGCTCCCCGTCCTCCGAGTGGAAGGTGAACTACGCCCTCATGCTCGGCATCGAGCGCGTGCTGACCGACCGGCCGCCGCGGCTCGCGTCCGGGACGGAGCTTCGCCGCCACCAGATCGACGCGCTGGCGGGAATGCTCGCCGAGCTGATCGCGCGGCACGAGGACGAGGCGGAGAACGGGAACGGCAACGGGGACACAGCGCAGCTCGAGGAGCGCGTGGAGGACGACGAGGAATTCGAAGAGGAGGCGGTCGCGGAGGACGAGGAGGTCGACGCCGAGGGGGAGGACGAGGCGGTCGACGAGCTCACGCCGGGTGACGACCCGGGTGCGGTGAGGCGCTTCCGCTTCCGCCACCCGACGGCCTCCGGGAAGACGATCGCCGCGGGCGGCTTCGTCGAGGCCGCGAAGACGATGGGCGTCCTCATCCTCACGCACAGGCGCCTGCTCGTGAACCAGTTCACGAGCGACCTGACGACGGAGGGCTACGGCGAGCGCCTGCACGAGGCGGTGCTCCGCGACCTCGAGCCGCTGCGGGGGAACCCGATCACGATCCAGACGTACGCGTGGTTCGCGCGGCACGTCGACTCCCTCTCTCGCAAGGCCTACCAGCTGGTCATCTGCGACGAGGCCCACACGGCGCTCGGGGAAAAGACGAGCGCCGCCATCCGCAGCCTGACCGAGCCGATCTACATCGGCATGACGGCGACCGAGCAGCTGATCGCCAAGCAGGTCTCGGACGTCTTCCCCGCCTCGGTCGACGATCTGCCGCTCGGCGACGCAGCGCGCCGCGGCCTGATCGCGCCGCTGCGCTCCCTCAGGGTGCGGCCCGCGGCGGCGATCTCGTCGGTCCCCATCGTCGGCGGGGACTACGACCAGGAGATCCTGGCCAAGGTCCTCGACCAGGAGATCTTCAACCAGGCGGCCGCGAGCCTCTACCGCGACCGCTTCGCCGAGACGCCGGGGATCGTCTACGCCGCCGGCGTCGAGCACGCCTACAACCTCGCGCGCGAGCTCCGCGCGGCCGGCCTCAAGGCCGAGGCCGTGAGCGGGCGGACGCCGCCGGTGAAGCTCGCCGAGACGCTGGCCGCGTACGAGCGCGGCGAGATCAACGTCCTCGTCAACGCCCAGCTCCTTGCCGAGGGCTGGAACTCGCCCCGCGCGACGGTCTGCATGCACCTGGCGCCGACGGCGAGCCGGCGCGTCTACCAGCAGCGGATCGGCCGCGTCATGCGCCTCGCGCCGCGCAAGGAGGCGGGGATCGTCGTGGACTTCGTCGACGACGCGGCCACGCACAACGACCGCACGATCACGATCCACAGCCTGCTCGACTCGGACTTCTACCGGCCCGGCGCCCGGGTCACGCCGGCTCCGCGCCGCCGCGTGCAGCGACGGGCGAAACGGAAGCTCTCGCCCGCGCCCTGGCTCGCTCCGGTGACGCCCGACGCGCGCCGCCGCGTCACGGTGATCACGCGCGAGTGGGAGCGCGTCGACCCCAGCCGCCTCGCCGAGGACGAGCAGCTCCTCTGGGCCCGCATCGCCGGCCGGCAGGTGCGTTTCGAGGAGCGCCAGGCCTTCGCCGAGAAGCTCGCCCGCGCCAGCCGCGGCTGCCGCGAGGCGTTCCTCATGAGCTGCGCCGCCGAGAACCCGAACCGCCGCCTGCGCCTCTCGGCGCTCGGCGACCGGGTCTCGGTCAGCGTCGACCGCGCCGACTTCGACGACCTCGTCACCATGGTGACCTCGGCGCCGACCTGGGACAAGGACCGCGTCCAGGGTGTTCGCGTGCTCATGCGCGCGATCGGCGAGGGGAAGGTCGAGGCGCCGGAGGACATCATCGCCCGCTGGACCTGGCGCCTCGCCCGCGCCACGCGCAAGATCCAGGACCGCCGCGCGAGCGCCGACCTGCCGGAGGCGAAGCGCCTCCTCGGCGCGCTCACCAACTCCCGCGGCCACCGCCACGAGGAGAACGCCGCCCGCCTCGTCAACGTCGCGCTCGAGCAGCCGATCCACGTGGCCGTGGCGCTCCTCGCCTCGGCCGAGGCCTACACGCCGACGGCGCAGCGGCTGATCGACGGTGTCCGCGAGCGGATCGGCACGCTCCAGGAGGTCGCCAACGCACTCGCCGACAACCTGCCCGCGCCGAAGCAGCCCTCGAGCAAGTCGCGCCGACGTCGGCGCAAGAAGCGGCGCAAGGGCGACGACGGGCAGGCCAAGGCCCAGTCGCAAAACGGCAAGCCGAACGACGCCAAGGGCAAGCGGCCGAGGAAGGCCGAGGATGCGCCGCCGCAGCCGGTCGTTCGAGCCGCCGAGAAGACCGCGTAAGCCTCTGGTAACAGACGCGGAGTAGCATCGAGAGAGATGCTGCTGCTCCTCGGCGTCGCCTTCGTCGCGGGGATCGTCACCGCCGTCTCGCCCTGCGTCCTGCCCGTGCTCCCCATCGTGCTCGCCGGCGGCGCGACGGGAGGGAAACGGCGCCCGTACGCGATCGTCGCGGGCCTCGTCGCCAGCTTCACCTTCTTCACGCTGACCGCGGCCGCGCTCCTGTCCGCGCTCGGCCTCCCTGACGACCTCCTGCGGAACCTCGCCATCGCGGTCGTGGTCGTCGTCGGCGTGTCGCTCCTCTGGGCGCCGCTCGGCGAGCTCCTCTCCCGCCCCTTCCAGCGACTCTCGCGCCGCCATCCGGGCGACGTCGGCGGCTTCGTGCTCGGAGTCAGCCTCGGGCTGATCTTCACGCCCTGCGCCGGCCCGGTGATCGGCGCGGTCGCCACGGTCGCGGCGACCCGCGACCTGGGCGTCGAGGCCGTGCTGATCACGCTCGCCTACGGCCTGGGCGCCGGCGTCGTCCTACTCGGGGTCGCGATCGGGGCTCAGCGCGGGATGAACCTCGCGCCGGTCCGGGCGCACGCGCCGCTCATTCGGCGTGCGCTCGGCGTCGGCGTCCTCGTCGTGGCCGCCCTCATGATCTACGGCGTCGACCGCGACCTCCGGACACGCGTCCCCGAGTACACGAAGGCGCTTCAGTCCCTCGAGGAGAGCGCCGCCGCACGGTCGCAGCTGGAGGACCTCGTCGGGACGCCCGGGCTGGCCCGCGAGGAGCGCCTGGACGACTACGGCAAGGCGCCCGACTTCACGGCGATCGAGGAGTGGATCAACTCACGGCCGCTCACGATGGCCGGATTGCGCGGAAAGGTCGTGCTCCTCGACTTCTGGACGTACTCGTGCATCAACTGCCTCCGGACGCTCCCGCACATCCGCGCGTGGTACGACGAGTACCGCGACGACGGCCTCGTGATCGTCGGCGTGCACACGCCGGAGTTCGCATTCGAGCGGGAGGAGGACAACGTCCGCCGCGCCGTCCGCGACCACGGGATCGAGTACCCGGTCGCGCTCGACAACGAGTACGGCACCTGGCAGGCGTTCCAGAACCGCTACTGGCCGGCGAAGTACTTCGTCGACCGCCGCGGCCGGCTTCGCTACGTCCACTTCGGCGAGGGCGACTACGAGGAGAGCGAGCGCGTCATCCGCACGCTCCTCGCCGAGGAGACGTCGTCTCCGCTCGTCTCCGACCAGATCGAGGACGAGACGCCGAGCGGCGAGCAGACGCCCGAGACGTACCTCGGCTACCAGCGGCTCGACCGCTTCGTCGGCTCCCGCGTGGCGCCCGACCAGGAGGCCGAGTACTCGATCCCGAAGCTCGTCCCCCTCCACGGTGTCGCCTACGGCGGCCGCTGGACCGTCGAGGGCGAGCGGATCGTGGCCGGGGAGAACGCGCGGCTCCGCCTCTCCTTCCACGGCCGCAACGTCTTCCTCGTCCTCGGCACCGACGGGGACTGGAAGACCGTCGAGGTGACGCTAGACGGGGAGCCCGTGGGCACCGTGCAGGTGACGCAGGACGACCTCTACACGCTCGCGCGCATCCCGGGCGAGAAGCGCGACCACATCCTCGACCTCGGCTTCACGCCGGGGACCGAGGCCTACGCCTTCACGTTTGGTTAGGCCTCGTCTTCGCGCTCTTGCCGGGTCCGCTCCTCGTGCTCCTTGAGGAAGCGGGTCAGCTCGGCGGCGAGGGAATCGCCGGACGGCACGTCGAGCTCCTCGCCGAGCGCGTCTCGCCGGGTCTCGAGCTCGTGCACGTACGCCTCGGTCTCCTCGTCCTGCGCGACCGCTGCGCTCACCTGGAGCTCGTAGGCGTCCGCCGCGCGCTCCAGGTCGGTGAGATCGATCGACGTCTCGAGGAGCCCTGCCAGCCGCTCGCAGAGCGCGAGCGCGGCCTTCGGGCTCGCGGCGAGCGAGACGTAGTGCGGCACCGCGGCCCAGAGGCTCGCCGACGGCAGGCCGGCCTCGTGGCAGGCGTCGTGCAGAACGCCGACGATGCCGGTCGGGCCCTCGTAGCGCGACGAGGTCAGCCCCAGCTCCTGGACGAGGTCGGCGTCGCTCGCGGAGCCCGTGACGGGCGACGGCCGCGTGTGCGGGACGTCGGCGAGCAGCGCCCCGAGCGTCACGACCAGCTCGACGCCCAGATCCTTCGCCAGCCCGGCGATCTCGCCCGCGAACGTGCGCCAGCGGGTGTTCGGCTCGATGCCGAGCAGGAGCACGGCGTCGCGCTCCTTCCCCGGGATGGCGGCGTGGTAGAAGACGTTCTCGGGCCAGTCGATGTGCCGCGTGATCCCGTCCTCGAGCCGGACGTGCGGGCGGACGGCCTGGAAGTCGTAGAACTCCTCCGGGTCGATGTCGGCGAAGCGCTCGGCGCTCCAGCTCTGCGCAAGGAAGCTCGCGGCGAGCGAAGCCCCCTGCGCGCCGTCGTTCCAGCCACGGAACGCGGCGACGAGAACAGGCGCGCGCAGGGAGGGCCGGGTATCGATGCGGAGATGCCCTGCGATCGGACCAGTCTACGGCAGCCGGGCGCGCTGCCCGAGCACGATGCGGACCGCGAGCGCCACGACCAGCACCCAGATCGCAGTCGCGACCGTCACGTGGAAAAGCACGAGGCCCCAGGGCAGTCCTTCCCGCCATTGCACCTCGCCCACCGCCATCTGGACGAGCAGGAGCCCGAGGATGGCGCCGGCCATGCGGAGCTCCACACGCGCACGTCTTCGCTCCGCCCAGAGCAGGACGACCAGCGCCAGAAATCCGATCCCGAAGAGCGCCGTGGCCCCGATGTGGATGTGCACGGCCTCGATCAGGTCGCCGAAGCGCACGATGTCCTCTCCGCCCGAGTGCGGGCCTGCGGCGGTGACGAGCGTGCCGGAGACGACGAGCGCGAGCGCCGCGGGCACGACCGCGAGGGCGAGCCAAGCGGAGCCGAGCGGCGACTCCGCGGTCGCGCCGCGGGCGAAGTTGCGCGCGCCCTGGACGACCACGACCGCGACGGCGAGGGCGACGAGGGACAGCAGGAAGTGGCCCATCACGATCAGCGGATGCAGCTCGAAGACGACCGTGATCCCGCCGAGGATCCCCTGGGCGAGCACCGTGAACGGGAGCGCGACCGCGCTCCAGAAGAGCCAGCGGGGGAGGCCCGGCACGCGGAAGGCGACGCCGGCCGCGATCAGGGTCGTGATCCCGACCGCGAAGCCCATCACCCGGTTGCCGAACTCGACGTAGGCGTTGTAGTCCTTGGGCGGGAGCAGCGTCTCGCCGCAGCGCGGCCAGTTCTCGCAGCCGAGGCCCGAGCCGGTCAGGCGCACGGTCGCGCCGGAGACGACGATCAGGAAGAGCGCGGCGAGCGCAACGTAGGCGAACCAGGCGAACGCCGAGGGCGAGACCGTCAGCGAGCGGAGCCGCGCCGTACGGGCGCCGGCCTCCATCAGGAGACCGCCACCCCGCTCCCTTCCTCGACCCTGCCGACGCGCGCGAGGAAGAGGCCCTCGTCCTGGAACTGCGCCATGAGCACCGCAGCCTTGTCGGCGGGCAACGAGACGAGGAGCCCGCCCGCGGTCTGCGGGTCGAAGCCGAGCGCGAGGATCTCGTCCGAGGTCCCGTTCACCTCGAGCACCCCGGCCGCGAAGTCCCTGTTGCGCGCGTCGCCGCCCGTGCGGACGCCCTCGGCCGCGGCCGCGAGCGCGCCCGGGAGCGCGGGAAAGGCTTCGGCATCGAGCACGACCCGCACCCCGCTCCCCTCGGCCATCTCGCGCGCGTGGCCGAAGAGACCGAAGCCCGTCACGTCGGTGACCGCGCTCGGCTCGAAGCCGCGCAGGGCCTCGGCCGCGCGCCCGTTCAGCTCGGTCATCCGGCCGGTGGCCTCGGAGGCCTCCGCGTCGCCGAGGACGCCCTTGGCGGCGCCGGCGAGCACGAGCCCGGTGCCGAGCGGCTTCGTGAGGAAGAGCGCGTCGCCCTGCCGGGCCGCGGTCTTGCGCCAGAGCCCGTCCGGGTGGACGGTGCCGACGACGGCGAGGCCGTACTTGGGCTCGTCGTCGCGGATCGTGTGCCCGCCAGCGAGGACGGCGCCCGACTCCTGCACCTTGGCCGCGGCCGCGTCGAAGATCGCGCGCACGGTCTCGAGCGGCAGCTCCTCCGGGAAGGCCGCGATCGAGAGCGCGAGGAGGGGCTTGCCGCCCATGGCGAAGACGTCGTTGAGGGCGTTCGCAGCGGCGATCCCGCCGAAGAGCGCCGGGTCGTCGACCATGGGCGGGAAGAAGTCCGTCGTGAAGATGAGCGCCCGCTCGTCGTCGAGCTTGTAGACCGCGGCGTCGTCCGCGGGCGCCAGCCCGACGAGGAGGTTCTCGGAGGCCGCGGGAGCGAACCCGGCCAGCAGCTCCTCGAGGCGGGCCGCGGAGTACTTCGCAGCGCAGCCGCCTCCCGCTTCGAGACCGGAGAGCCGGGCTGTAGTCTCCACGCGATGGAGGTTACCGCCAGGGAGTATGGGTGTCAGAACATGACCGCCAGCCTGCGCCGCGTGCTCGTGCGGGCGCCGCAGGCGGCGGATGCGGTGCTCTGGAGGGCCTACGGCTGGCGCGACGAGCCGGACACGGGCGAGGCGGCCGCAGAGCATGAGGCCTTCCGGGCGCTGCTCGCGGAATCCGGCGCGGAGGTCGTGCTCGCCGAGACGCCGCACGGCCCCGATCCCGACGCGATCTACGTCTACGACCCGGCGATCGTCGCCGACAACGGCGCGATCCTCTTGCGCCCGGGCAAGGAGGGCCGCCGAGGCGAGCCCGCCGCCATGGGCGCGGACTTCGTCGAGGCGGGCGTCCCCATCGCGGGGCAGCTCGACGCGCCGGCGCTCGCCGAGGGCGGCGACACGGTGTGGCTCGACGACCGCACGCTCCTCGTGGGGCGCGGCTACCGGACGAACGACGCGGGCATCGCCGCCCTGGGCGAGCTGCTGCCCGGCGTCGACGTCGTGGCGTTCGACCTCCCGTACTACCACGGCGCCGGCGAGGTGCTCCACCTCATGTCGTTCCTCTCGCCGCTCGACATCGACCTCGCGGCCGTCTACCTCCCCCTCATGCCCGTGCGGCTGGTGGAGATCCTCCAGGAGCGCGGGATCCAGTTCGTCGAGGTGCCGGACGAGGAGTTCGAGACGATGGGCCCGAACGTGCTCGCCCTCGCGCCGCGCGTCGCGCTCGCCCTCGAGGGCAACGACGAGACCCGGCGCCGCATGGAGGCCGCCGGCGTCGACGTCCGCGTCTACAAGGGCGACCACATCTCCCGCCTGGGCGACGGCGGCCCGACCTGCCTCACGCGCCCGCTCCTCCGCACGGCCTAGCCCTTTCAGACGTGTCCCGGGGTCAGACCCCGGCCGTGTCCGCCGCGGACACCTGTGGGCGCCCGCACCGCCGACGTGCAGGGCGAATGAGAAGCGCTCCCCAGACATGGCCCGCCGAAAGGGCCACGTCAGGGGTCAGACCCCGGCCGTGGCCGGCGGGGACGCGTCCGTCAGCGCAGGAGGAAGCCCTCGCCGAGGGGGTCGTCCGGCGTGAGGACGAACTCGTGCGAGCCGGTGCGCGCGGCGCTGCCCTCGACCTCGGTGATCACCGCCGGGCGGCCCGCGACCGCGGCGTCGCCGACGACCCTGGCGCGGAACTCGGTGCCGAGGATGCCCTCGTGGACGAGCTCCGTGCCGCGCGGGAGCTCGCCCGCGCGCTCGAGCAGCGCCAGCCGCGCCGAGGTCCCGCTCCCGCAGGGCGAGCGGTCGACCTCGCCGTCGGCGAAGACGGTCACGTTGCGCTGGCGCACCGGCGGGCCGAAGTCGACGCGCTCCCAGAAGATCACCCCGTAGATGTCCCGCAGCTCCGGCTCCTCCGGGTGGATGTACGGCCGCTGCGCCTCCAGGCCCGCCTTGACCGCGCGGCCGAGCTCGATGAGCTCCGGGAGGTTCCGCGGCGTGACGGGGAGCGGCGAGGCCACGGACCCGTAGAACGCTCCGCCGAACGCCACGTCCGCGCGCAGCCCCTCAGCGATCAGCGCCTCCGCCTCAACGTAGGAAGGGACGTTCCTGAAGCGCACCGAGACGACCCTGTCGCCCGCGACCCGCGCTACGGTCTCCAGCCGACCCGAGGGCACGTCCACGACGACGCGGGTCTCCGGCTCTTCGGTGGGGAGGACGCCGGTCTCGAGCGCCCAGGTAACGAGCGCGATCGTGCCGTGGCCGCACGCCGTCGAGTACCCCGCGTTGTGGAAGAAGACGACGCCGAGGTCGGCGCCCTCGTCCTCGGGCTCCGTGACGAAGCACCCGTACATGTCCGCGTGGCCGCGCGGCTCGAAGACGAGCAGGCGCCGCACGCGGTCGAGCTCCTCGGTGGCGAAGCGGCGCTTCTCCAGGATCGTCGCGCCCTCGAGCGGCGGCACGCCGCCGGTGACGATCCTGAACGGCTCGCCGGCGGTGTGGTAGTCGACCGCGCTGACCTCGAGCGGCGCGCTCAGCTCGGCGCCCCCACCACCGAGGTGCAGTGGGCGCACCGCCGCGCCCCGACCGGGATCTCGCTGAGGCACTCGGGGCACTCGCGCGTCGTCGGGTCCTCGCCCTTCGCGCGGCGCTCACGGAGCGCGTTCACCGGCTTGACCACGAAGAAGAACAGCACCGCCCCGATGGCCACGAACGCGACGAGCGCGTTCAGGAACTCGCCGTAGCGAAAGACGCTGTCGTTGATCTCGAACGTGAGCCCGGAGAAGTCAGGCTGGCCGAAGAGCGCGGCGATCAGCGGCGTGATCAGGTCCTCGACGAGCGACGTCACGACCGCGGTCAGCGCCAGCGCGAGCACCAAGGCGACGGCAACCTCGACCAGGTTGCCCTTGAGCAGGAAGTCCTTGAACTCTCTGAGCATGGGTGCACCTCCCGGCCCGTTGACGGGCCGAGAGTACACCCGATGCGAAACGGCTAGGAGCCCTTCTCGATCGGCACGTCGACGAGGTTGCCCCACTCCGTCCACGAGCCGTCGTAGTTGCGGACGTCCTCGTAGCCGAGCAGCTCGCGGAGGACGAACCACGTGTGGGCGCTGCGCTCGCCGATGCGGCAATAGGCCGTGACGGGCTTGTCCGCGGAGACGCCCTTGCCGCCGTAGAGCTCCTTGAGCTCGTCGGCCGACTTGAACGTGCCGTCGTCGCGCACCGCGCTGGCCCACGGGATGGAGACCGCGGTCGGGATGTGCCCCGCCCGCTGCGCGCCCTCCTGCTCGTAGCCGGGAGGCGCGATCAGGTCGCCGGCGTACTCGCCGGGCGAGCGGACGTCGACGAGCGACGAGCTGTCGCGCTCGAGCCCTTCGCGCACCTGGTCGCGATAGGCGCGAATGGACTCATCCCGGTCCTGCGCCGTGTAGGACTGCGCCGCCGGGGACGGAGCGTCAGTGGTCAGCTCGCGGCCTTCGTCGATCCACTTCTGGCGGCCGCCGTCCAGGATGCGGACGTCGCCGTGGCCGTACACCTTCAGGTACCAGTACGCGTAGGCCGCGAACCAGTTGTTCTTGTCCCCGTAGAGGATGACCGAGGTGTCGTTGCCGATCCCGCGCTCGCCGAGGACACGCTCGAACGTCTCCTTGTCGACGATGTCGCGCTCGACGGGATCCTGCAGGTCATCCCGCCAGTGGAGCTTGACCGCTCCCGGGATATGGCCTTCCTCGTACAGATCGGGGTTCTCGTCGACCTCGGCGACGACGAGGTTGGCGTCGCCCAGGTGCTCGGCGAGCCAGTCCGTCGTCACGAGGACGGCGTTCGCGTATCCGTTCTCCGACATGCAGAACCTCCCACGATGATGGTCGCGCGGGAATCTATCACTTCACAAAGTGAAGCGATAGTGCGGGAGGCGTCGCGCCGGCTAGACGAGCTGCTGGGCGATCAGGCCCAGCGCGGCGAGCCACATGGCCGCCAGAACGCCGAGGAGCGGAGCCAGAGGACGGAGGGAAGGACGCTCTTGCATGTCGAGGAATCTCGGGTCGCGCGCCGGAGAGCTTCGACAAGAGCACGAGGCATCCTTCCCGGCCGTCGAAGAAAATCGGCCGAAGCAAGGGGACGCGGGCCGCTAGAACCGCAAAGGGGCAAGTCGCGCTGGGATGTCTCCCGCGCGTCTGGGGTCCCTTCCCTGGGTTACCGGGCGATGCCGGAGTGCTAGCGGCCGCCGAAATGGCCGAAACCGGCCAGCGGTGCGAGGAACGCGACCAGCGTGGTCAGCGTCAGGAGAGCCTTCACCTTCACAGTCGTCACCTCCTTCTCTCTAGAAGTGGAAGTCCTGGAGCGTTTCCGCGGCTCGGCGGTACAGTCGCGCCGCCTGCCGGTCGTCGCCCTGCCGTCCGGCGAGGTCGCCCTGACCCATCCAGGCGCGGGCTCGCTGGCTGAC
This sequence comes from uncultured Actinomycetes bacterium, assembly GCA_963748205.1. Classification (GTDB taxonomy): domain Bacteria; phylum Actinomycetota; class Thermoleophilia; order Gaiellales; family Gaiellaceae; genus JAIBJN01. The sequence goes on from CAVVIB010000014.1 coordinate 80,627, forward strand.
GGCGGACTGCTTGTCGAAGCTCGACTCGGCGGCCGCGAAGTACTCCGCGGCCTCGTCGTAGCGTTCCTGCTCGAGAAGCGAGTTCCCGAGCACGAGCTGCGCGTTGCCGATCTCGTCGAGGTGGTCCTCCCGGTCGCCGAGCATCGCGAGGGCCTCGCGGGCCTGCGACTCGGCGAGCTCGACCTGGCCGGTGGCGAGGTGCACCCCGGCGAGGGAGTTGATGACCCGGGCGGCGTTCGTGTCGTCGCCGAGGTCGAGGAGGACCTTGAAAGACTGCTTCAGGTAGCCGATCGCCTCGTCGGAGCGTCCGAGCTGGTGGTTGAGCGCCCCGATCTCGTTCAGGAGCTTCCCGACGTTGGCCTCGTCGCGGACCTCCTCGTAGATCCCCTTCGCCTTCTCGGCGTAGGAGCGGGCCTGGACCCAGTTGCCCGTGCGCTCGGCGATGAGCGAGTACTGGAAATAGACGTGCGCCATCGTGTGGCGGTCGTTGAGCCCTTCCGCGAGCTCGAGCGCGCGCTCGACGTCCTCCTTCGCGGCCTGGAAGTCGCGCGCCTGGCGATAGCAGCGCGAGCGCCACTCGAGGATGTGCGAGCGGAGGCGGTCGGCGGGGACGGGCGAGCGCTGGACGAGCTCGAGCGCCTGCGTGTACAGGGCCTGGGCCGTCGCGTACGAGTTCAGCTTCACCCGGCAGCAGCCGAGGTGGTAGAGCACCTGCGCCCGGTCGATGTCGGTGAACGACGGGCTCTCGGCGATCGCGCGGGCGCGGTCGAGGATGGCAACCGACTTGCGGACCTCGCCCAGGTACATGCGCGACCACGCCTCGGCGAGGTACGCGCGCAGGGCGAGCTCCGGCGCCGCCAGTGTGTCCAGGACGGACGCGAGCGGAAGAAGCTCGGCGACGGCATCCTCGTACTCGCTGGCCTCGATCGCGGCCTCGGCGCGGACGATCACGCTCTCGACGCGCTCGCGCTCGCTCGAGGAGACGCCGGTCTCGAGGAAGCTCGAGTCGACGCCCAGGCGAGCGGCAAGCCATTCGATCGTCTCGGCCGTCGGGCGCGTCTTGCCACGCTCGATCTGGCTGACGTATTCCTTGGAGAAGCGCTCGCCGGCCAGGTCGGTCTGCGTCAGTCCCCGGGCGATCCGGAGCTGCCTGACGCGACCTCCGAGAGTGGGGCGCGACGGTGTTTGGGTGCGGGCGAGGGCGGCGGTCTCGTTCATGGTCAACCTACGGTGAACTATACGAGCTAAAAACTACTTCACAACCCCACTTGACTTGTGTTGTACCTGGGCTATAGTCAGATCCGTTCCGCATTCCTGCCAGACGCCAGGCAAGAGGGGTGCGGGAGGCGCGCCATTCCCGGCGACACCAACCCGGAGGCATCGGCTGGGCCGCAGAGCCGAAGTCTCCGGGTTGTCGCCTTTCTCAGAGCCGAACATGTTCAAAGCGTCGGCAGCAGGGCCGGATCGGTCGATCCCTCGAAGGCGTACGCTTGACCGCCGGTGAAGCGGTCATACCGTTCGCCTACTTACCTCCTACCGGTGGAAGCCGGCTCGGGCGAACGTCAGCCGCTCAGGCGGCGACCTCGGCGAGCTCTGCCGCGTCCATGTGCCGGTGCTTGCGGATCGTGGTGACGGCGACCACTGCACCGATCAGCGCGAACACCGCGCTCACCCTGAGCGCGACCTGGAAGCCGTCGATGAAGGACGAGGGATCCGGCCGGCCGCCGCTCAGGTCGACGTACGAGGCCACGATCGCCCCCATGACGGCGATCCCGAGTGCCCCGCCGACCTGGCGGAACGTGTTCAGGACGCCGGAGCCGACCCCCGACTTCTCCACGGGGACGGAGCCGAGCGCGGCCGCCGTCATCGGCGTCATGACGAGACCCATTCCGAAGCCGCCCACGACCAGGCCCGGAAAGATGTCCCAGAAGCCCGAGTCGAGGCCGAGGCGCGAGAAGATCGCGAGGGAGGCGGCTAGGCAGAGCATCCCGGAGGTCATCAGTGCCCGCGAGCCGATGCGGTCGGACGACTTCCCGGCGATCGGCGCGATCAGGATGATCAGGATCGTCATCGGGAGGAACGCGGCGCCGGTCTTGGTTGCCGAATAGCCGAGGATGTTCTGCATGTAGATCGACATGAAGAAGAACACGCCGAACATGGCGAGCGTCACGAGCAGCGCGACGACGTTCGCTCCGGCGAACGTGGAGCTCTTGAAGAGCGAGAGGTCGAGCATCGGCGAGCGCTGGTGCCGCTCGAGGAGCACGAAGCCGGCGAGCGAGACAACGGAGAGCACGAAGAGCCCGATGATGAGCGGGTCGGTCCACCCGTAGGCGTTCGCCTCGATCAGCGCGAACGTGAGCGCGAAGAGCCCGACGCCCGAGGCGATCAGCCCGGGAATGTCCAGGCGCTGATCGTGCGAGGTGTCCCGCGACTCGCGGATCACGAGTCGGCCGACGATCAGGCCGAGGACGCCGATGGGGACGTTGATGAAGAAGATCCAGCTCCAGTTGATGTGCTCTGTCACGAGCCCGCCGATCAACGGGCCGATCGCGAGCGCCATCGCGGAGACGCCTGCCCAGATCCCGATCGCCATGCCGCGCTGGTGCGGAGGGAAGGTCGCCGAGATGATCGAGAGCGTGGCGGGCATCATCAGCGCGGCACCAACGCCCTGAACCGTCCGCGCGCCGATCAGCGTCTCGCCGGACGTCGCCAGCCCGCAGGCGAGCGAGGAGAGCGTGAAGATCGCGAGGCCGACCAGGAAGACGCGGCGTCGCCCGAAGAAGTCGGCCATCTTGCCGCCGGAGAGCATGAGCACGGCGAAGGTCAGGGCATACGCGTTCACCGTCCACTCGAGCTCCGAGAGGCCGATCCCGAGGTCGCTCTGGATCGACGGGAGCGCGACGTTCACGACGGTGTTGTCGAGCATGATCATGAAGAGCGCGAAGGCAACGGCGCCAAGCGTCCACCACTTCCGGCTCTCCTCGGCGAAGATTCGTGCCTTCACGAGGGTTCCTCCTTGCTGTGCGGGAGCAAATGACCGCGCGCCTCTGCGGGCGCGAGGCCGAAGACGATGGTGTGGACGAGCTCGCGCGCGAACAGCGCCGGGTCCGTCGGCTCCTTGCCGGCCAACGCGTGCGTCAGGACCTGGTCGCGGCACGCGCCGATGAGGATCGACGCGACGACGTCGGGGTGCGCGCGCTCGTCGAGGCGCCCGAGCTTCTGCTCGGCGCCGATGTATGAAGCCGCGGTCCTGAAGATCGCGACGGGGCCGGTCTCGCGCTCGCGCAGCCGCTCCTTGAAGCGCGCGAAGACGCTCCGGTCGCCCATGAGCGCGTAGAAGATCGGCTGGTTGTCGTGGAGAAGCTTGAGGAGCTCCTCGACCCAGGGGACGAGGTTGGCCTCGACCGTCTCCTCGCCGGCCCGCGAGGGCAGCTCCATCAGCTCGGCGAAGTAGGGCTCGCGCTCGACGATGACCGCGATGACGAGGTCGATCTTGTCCTCGAAGTGAACGTAGATCGAGCCCTCCGCACAGCCGGCGGCACGGGCGATCTCGCGGGTGGTCGCGCCCGCGAGGCCGTGCTCCCGGATGAGCGTGTCCGCCGCCTCGATGATCCGGCGGCGCAACGTTGGCTTGGTTTCGACCGTCTCCACCATGAGTGAGTGCTCGCTCATTATGGGTGAGCGTTCACTCACTGTCAAGCGAGAGCCGTCCGCCCTGGGCTGCTCCGTAGACTGGGCGGCGCTGTGGCTGAGGTCGTGTGGAGACCGGACGAGGAGGCGCTCGAGCGCGCCAACATCGTCCGCTTGATGCGCAGGCACGGGATCGAGGACTACTGGGAGCTCGTGCGGCGCTCGCAGGAGGAGCCGGAGTGGTTCTGGCCGGCGATGATCGAGGACACGGGGCTCGAGTTCTCGACGCCGTGGGAGCGCGTCTACGACGATTCGCGCGGCCCGGAGTGGACGACGTGGTTCACGGGCAGCACGGTCTCGATCGCGCGCAACTGCGTCCACCGCTGGGCCGAGCGGACTCCCGACCGGGTCGGCGCCGTTTTCGCAGGCGAGGACGGATCGCGCCGCGAGCTGACCTTCGCCGACCTCTCGCGCGACGTGACGCGCCTGGCCGAGGGGCTCGTGCGCCTCGGCGTCGAGCCCGGCGACCGCGTCGCCATCTACCTGCCCATGTCGCCGGAGGTCGCTGTCGCCTCGCACGCGTGCGCGCACATCGGCGCGATCCAGATGCCGCTCTTCTCCGGCTTCGCCGCGCCCGCCGTGGCCCAGCGGCTCCAGGACTCCGAGGCCAAGGTCGTCATCACGGCCGACTACTCGCTGCGGCGCGGCACCCGGCTTCCGATGCGCGAGACCGTCGAGGAGGCCGTGCGGCAGGCGCCGTCCGTCGAGCACGTCGTCACCTGGGAGCGCGACTCGGGCTGGGGCGCGATCGTGGACGACAGCCCCGGCGAGCTGCCGGCGCTCGAGGTGGACGCCGAGCACCCGTACCTCCTCACGTACACGTCGGGCACGACCGGCAAGCCGAAGGGGATCGTCCACGTCCAGGGCGGCTTCCTCGTCTCGATCACGCGCGAGGTCGCCTACCAGGCGGACGCGGGCCCGGACGACGTCCTCCACTTCGCCACGGACATGGGCTGGATCATGGGTCCGTGGACCGTGGTGGGCGCAGGCGCGCTCGGGTGTCCGATCGTCTTCGCCGAGGGCGCGCCCGACAGGCCCACCGACCGGCTGTGGAGCCTCGTCGAGTCCGAGCGCGTCTCGATCCTCGGCCTCTCGCCCACTCTCGTGCGCGCGCTGATCCCGCACGGCGAGCCGACGGCCGACCTCTCGTCGCTCCGGGTGATGGTCACGACGGGCGAGCCCTGGAACCCGGATCCGTACCGCTGGCTCTTCGAGCGGGTCGGCGGCGGGCGCTGCCCGATCATCAACTGCTCGGGCGGGACGGAGATCGGCGCCTGCTTCCTCTCTCCGACGCCCGCGATCCCCATCAAGGAGTGCTCGCTGGGCGGGCCTGCGACGGGCATGGCGATGGACGTCGTCGACGCCGAGGGCCGCTCGCTCGTCGAGACCGGCGAGGTGGGCGAGCTCGTGTGCAGGCGGCCGTTCCCGGGGATGACGCGCGGCTTCTGGCGCGACCCCGAGCGCTACCTGGACACCTACTGGCGCCGGTTACCCGGCGTCTGGATGCACGGGGACTGGGCGTCCGTGGACGAGGACGGCTACTGGTTCCTGCACGGCCGCTCCGACGACACGCTCAACATCGCCGGCAAGCGCATCGGGCCGGCCGAGCTCGAGTCGGCCGCAGTGGCGCATCCCGCGGTCGCCGAGGCCGCCGCCGTCGGCGTCCCGCACGAGGTGAAGGGCGAGGTCGCCTGGATCTTCTGCGTCGCCTCCCCGGGGGCCGAGCCCTCGGAGGAGCTCGCCGCCGAGGTGGCCGAGCGGGCCGCGGCCGAGCTCGGCAAGGCCTTCCGGCCGGATCGCGTGGTGTTCGTCCCCGCGCTCCCGAAGACGCGCAGCGCGAAGATCGTGCGGCGCGCCGTCCGCGCCGGCGCCCTCGGCCAGGATCCGGGCGACCTCTCCTCCGTCGAGAACCCCGAAGCGCTGGAGGCCATTGCTCGCGCCGTCTGAGTACGAGGGAACGCCGACCCGCGGCTACCTGGACAGCGCGACGTACGGCCTCCCGCCGCGGTCGACGCTCACCGCGCTGGCCGAGGCGAGCGAGGGCTGGCGCACGCGCAAGCGCTGGCGCGACTGGGAGGAGGATGGCGAGGCCTGCCGCGCCCTATTCGCCGAGCTAGTCGGCGCCCGCGCGGAGGACATCGCCTTGACCCCGGCGGTCTCCATCGGCATCGGGCTCGTCGCCGCGAGCATCCCGGTCGAGGCCGGCTCGAACGTCGTCCTCTACGAGCGCGACTTCACGTCGGCGCTCCTCCCCTGGAAGGCGCTGGAGCCGCGCGGCGTCGAGCTGCGCCCTGTTCCGCTCGAGGGCCTTGTCGACGCCGTCGACGAGCGCACCGCCGTCGTCTGCGTCAGCCTCGTCCAGTCCGCGGAGGGGCGCGTGGCCGACCTGGACGCGCTGCGGGCGACCGGCGTCCGCATCTGCCTGGATGCGACCCAGGCGGTGGCCACGTACCCGATCGATCTCCGCGGCGTCGACTACCTCGTCGCGCACGGCTACAAGTGGATGCTGTGCCCGCGCGGGGTGGGGTTCCTCTACGTCAGCCCCGAGCGACGCGAGGAGCTGGGGCCCTGGACCTCCGGCTGGAAAGCGCGCGTCGACCCGTACGAGGACTACTACGGCTTTCCGGAGCCGGCCGGCGAAGCGCGGCGGCTCGACATCTCGGTGCCGTGGCTGTCGGCGGCCGGCGCGCGGAAGAGCCTCGAGCTCCTCGTCTCGCTGGGCAACGAGCGGATCGCCGAGCACAACCTTGCCCTCGCCCGCTCGCTGACCGAGAAGCTCGGCCTGCCCGAGCCGGAGTCGCCGATCGTGCGCTTCCGCGTCGCCGACGCCGAGGCAGCCGCCGCCAACCTGCAGGAGGCGGGCATCGCCTGCGCCGTCCGGGCGGGATCGGTCCGCCTCTCGTTCCATCTCTACAACGACGAGGAAGACGTCGAGCTCGCGGCCTCCGCCGTCGGCGCGGTCGAGTAGGGTGCCCGCGTGATCCGCCTGCTCGTGCGCGTCGCGGTGGCGGTCGCCGCAAACGCCGTCGGCCTGCTCGTGGCCGCCGCGCTCCTCGACGGCGTTCACCTCAACGGTGCAGCCTTCTTCGTGGCGGTCGTCATCTTCACGGTGGCTTTCGCGCTGCTCCACCCGTTTCTGTTCATCCAGCTCCGCCGGCTCCGACTGGTTGCGTTCGTCGCAGCGGCGCTGCTCGCGACGCTTATCGCGCTGATCGTCACTGATCTCGTCTCCGACGGCCTCACGATCAACGGCGCCGGAACCTGGATTGCCGCGACGGTGATCGTCTGGCTTGCCGCCCTCCTGGCGGCGTTCATCCTGCCGTTCCTCGGCCTCCGGAAGTTCATGGAGGAGCGGCGGGACTAAGCGGTTTTCGCCCGCGAGGCGTAAACAGCTAGAATTCAGGGCATGCGCCTCGCGCTCGCCCAGATCGACACCGTCGTCGGCGACCTCGACGGCAACCGCGACCGGATCCTCGGCCGCCTCGACGAGGCGCGCGAGGCCGGCGCCGACCTCGTCCTCTTCCCCGAGCTCGCCGTGACCGGCTACCCGCCCGAGGACCTGCTCCTGCGGCCCAGCTTCCTCCGCGCCGCCCGGCGCACCCTGGACGAGATCGCGGCCGCGTCCACGGGCATCTCGGCGCTCGTCGGCTTCCCGCACCTCGACCGCGACCTCTTCAACGCGTGCGCCGTGATCGTCGACGGCAAGGTCGAGGCGGTGTACGAGAAGCACTTCCTCCCCAACTACGGCGTCTTCGACGAGGACCGCTACTTCCAGCCGGGCCGCGACCTCGTGCTCCTGCGCTGCGGCGAGGCGCTCGTAGGCCCCACCGTCTGCGAGGACATCTGGCAGCCGGGGCCGCCCGCGACCGACCTTGCGCTCGCGGGTGCACACGTGATCGCGAACATCTCCGCCTCGCCGTTCCACGTCGGCAAGGGCATCGAGCGCGAGCAGATGCTGGCCGCCCGCGCGCGCGACAACTCGTGCTGGATCGTCTACCTGAACGCCGTCGGCGCGCAGGACGAGCTGATCTTCGACGGGCAGAGCCTCGTTCTCGACGAGAACGGGGACGTGGTTGCGCGCGGGCCGGCCTTCGAGGAGGCGCTGCTCGTCGTCGACGTGGACGCCTCGACGGCGGTCGGCCGGCGCCTGCGCGACGCGCGGCGGCGCTCCCTGGCACGGGCGCTGCAGGAGCTGCCGGATCCGCCCGAGATCGAAATTCCAGATCGCGGACGGCGACCGACCGCCTGCGACGCCGGTCGTGGCGCCGCTGCTCGACGAGCTGGAGGAGATGCGGCTGGCCATCGAGCTCGGCCTGCGCGACTACGTGGAGAAGAACGAGTTCACGGAGGTCGTGCTCGGCATCTCCGGCGGCATCGACTCGGCCCTCACTGCGGCGCTTGCCGCCGAGGCGCTCGCCCCCGAGCACGTCGTCTGCGTCTCGATGCCGTCGCAGTTCTCGTCCGCCGAGACGAGGGCCGACGCGCGGGCAGTCGCCGAGTCGCTCGGCACGAGGTTCATGGAGATCCCCATCGGCCCCGTCGTCGAGGCGACCGGCGCCGCGCTCGCCGAGGCCTTCGCGGGCACCGAGCGCGGAGTCGCCGAGGAGAACATCCAGGCGCGCGCCCGCGGGCTGATCCTGATGGCGCTCTCGAACAAGTTCGGGTGGCTGCTGCTCGCCACGGGGAACAAGAGCGAGCTCTCGGTCGGCTACGCCACGCTCTACGGCGACATGGCCGGCGGGTTCGCGCTCCTCAAGGACGTGTACAAGACGGACGTCTACCGGCTGTCGCACCACCTCAACGAGCGGGCGGGCCGGGAGTTGATCCCGGCGTCGGTGCTCGAGCGGGCCCCGAGCGCCGAGCTGCGGCCCGACCAGAAGGACGAGGACTCGCTGCCGCCGTACGCCGAGCTGGACGAGGTGCTCGAGGCCTACGTGGAGCTGGACAGCTCGCGGGAGGAGCTGACCTCGAACGGCTTCGACCCGGAGGTCGTCGAGCGGGCCCTCGCGATGATCGACCGGGCGGAGTACAAGCGCCGCCAGGCCCCGCCAGGGGTCAAGCTGCGCCCGAAGGCGTTCGGCCGCGACCGCCGCGTCCCGATCACGAACCGCTGGCGCGACTGAGCCCTCGGGCCTCGCGCGCGCGATTGATTAACCGGGGCACCCCATCCCACCACCCGCTTTCGAGCGTAGCCCCGAGAAACGCGCGCGTGGCGCGCGGAACGTAAGAGAACGCGCGCGAACCGTGCCGAGATGCTCAGCGGCCGAGATGCTCGGCCAGGCGCTCGAACCAGGCGAGCCGCTCGTCGTACGGGACGGCGGCGTTCGCGGGTGACGTCGAGGGCAGAACGAAGAGCGCCGTCGCGCCCAGCTTCCGCTCCTGCAGCCCCAACTCGCTCCGCGCGAAGTCCGAACGCTCCCTGAAACGACGACTTGCCGACGAAGGCGATCGTTCCGGGTTCGAGCTCGGCCGCCAGCCGCTCCAGGCGCTCCGTGGAGCCGGCGAAGTCGCCCCGGCGCAGGTCGCTCGAGCCCTTCGTCGTCCGGTAGGCGGCGTTCGTGAGCCCGTAGCCGAGCCCCGGCATGTCCCACTGCTCGCTCGGGTCGAGCAGGCGCGGCGTCAGGCCCGCGTCCGCGAGCAGGCGCCAGAAGTCGTTGCGCGGGTTGGCGAAGTGGCACCCCGCCTCGGATGAGCGGCGGCCGGGATTGATGCCGCAGAAGACGCAACGCAGGCCCGGCGCCAGGATGTCCGGAACCGCCGAGACCGCCTGCGCTGCCACGGCGATACTCTACGACGAGCGAAATAGGAGGCGAAGATGGCGCAGGTCGAGGACAAGCCCGGGGTCGCGACTCGAGACCCTGAAGAACTTCATCGGAGGACGCTGGGTCGAGGCCGAGGGGGCCGAGACGATGGCGCGTGACCAATCCCGCCAACGGCGAGACGCTCGGCTCGGTGCCGCTCTCCGGCGCCGCCGAGGTGGACGCGGCCGTGCGGGCGGCGCGTGAGGCCTTCCCGGCCTGGCGCTCGACGCCCCCGGTCGAGCGCGCGCGGGCGTGCTTCGAGCTCAAGTACCGGCTCGAGAGCCTCGCAAGAACGAGCTCGCCTCCATCGTCACCAGGGACAACGGAAAGGCGATCAAGGACGCGGCCGGCGAGGTCCGGCGCGGGATCGAGTGCGTCGAGGTTGCCACCGGCGTCCCGACGCTGATGCAGGGGACGAACCTCGAGGACGTCTCGCGCGGGATCGACTCCGACATGATCCGGCAGCCGATCGGCGTCTTCGCTGGCGGTGACGCCGTTCAACTTCCCGTTCATGGTGCCCGATGTGGTTCCTGCCGTTTGCCATCGCGTGCGGGAACACGTTCATCTGCAAGCCGTCCGAGCAGGACCCGCTCGCGGTCCAGCGCATCTTCGAGCTCCTCGACGGACGTCGTCCCGCCGGGCGTCGTCAATCTCGTGCACGGCGGCAAGCCGTCCGTGGACGCAATCCTCGAGCACCCGGCAGGTCGACGGCGTCTCCTTCGTCGGCTCGACGCCGGTCGCGCACTACATCTACGAAATAGGCGCGAAGCACGGCAAGCGAGTCCAGGCACTCGGCGGAGCGAAGAACCACGTCATCGTCATGCCCGACGCCGAGCTCGACTCGCGCCGCCGACGGCGTGCTCTCCTCCGCCTTCCACGCGGCCGGCCAGCGCTGCCTGGCCAACTCGGTCTGCATCGCGGTCGGCGACGACCTACGAGCCGCTGAAGCGAGGCGCTCGCGGAGAAGGGCGCCGCCATGGTCGTCGGCGACGGGTCCGAACCCGGAGACCGAGGTCGGCCCGGTCATCTCGGCCGCCTCGCACGAGCGGATCCTCGGCTGGATCGAGAAGGGCGCCGGCGGGCGGAGAGATCGTCCTCGACGGCCGCGGGCGCGGATCCGAGGACGGCAACTTCATCGGTCCGACCATCATCGAGTCCGAGCCGGGCTCCGAGATCGCGCGCGAGGAGATCTTCGGGCCGGTCCTGACGCTGCTGAAGGCGGCGGACTTCGACGAGGCGATCGAGATCCTCAACTCCTCGACGAAGGGCAACGCAGCCTCGATCTTCACGACGAGCGGCGGCGCGATGCGCCGATTCCGCTACGAAGCGCAAGCCGGGATGCTCGGCGTCAACATCGGCGTCGCTGCGCCGATGGCGTACTTCCCCTTCACCGGCTGGAAGGACTCGTTCTTCGGCGACCTGCACGCGCACGGCCGCGACGCGATCGAGTTCTACACGGAGAAGAAGGTCGTCATCACGCGCTGGCCGAAGATCTAGCGCGTGGCGAAACGGTTCGAGTACGCGGCGAGCCTCGACGCCGAAGGAGGGCTGCTCGCGGGCGGTGAGGCACCGCTCGTACCCGGTGAGCCGTGGACGCCCGAGCACCTCGTCCTCGCCGGGCTCATGCGCTGCACGCTGAAGAGCCTGCGCTTCCACGCCGAGCGCGAGAGCGTCACCGTCCGCGGCAACGCGGCGGCCGAAGGCATCGTCTCCAAGCGCGAGGAGGACGGCCGCTATGCCTTCGTCGAGATCGAGGTCGGGCTGGACGTCGAGCTCGACCCGCTACCCGAGGAGGCCGCGCTCGGCGAGCTGCTCGACCTCGCTGAGCGCGACTGCTTCGTCGGCGCTTCCCTGACGGCGTCCGCCCCGCTACGAGTGGCGCGTGAACGGCGAGGTGATCCGGTGAGGATCCTCATCCTCGGCGGGACGCTCTTCGTCGGGCGCCACCTGGTCGAGGCGGCGCTCGAGCGCGGCCACGAGGTGACGCTCTTCAACCGCGGGCAGACCGATGCGGGCCTCTATCCGGACCTCGAGACGCGCCACGGCGATCGCGCCGCCGGCGACCTCGAGAGCCTCCGCGAGGGCACCTGGGACGCAGTCTTCGACACTTCCGCGCGCGTGCCGCGCTGGGTGCGCGAGGCGGCGACACTGCTCGGCGACCGCGTCGGCCACTACGGCTTCGTCTCGAGCTGCTCCGTCTACTCGGACACGACCCTGCCGGGCACGAACGAGTCGTCGCCGGTGCATGCGCTCGAAGACGAGACGACCGAGGAGATCACCTCCGCAGACGTGTACGGCGGCCTCAAGGTGCTCTGCGAGCGCGAGCTCGAACGGGCGCTTCCCGGGCGCTCGCTGTCGGCCCGCGCCGGCCTGATCGTCGGCCCCTACGACCGGAGCGGCCGCTTCACGTACTGGGTGCACCGGATCGCCCGCGGAGGCGACGTCCTCGCGCCGGAGCCGCGCGACCAGCCGGTGCAGCTGATCCACGGCCGCGACCTGGCGGACTGGCTTCTGGACATGGCCGAGAAGGGGCGAGACGGGCGTCTACAACGCGACCGGCCCGGAGAGCCCGCTGACGATGGAGCGGCTGCTCGAGGCGATCGTCGCCGAGACGGGGAGCGCCGCGCGGCTCGTCTGGGTGGACGAGGACTACCTGGTCGAGAACGGGGTCGAGGCCTGGAGCGACCTGCCGCTCTGGCTGGCGCCGGGCGGGAACCCCGAGGTGGCGAACTTCCTCGCCGTGGACGTCACCCGGGCCGTGACCGCCGGCCTGACGTTCAGGCCGCTCGCGCGGACGATCCGCGACACGCTCGAGCACGCGGACACGTCGCCCGAGGCCGGGCTCGACGAGACGCGCGAGCGGGAGCTCCTGGCGCGATGAGCGCCGTCGCCCTCGACGTCGCGGCCGTCCGCGCACGCTTCTCCGCGCTCGACCGGCCGCTGGCCTTCCTGGACGCGCCGGGAGGGACCCAGACGCCCGACTCCGTCATCGAGGCGATGGCGTCCTACCTGCGCGAGTCGAACGCGAACCTCGGCGGGCCGTTCGAGACGAGCATGCGCAGCGACGCCCTGATCGTCAGCGCCCACCACACGGCGGCGCGCTTCCTCGGCTGCGAGGCCGACGAGGTCGGCTTCGGCCAGAACATGACCACGCTGAACTTCGCGCTCACGCGCACGCTCGGCCGCGAGCTCCGTGCCGGCGACGAGATCGTCGTCACGCGGCTCGACCACGACGGGAACATCTCGCCGTGGCTCGAGCTCGCGCACGACCTCGACCTCGTCGTCCGCTTCGTCGACATCCGGGACGAGGACGCCACGCTCGACCTGGACGACCTGGAGCGGCAGCTCGGCGAGCGGACGCGCGTGGTCGCCTTCCCCTGGGCCTCGAACGCCGTCGGGACGGTCACGGACGTCCGGCGGATCGTCGACCTCGCGCACGCGGCGGGCGCGCTCGCCTGGGTCGACGCCGTCCACTACGGCCCGCACGGGCCGATCGACGTCAGGGCGGTCGACGCCGACGTGCTCCTCTGCTCGCCCTACAAGTTCTTCGGTCCGCACCTCGGGCTCTTCTACGGGAGGCGGGAGCTGATCGAGCGCTGGCGCCCGTACAAGGTGCGGCCGGCTCCGGACGAGCCGATCGGCGCGCGCTTCGAGACCGGCACGCTCCCGCACGAGGCTCTGGCCGGCTTCTGCGCCGCCGTTGCCTACATCGAGTCGCTGGGCTGGGAGGCGGTCACGGCGCACGAGCGCGAGCTGGGCGAGCGCTTCCTCGCCGGCTTGCCCGAGAGCATTCGCCTCCACGGTCTCCGCACGATGGACGGCCGCGTGCCCACGTTCGCGCTCACCGTCCCGGGCCTGACCCCGGAGGAGGCGTCGACGCGCCTCGCCGAGCGCGACATCGCCGCCTGGTGGGGTGACTACTACGCCTACGAGGTGATGCAGCGGCTCGGCCTCCCCGACGGCGCGCTCCGTGTCGGCTTCGTCCACTACAACACCGCCGACGAGGTCGACCGGGCGCTGGCGGCCCTCGCCGAGCTCGCCTGATGCTGCGGCTCTACTGGGCGCGCAACGACGGGATGGGCGGCCACGTCTTCCTCGGCGTGGAGGACCTCGAGCGCCTGGCGGCCGAGATGAACGAGCAGGGCATGACGGGCTGGCTCTCGCTCGACCGGCTCGAGCCGGGGGCGACGATCCCGCCCGGGGCGGTCGACTTCGCGCTCTCCCAGGCCTCGCCCGAGCCGAAGACGCTCGACGACCCGAAGCTCTGGGAGGACTGGCTCGGCTTCCTCGCCGGCGCCGCCGAGAACGGCGGCATAGTCGTCAGCTAGATCGCTGCGCTGGCAAGATTCCAGGCGGGAGCGCTCGCACGAACCTTGAGCGAGATGCGGAGGCGAACCCAGACCGTGGAGGGAGACAGATGAGCCAAGCGCCGCAGGAACCCCCCGCCGGGCCTCCAGATCAGTCCGACATCCGGGACCGGGAGGCGGCCGCAACCCGTGGGCCGTGGGCGCGGCCGTCGCGGCCGTGGCCGCGCTCGCCATCGTCCTGTTCCTCGTGCTGCGCCCGGGCGACGACGAAGACTCGCCCGACACGACCGCGGCCGCCCAGACCACGACGCCCGAGACGACCACCGAGGAAGCGACGACCGAAGAGGCGACCACCGAGGAGGCCACGACCGAGGAGGCGCCGACCACGACCCAGGCGGAGCCGCCAGGGCCGCAGCGCGTCGTCGTCGTCGTGCGGAACGGCCAGCCCGTGGGCGGGATCAAGCACGCGGAGATCGAGCAGGGCAGCCAGGTGCTCTTCATCGTCCGCAGCGACGTCTCCGACCACGTCCACCTGCACGGCTACGACCTCCTGGCGGACGTCGCTCCCGGGCAGCCGGCGCGGATCCGGTTCCGCGCGACCCAGCCCGGCGTGTTCGAGGCGGAGCTCGAGGATCGCGTCGTCTTGATCGCCGAGCTCGAAGTTCGTCCTTGACGGCGTCTGACCTGACACTGCCTCTCGCCCACGGGCTGGGCGGGGTTCGAGACCTGCCCGTTCCCGGGTGGCTCTTCTACTGGGGCGCCTCCATCGTCCTCGTCGTCTCGTTCCTCGCCCTCTGGGCGCTCTGGCAGCGGCCGCTCCTGGCCGAGGCGAGCCGCGGGCGGCCGGTGCCGAGGCTCGAGGCGATCGCGTGGAGCACCGCGCTGCGCGTCTTCCTCGGAGCGCTCTCGTTCGCCCTCTTCGTCCTCGTCCTCGTGGCCGCCGCGGTCGGCGACACGTCGCCGGACGACAACCTCGCCCCGCGCTTCGTCTTCGTCTACTTCTGGCTCGGCGTGCCGGCGCTCAGCGCCCTCTTCGGGAACGTCTGGTCGGTGTTGAGCCCGTGGCGGGCGGCCGCCGACGCCGCCGCGTGGATCTCGGAGCGGGTCGGATTCCGCTGGGAGGCGCCGTTCGCGTACCCGGAGCGGTGGGGCCGCTGGCCGGGGGCCGTGCTCTGCTCGCGTTCGCCGCCTTCGAGCTCGCGTACTGGGACAACACGAACCCGCGGGCGATCGCCGTCGCGATCGTTCTCTACAGCCTCGTGACCTGGCTCGCGATGCTCGCGTACGGCCGGGACGAGTGGACGGAGAACGGCGAGGGCTTCGCCGTCTACTTCGGCCTGCTCGCGCGCATCGCCCCCTTCGGGACGCGGGACGGGCGGCTGGTGGCGCGCTGGCCGTTCACCGAGCTCGCGAACCTCGAC
Organism: uncultured Actinomycetes bacterium; assembly: GCA_963748205.1. Classification (GTDB taxonomy): domain Bacteria; phylum Actinomycetota; class Thermoleophilia; order Gaiellales; family Gaiellaceae; genus JAIBJN01. The sequence continues at coordinate 95,846 of CAVVIB010000014.1, forward strand.
GCGCGGCCGGGAACGCTCGCGTTCATCGCGGTCATGCTCGGCTCGGTCGCGTTCGACGGCTTCAGCCAGACGGACTACTGGGCCGTCGAGGTGCGCGCGAAGCTGACGCGTGAGGTGATCGAGCGCTCGCCAACGCTGGCGGACGTCGTCGGGGGCCTCGTCGCGCTCGCGGGGCTCCTATCATGATCGGCTTCGTCGCGCTCGCGTACATCGTCGCCATGAAGATCGCGGCGCGGGCCGTTGGCTACGAGGGAGACCTCACCGACGCGTTCCTCGGCAGCCTCGTCCCCATCGCGCTCGCCTACGTCGTCGCCCACTACTTCTCGTTCCTCGTGCGCGAGTCGCAGTACCTGGCGATCTACGTCTCCGACCCGTTCGGCTTCGGCTGGGACCTGTTCGGGACGGCGGATGTCGTCCCGCGGATCAACGTCCTCGCCCCGCAGACGGTCTGGTACGTCCAGGTCGCGGCGCTCGTGATCGGCCACGTCGCCGGGCTCGTGCTCGCGCACGACAAGGCCGTGCAGCTCTTCGAGTCCCCGCGCAAGGCGGCCATCAGCCAGTACGCCATGCTGGCGCTGATGGTCGTCTACACCGTCGCCGGGCTCTGGCTCCTCTCGCGGTACGGCACGTAGGACTTCCGCGCCGCGTCCCAGCGCGGCTCGTCCCAGCGGATCTTGTCCGGGTTGACGCCCTTCTTCTCCGCGATCGCGAGGGTAAGAAGCTGGAAGCGCACGATGTCCACGACCGGGTGCTCCGTGGGGACGAGCGTCGTCTCCGCGCCGATCTCGCCCAGCGCCTTCACGACGTCCGCGGCCCGCTCGGCGGCCCGCCCCTCGCCCTCGAGGACGAAGACGCGGACGGTCTCGTCGATAGCAGCGAAGTAGCCGTGCAGGATCTGCTCGGTCTGGTGCGCCTCGGCCGCGAGGCGGGCGCCCTCGCGCAGCTTCAGCACGGCCTCCTGGGCGGTCGGCCAGTCCCTGCCGGCGCCGACCACGGCGACCCGCTCGGCCTCGAAGAGCTCGAGCGGCTCGTCCTCCAGCACGCGCTCGACCGCGGCGGGCAGGCCGCTGACGTCCTCGCCTCGCAGAGCGGCGAGCGCGGCCACCGCGGCGGTGTAGCTCGCCGTGTGGCAGTAGGACTCCTCGATCTCGGGCGTGACGACGAGCACCTCGTCGGCAAGCCCGGCGAGCGCGCTCTCCTCCTTTCCCGTGATCAGCCAGGTCGGCCCGGAGAACGCCTGCACGGCCTCGACCGCGAGCGCCGTCCCGCCCTCGTGGCTGACGACGACGAGCAGGTCGGCGTCCGGCGGGGCGAGCACGGCTTCGAGCGACTGGAGCGCCTCGCCGCCGGTTTGTGCGGCATGGAACGACGTCCCGCAGCCCGTGAAGACGACACGGCCCGTCGGGAAGCCGCCTGTCGCCCACGCGCTCGGGCACGCCGCGGAGCCACTCGGGCTGCGCGTAAATGGCCTTTCGGGTGTGGTCGCCGGGCACGAGAGCCGCGAAAGTACCATGCGGATGATGGAGGGCTACCGCTTCGTCCACGCGCGCGACGTCGAGTTCCGGGACGTCGACGCCGCCGACCACGTCAACAACGCGGTCTACCTCACGTACCTCGAGACGGCGCGCATCGCCTACCTCGTCGACGTGCTCGGCGCGGAGTTCGCGTACGAGCTCTCCCTGATCCTCGCCCACATCGCGGTCGACTTCCGCTCGCCCGCACGCTTCCCGGAGAGGCTCGAGGTCGGCGCGCGCGTCACGCGCGTCGGCACCAAGAGCTTCCAGATGGAGCACGAGATTCGCGGCGGCGACGGGCGCCTGGTCCTCGAGGCCACGTCCGTCCTCGTCGCCTACGACTACGAGGCGAACGCGCCCATGGCGGTTCCCGAGGACTGGCGCACCCGCCTCGATGCCTACGAAGAGAGGAGCTCTGTGGCCACCTGATGGCAAACGCGTACTCCAAGACAACACTCCCGAACGGCCTGCGGGTCGTGACGGCCGACATGCCGAGCGCGAAGTCCGTCGCGTGCTTCGTCATGGTCGCGGCCGGCTCGCGCTACGAGACGAAGGACACCAACGGCATCGCGCACTTCGCCGAGCACATGTTCTTCAAGGGGACCGAGAACCGGCCCTCGGCGCGGGACATCGCCGGCGAGATCGACTCGATCGGCGGCGAGTTCAATGCGTTCACCGGCAAGGAGTACACGGGCTACTACGTCAAGTGCGCGGCCGAGCACCGCGACACGGCGCTCGACGTCCTCGTCGACATGCTCCGGCACTCGAAGTTCGAGCCCGAGGAGATCGACCGCGAGAAGGGCGTGATCGTCGAGGAGATGAACATGTACTACGACACGCCGCGCGACTACGTCGACGGCGTGTACGACGAGCTGCTGTACGGCGACCAGCCCCTCGGCTGGGACATCATCGGCACGAAGGACACGGTGCGCGCCGCGACGCGCGAGACCTTCCTCGGCTACCTCGACCGCTGGTACCGCGGGCCGCGCATGGTCGCCGGCCTCTCGGGCGCGGTCGGCGGCGACGCAGTCGAGCGCATCTCCGAGCTCCTGGGCGACGTCCCGGACGGCGCCACGGGCGCGCCGGACCCGGTCCAGTGGGAGCAGGACGCGCCGCGCGTCAAGATCCACACGAAGACGTCCGACCAGGCGCACGTGCGCATGGGCGTCCACAGCTACCCGATCGGCCACCCCGACCGGTACCCGCTCATGCTCCTCGCCACCGCGCTCGGCGGCGGCATGTCGTCCCGCCTCTTCACCGAGGTGCGAGAGCGGCGCGGGCTCGCCTACTACATCTATGGCTACAACCAGGCCTACACGGACGCGGGCACGCTCTTCGCCCAGGGCGGCGTCGACATCAACCGGATCGACGACGCGGTCTCGACGATCGTGGGCGAGTTCGCGCGCATCGCCGCCGAGCCCGTCGAGCAGGACGAGCTGGAGAAGGCGCGCAACTTCGCCAAGGGCCGCCTCGTGCTCTCGCTCGAGGACCCGAAGGGGATGATCTCCTTCGCGCTCCGCGACGAGGTGCTCGAGGGCCGCCTCCGCGAGCCCGACGAGGTGCTCGCCGCGCTCGACAAGGTCACCGTCGAGGACCTGCAGCGCGTCGCGCGGGACATCATCCGCCAGGAGCGGCTCAACCTCGCCCTCATCGGGCCCTTCGACGAGCCCGACCGGTTCCAGAAGCTCCTCGAGCTCGAGGTGCCGGCGTGACCCGCGAGCCGATGCGCTGCCCCAACTGCAGCTCCCGCCTCGTCGAGGTCGAGCGGAGCGAGATCCTCATCGACGCGTGCCCCGAGTGCCGCGGCATCTGGCTCGACCGCGGCGAGCTGGACAAGATCCTCGTCCGCGAGCGCAGCATGGCGCGGGCGACCCCGACGAGGACTTCTTCGCCGAGGTCGAGGGGCGGCAGCGCCAGTCCCGGTCGGGCGGAAACGAGCGGCCCTACGAGGACGAGCCGAGGGGCAAGCGCAAGAAGCGCGGCTTCTT
>CAVVIB010000015.1:0-22192 GCA_963748205.1 uncultured Actinomycetes bacterium
CGCCTTCGTGAGCTGGGTCTCGTATCCGTGCTTCTCGAAGAGCTCGCAGACGGCGCGATGCGCGTCGGAGCCGGCGATGCCCGGCCTGATGGTCGCGTACGCGAGGTCGATTGCCTCGCGGACGAGCGCGTGAAAGCGGACGAGCTCCTCGGGCGGCTCGCCCAGGCAGAACGTCCGCGTCATGTCCGAGTAGCACCCGGAGGCGGGATCGCGCGGGAAGAGGTCGACGACGATCGGCTCGTGCTCCGCGATGGGCCCGGTGCCGGGCTCGTGGCCGACCGTGGTCTGCGCGCCTGCGGAGACGAGGACGACGTCGTCGACGAGCACGCCTTCCTCGCTGAAGACGCGCATGGCGTCGGTCTGGAGGTCCTCGCAGGTCACCTGGCCGCCGCGCCTGAGCCGCTCGCGGATCGCGTCCATCGCATGCTCCGACGCGCGCTGGCAGCGGAGGATCCCCTCGAGCTCGGCCGGTGTCTTCACCCGGCGGCGCTCGTCGAAGAGCTCGCCGTGGGCATTGACCTCGATCTCGTTCTCGCGCAGGAAGTCGGCGACGCCGAGCGGGAAGTCCCGCGGCGTCACGGCCGACTCGACCCGGGAAGCGCGGCACGCGCGGAGCACGAGCTGCGGCATCATGTCGTGCCAGGAATAGCCCTGCTCGACGAGCTCGTCGAGCCCCAGCTCCTCGAGCGGGACGACCTCGAGCCCGTCCAGGTCCTGCAGGCGCGAAATCTCGAGCGAGCCGACGAACGCCGTCCGCGTCCCGTTCTGCTCCACGTAGACGAAGGGGTCCCCGATGGTGACCGGCACCTCGTGGCGCAGCTCGGGCGAGCGCACGGTGTCGCCGAAGATGATGACGTCGGGCACGGCACCCGATGGTAGCCGCTCCGGGTAGATTCACTGGCGTGGACGAGGTTCTCGAGCGGACACGCCGTCTGACCGAGCAATACGAGCGGGAAGTCCGCGACAGCCTGCCGTCCGAGGTCACGATCTTCGACGCGCACGTCCACGTCGGCCGCGACATCGACGGGATGGTCGCGCCGCGCGAGGAGCTGGTCGAGTTCCTGCGCCGGTCCGGCGCGGAGCGGGCGTTCGCGTTCTGCATGGACGAGCCCGACCGCGAGCCGGCATTCCGGGCGGCGAACGACCGCACGCTGGAGGCCGCCGCGCGCTCCGAGGGGATGATCGTGCCCTTCGTGCGCCTCGACCTCGCCTCGGAGCCGGTCGAGGAGGCGACGCGCTGCCTCGACCTGGGCGCGCGCGGCATCAAGCTTCATCCCCGTGCGCAGGGGTTCCTCCTCGACGACCAGCGCCTCGAGCCGATCTTCGCCCTCGCCGCCGAGCGGCGGGTGCCGATCCTCATCCACGGCGGCCGGGGACTGCCCCCGATCGCCGACCACCTGCGCGTTCTGCACGATGCCTACCCGGAGGGGTCGCTGATCATCGCCCACGCGGGCATCGCCGACCTCGCCGCGCTCTCGGAGAACTTCGCCGGGCGACAGGGCGTCTATTTCGACACGTCCGTGTGGAGCCCCATCGACCTGATGGACATGTACGCGCGGATCTCCCCGGGCCAGGTCGTCTTCGCCTCCGACTACCCCTACGGGCAGCAGCCCGGCTCGCTCCTCCTGGCGCTGCGAACGGCGCAGATCGCCGGCCTCACCGAGGAGGAGATCCGCGACATGCTCGGGCGCTCCGCCGCACGGATCGCAGACAACGAGGAGCCGGCACCGCTGACCGCTCCCCGCGGGCCGGGACGCCTCGACCAGCCCCTGACGTTCGCGCGAATCCACCACTACCTGGCCATGGCCATCCCGCTCCTGTGGACGCGGCAGACGGACACGATCGGCGTCCTCGGCCTGGCACTCAACACGTGCGCCGAGCGGGACGGCTACGTCGAGGAGCGCGAGCGGATCGCCGAGCTCGTCGACACGGCGCGCGACCTCTGGCGCACGCTGCCCGAGGCGAAGGACGAGGCTGAGGCGCGCGGGCTCTCACGCGCGACGTTCCGCCTCATCCACATCGCCGACATCCTCACGCTGACGGTGGGCGCTGACTGAGCTGGTCGTCAACGGAGGCCGCTACGCGGTCGACGGCCCCGTCCTCAAGACCCTTGCCGAGACGCTCCGCGACGATCTCGGGCTGACGGGGACGAAGATCGCCTGCGGCGAAGGCCACTGCGGCGCCTGCACCGTCCTCCTCGACGGCGCGCCCGCGCTCTCGTGCATCACGCTCACGCAGGCGGTCGGCGAGCGCGAGGTGACGACGATCGAGGGCCTGCGCGACCACGCGCTCGTGGACGCCTTCGTCCGCGCGGACGCGCTCCAGTGCGGCTTCTGCACGCCGGGCCAGATCGTCTCCGCCGCGGCGCTCGTGGACGAGACGCCCGCGCCGAGCCGCGAGGAGATCCGGCACGCGATGTCCGGCAACCTCTGCCGCTGCGGCGCGTATCCGAAGATCGAGGAGGCGATCTCCACGTGGCGCGACTGATCCGCACCGAGAAGGAGGTCGAGGGCGAGTACAGCGAGCAGTGGATCGTCGTCGAGGAGGATCCGCTCGACCGCTGGCCCGAAGGGCCGCTCGAGGTCGTCGGCCGCCCGGCCCCACGTCTGGACGGTCACGCGCGCGCCCGCGGCCAGGCCGACTACACGGCCGACCTCCAGCTCCCCGGCATGCTCCACGTGGCCGTGCTGCGCAGCCCGCACGCCCACGCGCGCGTCGCGCGCCTCGATCTGACGCCCGCGCTCGACGCGCCAGGTGTCCGGGACGCGATCGGGCCCGACGAGTGCCACGTGCTGGTGCGGGAAGCCGGCTTCGCGGGAGCGCCCGTCGCCGCCGTGGCGGCCGACTCCTTCTCCCAGGCCCGCGCCGCGCTCGAGCTCGTGCAGGTGGAGTGGGAGGAGAGCGGGCCGCTCCTCGACCCCGACGACGCGATCGCGAAAGGCCAGGCCTTCCAGGAGCCGACCCGCTACGAGCGCGGCGATGTCGAGCGAGGGCTCGCCGAGGCGGACGTGGTCGTCGAGGCCGAGTACCGCACGCAGACCGTCCTCCACAACGCGCTCGAGACCCACCAGGCCGTCTGCGCGTGGGAGGGCGACGAGCTGACCGTCTACACCTCGACGCAGTATGTCTGGGGCGTCCGCAGACGCGTCGCGGCCCGGCTGGGGATCCCGCAGGACAAGGTGCGCGTCGTCTGCCGCTACATGGGCGGCGGCTTCGGCGCGAAGAACGGCCCCGGCGACCACACGTACATCGCCATCGAGCTCGCCCGGCGCACGGGCCGGCCGGTTCGCTGCGCGCTCACGCGGCGCGAGGAGAACCTCGCGAGCGGGAACCGCAGCGCGTCCATCCAGCGACTGACCGTGGGCGCCCGCTCCGACGGGACGCTGACGGCGCTCGCGGGCGAGTTCGTCATGTCCGTGGGCTGGGACGGGTTCGTCAGCTCGACGGCCGGGCCGATGCAGATGCTCTACGCCTGCGAGAACGTCAGGACGACGGAGACCGGCGCGAAGGTCAACACGGGCCCGAACGCCGCGTTCCGTGCGCCCGGGTTCGTCGAGGGGACGTTCGGGCTCGAGTGCCTGCTCGACGAGCTCGCCGCCAAGCTCGAGCTCGACCCGCTGGAGCTGCGCCGCCGCAACCACGCTGATGCGGATCCGGTCGACGGACGGCCGTACTCGGCCAAGAACCTTGCCGAGTGCTACCGCCGCGCCGAGGCGCACTGGAGCCGCCGGGCGGAGGTGCGGTCACGCTCGGCAGGGCCGTGGCGCCACGGCGTCGGGCTCGCGAGCCAGATCTGGTACGGAGGCGGCGGGCCGCCCTCGTACGCGTGGGTGCGGGTCGGCGCGGACGGGCGCGCGACAGTCGTCACGGCCATGCAGGACATCGGGACGGGGACCCGGACGGTCATGGCGCAGATCGCCGCCGAGGAGCTCGGCCTGCCGCTCGAGCACGTGTCGGTCTCGCTCGGCGACACGGCCCGCGGGCCGTACGCGGCCATCTCCGCCGGCTCCTCGACGACGCCGAGCATGGGCCCGGCGGTTCGTTCTGCCGCAGCCGATGCGGCACGCCAGATCATCGAGATCGCGGCGCAGCGCTTCGACCGCGAGGAGCGTGTCCTCTCCCTGCGCGGCGGCCGGGTCGTGTGCGACGACGGCGGGTCGTGGGCGCTCGAGGACGTCACCGGGCTGCTCGGCGACGCGCAGATCCTCGGGAAGGGCTCGCGCGGACCCAACCCGACCGGGATGCGCGTCCTCACCTTCGGCGTGCAGGTGGCCGAGGTGGCGGTCGATGTCGAGACCGGCGAGGTGCGCGTCGATCGAATCGCGGCCGTCCACGACGTAGGCCGGGTCATCAACCCGCTCGGCGCCTCGAGCCAGGTCGAGGGCGGGATCATCCAGGGCCTGGGGCACACGCTCTCGGAGCAGCGCCTTATCGACCCCGCGTCGGGCGTCGTCCTCACGCAGACGCTCGACGCCTACAAGCTGCCGACGATCGCGGACGTGCCGGAGATCGTCACCGAGCTCGTCGACATCCCGGACGAGCACCTGACCAGCCTCGGGTCGAAGGGGCTCGGCGAGCCGCCGATCGTCCCGACGGCAGCCGCCATCGCCAACGCGATCCGCGACGCGACCGGGGCCAACGTGCGCTCCCTCCCGATCACGCGCGAGGAGATGCTGCGGGCGCTGAAGGAGGCCGGTGAGCGAGCTCACGCTCACGAGACCGTCTAGCCTCGACGAGCTCGAGGGGACGCCGCTCGCGGGCGGCACGGAGGTCGTCCCACTGCTCCGCGACGGGCTGCTCCGCACCGAGGCGCTGGCCGACGTCCGCGGGCTCCTGCCGCGCGGCGTGGACGGCGACGTTGTCGGGGCCGGGACGACGCTCTCCGATCTCGAGCGCTCCGGCGACGTGCCCGAGGCGCTCCGCGAGGCCTGCCGCCTGGCTGCCTCCCCGCAGCTCCGGGCGATGGGGACGATCGGGGGCAACCTCCTCCAGGCCACACGTTGCTGGTACTGGCGGCTCGACTTCCCGTGCTTCCTCCACGGCGGCGACCGCTGCCACGCCCGCGAGGGCGAGCACCGCGAGCACGCGATCTTCGCCGTCGAGCCCTGCGCGTCCGCACACCCCTCCGACCCGGCCGCCGCGCTGCTCGCGCTCGGGGCGACCGTCGAGACGACCGCGCGCCGCTTCGGGCTGGCCGAGCTCTACCGGCTCCCGACCGAGGACGACCGCCGCCTGACGACGCTCGAGCCCGGCGAGGTGATCCTGCGCCTGGAGCTCGAGCGGCCGGACGCGAGCACGTACCTGAAGGCGATGGACCGCCGCCGCTTCTCCTTCCCGCTCGTCGGCGTCGCCGCCGCGCGCTACGGAGACGAGACGCGCCTCGCCCTCGCCGGCGTGGCGCCGATCCCCTGGCGGCTGAACTCGGCATCCGACCTCGACGCGGCCACGCCGCTCCCCGGCACCGCCTACAAGCTCGAGATCGCCCGCGCGCTCGTCCGCCGTGCCCTCGACGCCGTCCACTAGGGCCATGTCAGGGGGTCAGACCCCAGGGCGTGGCCGGGATGGACAGGTGGCGGCCGTCGTCCTCGCAGCCGGGGCGGCGACGCGGTTCGGGGCGCCGAAGCAGCGGCTCCTCCTGCCCGCCGTGCTCGAGCGGCTTCGAGCCGCGTCGGTCGAGGATGTCGTCGTCGCCGCGGGTGCGTACCCGCTGGAGGCCGAAGGCGTCCGGGTCGTTCCGTGCCCGGACTGGGAGCTCGGCCCCGGGGCGTCGCTGCGCTGCGCGCTCGGAGCGCTCGGGCCCGACGTGGAGGCGGCCGTCGTCGTGCTCGCCGACGGGCCGGGCCTTGCGCCGGAGTCGGTCGACCGCGTCGTCGCCGCCTGGCGCGAAACGCGCAGTCCGCTCGTCGCGGCGAGCTACGCCGGCGACCGCGGTCACCCGCTCGTGGTCGGCCGCGAGCTCTGGAGCTCGGTGCCGGACGAGGGGTTGCGGGCCCTCGACCCGCTGCTCGTCCCGTGCGACGACCTCGGGCCTCCCGGCGACGTCGACCGTCCCGAGGATCTCCCGTGAAGCGCCGCCTGCTCCGCCCCGCGATCCTGCTGCCGCTCTTCGCGATCGTCTCCCTCGGCGCGGGCATCGCCTACGCCGCCTGGTCGCAGTACGACGCGGGCAGGATCGACGCGAACCAGGCCCTGCTCGACTCGATGCCGCTCTACCCGGGAGCCGAGGAGCTCGAGCGGCTCACGCGCACGGCGACCGGGGACGGGCTCCCCGTTCCGAACGAGATCCTGACGAGCGCGCTCTACGCCCCACCGGCAGACGCGACCCAGGCCGACATCATCGACTTCTACATCCGCGAGCTGACGCCCGAGTGGGACTCCTCGACGCGGACGGTGACCGCGAGCGGCGAGGACGTCGACCCGGACGCCGCCGCGCCGTCCGCCTTCCGCGTGCTCTTCACGCGCGGCGACGACTGCATCCAGCTCTTCACGTACGGGATGGCGCCGGGCCACATCGGCGAGCCCACGTTCGCGCTCTCGGCTGAGAGCGGACAGGGCCCGTGCGAGGTCGACTGACTCCCTCAAGGGCGACGCCCAGCTGCCGATGAGAGAGGCAGGTTGCCGAAGCTCCCCGCCGAAGACTGATTCCCGCACATGGAGGCCCACGCCGCACACTCGCCTCTGGTCGCCGCTCGGCTGCGGCGCCAGCTGACCGTCGAGGAGGCGGCGGCCCGCGCCAGCCTCGACGTCGACGCGGTCAAGTCCATCGAGGAGAGCCGCACGTACGTCTTTCCCTCGACCGCCGAAGCCATCGCCACGGCGGTCGTCTACGCCTCCTCGCTGGGGATCACCGAGCGTGAGGCGCGCGAGCTCGCCGGGCTCCCCGTCGAGTCGGTCGCCGAGCGCTGGTCGCTCCATCGCTGGACCTTCGTCCTCATCTTCACCGTGGCTTTCGCCGCGCTCCTGATCTTCGTCCTGCGGCCGCAGTTCTTCCCCGGAAGCCCGCCCCTTCCGCCGGCGCCCGTGGCCAAGACAGTGGCCCCACCCGCCGAGCCGCTCCCCGAGCCGTGGGAGATCCAGGTCGACGTCTACAACGGCAGCAGGATCGGCAACGGCGCCTCCGGCATGGCCAACGAGCTCGCCGGGCTCGCGTACCGCATCGGCGTGGTCAGGAACGCCGACCGCCGCAACTACGGCGAGACGCGCGTCTACTACCCACCCGGTGGCGAGGAGATCGCCGAGCGCCTCGCGAACGAGCTGGGCGTCGGCACGACCGCGCTTCCGGGCGGCGACGACCCGCTCCGGCTCGTCGTCATCGTCGGCCGCAAGGGCTGAGAATCTAGTCCGCTAGACGGAGGTTGGCGAGCTTCGCCTTCAGCTCCGCGGACATTTCCTCGGAGCAGCACGCGCTGCGGACGTAGCGCCGCAGGCTGATCTCGAAGCGGTATCGCTTGCCGCAGTACTCGCACTCGGCGAGGTGCGTCTCGGCTTCCAGGCGCTCCGTTTCGCTCAATTCCCGGTCGAGGTACGGCTGGAGCCGTTCCTCGCACTTCTCGCAGATGGGCTCGAACTCGCTCACGGCTCGTCTCCGTCCCGACCGCGCTCTCGGCGAGCTCGCTCTTCAGCACCCTGCGGCCGCGGTGCAGGCGGGACATGACCGTCCCGATCGGCACGTCGAGGATCTGCGCCGCCTCCTGGTAGGAGAAGTCGCCGATATCGACGAGGACGATCGCGTCGCGAAAGTCGTGGGGGACGTTCGAGAGGGCCTCGACGATGGAGTCCTGCGAGAGCCGCTCGACGATCCGCTCCTCGTCCGCCGGGCCGGAGGTCTCCTCGAGGCGGTTGTAGAGGAAGTAGTCGCCCTCCTCCATCGGCTGCATGTCCGGGGCGCGCTGCTCGCGGCGGCCCCGGTCGATGTTGAGGTTCGTCAGAATGCGCATGAGCCACGCGCGGAGGTTCGTGCCGGGGGTGTACGAACGCCAGCTGCGAAAGGCGCGCGCATAGGTCTCCTGCACGAGGTCCTCGGCCTCTTCACGGGAGGGAACGAGGCGGCGCGCAACGCGGTAGACCTGGTCGGCCAGCCCGAGCGCCTCCTCCTCGAAGCGCACACGGTCGCGCGCTTCGGTCGCCAGCCGGCGAGCGTCGGTTTCGGCTTCTGCCATTCGCCGGACACTAACAAGCAAACGCCCGGCCTCCGGGCGCTATTCCGCGTAGGCGCCGGCCGCGAGCGGGCGGAACCCCGCACGGCTGAGCGCGGCCACGATCTCGTCCCGCTCGACCCGCTCGTCGTCCCAGGCGAGCATCACGTCGCCGACGAGGTTGGCGCTCGCCGACTCGAGCCCGTCGAGCTTCTCGAGGGCGTGTCCGAGGCGCATGACGCAGCGCTCGCAGCGGATGCCGCTCACCTGGATGGTCTCCGACCTGACCGCCATCACAGACCATCGTATGTGAGGGCCACAAGGGTCCCGCAGAGGGACTCGAGCCCGTCACGGCGCCCGATCTCGAGCTGCGCGCCCGCCTGGTCGAGCCCGTCGAGGCGGCCGAGGAGATCGGCGGAGCCCAGCTCGCGCGCGGTCGGCTCGACCCGCTCCAGGAGCTCGGCGAGCAGCTCGGCGGGAGTCGCCAGCCGCTCCTCCTCGGGATGGATCAGCCCCGCGGCCGCGCCGAAGCGGGCCGCCGCCCACCGGTTCTGGGCGTAGACGGCGCGATCGGCGGCCTGCGCGCCCGGGTCGGCTGCCGCCACGAGCGCGTGGAGGGCCGCGGCGAGCGCCCCCGTGTCGGCGATGCGCGTCGGCTGGTCGGGCACGCGAACCTCGAGCGTCCCCAGCCGAGGGTGCGGCCGCACGTCCCACCAGAGGCGCATGAGGTCGTCGGCGAGCCCGAGCCGCACCAGGCTCTCCGCGAAGCTCGACCACGCCTCGTAGCCGTCGAACACGGGCGGCGCGCCGCTCCGGGGCAGAAGTGCGAGCAGCTCGGCCCGCGTCGAGGCGAGCCCGGTCTCACGATCCCGCCACGTAGGGCGAGTTCGCGGACACGGCCAGCAGGACAGGGAGCCACGGAAGCACAGCCTCCAGGCGTCCCATGCACTCCTCGGGGCTCGCCACGCCCACGTGGACGTGGAGGCCCGCACAGTGCTGGCGCTGCGCCGACGACCCGGCGTACTCCGCGAAGCGGAGCAGCGGCTCCTTCGGCGTCACCTCCTCGCGCTCGGAGACGGCCGTCGGCCAGGTCCCGACGGCGACGAGCTCGAGCCCGGCGGCCTGCACGTGCCGCCGCGCCTCGACCCGCAGCTCGGCGAGCTCCGCCACGGCCTCGCGCACGTCAGCGCAGACGGTCGTGGTGAGCTCGAGCATCGACCTGAAGAGCTCGGCCTTGAAGCGCACGCCGTCGAGGAGCCCCGGCGGCACGGGCGCGGGCGCGAGCGTCTCCAGGTCGACGACGAAGAGCTCCTCCTCGAGCCCGACCGAGAAGGGCGAGGAGCGACCGAAGCGATGCGGCACCACGGCGGCGCAGTCTACGGAGGGAAGAAGGAGGGTCGGAGGCCCGGGCAGGCAGTGCGGGCCTCCGACCGGTCAGGCCCCTGGGGGGAGGGGCCGCGGGCGCCCTAGCCGGATGGTGAAATCGGCCGGCGCCCGAGCGTCACACTTACAGTTCGTTTCGACTCCCCTCGTCGGATGTCGAGAGTCATCGCATCGCCCGGATCCTTCGCCTCGATCAGCCGGCGCAGATCGTCCGGCGAGGCAACCTGCTCGCCGTCCGCCGCGGTGACGATGTCACCGCCGAGCAGGTAGCTCGTGCCGCCGATGATGACCTGCCGGTCGCCGACCTTGAGGCCGGCGTCTTCGGCCGGGCTTCCCGGGATGACCTCGGCGATGATCACGCCGGTCTCCACAGGTAGACGATACGCCTGGGCCAGGACCTCATCGATCTCCTGCGTCCTGACCCCCAGGTAGGCATGCTCGACCTTACCGCTTTCGCGGATCTGGGCGAAGACCTCGCGCACCGTCGCGGACGGGACCGCGAAGCCGATGCCGAGGTTGCCGGTGCCGCTGTCGCCCGGCTCGATCTGGGAGTTGACCCCGATCACTTGGCCGCGCGTGTTGAGCAGCGGCCCGCCCGAATTGCCCTGGTTGATCGACGCGTCGGTCTGGATGACCTTGTCGATCGTGTAGCCGTTCGGCGACGTGATCTCGCGCTGGAGCGCGCTCACGATGCCGGCGGTGACTGTGCGCTCGAGCCCGAACGGGTTCCCGATAGCGACGACCGCGTCCCCAACGCGCACTGCGTCCGAGTCACCCAGGGGGAGGGGAGTGAGAGCCCGGACCTGCGCGTTGATCTTGAGAACGGCGAGATCGGTGGAGGGATCGACTCCGACGATCGTCGCCCGGACGCGGTCGTCGCCCGAGAAATTGACCTCGATCTGACGAGCGCTCTCGATCACGTGGTAGTTCGTGATGATGTAGCCCTCTTCGGAGATGACGAACCCGGAGCCGAGCGAGACGCGCGGCTGGGGCCCGAAGAAGGGGTCGCTCGAGTCGACCGACGTGGAAGTGACCTGGAGGACGCCTGGGCCGGCGTGCTGGTAGATCTCCTGGGCGGTCATCGTCGTGGACGAACCCGCCTGGGTCCGCGTCGACGAATCAACCGGCCCCGCGACCTCGCTGAAGACGGTCGTCGTGCCTCCGGCGTCGGACTCGAGAGCCGCGCCGATCGCGACCGCCGCGCCTCCCCCGACGAGGGCCGCGAGGAAGAGTGAGCCCATGCGGCTCCAGCCTGCGCCCGATTCCATGCCCTCCTTATAACCCGGCGCCCATGAAGTCCCGGTTGACCCAGGTTAAGGCGGCGTTAAGCAGGAATTTTCTCGTCCGCAGCTGGGTGGAATCGCCCATGGCACGGCGCCCCTGAGATTGGGTGGTTCGGCCGATGCGAAGCCCGATCCGCGTCGGCAAGGTTGGCCGCCGATGTCCCTCCAGGGAAGGAGCCGATCTTGAAGCGTGCAATCCGCCTGGCGATTGTCCCAGCCCTCCGCGCGATCGTCTGCGTCCAGCAGCTCGCCGTGCCGCAGCGGGCGGCGGCCGGCGTGAGGCGGACGGCAGCGGTCTCGCCCGAGGGCAGCAACGCCGGCAAGAAGGAGGTCACCGCCCTCTGCGGGCCCGACGAGCAGGTGATCGGCGGCGGAGGAGCGGTCCTGGGCGGCTATGGGACCGAGCGGCTTACGTTCCTCACCCCTAGGAACAACCCGCTCGGTGAACAGGACTCTTTCACCGTCAGGGCGGAGACACCCGGCCACCATGCTTCGCCGTTTCGGGTCGCGGCGTACGCCGTGTGCATCCATCACGTCGACGTGAGACGGCATCAGATCGTGCGCGGGCTCTCGACGTATTCGTCGTCGGTCTTCAAGACCGCGGAAGCCCGCTGCCCCGGCGGCACCGTCGCGTTCGGGTCCGGGGCTCAGCTGGGAACGAACTTCCTGGTCGACCTCAACGGGCTGGTCGGCCTCCAGCTGAACCGCGTCTCCGGCCCGCTCGACATCTCGAGGGCCACCGGCCGGGAGGACGTCACCGGCACGACGCAGAACTGGCTCGTGGCGTCCTTCGCAATCTGCGCGGAGCCCTACGGCGACATCCGCCCCGAGGGCACGATCGCGCCCGGCGACACGGCGTTCCATGCCTGCCGCGACGGCCGCCGGCTGCACGGCGCGGGCCCCCGAGCTCTACTACCTCCTGACCGTCGACCTCGACTGGACGCGAGGCGCACCGAAAGTGGC
This sequence comes from uncultured Actinomycetes bacterium, assembly GCA_963748205.1. Lineage (GTDB taxonomy): Bacteria > Actinomycetota > Thermoleophilia > Gaiellales > Gaiellaceae > JAIBJN01. Next base: position 11,765 of record CAVVIB010000015.1, read on the forward strand.
TGACCCAGCTCCTCGAGGCCGAGCTCCTCGGGTGACGGCCGCCGCCTGATTCGCAGGCCGGCCGCTACGCGTCTCCTCCCACGAGGTCCGCTTAGCCGTCCTGCGTGAGCCCGAGCAAGTTCCCGTCCGGCACACGGAGGACCGCGAGCCGGCCGCCCGGAACGTCGACGATGCCGGTCGCCGGATCTCCGTTCGTGACCTCGGCCGTGCCGAGCTCGGCGAGCGAACCCCCGGCGATCTCGCCCAGCGCAGTCGCCCCGCGGGCGACGAGCGCGCGATGGGAATGCTCGATGTCGTCAACCTTCCAGAACACGAGTGGATGGTCGACCCAGGGAAGGGCCGTCAGTCCCACCTCCACGCCGTCACCGCTGAACACGGCGAAGTCGTCCCCGACGAAGGCCGGCTCCCGGCCAAGCATCGAAGTCCAGGCCGCCACTCCCGCATCCAGGTCGCGGGCCGGGAAGACGACGTTCGCGAAGCCCTTCACCTCACCCATGGCGCTGCTCCTCTCGTTGGTCTCCTTACATGTCGGAGACGCGCGGACCCTAGCCGTCTAGGGCTGCCGTGCGATGAGCTTCCCCCGGGCCGCTCCGACGGCCACGGGGCCTGAAGTCAGGGCGCGATCTGGCCGCCGGGACCGACTCCGGACCAGCCCGCGAGCCGGGCAGCGAATCCGGCAATCCCGGCGGAGCCCCAGTGCCAGGACGGCTCCCGTGGCAGCCTCGGGCGCCCGTTCGTCTGGTTCTCGTACCAGAAGGCCCCGAGGCGATCGCGCGTGGCGGCGGCTCGGACCCCCGCCAGGGCAGCCCGCGCGGCCCCTCGGTTGGCGGCCGTGTCCAGACCCGCGCGCGCTAGGTCTTCCAGGACCCAACCGATGCCTGCAGCACCGCTGTCGAGCCCCACGTGTACCGGCGAAGAAGCATCGCCCAGCTCGTACCAGGCGCCGCCGTCGAGCCGCACATGCCTCAGCCATATGCCTGCCCGGCGCGCAACGTCCAGGTAGACAGGGTCGCCGATGACACGCGCCGCCCGAAGATTGACCCAGGCGATTCCGGCCGCTCCGAGCTCGAAGCCCGACGCGTTCGAGGCGTCGTCGTCCGCCACAGGCCAGCGAAGGCCGCCTGACGGATCCGGCACCGCCTGGCCGTTGACCCACGCGAGGAGGCCGCGCGCCGTCTCGAGATCGGCAGGATCGCCATCGCGCACGTATCGCCCAAGGAACATGGTTACTGCGCCCGCCGAGCCGGAGAGGAAGCCGGTTTCGAGCGTCGCGCTTTCGGACCCCCGCAGCAGAGGGCGCGCCCCGTTGCCGGTCAGCTCCCGCAAGCGGGCGGCGCCGGCGCGCGCGTAGGCCCGGAAGGTGGGGTTTCCGGTGCGATCGGCGAACGAGTCGAGCGTCATGACGACGCCCGCCTGGCCCATGCCGACGCCGTTGTAGGCCACGCGCCAGTGCGGATCGTCCGTCCATCGCCACGAGCAGGCAGTCTCGGGGCAGGACGGGCCCTTCGCCTGGGCGATCAGCCACCGCATGCCGGCGAGTGCTCCTGTCCGGAAACGCCGTTGGTGCGAGACCCGGAAGAGTCGCCAGAGGTAGTCGCTGATCCCCGCCGCGCCGTCGTCGAAGCTCGTGAAGTGCGTCGTCGACCGCAGCCCGTTCGGATCTGCCCAGTCCGGCCAGCGCAGACCCCCGCCGGCGGGCTCCGCGACTCCGAGCAGGAAGTCGCCCGCGGCCACGGCGGCGCGCAGATAGCGGACGTCCCGTGTCACCGCGTAGGAGGCCAGCAGCCCTTGGCCGATGGAGGCCGCACCGACATCCCGGTCGGTCTGGTAGTGGGGGGCCTGGATCGAGGAGCGCCAGGCGCGGCCACCTCGCGGCATCGGCCGGGCGCGGGCGACGAGTGAGTCCGCCGCCAGGCGAGCCACTTTCAACGCAGCCGCGTCGGACACGCGAGCAGTGATGTGTGCCTGTTGCGGAGGCTCGCCGGCGCGGACCGACGCCGCAGCTCCAGAGACGGCGAGCGCGCAGACAAGAACGATGGTTGTGAGACGCATATGGAAAGTGAGCGCCGTCGCAGTACGGCGAAGGCAAGGCCGCCGGTACAGTGGAGCCCGTGATGAGGGTATCGGCGACGATACTCGTTGCCTTTACCTGCGGCCTCTGCCTCGCGCTGGCCGGATGCGGGGGATCCGACGACGCGCCTACCGAGCCCGAGGAGCCGGCGGCCGCCGAACGCACACCGCTGGCCGCGCCCGACGTCTCGCTCACGCCGGAGGAGGAGGAGGCTGTGGGCGACGCTGCCACCCGATCGGTCGGCGATCCCGGTGCTCCTCTATCACGGGATCGGGCCCGAGAGCGACTTCTCGAACGCGGCGGACGCGGAGTACGGCGATCGGCTTCGAAGACTTCGCCAAGCAGATGACCATGATCGCGCACGCGGGCTACCAGACCGTCGATCTCGACACGTTCGTTCGCTTCGTCGCCGGGGAAGAAGTCGACCTGCCGCCGCGGCCGCTCTTCCTCACCTTCGACGACGCTCGCGCCGACTCCTGGACGGGCAGCGATGGAATTCTCGAGGAGCTCGGCTTCAACGCAGTCATGTTCGTGGACGTCGGCCGCGTCGAGGACGGAGACCCCGAGTACCTGACCTGGGACGAGCTGGACACGGTGCGGGAGAGCGGCCGCTGGGACCTACAGCTCCATTCAGGTGTCGGCCACCAGCAGATCCATTCGGCCCGGGCGAGAACGACTTCGGCCCGTACTACGCCTACAAGGAGGAGGGCGAGGACTTCGCCGGCTGGCAGGAGCGGGTGCGGTCGGACATCGAATGGGGGCAGGAGACCCTCGCCGACCACGTCAGCGGCTACGAGCCGCTCGCGTTCGCCGTCCCCTACGGGAACTACGGCCAGGACGGCACGAACGACGAGCGCATCCCCGACGACCTGCTCGGCTGGCTGACCGAGCGCTTCGGCACCGTCTACACGCAGGACGTGAACGCTCTGGCGCGGGCCGGGAGCAGTCAGCCGCTGGGACGGATCCAGGTCACGCGCGCCACCTCCGGCGGCGACATGCACGCCAGGCTGCTCTCGGGAGATCCCGGCTAGACCGGTTCGCGCGGAACGTCCCAGACCACCTTCTGCTCACGGGGGCCGCGCACGAAGGCAGGAAGCTGGTCGCGCATCGCGGCCGCCGCCGAAATCGCCCAGTAGGCGAGGGGATAGAGCGGGCCGAGCAGAAAGATGAGCAGCGCCGGACGGTCGTACCGCGCCTCGATCCCAACTGCGAACGCGAGCTGGAGCAGGCAGATGACGGCGATGCTCACCCCCCATGCGAGGCCGAAGCCGAAGATCGTCGGACGATCGACGAAGAGGAAGGCGAGCGTGGCCGCGATCAGCGCGACCAGAAGGGCGACCACCCACGCCAGCGAGAGAAGGGTTTCGAGCGGGACGAGCCAGATCCGCCACAGGCGTGGCTGGAAGATCGTGCCGAAATGTTCGTGCAGGACCTCGCCCTGCCCTCGCGCCCACCGACGACGCTGCTTCCAGAGCGAAGACAGCGTCGACGGCACCTGCATCCCGACCAGGGCGTTCGGCTCGTACGAGGTGAGCCACCCCGCGATGAGCAGCCGCCAGGAGAGCTCGATGTCCTCCGTGGCCATGCGCCCGTCGTACCCGCCCACGCCGAGGACCGCCTGCTTGCGGAAGATCCCGAGGACGCCCGCGACGATGCGCACGTGTCCGCCGAGGGCCTGCGTGCGGCGGGTCAGCCCGATGATCGACGCCGCCTCCAGAGACTGCATCGCGCCCAGGAGGGTGCGGCGGTTCGTCACGTGCGGCGCGCCCGCGACCGCGGCGATCCTCGGCGAGTGCGCGATGCGGGCAACAAGCAGCTTGACGGCCAGCGGATGGAGATGGGTGTCGGCGTCGGTGACGATCACCAGCTCGTGCGAGGCACGCACGAAGCCGACGTTCAGCCGGTCCGCCTTGCCGCGGTTGACCGGGTCGTGGATCACCTCGACCCTCGCGTCACCCTCGGCCGCCGCCCGGGCAACCTCAACGGTCTCGTCCGTTGAGCCATCGTCGAGGACGAGGATCTCGAGCTCCGGATAGTCGACGGCGCGCGAGGCCTGAACGTTGGCGGAGATCACGCTCTCCTCGTTGTAGGCCGGCACGAGAATCGTCACGCCGGGCCAGCCGCCCTCCGGCTCGGTCGGCTCCCGCTCCTCCTCGAGCAGACGGAAGAGAAGGCCGCCGCTCACCCACAGGCCGGCCATCACGACCGGATAGAGCGCGACGAACGCGACCAGGATGTCAGCGACGAGGCGCAGGCTCTTTCTCCTCTTTCAGGCGCCACGCCCGTGCAAGAAGGAGGAAAACGATCCCCAGCAGGAACGAGCCTCCCGCAATCACGAGACCAACCAAGACGAGGTCGGTTTCGCCCACCGCGATCGCCAGGATCACGAGCGCGACGAGCCAGAGCAACGGGCCGGCCATCAGGACGGCGATGCGGCCGGCCCTCGTCGGCGGGCGAAGCGGGCGGAAGCGGGCGCGGGTCTCGCTCGTCACAACGGCCCCGGCAGTATCCCCGAGGATGGTCATGATCTAGCGTCTTTCGGAGCTCAGTCGAACGGGAACGCTCCGCTACAGTCGCCGCGTCAGCGACGAAAGGGAGACATGGCCACCACTCGACACGCTGAGGTCACCTGGCGGGGAGGCCTCATGGACGGGAGCGGACGGATCGAGCAGGTCGGGAGCGGCGCGTTCGGGCCCCTCGACGTGACGTGGGCCTCGCGGGCCGAGGATCCCGAAGGACTGACGAGCCCCGAGGAGCTGATCGCCGCCGCGCATGCGTCCTGCTTCTCCATGGCGCTCTCGCTTGCCCTCGCGGAGGGCGGCAACCCGCCCGAGGAGCTGAAGACCAGCGCCGATGTCACCTTCGTGCCGGGCAAAGGCATCACGCAGATCAGGCTCGCAGTGCGCGGACGCGTCCCGGGGCTCGACGAAGCGGCTTTTCGCGAGGCCGCCGAGGGCGCGAAGGACAACTGCCCGGTCTCCCAGGCGCTCGCCGCCGTGGGCGACATCTCGGTCGAGGCGACGTTCGAGGGCTAGCTCAGGCGTCGCGCCGCTGGATCAGCCAGGCGGCGAGAACGAGCGTGCCCAGCGCGTAGGCGCCGAGCACGGCCAGGCCCGCCCACGGGCCGATCGGGATCGAGTCGGGACGCTCCACCGTCTCCTGGACGGCCAGGCCGGCCATCGGGGAAAACTTCTGCACCAACTCGCTGAGCCCCTCGGGCAGGACGCTGGTCGCGAGGGGCGGGACGAACATGAGCGCGAGCACCACCGTGATCGCCGTCGCCGTGTGGCGCACGATGGCGGCGATCCCCAGTGCGAGCAGGGCGAGGCCGGCCAGGTAGAGGCCGCTGCCGGCGACGGCGCGGAGCGCCGGTCCGTCCGTGAGAGACGCGTGCGGGTAGCCGCCTGCGTAGTCGAAGCCGTTGCCGCGCAGGAGCGATTGACCGAGGAGGAAGCAGGCCGCGGCGATCAGGAGTCCGGCCGCGAGCACGATCACGCCTGTCACGAGCGACTTCGCGACCAGGACCAGCCGACGGCGCGGGAGCGCCGCGAACGTGGCCCGGATCGTCCCGGTCGAGTACTCGGACGTGACGACCAGCACGGCCAGGACAGCGAGGAGGATCTGCCCCAGCCAGACGCCCGCCAGGCTGTCCCGGACGATGTCGTTGTCGCCCGGGTGCCCGGGGCTTCCTCCCTCCGTCGTGGTCGAGGCGCAGATGAGGAACGTCCCCACGAGGCTGAATGCGAACGCGGCGAGCACCATCCAGGCCGAGCTGCGGACGGAACGAAGCTTGATCCACTCGGCCGCCACAGCGTGCGAGAGACCGGGGCGGCTCACGACGACTTCTCCGCGGCGAAGTCGACGGAGTCACGGGTGAGATCCATGAAGGCCTCCTCGAGCGTCACACGGTGTGGCGAAAGCTCGTAGACGCGCAGGCCGTGGTCGGCAGCCAGGTCGGCGATTCGCGCAGCGTCGAGGCCCGAGACGGCGAGGGCGTCGTGATCGGTGGAAGTCACTACCGCGCCGGCTCCGGCCAGAAGCTCCATCAGCTCCGACGGGCTGCGGCGTCCGCACGTTGAAGCGCGCCCCGGCAGCTGTATCGAGGAGGTCCCGCACCGTCGTGTCCGCGATGAGGCGCCCGCGACCGATGACGATCAGCTGGTCGGCGGTGCCCTCGAGCTCGCTCATCAGATGGCTCGAGACGAGGACGGCGCGGCCCTCGGCGGCGAGCGATCGGAGAAAGCCCCGGATCCAGCGGATGCCCTCCGGGTCGAGCCCGTTCACCGGCTCGTCGAGGAGCAGCACGGGCGGGTCGCCGAGGAGTGCCGCCGCGATGCCGAGCCGCTGGGCCATTCCCAGCGAGAAGCCGCCGGCCTTCCGGCGGGCGGCCTTCGTCAGGCCGACGAGCTCCAGCACGGCGTCGACCCGTCCGCGCGGGATCCCGTTGCTTGCCGCCAGCCAGCGAAGATGCTCGCGCGCCGGGCGAGCAGGATGGAATGCCCGCGCGTCGAGCAGCGCCCCGACCTCCCGCAACGGGACGTCGAGCGACGCGTAGGGCCGGCCGTTGACGAGCGCCGTGCCGCTGTCCGGCGCATCGAGGCCGAGAATCATCCGCATCGTGGTCGACTTCCCCGCGCCGTTCGGGCCGACGAAGCCGGTCACACGGCCCGGACTGACGGTGAAGGAGAGGTCGTCGACCGCGAGCGTGCTGCCGTACCGCTTGCTGAGCCCGTGTGCTTCGATGGTGGCGTCCATGGTTCCGAAGGTACGAGGCGCCGGCGCTCGGCGCATCGCGCCCAGGAGCCGTCTTTCACGACCCCCGTCGCGGTGAGGGGCATGGGCCGCGTCACCCTCGGGAGGGAGGGCGAATGTCGTGGCCCAGGGCGATGCGCCGCGGGCGCGGCGGGGCGACAATGAACCTCGTGAACGTGACCTTCGACGATCTCGTCTCGGACGTGCGCCGGATCCTGTCCGGCCCCGACGGACCGATCGCCCTTGCCCTCGCGCTGGGGCTCGGCGCCATCGTGGAGACGTTCCTGTACGCGGCGCACCCGGGCGACCGCGCGAGCGGCCTGATCACCAATCTGCTCGCGACGCTTCCGCTCGTCTTCTGGCGCACGCGCCTTCCCTGGGTGGCGGGCGTCGTCACGTTCGCGTCGCTCGTCGCGGTCGGGAGCGAACCGACACTCCTGACCCTGTCCGGCATCACCGCGCAGCTCATCGTCGTCTACCTCGTGGCCAACCGCTACCGCCGGCGCTGGTCGGTGCTCCTGGCGACGCCGTTCCTCGTCGCGGCGATCGGCTGGTCGGACGAGGACTCGCTCGCCGGCGTCATGCTCCTCGTGCTCGTGGTCGCGGCACAGGTCCTGGGCGACTCGCGGCGGCAGCGGAGCCAGGCGATCGCCGAGCGCGACGCGACCCGCCACGCCATGGCCGAGACGCAGCGCGACCAGGTGATCATGGAGGAGCGGGCGCGGATCGCCCGCGAGCTCCACGACGTCGTCGCGCACCACGTCTCCGTGATCGCCGTCCAGGCCGAGACCGCCCGCCTGACCACGCCGGACATGCCCGAGCAGGGCAAGGAGCGGCTGGCGGCGATCGGACAGACGGCCCGGGACTCGCTCACCGAGCTGCGACGGCTGCTCGGCGTCCTCCGGGCGGACGGCAGCCCCGAGGCCGCCCGCTCGCCCCAGCCCGGGCTCGGACGCCTCGCGGAGCTGATCGACAGCGCCCGCACGGCCGGAACACGCGTGCGGCTGACGCTCGAAGGCGACGTGACGCCCCTGCCGCCGGGCGTCGACCTGACGGCGTACCGGATCGTGCAGGAGGCACTCACGAACGCACGGCGCCACGCTCCGGGCGCGTCCGTCGACGTCACGCTCGGCTACGAGGAGGACGCGCTTCGATTGCGCGTGAGCGACGACGGGCCCGGACCGCCGGCGGCCGACACGAGCGGCCACGGGCTGCTCGGCATGCAGGAGCGCGCAACCATGGTCGGCGGCAGGCTGACGACCGGCCCCGGCGACGAGGGCGGCTTCGTCGTCGAGGCCGAGCTCCCCCTCTCGAGGCCGGCGCCATGACGGTCCGGGTGGTCGTCGCCGACGACCAGGAGATCGTGCGGGCCGGTTTCGCGGCGCTGCTCGAGACCCAGGACGACTTCGCCGTGGCCGGCACCGCGGCCGACGGCGTCGAGGCGGTGGAGCTGTGCCGGGCCGAGCACCCCGACGTCGTTCTCATGGACGTGCGCATGCCCGGCCTCGACGGGATCGAGGCGACCAGGCTCCTGGCGGCCGACGGCGGCAAGGGCCCGAGAATCCTCATGCTCACGACCTTCGATCTGGACGAGTACGTGTACGACGCCCTCAGTGCAGGCGCGAGCGGCTTCCTGCTCAAGGACGTCGCCGCCGAGACGCTGTTCGACGCGGTGCGGGTGGTGGCCGCGGGAGAGGCGCTGCTCGCCCCGAGCGTGACCCGCCGCCTGGTCGACGAGTTCGCCCGCCTCCGCCCCCGCGCCCCGGCCCGGCCGGAGCTGCTCGAGGAGCTGACGCCGCGGGAGACCGAAGTGCTGTGCCTCGTCGCCGAAGGGCTCTCGAACGACGAAATCGCCGAGCGCCTCGTCGTCAGCAAGGAGACCGTGAAGACGCACGTCAGCCGGGTGCTGGGCAAGCTCAGCCTGCGCGACCGCAGCCAGGCGGTCATCGTGGCGTACGAGTCGGGCCTGATCGTTCCCCGATCCTCGTAGCGGTACGATCGCGCGGATGTGGGGTAGCCCGCTCCTCTACGAGCGCCTGTCCTGGCCGGAGGTGCGGCGGGCCGCCGGCGAGGGGCGCGTCTGCCTGATCCCGGTTGCGACGCTCGAGGACCACGGGCCGCACCTCCCCATCGACACCGACCTTCGCATCACCGCCGAGGTCTGCCGGCTCACGGCGGAGGCGGCGCCGGACGAGATCGTCCTACTCCCGCCCATCCCGCACGGCTACTCGCCGCACCACATGGACTTTCCCGGCCCGATCACGATCGGGTGGGACACGTTCACCCGCTACTGCACCGATGTCGGCTCGTCGCTCGCGCGCCACGGGTTCCGGCGCGTGCTCTACATCAACGGGCACGGGTCGAACCAGAACTTCGTCGAGGCCGCGGCCCGGCTCGTCAACGTCGAGCACCCGACGGTTCTCGCCGCGGCGGCGTTCTACCTCTCCGGCAAGCAGTCGCTCGCCCGGGTCGACGAGCTGCGGGACTCCGTGCGCGGCGGCATGGGCCATGCGTGCGAGCTTGAGACCTCCATCTACCTCGCCATCGACCCGGACGCGGTCGACATGGACAAGGCCGTGGACGAACGGAGCTACCCCGACGGCGAGTACGCCTTCATGGACTGGGCCGACGGGCCGCTCAAGGTCATGCCGTGGTGGTCGTCCTTCTCGCGCACCGGTGTGCAGGGCGACGCGACGAAGGCGACCGCGGAAAAGGGCGAGGCGCTGCTCGAAGCCGCCGTCGAGGAGTGCGTCGGCTTCGTGCGCGAACTGCTCTCCTGGCCCCTGCCCGAGCGGCTCGAGCCGCGGGAGACGCCGTGACGCCGCCGCCGATCCCGCTTGTACGCGCCCATGGAACACACGCCGAGGCCGGAAGGCAGGTCGGCGAGGCGACGTCCGCGGTGATCCGCAGCTCGGTGAGCGGAACGCATGCCGACGCCGCCCTCGTCGAGCGCTACCGCGCGATCACCTTCGAGCACCTTCCCTGGATCGTCGAGGAGCTGGACGGCGTGGCGGCCGGCGCCGGCGTCGAGCCCCTCGGCGTCTTCGCGGCCTCGATCGAGGAGGTCGCGGCGGCCGCAGCGCCGACAGGCTGCAGCGACCTGGTCGTCACCGGCGCCCGCACGGCCGACGGCCACCTGCTCGTCGCACACACGAACGACCTCTACGCCGAGGACGAGGACGACGTCGTCGCCGTCGAGTGGCGCGTCCCGGGCGATCCGGTCGTCTTCACGCTCGGCATCGGGCCGTGGATCAGCGTCGGCTGGAACGACGCCGGTCTTTCGGTCACCGGCAACGAGCTGACGCCGAACGACGAGCGCATCGGCATCCCCCGGCTGCTCCAGATGCGCGACACCCTCACCCGCCGCACCCTCGCGGATGCCGTCGAGGCCGTATTGCACCCGGCCCGCGCCTCGTCGTACAACTGGGTCTTCGCCCATCCGGCGGAGGGCGTGCTGAACGTCGAGGGCTCCGCCACGAGCTCCGCCGACGACCGCCCCGACGCCGACGGGATCCTCGCGCACACGAACCACTACGCCAACGAGGACATGCAGAGGTTCGAGAGCTCCGACCACGTCGCCGGCTCATGCCTCCGCCTCGAACGCG
>CAVVIB010000016.1:0-123089 GCA_963748205.1 uncultured Actinomycetes bacterium
CACCGAGAGGGCCCGCCAGGTCGTCGTCCTTGCACAGGACGAGGCCCGGGCGCTGAAGCACAACTACATCGGCACGGAGCACATCCTGCTCGGGCTCCTGCGCGAGGAGGAAGGCCTCGCCGCGCGGGTGCTCGAGAGCCTCGACATCACAGTCGAGGAGGTGCGCGCCCAGGTCGCGCGCATCGTCGGGCAGGGCGACGAGGTGACGACCGGCCAGATCCCGTTCACGCCGCGCGCGAAGAAGGTGCTCGAGCTCGCGCTGCGCGAGGCGCTCTCGCTGGGTCACAACTACATCGGCACCGAGCACATCCTGCTCGGCCTCGTGCGCGAGAACGAGGGCGTCGCGGCGCGCATCCTGCTCGACTTCGACGCCGACGCCGAGAAGATTCGCAACGAGATCATCCGCATGCTCTCCGGCCCCGGCCGGCGGCAGCAGGGCGGCGGCGCCGCCTCCGGCGAGAAGACGAAGAGCTCCAAGCTCCTCGACCAGTTCGGCCGCAACCTGACGAAGCTCGCCGCCGAGTCGAAGCTCGACCCTGTCGTCGGGCGGCAGACCGAGATCGAGCGCGTGATGCAGATCCTGTCGCGCCGCACGAAGAACAACCCGGTGCTGATCGGCGAGCCGGGCGTCGGCAAGACGGCCGTCGTCGAGGGCCTGGCCGCGCGCATCTCGTCCAACCAGGTGCCCGAGCTCCTGAAGAACAAGCAGATCTACACGCTCGACCTGGCCGCGCTCGTGGCGGGCTCGAAGTACCGCGGCGAGTTCGAGGAGCGCCTGAAGAAGGTGATGAAGGAGATCACCCAGCGCGGCGACATCATCCTGTTCATCGACGAGCTCCACAACCTCGTCGGCGCCGGTGCCGCCGAGGGCGCGATCGACGCAGCGTCGATCCTCAAGCCGGCCCTCGCGCGCGGGGAGCTCCAGACGATCGGCGCGACGACGCTCGACGAGTACCGCAAGTACCTCGAGCGCGACGCGGCCCTCGAGCGGCGCTTCCAGCAGATCCGCGTCGACGAGCCGTCCGTGGACGACACCGTCCAGATCCTGCGCGGCCTGCGCGACCGCTACGAGGCGCACCACCGCTGCACGATCACCGACGAGGCTCTCCGTGCCTCCGCGGTCCTCGCCGACCGCTACATCCAGGACCGGCATCTGCCGGACAAGGCCATCGACCTCATCGACGAGGCGGCCTCCCGGATGCGCATCAAGACCATGACCGCTCCGCCGCGCTACCGCGAGCTCGAGGACGAGATCGAGAAGGTGCGCGAGGAGAAGGAGAAGGCGATCGAGGACCAGGAGTTCGAGAAGGCCGCGAACCTCCGCGACAAGGAGCGCAAGCTCACGCAGAAGAAGCGCGAGCTCGAGGAGAAGTGGCGCACCTCCGAGGAGGTCGAGCAGCCCGAGATCGGTGAGGAGGAGATCGCCGACATCGTCTCCATGTGGACGGGCATCCCGGTCTTCAAGCTCACGGAGGCCGAGTCGCAGAAGCTCATCCGCATGGAGGAGGAGCTCCACAAGCGCGTCATCGGCCAGGACCAGGCCATCGTGGCCGTGTCCAAGTCGATCCGCCGCGCGCGGGCGGGGATCAAGGATCCCAAGCGCCCGACCGGCTCGTTCATCTTCCTCGGCCCCTCCGGCGTCGGGAAGACCGAGCTCGCGCGCACGCTCGCCGAGTTCCTCTTCGGCGACGAGGACGCAATGATCCAGGTGGACATGTCGGAGTACATGGAGAAGCACTCCGTGTCCCGGCTCGTCGGCTCGCCGCCCGGCTACATCGGCTACGACGAGGGCGGCCAGCTCACCGAGGCCGTGCGCCGCAAGCCGTACTCCGTCGTCCTCCTCGACGAGATCGAGAAGGCCCACCCGGACGTCTTCAACATCCTCCTCCAGATCCTCGAGGACGGGAAGCTGACGGACGCCCAGGGCCGCAAGGTCGACTTCCGCAACACGATCGTGATCATGACGTCGAACATCGGCGCGGCCACGATCTCCAAGAACCAGTCTCTCGGCTTCTCCGTGGGCGACGACACCGGCCTCTCGTACGACGAGATGAAGGACCGGATCATGGGCGAGCTCAAGAAGGTCTTCCGCCCCGAGCTCCTGAACCGCATCGACGAGGTCATCGTCTTCCACAAGCTGACGAAGGACGAGATCAAGGTCATCGTCGACCTGATGATGAAGCGGCTCAAGGAGCAGATGGTCGAGCACGAGGCCGCCATCGAGCTCACCGAGCCGGCCAAGGAGCTGCTGGTCGAGAAGGGCTACGACCCCGCCATGGGCGCGAGGCCGCTGCGCCGCGCGATCCAGCGCTTCATCGAGGACCCGCTCGCGGACTTCGTCCTCGGCCGCTCGATCAAGCCCGGCTCCACGATCGTCGTCGACACCAAGGAAGGCGTGGAGGGAGTCGACATCTCGATCATCGAGGGCGAGCCTCCCGCCGAGCCCGAGAAGGTCACCGTCCCGGCCGAGGAGCCTGCGGCCGAGGCGGACGTCGACGAGCCCACCGACGACGCGTAGCCCGCAGCGGCGCACGGCATGCCGCTGATCGAGTACGAGGATGCCTCGCCCGAGGTTCGGGCGGTCTACGACGACATCATGGAGACCCGGCAGGTGGACTGGGTCAACAACTTCTGGAAGGCGCTCGCGGTCGACCCCGTGTCGCTGAGGCGCACGTGGGAGTCGGTCAAGGAGGTCATGGCGCCGGGCGCGCTCGACCCGCTGACCAAGGAGCTCCTCTACGTGGCCGTGTCGGTCACGAACGGCTGTGAGTACTGCATCGCCTCCCATACGGCGTCGGCCCGCAAGAAGGGCATGACCGACGACCAGCTCGCCGAGCTCCTGGCTGTCGTGGGCATGGCGAACGAGACGAACGCACTCGCGACCGGGTACGGCGTGCCGGTCGACGACGCCTTCCGCCGCGAATAGAGAAGGCGGCCCTTTCGGGCCGCCTTCGGGTGTCAGCTCGTCCGCTCGCCGGGAGCGTCCGGCGGAGTCGGCGGAGGCTCCGTGTCGGGAGCCGGGGAAGGCGGCTCCGGTGACGGCGCGGGGGGAGGGGGAGTCGGGTCGGGCGACGGCGGAGCCGGTGGCTCGGGCGCCGGAGGTGCAGGCTCGGGCGCCGGCGGTGCAGGCTCGGGAGCCGGAGCCGGCGGTTCGGGCGCAGGCGTGGTCGCTGCGGCGGTCTCGCCCGGGCTCGTCGTCGCGGCGTCCTTCAGGCCGGAGGCCTCGCTCTTGAGCGTGTCGACGCCGCCTGCCTCCTGGATGTTCAGCCACGCTCCGATCGCGATGATCGCGGCGAGGACGAGGCCCACGTAGGCCCAGAAGTTCGTGAACTCGTCGTCGAGGATCTTGATCAGAGCGAAGAGCAGGATCACCAGCGCGAGGAGGGCGCCCAGCATCGCGTCGGAGACCGGCAGGTTGATCTCGACGCCGGCCAGCTTCGCGACGAACCAGGCGACAAGCAGCACGGTGAGGAGCCCGAGCACGACGCCCCAGAAGCCGTGCCAGGCGTTCTGGGATGCCTCGATCCCGAATTCCTCCACCTCCACCTGCTGCCAGGCGAAGAACGTGTCGATCAACAGCAGGGCTCCCGCGACGAGCATGACCTTGCTGCCCCGCGAAAGCGCGTTGAACCTCTCCAAGGCTCGGCCTCCTTCTCGAAATGATTGGCGCGAGAGGTTTTCCGGCGCGGGCGCCCGTTTCCTCCCCGTATCGTGCATCTCGGCACGAGTCGTCTGAACGCCCCGCAAGAGGGCGGTTCCGGCGCGCACTCGTCACGAATCCGCGCGCTTCGGCGTCGGACCGCCTCCATAGACTGGTTCGCCCATGGCGAAGGCGGCCGTTCAGCACGCGTGCTCGGAGTGCGGGTACACGACGGGCAAGTGGCTCGGGCGCTGCCCTGCCTGCGACGGCTGGGGGACCTTCGTCGAGGAGCGCGCGCTCGCCGCCGCTCCCGGCGTCCGCGGCGCGGCGGCGGCCGGCAAGCCTCTCCTTCGGCTCGTCGAGGTCGAGACCGCCGACGCCGAGCGGATCGCGACCGGCGTGCCGGAGCTCGACCGCGTGCTCGGCGGCGGTCTCGTCCCGGCCTCGCTCGTCCTCGTCTCGGGCGACCCGGGGATCGGCAAGTCCACGCTCCTGCTCATGGCGCTGCGCTCCCTCTCGCGCGAGCACAAGGTCGTGCTCGTCACGGGCGAGGAGTCCTCCGCGCAGGTGAAGCTGCGCGCAGACCGGCTGGGCGGGGCCGGCGACGTGCACATCCTGGCCGAGACGAATCTGGACGAGGTCTGCGCGACCCTCGAGCGCGAGCGGCCGGAGGTGTGCGTGGTCGACTCCGTGCAGACGCTCTACGCGCCGGAGCTCGGGTCCGCGCCGGGGTCGGTCGGCCAGGTGCGGGAGGCCGCGGGCCGATTCCTGCGAGTCTCGAAGGAGCAGGGCATCGCCACGTTCCTCGTCGGCCACGTCACGAAGGAAGGCGCCGTCGCCGGCCCGCGCGTGCTCGAGCATCTCGTGGACTGCGTCCTCCACTTCGAGGGCGATCGCTATCGCTCCCACCGGATCCTGCGCGCGGTCAAGAACCGCTTCGGCTCGACGAACGAGCTCGGCGTCTTCGAGATGACCTCCGAGGGCCTCGTCGCGGTCGAGGACCCGTCGGAGCTGTTCGGCCGCCCCGACGACGACCAGCCGGGCTCGGCCGTCGTCTGCACGATCGAGGGCACCCGCCCGCTCCTGCTCGAGATCCAGGCGCTCGTCTCGCCGACGGACCTGGCCATGCCGCGCCGGGTCGGCACCGGGGTCGATCCCAAGCGCCTCTCGATGATCGTCGCGGTCCTCGGGCGCCACGCCGGCCTCGCCCTGGGGCAGGCGGACGTCTTCGTCAACGTCGCCGGCGGCGTCAGGATCGACGAGCCGGGCGCCGATCTCGGCGTCGCGCTGGCCATCGGCTCGGCCGCCCGCGCCGTTCCTGTCAAGGCCGGAACGGCGTGCTTCGGCGAGATCGGGCTGACGGGCCGCGTTCGCCCTGTCAGTCAGGCAGAGCGACGACTCGCCGAGTGCGCGAAGCTGGGGTTCTCGGAGGCCCTCGTTCCGGACGGCACGGAGTCCCGTGGCAGAATGCGCCTGACAGCAGCGGCTTCGCTGCGACAGGCGATCACGGCGGGGCTCGATGCGAGCGGATCCTCGGAAGGATAAGACCCTCCTCTCGGCGCTCAAGCAGGTGGCGCCCGGAACGCCCCTTCGCTCGGGGATCGACGACATCATCCGCGCCGAGCACGGCGCCCTCATCGTCATCGGGGATCCCAACGAGCTCGCGTTCCTCTTCTCGGGCGGGATGCGGCTCGACCTGCCGCTGACCTCCCAGCTTCTCTATGAGCTGGCGAAGATGGACGGTGCGATCGTGATCAGCAGCGATCTCCAGAAGCTCGTGTACGCGAACGTCCAGCTGATGCCCGACGCGTCGATCCAGACCAGCGAGACGGGGACGCGCCACCGGACCGCCGAGCGCGTCGCGAAGCAGACGGACGCGCTCGTGGTCTCGATCTCCCAGCAGCGCGAGACGGTCACCGTCTTCGTCGGCGACCTCCGCTACCAGCTCGGCGAGATTTCGGACACCCTCGCGCGCACGAACCAGGCGCTGGGGACGCTGGAGACCTACCGGACGCGTCTCGACCAGGGGCTCACCCGCCTGACCGCGCTCGAGTTTCAGAGCGCCGTCGTCCTCGACGACGTGCTGATCGTGCTCCAGCGCGCCGAGATGACGACCCGCATGGCCGAGGAGATCGAGCGCAACTGCGTCGAGCTCGGCGAGGAGGGCCGGCTCATCCGCATGCAGCTCGACGAGCTGATGGAGGACGTCCCCCGCGAGAAGGCCGCCGTCGTCTACGACTACGAGGCTTCCGGCGACCCCGCCTCGTCCTCGACGGTGCTCGAGCGCCTCGCGAAGATCGACTACGCGCACCTGCACGAGTTCGAGGAGCTGGCCGAGCTGCTCGGGTACGGCCGGGACACGAACCCGCTCGACCTGAGCGTGCAGCCGCGCGGCTACCGCGTGCTCTCGCGCGTCCCGCGGCTGCCGGACTCCGTCATCCGGCACGTCGTGCGCGACTTCGGGAGCCTCGACGCGGTCGTCCGGGCGAGCCATCGCGAGCTGGAGGCCGTCGATGGGGTGGGGTCCGTGCGCGCCCGGGAGATCCGGGAGGGTCTGCGGCGCCTCCAGGAGCACAATCTCGTCGATCGCTACCTTCAGCTCTAGGCCCGGTGGGCGGCCGTTTACGCCCTCTTCACCACTGGTGCAGAGCCGAAAAGGCCGCAAAAGTTAGCTTTTCAAGCGGGTTTTCGGTACAATGGCAGAGTTCCGCAGGTGTTCGCAGGCGTCTCGGGCGCCTTTTGTTGCGCCCGCGTTCAAGAGGAGGAGAGGTTGTACAAAGTCGGCGATAAGGTCGTCTATCCCCACCACGGCGCTGGAACAGTGGTGAAGAAGGAGACAAGGACGATTCTGGGCCAGGAACGCGAGTACCTGACCATCAAGATCCTCCACAACGACATGACCGTGAACGTCCCGACCGAGAACGCCGACCGCGTGGGCCTTCGCAAGGTGATCGACGAGGAGATGGTCGAGCGCGTCGTGAAGGTGCTGCACGGGAACGGGACGAAGATGCCGAAGAACTGGAACCGGCGCTTCAAGTACAACCGCGACAAGATGAAGACGGGCGACATCTTCGAGCTCGCGGAGGTCGTGCGGAACCTCTCCCTGCGCGACCAGGAGAAGGGCCTTTCCACCGGCGAGAAGCAGATGTTCGTGAAGGCGAAGAAGATCCTCGCCTCCGAGCTGATGTACGCGAAGGCGATGGACGAGGACGAGGCAGCGGTCTGGCTCGACGAAGAGCTGGACTCGGTCGCCACGGTCTAAGTCCGCCTAGCTGCGCCGCACCGCCACGGCCGTAGGCATCCTTTCCGGATGCTCCTTCGTGCCCTGCTCGTCGCCTGCCTTACCGTTGCGCTGGCCGTCGGCTGCTCCGGGGACGACGGCACCGCGGACGACGACGAGCCGGCGGCGGTTCCCTCCGCGTTCACGGAGATCGTCCGCGGAGAGCTCGTCCGCGCGGGCTTCGACATCGAGCCCGCCACCGACCTCGAGCTGACGGCGCAGCGGGGCCCGAACCGGGTGGAGGTCGACCTGCACGAGGCCTTCGAGCGCGTCGAGGACGACCCCGGCTCCCAGGACGCGATCGTCGACGAAGTGGTCGCGGACACGCAGGAGCGCGCCGAGACCGGCCTCGGCGAGGTGTCCTTCGAGGATGCGCGCGACGACCTCATGCCGCTCCTCAAGGCGCGCTTCCAGATCCGGAGGTTCGGCTTCGAAGCCGCCGAGACGAAGCAGCCGGCGAACCTGGCGACGGTCTACGCCGTCGACTCCGACGACGGGTTCACGATCGTCACGCCCGAAGACGTCGAGCGCTGGGGGACGACCGTGGAGGAGATCGACCGGATCGCGCTCGACAACCTCCTGC
The DNA here is from genome assembly GCA_963748205.1 of uncultured Actinomycetes bacterium. Taxonomy (GTDB): domain Bacteria; phylum Actinomycetota; class Thermoleophilia; order Gaiellales; family Gaiellaceae; genus JAIBJN01. The sequence goes on from CAVVIB010000016.1 coordinate 7,504, forward strand.
GCCAGACGAACGAGGAGGAGCCGCTCCTGTGCGAGCCCACGGGGCCGGGAGGCCAGGAGCTCTGCGGCTGGGCGTCGGGCGACGGCTACGACGCCACGCGTATGATCGTGCCCGAGCTCCGGCGCCAGATCCGCGAGGAGTACGGAAACGACGAGCCGGTTGCCTACGCCGTGCCCGAAGAGCACATCTACGTTGCGCTTCCTCTCAACGCCCTGCAGCGCACGAACCTGATGCGGCCGTTCCGCCTCAAGCTTCAGCGCGACTTCCAGATGTCCGAGGACCCGCTCAGCCCGGAGGTCTTCGTCGAGGAGAACGGCGAGCTCGTCGTGCTCGAGTGAGCGCGGAGACCGGCGTCTGGGCCGTCCTCGTGGCCGCCGGACGGGGCGAGCGCTTCGGCGGCAACCGGCCCAAGGCCTTTGCCAAGCTCAACGACCGTCCTCTGCTCGCGGAGAGCCTCGAGCGCCTCGACCGCTCGGACTGGATCGAGTCCATCGTCATCGTCGCGCCTCCGGAATGGGAGGAGCCCAGCATCCTCGTCGCGGAGGAGCTCTCGGCCGGGAAGGTGCACTCCGCGGTCACGGGCGGCTCCACGCGCGCCGAGTCGGTCCGTGCCGGGCTCGAGGACGTCCCCGAGGACGCAGCGGTCGTGCTCGTGCACGACGCCGCGCGCCCGATCCTCCCCGACGATGTCGTCGAGCGCGTGGTCAGCGGCCTCGAGGAGGGCTGGGACGCGGTCGCGCCGGGCCTCCGCGTTGCGGACACCGTCAAGCGCGCCGACGGCGATGCGGTCCTCGAGACGGTCGACCGCACCGGCCTCGTCGCCGTCCAGACGCCGCAGGCGTTCATGGCCGACGTGCTGCGCCGCGCGCATGCATCCGGAGGAGACGCGACCGACTGCGCCGGGCTCGTGGAGGCCGCCGGCGGCCGCGTGCGGATCGTCGAGGGCGACCCCCGGCTCCTCAAGGTGACGACGCAGGCCGACCTCGATTTCGCCGAGGCTCTCCTGAGGGCCGAGGCTTGATCGTCGATTACCACATGCACCTGCGAGGCCCCGCGAACGGCCGCGAGGGGCCGGTCGAGCTGACCGTCGACGCGGTCGAGCGCTTCATCGAGCAGGCGGAGGCGCGCGGTGTGGACGAGATCGGCTTCACCGAGCACATGTACTACTTCCGCCAGACCGAGGCGCTCCTCGGGCATCCCTACCACCGCTCGCGCGTGGCTCACGACCTCGACGATTACTGCGGCACGATCGTCGCCGCCAAGGAGCGCGGGCTCCCGGTCAAGCTCGGGCTCGAGCTCGAGTGGCTGCCCGGTCGCGACGGCGAGCTCGCCGAGATCCTCGAGCCGTACCCCTGGGACTATCTACTCGGGTCGGTGCACCTGATCGAGGGCGAGGCGGTCGACATGGAGCCGGGCCTGTGGGACGAGATGTCAGTCGAGGACGTCTGGCAGCGTTACTTCGAGGCCCTCGGCGATCTCGCGGGGAGCGGGCTCGCGGACGTCCTCGCCCATCCGGACCTGGTGAAGATCTTCGGGCGCCGCCCGCCTGCCGAGACCGTCGAGGAGTGCCACGAGCGTGCGGCAGCCGCCATCGGCGCCGCCGATGTCGCCGTCGAGGTCTCCACGGCGGGCTTGCGCAAGCCGGTCGGCGAGCTCTATCCCGATGCCGGCTTCCTGGCGCGCTGCCATGAGCGCGGCGTCGGGGCCACGCTCGCCTCCGACGCGCACGTGGCCCAGGACGTCGGCCGCGACTTCGACGCGGGCCTCGAGCACCTCCGCGCCGCCGGCTACGAGACCGTGACCGTCTTCGAGGGCCGCTCGTCCCGCCAGGAGCCCCTCGGATGAGCGACTTCCGAGTCGGCATCGGCGTCGACGCGCACGCCTTCTCCGACGGCGCGGCGCTCGTCGTCGGCGGCGTCGGGATCCCGGGCGAGGCCGGGCTCGCCGGCCATTCGGACGGCGACGTCGTCGCGCACGCGCTCGTGGACGCCGTCCTCGGCGCGGCCGCGCTCGGCGACATCGGGAGCTTCTTCCCCTCGGACGAGGCGGAATGGGAGGGCGCGTCCTCGCTCCTCTTCCTCGAGCGGGCGATGGCGGCCGTGCGCGAGGCCGGCTTCGATCTCGTCAACGCCGACTGCGTCCTCGTCGGCGAGCGCCCGCGCATCGCGCCGCTGCGGGCGGAGATGGAGCAGCGTCTGGCCGGAGCGCTCGGAGTCGAGCCGGGCCAGGTGACCGTGCGTGCCACGACGACCGACGGCCTCGGCTTCACGGGCCGCGGCGAGGGCCTCGCGGCCCAGGCGATCGCGCTCCTCCGGCGCGGCTAGGCCGGGAGCTGCACCGAGCCGTCGACGACGGCGACGAGCCCGTCGCGCTCGAGCGAGAGCACGGCGTCCGCGTCGAGCTCGACGGCCGCCCGCGGCTCGGCGGCCACTGCCCGCAGGACGCGGGCGCGCCGCTGCCGGAATGAGCCCTCGAAGCGCCCTTGCTTCCGCAGCGGCTCGTAGCGCCTGCCCCGCGAGGGACACCCCTCCGCAAGGGGACACACGCCGCAGCGTGGGATGCGGGCGAGGCAGACCGTCGCGCCCAGGTCCATGAGTGCCTGCCCGCACGCCGGCCCGAACCGGTGGCCGGTCCGCTCCTGGACGCGGCGCACGTTCGTGTCCTCCGGGAGCACTGGCTCCCCGAGCGCGAACGCCGCGACCGCATCCGCCGTGTAGCGCCCGACACCGGGAAGCTCCGTCAGGTCCTCGGGCCACCCCTGCTCGGCGACCTGCCGCGCGGCGCGGTGAAGGGTGACCGCCCGCCGGTTGTACCCGAGCCCCTGCCACTCGCGGATCACGTCGCCCGGTGTCGCCGTGGCCAGCGTCTCCACGGTCGGCCAGCGCTCGAGCCAGGCGAGGTACCGCGGCACGACGCGCTCCACCTGCGTCTGCTGCAGCATCACCTCGGAGACGAGAATCGCGTACGGATCGCGCGTGCGACGCCAGGGGAGGTCGCGCCCGTTGGCCTCGAACCACGCCAGGAGCCCGTCGTCCACGAAGGCGAGCGTAGAGGGTGAGAGGGACGCTCCGCGGACTTTTCCGACCCGTGAGGGCATCTCCAGTGCACCTGGCCTAGACTCGACCGCGCCGAGCCACTGTCGGCACGGCGGAAGGAGGTATCCCCCGTGAACCCTGACTCCGCACTTCTCGACGATCTCAGCGGGCGCGTCTCCGGTCGCGTCCTACGCCCCACCGACGACGGCTACGACGCGGCGCGCCGGGTGCACAACGGCCTGGTCGACCGGGCTCCGGCCGTGATCGTGCGCTGCCGGAGCGCGGCCGACGCGGCCGCCGGCGTGCGCTTCGCACGTGCCGCGGGACTCGACGTCTGCGTGCGCGGTGGCGGCCACAACGTCGCCGGCCGTGCCGTCGTCGACGGCGCGGTGATGATCGACCTCGCCGAGATGAAGGGCACGAGCGTCGACGCCGACGCCCGCACGGTGCGGGCGGAGGGCGGGCTCAACTGGGCGGAGCTCAACGCGGCCACCGCCGAGCAGGGTCTCGCCGTCACCGGCGGCGCGATCTCGACCACGGGCATCGCCGGGCTGACGCTCGGCGGCGGGCTCGGCTGGTTGATGGCGAAACACGGCCTCGCAGCGGACAACGTGCTCGCCGTCGAGCTCGTCAACGCCGAGGGAGACATTCTCCAGGTGACCGAGGACTCGGATCCCGATCTCTTCTGGGCGCTTCGCGGCGGGGGCGGCAACTTCGGCATCGCGACGACGTTCACCTATCGCCTGCATCCGCTGGAGATGGTCACCGGCGGGTTGATCGCGCATCCGGTCGAGGCGGCGCCCGAGCTGCTCCGTTTCTACCGCGACGCGGTGGCCGATTGTCCCGACGACCTGACGGTGTTCGCCGCGCTCGCGCACGCTCCCGACGGGTCGGGCGTGAAGCTTGCCGCCATGGTCGTGTTCCACACGGGAGACGAGGAGCAGGCCGAGGCCGACCTGGCGCCGTTCAAGTCCTGGGGCTCGCCGGCGGTCGTCGATGTCGGGCGGATGCCCTACCAGGTGATGAACACGCTCCTCGACGGCGGCTACCCGGCCGGGGCCCTGAACTACTGGCTCGCGAGCTTCGCGCAGACTCTCTCCGACGGCCTGATCGAGCAGATGGTCGAGCGCTTCGCAACGGTGCCCTCACCTATGAGCGCGATCCTGATGGAGCACTTTCACGGCGCCGTGACGCGCGTCGGGGTGACCGACACTGCCGTGCCGCATCGACACGAAGGCTGGAACGTCTTCATCCCGTCGGTCTGGACCGATCCGGCAGAGACCGACGAGAACGTCGCGTGGACCCGGGACACCCACCGCGCCCTCGGCCCGCATCTCGAGGAGAGACGGTGGCTCAACTACCTCGGCGACGACGAGGGCGATGCGGTGCAGGCCGCCTACGGGCCGAACTACGAGCGGCTGCTCGAGCTCAAGCGGCGCTACGACCCGGAGAACGTCTTCCATCACAACCACAACATCGACCCGAGCTGAGCCGGTTCGGGAAGAAAGCGGCTCTCCCCGGCGTCGAGTTGGAATGGAGCACGTTGAGGTTGCGGTGATCGGGGGCGGGCCCGCGGGCCTCGCCGCCGGGCGGGAACTGCTGGATGCCGGTGTGGAATTCGCGGTCCTGGAACGGGATCGCGTCGGCCAGACCTGGAGGGATCGCTGGGACGAGTTTCGCCTCGTGACTCCCAACTGGGCCACGCAGCTGCCAGGGCGTCCCTACGACGGGCCCGACCCGGACGGCTTCATGCCGCGCGACGAGGTCGTGGAGTACCTGGAGCGCTGCGCCGCCGATCTCGGAGCCGCCGTGAGAGAGGGCGTCGAGGTCGACTCCCTGGAAGCGCGCTCCGGAGGCGGCCTGAGCCTGCGAACCTCGACGGGCGATGTGCGCGCGGACGCCGTGGTCGTGGCCACAGGCACCTACCGGCGCCCTCACCGCCCGCCTGCCGCAGCGGCGCTGCCGCAAGGCCTGCTCCAGCTCGATGTGACCGACTACCGAAACGAACGCGAGCTACCCCAGGGGCCGGTTCTGATCGTCGGAAGCGGGCAGTCCGGCTGCCAGCTCGCCGAGGAGCTGCACGATGCCGGGCGCGAGGTCGTTCTGGCCTGCGGGAAGGCCCCCTGGGCACCGCGCCGGATCGACGGCCGCGATTTCGTCTGGTGGGCGGCCGAGAGCGGCTACCTGGACGGCACCCTCGAGTCTCTGCCGAGCCCGGCCGCTCGGCTCGTCGGCAACGTGCTGGCGACCGGGCACGACGGCGGGCGAGATCTCAACCTTAGGACTCTGCGCGAACGAGGCGTGACGCTGGCGGGGCATTTCATCGGTGCGACCGGCCGTCGAGCCCGGTTCGCGCCGGATCTGGGCGAGACGGTCGCCTGGGGCGACGAGCGCTACGAGCAGTTCATGAACCTCGTCCGCAAAGTCGTCGCGGAGCGCGGCCTCGACGTGGCCGAGCCCGGCCCGCCGGCGCCGTTCGACCCACAGGCGCCCGAGGAAATCGATCTCACCGGCTTCGGCGCCGTCCTCTTTGCCGGAGGGTTCCGGCCCGACTACGGCGGGCTCGTTCCCTGGTCGGAGGCGTTCGACGAGCTCGGCTTCCCGCTCCAGCGGGACGGCGCAAGCACGGTCGTCCCGGATCTCTACTTCATGGGCGTCCACTTCATGCGCAAGCGCCAGTCGGCCACCCTGGTCGGCATGGCCGAGGACGCCGGGGTCGTCACGGAGCGCATCGCGGCGAGGCTCGGCGTCCGCGCCTGAGCCCGATAGCTAGTTCCAACGGAGGCCGCGGAGCTGCGCGAGGTCGATGTTCCCGCCCGAGAGGACGCACACGACCTTCGTCCCCGGCGGTGCGTCGACCAGACCCTCGCGCAGAGCCGCCACAGACGCGGCCGCGGCCCCCTCGACCACGAGCTTCGTGTGCGCCATCGTCCAGAGGACGTTCTCGAAGATCGTCGCGTCGGGGACGGCGACGATCTCGTCGACGAAGCGCTGCACGAGGTCGAAGGTGAGCTCTCCGGCCCGCTTCACGCGGAGCCCGTCGATGATCGTGTCGCAACGCTCGAGCGTCACGAGCTCGCCGGCCTCGACGCTCGCCTTCATCGCCGCCCCGTCGGAGGACTCGACGCCGACGATCCTGACCTCCGGCCGCTCCTGCTTGACGGCGGCCGAGACACCGGAGATGAGCCCGCCGCCGCCGATCGGCACGACGACCGCTTCCACCTCGGGCCAGTCCTCGAGGATCTCGATGCCCACCGTGCCCTGGCCCGAGATGAGGTCGACGTCGTCGAACGGGTGCACGTAGGTCAGCCCCTCCGAGGCGACGAGCTCGCGTGCCTTGCGGTCTGCGTCGTCCCAGATCGACCCTTCGAGCACGACCTCGGCGCCGTAGCCCTTCGTCGCCGCGATCTTCGACGGCGTGGCGTTCTCGGCCATGCAGACGACGGCGCGAACGCCGAGCCGGGCGGCCGCCAGCGCCACGCCCTGGGCATGGTTGCCCGCGGACGAGCAGACGACGCCGCGGTCGCGCTCCTCCTGCGTGAGCCGGGAGAGCTTCACGAGCGGGCCGCGGATCTTGTACGAGCCCGTGCGCTGGAAGAGCTCGGCCTTGAGCCGGACGTCGAAGCCGGTCTCGTCGCTGAGCGTGCGCGAGCTCAGGAGCGGCGTGTGATGCACGTGCGGCGCGACCAGGGGCAGCGCGGCTCGCGAGTCGGGCGTCGTCGTCACGGACACGTACGCGGAGCGTACTGGGCCGCGGGCCGCGCGGCCGACCGAGGCGCGGTAGAGTCCGGCCCCGATGGCAGTGGACTACTTCCTGAAGCTCGACGGCATCCCGGGCGAGAGCACGGACGCCAAGCACAAGGACGAGATCGACGTCCTCGCGTTCAGCTGGGGCGTCAGTCATCCGAAGGCGACCGGCCCGGCGGCGGCGGAGGAGGCGCGGGCAAGGCCGTCTTCGAGGATCTCCTCGTCGTCGCGCGCACGAGCAAGGCCTCGCCGAAGCTCTGGCTCGCCTGCGCGAGCGGGCAGCACATCAAGAGCGCCGTGCTCACGTGCCGCAAGCCCGGGAAGGCGCCGTTCGAGTTCCTGAAGATCACGCTCACCGACGTGCTCGTCTCCTCCTACGAGCTCGACGGCTCCGACGAGGAGCCCCCGCTCGACCAGTTCGCGCTCTCGTTCGCGAAGGTCGAGACGGCCTACACGCCGCAAGACGCCACCGGGAAGGCCCAGCCGCCGGTCAAGGCCGGCTGGGATCTCAAGAAGAACGCCAAGGTCTAGGAGGGTCATGGGCGTCCGGGTGCGCTTCGCCCCGAGCCCGACCGGGTCGCTCCATCTCGGCGGCGCGCTCACGGCCGTGGCCAACCGCCGCTTCGCCGACGACCACGGAGGCGCCTTCGTCCTGCGGATCGACGACACCGATCCCGCCCGCGTCGTGTCCGGGTCCGAGGAGGAGATCCTGAGGGAGCTCGAGTGGCTCGGAGTTGGCTGGGACGAAGGGCCGTTCCGCCAGAGCGAGCGCGCCGAGCGACACCGCGAGGCAGGCGCGGCGATCGGCGAGCTCGACGAGGAGGGGGCGCTCCGTTTCGCCGGGATAACGCTCGTCCGGGCGGACGGGCGGCCGACGTACCACCTCGCCTCGGTGGTCGACGACCTCGACCTGCGGATCAGCCACGTGATCCGCGGCAAGGACCTCCTTCCGAGCGCGCCGCTCCACGAGGCGATCGCCCGAGCGCTCGGCGCCGAGCCGCCGGAGTACATCCATCACGGGCTGCTGGTCGGCGAGGACGGCAGCAAGATGTCCAAGCGGGGCCAGGCGGCGTCGCTCCAGGGCCTGCGCGAGCTCGGCCTCCCGCCGGAGGCGGTGCGCGCCTACCTGGAGGAGCTCGGTCTCCCGCGCGGCGACGTGCGCTTCGACGGCGCCCGCCTGCGGCGGCTGGCGGTCGAGGCTCTCGGCGCCCTCGACGACGCGGAGCTCGCCGCGCGCGTGGGCGCACCCACGCGGGTCGGGCCGGCGCTCCGCGGCGCACACGATCTCGCCGAGGCGCGGACGATCGCCGAGGCTCTCGAGCATCCGCCCGAGCCGGGAGCGACGACGTCGCCCGAGACCCTGGAGCGCTTTCGCGAGCTCCGCGAGGCCGGAGCCGACGAGCTCGACAAGGAGCAGGCGAAGGCGATCCTCCGCGAGCTCAAGGCCGTGGGAGGGGACCTCCGCTCGCTGCGTCTCGCCCTCACCGGCGCCGACAGGGGGCCCGAGCTCTGGACGATCCTCGTCGCGCTGCCGCGGGACGAAGCCCTGCGGCGGGCCGACGCTACGAGCGGCTGAGCTCCGGCTGCATCTCGCGCAGCGTCGAGAGCAGCGACTCGACGGAGCCGCCGGGAGCGCCGCGGTCGCGGCGGCGGATGGCCACGATCTGGCGTCGCACGGGCTCGGCGTCTTCGACCTCGACCTCGACCAGCGACCCGTCCTCCAGCTCGGCGGCGACGGCCGTGTGAGGGAGAAGCGCGACGCCGAAGCCCTCCTGCACCATCTTCTTGGCCGCGTCGATGTTGTCGAGCTCCATCACGCCCTCGGGCTGGACGCCTGCGCCGCGGAAGAGCGCGTGCGTGAGCTCCGTGTAGCTCGAGGTGCGGTCGAAGAGCACGAGCTGCTCTCGGGCCATCTCGTCCAGGTGGATGCTCCCATGCGTCGCGAGCCGGTGCCGCGGCTCGGCGACGAGGATGAGCCGGTCCTCGTAGAGCGGCGTGGTGGCGATGTCGGGGTGGCGAAGCGCGCGCACGAGGCCGAGGTCGACCTGCTCGCGCAGCACGAGCTCGAGGATCTCCTCCGAGTGTCCCGTCTTGACGCTCACGCTGACCCGAGGGTGGCCCACCGAGAAGCGCTTGAGGATGGAGGGCAGGACGTAGGTCGACACGGCCGGCGCGGCGCCCAGGGCCAGCCGTCCGGAGCCGCCGCGCTCGAACGAGTTCACGATGCGGCGGCCGTCCGCCAGGCTGTCGAGCGCCTTGACGGCGTGGGGCAGGAAGACCTCGCCGGCCTCCGTGAGCCGCATGCCGCGCGGCGTGCGCGCGAAGAGCTTCGCGTCCAGATTCGTCCTCGAGCTTCTGCAGCCGTGCGGTCAGGGCGGGTTGCGTCAGGTAAGAGCGCGTCGGCGGCCCGGCTGACGTTGCGCGTGCGGGCGACCTCGATGAACGCCTCGATCTGCGAGAGCAGCAGAGCCATAGAAGTAGTTTATAGCAAGCATCGAAAAAAACGATTTGGTGAATACCGGGAAGCGGGCACGTACGATCAATATACGGGTTATGAGCAGCGTGGCGATGCAGATTCAGGGAGTACGAGCGCGACGACGGTCGCGACGTTTCGCGCAAGGACGGCTCCATCATCGTCCTCAGCTCGGCCGAGCTGGTCGAGTGCAACTGCCCGGACGCCTGCGACCGCGACCACGATCGCGACTAGTCGAGGGCCTTGGGAACCGAGGTCTCGGCCGGCGTGGAGCTTCGCGCGCCCATCCAGGGGCGTGACGAGGAGATCCTGAGCGCGGACGCGCTCGGATTCCTCGCCGAGCTCCATCGACGCTTCGACGGCACCCGCCGTGAGCTTCTCGCGCGCCGCGTCGAGCGCCAGGCACGCATCGACGCCGGCGAGCTTCCGGACTTCCTCCCGGAGACCCGCGAGGTCCGCGAGGGCGACTGGCAGCGTGGCCCCCGTCCCGCCGGACCTCCAGGACCGGCGCGTCGAGATCACGGGCCCGGTCGACCGCAAGATGGTCATCAACGCGCTCAACTCGGGCGCGAAATGCTTCATGGCCGACTTCGAGGACGCGAACTCGCCGACGTGGCGGAACTGCCTCGAGGGCCAGGCGAATCTGATCGACGCGAACGACCGCACGATCGAGCTCGACACCGGCCAGAAGAGCTACCGGCTGAACGAGGACCCCGCGGTGCTCCTCGTGCGCCCGCGCGGCTGGCACCTCCCCGAGCGCCACCTCACCGTCGACGGCGACCAGATCGCCGGCGGCCTGTTCGACTTCGGGCTCTACCTCTTCCACAACGGCCGCCGCCTGCTCGATCGCGGCAGCGGGCCGTTCCTCTACCTCCCGAAGCTCGAGAGCCACCTCGAGGCGCGCCTCTGGAACGAGGTCTTCGACTTCGCCGAGGAGGAGCTCGACCTCCCGCACGGCTCGATCAAGGCGACCGTGCTCATCGAGACCATCCTCGCGGCGTTCGAGATGGAGGAGATCCTCTACGAGCTGCGCGACCATTCCGCGGGCCTCAACGCCGGACGCTGGGACTACATCTTCAGCCTCATCAAGAGATTTCGGGACAGAGCGGAGTTCGTGCTCCCCGATCGCGCGCAGGTGACCATGACGGTTCCGTTCATGCGCGCCTATACGGAGCTCCTCGTCAAGACGTGCCATCGCCGCGGCGCCCATGCGATGGGAGGCATGGCGGCGTTCGTCCCCAGCCGTCGCGACCCTGAGGTGAACGAGGTCGCGCTGGTGAAGGTGCGGGACGACAAGCAGCGCGAGGCCGGCGACGGCTTCGACGGCACGTGGGTCGCCCACCCGGACCTCGTTCCGGTGGCGATGGAGGAGTTCGACAAGGTGCTCGGCCAGCGGCCAAATCAGGTCGAGCGCCTGCGCGAGGAGGTCGACGTTGCGGCTGTCGATCTCCTCGACGTGCGCGTCCCCGGCGGCGACGTAACGGACGAGGGCGTGCGCGGGAACGTGAGCGTCGGCCTCCGTTACCTGGAGTCTTGGCTCCAGGGGACGGGGGCCGTCGCGCTCGACAACCTGATGGAAGACGCGGCGACGGCGGAGATCGCGCGCTCCCAGGTCTGGCAGTGGATCCGCCACGGCCGGATCGAGCGGGAGCAGGTCGTCGCGTTCGAGGAGTCGGTCCTTGCCGAGGCGGGCGAGGGCCGCTGGAACGACGCGCGGGCCGTCTTCGACGGTGTCGCGCTGGGTGAGGAGCTCCCCGAGTTCCTCACCATTCCTGCATACGAGTTGATCGACTAGGGAGGCTGCGGCAATGGAACGATGGGAAGGGATCGAGAGGCCGTACACCGAGGAGGAAGTGGAGCGGCTCCGCGGCTCGGTGCACGTGGAGCACACGCTGGCCCGTCTGGGCGCCGAGCGGCTGTGGCAGCTCCTCCAGGAGGAGCCCTACGTCGCCGCTCTGGGCGCGATGACGGGCGGTCAGGCCGTGCAGATGGTCAGGGCCGGCCTGCAGGCGATCTACCTCTCCGGCTGGCAGGTCGCCGCGGACGCGAACGCCGCGGGCGCGACCTACCCCGACCAGAGCCTCTACCCGTCGAACAGCGCCCCGTCGCTCGTGCGCCGGCTCAACCAGGCGCTCCTGCGCGCCGACCAGATCGAGCACTCGGAGGGCAACGGCACCGGTCGCCACTGGCTCGCGCCGATCGTCGCCGACGCCGAGGCCGGCTTCGGCGGCGCCCTCAACGCGTTCGAGCTGATGAAGACGATGATCGAGGCCGGCGCCGCGGGCGTCCACTTCGAGGACCAGCTCGCGTCGGAGAAGAAGTGCGGCCACCTCGGCGGCAAGGTGCTCGTCCCGACGGCGCAGTTCATCCGCACGCTGGCGGCGGCCCGCCTCGCCGCGGACGTCTGCAACGTGCCCACGGTGCTCGTCGCTCGGACGGACGCGCTGAGCGCGACGCTCATGACGAGCGACGTCGACGAGCGCGACCACCAGTTCCTGACCGGCGAGCGGACGCCCGAGGGCTACTTCCGTGTCGGCGGCGGCATCGAGTCCGCCATCGCGCGCGGCCTCGCCTACGCGCCCTACGCGGACCTGATCTGGTGCGAGACCTCGACGCCGGACCTCGGCGAGGCCCGCGAGTTTGCGGACGCCATCCACGAGCAGTTCCCCGGCAAGCTCCTCGCCTACAACTGCTCGCCCTCGTTCAACTGGCAGCGCCACCTCGACGAGGAGGGCATCGCGCGCTTCCAGGCCGAGCTGGGCGAGCTGGGCTACCGGTTCCAGTTCATCACGCTGGCGGGCTTCCACGCCCTCAACGAGTCCATGTTCGAGCTGGCGCGAGGCTATGCCCGGGAGGGCATGCCCGCGTACGTCGAGCTCCAGCAGCGGGAGTTCGGGCTCGAGGAGGTCGGCTATACGGCGACGCGCCACCAGCGCGAGGTCGGAGCCGGCTACTTCGACCTCGTCGCGGAGGCCGTTTCCGGCGGCGAGAGCTCGACCCTCGCGCTCAAGGGCTCGACCGAAGAGGCCCAGTTCCACGGTTAGGCAGGCGGCGCCGAGCCCGCTTCGAAGTGGCGCCTCGCCACGGCAGATGCCGGGGTCTGACCCCGGGGCATGGCCCAGGGCCGGCGAGTAGTCACAAGACACGCGCAACGACGTCACTTGCGGACGGTCGGGGCCAGGCCAGGGGTCTGACCCCCGGTCGTCTCGGCTTCGCGTGCCAAGGGCGGGTGCGCCAGAACGGGGAGCGCCCGAGCGGCTATAACGCTCGGGTGCTCCTCTACGACTCGCTGACGCGCGCGAAGCGCGAGCTGCCGCCCCCGCCCGGCCCGATCCGCATGTACGTGTGCGGGCCGACCGTCTACCAGCGGATCCACGTCGGCAACGCGCGGCCCTACGTCGTCTTCCTCTGGCTCAAGCGCTGGCTCGAGCACCGGGGCTACGACGTCACGCTCGTCGAGAACGTCACCGACGTCAACGACAAGATCTACGAGGCGGCGACGAAGCAGGGGATCGGGAGCGAGGAGCTCGCGGCGCAGGCGACCCGGTGGTACTTCGACGACACCGACGGCCTGGGCATCGGCCGGCCCGACCACGAGCCGCTCGCCAGCGAGACGATCCCCGAGATCGTCGCGCTGATCGAGGAGCTGGTCGAGCGCGACCTTGCCTACGAGTCGCAGGGAGACGTCTACTTCCGCGTCGCGGACTACGGCGACTACGGCCAGCTCTCGGGCGCGAAGCTCGAGGACATGGTCGCCCAGGAGCCGAGCGAGCTGAAGGAGGACCAGCGCGACTTCGCCCTCTGGAAGGCGACGAAGCCGCACGAGGACACCTCCTGGGAGTCCCCGTGGGGTCTCGGGCGCCCGGGCTGGCACATCGAGTGCTCGGCCATGGCGGAGAAGCTCCTCGGGCCGGTGTTCGAGATCCACGGCGGCGGAATCGACCTCCGCTTTCCGCACCACGAGAACGAGCTCGCCCAGTCGCGCGGGGCCGGGCGCGACTTCGCCCAGCTCTGGGCGCACAACGGGATGCTCGAGCTTGCCCAGGAGAAGATGTCCAAGTCGCTCGGCAACATCGTCTCGCTGCGCGACTCGCTCGACGAGTGGGGACGCGAGCCGCTCCTCCTGCTCTTCCTCGGAGCGCACTACCGCAGTCCCGTCGAGTACTCGGACGAGGCGATGGCGGCGGCGAAGACGCAGGCGGACGACTTCCGCACGGCTTTCCGCGTCGTCGAGCAGACGGGCGACGCGCCGTCATGGGACGACTTCGCGGCCGCGCTCGACGACGACTTCAACACGCCGCTCGCCCTCTCGATCCTCCACGCGTGGCGCTCGGCAGGCGAGCTCGAGCTGCTGGCTCGCGGCCTCGCGATCTTCGGCCTCGGCGTCGAGGAAGCGGGCGCGGCGCCGCCCGAGGTCACCGCCCTCGCCGAGGCGCGTCAGGCGGCCCGGGCATCGGGGGACTACGCGCGCGCGGACGAGCTGCGCGCGGAGATCGACGCGCTCGGCTGGGAGGTCCAGGACGTCCCCGAGGGCTTCCGGCTGATCCCCAAGGCGTGAACCGCGACCTCGTCTACGGGCGCCGGCCGGTGCGAGAGCTGCACCGCGCCGGCAAGCGCCAGATTCTCGAGCTGCTCGTCACCGAGCGGGCGCTCTCCGCGGAGCCGTGGCTGCGCGAGGTTCCCGGCCTGCGCCTTCAGGTCGTGCCCGAGCGGCGGCTCAACGACACCGCCAACACGCGCGACCACCAGGGAGTCGTGGCGTTCACCGAGCCGTACCGCTACGCAGACGCGCACTCGCTCGCCGAGGGCGAGCGGCCGCTGATCGTCTGCCTCGACCAGGTCACGGACCCGCACAATCTCGGCGCGGTCGTCCGCAGCGCCGAGGGCGCCGGTGCGAGCGGCGTCGTCATCACGGAGCGGAACGCCGCGCGGGTGACGGCCGCGGTCGCCAAGGCCTCCGCCGGGGCGGTCGAGCACGTCCCGGTCGCGGTGGTCGTCAATCTCGGGCGCTACCTCGAGGAGATCAAGGGGCCGGCGCTCTGGACCTGGGCGGCGGCGAGCGACGCCCAGGCGACCGTCTGGTCCGCAGATCTCGCAACCGGTGCGGCGCTCGTCTTCGGCGCCGAGGGAAGGGGACTGCGGCCGGGCGTCCGGCGCGCGTGCGACGACGCGTTCACGATCCCGCTCGGAGGCAGCATCGAGTCACTGAACGTCAGCGTCGCCGCCGGCGTCGCGCTCTTCGAGGCAGCCAGGCAGCGCCGCTCCGCGTGAGGGCGCGGGGCCCGCTCCTCGCGTTCTTCGCGTTCGGCGCCTTCTGGGGCGCCTGGGGCGTGCTGCTGCCCGACGTGAAGGAGAACGTCGGCGCGTCCATCTCCGAGCTGGGGGTCGCGCTGTTCGCGGTCGGCTTCGCCGCCCTGCCCGCGATGCTCCTCACCGGGCGCATCGTCGATCGCGTCGGCCCGCGCGCCACGCCCGCGGCGCTCCTCCTCTTCGCCGTCGCCGGCGTCCTGCCCGCGTTTGCGGACTCGATCGCGGCGCTCGTCCCCGCGCTGCTCTTCCTGGGGGCGGCAACGGGGGCGCTCGACGTGGTCATCAACTCGGCCGCGACGTCGGTCGAGGCCGCGACGGGCCGCAGGATCATCCAGGTCGCCCACGCGCTCTTTTCCGGGGGCTTTCTCGTCGCCGCGATCGGGGCGGGGATCGCCAGGGGCCTCGGGGCGGGGCCGTTGCCCGTCCTGGCCGGGGTCGCGGCTCTGGCAGCGGTCACGGCAGGGGTCAATCGGGGGTTCCCCGCGGTGCCCCGGAGGGTCAGGGAGCGCCGGTTTGCCTTCTCCAGGCGCCTGATGGTGCTGGGGGCGCTCTGCGGGGTCGCTTTCGTGGTCGAAGGGGGGATCGAGAACTGGAGCGCGCTCTTCCTGGAGACCGAGCTGGACGCGTCCCCGGCGCTCGCGGCTCTCGGGCCCGGGCTCTTCGCGGCCTCGATGGTGGCGGGACGGCTGGCCGGGCAGTGGCTCGAGGTGCTGCTCGGCGACCGGGTCCTCTTCGTGACCGGCGCCGCGACCGCCGGCGGAGGGCTCCTGCTCGCCGCGCTCGCCCCGGTGCTGCCCCTTGCGCTCGTGGGCTTCGCGCTCGGCGGCGCGGGCATCTCCGTCGCCGCGCCGATTGCGTTCGGGGCGGCGGGACGGGACGCGGACGACAAGGACCGGGGGAGTGCCGTCGCCTCCGTCACGACCATCTCCTACCTCGGCTTCCTCGTGGGGCCGCCGCTGGTCGGCGCCGTCTCCGGGGCGTTCGACCTCCGCGTCGGACTGGCCCTCCTGGCCGGTATCGCCCTGCTCCTGTCGGTCGCAGCGGCATCATTCGGGGGCGATGCTCTATCTGTTCGACGGCTACAACATCCTGCACGCGGGTGACTTCGCGGACCGGCGCGAGCTGGTCGACGCGCTGGCGAGCTTCGTCGCCCTCAAGGGCGCCCGGGGGATCGTCGTCTTCGACGGCGTCGGCGAGGACGAGTCCTACGGGGCCCTGGAGGTGCGCTTCGCGACCCCGGCCGACCCGGTGATCGAGCGGCTGGCGGCCGAGCACCGCCGCAGCGAGGAGGTCTGGGTCATCTCGTCGGATCAGGCCGTGCGCGGCACCGCCGGGCAGGAGACGAGGCGCCTCTCGTCGAACACGTTCGTGCGCGAGCTCGCCGCAGAGCGGAAAGGCAAGCCCGCCACGGACGCAGGCCCGGGGCGCTCCCAGATCGAAGGAGCCCTCGACGACGAGACGCGAGAGCGGCTCGAGCGCTTCCGCCGCGGTCGTTGAATTTTCGGTAGGTCCCTGCTACGATCGAGACCTCAACTTGAGGGTTAGGGTTTGCGGAGAGGCCTCCACGGCTCCCCGAAACCGCCGATCAGGAGGATCACCGTGGCCCGCCGTCAGCTCGCAACAGCTCGGACCCCGGAAGAACGAAGCAGGCGAGAGCTCGAAGACCTGCAGCTCGTTGTCCGGGCGCGGAACGGCGACCAAGTCGCCCTCGACGCGCTGATCCGCCGCTACACCGGCTTCGTGCGCCTCAAGGCGAGCTCGTACTTCCTCGCCGGCGGCGAGTCCGACGACCTCATCCAGGAAGGGCTGATCGGCCTCTACAAGGCCGTGCGCGATTTCCGGGCGGACAAGGAGACCTCGTTCCGGAGCTTCGCCGAGCTCTGCATCACGCGCCAGATCATCACGGCGATCAAGACGGCGACCCGCTTCAAGCACTCGCCGCTCAACACGTACGTCTCGTTCAGCCAGACCCCGGCCGGCCAGGACGACGGCGAGTGCACGCTCGGCGACGCGCTCCCCGGCCCCGGCGTCGACGACCCGGCGGTCTGCGTCATCTCCACGCAGGAGCTCCAGAGCCTCGTCTTCTGCCTGGGCACCGGCCTCTCGCCGCTCGAGTCCGACGCCCTGCGCTACTACCTCGAGGGCAACTCCTACGAGGAAATGGCCGAGCTGCTGGGGTGCGACACGAAGACGATCGACAACGCGCTCCAGCGCGTGAAGCGCAAGGTGCTCCAGCACCAGAGCGAGCGCCAGGTCATCGACTCGTAGCCCGCTACGATTCGACCTGCCGCCGGAGTAGCTCAGCTGGTAGAGCAACCGCCTTGTAAGCGGTAGGTCGTGGGTTCGAGTCCCTCCTCCGGCTTGCAGGTCGTCGACCTGGCGGCCATCTGCCTGCCCGGCGGCGCACCGGCGCCGTACGTCCTATCATCGGCCCGATGGAAGGCGAGGGGCGTGTGCTCACGCCGAGGGAGCGGGCGGGGCTGGAGCGCGAAGACATAGCCGAGCGGCCCTCCGGCGAGCCGACCTCCCCGGAGCGCGTGGCCTGGATCGTCGGCCTCGAAAGCGATCCGGTTCGGCGCAACCTCCTGATCACCCAGTGCTACCACGACCTTTCGACGGCGCTCGGGAAACGCCTCGGCGCGGAGCAGGCGAACTGGTGCACGTTCGCCACGTGGGCCTCACGCACCGCCGGGCGCTTCATCCGCGACGAGGAGGTGCCCGCCGCCTTCCGCGACGTGCTCACCGGCTCGACGCACCTCGACCGCGGGATCGAGCGGGCCAATCTGGCGCTCGGCCGAGTCCACGCCGACGCGGCGATCCCCAAGGACGTCGTCCTCGACATCGCCCGTCGCATCGTCCACGAAGTAGGCGAGCTGATCACGCGGGGGAACCTTGCCGTCTTCAGCGAGCTCGGGCCGGTCTTCGCGCGCGCGATCGCCGCGCTCGACGAGGACGGGGACGGCGCTGCGCTGCGGCGACTCGGCGAGACCCTGATCGAGGGCCCCAGCGAACGCGGCGGCCAGACGCGCCTTCGCCTCGCCCTCAACGGGTACGCGCGGGCGCGCTCCGAGCCGGACCCGCACAGGCAGGCGGAGCTCACGCTCCTGGCGAACGCACGCATCGGCCGCCACGAGCAGATCCGGCTTCAGCCCTACATCGCCGGCTCGATCGAGGCGCCGATCCGCCTCGCCCTGCTCGACCCGGCGGACGAGGCCGCCCGCAGCCTCCCCCGAGGGCTGCGGACGCTCTGCCGTGGCGCCCTGCGGGTCGCCCTCCGCGACGCGTCCAGGGCCGCCGAGCGCCACTGGGAGGAGCTGTGCACGCGCGAGCTCATGACCCTCCAGTTGCCGGGCGAGACGCTCGTCCTCGGCCGGCAGCTCCCAGCCCCGAAGGGGCAGCCGCTCTACCCCGCGCTGCTCGATCCGATCGACGACCCCGAGACGCTGGACTTCCTGCGCCGGCAGGACGCCGACCACCCGGCGCCCCTGGGCGGCGCGGTCAACTGGACGAAGCTCGCCGACCGGATGCGCTACATCGTCGACCTGTTTCGGTCGCGCCAGCTGGACGCCGCGCTGCAGGGTGGGCCGTTCACGGCCGACCAGCAGCGGCAGCTCGACGCGGGCCTGCGCGTGAAGGGACCGCTCTAAGTTCGGCTCGAACATCGCCGCAGGAAGATCGTCGCCCATGAGCGCGATCACACCACGTCCCGACGGCGGAGGAGCCACGCGGCGACGACGACGAACACCGCCGTGTAAGCCGCCAGCACGAGCGTTGCCTGGCCGCCTGCGACGAACGGGCCGGAGAACGAGCCCGGACCTCGGTCGCCGACGTCATCGGGCGAGACTCCGAGCACGGCGACCAGCGAGTAGCCGTTCGCGCGGACGAAGAACTCCACGAGGCGGTCGAGCACGCTGATCTCGCCCGCCAGCGCGCTGATGAGCCCTTCGATGACGAACGCGTAGAGGATGCCGATCCCGGTCGCCAGGGCGGTTCCGCGCGTGACGATTGCCAGCAGCACCCCGAGCGCCGCCCAGGCGGCGAAGATCAGCCAGCCGCCGGCAAGCCCGCGCACGAGGAGCCACGCGGAGGGCCACGTGACGTCGGCGCCCTCGGCTCCCGCGATCGCCAGGCTCGACACGACGCCGAGCGCGTAAGCGACGAGCACGAACACGGCGAGCGTGGCCGCGATCGCGATCAGCTTGGCGCCGAAGACCTGCAGGCGGCCGGGGCCCTGCGTGAAGAGCGTCCTGAGCGTCCCCCAGCCGTACTCGCTCCCGACCGTGAGGACGCCGAGCATGAGGGCCAGCACCCCGCCGAAGAACGGGAAGCCGGCCATCAGCGTCCCGACGAGGCTCTCGGGCAAGAGGTCGGCGAGCGACGCGCGCGACGGGTCGTTCGTGTACTGGACGTACGGGACTGCGTAGGCGAACGTGAGCGCGAGCGCCGCCCAGATCCCGAGCAGGATCCAGGTGCTCGCGCGCTTGCCGAGCAAGAGGAGCTCGGCGCTGACGATGCGGATCATGCTTCCTCCTCTTCGTTGGTGAGCTCGAGAAAGACCTTCTCCAGGGATGCGCGCTCGGGGCGGAGCTCGCTGACGGCAATGCCCGCTGCGACGAGCGCGCGGTTGATCTCGGGGGCCGCGGCCGGCTCGGCTGCGATGCGGAGGCCGTCGTCGTCGCGCTCGACCTCCTCGACGCCGCGCAGCGTGCCGAGCAGCCGCTCGGCCTCGTCCAGGGGCTCGGCGCGGAGCCACAGGCCTTCGCGA
Organism: uncultured Actinomycetes bacterium; assembly: GCA_963748205.1. GTDB lineage: Bacteria > Actinomycetota > Thermoleophilia > Gaiellales > Gaiellaceae > JAIBJN01. The sequence continues at coordinate 26,834 of CAVVIB010000016.1, forward strand.
CCGCGCAGCTCGTCCACGGTTCCCTCGCCGACGAGGCTGCCCTGGCTGATCACGCCGACGCGGTCGCAGACCTGCTCGACCTCGCCCATGAGATGGCTGGAGAGCAGGACGGTGCGGTCGTCGCGGCCAAGGCTGCGGATGAACGGCCGCATCTCTGCCATGCCGGCGGGATCCATGCCGTTGGTCGGCTCGTCGAGGATCAGGAGCTCGGGATCCTTGAGCAGCGCCGCGGCGATCCCGAGCCGCTGCTTCATCCCGAGCGAGTAGGTGCGGAAGCGGTCGCCGGCGCGGCGGGTCAGGTCGACCTCCTCCAGAACGGTCGCGATGCGCGCCTCCGGCACGCCCGCGTACCGCGCGAGGACGCGCAGGTTGTCGCGTCCGGACAGGTAGGGGTAGAAGGTGGGTGTCTCGATCAGCGACCCGAGGCGCGCGAGCGCCCGGGACGTTCCCGGCGCCGCTCCGAGGACGCGCGCGCGGCCCGTCGTCGGCCTGATCAGCCCGAGGAGCATGCGCAGCGTCGTCGTCTTGCCGGCGCCGTTGGGGCCGAGGAAGCCGTACACCTCGCCCCGCCGCACCTCGAGGTTCAGCCCATCGACGGCGAGGATGCGCTCGCCGTAGCGCTTGCCGAGGTCTTGCGTTTCCACAACCAGATGCGTGTTCTCAGTCATGCCTCCACGGTAGGAACGCGCGACACGCCGCCACAACGCTCCCAGGGAGGAACTTCGACGTCCTCCCCAGGGAGGACACGGATCCTCCCAGGGGGCGACTCGGCGGCGGCGCAGCAGCGCTACCTTCCAAGAGCTGTGAGAGCGCTGAGCAGCCGGAAGCTCCTCGTCGACGGCCTGATCGCCGTCGTGGTGCTCGTCTTCTCGCTTGCCGCCATCGCGCGCGGCGGGTTCGACGACGACGGCAAGGGTCTCGACGCCGTCGCGGTCGTGCTCGTCGCGCTGACTGCGGTGCCGCTCGTCGCGCGGCGGTTGGCACCGCTGCCGATCTTCGCCATCGTGACCGCGGCGACGGCGACCCTGTATGGGCTTCGCTACGGCCTCGGACCGCCGATCGGCTTCGCCGTTGCCCTCTATACCGTGGCCGAGGATCGCGACAGGGTCGATGCACGGCTGCGCCGCGCTGCGCTGGCCGCCAGTGTCGCGGCGCTCCTCGGCCCCCACCTCGTGCGGGAGGGGCTCGCTCCCGAGCTCTTCCTCGGTGCGGGTGTGTGGGCGGCGGCCTGGTTCGCCGGCGATCGCTCGCGGCTGCGGCGGGAGCGGATCGCCGAGCTCGAGGACCGCGCCCGGAGGGCCGAGCGCGAGGCCGAGCGCGAGCGCCGGCTCGCCGCCGCCGAGGAGCGCATGCGCATCGCCCGCGACCTGCACGACTCGGCCGGCCATGCGATCAGCGTCATCCTCGTCCAGGCCGGAGCCGCGCGCCTGCTCCAGGAACGGGATCCCGCAGGTGCGCGCACGGCGATCGAGACGGTCGAGGAGGTCGCGCGGGACACGCTTGGAGAGATCGACCAGCTCGTGCGCGCGCTGCGCGAGGATCTGCCCGCCGGCGAGGTCGAGCCGCCGCCGGGGCTGGCTGCGCTCGATGCGCTGGCCGAGCGCTCTCGCGCGTCCGGGCTGGATCTAACTCTCATCCGTCGAAGGGTCGCGTCGTCCCCTGAGCCCGGCGGTCGACCAGGCGGCGTACCGGATCCTCCAGGAGGCGCTGACGAACGCCGCCTGGCACGGCCGCGGGAGCGCCGAGGTGGCGATCGAGTTCGCGCCGAGCTCACTGGAGATCGCGGTGACCAACCCCGCCGCGTCCGACTCGCCCGCCCGCGACGGCGGTGGCCACGGGATCGTGGGCATGCGCGAGCGGGCGCAGCTCCTTGGAGGGACGCTCGAGGCGGGCGCGGACAACGGCTCGTTCCGCGTCCGCGCGCGCCTGCCGTACGGCGAGGGCGCATGAGCGACGAGGCGGTCCGCGTCCTGCTCGTGGACGACGACGATCTGATGCGCGCGGGCCTGAAGGCGGTGCTTTCGAGCGACGACGACATCGAGGTCGTCGGCGAGGCCTCCGACGGCCGCGCCGCGCTCGAACAGGTGCGAGCCCTGAGCCCGGACGTCGTGCTGATGGACGTGCGCATGCCCGACCTCGACGGCATCTCGGCGACGCGCGACGTGCTCGGCGAGCTCGCCGGAGGTGAAGGTCATGATCCTGACGACCTTCGAGCAGGACGACTACATCTTCGGCGCGCTCAACGCCGGCGCGTCGGGCTTCCTGCTCAAGCGGACGACCCCGGAAGACCTGATCGCGGGCATCCACACCGTCGCGGTCGGCGACTCCCTCCTCTCCCCGTCGGTCACCCGCCGCGTGATCGACCGCATGGCGCACCAGCCGGGGGGAGAGAGGCCGTACGACGAGCGGCTCGACGACCTCACGCCGCGCGAGCGCGAGGTGCTGGCGCAGCTGGCGCGCGGGCTCTCGAACGGCGAGATCGCGGAGGAGCTCGTGATCGAGGAGTCCACCGTTAAGACCCACGTCAAGCGGATCCTCATGAAGCTCCACCTGCGCGACCGCGTGCAGGCAGTGATCTTCGCCTACGAGAGCGGGCTCACACGGGCCGGTTCCGGGCCGGGCTAGGCCAGGATCCGCTCGTTCGCCGGGTCGACCAGCGCGTCGTCGGCCACGACGGCGTCCACCGGCTCTCCGAGAACCTCGACCTCGAGCCTCGCGCCGGACTCGAGCTCCGCGGGCAGATACGCGAGCCCGATGTTGCGGGCGACCGTGAACCCGTAGCCGGCACTCCGGAGTCGGCCGACGACCTCGCCGCCCGCGCGCACGGCCTCGCCGCCGTAGACCGGTAGGTACTCCTCGCCCCCGACGAGCAGCGTGCGGAGCCGCCGGGTCGGGCGCTCGCCTGCCTCGGCCAGCGCGGCGCGGCCGTTGAACTCGCCCTTGTCGAGCGCGACGCAGAAGCCGAGCCCGGCCTCGTAGGGCGTGTCCCCCGCGCTCAGATCGGTGCCGAAGTAGCGGTAGCCCTTCTCGAGCCGGAGCGAGTCGAGCACGCGGTAGCCGCCGGGCTCGATCCCGTGTGGCTCGCCTGCCTCGAAGCAGCCGGTCCCACACCTGTACGGCCGCGTCGGGCGCCACGTAGAGCTCGAACCCGAGCTCGCCCACGTACGTGATCCGCTGGGCGAGCACCTCCGCGTCGCCGACCCGGATCGTCCGCGCGGCGCGGAACGGCAACGCCTCGTTCCCGACGTCGTCCTCGGTGACGGCCGCGAGCACGTCCCGCGCGCGCGGTCCCCAGAGCCCGATGACGGCGAGCTCCTCAGATGCGTCGCGGAGCTCGACCTCGCCGTCCTCCTCGCGGCGGTTGAGCCGCAGCCATCCGAGGTCGGAGTCGATCGTCCCCGCCCCGGTGACCACACGGAAGCGCGAGCCGCCGAGCCGCGTGACGGTCACGTCGGCCACGATCCCGCCGCTGTCGTTCAGGAACTGCGTGTAGACGACGCTCCCGACCGGGCGGTCGATGCGGTTGTCGGCCACGCGCTCGAGCAAGGGCAGCGCGCCCGGGCCGGAGACCTCGATCTTCCCGAACGAGGTCATGTCGATGATGCCGACCCGCTCGCGGAAGGCCGCGTGCTCCACCCGGAGCCGCTCGAACCAGGGCGGTTTCGCGAACCCGAACGCGCGCTGGTCGGCGCCGGCCCTTCGGCTCGGCTGCCCCGGCTCGAAGAAGTCCGCGCGCTCCCACCCGTTCTTGGTCCCGAAGACTGCCCCGAGGTCTTCGAGCCGCCCGTGCAGGGGCGAGAGCCGCTTCGGCCGGCCCCACTCGTCGACGTCGAACGGGTAGCGGAGGCGGTAGTAGTAGCGGTAGACCTCGCGGGCCGTTTCGCGCGCGAAGCCGGGGTCCCGGTACGCGGAGCCGAAGCGCCAGGCGCGGTAGCCGGTCACGTCGAGCTCGGTCTCGCCCTCGGTGATCCACTCGGCGATCGTCTTGCCGAGGCCGCCGGCCCCGCCGAAGCCGTTGAGGGAGAGCCCGGCGGCCGTCCAGAACCCGGGCACGCCGGGCGTCGGCCCGAGGAGCGGGTTGCCGTCCGGCGTCATCGCGTCGGGATGGCAGATGAGGGCGACGACGCCCGCGTCCCGCAGGAAGGGGAAGCGCCGCACGGCCCCGTCCATGAGCTGGGCGAAGCGCTCGTGGTCCGGCGGAACCGGCGTCCCGGCGTGCTCCCACGGCACACCGTCGACCCAGCGCGCGACCGGGTTGGGCTCGTAGCCGCCGAAGAGGATCCCGCCGGCTTCCGACTTGCCGTAGACGAGGTTGTCGAGGTCGCGGAAGCACGGCATCTCGCGCGGCAGCTCGTGTCCGTCCACGGCCGCGAGCGCGATGTGCTGGTGGTCGACCGGCACCGAGGGCGTGAACGCCCCGACCATTTCGGAGACCTGCGGCGCCCACATCCCGCAGGCGTTCACGACGAGCTCCGTCTCGATCGGCCCGGCGTCCGTCTCGACCGCCGTGACCTCGCCCGACGGCCCGAGCCGGATCCCCGTGACGCGTCGACCGGTCTCGATCCGCGCGCCGAGCTCCCGGGCCGCGCTCGCGAGCGCGTGGGTCGCGATGTGCGGGTCGACCGAGCCGTCGTCCTCGATCCAGATCGCCCCGTGGAGCGACTCGCGCGCGGCGGCCGGCAGCAGGCGCACGACCTCGTCCGGCGAGAGCACCTCGACGTCGAGGCCGATCCCGCGCGCCCGGCTGGCGCCGCGCTCGAGCTCCTCCAGGCTCTCGGGGCTCGAGGCGATGCGGAGGCTCCCGACGGTGTCGAAGACGCCGAGCTCGCGGTAGAGCTCGACGCTGTAGCGGCGGAAGCGCATCATCGTGGGGGAGGGGTTGAACTGGGTGACGAGCCCGGCCGCATGGCAGGTCGAGCCGCTCGTCAGCTCGGCCTTTTCGAGCAGGAGCACGTCGCGCCGCCCGGCCTTCGCGAGGTGGTATGCGACGCTGCAGCCGGTGATCCCGCCCCCGATGACGACGACCGCGGCCCGCTCGCTCATTTCACGCCGCACCCCTCTCTGCGATAGAAACCCGGACGCGTGAGCGTAGACGGAACACTCGAGCAGCGTCCTGGCCAAGGTCCCGGAGCTTTCCGGCGCTGCCGACGTGGCCGAGCTCCCCGGCGGGCTCACGAACACGAACTACAAGGTCACGACCCCGTCAGGCGCCTACGTCGTCCGCGTCTCGGCCAAGGACGCGGGCCTGCTCGCGATCGACCGCGAGAACGAGTACCTGAACACGGTGGCCGCCGCGGACGCCGGCGTCGGGGCGGCCGTGACCGCGTACCTCCCCGAGCTGAACGTGCTCGTGCTCGAGTTCATCGAGGGGCAGACGCAGAGCCCCGAGGCGCTGCGCCGCGGCGACAAGCTCGACCAGGTCGCCGCCGCCTGCCGGAAGCTCCACGGCGCGCGGCGCTTCCGCGACGACTTCAACATGTTCCTCATCCAGGCGCGCTATCTGAAGCTCGTCCAGGAGCGCGGCTTCCGGCTGCCCGAGCGCTACCTCGAGTTCGAGCCGCAGGTGCGCGCGATCGAGGAGGCCATGGCCGTCCGCGACGAGGGGACGGTCCCGTGCAACAACGACCTCCTGGCCGAGAACTTCATCGACGTCGGCGGCGAGTTCAGGCTGATCGACTACGAGTACTCGGGCAACAACGACGCCTGCTTCGAGCTCGGCAACGTCTGGAGCGAGTCGAACCTCGCGCTCGAGCAGCTCGACGAGCTCGTCGGCCACTACTACGGCCGGCCGCTCCGCAACAAGGTCGCCCGTGCGCGCCTCTGGGGGCTGATGTCGAAGTACGGGTGGACGCTCTGGGCCTCGATCCAGGACGGCGTCTCCGAGATCGACTTCGACTTCTGGGAGTGGGGGATGGAGAAGTACGTGCGCGCCGTCGCCGAGTTCGACGGTCCGGACTTCGAGCGCCTGCTCGAAGACGTCAAGCGCGACGACTGAACGGCTCCGAGACGAACTTGGGCACGACCATCGCCCAGGCGTTGAGGACGAGCTCCTGCATCTCCTCCTCGTCGATCGCGTCCAGGTGGACGCACACCCAGTGGAAGCGCATGTCGGTCTCGCCCGGCAGGAAGAACTTGTCGGGCTCGTTTTCGACGAGCGCCTGCCGCCAGTCCTTGGGGAACGCGAAGCCCATGTCGCGCTCGTCCTTCGAGAAGGCGACGAAGACGATCTGCCCGACCCGGAACTTGATCCGCCCGCGGACGAAGACCTCATAGGCGCGCGGCAGGGGCTGCACGTAGGCCCGCACGTCGTCGACGGTGACGGCCATGCGGCCACTGTAGAACGAGACAGGCCGCCGGTCGTCGCCGGCGGCCTGTCGGAATGAGCATTCGCTCTAGCGAAGCGAGATCGCGACCTGCTCCAGCAGGTCGTAGGCGTCCTGCATGCCCGCTTCCATCCCCGACTCGATGATCGCGTCGCGGATCTCCTTGCTCGGGGCGTCGACGAGCACCGTGACGGTGGTGCGTCCGTCGGTCTCCTCGAGCGTCATCGTGTTGACCGTGGCGTTCTCGTCGGGGTTCGGGACGCCCTCGTAGGCCTCGGTCGAGACGATCCGGTCGTACGGCTCGATCTCGCGGTACTCGCCGTGGAAGGCGACCTCGAAGCCGTCGTCCGTGACGCTGACGTACCGCCACGTCCCTCCGACCCGCAGGTCGATCTCGGCGACCTTCATCTCGCCGCGGTTCGCGTGCCACCACTGCTTGACGAGCTCCGGCGTGGTCCAGGCCTTCCAGACCAACTCCTTCGGAGCGTCGAACTCCCGCGTGATGAGGATCTGCTTGTCCGCCGGGAGCGCGATCGTCGCGGTTCCGCTACTTGCCACCATCGTCGTCCTCCTTCTCCTTGAGCTCTTTCAACACGACATCCAGCTGGTCGAACCGCTCCGACCAGGTGCGCTCGTAGCCCTGTACCCAGTCGTGGATGGGCTTGAGCGCGTGGCCGTTCAGTCGGTACAGCCGCTGTCGTCCGTCGTTGCGCACGTCGACCACTCCCACCTCTCGCAGCACCCTGAGGTGCTTGGACATCTGTGGTTGGGCCATTCCGAGCAATCGAACGAGGTCGTTCACGGCTCGCTCCCCGCCGGCGAGGACGTCCAGGATCTGCCGCCGCCGGGGCTCGGCCACCGCGTTGAACGCGTCTGCGGTCGTTGCTGCTCGTGCCATGGCGATCACTATATATACCCATATAGGAATATGTCAAGCGGATAGGATTCCGCCTGCAAATGGGCAGGTTCGCGGTCATCCGGGAGGCCGGGCCGAGCTGGGACTCGACGAAGCCTCTGCGCGAGCAGGTCGCGTGGGAGGAGCACGCCGCCTTCATGAACGCGCTCGACGACGAGGGGTTCGTCGTCATCGGCGGCCCGCTCGGCGGCGGCCCCAAGACATTGCTCATGGTGGAGGCGCAGAGCGCGGAGGATGTCCGCCGCAGACTTGACGAGGACCCGTGGGCGCCGCTCGGGCTCCTCACGGTCGCGAGCGTGGAGCCGTGGGAGATCCTGCTGGGAAGCGAGAAGTAGTGGGAGCTTTCGTCGTCATCGAGGTCTCGGGCCCGAGCTGGGATGCGTCGCGCGCCCGCCGGGAGCAGGACGGCTGGGACGAGCACGCAGCCTTCATGGACGCCCTGGTCGACGACGGCTTCGTCGTCCTCGGCGGGCCGCTCGGGGACGGCGAGCGCGTGATGCTCGTGGTCGAGGCCGAGGACGAAGGCGCGGTCCTGGCCCGATTTGCGCCCGATCCGTGGCTCCCCGCCGGCATCCTCGAGATCGCCTCCGTCGAGCCCTGGACGATCTGGCTCGACGCCCGAAAAACCTAGGTTCGCGCCGGAATGACGGCCCGTGGCGGGTCGTTTAACAGAGTGATATGCGAACCATGCGTGATATCCGGGATGAGCTCGACCGTGCCGTCGACCGGCGCGCCGAGCTCTGGCACGAGCTCGGTGACGGCGTCAACCCGGCCAAGTCGGCCGAGGCCGCCGAGCTCTCGCAGAAGATCGACGAGCTCTGGGCGGAGGCACGCGCCCTCAAGGCGTTCTCCACCTTCGGCCCGTCCGACGCCATCCGCGCACGCGCGCGGAAAGAGGAGCGCCTCGAGCGCGACTCGCGCCGTCTGAAGGCGGCCTAGACCAACCTCAATCGAGAAGGCGGCTCAGGCCGCCTTCTCGTCTGCTGGGAGCACGCGGCTCGCCGCGAGCGGCATGAGGTAGCCGCAGCGGGTGCAGACGACGATGATCGCCTCGATCGAGTCCTTGGCGCCGTTCGCGGACGCGATCTTGCATGGATGCTGGCCCACGCCGAGCTGATCCACCGCCTTGCAGAGCGGGCAGGAGATCGCATAGCGCGCAAGGTGTGCTTCGACGACGGCGACGTCGACGCCGGCGGCCGCAGATTTCGCCATGCTTCCGACGGTAGCGGCGCCGTACCTGCAGGTCACCCCCGGTTCGGGGGATAGTGACAAAAGTCAACAATGCGCATCCTGCTCGTCTCTCAGATGTATCCGGGGCCGTCGGCGCCCGACCTCGGCGTGTTCGTCGCCGACCTGGCCTCGGCCCTGGAGGAACGCGGTCACGAGCTCGCCTACGCCGTGATCGACCACCGCGGAGGCTCGCGGGCGAAGTACCTGAAGCTCGGCCGGGACGCCGTGCGCGAAGCGCGCCGCTTCCGCCCCGACGTCGTCTACGGCCACTTCCTCTTCCCGGCCGGCGGAGCCGCCGCCGCGGCCGCGCGCGCCTCGGGCGCCGGCCTCGTCGTCACCGCCCACGGTCAGGACGTCCGCAACCTCGGCTCCATCCCAGGGGTGACTTCGGCCACGCGTCTCGCGACGAGGCGCGCCGGCGTCGTCGCCGTCTCGGACTTCCTCCGCCGCGAGCTCGTCGCTCGGGTGCCCGCGCTCGACGGCCGCGTCGAGGTGATCGACTGCGGGGTCGACCTCGAGCGCTTCCGGGGCCGCGATGCCGAGGAGCTGAGGGCGAAGCTGGGCTGGGAAGGCGACCCGCCCTTCTACCTGCTCGTGGGCTCGCTCGTGGAGCACAAGAACCCGCTTGCGGCTGGCCGAGGCGTTCCAGCGGCTCGACCGGGGCAGCCTGGCCGTCCTCGGCGACGGGCCGCTGCGCGGCGAGCTCGAGGGCCGCTCGCGCGTGCGTGTGGTGGGCCGCGTCCCGCACGAGGAGGTCGCCGACTGGATCGGCGCGGCCGACGTCGTCTGTCAGCCGAGCCTCGTCGAAGCCTTCGGGCAGGCGCTCCTCGAGGGCCTGGCGAGCGAGCGGTCGGTGGTCGCGACACGGGTCGGCGGGCCGCCCGAGTTCGTCCCGCCCGAGGCCGGCGTCCTCGTCGACCCGACGAGCGTCGACTCGATCGAGGCAGGGCTCCGAGAAGCCGCCGCGTTGCCGAGCCCGAACCCGGCCGCGCGTGCCGCGGCCGCCGAGCACGACGTGCGCCGTCAGGCGGAGCGCGTCGAGCGGGTGCTGAAGACAGCCGCGGCACAATGAGTCTCGTGCACGGCCATCAGCACGGCGCGTCCCACGCGACCGGCGTTCGCGACCGCCGGCTCCTCGCGGTCTCGCTCGCTCTCCTCCTCGCCTTCATGGTCGCGGAGGTCGTCTTCGGGATCCTGGCGAGCTCGCTGGCGCTGCTCGCGGACGCGGGGCACATGCTCACGGACGCCGCCGCGCTCGCGCTGGCGCTCGTGGCCGCTTCGCTCGCCACGCGGCCGGCGGGAGGCCGCTGGACGTTCGGCTTCGGCCGCGTCGAGATCCTGGCGGCCCAGGTGAACGGGCTCACCCTCCTCCTCTTCGGGATCTGGATCGTCGTCGAGGCGGTCCGGCGCCTCGTCTCACCGCCCGAGGTCGACGCGGCGGTCGTCGGGATCGTCGCCCTGTCCGGCATCGCCGTGAATCTGATCGTCGTCGCGCTCCTCGCGCGGGCCGAGCGCCAGAGCCTCAACGTGCGCGGCGCGTACCTCCACATCGTCACCGACCTGGCCGCCTTCGTCGGCACCGCGATCGCCGCGGGCCTGATCCTGCTGACGGGCTGGGACCGCTTCGACCCGCTGGCCTCGCTCCTCGTCGCCGCGCTCATGTTCGCGGCCGCGTGGTCGCTCCTGCGGGAGTCCGGGCGCATCTTTCTCGAGGGCGCGCCGGCCTCGACGCCGCCCGACGACGTCGGGAGGGCGATCGTGCGCTACCCCGGTGTCGTCGAGGCGCACGACCTCCACGTCTGGACGGTGACCGACGGCTTCCCGGCGCTCTCGGCGCACGTCCTCGTGCAGCCGGGCGCGGATTGCCACCGGATCCGTCTGGAGCTCGAGCGCCTGCTCCACGACAGCTTCGGGATCGACCACACGACGCTCCAGGTCGAGCACGTCGGGTCCGCGAGCGGGCTCGAGATCAGCCGGTCGAGTCGCGCGCGGTGAGGTCGGCGAGCCGCAGCTCGATCAGCGGGCCCACCGTGCGTTCGAGGCCGGCCTCGCGTGCGAGCTCGAGCGCCTCGGCGTAGGTCTCCTTCGCCTTTCGCCGGGAGTCCCTGCTTCATTCGGTTGTCGCCGAGCACGATCAACTTGCGGATGCGCTCGTCGGCCTCCATCGGCGCGCACCGTACCATGGCCGGGGAGTTTTCAGCTGCTAGCCTGAGCGCGTGCTTCAGGTTCTCGCGGTCTTCCAGGTGCTGCTCTGTGCCGTCCTCATCACCCTCGTGCTCATGCACTCGGGTCGGGACACGGGCTTCGGCGGAATGGGCTTCACGCCGGCCTCCCAGGGAGGCCAGCACGTCGTGGAGCGAAACCTGACCCGGCTCACCGTCGTCGTGGCGATCATCTTCGCCGCGAACACGGTCGCGCTCTTCTACCAGTTCGACTGAGCCGTCAGCCGCCCGCGATGGCGGCGACGAGCCTGATCGTCTCGCTGCCCTCGAGCGTGGTCTCCAGCCCGTCGCGCTCGCGGACGTCGACCCCGTCGACGTAGACGTTCACGAGCGGGCGGAGGTCGCCGCGCTCGTCGAAGACGAGGTTCGCCACCGGCAGCGCCCTGAGAGCCTCACCGACGGTCTCGGCGTCGGGCTCGAAGCGGCTCGCGCCGCCTGCCTCGGCGGCGAGCAGCGAGGGGAGGAGGACTACCGCCACTCCGCCGCCTCCACCGAGAGGATCGGCGGAAGCTGGGACGCGGCCTCGATCCAGGTCTCGCCGGCGTCAGGGGAGACGAAGAGCGATCCGCTCTGGGCGCCGAGGTAGATGCCGGCTGGATCGAGGCGGTCGGAGGAAAAGCCCTCCCGCATCACCGCGCCCCAGGCCGGCTCCGGGAGGCCACCTTTCAGGAGCGACCACGACGCGCCGCCGTCGTGCGTCCGATAGACCCCGAGTCGCCCGTCGCAGGTCACGCGGTTCTCGGCGCCCTCCTCGGGGATCACGAACGCGGCGTCGGGGTTGCGGTGGTCCAGCGCGAGCGGGAAGCCGAAGCCGCTCGGCAGCCCGTTGCCCTCCAGCCGCTCCCAGTGCTCGCCGCGGTCGTCCGAGCGGTAGACGCCGCAGTGGTTCTGCTGCCAGAGCCGCTCGGGCCGCGCGGGATGTACGAGCAGCTTGTGCACGCACTGCCCCAGCTCGGGGAACGGGTCGGGGAGGAAGTCCGCGGCCGTCCCCTGGTTCGCCGGTGCCCACGTCTCGCCGCCGTCCTCGGTACGGAAGACGCCGGCGGCGGAGATGCCGACGTACATGCGCTGCGGCTCGTTCGGGTCGAGCGCGATCGAGTGGCAGCACATCCCGCCGGCGCCGGGGAGCCACCGGTCGCGGGTCTCGTGCTTGACGATGCCGTCGACCGGCTCCCAGGTCTTCCCACCGTCGTCCGTGCGGAAGAGGACGCCGGGCGCGCCGCCGAGCCAGAGACGCCCGTCCTCTCCCGGTCGGCCCGGCTCGATGTGCCAGGTCTTCTCGAGCGTGAGCCCCGTGTCCTCGGGGAGACCGAGCTCCTCGGCGCGCTGCCAGGTCTCGCCGCGGTCCGTCGAGCGGTGCGTGGTAGCGCCGTAGACCTCGTTGTTCGTGGCGGCGTGGATCGTCCCGTCGCGCAGGTCGACGACCGCGTGGAAGACGGACCAGCCGGTCAGGAACGGTCCCGACAGCGACCAGTCCCGGCGCTCCTCGTCACTTTCGAGGAGGAACAGTCCCTTGCGTGTGCCTGCGAGGACGAAGACGCTCATCAGAGGCCCGGGCCGGAGCCCGTGCCAACGATGGTAAACGCTTCGGTCGCAACCGCCGGGACGAGTGTCCCGAAGGGGTAGCGCTCGTCGTAGAAGTCGCTGCGGTTCACGAGGGTGACGTCCTCGGTGAGCCCGAGGAGGCCGGCCGCGAGGGCCGGGAACGAGGTCGTGAAGCGCAGGTTGACGAGCGGCGTCGTCACCTTTCCGCCCTCGATCCGGAAGGTGCCGTCGCGCGTCATGCCGGTGATGATCCCCTCGCGCGGGTCGACGACGCCGAGGTAGTGCAGGCGCGTGACGTAGATGCCGTCGCCGACGCGCTCGGCGAGTTCGTCCACGGAGGCCGCGTCTCCTCCGGCCAGCGAGAGGTTGAACGGGACCGGCCCGAACGCCTGCGCCGGCGCGCTCAGCCCGTGCCCGGTCGACTCTCGTTCCGCCTGCTTCGCCGTGCGGCGGTCCCACACGACGTCGCGGGCCACACCTTCCTCGACCATCAGCACGCGCTCCTTGGGCACGCCCTCGAGGTCGAAGCTCTTCGGATAGCCGCGCGGGTCGAGCCCGTCGTCCCAGAGCGTGAACTCGTCGCTGAAGAGCTTCTCACCGAGGCGGCCGGACAGGTAGCTGCGGCCCTCCAGGAGCGCGAGGGCGTTCAGGGACGTGAAGCCGAAGTAGAAGAGGAGCTCGGAGACCGCGTAGGGCTCGAGCACCGCGCGGAACGTGGTCGGCTCGATCTGGCCGGCGCTCTTCGTCCGGGCGGCCTTTTCCTCGGCCTCGCGCGCGACCGTGGCGGGATCGATCTCGGACGCGCGCCAGGACGTCGCTTCCGCATAGCCGGAGACGTCCTCGCCCGCGGCGAGCGTGAGCACGCTTACGTCGGTCGTCGCCTGCGTGACGGCGTGTCCCGTCGTCGAGGCGACGCGCGACCTCGGTCGCGCCGCTCGTGTAGTAGCCGTACAGCCCGAGATCGGGCGCGCCCGCGATCGCCGCGGCGGCCTGCTCGGCCTGGTCCTCGGGCGTCTGGGCGGCCGTCTCCTCGTCGAAGCCGTCCACGTCTGGGACGGGGCTGGGCTGCTGGAGGCCCGGGTAGCCCGGGGTCGACGGGCGAGCGCTCGGCCGCCTCGCCTGCGCGCCTGGCGACCGCAGCGAGATTTTCGTCGTCGGTCCGGTTCGTCGTCGCGCAGCCGACGCGGCCGTCCCGCACGACGCGGACGGTCACGCTCTCGTCGCGGATGAGCGTCGGCTGGTGGACGGCGGAGGCGGCGAAGCGCGCGAAGCCGGAGCGCTCGACGTGAACAGAGGCGTCAGCCTCGTCGCCCTCCGCCGCGCCCACCGCGCGTTCTGCGAGATCGAGCGCCCGGCTCACGATCGCACGCCCACCTGCACGTCACGGAAGCGTGCCGGAGACGTGCCGTGCGAGACGTGCGCGTGCTGGCCCGGCTGGCCCTTGCCGCAGTTCGTGAGGCCGTACATCGTCCACTCGTCGGGCCCGGCGACGGCGTCGAGGCGGCCCCAGAACTCGGGCGTGACACCCATGTAGGTGGCGTCGCGGAGCATCCGCCCGAGCTTGCCCTTCTTGATCTCCCAGGCGATCTGCGTCCCGAACTGGAAGTTGAGGCGCTTGTCGTCGATCGACCAGCTCTTGTTCGTGCAGAGGTAGAGGCCGTCGTCCACGTCCGCGAGCAGGTCCTCGAGCGAGCCGGACGCCCGGCTCGAGGTGGAGGTTCGTCATGCGCACGAGCGGCATCCGGCTCCAGTTGTCCGCGCGCATCGAGCCGCCGAGGTCGCGGCCGATCAGCGCGGACGTCTCGCGCGAGGCGAGGTAGCCGGTGAGGATGCCGCTCTCGACGACGGGCTGGCGCCGCGCGGGCGCGCCCTCGTCGTCCCAGCCGAAGCTGCCGAGGCCGAGCGGGGTCGTCGGGTCGGCCGTGATGTTCATGTGCTCGGAGCCGTAGCGCAGGCTCCCCAGGTCGCCCGCCTTGAGGAAGCTCGTGCCGGCGTAGGCGGCCTCGGTGCCGTAGACGCGGTCGAGCTCGGTCGGGTGCCCGACCGACTCGTGCACCTGGAGCTCCATCTGCTCGGCGTCGATCACGATCGTCGTGACGCCGGCCGGGCAGGCGTCGGCGGTAAGGAGCGCGGCCGCTTCCTCGCCGATGCGCGGGGCCTCGCGATCGAGGCCGAGCTGCTCGACGTACTCCCAGCCGCCCTGGCCGCTCGAGCCGCCGTGCGCGCTCGGGTAGCTGCGGTTCTGGACGCGTCCGTCGTCGGAGACGGCCAGTGCGTCGATGCCGCCGCCGCACTCGACGAAGCGCTGCGTGATCCGCGCGCCCTCGCTCGAGTGGAAGACGCGCTGCTCGCGCATGGCGCGCACGGTCGCCTCGGTGATCTTCACCTCGGGCCGGCGCATGCCCTCCTCGGCGCGCAGGCACAGGGCGATCTTCTCCTCGAGCGGCACCTCGACCGGGTCGCGCTCGACCTTCGGCTCGTACTCGCCGCTGGCCGGCGGCACCGGTGCGAGTTCCACGCGCGTGCGCGCGCGCGAGGCGCTGGCGCGGGCGAAGGCGACGGCGCGCAACGCGGCGTCGCGGGCGCCCTCCTCGGAGAGGCGGGGATCGCCGGCGAAACCCCAGGCGCCGTCGACGAGCACGCGGACTCCGATGCCCTCGGTCTCGGCATCGGAGACGGAGTCGACCTCGCCGTTCTTCGTGGAGACGTTCTGCGCGCGGCGCTGGACGATGCGCGCGTCGGCGTAGCCCGCTCCGGCGGAGAGGGCGGCGTCGATTGCGCGTTCTGCGAGGTCCTGCACGGCGGCTCCGTACATTACTGACGCCGGTCAACAACGCGGCGGCTCCAGAACGCACAAGGGCGCCTTTTCAGGGCGCCCTCACGATGCGCTGGAGAGGACTTGAACCTCCACGGCCCGTTCGGGCCACAAGGCCCTCAACCTTGCGCGTCTACCAATTCCGCCACCAGCGCGTGGACGGGCGCATTGTAGCGGCTGGCCGTCGCTTGACTCCGTCCGAGGCCCTCGCTACCTTGTACGAACAAACGTTCGACCAGGAAGGGAGGCAGATGCTCACGCAGCGTCAGCGCGAGGTCTACGAGTTTGTCCTCAGCTACGTGGATTCGCACGGGTATCCGCCCACCGTGCGCGAGATCGGTGAGGCGGTGGGACTGGCGTCGCCGTCGACCGTGCACGCCCATCTGGCCAATCTCGAGCGGGCGGGCTATGTCCGCCGCGACCCGACGAAGCCACGCGCGCTCGAGCTGACCCGCCGCGAGCGCTCGGCGGCCGGGGCGACCGTTGCCGTGCCCGATGTCGGCGAGGTGCGCGTCCTGCCGCTCGTGGGCGAGATCGCCGCCGGCGGTCCGCTCCTCGCGGAGGAGAACATCGAGGAGCATCTGGCCGTGCCCGACACGCTCTCGCGCGGAGGCGAGGAGTTCCTCCTGCGCGTGAAGGGCGACAGCATGGTCGAAGCGGGGATCCTCGAAGGCGACTACGTCGTCGTCCAGCGCCAGCAGACCGCGAGGGACGGAGACATCGTCGTCGCGCTCGCCGGCCAGGACGAAGCGGCCGACGAAGCAACCGTCAAGACCTTCTATCGCGAGAGCGGGCGGGTGCGACTCCAGCCCGAGAACTCGACGATGGAGCCGCTCTACCCCGAGCACGTCAGCGTCCTGGGCAAGGTCGTGGGCGTCTTCCGGAGGGTTGGCTGAGGGCGCGCGCATGGAGGTCGTCACGCTCAACCGCACCCTCGACCAGGAGCTCCTTGCGCTCATGCGCGGGGTCAGCCTCGAGTGCCCCGCGTGCGGCGAGTTCGTGCTGCACAAGGACGGCGCAGTGGTGTGCCCCGAGTGCGGCTCAGGGCTCCGGAAAGAGGGAATACCGGCGCTACACTTGGACGTGCAGGCCGGGTGACCGCGGGCCGCGCGAGCGGCTCGAGGAAAGTCCGGACACCGCAGGGCAGGACGCTGGGGAAATCCCAGGCGGCGAAAGCCGACGGAAAGTGGCACAGAAAGGAGACCGCCACCGGCGAAACTTCATCTCCGGAGACGCCGGCGGTAAGGGTGAAAAGGTGGAGTAAGAGCCCACCAGCGTCGTGGTGACACGACGGCTGCCAAACCCCGTCCGGTGCAAGGCGAACAGGCTCCGCCCGAGGTTGCCCGCCAAGGAGCCGGGTACGCCGCACGAGCTTCCGGGAAACCGGAAGCCGAGATGGATGGTCATCCTCGACAGAATCCGGCTTACAGGCCTGCTACGGAAAGCCCCGCCTCGGCGGGGCTTTCTATTTTCAGGCGCCGCGGACGCCGTGTGAGGCTGCGTCGGGTTCCACGAACCGCACGAGCCGGTCAGCCTCCGCGCGGAGGCTGCGCTTCGCGGCGGCGGGAAGGCGCTCGAAGGGAGCGATGACGAGTGTCGCCTTCTTCTTCGTCGCCTCAACGCTCCACTTTCCGGCGACGGTGCCGTCGACGAGGAACGTAGGGCTCGAGTGCGGCGTCTTCGTGTCGAAGACGAGAGGTCGGAAGCGCTCCGGCAGGATCTGAGTGCCGCGCGCGTGCACGAGCAGGGTCGCGTCCCAGGTTGGGAGGAAGCGCGGCGGTACCTTCGCCGAGCCGCCGGGGAGCGGCGTGCGGGGCAGGTCGACGAGCTCGCGGCCCTCCTCGTCTCGGAAGCGGCGCAGGCGCAGTCCGTCCGCAGCCTCTTGGACGGTCGTCGGCGCGAGGCCGGCCCAGTTCGCGGCGTCGGCGAGGCGCGCGGGCCCGAAGCCGGTCAGGTAGCGGCGCAGGAGGAGCACGACGCTCTCCTCCGGTGTCACGGCCGGAGGCTCCAGCCACTCGTCCGCCAAGGCGTAGAGGTCCGCTCGGCGCCGCTCCCATGTACCGGAGGGAGGCGCGCGGACGAGCTCGATCCAGGCGGCGAGGCCGTTCCAGAGGTGGGTCGGCCGCTCGGGATCGCGCTTGCGCGCCAGGTCGAGGAGCTCATCCCGGTGGAGCACCTTGCCCGCGAGAGCCTTCCGCACTTCCTTGGCCGCCGCGGTTAGGTCTGACTTGGAGAGCCGCTTCTTGTCGAATCGCAGCCAGGCTTCCTGCCGGGCGGCGCGCGTCCCGACCGCGAACGCCCAGTAGTCCTTCGCAGACACAAGGTGGATCGTCGAGCGCAGGAGCGTCCCCTGCACGGCTGTCCGCCGCTCGAGCGCCCGCGTGAGGTCGGCCAGCTCGAAGCCCTCGAGCCGGCTCCACAGGCCGATGTAGGAGGACGGCGCGTACTGGGCCTGGATGCCGCCGATGCGGTCGAGCGTCCGCGCCAGCGGGAGCCGGGACCGCTTGAGCAGAAACTGCCGGGCGAGTAGCGCCCGGTTGAGATCGGCGGTCGTGAGGACGCGCTCCGCCACGCCGCGACGGTATCCGACCTCCGTTCTCGGAAGCGCATCGAGGGCGCTGGGGGGCGCCCTCGATGCTGGGGGCTCGGCTCCATGGACGAGAGCCGTGGCGATCTACTTTACAGGTGTTGTAAGGTACACCTTACATCATGCAGTCGAGCTCGTTCACCGCGGAGATGAGGCGACCCACCCCCGGCCTCGACGACCTGGCCTTTTCGCTTTCCCGCGAGTTCGGCTCCGCGGATCTGCGGCCGGCGTGCGACACGCTCGAGGAGCTCGCGTGCGAGCTGATGACCGCCGCGTTCCTCTCGCCTGTCGAGCAGTGCACGGCCTGCTCGCTCCTCCTCGGCTCGACCGCTGGCCTGAGGCCGGCCCGTGACTTCGAGCCGGCGGCCTTCATGGTCGACCGCGTCCTCGACAGGCGCGAGGGGCATCCGCTGGCCCTCGCGCTCGTCTACTCCGAGGTCGCCCGCAAGGCGGGCATTCCGCTCTGGCCGGCGAGCGACGGCGAGCGCTTCCTGCGTCGCCTACACGGGCGCCGAGGCCTTGCCGCTCGTGCTCGATCCGAGCGCCTCCGGGCGCAGACTCGGCCTCGACGAGCTGCCGGACGAGCTCCGGTGGCTTTGCCCACACGAGGTCGGCTTCGACCTGGTCGACCTGCTCCGGGAAGCGTTCGAGCTCAGGGGCGACCTCACGGCCGCGCTCCAAGCCGTCGAGCTCGCGCTCGCCGTGACGCTCCCGACCGCGGAGCCGCTCAGAGAGCGCCTCGAGCGAGACCGCGCCCGGGTGCTCGCCCGCCTCAACTAGACCTGTCCCGACGCCCGGCGCGCCCTCTCTTCTCCGGGGCCACCCCGTGCCTCCACCCGCTGTGAGCGTAACCAGCTCCGGCGCGCGGGTGGTGCGCGGAACGTGCCGAGAGTGCGACGAGTCGTCCACCGGCTTCGCGCGGCGCCGCGGAACTGGTGGATGTCGGCACAATTAGCGGATGGGAAAGACGCTCTTCGAGCACGTCTGGGAAACGCACCTCGTCGCCGACCCGCCGGACGAGTCCCCGCTCCTCTTCGTCGATCTTCACCTCGTCCACGAGGTGACCTCGGCACAGGCTTTCGAGGGTCTCCGGATCGCCGGGCGTCCTGTTCGCCGGCCCGAGCTCACGCTCGCGACGATGGATCACAACGTTCCCACGGACGACCGGCCGGCCGACGACCTCGCCGCCGCGCAGCTCGATGCGCTCCGCCGCAACTGCGAGGAGTTCGGCGTCCCGCTGTACGGCACAGGGAGCGGCCGCGAGGGGATCGTCCACGTGATCGGCCCCGAGCTCGGTCTGTCGCAGCCCGGCATGACCATCGTGTGCGGCGACAGCCACACGTCCACCCACGGCGCCGTCGGGGCGCTCGCGTTCGGGATCGGCACCTCCGAGGTCGAGCACGTGCTCGCCACGCAGACGCTGCCGCAGCGCAAGCCGAAGACGATGCGGCTCGAGCTGACCGGCTCGCTGCCGCTGGGCGTGACCGCGAAGGACGTCATCCTCGGCGCGATCGGCCACATCGGCGTGGCGGGCGGCGTCGGGCACGTCGTCGAGTACGCGGGCGAGGTCGTCCGCGCGCTGCCGATGGCCGGGCGCATGACCATCTGCAACATGTCGATCGAGGCCGGCGCGCGGGCGGGGATGATCGCCCCGGACGACACGACCTTCGCCTACCTCGAGGGCCGCCCGGCCGCGCCGAAGGGCGCCGACTGGGAGGCCGCGCTCGACCGCTGGCGCGCGCTGCCCTCGGACCCGGACGCGACCTACGACCGCGTGGTCGAGATCGACATCGGCGAGCTCGCGCCGCAGGTCAGCTGGGGCACGAACCCGGGCATGGTCGTCCCCGTCGACGGCGTCGTGCCCGATCCGGCCGACTTCGCCGACCCGGTCGAGCGCGAGGTCGCGGAGCGGGCGCTCGTCTACATGGCGCTCGAGCCGGGCACGCCGATCCAGGACATCGAGGTCGACCGCGTCTTCATCGGCTCGTGCACGAACGCCCGCATCGAGGACCTGCGCGAGGCGGCGAGCGTCGTCGCCGGGAAGCAGGTGCACCCGCGCGTGAGGGCGCTGGTCGTCCCGGGCTCGGCAGGCGTCAAGCGGCGGGCCGAGGAGGAGGGCCTCGACCGGATCTTCGAGGCCGCGGGCTTCGAGTGGCGCCGCGCCGGCTGCTCGATGTGCCTCGGGATGAACCCGGACATCCTCCAGCCGGGCGAGCGCTGCGCCTCGACCTCCAACCGCAACTTCGAAGGGCGCCAGGGCCGCGGCGGCCGCACCCACCTGGTCAGCCCGGCCATGGCCGCGGCGACCGCGCTCGCCGGCCACTTCGTCGACATTCGCGAGCACGCGCTGGAGCCGGTCGCGTGAAGGCGTTCCGCCGCACGACAGGACGCGTCGCGGTGCTCGACCGCGCCGACGTGGACACCGACCAGATCATCCCGAAGCAGTTCCTCAAGCGCATCGGCCGGACGGGCTTCGGCGAGTTCCTCTTCTTCGACTGGGTGAAGGAGCCGGACTTCGAGCTCAACCGCCCCGAGGCCCAGGGCGCCACGATCCTCGTCGCCGGCCGCAACTTCGGCTGCGGCTCCTCGCGCGAGCACGCCGCCTGGGCGCTCCAGGACTACGGCTTCGAGGTCGTCATCGCGCCGTCGTTCGGCGACATCTTCCGCACGAACGCCCGGAAGGTCGGCCTGCTGCCGGTGACGCTCCCCGAGCAGCAGGTACGAGAGCTCATGGCCTCCGGCTCGGGCGCGGAGCTGACGGTCGACCTCGAGGAGCAGACCGCCGGCCCCTTCTCGTTCGAGATCGACCAGTTCGAGCGCCGGTGCCTGCTCGAGGGGCTCGACGACATCGCGGTCACGCTCCGCCACGCGGACGAGATCGCCGCCTTCGAGGCGGCGCATCCCTCGTCTATCGCGACGACAGCTCTCTGAGGACGGCGTCGGTCAGCTCGGCCGTCGTCGCCGTGCCGCCGAGGTCCGGCGTCGGCGAGGCCGCGAGGGCCGCGTCCACCGCCGCCTCCAGCCGCTGCGCCTGCTCGGGCTCGTCCAGCCCGTGCGCGAGCATCAGCGCGGCCGATCGCAGCATGGCAGCCGGGTTGGCGACGCCCTTCCCCGCGATGTCGGGCGCGGAGCCGTGCACCGGCTCGAAGATCCCCGGTCTCCCGTCCCCGAGGCTCGCGGAGGCGGCGAGGCCGAGCCCGCCGGTGACGCCCGCAGCGACGTCCGAGAGGATGTCGCCGAAGGTGTTCTCCGTCAGGAGGACGTCGAACTGGCCGGGCGCGAGGACGAGCTGCATCCCGCAGTTGTCCACGAGCATGTGCTGCAGCTCGACGTCGGCGTAGTCCGGCGCGATCCGCTCGACCACCTCACGCCAGAGCCGCGAGGTCGTGAGGATGTTCGCCTTGTCCACGGAGGTGACGTGCCCGCGGCGCGTGCGGGCGATCTCGAAGCCCCGGCGAGCGATCCGCTCGACCTCCTCGGGCCGGTACTCCATCGTGTCGTAGGCCGTCCCGTCGTCGCGGACGCCGCGCTCTCCGTAGTAGAGCCCGCCGACGAGCTCACGAACGACGATCAGATCGACGCCGTCGCCGCGCGCAGGGCGCAGGTTGGCGTAGACGTCGAGCTCGCCGCGCAGTCCGATGAGGCCCTGCTCCGGCCTGACCTCGGACCGGTCGAACTCGGGTGCGCCCACGGCGCCCATGAGCACCGCGTCGGCGCTCCGGCACGCGGCCAGCGTCTCCGGCGGCAGCGGACTGCCGGTCTCGTGGATCGCAGCGCCGCCGAAGAGGTGCTCCTCGACCTCGAGGTCGAGCGGGAGCTCGGCCAGGACGCGAGCCGCCGCGGCGGCGACCTCCGGCCCGATCCCGTCGCCCGGGAGGAGGACGATCCTCACAGCGGCGCGTTCGTGACGGCGCCCTCGGAGGCCGAGGAGACGAGCGCCGCGTACTTGGCGAAGACACCGCGCGTGTAGCGGTGCGCGGGCGGCTCCCAGGCCGCGAGCCGTGCCGCCAGCTCGTCGTCGGAGAGCTCGGCCCGGAGCTCGCGCCCCTCGACGTCGACGACGACGGCGTCCCCGTCGCGGAGCGCCGCGAGCGGGCCGCCGCGCGCTGCCTCGGGCGAGACGTGGCCGACCATGAGCCCGTGCGTGGCGCCCGAGAAGCGGCCGTCGGTGACGAGTGCGACCGAGTCGCCGAGCCCTTCGCCGACGAGCGCCGCGGTCACGTGCAGCATCTCCCGCATCCCAGGCCCGCCAGCCGGGCCCTCGTAGCGGATCACGACCACGTCGCCTTCCTGGATGCTTCGCGCCTTCACGGCCTCGAAGCACGCCTCCTCGGAGTCGAAAACCCGGGCCGGGCCTCGGTGGAGGAGCCGCTCGTGGCCGGCCAGCTTCACGACGCAGCCTTCCGGTGCGAGGTTGCCGTAGAGGACGGCGAGCCCACCCGTGGGCTTGAGCGGCGTCTCCAGCGGGACGACGACCTCCTGGCCGGGCCGCTCCTCGACGGCCGCGGCGATCTCGCCGAGCGAGCGCCCGTCGACGTTCGGCGCGCCGGCGTGGACGAGCTCGCGCTTGAGCAGCTCGCGCGCAACGAGAGCTACCCCACCCGCCTCGTAGACGTCCGTGGCGACGAAGCGGCCGCCGGGCTTGAGGCTCGCCACGACCGGCGTCCGGGCGGCGATGCGGTCGAAGTCGTCGAGCGAGAGCTCGATGTCGAGCTCGCGCGCGATCGCCAGGAGGTGGAGGACACCGTTCGTCGAGCCGCCGGTGGCCGCGATCGAGGCGATCGCGTTCTCGAGCGCCTCGCGCGTGATCACGTGCGACGGCCGCACGTCGCGGCGGAGGAGGTCCATGACCAGGCGGCCCGACTGCTCGGCCGCCTCGTTCTTGCCGGGCGCCAGGGCCGGGATGCCGTTCAGGCCGGCAGGGCTGATCCCGAGGAAGTCGAGCGCGGTCGACATCGTGTTCGCCGTGAACTGGCCGCCGCAGGCGCCGGCGCCGGGGCAGGCGACGCCCTCGAGCTCGTGCAGCTCTTCGGCGCTCATGCGACCGACCGCGTGGGCGCCGACCGCCTCGAAGACGTCCTGGATGGTCACGTCGCGATCGCGGAAGCGTCCCGGCGCGATGGAGCCGTTGTAGAGGACGAGCCCCGGCAGGTCGAGGCGCGCGAGCGCCATGACCGCGGCCGGGATCGTCTTGTCGCAGCCGACGAGGCAGACGAGGCCGTCGAGCAGGTGGCCGCGCACGACGAGCTCGATCGAGTCCGCGATCACCTCGCGCGAGATGAGCGAGGCGCGCATGCCCTCGGTCCCCATCGAGACGCCGTCCGAGACCGACACGGTGTTGAACTCGACCGGCGTCCCCCCGGCGGCGCGCACGCCCGCCTTCACGTGCTTCGCCAGCTCGCGCTGGTTGAAGTTGCACGGCATCGTCTCGATCCAGGTCGTCGCGACGCCGACGAGCGGGCGCGCGAGGTCGTCGTCGGTGAGCCCGATGCCCTTGAGCATCGCGCGCGCCGGCGCGCGCTCGGGCCCGTCGGTGAGCGCGGCGCTCTGCCGCTTGGCCGGGTCGGAGGGGCGTGCGTACGGGTCGCTCAGAGGACCTCAGCTCCCTTCGCCGACGCCTTCAGCCAGTAGACCTCGACGTCCGGGAAGCGGGAGGAGAGAGCCGCGGCGCAGTCGTCGGCCGAGCCATGCTCGGCCCAGACGATCACCGTCGGGCCCGAGCCCGAGATCGTCGCCCCGCGCGCTCCCGGCGGAAGGTCGGAGCGGACCTCCTCGAGGAGCGGCGCGTGCTCGGCGCGGTACGGCTCGTGGAGCCGGTCCGTGAGGGATCTGGCGAAAAGGTCCTCGGACTGTGTGGCGAGCGCCGCGCCGAGGGTGGCCGCGCGGCCGACCGTGTAGACGGCGTCGCCGAACGGCACCTGCTCGGGGAGGGCGGCCCGCGCCTCGGCGGTCGCCACCGTCGACTCCGGGACGAGCGCGATGGGCTCGAGCGGCACGTTGTCCGCGAGGCGGTCGATGCGCCCGCCGACGGTCAGGCACGCGCCGCCCGGCGAGCGCGGCGGCGAGGTTGTCGGCATGGCCCTCGAGCCGGAGGCCCTCCGAGAGGAGCCACTCGGGGTCCGGCTCTCGTTCCTTGATGTGTGCCGCGGCGACGAGCCCGAGCGCGATGATCGACGCGCTCGAGCCGAGGCCCCGCTCGCGGGGGATGCGGTCGAACCACTCGAACTTGAGGCCGTCGGCCGGGTCGATGCGCTCGAAGGCCTGGACGCCCAGGTGCTCGCGGTCCGGCGTGCCGCCGTCGGTGATGACGACCTCGTTCCAGAGGTCGAGCGCCACGGCGGCGCAGTCGAACCCGGCGCCGAGATTGGCTGTGGTCGCGGGGGCGCGGACGGTGACCTTCACGCCGCTGCCTCCGCGATCGCGTCCGGGTCGGCCGGCACCGAGACCGGCGGGGTGGAGAGGCGCGCCGCCGCCTCCTGGTCCTTGAGGCCGTGCCCGGTGATGACGCAGACGACGCGGGCGCCCGACTCCGGGCGCTGCTTGACGACGGCCGCCAGGCCGGCCGCGGACGCCGGCTCGCAGAAGAGGCCCTCGAGCTCGGCCAGCTCGCGCCACGAGGTGAGGATCTCCTCGTCGGAGAGCGAGACGATCGCGCCGCCCGAGCGGGCGACGGTTGCCTCTGCCTCGGCCTGGTGCGCGGGCTCGGCGATCCGGATCGCGGTCGCCATCGTGAACGCGCGGGTCGAGGACTCACCGGCGAGGAACCGCGGCGTGCCCGCGCCGCCCGACTCGAAGCCGAGCCCGAACGCGCGGGTGTTGCCGCCGCCGCCGTAGGGGAGCGCGAGCACGTCGGGGGCGCCGTCGAGAGCCTCGACGATCTCGAAGGCGGCCGTCTTCTGGCCCTCGAGGCGGTGCGGATTGAGTGAGTTCACGAGTGCGTGGGTGCCTCGGTTGGCAAGCTCCCGCGCCGCGCTCAGCGCGGCTTCGAACGGCCCCTGCACCTGGAGGACGCGCGCGCCCACGGCCTGAGCTTGCACGATCTTGCCGCGCGCGACCGCGCCTGCCGGCTGGAGGATCACCGCCGTGATTCCCGCGCGGGCGGCGTAGGCCGCGGCGGAGGCCGCTGTGTTCCCGGTCGAGGCGCAGACGACCGCGCCGGCGCCCTCCTCGACGGCCTTCGCGACGGCGATCGTCATGCCGCGGTCCTTGAAGCTCCCGGTCGGGTTCGCGCCCTCCCATTTGAGCCAGAGCTCGACGCCGAGCTTCTCGGAGAGCCGCGGCGCGCGCAGGAGGGGAGTCGAGCCTTCGCCGAGCGTGACCACGGGCGTGGCCTCCGTGAGCGGAAGCCGGTCGCGATAGCGCTCAGCGAGTGGGGTCACGCCCAGCCGAGGCCTGCGATGCCGCGGTCCGAGATCACCGGCAGCGCGGACGGGGCCCCGCGCGTCTCCGGCAGCGACTCGATCTCCTGCAGGGCGCTCCTGAGGTCGCCCTCGGCGCCCTCGTGCGTGACGACGTGGAGCGTCGCGCTCCCGTCGCGCTGGTGCTGGACAAGGCGGGCGACCGAAATCCGGTGCGCGGACAGCCGCAGGGCGATCTGCGCGAGCACGCCGGCGACGTCGTCCACCTCGATCCGCAGGTAGTACGGAGAGCGCGCCTCGCCCTCCGGCAGTCGGTCGAGGTCGCGCCAGCACGCGTCGTTCTGGAGGAAGCCGGTGCCGGTCGTCCCGATGATCGAGACCATGTCCGCGACGACGGCGGAGGCCGTCTCCATGCCGCCGGCGCCGGGCCCTTCGAGCGTGATCTCCCGGATCGCGTCGCCCTGGAGCATGACCGCGTTCATGGCGCCCTCGACCGCGGCGAGCGGGTGGTGGCGGTCGACGAGCGCCGGCCCCACGCGGACGTCGATCTTCCCGTCGGTGAGCGTCGCGGCGCCGATCAGGCGCACGACCATCTCCATCTCGCGCGCTGCGCGGACGTGCTCGGACGTGACCTGCTCGATCCCGTCGAAGGCGACGTCGGCCAGCGTCGTCCGCGAGCCGAACGCGATCGTCGAGAGGATCGCCATCTTGGCGGCCGCGTCCGCGCCGTTCACGTCCTCGGTCGGGTCGGCCTCGGCGTAGCCGAGCCGCTGTGCGTCCGCGAGAGCGTCCGCGTACTCGGCGCCCTCCTCCATCTTCGTGAGGATGTAGTTCGTCGTCCCGTTGACGATCCCGAGCACGCGATGGACGTTCGTGGCGACGAGCGCCTCGCGCAGGATCTTGATCACGGGGATCGCCGCGCACACGCTCGCCTCGAAGCGGAGCTGCACGCCCGCCTCGGAGGCGGCGTGGAAGAGGTCGGCGCCCCGGCGCGCGATCAGCTGCTTGTTCGCGGACACGACGGGCTTCCCCGCGCGGAGGAGCTCGAGGACGTAGTCGCCGGTCGGCTCGACGCCGCCCATCACCTCGGCGACGAGCGCGATGGACGGGTCGTCGCGGATGGCGGCGAAGTCGGTCGTGAGGACACCGTCGGCCGGCGGATCCGGCCGCTCCTTCGACGGGTCGCGCACGAGCGCTCGCACGACGCGCAGGCGGTGGCCCGTGGCGCGCTCGATGTCCTCGGCGTTCTCGGCGAGCAGCCGGTCCACCGCGGAGCCGACAGTGCCGTAGCCGAGCAGGGCGACAGGGACGTCGATCATCGGCTCAGATCATGGCTGTTGCGGCGAGCGGCTGCGGCGCCGGCCCCGCTCAGGTGCCGACGACCCGCGCCTCCGCGCCGAGCAGCCCCTCCTTGCCCGCGAGCTCGCGGAGCTCGCCGCCGACGGACTCGACGGGGTGGCGGGCAGCCATGCGCCGGAGGGCTGTAAGCCGTGGCCGGCCGGCCTCCTCCTCGGCGATCAGCTCCCGCGCGAAGTTGCCGTTGCGGATGTCCTCGAGGAGGTGCCGCATCGTCGTGCGGACGTGCTCGTCGATCACGACCTGCCCGCGCGTGAGGTCGCCGTACTCGGCGACGTCGGAGATCGAGTGGCGCATGTACTCGAAGCCGCCCTCGTAGATGAGGTCGACGATGAGCTTGAGCTCGTTGATGCACTCGTAGTAGGCGATCTCGGGCTGGTAGCCGGCGTCCACGAGGATCTCGAAGCCGGCCTGCATGAGCGCGGTGACGCCGCCGCAGAGGACGGCCTGCTCGCCGAAGAGGTCGCTCTCGGTCTCTTCCGCGAACGTCGTCTCGAGCATCCCCATGCGCCCGCAGCCGATCGCGGTGCCGTACGCGAGGGCGAGGTCGAGCGCGCTTCCGCTCGCGTCCTGCGCCACCGCCACGAGCCCCGGGGTCCCCGCGCCCGCCTCGAAGAGCTGGCGGACGCGGTGCCCGGGCCCCTTGGGAGCGACCATGATCACGTCGTGCCCCGGCTCGGGCGTGATCTGCCCGAAGTGGACGTTGAACCCATGGGCGAAGAGGACTGCAGCGTCCGGGTCGAGATTCGGGGCGACGTCGTTCTCGTAGACGCCCTTCTGGACATGGTCGGGGAGGAGGACGGCGACCAGCTGCGCGCCGCGAACGGCCTCCGGGATGGTGCGGACGGTCAGGCCGGCGTCCTCGGCGGCGGCCCAGGACGGGCTCCCGTCGCGCAGGCCGACCTCGACGTCGACGCCGGAGTCGCGCAGGTTGAGCGCGTGCGCGTGACCCTGGCTGCCGTAGCCGACGACGGCCACCTTGCCGGAGAGAAGATCGACGTTGCCTTCGCGGTGGATGGTCGCTGCCATGAGGTTCCTTTCGTTCGTGCTAGCGGAGGACGTGCTGTGGACGGGGGGCGCTGTTCGTGGAAGCGCGCGCGAGGCCGATGCGGCCGGTGCGCGCGAGCTCGGTGAGGCCGTGCGGGCGCAGGACCTCCTCGAAGGACTGGAGGTCGTCGGGCGTGCCGACGACCTCGAAGATGATCGCGTCGGGGCCGAGGTCGGCCACGCGCGCGTCGAAGACGCCGGCGAGCGTCATCAGCTCGACGTGCCGGCTCGGGTCGGCCTTGACCTTGATGAGCGCGAGCTCGCGCTCGACCGCCTCGCCGGCTTCGAGCGTGGAGACGCGGAGGACGTTCACGAGCTTGTGCATCTGCTTCTCGATCTGCTCGAGCAGGTCGACCGGGCAGTCGACGGTCAGAGTGATGCGCGAGACGTCGCGGCGCTCGGTCGGCCCGACGGCGAGGCTCTCGATGTTGAACCCGCGCCGCGCGAACATGTTCGAGACGCGCGCGAGCGCGCCCGGCTTGTTCTCGACCAGGACCGAGACCGTGTGCGTCACGCCTCGACGGCCTCCTCGGAGAACTCGAGCACCTCGGTCGCGGCCGCGCCGGCCGGGATCATCGGGAAGCACTTCTCGGCCGGGTCGCAGCGGGCGTCGACGACCGCCGTGCGGCCGCAGGCCATGGCCTCCTCGAGCACGCTCTCGAGGTCGTCCTCGGACTCGAGGGTGAACCCGGCGGCGCCGTAGGCCTCGGCGAGCTGCGCGTAGTCCGGCACCTGGTGCGTGAGGTGGGTCTGCGAGAAGCGCTCGTCGTAGAACATCTCCTGCCACTGGCGCACCATGCCGAGCCAGCCGTTGTTGACGATCACGACGACGATCGGCAGCCCCTCGAGGACGGACGTGGCCAGCTCCTGCGAGGTCATCTGGAAGCAGCCGTCGCCGTCGATGCAGACGACGGTCGCGTCCGGCCGCGCCGCCTTGGCGCCGATCGCCGCGGGGAGGCCGTAGCCCATCGTGCCGAGACCGCCCGAGGTGATGAAGCTCCGCGGCCGGTCGCAGACGAGGTACTGCATGGCCCACATCTGGTGCTGGCCGACGCCGGTCGTCCAGACGACGTCGTCGCGGTCGCCCGCGAGGTCGCGCAGCGTCTCGACGACCGCCTGCGGCTTCAGGAGGTCGCCCTCGCGCCGGTAGCGGTACGGGTAGGCCTCGCGCCACTCGTCGAGCTGGCGCCGCCAGGCGTCGGGGCCCTCGTGATCGGTCTCGGCCAGCGTGCGCACCGCCTCGGTGAGCTCGGCGAGCGCGAGCTTGAGCGGCCCCGTGATCGGGATGTCGGCGTGCCGGAGCTTGCCGATCTCGGCCGCGTCGATGTCGAAGTGGACGACCTTCGCGCCCTGCGCGAACTCATCCAGCTTGCCCGTGACGCGGTCGTCGAAGCGGGCGCCGACGGCGACGACCAGGTCGGCCTTGTTCAGCGCCCAGTTCGCCCACTTGGAGCCGTGCATGCCGGGCGGCCCGTAGCAGAGCGGGTGCGACTCGGGGAACGCCCCCTTGGCCATCAGCGTGGCCACGACGGGGATGCCGGTGGCCTCGGCGAGCTCGCGGAGCTCGTCGCAGGCTTCGCCGTTGATCACGCCGCCGCCGACGTAGAGGACAGGCCGCGAGGCGGCGAGCAGGGCTCTCGCCGCTTCGCGGACCTGTCTTGGGTGGACGCTGGCAGGCGGCTTCCACCCGGGAAGATCGACTCGATGGGGGTAGGCGAAGTCGATCTCCGCCTCCTGCACGTCCTTGGCGATATCCACGAGCACCGGGCCGGAACGCCCGGTTCGGGCGATGTGGAAAGCCGCCTTGAGGACGTGCGGGAGCTCTTCGACGTTTTGCACGAGCCACGAGTGCTTGACGATCGGGAGCGTGATGCCCGTGGCATCCGTCTCCTGGAACGCGTCGGTGCCGATCAGGCTCGAGCGCACCTGGCCGGTGATGCAGACGAGCGGCGTCGAGTCCATCCAGGCGTCGGCGATCGGCGTGACGAGGTTGGTGACGCCCGGGCCCGGACGTGGCGAGCGCGACCCCTACCTTGCCCGAGGCCCGAGCGTAGCCCTCGGCCATGTGCCCTGCGCCCTGCTCGTGCCGGGCGAGGACGTGGCGGACGGTGGTGCCGCGCGCGAAGCCGTCGTAAAGGGGCAGGATCGCCCCGCCCGGGATGCCGAAGACGACGTCGACGCCCTCGGCCTCGAGCGAGCGGAGGATCGCGTCCGAGCCGAGCATCCTCATGCGAATGCCCTCTGGAACTCCGCGTCCGACCGTGCCGACGGAAGCGTTGCCAGCAGCGCGTCGGTGAACTCGCGGGTCGTCGCGCCCTCACCCGAGGAGACCATGTCCGGTGTGCGCACGCCGTTCTCGAGCGCCTCGAGGACGCCGCGCTCCAGCGTGCGCGCGGCGCTTCGCTCGCCCAGCCCCTCGCTGAGGAGCAGGGCGACGGCGAGGAGCATCGCGCTCGGGTTGGCGACGCCCTGGCCGGCGATCTCGAGCGCCGAGCCGTGGGTGGGTCCGAAGACGCCCTTGCCGTCCGGGCCGACCCGGCCGGAGGCCACGAGCCGCTCGCCTTCGTGGGCGAACGCGGCCGTGGAGGCCAGCGCCTCGGCGAACGGCTGCTCGCTGGCGATCACGTCGTAGCGCGAGGGGTCGCGGAGGAGCCCCGTGACGGCGGCCTCGAAGCGCTCGTGCTCGACGTGGACACCTTGGCGCCGCTCGGCGCCGGTCTCGACCGAGTCGAGCCACGGGTCGCCGTCGCCGACCGACGTCAGCCGCGCCCGGCGGCTCAGCGCGAGCCGGAACGCGCGGTCGACGGCCAGGTCGACGGCGCCGTCGACGAGCGGGCTCACGACGGCGAGCTCGCTTCCCCGCGCGCAGACGCGGGTGATGCGCCAGGAGAGGTCGAGCTCGGCCTTCACGACCTCGAGCGCGGGCTCGCGGGTCGTGGCCACGAGCACGGCGTCCGCCTCGGCGCACGCCGCCCGCGTGAAGGAGGGAAGGGGATGCCCGAACCGGCGCACGGCGTCGCCGCCGAAGGGCACGTGCAGCTCCTCGACGCCGAAGCCGTGCATGCGCGACACCGCGCGGAGCGCGCGGCTCGCCTCGGCGGTCATCTCCGGCCCGATGCCGTCGCCCGAGAGGAGCGCGACCGTGTAGCGCTTCTTCCTCATCTCACGCTCACCTCCTCGAACACGTCCAGGAGGGTCACGTGCTTGCGCGTGTCGGCGAGCTCCTTGAAGCGGGCGAAGGCCTCGCGCAGCGCGTCCGCGTCGAGGTCCATCCCTGCGGCCGTGCAGGCCCGCGCGAACGCGTGGCGGCCCGAGTGCTTCCCGAGCGGCAGCGTCATCTCGAGGCCGAGCTCGGTCGGGTCCATGATCTGGTACGTCTCGGCGTCCTTGAGCATCCCGTCCTGATGGATGCCGGCCTCGTGGGCGAATGCGTTCGCACCCACGATCGCCTTGTTGCGCTGCACGCCGTAGCCGGTCAGCTCGGAGACGAGCCGGGACGTGCGGCCGATCTCGCCGACGGCGATGCCGGTCTGGCACTCGAAGGTCGCCTCGCGGACTCGGAGTCCCATGACGACCTCCTCGAGCGCGGCGTTGCCGGCCCGCTCACCGAGGCCGTTGATCGTGCACTCGATCTGGGTGGCGCCGGCCGCGACGCCGGCGAGCGTGTTGGCGACCGCCAGGCCCAGGTCGTCGTGGCAGTGAACCGAGAGCGTGACGTTGAGGAGCTGCAGGCAGCGCTTGCGCACGTCCCGGAGGAACGCGGCGTACTCCTCCGGCAGGCAGTAGCCGACGGTGTCCGGGAGGTTGATCGTCGTCGCGCCGCTGCGCACGGCCTCGCGGCAGACCTCGGCCACGAAGTCCGGGTCGGAGCGCGTCGCGTCCTCGCAGGAGAACTCGACCTCGTCGGCGAGGCTGCCGGCGTAGGCGACGGCCCAGCGCGTCTGCTCGACGACCTCTGCGGGCTCCAGTGCGGAGCTTGCGCTCCATGTGGATCGGGCTGGTGGCGAGGAAGACGTGGATACGCGACCGCTTCGCGTCGGCAAGGGCCTCGGCGGCGGCGTCGATGTCCTCTTTCCTCGTCCTGGCGAGGCAAGCGACGGTGGGACGCTCGACTGCGGCGGCGACTGCGCGGACGCCTTCGAAGTCTCCCGGCGAGGAGACCGCGAACCCTGCCTCGACCACGTCGACTCCGAGCCGCTCGAGCTGCGTCCCGATCTCCGCCTTCTCGTCAGGCGAAAGCGCGATGCCGGGCGACTGCTCGCCGTCGCGCAACGTCGTGTCGAAGATCGTGATTCTGCGGCTCACTGCTCATCCTCCTTGCCTCCAAACGGAGGCGCATTACTTCTGCGGAAAGGTCGGCGTATGCGCCTGCTCGGCGCGTGAGCGTGTTCTCCCCCTAGAGGGGGAGAATGCCGAGGAGAATGACGACGAGGCCGCGCGGCGACGTCTCGGCGGAGCCGATGACGCGCTCGGATGTGATGGCGGCGCTCGTCAAGCTGACTGCAGTGTGGTGAAACGCCTGGGGGCTTGTCAAGCCCCTATGTGAGGAACCGGAGCCGAAACGGTGCCGGGGTTGCGTGCGGGATCGTTCGCGCATAGCCTCGCGAGCCGTGAGCGACACCCACTTCGACGCCGTCGTGGTCGGCTCCGGATTCGGCGGCTCCGTGCTCGCGTACCGGCTGGCCGAAGCGGGCAAGTCGGTCTGCGTCCTCGAGCGCGGCAAGCCGTATCCGCCGGGCTCGTTCCCGCGCAGCCCGGCCGAGCTCGGCAAGTCGTTCTGGGATCCCAGCGAGGGCCTCTACGGCATGTTCAACCTCTGGTCGTTCAAGGGGATCGGGGCCCTCGTCTCGAGCGGGCTCGGCGGCGGGTCGCTCATCTACGCGAACGTGCTCCTGCGCAAGGACGAGAAGTGGTTCGTCCAGGAGGACCTCGCGAACGGCGGCTACGAGCACTGGCCCGTGACCCGCGCCGACCTCGACCCTCACTACGACGCCGCCGAGGCGATGCTGAACGCGCAGCGCTTCCCGTTCGAGCACGCGCCGTTCGACCGCTCCGCCAAGACGGCGGCGTTCCGCGAGGCCGCCGGGAAGCTGGACCGCGAGTGGATGCTCCCGCCCCTGGCCGTCACGTTCGCGAACGAGGGCGAGGACCCCGCGGTCGGCGTGCCCATCCGCGAGGAGCATCCGAACCTGCACGGCCTCCCGCGCTACACCTGCCGGCTGACCGGCGAGTGCGACATCGGCTGCAACTTCGGCTCCAAGAACACGCTCGACTACAACTACCTCTCCGCGGCGAAGCGTCACGGCGCCGAGATCTGGACGCGCCGCGAGGTGCGCTCGTTCGCGCCGCGCGAGGGCGGCGGCTACGTCGTCCGCTACGTCGAGCACGACGTCGCCGACGAGGGCCGGAAGATCAAGACGAGCAACCCCGCCGTGCGGCCGGTGCGCGAGCTGACCTGCGACCGCCTCGTCCTCTCGGCCGGCTCGCTCGGGTCGACGTACCTCCTCCTGAAGAGCAGCCGCGACTTCCCGGGCCTGAGCGCACGGCTGGGATCGCGCTTCGGGGGCAACGGCGACCTGCTGACCTTCGCGCTGAAGGCGAGCTATCCGGACGGCTCGCCACGGCGGCTCGACGCCGAGTTCGGGCCGGTGATCACGAGCGCGATCCGGGTGCCGGACGCGCTCGACGGCGGCGAGGGCCGCGGGTTCTACGTCGAGGACGCGGGCTACCCGCAGTTCATGAGCTGGATCCTCCAGACGACGCAGGGGCCGGGCGCGCTCTGGCGCTACCGCAAGGTCGCGGCGCGCATCGTCATGAGCCTCCTGCGGCGCAAGCCCGAGGGCGACCTCTCCGCGGAGGTCTCGGAGCTCCTCTCCGACTCGCGCGTCTCGGCCGGGTCGCTGCCGCTCCTCGGCATGGGCCGCGACATCCCGGACGGGACGTTCTCGCTCACCGACGACGAGCGGCTCCAGCTCGACTGGGTGAAGGGCAAGTCCGGCCCGTTCTTCGACCGGCTGGGGGACTTCTCCCGTGAGATCGCCGAGTCCCTGGGCGCCAAGTTCCAGCGCAACCCGACCTGGTACCTCGGCCGCCTCATCACCGTGCACCCGCTCGGCGGCTGCCCCATGGGCCGGACGGCGGACGAGGGCGTCGTCGACTCCTACGGCGAGGTCTTCGGGTATCCGGGCTTCACGATCGCGGACGGCTCGGTCATGCCCGGCCCGGTCGGCCCGAACCCGTCGCTGACGATCGCGGCGCTCGCGGACAGGTTCGCCGAGCGCGCGACCGGCTAGAGCAAGCGCCTGACGAGCGTCCGGGCGCCGACCGCGAGGAGGAGCGCGCCGACGGCCAGCGCCATCAGCTCGCCGATCGCCGTCGAGGCGTCCGGTGAGGCGGTGCGATCCAGGAGGCCGCCCGCGACGATAGCCCCTCCCCAGAGGACCCCGAACGAGCCGAGGATCATCGCGCGCACGGTGCGATCATCGGCGCCCGGAACCGCCGTCTTGAGAGCGGATTCACGGGATACTGACGCGGTGCCCAGGGAGACCGGGAAGGACGGCAAGCCGATCCTCCAGCTCGCCTCGCCGGAGGAGTGGGAGGCGTGGCTCGATGCCGAGCACGCGAGCTCGGACGGCGTTTGGCTGAAGTTCGCCAAGAAGGGCTCCGGCGTGACTACGGTCGTCTACGCGGAGGCCCTCGACGTGGCGCTCTGCTTCGGCTGGATCGACAGCCAGGTGATGACGCTCGACGAGCGCTTCTACCTGCAGAAGTTCACGCCGCGCCGCTCGAAGAGCAAGTGGTCGAAGATCAACGTCGAGAAGATCGAGGCGCTCACGAAGGCGGGGCGCATGAGGCCGGCGGGCCTCGAGCAGGTGGAGCTCGCGAAGGCCGACGGGCGCTGGGACGCCGCGTACTCGTCGCCGGCGAACATGACCGAGCCGCCCGACCTGAAGAAGGCGCTGAAGGCGAGCCCGAAGGCGGCGGAGTTCTGGGCGAACCTGAACAAGTCGAACCGCTACGCGGTCATCTACCAGCTCGAGGACGCGAAGAAGCCGGAGACGCGCGAGCGGCGGCTCGCGAAGTTCATCGGGATGCTCGAGCGCGGCGAGAAGCTGTACTAGGTCCGGCGTGCCGTGAAGCAGAACTGGGCGCAGGCGAAGAAGAACTCTCCCCGCTCTCCAAGCTCGCGTTGCTCGGCCGCCCATGCTTCGGTTTCGCCGCTGAAGTCTTCCCGTCCGGCGAGGTAGCGCTCGATGAGCGGCATGAGAGCTGCGCCGTAGGTCTCGGGCTCGAGATCGGTCGAGACGAAGGCATGGCCGTCGACCCGAACGCCCTCGAACCCGCCTGCGCGGAGCTGCGCGCCAAGCGTCTGCGGAAGCGCGGGGTGCGACAGGTGAGCGTCCCAGGAGGTCAGGGCGCGCTGCATCCGGTCGGGATTCGACGAGTGCCAGGAGACCGTGCTCCAATCGACATCCCAGATGACGACGCGCCCGCCGGGTCTCAGCACCCGCCGGAACTCGGCGAGCACCGCCGGGATGTCCGCCACGTACTCGAGCACCTGGACGGACAGGACAGCGTCGAAGTCCTCCTCACGGACAGGTAGGGAAGTCACGTCGGCCTCGTGAAGCTCGACGTTGTCCCGTGGCCCGACGCGGCGTGCGGCGAGGGCCAACATCTGAGGGCTGCCGTCGACGCCGACGACCGATCCATTCGCGCCGATCTCGTCGAGCAGCTCGGCGACGTAGAAGCCCGGGCCCGCACCCGGCGTCCAAGATCCGCTCTCCGTCCCGGGCACCGAGTGCCTCGTGAATCAGCTTCCGGCGGCGAAGGACGTCGCGCGTGCTGTAGAGCGCTTCGAGTTCCTGGCCGACCTTCTCGTCGAACTCGAGCTGGCCCATCGACCGCCGTCTCAGGGGTTGATGCGCGGGCGGATGAACATGTGCGTCTTGTCGCTGCCGGTCAAGGCCTTCTGCGCCTTGTTCTCGTTCAGCCAGTCCTCGTGGGGCGCGACCGCCTGTCGGCCATTTCTCTCCGGCGAGGTCCTTGGCGTGGCGCTGCAGCGCGATCTCCGCCATCAGGTAGCCGTGGTTTTCGAGGACGGCGATCTCGCCCTCCGAGAACACGTCCAGGTCGATGCGGATCGGAGCGATGTAGTCGCGGATGAGATTCTCGGAGTAGGCGGTGTGCTCCGCCTCCAGGCCGTAGTTCCTGGGCTTCGACGCGATGCCCCAGTACGCGCCACGGAGCTGCCCGGCGAGGAAGTTCGAGACGAGCCAGCGCTTGCGTACCTCCGTCGCCTGCTCGAGGAGGATGACCCCCTGGCGGAGGGCGCTCCAGAGCCAGCCGACCTCCGGATCCGGCTTGAAGGACGGGGCCGCGTCGGAGACGAGGACGGTCTGGTGGTCCTGCCAGACGGGCTCGACGCCCAGGTTGTCGAACATGCCGCCGTCGGAGAGGTCGATCTCGCGGACGAGCTCGTCCCGGTCGCGCTCCGTGTAGGAGCCGCCCGTGAGGGACGACGGCTCCTGCTTCGCCTTGACGACGCTGAAGGCGCCCGGCACGCAGGAGGACGCCGCGACGGCCTGCGCGAGCGTCCACCTCCCGAGCGGTCCGTACCCGGCCGACGAGCTGCCGACCAGGCGCTTGCCGGTGTCGAAGACCCACTGGTCGCGGAAGCGCATGTCGCTGGCGAGGAACACGAATCGCGGCGTGTCGGGAAGGTCCTCGAGCCGTCCGGGCGCCGGGCCTTGCGCATAGGCGGCCGCGAGCGCCTCGCTCTGCGCGCCCGGCGTGAACCACTTGTTCGGCTTCAGGCGGGCGAGGGCGGCGCCCGTGCGGGGGTCAGCCGCTCCGAACCTGCGCATGGGCTTCGCCACACCCTCCTCGAAGCCCTCGATCGGCTTGCCGGGCTCGCGCGTCGCGCCCTGCATGAAGGTGGCGAGCTGTGCCGCCATGATGCTGCCGCCCGACACCGAGGTGAACGTGTCGATCCTGGAGAGGATCCCGAGCTCGTTCATGCGGCGCAACGCGCCGAGGTGGAAGAGCGCCGCGCGGTCGCCTCCCCCCGACATGCAGAAGGCCAGGCCCTTTCGCGGTCCCTCATGCGGGAGGTACCGCGAGATCCCGTGCTGGGCGGCGTTCTCGGTCATGCGGCGGGAGCGTAGACGGACATGATCTGCTCGATCATCTCCTCTCGCGAGTCGTAGCGCCGCTCGTCGTAGCAGCCGAGCGGATGCTCGAGGACGTTATAGAGGCACTTGTTGCAGTACGTGCACGGCTTCGGCGGCAGGTCGTGGCCGGCGCGGAAGAGCTCGACGAGGTCGTTGTTGGCGACGAGCCCGCGCGCGATCGAGACGGCGTCGCAGTCCCCGCGCTCGATCGCGGCGGCGATCAGGGAAGCCTGCTGGAAGCCGCCGGTCACGATCACCGGGATGCCGACGGCCTGTTTCACCGCGGCCGCGTCCGGCAGCGAGCGGCCGGGGACGGTGGCCGGGTCGCGCTCCCAGCGCTTCTGCATGACGCGGTTTGCCGGCCAGAGGCGGAAGAGCAGGTAGTTGCGGAAGGTGCTCTTGCCGCTCGAGAGCATGATGTCGTAGCTGTGAACCATGTCCTCCAGGGCGAACTCCCCCGCGGGGTTCTCGGGGTGGGGGAAGGTGCTCCCGGACGAGACGTGGATGGCGTCCGCGCCGGCCTCCTCGAGCCAGCGGCAGACCTGCACCGAGTCCTCGATCGTGTTCCCGGCGCCGAGCCACGGGAGGAACGCGTTCGCGTGCTCGGTCGTCGAGACCTTCACCTGGACGTGGAAGTCGTGCCCGACCTCGGCCCTGATCGCCTTCACGGTGTCGAGGAGCAGCCGCGCGCGGTTCTCGAGCGGCCCGCCGTACTCGTCCTCGCGCTCGTTGATGGCCGAGGAGAGGAACTGCGTGAAGAGGTAGCCGTTCGCGCCGTGGATCTCGACGCCGTCGAGGCCTGCCTCCCGCGCGCGTCGGGCTCCCGCGGCGAACGAGCGCTTCACCGCCTCCAGGTCGGCCCGGGTCGCGCGTTCGGCCTCGAAGCCGTGCAGAGGGTCGGGCTTGCTCGTCGAGGAGATGCCCTTCCCGTACGTGACCGTGGGGATGTCGCGCTGGCGGCCCGCGTGCGCGAGCTGGAGGACGTACTTGCAGCCGTACTCGTGGACGCGCTCGCCGAGCTCGCGCCAGAACGGGATGCGCTCGTCGCTCTCGATCCCGGCGAAGCTCGGCACGATCTTCCCGCGCTCGTCGACCGCGGTCCAGGCCGAGAGGATCGCGCCGACACCGCCGCGCGCGAACTTGAGCTCCCAGTTGATGCGCGTCTGCGAGCCGCTCCCGTCGTAGTCGTCGAAGCGGCCCGAGATGTTCGAGCGCAGGATCCGGTTCTTGATCTCGAGGTTGCGGAACGCGAGCGGCTGGAAGATGACGTCGGCGCTCACTGTTCATCCGCCGTTTCGTAGACCGAGAGCGCCTCTTCGATCATCTCCTCGTGCGAGTCGAACCGCGCCGGCTCGTAACACGCGAGCGGATGCTCGATGAACGAAAAGAGGCACTTATTGCAGTACGTGCACGGCCGCGGCGCACGGTCGAGCCCGCGCTCGAAGTGGCGCACGAGGTCGGGGTTGGCGACGAGCGGCCGCGCGATCGTGACGCCGTCGCAGTCGCCGCGCTCGATCGCGGCGCCGATCACCGACGCGGTCTGGAAGCCGCCGGTGACGACGACCGGGATCGAGACGGCCTGCTTCACCGCGCGGGAGTCGGCGAGGTTGATGCCCTCGACCTCGCTGTCGCGGTGCGGCCGCGTCCACCACCAGCCGAAGGCCTTGGCGAGCGGCGGCGTGCGGAACATCAGGTAGTTGCGGAACGTGTTCTTGCCGCTCGAGAGGAGGACGTCGTAGGTCTTGACGACCTGCGCCGCCGGGAACTCGCCGGCCGGGTTGCGCGGATGCGGGAAGCCGCCGCCGGCGGAGATGTGCAGGTAGTCGGCACCGGCCTCCTCGAGCCACTTGCACATCTGGATGGACTCCTCGATCGTGTTGCCCTTCGGGAGCCACGGGAGCAGCTCGTTCAGGCGCTCCTGGACGGAGATCTTGTAGCCGACGCAGAAGTCCGGGCCTACCGCCTCGCGGATCGCGCGCACGACCTCGAGCCCGAAGCGCGCGCGGTTGGCGAGCGGCCCGCCGTACTCGTCGTCGCGGTCGTTGATCCCGGAGGAGAGGAACTGCGTGGGCAGCATCCCGTTCGCGCCCGCGACCTCGATCCCGTCGAGCCCGGCCTCCTTCGCGCGCCGGGCCGCCGCGGCGAAGTCCTCGACGACCTGCTGGATCTCCCGCACCGTCATCGCCTTGGCCGGAAAGCCGTTCAGCGGCTCGGGCTTGCTCGACGAGGACTGGGCCTTGTCCCACTGGAGGTAGGGGAGGATCCGCTCCCGCCCCGCGTGGACGATCTGGAGGATGTAGGGGCAGCCGGCCAGGCGCACCTTGTCGCCCAGCTCGCGCCAGAACGGGATCGACTCGTCCGAGTCGATGTGCGCGTAGCCGGGGACGATGCTCCCGTGCGGGTGGATCGGCGCGTTCGACGAGATGATCGCGCCGACGCCGCCGCGGGCGAACTTCAGGTCCCAGTTCACGCGTACCTGCGTGCCGGACCCGTCGTAGTTGTCGAAGCGCCCGGCGACGCTGGAGCGCAGGACGCGGTTCTTGACCTTCAGCGGCCCGAGCTGGAGCGGCTCGAAGATCGCCTCGGCGCTCACTTCACTTCTGACGGAAGAGGCGCGCCCTCGTAGACCGACATGATGTGGCGGATCATCTCGTCCCTCGAGGAGTAGCGCTTCTCCTCGTAGCACCCCAGCGGGTTCTCGACGAAGTTGATGAGGCACTTGTTGCAGTACGTGCACGGCTGCGGCGCGCGGTCGTGGCCCGCCTGGAAGAGGTTCGGCAGGTCGGGGTTGGCGATCAGCGTGCGCCCCATCGTCACGCCGTCGATCGACCCGTCCTCGATCGCCTTGGCGATCACCGACGCGGTCTGGAACCCGCCCGCGCAGAGGACGGGCACGTCCACCTCGCGCTTGATGGCCCGCGCCAGCTCGAGGTTGATGCCCTCGATGCCGTGCTCGCGGACGCGCCGCTCCCAGACCCACGCGAAGCCCTTGTTGATCGGCGGCGTGCGGAACATGAGGTAGTTGCGGAACGTGTTCTTGCCGCTCGAGAGCATCGTGTCGTACGAGCGGATGACGTCCGCGATCGGGAACTTGCCGGCGGGGTTGCGCGGGTGGGGGAAGAGGTAGCCGGACGAGATGTGCAGCCCGTCGACGCCTGCGTCGACGAGCCACTTGCAGACCTGGATCGACTCCTCGAGCGTCGTGCCCTCCTTCGCCCAAGGGAAGAGCGCCTTGCCGTCGTCGATCGCGCTGATCTTGAACTGGAGGTGGAAGTCGTCCCCGATCTCCTTGCGCATCGCGCGCACGATCTCGATCGCGACGCGCGCCCGGTTCTCGAGCGACCCGCCGTACTCGTCGTCGCGGTCGTTGATCGCTGGGCGAGAGGAACTGGGTGATGAAGTAGCCGTTGCAGCCGTGGATCTCGATGCCGTCGAGCTCCGCCTCCCGCGCGCGGCGCGCGGCCTGCGCGAAGCTGTCGACGACCTCGGCGATTTGCGCGCGCGTCGCCCGTTCGCAGCGGAAACCGTGCACCGGGTCGGCCTTGTCCGTCGACGAGAGCCCGGTCTCGTACTGGACGCTCGGGATGTCGCGCTGGCGGCCCGAGTAGGCGAGCTGGACGATGTACTTCGCGCCCGCGTCGCGCACGCGCTGCCCGAGCTCCTTCCAGAACGGGACCTTGTCGTCGGAGTCGAGGTGGGCGTAGTTCGGGACGATGAGCCCGCGCGGGTGCACGGGCGTGTTCGACGAGATGACGGCGCCGATCCCGCCGCGCGCGAACTTGATGTCCCAGTCGATCCGCGTCTCCGTGCCCGACCCGTCGTAGTTGTCGAAGCGGCCCGAGATGCTCGAGCGGAAGAGGCGGTTCTTCACCTCCAGGTTGCGGAACTGGAGCGGCTCGAAGATCGGCCGCGCGGCGGCCGGAGGCTCAGGGGTCTTGTCGCTGGTCTTGCGAGAAGCGCTGGACGGCATGCTGGGTCACCTCTCGAACAGGAGCAGCCACGCTACGACTCCTTCCCTGCCGCGTCAAGAAACGCGCTGCTTGACACAAGAAAACGCCCTCGCTAGCGTCGGGCGGCCGCCAGTGGAGATCGTCGCCCTGACCAGCTTTCTCGCGCCCTTGCTGCCCTACGTGGTCCAGGCGGGGCAGAAAGTTGCCGGAAGGGCCGCCGACGTGCTCGGCGAGGAGGCGGCGAACTACGCCGAGAAGCTCTGGCAGCGGCTCCGGCCCGGGAGTCGAGTCGAAGCCGGCCGCCAAGGAGGCGGTCGAGGACGTCGCGAAGAATCCCAAGAACGAGGACGCGCTCGGCGCGCTTCGCAACCAGCTCACGAAGCTGCTCGAGGAAGACGAGGCGCTCAGGGCCGACCTGACGAAGATCTGGGACGAGGCCAAGGCGGCGAACGTCGTCACGGCCTCCGGCGAGCGGTCGGTCGCCGTCGGAGGCGACGTCTCGGGCTCGTCGATCATCACGGGCGACCAGGTCAATACGGACCGGCCCTGATGGCTGCGACGGGCGCGGGCGCTGTCGTCGTCGGCGGCGACGTGCGCAACAGCGTCATCGTCACCGGCGACAACGTCAATCTCCAGGTCGAGCTCAAGGGAGTCGACGGCGCGTTGCTGCACCGGCTCAGTGAGGTCGCCAACCCGGTCGCGCTGCCCGTTCCGATCGACTCGAGGCCGCGCCGCTACCCGGATCACGTCGA
This sequence comes from uncultured Actinomycetes bacterium, assembly GCA_963748205.1. Lineage (GTDB taxonomy): Bacteria > Actinomycetota > Thermoleophilia > Gaiellales > Gaiellaceae > JAIBJN01. The sequence continues at coordinate 68,105 of CAVVIB010000016.1, forward strand.
TCGCGAGAGCGAGGCCGGCGCCGTCATCGCCGCCGCGCAGCAGGGCGGGGTCATCAACGTCTACGGCGAGCCGGGGATCGGCAAGACGCACGTCCTCTCGCACGTCGCGCACGACCCGGCCGGAGGCGCGTTTCCGGACGGGATCGCGCACGTCGACGCGCTGGATGCTCCGCTCGACGACGCCCTGCAGGCGCTCTTCGAGGAGTTCTACGACTGCGGTGACCCGGCCGTCCGGCCCTCGCGGAGCCGACTGCGACGCGCGCTTGGCGACCGGCGCGCGCTCGTCGTCGTCGACGATCTCGGGCTCGAGCGGGAAGGGGCGCAGGCGCTCCTCTCGGCGGCGCCGGGCTGCGCGTTCGTCATCGCGTCGACGGCAAGGACCGTCTGGGACGGCGAGGCGATCCAGCTCGCCGGCCTGCACTCTCGAGTTCGGGCTCGCGATCGTCGAGCAGGAGATCGGCCGTCCGCTGACGCCGGAGGAGCGCGTCGAGGCCGAGTCGCTCTGCAACGCGCTCGGCGGGCATCCGTGGCGGATCCGGGAGGCGGCGGCCCGCGCGCGGGACGAGGGGCGGTCGCTCGCCGAGGCGGCCCGCGCGCTCGATCCGACCGCGATGCTGGCCGGGCTGACGAGTGGCGAGGAGAGCGTGCTCGCGGGCCTGGCTGCCGTCGGTGGGGGGCCGGTGGGCCTCGCGCACGTGCAGGAGCTGAGCCCGGTCGAGGACGTGGGCCCGGTCCTGGAGAGCCTCGAGCGGCGTCATCTCGTGCTCAGCCACAGCCCGCGCTACAGCCTTCCGGAGCCGCTGGCGGAAGAGATCGGGCGCCGCACGGACCTCGAGCCGCTCCGCACCCGGGCCATGGAGCACTTCACCGCGTGGGCCGAGCGCGAAAGGGATCCGGCCGCGGTCGCGGCGGAGCGGCCCGCAGTGCTCGACCTCCTGCGCTGGGCGAGCCGGACGGGGCGCGACAAGGACGCGATCCGCCTCGGGAGAGCCGCCGAGGACGCCTTCGCCGCAGTCGGCGCGTTCGGGACGTGGGGCGTGGCGGTCGAGACCGTGCTCGCCGCCGCCCGCCGGCAGGGAGATCTCCACGAGGAGGCCTGGGCTCTCCACCAGCGCGGCACCCGGACGTTCGCACTCGACGAGAGCAAGGCCGCGCTGCCCGACCTCGAGCGTGCGCGAGACATCCGCCGGCACAACGGCGACCAGCGCGGCGCGGCGGCGAGCGAGCACAACATCGAGGTGATCAAGGGTGCGTTCCCGTGGTGGTACGCCCGATTCGGCAGGGGCGGCGGCTGGCTGCTTGCCCTGCTGGCGATCGGCCTCGTGCTCATCGCAGCGGCTGTGGGCGGCGCGCTCGCGCTACGGGACGACGACGAGGGGCCGACGACCACGACCGGCGGGCTATTGGTTGTCCCGGGTGTCGTCGGAGAGTCGCTCGAGGACGCGCGGGCCACCCTCGAGGACGCGGGGCTTCAGGTCGCCGTCGCCCAGCCGCCTCCGGAGGAGCTCGACCCGGTCGTCACCGAGCAGGATCCGGCAGAGGGCGCGGAGGTCGAGCCCGGCTCGGTGGTCAGCCTCGTCGCCGTCGCCCAGTCGGCGCGCGTCCCGGACGTCCGCGGGCTCGGGGAGGGTGCCGCGATGAACGCCTTGGCGAACGCCGGCCTCCGAGGTGAGGTGACCGAGCGGGCATTCTCTGCCAGCGTGGCCGAGGGTCGTGTTTCGGCCCAGGACCCGGACCCCGATGCCGTCGTTCCCCTCGACTCCGTCGTCGAACTGACGGTGTCGATGGGCCCGCCGCCGGACCTCGCGGTCCAGATCGACGACCTGGTTCCGGAGTGCGACGAGAGCTGCCAGGCGACGGTGACCTTCACGGTCACGACCGTCAACGATGCCCCGGTGCGGGAGCCGTTCGATGTGCTCATCGAGGTGAGCCCGGACTCGTCGATGACGATCGAAATCGGCGGCCTCGAGGCGGGTCAGCCCCTGATGCGCACTGTCACCATGGACGTCGGGGAGGAGTGCTTCCTCTCCGATTGCACGGCGATCGTCACGGTCGATCCCGAGGAACAGCTCGACGACCCGAACCGGGAGAACAACCGGGCCGAGTTCACACGGCCCGGGCCGATCATCGAGTGATCGCTACTCGGCGGTGACGTAGGCGGCGGTGAGGCCGCCGTCGACGAGGAACGTCGACCCGTTCACATACGAGGACTCGTCGCTCGCCAGGAAGAGCGCGCCGTAGGCGATCTCCTTCGCCTGCGCAAGCCGGCCCATCGGCAGGTGCTGGAGCCGGCGCTCCAGCGCGCCCGGCGTCTCGGAGAAGAGCCGCATGAGGAGGGGCGTCTCGACCGGGCCGGGGCAGATCGCGTTCACGCGGATGCCGCGCCGTGCGAACTCGACGGACAGCTCGCGGCTCAGCGAGAGCACCGCGCCCTTGGAGGCCGTGTAGGAGATCTGCGAGGTCGCCGCGCCCATCAGGGCGACGAACGAGGCCACGTTGATGACCGAGCCCCCGCCGCGCTCGAGCAGGTGCGGGATGCCGTACTTGCAGCCGAGGTAGACGCCCTTCGTGTTCACGTCCTGGACGCGCTGCCACGCATCCGGCTCGGTGTCCAGGATCGACCCGTCGTCCTCCGGCATGATCCCGGCGTTGTTGTAGATGACGTCGATGCCGCCGTAGCGCTCGGCCGTCGGCGGCGTACATCGCCTCGACGCTCGCCGCGTCGGCGACGTTGACCTCCTGGAAGAACGCCTCGCGGCACTCGGAGGCCGTCTTCTCACCGGCCTCGCGGGACATGTCGGCGACGCACACGCTCGCGCCCTCTTCCGAGAAGAGCAGCGCCGCCTCGCGGCCGATGCCGCTCGCGGCGCCGGTGATGACAGCGACTTTTCCGTCGAGCCGGCCCATGCCGGCGGAAGACTAACCCGCCGTGAGCTTCTGCATGAGCGCATCGAGCCGATCCCAGCGCGGGTCGGTTCCCGGCTCGGGCTGCTCGTTCCACCAGACCAGCACGACGTTCGGCCCGTACTGCTTGTTCGCCACGTAGGACTTGGCCGCCTCGTCGAAGTCCCAGTGGATCCCGTCGGCCGACTCCTCGAGCGGCTGCGCGGTCTCCTTGTCGGAGAGGAGCGAGTCCACCGCTTCGGTGCGCTCGGGGTCGACGACGTAGATCGTGAAGTTCCCGTACTGGCGCTGCTGCGCCGGGGTCGGGTTCAGGCCGAGCCCGAGCTGCTCCCAGGACGGGTCCTGGACCTCGACTTCCTCGAGCTGCGTGCTCTCGGCAGCCTCGAGGAACTGCTGGACGACCTGCTGCGCTCCGATCGGCGCAGCTTCCTGCTGGGTCGTCTCGGTGTCGACAGCGTCGTCGCTCTCGGCGTCGGCACCGCAGCCTGCGGCGGCGAGCGCGAGGAGAAGCAAGGGAATGAGGGCGATGCGTCTCATCTCGTCAAGAGTACGTGCCCGTTCCGACGCAAAGAGTATCCCGGCCGGATGTAAGCGTTGTTTTGGCGCTCAGCCCAGCCGCTTCTCGAACCAGTGGTGCGCGTAGGGATCGTCGTTGTAGCGGTCGATCTCGACATAGCCGGCGGCGCGGTACATCGCCTTCGCCTCGTCGAGCGAGCGATTGGTGTAGAGGCGCACCTGCTTGTGGCCGAGTGCGACGGCTTCGTCCTCGAGCGCTGTCAGGAGCCGCTTGCCGATCCCGAGTCCGCGGTGGGCGCCGTCGACCCACATGCGCATGAGCTCCCCGACGTTGGGCGCGAGGGTTCTCAGCCCACCGCAGCCGGCCGGCTGGCCGCTCATGCGTACGACGAGGAAGGCGCCGGTCGGCGGGACGAGCTCGCTGCGATCGGCCGGCAGCGTTCGCGTGGGATCGAACGGCTCGTCGAAGCGTTCGCCGAGCTCCGCGAAGTAGTGGCCGAGGCACCAGCGCGCATCGGCCGAGGCCGGGTCCTCCAGCTCGACCGAGACCATCGAGACCGCCAGCAGCCGCATGATCTCGCCCTGTGCGGCGAGCAAGCGGGCACGCTGCTCGTCGCTGAGCGGCGCGAGAGCGGAGGCCGCAAGCTCGTCCGAGATTCGGTTGAGCTCGCCGAGCTCCGCCTGCCCGGCCTGCGTCAGGCGGAGCCGGGTTGTCCGGCGGTCGCCGGGTTCGGGCTCCGCTCGATCAGGCCCTCGCGCTCGAGCGAGCCGAGCAGCCGCGAGAGGTAGCCCGAGTCGAGACCGAGCCGGGCGCGCACGTCGCGCGGGGTGGCGCCGTCCACTCCGATCTCGAAGAGCACGCGGCCCTCGCCGAGCGGTCGATGGCCGAGATAGCGGTCAGTCAGCACGCCCAGCTGGCGCGTCACCAGACGGTTGAAGCTGCGCACGCGCGCGACGTCCCCGGGACTCGACATCTCTGACCTAGGTCAGAGAATACAACCGAGAAGTCAGTCCGTCGAGATGTACACGTTCTTGACCTCGGAGTAGCCCTCGAGGCCGTGGAGGCCCAGCTCCCGGCCGAAGCCGGACTGCTTGAAGCCGCCGAACGGGGTCGACACGCGCACCGAGCTGTTCGAGTTGACCGAGAGGACGCCCGATTCGAGGCCGCGCGCCATGCGGAGGGCCCGGGCGCCGTCGCGCGTCCAGATCGACCCCGAGAGGCCGTACGGCGTGTCGTTGGCGAGCCGCAGCGCCTCCTCCTCGTCCGCGAACGGAATCACGGCGGCGACGGGGCCGAAGACCTCCTCGCGGGCGACGCGGTCGTCGTTCGTCGCCTCGACCAGCGTGCACGGGAACCAGAAGCCGGCGCCGCCGGGCGTCTCGCCCTGGAAGGCGACGTCGCCGTCCACGAAGGACGAGACCGTCTCGCGGTGCGCCGCCGAGATGAGCGGGCCCATCTCCGTCGCCTCGTCCGCGGGATCGCCGACCTTCACGCCGCGCGTCGCCTCGACGAGCAGCTCGAGGAAGCGGTCGTAGGCGGAGCGCTCGACGAGGATGCGCGAGCGCGCGCAGCAGTCCTGGCCGGCGTTGTCGAAGACGGCGTACGGCGCGGCGGCGGCAGCCTTCTCCAGATCGGCGTCCGCGAAGACGACGTTGGCCGACTTCCCGCCGAGCTCGAGCGTCACGCGCTTGATCGTCGCGGCGGCGCCCTCCATCACGCGGCGGCCGACCTCGGTCGAGCCGGTGAAGCCGATCTTCGCCACGTCGGGGTGCTCGACGAGCCGCTGCCCGACGACCGAGCCCTTGCCGGCGACGACGTTGACGACGCCCTCCGGGATCCCGGCCTCGAGCGCCAGCTCGGCGAGCCGCAGCGCCGAGAGCGGCGTCAGCTCGGCCGGCTTGAGGACGACGGTGTTCCCGCACGCGAGCGCGGGGCCGAGCTTCCAGCTCGAGATGTTGAGCGGGAAGTTCCAGGGCACGATCAGCCCGACGACGCCGAGCGGCTCCCGGAACGTGAGGTCGACGCCGCCGGCGACGGGGATCGTCTCGCCATGGTGCTTGTCGACCGCGCCCGCGTAGAAGTGGAAGACCTCGGCGACCATCCCGACCTCGCCGCGTGCGCCCGCGATCGGCTTGCCCACGTTCTCGGACTCGATGCGGGCGAGCTCCTCGTGGTGCTCCTCGACGAGCGTCGCCAGCCGCCGGAGCAGCCGGCCTCGGTCGGAGGGCGCGACGGCGCGCCAGGCGGGGAAAGCCTCCTTCGCGCGTGCGACGGCGGCGTCGGTCTCCTCGACGCCGGGCTCGGGTAGCTCCGCGATCGGCTGCTCGGTTGCCGGGTTGAGGACAGTGGTCATCGGTGCTCCTCGCGGTAGCGGCCGGCTTCCTCGACCAGGGCCTCGAAGAGCGCTGCGTCCTCGCCCTCCTCCGGGTGCCAGAGGACGCCGACCGCGAAGCGGCGCGAGGGATCCTCGATCGCCTCGACGGTGCCGTCGTCGGCGCGGGCGGCCTCGCGCAGCCCTTCGCCGAGGCGGCCGTAGCCCTGATGGTGGTGGCTCTTCACCGGCGCGTGCTCGCCGACGAGCTCGCCGAGGCGGGTCCCCGGCAGGATCTCGACGCCGTGGTCGGCGAAGACGCCGGGCGTGTGCTTGTGGCTCTCGTGGCCGACGACCTCGGGAAGGTGCTGGACGAGGTCGCCGCCGCGGGCGACGTTGAGCACCTGGCTCCCGCGGCAGATGGCCAGCACGGGCATGTCGCGCGCGAGCGCGCCTTCGAGGAGCGTGAGCTCGGCGCTGTCGCGCTCGGGCCGCGTCCCGTTCGTCTCGGGGTGCGCCTCGGCGCCGTAGCTCTCCGGGTCGAGGTCGGCGCCGCCCGAGAGGATGAGGCCGTCGAGAGCGTCCAGGGTCTCTTCGACCCCCTCGGCCGAGGGCGGCACGAGCAGCGCCCGCCCGCCGGCCTTCTCGACCGCGCGGACGTACGAGAGTGGGATGAGCGCCGCCGGCAGCTCCCAGACGCCCCAGCGGGCCTCCTCGGCGTAGCTCGTGATACCGACGATCGGGCGCATCGCTACGAGTCTACGTAGCGGAGCACAACGTGCCAGCCGTCAGGATCAGCAAACGTCAGATCGTCGTTCCAGTAGGGATTTTCGGGCTCGACGGGCTCGTGGCCGAGCGCCCGCATACGGGTCTCGATCGCCGCGATCGCGTCTCGGTCGGTCATGTAGAGGACGAGCAGGTTGTCGCGCGTCGGAGCCGGCCCGGGGCTGCCCTCCGCATGCGTGGTCAGCTCGAGATGCACCTCTTCGCCCGGGAGCCCGAGCATGACGCCGCTGTAGCCCGCGTGATCCTCGAACGAGTCGATGCGCTTCAGGCCGAGGCCGTCCTCGTAGAAGCGGAGCACGTCGTCGAGCTGGTCGGTGGGCCGGGCGAAGCGGACGGCTGCGAACGGCCGGCTAGCCGCGCTCATACATGCGCTCGCGCTCGTAGCAGGTGACCGCCTCGTCGAAGAGGCGCTGCTCCGTGCGCGCGTAGTTCAGGTAGTGGTCGACGACGTCGTCGCCGAGGGCGGCGCGCGCCATCGTCCCCTCCTCGAGCGCGGCGATCCCTTCGCGCAGCGAGTGGGGGAAGCGCTCGGCGTCGGATTCGTACGCGTTCCCCTCCAGGGCAGGCGGTAGCTCCAGCTCGTTCTCGATCCCGTGCAGTCCGGCCGCCAGGAGCGCGGCGAAGGAGAGGTACGGGTTGACGTCGCCGCCCGGGATCCGCGTCTCGGTGCGCAGCCCGGCGCCGTGGCCGACGATCCGGAACCCGCACGTGCGGTTGTCGTGGCCCCAGGCGAGCGTCGTCGGCGCCCAGCTGCCCGCCGCGAAGCGCTTGTACGAGTTGATCGTCGGCGCGAGGAAGATCGCCAGCTCCTTCAGGCAGGCGATCTGGCCGGCGAGGTACTGCTTGAAGATGTCGGACTCGCCCGCGAAGGCGCTTTCTTGCCGTCGCGCCAGAGGCTCGAGTGGATGTGGCACGAGTTGCCGATCCACGTGTGGTCGGGCTTGGCCATGAAGGTGATCGAGCAGCCGTTCAGGTGCGCGATCTCCTTGGCGCCGTTCTTGTAGACGGTGTGGTTGTCGGCCATCGTCACGGCGTCCGCGTAGCGGAAGTTGATCTCCTGCTGGCCGGGCCAGGCCTCGCCCTTCGAGGTCTCTACCTTGATGCCGGCGCCCTGCATGCCGTTGCGGATCTGGCGGATCAGGGGCTCGTCGTAGGTGGTGGCGAGGATGTGGTAGTCGAGGATGTACGGGACCGACGGCGTCAGCTCGCGGTAGTGCTTGGCGTGGGCCTCCTCGTAGCTCTCCTTCAGGAGGTAGAACTCGAGCTCCGAGCCGAACATGGGCGTGAAGCCGAGTTCCTCCGCCCGCTCGACCTGCCGCTTCAGGACCTGGCGCGGGGAGGGCGCGACCGGCCGCCCGTCCTGCCAGGCGACGTCGCAAAGGACGAGCGCGGTCGCCTCGAGCCACGGAATCCGCCGCAGGGTCGCCACGTCGGGCTTGAGCGCGAAGTCGCCGTAGCCCTGCTCCCAGCTCGCGATCCCGTACCCGGGAACGGGTCCATCTCCATTTCGAGGGCGAGCAGGTAGTTGCAGCCCTCGACTCCGTGGTCGCCGACGTGCTCCTCGACGAAGAACTCCCCGTGGAGGCGCTTGCCCATCAAGCGCCCCTGCATGTCGGTGAAAGCGACGATCACCGTGTCGATCGAACCGTCCGCGACGGCCTTCGTCAGCTCGTCCAGCGTCAGCATGGACGGGGAGTCTACGCGCCTGTTCATGGGCTTGACAGGAACTCCCCCGACAGCGTAGAAACCCCGCCCTAGGCCGCCGAATGGAGGAGGCGTGACATGACCCAAGGGCCTGACACCGGGGGGTTACCAAACGTCGGAGGACGAACACATCCTCCACAAGCTCGGCTACGCCCAGGAGCTGTTCCGGGGAATGGGCGGGTTCCAGAACTTCGCGATCAGCTTCACGATCATCTCGATCCTCGCCGGATGTCTGACCTCGTTCTCGGTCGGCTTCGAGCACGGGGGCCCGTCCTCGATCATCTGGGGCTGGCTGCTCGTCGGGCTCATGGCGACGATCATCTCGCTCGCGATGGCCGAGATCGCATCGGCATACCCCACCGCTGGAGGCCTGTACTACTGGGCATCCAAGCTCGGGAGCCCAGGCTGGGGATGGGCGACCGGGTGGTTCAACCTCATCGGCCAGGTCGCGGTGACCGCGGCGATCGGCTACGGCCTCGCCACGTTCGGCGCCGTCCTGCTCGACTTCTGGTTCGGCTACTACCAGCAGATGGACGACCTCTTCGGGGCGTCCGCGAACGCGTCCATCTACCTGCTGTACGCGTTCTTCATGCTCTGCGCCTGCATCATCAACCTCTTCAAGATCAAGATCACCGCGGGCCTGAACACGATCTCCGCGTACTGGCACATGGTCGGCGTCGCGTTCATCGTCATCGTCCTGATCGTCGTCCCGGACAGGCACCAGTCGCTGTCCTACGTCTTCACGGAGACGGTGAACAACTCGGGCTTCGGCGGAGGGACGACCTCGTGGTCGAGCCCGACGTTCTGGTTCGTCTGGGGCCTCGGCCTGCTGCTCGCGCAGTACACGATCACGGGCTTCGACGCCTCGGCGCACACCGCCGAGGAGACGAACAAGGCCTCGCGGATGGCGGCGACGGGAATGTGGACGTCCGTCGTCGCGTCGGTCTTCTTCGGCTGGATCCTGCTGCTCGCGGTCACCTTCGCGATCCCGGACACGCAGGGCGCGCTGGACAACATCGGCGCCGTCGTCCCGTGGATCTGGCAGGAGTCGATGGGCCAGAGCTGGGCCGAGGCGCTGCTCTTCATCTGCGTCGTCGCGCAGTTCTTCTGCCTGACGGCCTCCGTGACGTCCGCGTCGCGGATGATGTTCGCGTTCTCGCGCGACCGCGCCGTGCCCGGGCCATCAGCTGTGGCGCCGCGTGGCGAAGAACCGCGTTCCGCACTGGTCGGTTGTCGGCATCGGCCTCTTCTCGGCCATCCTGATGATCCCGGCAGTGTGGAACTACCTCGTCGGCTACTTCGTCGGCACGGCCATCGCGGTCATCGGCCTCTACATCGCGTTCGTCATCCCCGTCTACCTGCGCCTGCGCAAGGGCGACAGCTGGCAGGAGCCGCGGGCGTGGACGCTCGGGCAAGCACTACAAGTGGATCGACATCGTCTCGCTCCTCTGGGTGGCGTTCATCACGATCCTCTTCGTCTTCCCGCTCTACGAAGCCGGGATGCCCTGGTCCGACGACTTCACCTGGGAGCTCACGAACTACACGATCATCTGGTTCGCCGCCATCGGCCTCATCTTCGGCGGCTGGTGGTTCATCTCCGCGAAGAACTGGTTCAAGGGCCCGGTTCGCATGGGCACCGAGGAAGAGCTCGAGCGGTACGAGGAAGAGCCTCGAAGGCCGGACAGCCGAACCGCTCCCGCGCCGGGGAGCTAGCGCGCCAGCGCGCGCCTGACGGCGTCGAGATTCAGCGCCGGAGCGAGCTCGTCCGCCAGGGCGAGCCGCTCCGGCGTGTGTGTTCCGGGGATCGCCACGCAGTACATCCCGGCGGCCTTGGCGGCGGCGACGCCGGCCTCCGTGTCCTCGAAGACCGTGACGTCGGCCGGGTCGAGCCCGGGGTCGAGCTGCTCGAGCGCGAGGAGGAAGCCGGCCGGGTCGGGCTTGCCGGCGCCGACGTCCTCGATCGTGACGACGACGCGGGCCGCGGTCGCGAGCCCGGCTGCCGCGAGCGCGGGCACGACCTCGTCGCGGTGCGCGCCCGAGACGACGGCCACCGGAACGCGCTCCGCCGCGTGGAGCATCGCGGCGCGCGCTTCGCCTGAGATCGTCGAGCCGTCGCCCACGAGCGCGCGGTAGCGCACGATGCGCTCGGCCAGCACCGCCTCCACCGCGGGATGGTGCTCGCCCAGCCAGAGGCGCACGATCTCGGGGTCGGAGAGGCCGGCGAGCTGCTCGAAGTAGACGTCCTCCGAGAGCGGCTTCCCCTGCTCGGCGAAGAGGTCGCTCAGGATCGCGAAGAGCAGCGGCTCGTCGTCCGAGAGCGTGCCGTTGAAGTCGAACATGAGAGCCTGCGCGCCCATAGGCTCGCCAGTCTAGGATCGCGCGATGCGTGACCGGGCGAGAGCGGTGGTCATCGGTGGAGGCGTCGGCGGGGCCTCCGTCCTCTACTGGCTGGCGCGGCTCGGATGGGAGGACGTCCTGCTCGTCGAGCGCGCCGACCTGACGAGCGGCTCGACCTTCCACTCGGCGGGGCTCGTAGGCCAGCTGCGCGGCTCGCTGAGCCTGACGCGGATGATGATGAACTCGGTCGACCTCTACCGGACGCTCGCCGACGAGGTCGGGCTCGAGACCGGCTGGCACGAGGTCGGCTCGCTGCGCCTCGCCTCGTCCGAGGAGCGCATGGAGGAGCTTGCGCGACAGGCCGGCTGGGCGAAGACCTTCGGGCTGCCGCTCGAGCTGATCTCGGCCGAGGAGGCCCAGAAGCTCTTCCCGCCCATGTCGACCGAGGGCGTGCTCGGGGCCGCCTACCTGCCGACGGACGGCTACATCGACCCGAGCCAGCTCACGTTCGCGCTCGCCGAGGGCGCGCGGAAGCGCGGCGCCGAGATCGCCACGAACACGCGCGTGACGGCGATCCGCGTCGAGCAGGGCCGCGTCACGGGCGTCGAGACCGACAAGGGCGACGTCGAAGCCGAGGTCGTCGTCAACGCGGGCGGCATGTTCGCGGGCGAGATCGGCCGGCTGGCCGGCGTGAACGTCCCCGTCATCCCCATGGCGCACGAGTACCTGGTGACCAAGCCGAGCGGCGTCCCGCTCGACGTCCCGACGATGCGCGACCCCTCGCTGCTCGTCTACTTCCGCGGCGAGTCCGGCGGGCTCGTCATGGGCGGCTACGAGCGCAACCCCGCGCCGTGGGGCCTCGACGGCATCCCGCCGGACTTCAACGGGCAGCTGCTCCCGGAGGACTGGGAGCGCTTCGAGGAGCTGATGACGAACGCGGTCGTGCGCGTCCCCGAGCTGGAGGAGGCCGAGGTCGTGAAGCTCGTCAACGGCCCGGAGGCGTTCACGCCCGACGGCGAGTTCATCCTCGGCGAGTCGGACGTCCGCGGCTTCTGGGTCGCGGCCGGGTTCTGCGCGCACGGGCTCGCCGGGGCCGGCGGGCATGGGGCGCCTCGTCGCCGAGTGGATCGTCGAGGGTGTGCCGAGCCTGGACGTCTGGGAGATGGACTCCCGCCGCTTCGGCGCCGCCTACGCGAGCCAGGCCTACACGCTCGCGCGCACGGTCGAGGTCTACTCGACCTACTACGACGTCAAGTACCCGGGCCACGAGCGCCAGGCGGGCCGGCCGCTGCGGCTCTCGCCGACCTACGAGCGCCTGGCCGAGCTCGGCGCGGCCTTCGGGGAGAAGTCCGGCTGGGAGCGCGCGAACTGGTTCGAGCCCAACGCCGAGCGCGGCGACGAGTCGCTGCGCCCGCGCGGCTGGGCGGGGCGGCTCTGGTCGCCGGCCATCGGCGCCGAGCACCGCGCGTGCCGCGAGGCCGTGGCGATCTTCGACGAGACGTCCTTCGCCAAGCTGGATGTCGTGGGCGAGGCCGCGGCCGACTTCCTCGAGCGGCTCTGCGACAACAGCGTCGCGCGCGCCGTCGGCACGGTCACCTACACGCAGATGCTGAACGAGCGCGGCGGGATCGAGTGTGACTTCACGGTCACGCGCCTGGCCGAGGACCGTTTCCGCATCGTCACGGGAACCGCCTTCGGCCAGCACGACGCCGCCTGGATCCGCGCCCACGCGCCCGACGACGGCTCCGTGCTCGTCGAGGACGTGACCTCGCGCTTTGCGTGCCTGGGTCTCTGGGGCCCGGCCGCCCGCGACCTGCTCCAGCCGCTGGCGGAGGCCGATCTCGGCAACGACGCCTTCCCGTACATGCGTGCGCGGCAGGTCAGCGTCGGCTCCGTCCCGTGCCTCGCCGTCCGCGTCACCTACGTCGGCGAGCTGGGGTGGGAGCTCTACTGCCCCATGGAGTTCGGCCGCCGGCTCTGGGACACGATCTGGGACGCCGGCGCCGACCACGGCCTCGTCGCGGGCGGCTACAAGGCGATCGACTCGCTGCGCCTGGAGAAGGGCTACCGCGTCTGGGGTGCCGACATCACCCCCGACGAGACGCCGTACGAGGCGGGGCTCGGCTTCGCGGTCAAGCTCGACAAGGGCGACTTCATCGGGCGCGAGGCGCTGGTCGCGGCGCAGGAGCAGCCGCTCGAGCGGAAGCTCGCCTGCCTCGTCCTCGACGACCCACGCTCGGTCGCGCTCGGCTCCGAGCCCGTGCGCATGGACGGCGAGATCCTCGGGCGCGTGACGAGCGGCGGCTATCGGCTACACGGTCGAGCGCTCCGTCGCCTACGCCTACGTGCCGGCCGAGTCGGCCGATGCCGGCCGGGAGGTCGAGGTCGAGATCTTCGGCGAGTGGGTGCCGGGCCGGATCGCCGAGGAGCCGCTGTGGGATCCCGCCGGCGAGAGGATCCGCGCCTGAGTGGCCGCCGAGGTCGTCGACCTCGCGCCAGGCCTCTGGATCTGGCGCCTTGGCCACCCCGACTGGTCGCCCGACGCCGACTGGGACCCGCCGGTCACCTCGACGTGCGTGGAGTCGGGCGGCGAGCTCGTCGTGATCGACCCGCTCGCACCGCCGGACGACGCCCGCGAGATCTGGGAGCGCCTCGACGCGAAGCCGCCGACCGTCGTCGTGATCCTCAAGCCCGACCACGTCCGGAGCGTCGACCTGTTCGTCGAGCGCTACAGCGCCCGCGCCTTCGGGCCGTACCTCTTCTGGCGCAACGACATCCCGGCGACCGAGCTCGAGGGCATCGAGCCCGGCGACGAGCTCCCGGGCGGGCTGGTCGCGCTCTACGACGGGCGCGGCCGCAACGAGACGCCCGTCTGGCTCCCCGAGCAGCGCACGCTCGTCTTCGCGGACGCGCTCACCGCGCGCGGACGGGCAGCTGCGCGTCTGGGCGACGCCCTGGCACGAGCAGCGGACGCTCCCGGCGCTTCGCGAGCTGCTCGAGCTGCCCTTCGAGCGCGTGATCGTCTCCCACGGGGATCCGGTGCACGACCGGGCGGCGTTCGAGCGGGCGCTCGAGCTCCCCGCCTGGGAGGGCTAGGCCTCCTCGAGCTCCTGGGCGAGCACGCCGGCGACGTAGGCGCGCCACGCGACGTCGGGCGCGTCCGCGAGGCCGTGGAGCGCCTCGCTCACGTGGGCGAGCCCTTCCGCCTGGATGCGGAGCTCCTTGACGCCGTCCTCGAGGGCGATCTGGCGATCGACGGTGCGCAGGTCGTCCGCCATCGCGCTCACCGCCCGGCCGTGGAGGTCGAGGCCGCGGCCGGGGTCGCCGCCGGTGCTGAGGAGCAGGAGCGCCCTGCGGCTGGCGCCGCGCGTCTCGTCCTCGTCGAGGTGGACGTCGCGGCCCGCGACCGTTGCGAGCACTACGAGCCCGGTGGCGAGCGCCTCCGTCCCCTCGTCCTCTGCCAGGGCGCGTTCGAGCTCGACGAGCCAGGGCGCCGGGCTCACCGGTCGAGCTCGGTCCCTGCGCCCTCCGCGCGCGCACGCTCGAGGACGACGTTGGCGAAGGCGGCGTCCAGGGCGCCGATGCCGAGGTTGCAGCAGAACGCGCGGTCCGGCGTCCCGTCGCGGCCGAGGCCCTCGCCGACGTTCCCCTCCGGCTCGGGCCAGCCCTGGAAGTGGCCCTGCTCGCGGTAGTACTCGAACTGGCCCACGTCGTCCGCGAGGAACACGTCCGCAGCGGCCACCGTGTCGGGGCGGAAGTAGAAGTCGAAGTCGATCGGGAGCGCGAGCCAGCGCTCGCCGAGGTGCTCGGGCGTAAGGGGCGGCTCCGGGTCCTCGATGATCGGGCCCGCGGTCACGACGATCTCGGCGCCCGCGAGCGCGTCCTCCCAGCCGGAGGCGCCCTCGGCGAGGGCGCCCATGCGCTCCACCCGCTCCGGGTGCGGGTCCCAGGCGCGGATCTCGACGGCTGGGTTCATCGCGCGCAGCAGCTGGGCGTGGAAGCGTCCCTGCTCGCCGCAGCCGAGGATCGCGGCGCGGCTCCAGCCCTCCGGCGCGAAGCGGCGCACGCAGACACCGCTCGCGGCCGCGGTGCGCGCGGCGGTGATCTCGGCGCCGTCCATCACGGCCAGCGGCAGGCCCGTCTCGGCGTCGTTCACGACCACGAGGCCGGTGATGTAGGGGAGCCCGCGCTCCTTGTTGGCCGGATAGCCGCCGACCCACTTGAGCGCGACGACGTCCTCGTCCCGCAGGTAGGCGGGCATGGCGTGCAGGAAGGAGTCCTTGCGGGGATGGACGCCCGGCTTCGGCGGCAGCTCCACGCGCCCGGCGGCGAGCGAGCGGTAGGTGGCCTCGACCAGGTCGAGCTGCTCGGTGACGTCGGGCAGGAGCGCCGAGACGTCGGCGCGGCTCAGGTAGAGCAGGCCGCTCAACGGATGGACACCGGCTCGACGACGACCTTGACGCGCGACTCGCCCGGCTTGTGCCCCTGGTACTCGTCGTTCCCCGTGTATTTCTTCGAGAGGCGGTCGATCTGCCGGTCGGCCTCCTCGCCCTCGATCATCCCGGCGACGCGGCCGCGTACCACCACGCGTGCGTAGTCGTCGTCCCGGTCGACGACGGTGAGAGCGATCCGCGGGTCGCGGAGCATGTTCCGCCACTTCACGCGGCCCGTCGCCGTGTTGAAGGTGATCGTGTCGCCGTCCCGCTCGATCCAGACGGGTGTCAGCTGCGGCGACCCGTCGGCCATGACGGTGGCGACGAACGCCAGGTTGGGCTTGTCGATGATGGCCTTGGCCTTGTCGTCCAGCGTTGCCATTGCGGCTCCTCGCGGTTGGTGAGTGTACGCGGCGGCGTTTCGAGCAATACGGTACGCGCGTGCCGCTCCTCTCCGGCATCAGAGTCCTCGCCTTCGAGAACGGCCTCGCCGGCCCGCTCGCCTCGCGGCTGCTCGCCGACCTCGGCGCCGACGTGATCAAGATCGAGCGGCCCGGCCGCGGCGACGTCACCCGCGGCTGGGACACGGTCGCCGCGGGGCTCTCGAGCGGCTTCGTCTGGATGAACCGGGGCAAGCGGAGCGTCGCGCTGGACGTGAAGGACCCGGCCGACCGCCCTGCGATCGAGCGTCTGATCGAGCGGAGCGACGTCGTCCTCCAGAACTACACGCCGGGTTGGGCCGACCGGGTCGGGCTCGGCGAGGCCGAGGTGCGGGCGCTCCGGCCGGACGTCGTCTACGTCGACATCTCCGGGTACGGGCCCGACGGGCCGTATGCGAAGAAGAACGCCTATGACCTGGTCGTGCAGGGCGAGGCCGGCCTCATCGCGGTCACCGGGACGCCGGCCGAGCCCGCGCGCGTGGGCATCTCGGCCTGCGACGTCGGCGCGGGGAGCTACGCGGCGGTGGCGACCCTGGCGGCCCTGACCCGGCGGGCGGAGACCGGCGAGGGGGCGCGCGTGTCCGTGTCGCTCTTCGACACGATGGTCGACTGGCTCGGCTACTTCCCGCACCTCTGGTGGCACCGGGAGGAGACGCCGGCGCGCACGGGAATGCGCCACCCGCATTTCTGCCCGTACGGGCCGTTCCCGGCCGGTGACGGGCGCCTCTTCGGCTTCGCCGTGCTCTCGACCGAGCACTGGCGTGCGCTCTGCACGGACGTGATCGACCGCCCGGATCTGCTGGACGAGCCGCGCTTCGCCACGAACGAGGCGCGCGTCGAGCACCGCGGCCTGCTCGAGCCGCTGCTGGAGGAGCTCTTCGGCGCCCTCTCCGCGGAGGAGTGGCTCGGCCTCCTCGAGGCGGCGCGGATCCCGTGCGGCGCGGTCAACGAGATCCCGGACGTCGTCGAGCATCCGCAGCTCGCCCACAACCGGCTCGTCGTCGACGTCGAGTCGGAGGTCGGGACACTGCCCGTGATCGGCAGCCCGTTCCTCGTCGACGGGGAGCGCCCGCCTTCGGGCGCGGTGCCTGCGCTCGGGGAGCACACCGCCGAGGTTCTGAAAGAGATCGGGCTCTAGCGCGGCAAGGTCCTCGACGAGCCGCCGCTCGTCGGGGCCGAACCAGGGCGGTGAGCCGGCGGCCGCGTTCTCGCGCGCGTGCTCTGGGCTCGTCGTCGCCGGGATGACCGCCGTGACGCGCGGGTCCGAGAGCGCCCACTTGATCAGCGCCTGCGCCCAGGTCTCGACGCCGAGCGGCTCGAGGAGGGACGGGTCGGGGCCGGGGAGGAGGCGCGCCCTCGCCGAGGGGCCGCATGACGATCACGCCAAGCCCGAGCTCCTCCGCGAGCGGCAGGATCTCGCGCTCGACCTCGCGCTCGTGCGGGTTCAGGGGGATCTGGATCGCGTCGATCCGGCCGGTGCGCATCACGCGCGCGAGCTCGTCGAAGGCCGAGGCCGAGTAGTGCGTCGCGCCGAGGTAGCGGATCCGGCCGGCCTCGCGCTCGTCCTCGAGCCAGTCGAGGTGCTCCTGCCAGGCGACGAGGTTGTGCACCTGCTCCAGGTCGACCGAGACCGTCGTAGAAGCCGAGCTGATCCACGAATTGCGCCGCGTCCCGCCGCGACGGAAGGCGTCCAGACCTTCGTCGCGACGAACGCCTCGCTCCGGCGCGGCCCGAGCGCGCGGCCGAGCACGCGCTCCGCGCGGCCGTACATCGGAGACGAGTCGACGAGGCGCGTGCCCTCGGCGAAGGCGGCCTCGACGACGCCGTCGGCGACCTCCTGCCGGTCGTCGGAGAGGTCGAAGGTGTTCCACGTCCCCAGCCCGACGACGGGGAGCTCGGCGCCGGAGCGACCCAGGGCGCGCGTCTCCATACTGTTCGCAACCATGGCGCGGGCGAGCCTACTGGACGCACCCGAGCTGGCCGCGGCGCGGATCGACGAGCGGGCGTCGGGCGAGAACTTCCCCGTCGTCTCGGTGCTCGCGCCGCGCTGGGCGCGGCCGCACCTGCGCGCGCTCTACGGCTTCGCCCGGCTCGTGGACAACCTCGGCGACGAGGCCGAGGGCGACCGCCCGGCGCTCCTCGACGCGCTCGAGCGGGAGCTCGACGGCCCGCCGCAGACCGAGATCATGCGGCGGCTCCACGCGACGATCGCCGAGCGGGAGCTGCCGCTCGAGCCGTTCCGCCGCCTGATCGAGGCGAACCGCATCGACCAGGCGCGCGGCCGCTACGCGACCTGGGAGGACGTGCGCGAGTACTGCACGTACTCGGCCGACCCGGTCGGGCGCCTGGTGCTCGGGATCTACGGCCGCGCCGGCGAGCCGGAGCTCGTGGCCATGAGCGACTCGGTGTGCACCGGCCTCCAGCTCGTCGAACTTCCTCCAGGATCCGCCGCGCGACCTCTCGCTCGGCCGCGTCTACCTTCCCCAGGAGTCCCTGCGCCGCTTCGGGGTCGTGGACGAGGACCTCGCCGGACCGCTCACGGAGCCGATCGCGGCGCTCCTGCGCTTCGAGGCTGACCGCGCCCGTGGGCTCCTGGAGGCGGGACTGCCGCTTCGGGAGGCCCTGGGCGGGCGTCCGGGCCTCTCGGTCGCGCTCTACGCGCGCGGGGGCCTCGCGGCGCTGGAGGCGCTCGAGCGCGCCGGCTGGGACGTCTTCACGCGGCGCCCTGCTCCGACCCGGGCGACCTTCGCCCGACTTGCGCTCCGCGAGCTCGTCCGAAGGCCATGAGCGTCGAGCGCGCCTACGCCGAGGTCGCCCGCATCACGCGCCGCGAGGCGCGGAACTTCTCGTGGGGCATCGCTGTCCTTCCGCGCCCGAAGCGGCTCGCGGTGGCCGCGCTCTACGCGTACGCGCGCCGGGTCGACGACATCGCGGACGATCCCACGCTCGATGCCGAGGCGCGGGCGAGAGGGCTCGAGGGCTGCCGTGCCGGCGTCGCAGCCATCCCGAACGTTCCGGAGGACGACCCGGTTCTCGTCGCTCTCTCGGACGCCGTCGATCGCTATCCGATCCCGCGGCGCGCGCTGATCGACCTCGTGGCGGGCGGCCTGATGGACGTCGAGAAGACGCGTTACGCGACCTGGGAGGAGCTGCGGGAGTACTGCCGCTGCGTCGCCGGTTCGGTAGGGCTCGCCTGCACGGCCGTCTACGGTCCGACCGACCCCGAGGCCGCGGCGCCGCGCGCCGAGACGCTCGGCCTCGCGCTCCAGCAGATCAACATCATGCGCGACGTCGCCGAGGACTGGGCCCTCGGGCGCGTGTACCTCCCGCAGGACGAGCTCGAGCACTTCGGCGTCTCGGAGGATGAGATCGCCACCGGGCAGCTGCGGAGCCGGTGGCGCGAGCTCATGAAGCACCAGGACCAGCGCGCGGAGACGCTCCTGCGCGAGGGCCTCGAGCTCCTTCCTCTTCTCGACCGGCGCAGCGCCCTCTGCGTGCGCGCCTTCGCGGGCATCTACCGCGGGCTCCTCGTCCAGATGCGCGGCCGCGGCTACGACGTGTTCTCGCGCCGGCCCCATCTGTCGGCGGTCGGCAAGGTGCGGGCGGTGGCCGCCCTGTGAGGGCGGTCGTCGTGGGCGGCGGGCTGGCGGGGCTGGCCGCCGCGCTCGAGCTGGCCGACCACGGCCACGAGGTGACGGTGCTGGAGGCGAGGCCGACGCTCGGCGGCGCCGTGCAGACGCTGCCCGAGCGCGAGGGCGACCCGGATCCTCCACCGGACAACGGCCAGCACATCGCCCTGGGGTGCTGCACGGAGTACCTCGGGTTCCTCGAGCGTGTGGGCAGCCGCGGCGGCTACCGGCGGGAGCCGCTCTCGCTCCCCGTGATCGCCGAGGACGGAAGCGTCGCCCGGGTCGCCGCAGGCCCGCTCGCGCTCCTTCGCTACGGGCACGTCTCGTTGCGGGAACGGCTTGCCATCGCGAGGGTGGCCCGGCGGCTGGGGCGTCTCGACGCGGACGACCTCGACGGCGAGACGTTCGCGGCTCTCTTGCGGCGCCTGGGGCAGTCGCAGACGGCCATCGACCGCTTCTGGGACGTCTTCATCCGCCCGGCGCTCAACTTGCGCGCCGAGGAGGTAAGCGCGGCGCTCGGCGTCTTCACCGTCCAGACGGCGCTGCTCGGCGAGCGGAGCGCGAGCGATCTGGTCCTGCCGATCGAGCCGCTCGGCGCGATGCACGGCGAGGCGGCGGCCGGCGCACTCGCCGAGCGTGGCGCGGAGGTGCGGACGAACGCGCGCGTCGTGGAGCTCGCCGACGGCGCCGTGGTGCTCGCCGACGGCGAGCGGGTCGAGGCGGACGCGGTCGTCGTCGCGCTGCCGCCCGCCGAGAGCGCACGCCTGCTCGGCGAGCCGGATCCGGCGTTCGACGACTCGCCGATCGTCAGCGTCCACCTGCTCTTCGACCGGCCGATCCTGAGGTTCGAGCTCGCGGCGTTGCTGGGGAGCCCGGCGCACTGGGTCTTCGACCGCGGCGCTCTCACCGGCCACGAGCCGGAGCAGGGCCAGTACCTCACGGTTGTCTCGAGCGGCGCGCCGGAGCTCCTCGAGCTCCGCGGCCGCGCGCTCGTCGACACGATGGTCGCCGAGCTCACCGGACGGCTCGGGGCGGCGGAGCTCCTCTGGTCGCGCGTCAGCCGCGAGCCCGGCGCGACGTTCGCGGGCCGGCCCGGCACCGCCGCGCGCCGCCCGGGGCCGGAGACCGGGCGCCCCGGCGTCGTCCGCGCAGGCGCCTGGACGGACACGGGCTGGCCGGCGACGATGGAGAGCGCCGTCCGCAGCGGCCGCGACGCCGCGTCCCTGCTGGTCGAGACGTCGTCGCAGACGCCTGCGCCTGCGTGACAAACTCTTAAGGGTTATGGGGCACCCCGCCCTCCACCCGCTTTCGAGCGTAACGCCGAAAGGCGCGCAGGTGGCGCGCGGGATGTGACGAGGGCGTGACGATGTGAGCGCCACACGCCGACGGACCGAGACCCGCGCCGAGAGCGCCCTCGACCGCACGCTCGACGCGGCGGTGGAGCGGCTGCTCGGCCTCCAGAAGGAAGGCGGCTGGTGGGTCGGCGAGCTCGAGTCCAACGTGACGATGACCGCGCAGCACCTCCTGCTGCACGAGTTCCTCGGCATCCGCGACGAGGACACGACCCGCCGCTGCACGAACGAGCTGCTCGCCCGGCAGCGTCCCGACGGGCTGTGGGCGATCTACTGGGGCGGCGAGCCCGACCTGGCGGCCACGCTCGAGTCCTACGCGGCGCTGCGCCTGGCCGGGCTCGACCCGGACGACGAGCGCCTCGCCGCCGCCCGCCGCTTCTGCGAGGAGCGGGGCGGCATCGGCGGCGCGCGCGTCTTCACGCGGATCTGGCTCGCGCTCTTCGGACTGTGGCCCTGGGACGAGATCCCGCAGATCCCGCCGGAGCTCGTCCTCATGAAGCCGTGGATGCCGCTCTCGGTCTACGACTTCGCGTGCTGGGCGCGCCAGACCGTCGTCCCGCTCACGGTCGTCCTCCACTACCGCCCCGTCCGCAACCTGCCGCCCGGGCGCGCGTGCCACGAGCTCAACCTCGGCGCCGTGCCGCGCAAGACGACTGCCGGCCTGATCAGCGACCGCGCGCTCGCCTGGTACTCGGCGCAGCGCGTCCAGCCGGGCCGCGAGCGCGCCCTCGACTACGCCGAGCGCTGGATCATCGACCGCCAGGAGCTCGACGGCTCCTGGGGCGGGATCCAGCCGCCCTGGGTCTGGTCGCTGATCGCGCTCGCCTGCCGCGGGCACGGGCTCGACTCGCCGTACGTGAGCCGCGGGCTCGCCGGCTGGAACCGGTTCATGGTCGAGGAGGGAGACCGGCTCAGGCCGGAGGCATGTCAGTCGCCGGTCTGGGACACGGGGCTCGCGCTTCTGGCGCTCCGCGCTGCCGACGTGCCGGCCGAGGAGCCCGCGCTCGAGCACGCCGCGCACTGGCTCGTCGAGGAGGAGATCCGCGAGCACGGCGACTGGGCGATCCGGCGCCCCGGGCTCGAGGCGGGCGGCTGGGCCTTCGAGTACGACAACGACCTCTACCCGGACATCGACGACGCGGCGATCGTCGCGCTCGCACTGGAGGAGCTCGGCTACGGCCGGCCCTCGGTCGAGCGCGCCTGCCGGTGGATGGCGGGCATGCAGTCCGCGAACGGCGGCTGGGGCGCCTTCGACGCGGACAACGACGCCGAGTGGCTCTACAAGATCCCGTTCTGCGACTTCGGCGCCGTCACCGACCCGCCCTCGGCCGACGTGACCGCGCACGTGGTCGAGTTGCTCGCCCGCGAGGGGGGCTACGAGGAGAACGTGCGCCGCGGCATCGACTACCTCCTCGCGGAGCAGGAGGAGGACGGCTCCTGGTTCGGACGCTGGGGCGTCAACTACGTCTACGGCACGGGGGCCGTGCTGCCCGCGCTCCAGGCTGCCGGCTTCCCGCCCGACCATCCGGCGATCCGCCGCGCGGTCGCCTGGCTCGAGGCGCACCAGAACGCCGACGGAGGCTTCGGCGAGGACTGCCGCTCGTACGACCACGGCGAGGCCGGCCTGCAGTGGCGCGGTCGCGGCGAGTCGACCCCGTCGCAGACCGCGTGGGCGCTGCTCGCGCTCGTCGCGGCGGGCGAGGCGCGCTCCGACTGCACCGCCCGCGCCGTCGCCTGGCTCGCCGAGAACCAGCGGCCCGACGGCGGCTGGGACGAGGACCTCTTCACCGGCACGGGCTTCCCCCGCGACTTCCTCATCAACTACCACCTCTACCGCGAGGTCTGGCCGGTCATGGCCCTCGGGCGCGTCCGCCGCGCCCTCGCCGCGTGAAGGTCTACGTCAGCGGGGCCACCGGCTTCGTCGGCGGCCACGTCGCGCGCGAGCTCCGCGAGCGCGGGGCGGAGGTGCGTGACGAGCGCGTCGACCTCCTCGACCGCGACGGCCTCGCGCGCGCCGTGGAGGGCTGCGAGGCAGTCCTGCACGTGGCCGCGCTCTACAGCTACGACGCGCCGGCGGCGCACCACGAGCGCGTGAACGTCGAGGGCACGCGCAACCTGCTCGAGGCGGCCTCGGCCGCCGGCGTGCGCCGATTCGTCCACACGAGCACGGCGGGCACGTGCGGCCCGGTCGCGGGACGGCCGGCCACCGAGGCCGACGAGCCGCCCGCCTGGGAGCTCGAGGTCCCGTACAAGCGGACGAAGCTCGAGGCCGAGCGCCTGGCGCTCGATGCGGGGGCCGTCGTCGTCAACCCGACCACGCCCGTCGGGGAAGGCGACCGCAAGCCGACGCCGACCGGCCGCATGGTGGCGGGCGTCGCGACCGGCAAGATCCGCGGCTTCGTGGGCACGACCGGGCTGAACGTCGTCGACGTCCGCGACGTGGCCCGGGGGCACGCGCAGGCGCTCGAGCGCGGGGAGCCCGGCGAGCGCTATCTCCTGGGCGGAGCCAACCTCTCGCTCGAGGACCTTTTTGCCGTGATTGCCCGCCTCGCGGGACGTCGACGCCCGCGCCTGCAGGTTCCGTATGCTGTTGCTGAGATGGCCGCGGCGCTGGGCATCGTCAATCGAGATGAGGTTCGCCTGGCCCGCCTGCCCATGTTTTTCTCCTCGGAGAAGGCAGTGACTAGACTCGGGTACGAACCGGGTCCCGTCGAGCCCGCGCTCGCCAGGGCCGTTGCCGAGGCGCTCAGGAAGGGAGGAGCATGAAGTTTCCGCTTCGCAGCACCGTCCAGATCGGGCGGTACGTCGCATCGCAGAAGGGGAACGACCGCTATCCGCTCGTGATCATGCTCGAGCCCACGCTGGGCTGCAACATCGCCTGCATCGGCTGCGGGAAGATCCGCGAGTACGAGTCGAACAAGGCGCGGCTGACGGTGGAGGAATGCCTCCAGACCGCCGTCGAGTGCCCCGCGCCGGTCATCTCCGTCTGCGGGGGCGAGCCGCTGATCTTCAAGGGCATCGAGGAGGTCGTCGCCGGCTTCCTCGAGATGAAGCGGAACGTCCAGCTCTGCACGAACGCGCTGCGGCTCGTCGACATGCTCGACCGGTTCGAGCCGAACCCGCGCCTGACGTTCGTCGTGCACCTCGACGGCATGCAGGAGATCCACGACTACATCTGCGACTACCCGGGCCTCTGGGAGGTCGCGGTCGACGCGATCCGCGCCGCGCGCGAGAGCGGCTTCCGCGTGACCACGAACACGACGATCTTCAAGGAGACCGAGGTCGACGACGTCATCGAGATGATGGGCTACCTCACCAACGAGGTCGGCATCGACGGGATGCTCGTCGCGCCCGGCTACCAGTACTCGCAGATCGACCCGAACCTGACCATGACGCGGGACGAGCACGAGGTGAAGTTCCGGCTCATCCGCGACTCGGTCAAGCGCCACGGCTACCGCTGGCTGGCGAGCCCCGTCTACCAGGACTTCCTCACCGGCGACCGCAAGCTTCCTTGTGCGCCGTGGGGCTCCGTAACCCGTAACCCCTACGGCTGGAAGGGCCCCTGCTACCTCCTGACGGACGGGATCTTCCCGACGTACGAGGCACTCGTGAACGGCATCGAGTGGGAGCGCTACGGGCCCGGCAACGACCACCGCTGCGAGCACTGCGGGATCCACTCCGGCTTCGAGCCCGCCGCCACCATCGCGACGACCTCGAGCGTCAAGGAGACCGTCAGGAGCCTCGCATGGACGTTGCGGTAGCAGAGCAGCCGACGCTCGCCTGCGCTCTCGGCGTCGAGGAGCGCGCGGCCGCGAGGGCCGGCGCCCGCACAAGGCGTGTCGGGCTGGGCGCGCGCGAGAGGCTCCCCGAGGGGCCGCTCGTCTCCTTCGGGCTCGCCGGCGCGCTCGTCTCCGGCCTCGAGCCCGGCACGCTCCTGACCGCCCGGCGCGTCGTCGACGCCGAGGGAACCGTGCTCTGGGAGGACGAGCCGCTGCGCGTCCCCGGCGCCCTCACGGCGGTCGTGTGCGACGCGGGACGCGTCGTCGACGACCCGGTCGAGCGGCGCGAGCTGGCGCGGAGCACCGGCGCCGCCGCGATCGACACCGAGAGCGCCACGCTCGCGGCCACCGGCCGTCTTGCCGGTGTGGTTCGCGCGATCTCCGACACGCCCGAGCAGCCGGTCGGGAGGCTCGCGCACGCAGCGACGCCGGACGGAGGCACCGACTGGCGCGTGGTCGCACAGGCCTTGACCTCGGAGCCGCGGGCGACCCTGCGGACGGCGCTCGCCACGCGCCGCGCGCTCGCCAGCCTGCGCAGCGCGGCCACGGCCCTCGCCGCGGAGGGAGCGCGATGAGCAAGCGCGTTCTCGTCGCCAGCCCGCGCAGCTTCTGCGCCGGCGTCGTGCGCGCCATCGACATCGTCGAGGAGCTGCTCAAGCGCCACGGCCCGCCCGTGTACGTCCGCCACGAGATCGTCCACAACGTGCACGTCGTCCGCGATCTCGAGGAGCGCGGCGCCGTGTTCGTCGAGTCGGAGGAGGACGTCCCGGAAGGCGCGCTCGTCGTCCTCTCGGCCCACGGGGTGGCGCCGAAGGTCTACGAGAAGTGCAAGGAGCGCGGGCTCCAGATCGTCGACGCCGTATGCCCGCTCGTCTCCAAGGTCCACGCCGAGGCGCGGCGTTACGCAGCCGGGGGCCACAAGATCGCTCTCGTGGGCCACGCAGGGCACGTCGAGGTCGAGGGAACGATGGGTGAAGCACCGGACTCGATCGTCCTCGTCGAAACTCCGGAGGACGCGCGGGCGCTCGAGCTCGAGGAGGGCCAGAAGGTCGCGTACCTGACGCAGACCACCCTCTCGCTCGATGACACGGCGGACGTGGTCGACGCGCTGCGCGAGCGCGTTCCGGACCTCGTTGGGCCACCCTCGGCGGACATTTGCTACGCCACGCAGAATCGCCAGGACGCGGTCAAGTACATCTGCAACGAGGCGACCCTCGTCCTGGTCGTCGGCTCCACAGCGAGCTCGAACGCGAACCGCCTCGTCGAAGTCGCCCACAGCAAGGGCGCGGAGGCGTATCTGATCGACGACGAGACCGATCTCGAGGTCGAATGGCTCGAAGGCCACGAGACCGTAGGGCTCACCGCCGGCGCGTCGTCGCCGGAGGTTCTCGTGGAGCGCGTCGTCGACCGTTTGGCAGAGCTGGGCTACGGCCAGCGCGAGAACGTCGAGATCACGCGCGAGGACGTCTTCTTCAGGCTTCCCGCAAGCCTCCGCTAACGTCCGGGAATGAAGACCTCGGTGGCCTATCCGGGCCGCGACGGCGCGCACAGCGCCGCGGCCTGCGACCGTCTCTTCCCGGAGCGCGCCGAGCTCGTCTCGCTGCCGAGCTTCACCGCGGTCGTCGACGCGGCGGCCGAGGGGGACGTCTCGTTCGGCGTCCTGCCCATCGAGAGCTCGCTGTCAGGCCCGGTCAACGAGACGCACGATCTCCTCTACGAGTCGTCGCTCTCCATCACGGGCGAGACGATCCTGCCGATCCGCCACTCGCTCGTCGGCCCGGTCGTCGTTCCCCTCGAGGAGGTCCGGGTCGTCCGGTCTCATCCCGTGGCACTCGACCAGTGCCGCCAGCTGCTCGCCCGCATGCCCTGGGCGACAGCGATCGCCGCGGCGACGACGGGCGACGCGGCACACGAGGTGGCCGAGAGAGGCGATCCGTCGGAGGCCGCGATCGCCAGCGACCGCGCCGCCGCGATGTACGGGCTGAACGTGATCGCGTCGGACGTGGGCGACCATCCGGAGGCGTACACGCGCTTCGTGGCGGTCGCGCCCTACACCCGGCTGGATCACGGGAGCGAGGCCTGGCGGACTGCGTTCTCCTTCGTGACCGACCACGAGCCCGGCGCGCTCCATCGCGCGATCGAGCCCTTCGGGCGCCACAAGCTCGACCTCGTCCAGCTCGTCTCGCGTCCGATCCCCCGGACGCCCTGGCGCTACCGCTTCGACGCGGTCCTCGCCGGCCACCCGCTGGACCCGCTCGCCAACGAGACGCTGGCCGAGGTCAGCGGGCTCACGCGTGAACTGCGCGTCTTCGGCTCGTACCCGGCCTACGTGGCCTAGGCCGGCGCGCGCAGGCTCTTCTCGAAACGCGTGTGCTCGCGGGCGACCGTCATGCCGGCGCGCTCGTAGAGCTCCTTCGCGCCGGTGCGGTTCCACGAGTCGACGACGAGCCCGATCTCCTGGCGGCCGCGCCGCCGGAACTCGGCCATCGCCTGGCGGAAAAGGGCGGTTCCGAGCCCGCGGCGCCGCCAGTCGCGCGCGACGGCGAGCTGGCGGACCCAGCCTTCCTCCTCGTAGTTGGGACAGAGGACGCAGCCGACGATCTCACCGCCGGACTCGGCGATGAACCAGAGGCCGGGCTCGAAGGCCTCGCGGTCGATCATGAACGCCTGCCACTCCTCGAAGGACTCCGCGGTGTGGCGCTCGTTGTCGGCGAACGCATCCTGGACAAGGCGGAAGACGGCGCGCGAGTCTCGCTCCTGGTCGAAGGTGCGCACCCTGACGCCCTCCGGCCACGTCGGCGGCGAGGGTGTGTCGCCGATCGGCATCGACATGCGCCAGTACGTGCGCACCGGCCGGTAGCCGCGAGCCGCGAGCAGCGAGGCGCCGCGCGCGTCGATCGACGTGATCACCTGGCCGAGCGTGAACTGCTCGCCGGGCGCGGCCCGTTCGAGGGCGCGGCGCTCCGACCATTCGAGGAGCGCCTCGCCGATGCCCTTGTCGCGGTGCCCGGGATGGACGTAGACGTCCACGTAGTCGTTGCGGATGAACGCCGCGTAGGCGACGATCGCATCGCCCTCGGCGACCACGACGGCGTCCTTCTCGAGGTCGAAGCCGGGCATGTGCCAGTCCGTGAGCAGGTCGTCGAGCTCGAAGTCGGGAGCGCCGAACTCGTCGATGTCGCAGGCGATGACGAGATCGGTGATCGCCCGGGCTTCGTCCTCTCGAGGAGCACGCGTGGTCATGGTCGCCTCCATCAGTAGAGGGCGGTCGCGAGCCGGCGACGGTAGCTGGTCGTGAGCGGGTGCTCCGGGCCGAGCTCCTCGAAGAGCGCGACCATGATCTGCCGGATCCGGTCCCGCACCTCTCCGTCGGCGCCGTCCAGCCCGGCGAGGAGCGTCTCGAGCACGCGCTCGTAGTCCTCCTCGGCGAGCGGGCCGTGGATCTCCGGGAACTCGCCGGAGGCCGTGAGCTCCTCGAGCAGGCGCTCGGAGGGCCGCGGGCCGGTGAGCTTGTCCAGAAATGCCTCGACCATGGTGGGCGAGAGCGACCCCACGAACTCGTCCACGACCTGGCCGTCGCGGAAGGCCTTCACGTTCGGGATGCCCCTGACGTCGTAGCGCATCGCGAGGTCGGGATTGGCGTCGGTGTCGACCTTGGCGAGAACGACCCCGCCGTTCCGCTCCTCAACGGCCTTCTCGAGCACGGGGGTCAGCGTCTTGCAGGGGCCGCACCAGTCGGCCCAGAAGTCGACGATGACCGGCAGCCGCTTGGACTGCTCGATGACGTCCGTTTCGAAGGTGTCGGTGGTGACGTCCATCTCAGGCGGCAGCGAGGACTGAGCCCACGAGCCCTGGCAGGGTCTGGGTGTTGTACCCGCCTTCGAGCACGAACGCTACCCGCTCGGACACGTTCAGCGTCAGCGCCGTCAGGGCCGCGAACCCCTCCTCGGTGGCCCGGAGCCCTCCGATCGGGTCTCCGGCGGCGGCATCGAAGCCCGCCGAGACGAGCAGGAGGTCGGGAGCGAACGCCTGGAGGGCCGGAAAGACGATCTGCTCGGCGGCTGCCGACGAGCTCGTCGTCGCCTGCTCCCTCCGGCGAGCGGCACGTTCAGCGTGGTCTCGTTCCCCTCGCCGGGCCCGCCCGAGCCGGGGTAGAACGGCCACTGGTGGAGGGAGGCGAAGAAGACGGAGCGGTCGTCCCAGAACGTGTCCTGCGTCCCGTTCCCGTGGTGGACGTCCCAGTCGAGGATCGCGACGCGCTCGAGCCCGAGCTCGCGCTGTGCGTAGCGGGCGGCCACGGCGACGTTGTTGAAGATGCAGAACCCCATCGAGCGCGCGGGCAGCCCGTGGTGGCCGGGCGGCCGGGCCAGCGAGAAGCCGCCGAGCTCGACCGCCTGGACCGCCGCCCCGGCGGCGAGAAGCGCGGCTTCGTACGTGGTCTCGGTGCAGATCGTGTCCGCGTCGAGCATCGTGGGACGGCCGCTCTCGGACACCGCGCGCACGGCGTCGATGTAGTCGCGCTCGTGCACCGCCGCGATCTGGTCGACGGTTGCGGGCCGAGCCTCGACGAAGTCCGGGAACGCGTCGAGGAGCACCGCGATCCGCTCCTGGCGCTCGGGGTGGCCGCCCGTGGGGTGGAGCGCCGCGAACGCCGGGTGGCTGACGACCGGTCTCAACCGGCCGGCTGCGAGACGACTTGCTGAATCAGGCCGCCGTCCACGACGAAGCTGGCCCCGCTGACGTACGAGGAGGCGTCGCCTGCGAGAAAGGAAACGACCGCCGCGACCTCGACCGGCGTGCCCGGGCGCCCCAGCGGGATCTCGCCGCTCAGGCTCTCGGCCTCGACGTTCCGTTCGGTGGCGATTGCCCCCGGGGCGACGGCGTTCACCCGGATCTCGGGCGCGAGCTCGACCGCGAGCGCGCGGGTCAGCATCCCAAGTGCGGCTTTGGCGGCCGAATACAGCGCCAAACCGGGGCGCGGCACATGCTCATGGACGCTCGTGACGTTGACGATCGAACCGCCGCCCTGTTGCCGCATCGGCTCGGCGGCGGCGACCGACAGGAGGAACGCCGCCCGGACGTCGACTGCGAAGACCGCGTCGAAGTCCTCGGCGGTCGCTTCGAGTGCGGGCTTCGCGGGAGAGATGCCCGCGTTGTTCACGAGCACGTCGACGCGGCCGAGCTTCTCGACAACCTCCTCGACCAGGCGCTTTGACGCAGCGGGATCCGAGAGGTCGGAGGCGACCCAGGCGGCGGCACCGTTGGCTTCGATCTCCTCGAACCGGGCCCGGTCGTCGGCGTCGTCGCCGTGCGTGTGGAACCCGAGCGCGAATCCGTCGTGCTGGAGTCGGTGTGCGACGGCGAGCCCGATGCCCGTCGACGCGCCGGTGACGAGGGCGACCCGCTCCACTTCCGAAGCCTGCCCGGTCATGCGCGGGCGCGAACGTGCGTGGGCCCGATGTCGGCCGGGGTCGGGCAGCCGAGCAGGATCTGCGCGAGCCGGATCTCGTCACGCAGGATCTCGAGCACGTGACGCGCGCCTTCCTCCCCCGCGGCCGCAAGGCCCCAGAGGGCGGGGCGCCCGATGAAGACGGCGCGTGCGCCGAGCGCGAGCGCCTTGGCGACGTCGGTGCCGCGCCGGATGCCGCCGTCGAGGTAGACCTCCGCGCGTCCCGCGACGACCTCGGCGACCTCGGGCAGGACGTCGAGCGTGGCGGGCACGCCGTCGAGCTGCCGGCCCCCGTGATTGGAGACGACGAGGCCCGACGCGCCGTGCTCGCACGCGAGCGACGCGTCCTCGGCGGTCAGGACACCCTTGACGACGAGCGGGAGGTCGCACTCCGAGCGCAGCCACTCGAGGTCGCGCCACGTGAGGCTTGTGTCCACGATCTCCCCGAGCGCGTCGTGGAAGTAGTCGCTGCCCACGAGCGTGCGGGGGAGGTTCGGCATGGGGAGGTCGTCGGGGAGGTTGAAGCCGCTGCGGAGGTCGCGCTCGCGTGGCCCCGCTGTCGGCAGGTCGACCGTGAGGACGATCGCCCCGAAGCCGTTGCCGGCCGCCTCGGCGACGAGGTCGCGCGTGAAGTCGCGGTCGCGCGACCAGTAGAGCTGGAACCACCGCTTCGCCTCGGGCGCACCTTCGGCGAGCTCAGCAGGCCGCACGCTTCCGAGGCTCGAGAGGGTGTAGAGCGTGCCGACGGAGGCTGCCGCGCGCGCCAGCGCCGGCTCGCCATCCGGGTGCGCGACGCGCTGGAGCGAGGTGGGGGCGACCATGAGCGGCATGGCGATCTCGGTCCCGAGCACTGTCGTCGCGGTGCTGACGGAGCTGACGTCCACAAGCATCCGGGGGCGCAGGAGCACGCGGCCGTAGGCCGCGCGGTTCTCCCGCAGCGTCACCTCGTCCCCCGCGCCGCCGACGACGTAGCCCCAGTACCCGGGCTCGGCGCGCTCCTCGGCGAGCCGCTCGTAGTCGGCGCAGGTGATCGGCCGCGCCTCGCTCAAGCCTCGGCCTTCTCCCGCATGCGCTTGGCGAGGTTCGCGAGGCCCCACGACTCGGCGAGCGCGCTTCCGGCCTCCCAGTCGGGGTCCGTGTCCGGCATGTCCGGGACCTTGGCGTCGGCCTGGAGCGTCGTGATCTTCAGGTAGTCGCGCAGCGCGTCGGCCTGGTCCGGGAAGCCGCCGGCCTCGAGGCAGGCCTCCAGCGAGCCGTACTTGGCGAGGAGACTCGCGGCCCGGCCGGGGCCGATGCCCTTCGCGCCCGGAATGCGGTCGGAGGGGTCGCCGCGCAGGGCGACGAAGTCCGGCACGAGCTCCGGTGCGACTCCGTAGATCTCCTTTACCTCCTTGGGCCCGACGCGCACGAGCTCACGCTGTCCGGGCTTGGGGCGCAGGATCGTCGTGTGCTTGCTGGCGAGCTGGTAGAGGTCGCGGTCGTTGGTGAAGACCAGCGTCTTGCCCCCGCGGGCCTCCTCCTCCCGCACGGCGACGCCCAGGAAATCGTCCGCCTCGTAGCCGTCGGCCTTCGCCCACTGGAACCCGAGCGTGCCCACGAATTCGGGCAGCTTGTCGAGCTGCGAGGTGAGCACGGGCGGGAAGTCGCGGCCCGACTGATATTCGGGCAGGAGCGCGGTCCGGTAGGTGGGAACCCCTATGGAGTCGAATCCCACGAAGACCGTGCGCGGATTCTCGTCCTCCAACGCCCGCAGGAGCATGTTGGCGAAGCCGACCAGCATGTTCGCCTGGTTCCCCGCCCCGTCCTTGATCGAGGAGGGGAGCGCGTGGAAGGCTCGATGCGCGAGGTTGTCGCCGTCGATGGCCAGGAGAGGTCTCAAGTCCATGTCCATTCTTGCCGTTTAGCGCGTTGCTAACGTGATTCCAGTGTCCAAGACGCTCGTAATCGCAGAGAAGCCCTCCGTCGGCCGCGACCTCGCGGGCGCGCTGCCGGGCACCTTCAAGCAGTCGAAGGACAAGACGCACCTCGAAGGCGACGGCTACGTGATCACGTGGGCGATCGGCCACCTGGTCGGGCTGGCGGCGCCTGAGGAGTACGACGAGAAGCTCAAGAAGTGGCGCTTCGCCGACCTGCCGATCGTCCCGCAGCAGTTCAAGCTGCTCCCGAACGACGACCGGGCGAAGAAGCAGCTCCAGGCGGTCCACAAGCTCATGAAGAACAAGGACGTCGACCTGATCGTCAACGCCTGCGACGCCGGGCGCGAGGGCGAGCTGATCTTCGCGTACCTGCTCGAGACCTCCGGCGTGCGCAAGCCGGTCAAGCGTCTCTGGCTCAGCTCGATGACGAAGAAGGCGATCGAGGAGGCGTTCAGCCACCTGCGCGAGGGCGAGGAGATGCGCCTCCTGGAAGAGGCCGCGCGCTCGCGCTCCGAGGCCGACTGGCTCGTGGGCATGAACGCAACGCGGGCCGCGTCGATCCGGCTGCGGGCCGCCTTCGACGGCGCCGTCTCGCTGGGCCGGGTGCAGACACCGACGCTCGCGCTCGTCGTCCGGCGGGAGCTCGAGATCCGTGCGTTCGTCCCGGAGCCGTACTGGCTCGTCGAGGCGAAGTTCGCCGCGACCGGCGAGCGCGTCTACAGCGGCCGCTACCTCGGCGGCAAGCGGATCAAGGAGGACGAGGCGGCCGGCATCGTCAAGGACGTCACCGGGCAGCCCGGGACGATCACGAAGCTGGAGAAGAAAGAGGAGAAGGAGTCGCCGCAGCTCCTCTACGACCTCACCTCGCTGCAGCGCCACGGCAACACGCTCTTCGGCTTCTCCGCGCGGCGCACGCTCGCCGCGGCGCAGAAGCTCTACGAGGAGCACAAGGCGATCACGTACCCGCGCACGAACTCACGCTTCCTGACGAGCGACATGATCGGCGAGATCAAGCCGACCGCCGCCCACGTGGGCCGCAACGAGCGCTACGCCAAGGGTGCCGCCTTCGTCACGCGCATGGACAAGCTTCCGCTCGGGCGCGTCGTCAACGACAAGCGCGTCGAGGACCACCACGCGATCATCCCGACCCGCTCCGAGCACGACCTCTCGAAGATGGGCCCCGACGAGAGCCGCATCTACGACCTCGTCGCCAAGCGCTTCCTCGCCATCTTCCATCCGGACGCGGTCTTCGAGCGCACGCGCATCGAGACCACCGTCGCCGAGCACGTCTTCCGCACCTCGGGCCGGATCCTGATCGAGGCGGGCTGGAAGTCCGTCTACGGCGAGGAGTCGCAGTCGGACAAGGCCGAGGACGACTCCGGCGGCGACCAGCTGCTTCCGAAGCTCGAGCAGGGCGAGGACGTCGAGACGCGCTCGGTCGACTCGCTCCGCAAGGAGACGCAGCCGCCGCGGCGCTTCACCGAGGCCTCGCTCCTGGGCGCGATGGAGACCGCCGGCAAGGACATCCAGGACGCCGACCTCCGCGAGGCCATGAAGGACTCGGGCATCGGCACGCCGGCCACGCGGGCGTCCATCATCGAGCGACTGCTCCAGGTCGGGTACATCGAGCGCGAGGGGCGGGCCCTGATCGCGACCGAGAAGGGCGTCCAGGTCGTCTCGCTGCTCGGCGAGCACCCGCTCACCTCTCCCGAGCTGACCGGGAGCTGGGAGCACCGGCTCTCGCTGATCGAGCAGGGCGAGGACACGCGCCCCGCCTTCATGTCGGACATCGTCAAGTTCACGACCGACACCGTGCAGGAGCTCGACAAGCTCAAGGGCGTGAAGATCGAGCGCGCGAACCTCGGCCCGTGCCCCGTCTGCGGCCGCGACGTGATCGAGAACCGCAAGGGCTACTCGTGCTGGTCGAAGGACGATCCCGGCTGCGGCTTCGTCATCTGGAAGAAGAAGGCGAACAAGATCCTCCCCGTCAGCGTCGTCAAGGAGCTGATGGAGAAGCGGCGCACGGAGAAGGCCGTTCCCGGCTTCCGCGGCCGCTCGGGCCGCCCGTTCAGCGCCAAGCTCAAGCTCGAGCAGAACGACGAGGGGAAGTGGCGCGTCGAGTTCGACGAGGAGTGGGCGACCGCTCCCCGCGAGCCGAGCGGCGAAGCCGAAAACGGCGCCCAGGAGGCCGAAAACGGCGGTCAGGAGGCCGAGACCGCCAACACTTCGGCCCAAGCCGCGTCTTAAACGCGCGAAAAGGCGCGAATCGCTCCATTAACGCGCGGTTAAGACACCCATCTGTGGGTAGGCCGACGAGGGAATGCATCGTAAAGTGAGAACGTTCCATTGGGTGGAGCCGCATAAATCCCACCCTGCCGTGCAATCCGTGCTGCCCTCGTTTAGCGAAAGGACAGGCAGAAAGACTTGAGCCAGAACTCCGTGCACGACGTTCTTGACACCCAGGCGGGCCGCCACCTCATCGA
Source organism: uncultured Actinomycetes bacterium (assembly GCA_963748205.1). Classification (GTDB taxonomy): domain Bacteria; phylum Actinomycetota; class Thermoleophilia; order Gaiellales; family Gaiellaceae; genus JAIBJN01. The sequence goes on from CAVVIB010000016.1 coordinate 102,145, forward strand.
GGCTGCTGAAGAGCGCGGCTACGTCGAGCCTGCAGAGATCGAGGCGCTCGCCCTCGAGCTCGACCTCGGCGACGAGGAAGTCGCAGAGGTCACGCACGAGCTCGAGACCATCGGCCTGGAAATTGGCGCTCCCGCCGAGGAGGCGGTCGAAGTTGCCCCGCCCGAGCCCGTTCAGGGGGCGGGCGACAGCCTGCAGCTCTTCCTCGCCGACGTCGGTCGCCACAAGCTTCTGACGGCCGCCGAGGAGGTCACGCTCGCGAAGGAGATCGAGAAGGGCAACCTGCTCGCGAAGCGCCGCATGATCGAGTCGAACCTCCGCCTCGTCGTCTCCATCGCCAAGGGCTACCGCGGCCTCGGCGTCCCCTTCCTCGACCTGATCCAGGAGGGCACGCTCGGGCTCAACCGCGCCGTCGAGAAGTTCGACTGGCGCCGCGGGTTCAAGTTCTCCACGTACGCGACCTGGTGGATCCGCCAGTCGGTGCAGCGCGCCGTCGCCAACAACGCGCGCACGATCCGCGTTCCCGTCCACGTCGTCGAGCGCCAGCAGAAGCTCGGCCGGGCCGCCCGCCGGCTCGAGGTCGAGCTCGGGCGCGACGCCACGCGCGAGGAGCTCGCGGAGGCCACCGGCCTGCCGGTCCAGCACGTCGAGGAGGCGCTCTCCGCCGCCCAGGCGTCCGTCTCGCTCAACCAGAGCGTGGGCTCGGACGACGAGGGCGAGCTGGGCGATCTCTTCGCCGACCGCGAGGCCGCCGACCCGTTCGAGGAGGCCGAGGAGTCGCTGCGCAAGCAGGGCGTGCGCAAGGCACTCAACGCGCTCCCCGAGCGCGAGCGTCGCATCCTCGAGCTGCGCTTCGGCTTCGAGGGCGACCCCTGGACGCTCGAGGCGATCGGCGCCGAGCTCGGGCTCACGCGCGAGCGCGTCCGTCAGCTCGAGGGCCAGGCGCTCCAGCGCCTCGCGGCCCTGCGCGAGCTCACGTCTGTCGCGGCCTAGCCGGGCCACGATCCAGGTCTGAACGAGGGCAGCCGTCCTCCGTCGGCCGGCGCGCGTCGTCGGTATTCCGGAGGAGCGGCGGGGCGGAGCCCACCGCATGGGGATCCGCCCCGGCCTGTCGCCGGCCAATGCCCCCGCCGCAACGGGGCCGGCCGGCAGACCTGTTTCGAGTATCGGGCACAGAGGCTCGCTTGATCCATCCCCCGGTGGTTGGTTCACCGCCCCACTTGACGTGCTCTCCGTAGTCCTCCGGCTGGCCAGCGCGGATGTGGCAATGCAGGACTTGACCCCGGGGCGTGGCCGGAGGGGTTCAGCGACGCGCGCGGGCGAGCAGCTCGCCGGCGGCGACGCCGCGGAGCGACGCGTCCAGGAGCTCCACCGGGTGGAGCGCCGGGAGCGGTCGTCCTGCTCGCCGGAGTTCTGCACTCACCTGGACGAGGCAGCCGGGATTGGCGGCCGCGTAGGCGTCTGGCTCGACGGCCAGGACGCGTTCGGCCTTGCGCCGCCCCAGCTCGTTCGCGGCGTGCGGTTGCACGAGGTTGTAGATCCCTGCGCTGCCGCAGCAAAGCGCCTGATCCCCCGGCTCGGCGAGGACGAGGCCCGGGACACGCGCGAGCACGGCCCGTTGCTCCGCTCGCACGCCCTGCGCGTGAGCGAGATGGCAGGGGTCCTGGAGCGCGACTCGGAGCGCGAGCGGTTTCGGCTCCACGCGTGGCGCGAGCCCGGCGAGGAGCTCGGAGACGTCTCGCGCACGCGCAGAGAAGGTGACCGCCCGCTCACCGTAGATGGGGTCGTCGGCAAGCAGATGCGCGTAGTCCTTCAGATTCGAGCCGCAACCGGCGGCATTGGAGACGACGAGATCGACGCCCGTTTCTTCGAACACGTCGATCGCCCGGCGGGCATCCTCGAGACCCCGGTCGTGCCGCCCGGCGTGCATCGCCAGGGCGCCGCAGCAGCCCTGGGCTCGAGGGGCGACGACCTCGAACCCGTACGCGGCGAGGACGCGGGCCGTGGCGGCGTTCACGTCGCCGAAGAGGACACGCTGGACGCAGCCGCTCAGCAGGCCCACGCGGCCGATACGCTCGCCGACCGGCTTCGTGAGCTCGGGCGCCGCGGCTCCCGAGCGCCAGGCTGGCGCCAGGTCGGCCAGCGGGCTCAGGAGACCGGGCAACGGCAGCCTTCGCCCCAGCGGAGCAAGCCTCAGGGCGGCCCGCAGCCTGCGTGGATGCGGGACGACCGCCAGGATGGCCGAGCGAAGAGCGCGCTCGCGACGTGGGCGCGGATACTCCCGCTCGATCGTCGCGCGCGTCTGCTCGATCAGCCGGTCGTACCGAACGCCCGACGGGCACGAGGTGACGCAGGCCATGCAGCCGAGGCAGCGGTCGAAGTGCTCGACGACCGTCGGGTTGAGTCGCAGCGTCCCGTCCGCGAGCCCCTCCATCAGGTAGATGCGCCCTCGTGGAGAGTCCATCTCCTCGTGCCAGAGACCCCACGTCGGACACGTCGGCAGGCAGAAGCCGCAGTGCACGCAGGTGCTGATGAGCTCCCGGTCGATGGCCGTCACGCGAGGACTCCTCCTGGGTCGAACTGCTGCCTCACGCGCTCGGCGAGCGCCGACCACGGCTGCTCGTAGGGCTGCGGCAGGTACGCGTGGCAGGTGGGACCGATTCGGATCAAGGCCGTGCCCAGCTCCTCTAGCGCGGACCGAAGCTCGCCCGTGGGGAAGGCTCCGCGCGAACGTGACCCCAGCTGGAGGGCGGCGACGACGTCCCAGACCGCACCGCCCTCTCGGCCGCCCAGCAGGGCGCGGCCCTGCTCCCACTGGGCCGCCGTCGCCGCTTCGCTGCCCTCGAGAAGGAGGGCGAGGGAGGAGTCGCCTTCGTCCCAGACGAGGTCGACGGCGCTCGGCACGAGGGTCGAGTGGAGCAGCGCCCGCACGAGGCCCTGCGCCTCGTCCGGCGCCGCTACTGGGATGTCGAGGGTGCGACTCGTCTCGGGGCGGGGATGGAGGCGCAGGCTCACACGCGCGATCAATCCCAGTCGCCCGCGCGAGCCGCAGAAGAGCTTGGCAAGGTCGTAGCCGGCGACGTTCTTCACGACCTTGCCGCCGGCGTTGGCGACGGTGCCGTCGGCGAGCACGACGGTCACCCCGAGGACGAGGTCGCGCGCACGTCCGTAGCGGTGGGCGCGCGGTCCGAAGAGGTCGCCGGCGACCGCTCCGCCGACCGTCGGGTCGCCCGGAGGGTCGAGCGCGAGCATCTGGCCGTGCTCGGCCAAGCGCTCGTTGAGCGCGGAGAGGCGCATGCCCGCCTCGACGGTGGCCGTGAGGTCGCCGGCCTCGTGCTCGAGTAGTCGGTTGAGGTAGCGCGTCGACACGACGAGGTCTCCGCCGGCCCGGTCGATGGACACACGCCGGCCTTCGCGCGCCGCCTGTCCCAGGATCTCGGCGGCCTGGGCAATCGCCAGGGGCTCGGCTTCAAAGACGCTCGGCAAGTCCTGCCTTCTCGAGGGGATGCGCCCGGTAGGGGCCCGGCACCTCGCCGCAGAGGCGCGGCGTCGGCAGAACCTTGCCCGGGTTGGCCAGCCCGGCCGGGTCGAAACCGAGCCGAAGGCGGCCCATCGTCGCGAGGTCGTCCGGGCCGAACATGCTCGGCATCGCGCAGGCTTTGTCGACCCCGATGCCGTGCTCGCCGGTCAACGATCCTCCTGCGTCCATGCAGGCATCCAGGATCGCCACGGCCAGCACCTGGGCGCGCTCGGCCTGGCCGGGCTCACGGGCGTCGTAGAGGACGAGCGGGTGCAGGTTGCCGTCACCGGCGTGGAAGACGTTGCCGACGCGGAGCCCATGCTCTCGCTCGAGCTCGGCGATCCGGCGAAGCACCTCGGGAAGGCGCGTCCGCGGGACGACGCCGTCCTGGACGTAGTAGTCGTGGCTCACCCGGCCCATCGCTGCGAAGGCCGATCTGCGTCCGAGCCAGAGGAGAGCCCGCTCCGTGTCGTCGGCCGCGACCCGGACCTCCACGGCGCCCGTCTCGAGGCACAGCTTCTCGACCGCCGCGAGGTCGCGCTCGACCTGCACCGTCAGCCCGTCGAGCTCGACGATCAGGACGGCGGCCACGTCTGGATAGCCCGGATGCACGGCCGCCTCCGCGGCCTCGATCGTGAGTCGGTCCATCATCTCGATCGCCGCGGGCAAGATGCGGGCGGCGATCACGCCCGAGACGGCCGCGCCTGCCTGGTCGGTCGAGTCGAACCCGGCGAGGAGGGTGCGCACCGCCTCCGGACGCCGGAGCACGCGGACCACGACCTCGGTGGCTATGCCCAGCGTTCCCTCGGAGCCGATGAAGACGCCGAGCAGGTCGGGCCCGGGATCGCCCTGGCGCAGCCGCACGAGCTCGCCGTCAGGGAGGACGACCTCGGCCTCGAGTACGTGGTTCACGGTGAAGCCGTGCTTCAGGCAGTGGGCTCCTCCGGAGTTCTCGGCCACGTTGCCGCCGATCGTGCAAACCTGCTGACTGGACGGGTCGGGGGCATAGAAGAATCCGTGAGGCGCGACGGCCTCTGTGATGGCGAGGTTCGTGACGCCGGGCTGGACGGTGACGCGTGCGCTCTCGAGGTCGACCTCGAGGATGCGATCCATGCGTGCGAGCGAGATCACGATTCCCTCGGCGATGGGCAGGGCGCCGCCGGAAAGGCCGGTCCCCGCTCCGCGGGCGACGAAGGGGATGCCTCCGCGTGCGCAGAGGCGGACGACCGCCTGAAGCTCCTCGGTGCTGGCCGGAAGAACGACCAGCGCGGGGACGACCCGGTGGCTCGTGAGGCCGTCGCACTCGTAGGTGCGAAGCTGCTCCGGCTCGGAGATCACCCCAGCTGAGCCGACCGCGGCCTCGACGTCGCTGACGAACTGGGCCCTCATGCCGAGTCCACCGGGATACGTTATCCATCCGCCATGGACGTCGTCTGTCTCGGAATCCTCGTGGCCGACGCCATCGCCCGCCCGGTCGGCGAGCTTCCCGACCGCGGCTCGCTGGGGCTCGTGGACGACATCTCGCTCCATGGGGGCGGTTGCGCTCTCAACACGGCCAGCGCTCTGGTTCGACTCGGTCTCTCGGCGGGGGTCGCCGGCAAGGTCGGCGACGACGCTCTCGGAGCCTTCATCGTCGCTCTCCTCGACGGGCGGGGAGTCGACCGTCGCGGCGTTCTGACCGATCCGGCTGTCGGCACGTCCGCCAGCGTCGTGCTCGTGGACTCCTCTGGCGAGCGGACGTTCCTGCACCTTCCGGGCGCGAGTGCGAGCGTGCGGGCCGAAGAGCTCGACCGCTCGTATCTCTTCTCGGGACGGGGTCTCCATCTTGCCGGCGCGCTCGTCATGGAGCTGCTCGACGGCGAGCCCGGGGCGGACCTGTTGGCGGAGGCGAGGTCACGTGGGCTCTTGACGAGCCTCGATACGGTCTGGGATGCGACGGGACGCTGGGAGCGCGTTCTTCCTGCGCTGCCCCACGTCGACCTGTTCGCGCCCAGCCTGCCGGAGGCCCGTGCGATCACGGGGGAGGAGGAGCCCGCGACGATCGCCTCGTGGCTCCGGGAGAAGGGGCGTTGGGACGGTCGTGCTCAAATGCGGCGCCGCAGGCTGCTACGCATCGGGAGAGGGCTTCGAGGGCGCTCTCGAGGCGGTCCAGGTAGATGAGGTCGACGGCACGGGAGCGGGCGACGCCTTCGTCGCCGGGCTCTTGTACGGCCGCCTGGCGGGTTGGCCGCTCGAGCGCTCGGCCCGTTTCGCGAATGCCGTCGGCGCGCTCGCCACAACGGCGGTGGGCGGCGTGGAGGGCGTGCGGGGCCTCGAGGAGACGCTCGCCCTCGCTGGTCTCGGCGGAGGCCGGACGCTTTGGCGCTCGACGTGGTAAAGGTGCTCGACGTGGTAAAGGCGCTACGAGCGGTGCGTCAGAGCGCTCATTCTCCTCCCATCGCGGCGTACACCAGCTCGTAGGCTCGGATCGCGTCCTTGGACATCTGCGCCCGGCGGAGGGCGTCGTCGTCGATGCGAGCGGCAATACCGTCGATGAACCGCCACTGAAGCACGCTCCGGCGCACGGCCGCGACGGCGTCCTCGGTGTACGGGTAGAGGTCGAAGCCCAGCCGCTCGCCGTTCTCGCCGTAGCCTGCCCGCCGCAGCTCGAGGGCCAGCTCCAGCGTCTCCATGAAAGCGGTCGCGCCGACCATGTTGTCGTCGTCGAAGTCCCCCCAACCCGAATTTGCGTGCTGGTGTCCGAGCAGCCCCTCGGCCCCGAGCAGGGCGGCGTATTCCGCGAGGCTCTCGCGGTTCATGAGCAGGTGCTGCCAGTCCATGTTGACCTTGACGTTGGTCAGGCCCTGGGCGCGGAGCTTGTGGATGACGTGCAGGGTCATGCCGATGTTCCGCATCAGGATCTTCATCGCAGGCTCGGAGTTCTTGTGCTCGAGGAAAAGCAGGATCCCGCGGTCGGCGCAGCGTTGAGCCGCCTGGCCGATTCCCTCGACCAGCCAGTCCCAGCTCTCGCGGTAGGGGCTCTGGAACGGGTAGTTGTAACCCTCGATCCCGGGCCAGATGATGAAGTGCGCGCCGAGCTCGCCGGCGAAGTCGATCGCGGCCGTCGTCCGGCGCAGGGCCTCGGCCCGCGTGGCGTCGTCGGGAGAGACGAGTCCCCCGCGGCTGAAGCGCGGATCGAGGTGGAGGCCCGTCGCCATGCAGTACACGTCGTGCCCGTCGAGTGCGTCGCGGACCTCGTCCAGGTTCTCCTCGTTGAGCTCTTGCGGGTAGTGAAACTCGTAGCCGTCGATCAGGTCGCCGAGCCCCTCGACAGCCCTGCGCACCCGCACGGCCGTCGTCTCGCCCGCGTGCTCCGGCTTGTAGCCGCCGGGAACGAAGCGCGTCACCATCGGGCCGAGCGCCCAGATGCCGAGGCTGGTCTTCAGTCCGTTGCTCATGGTCGCGTGTCTCCTCGAATCGTGGTGGGCTCGATCCTCTCCGCGGCCGGTCTGAACGTCGAGGCGGATCGGGAGAAGTGGAGCGGCGCGAGTCTAACGCCGTCGTTGACACCGATTCATCATCCTGTTACGTTCGCGCTTCAAAACCGTTCATGTCCCTTCAAAAGCGATCATCCTGCGGGGGTCTGGTGGCGCGGCTCACGTGAGCGGGCAGACGGCGACTGCGGCGGAGCCGGCCTGGCGGTCCCGCTTGACCGCGGTGTCACCAGGCGCTCTCGCGGTTCGCGCCGGCGTCGCGCTCGTCCTCGTGTTGGTCGCCGCGTGGGTCGCATACAAGGCGTTCGGCGACCCGCGCACCTTCGTGATCGTCGGGCTCAACGGCCTGACGCTCGCCGGCCTTTACTTCGTCGTCGCGAGCGGCTTCACGCTCATCTTCGGGCTCATGCGCGTCGTCAACATGGCGCACGGCTCCCTGTACATGCTCGCCGGCTTCTTCGCGCTCGAGCTCCAGACGACCCTGACGGACGGAGAGGCGGCGTCGGCGTTCGGCTCGTCGCAGGCGGGCATCGGGGACTGGATCATCCCGCTCGTCGTCGCCTCCCTCGGGGTCGGGGTGATCGGCCTCGTCATGCAGCAGCTCTTTCTGCGCTGGAACCAGGGGCAGGACCTGCGTCAGGCGCTGATCACGATCGCGATCGGGATCATCATCGCCGACCAGACACTGGCCCATTTCGGCGGCATCGCCGAGTCGCTCGCGGCGCCGGATGCCTTCCCGGAGAGCGTCGACCTCCCGTTCTCCGACCTCGCGTATCCCTTCTTCCGCATCTTCGTCCTCCTGGTCGCGATCGCCGTCGGGCTCTCCCTCTGGGCGATGATCCAGCGCACCCGCTTCGGCATGATCGTCCGCGCGGGGGTCGACGACCGGCAGATGGTCTCGGCGCTCGGGATCAACATCCAGCTCGTCTTCGCGGGCGCCTTCTTCCTCGGGGCGGTGCTTGCCGGCCTGGGCGGCGTCCTCGGCGGGACGATGATCTCGGTCGACAAGGCCAACGACACCCAGTACCTGCTCATCTCGCTGATCGTGGTGATCATCGGCGGCATGGGGAGCCTGGCCGGGGCGGCCATCGGGGCGCTCGCCCTCGGTCTCGTCGACTCCTTCGGCGACGTCTACCTGCCGGAGGGCTACACCAACTACTCGATCCTCCTCATCTTCGGGCTGCTCGTGCTCGTCCTCGCCGTCCGGCCGCTCGGACTCTTCGGGAGACCCGCGTGAACCGCTCGGCTCTGACCGTGGAGCGCGCCCTCTGGTGGGGGCCGGGGCTGGCGCTGGTGCTGATCCTCGTCTTCGCCCCGCTGCTCTTCACCGACTTCTATCTGAGTCAGGTGATCACGAAGGCGCTCTGGCTCGGGATCGCCGCGGCCAGCCTCATCTTCCTGGCCGCCTACGTCGGGATGGTGTCGCTGGGCCAGGTTGCCCTCTACGGCGTCGCCGGCTTCGCGATGGCGAACCTCGTCGAGGCCGACGGCGGCTCCACGATCGCGTGGAACCCGTGGGTGGCGACCCTGGTCGGCATCCTCGTCGCGGTCGGGGTCGGCCTCTTCTTCGGTGCGATCGCGAGTCGCAGCTACGGCATCTACTTCCTGATGATCACGCTCGCGGTGGCGGTCCTCACCTACTACTTCTTCGCCCAGGTGACCGAGCTCTCGGGCTTCGGAGGCGTGAACAACGTCACCCGGCCCGGCATCGTCTCGAATCCCGTCACGGATCCCCAGAACCTGTTCTACATCGCGCTCGGAGTCTCTGCCGCCGTCTACGTCTTCGTGCGCTACCTGGCGCGAACACCGTTCGGCCTTGCGCTGCAGGGTGTTCGGGACGACCCCTCCCGGATGCGCGCGCTCGGGTACAACGTCCCGCTGCTGCGCGCGCTCGCGTTCGGCCTAGGAGCGCTCATCGCCTCCTTCGCGGGGATTCTGTCCGTCTGGTGGAACACGAGGATCTCGCCCGGCTCGATCGACCTCTCGCGCACGATCGACGTGCTCGTGATCGCCGTGATCGGCGGGCTCTACCGGCTCGAAGGGGCCTGGATCGGAGCGCTCGTCTTCGTTGCGCTGGACAACTGGACGCGAGGCCTCGACATCGTCGGCCAGCGTTTCAACACCGTGATTGGGGCAGTCTTCCTGGCCATCGTCCTCCTCTCGCCCGGAGGGTTGATGGGCATCTGGCAGTCGATCACCGACTACATCGGGCGCCAACTCTCAGGCAAACCCCCCGCGCGACCCTCCGCGGGCCCGGCGGACGAGGCCCGAGCGGCCTCGAACAGTCCACAGCCTTCATGACCCAGAAGGGAGGAACGAAGCGCGCCAACCGCACGACGGGAACCCCGGTCGGGAACCGGGCGTTCGGATTGATCCAAAAGGAGGAGAGGTAGGGATGCGAGTTTTCACCGAAGGCGGGAGGGTCCGGCTCTGGGCCCTGCTCGCCGCGCTCGTGCTCGTCTTGGTAGGGACCGTCGCAGCGTGCGGCGGTGACGACGACGACGGTGACGGCGAGGCCACCCCGACGACCGACACGGGCGGCGGGGAGACCGGCGGCGATGCGACCGGCGAGCCGATCAAGATCGGCGTCTTCTCGAACAACGAGGGCGCGTTCGCGCCCTTCGAGGGCCAGACCTTCGGCGGTGCGATGCTCCCGCTGATCAACCGGGGCGCGACGCCCGTCAGCGGAGACCCGACCGACGGCGTCGAGAACGCAGTGATCGCCGGACACCCGATCGAGATCGTCTACGGCGGCTCGGACTCGACCCCGGACAAGGCGGTCGAAGAGGCACGGCGGCTCGTCGAGCAGGAGGGCGTGGACATCCTCGTCGGGCCCCTGTCGGGGAGCGAGGGAATCGCCGTCGCGAACTACTCGAAGGAGCAGCCGGGAGTCACGTTCGTGAACGGCATCTCGGGCGCGCAGGACACGACGCTCAAGGTGCGGTCTCCGAACTTCTTCCGGTTCCACAACGACGGCACCCAGTGGACCGCGGGGCTCGGCGACTACGCCTATAACGAGCTCGGCTGGCGGAACGTCGTCACGATCGGCGACGACTACGACTTCCCGTACTCGCAAATCGCCGGCTTCGTGGCCGAGTTCTGCTCGATCGGCGGGAACGTGACGCAGCGGCTCTGGCCGCCGCTCGGCGAGGAGGACTACTCCTCGTACATCACCCAGATCCCGGAGGACGTCGACGGCTTCTTCATGGGCGTCGGCGGCACCGGAACCGTGGCCTTCGTGAAGCAGTACGGACAGCTGCGCGGCAACCTCGCCGACAAGATCATGGGCGGCATCTTCATGACCGACCCCGTGATCCTCGAGGAGCTCGGCGATCAGGTCGTCGGAGTGGTGACGGCCGGCATGACGTCGGGCGACTCGCAGGAGCCCGCCTACCTCGAGTACACGCAGCAGATCGAAGACGCCTATCCGGATCTCGCCGGCACGGGCTCGAGCGTGTTCCTCTACGGCTACTACACGGCCATGGAGGCAATCGCGCAGGCACTCGAGGAGGTCGACGGCGACCTCTCCGACGAGCACGCTGCCTTCAGGGATGCGCTGGCGAACCTCGAGCTGGATGCCCCGCTGGGGACGATCAAGCTCGACGAGAACCGCCAGGCGATCATGGACAACTTCCTCCAGCAGATCGTCGAGGACCAGAACGGCGACGGCGTCCCCGACGTGAAGACCCTCGCGACGATCCCGGAGGTCGACCAGACGTTCGCGGGCGCTTTCAGCCCGGAGACGCCCTCGCCCGACCGGACCAACCCGGCCTGCGAGGAGGGCACGCCGCCTCCGTGGACCGAGCAGGGCGGAGGAAGCTAGGCGAGCCGGAAAGAGCCGTGGCAGCCGTAGCAGCACAGCCTCAGAGCGCCGAGCCGATCGTCCGCCTCCGCGGCGTCGGCCGGCGCTTCGGGGGCGTCCACGCCGTCCACGACGTCGACCTCGACGTCCATCCCGGCGAGCGTCGTGCTCTGCTCGGGCCGAACGGCGCCGGCAAGACGACGCTCTTCAACGTCGTCTCCGGCGAGTTCCCGCCCACGAGCGGACGCGTCGAGCTGTTCGGCCGCGACGTCACGAGCATGCCCGCTCGCAAGCGGGCCAGGCTCGGGCTCACACGCACGTTCCAGACCTCACGACTCTTCCTCGGCCTGTCGGTCGAGGACAACCTCTACCTCGCCGCACTCGGCGCACTGGGTGGACACCTCCGCCCAGTGCGCCTGCCCGGCCGCGACGCTCGCGTCCGCGAGCGGGCCCGCGAGCTCGCCGAGCGGGTCGGGCTCGAGAAGCAGCTCGCGACGCAGGTGGGCTCGCTCTCGCACGGCGAGCAGCGCCAGCTCGAAGTGGGAATGGCGCGCGCGGGCGACCCGAAGATCATGATGCTCGACGAACCTGCGGCGGGCCTCTCCCGAGGGGAGCGTGTCCTGCTGACCGATCTCCTGCTGACGCTCGACCGCGGGATCACACTCATCCTCATCGAGCACGACATGGACGTCGCCCTCACGGTGGCGGAGCGGGTGACGATGATGCACGACGGCCGCGTGATCGTCGAGGGCACGCCGGCCGAGATCCGCGCCAACCAGCTCGTGCACGACCTCTACCTGGGGAGCCATCACTACGCCGATGAGTGACCCCGTCTTCATCCTGGACAAGGTCAACGCCTACTACGGGCGTGCGCGCGTCCTGCACGACGTCAGCTTCGAGTTCGGTCGCGAGCCGGTCGCTCTCATCGGCCGCAACGGCATGGGGAAGACGACGCTCTGCCTCGCCATCATGGGCCTCATGGCCCGCGCGGACGGCTCCGTCCGCTTCGAAGGGCAGGAGCTCATGGGCCGGGCGCCCTACAAGATCTCCGGCGCGGGGATCGGCTACGTGCCCCAGGGTCGGAGACTGTTCCCCTCGCTCTCGACGGAGGAGCACCTCGACATGCTCGGCGCCGGACGTGGCGGCCGCTGGAACAAGGCGGCGATCTGGGAGCTGTTCCCACGCCTCGCCGAGCGTCGCAAGATCGGCGCCGCCCAGCTCTCGGGCGGGGAGCAGCAGATGCTCGCCATCGCGCGCGCGCTTCTCGGCAATCCCAAGCTTCTGATCATGGACGAGCCCTCCGAGGGCCTGGCGCCGGCGATCGTCGAGAACCTGGTCGGCACCTGCCAGGGTCTCGTCCAGGAGGGGGTCGGGCTTCTCCTGGTCGAGCAGAACCTCGGCGTCGCCACCTCGCTCGCCGAGCGTCAGCTGATCATGGTCGCCGGTGAGATCGCGACAGAGATGAGCGCCAAGGCGCTCCTCGACGACCCGGATGCGCAGCAGCGCTACCTCGGCGTCTCCCGCGTCGAGGGAGCGGCCGCGTAGATCATGGCCACTGTCGTCCTGCTCGGCACGCTGGACACGAAGGGGGACGAGTACGCCTACCTCCGCTCGCTCCTGAGCGGGCACGGGGTCGAGACGATCCTGATCGACGCCGGGGTGCTCGGCGAGCCTCGCGCGGCCGCGGACGTGACGCGTGAGGAGGTGGCGCAGGCGGCGGGAACAGACGTCCGCGCACTCGCCGACGCGGGCGACCGCGGGGCCGCCGTGGAGACCATGGCGCGTGGCGCCGCGAGGATCGTGATCGAGCTTCACGGCGCAGGTCGCCTCGACGGCATCCTCGCCCTCGGGGGGTCGGGTGGAACGGCGGTCGCCACCGAGGCGATGAGAGCGCTCCCGGTCGGCGTCCCCAAGCTGATGGTCTCGACGATGGCGTCCGGCGACACGCGCCCCTACGTGGGCGCGACGGACGTGACGATGACGTACTCCGTCGTCGACATCTCCGGGATCAACGCCGTCTCGGCCCGCATCCTGGCCAATGCGGCGGCTGCGATGGCGGGCATGGCGACTGCGGACCCACCCACAGTTGAGGGCGGGAAGCCGCTCGTCGGGGCCACGATGTTCGGCGTCACAACCCCTTGCGTGACCGCGGCGCGCGAGCGCCTCGAGGAGCTCGGCTATGAGGTGCTCGTCTTCCACGCGACCGGGACAGGGGGACAGTCGATGGAGGCGCTCATGCGGAGCGGCTTCATCACCGCGTCGCTCGACGCCACCACCACCGAGCTGGCCGACGACCTCGTCGGCGGCGTTCTCTCCGCCGGCCCGGACCGGCTCGAGGCCGCCGGCGAGCTCGGGATCCCGCAGGTGGTCTCGCTCGGGGCGCTCGACATGGTCAACTTCGGCCCCGTGGAAACGGTGCCTGTCGAGTTCCGGGACCGGCTCCTTTACAAGCACAACCCGACGGTCACGCTCATGCGGACGACCGCTGAGGAATCCGCCGAGCTGGGACGCCGCATCGGGCGCAAGCTCTCGTCTGCGACCGGACCAGTGACGCTCTTCATCCCGCTTCGCGGGGTGTCGCTCATCGACGTGGAGGGACAAGTCTTCTTCGACCCGGAAGCCGACCGGGCGCTCTTCGACGCACTTCGCGACACGCTCGACCCCGGCGTGGACGTGCGCGAGCTCGACACCGACGTCAACGATCCGGCCTTCGCGCATGCCATGGTCGACACCCTCCACCAGCACTACCAGGCCTGGACCGCCGGCGAGGTGCGCGCATGAAGCGGGAGGAAGCGCTGGCGCGCCTGCGGGCGCAGGTGGAGGACGGCCGGCCGATCATCGGCGCCGGCGCCGGGACCGGGCTCTCGGCGAAGTGCGCGGAGGCCGGCGGCGCCGATCTCGTCATCGTCTACAACTCGGGGCGGTATCGGATGGCGGGCCGCGGATCGCTGGCCGGCCTGCTCCCCTACGGCGACGCGAACGCGATCGTCATGGAGATGGCGGGCGAGGTGCTGCCGGTCGTGGAGTCGACGCCTGTCCTCGCCGGCGTGTGCGGCACGGATCCCTTCCGACTCATGCCCGTCTTCCTCCGGCAGGTGCAGGAGGCCGGCTTCACGGGCGTCCAGAACTTCCCCACCGTCGGCCTCATCGACGGGACCTTCCGCCAGAACCTCGAGGAGACGGGCATGAGCTACGCGCTCGAGGTGGAGATGATTCGCGCCGCGCGGGAGCTCGGCCTGCTCACGTGCCCCTACGTCTTCACCCCGGAGGATGCCCGGGCGATGGCAGAAGCGGGCGCCGACGTGCTCGTGCCCCACATGGGGCTGACGACGGGCGGGTCGATCGGCGCCGAGACCGCCAGGACGCTCGACGAGTCGGTCGAGCTCATTCAGGCGATGCACGACGCTGCCGTTGAGGTCGCGCCCGAGGTTCTCGTCCTCTGCCACGGCGGCCCCATCTCGGAGCCGGACGACGCGGCCTACGTGCTCGAGCGCACGAAGGGGGTCGTCGGCTTCTTCGGGGCCTCGAGCATGGAACGGCTCCCGACCGAAATCGCGCTGACGGAGACCGTGAAGCGCTTCAAGGCGATCCCCGCCCGCAGGCGGGAAGGAGAACACGTATGAACGGGAGGTTCGTCCACGAGACCGACATCGAGCGCGAGCAGCTCGACTGGGGTGGCCTCGGGTGGATCAGCCGGCCACCGTCCACCGGTGCGCGACAGCTCACGGTGCTCGACGTCTCGCTGGAGCCGGGCCACGGCCACGACTTCCATACGCACCCCGAGCAGGAAGAGGTGATCGTCGTCCAGGCGGGTGAGATCGAGCAGTGGCTCGAGGGTGAGCAGACCGTCCTCGGGCCCGGCGAAGCCGTCTTCATCGGGATGGGCACCGTCCACGCCTCGTTCAACACGGGGCAGGAGACCGCGCGGTTGACGGTCGCTCTCGGTCCGTGCGCCGGTGAAGGAGGTTACGAGCTCGTGGACGTCTCCGGCGAGGAGCCCTGGAGGTCCCTGCGGTCGTCATGAGCGTCGGAACGCCCAGAAGCGAGACGTTCGTGCGCGACCTCCGTGGTCTCGTAGGAGACGACGCGGTCATCGCCGACGCGGACGGCCTCGAGCGCTACGCCGCCGACACCTACTGGAAGGCGCTTGCGGCGCAGGCGAGCGGGAGCCCGCTCGGTCTTCCGGACGTCGCCGTCCTGCCGGCCGACGAAGCCGGCGTCGCTGCAGTGCTCCGCTTCGCCAACGAGCGAGGTCTCCCCGTTGTCCCCCGCGGCGGCGGCTCGGGAAGCCAGGGAGGAGCGGTTCCGGTCGAGGGCGGCATCCTCCTCGACCTCACTCGCCTCGACCGCATCGTCGAGGTGGACGAGGAATCGCTGACGGTGACGGCAGAGGCGGGCGTCAACGGCGAGGTGCTCGAGCGCGCATTGAACGAGCGAGGGCTCATGCTCCCGCACTACCCGGCTTCGGTCGATCTGGCGACGGTCGGCGGCTACGTCGCCGCCCGCGGCTCCGGGGTGCTCTCGACGCGCTACGGCAAGATCGAGGATCTCGTCCTCTCGCTCCGCATCGCCCTCGCGGACGGGACGGTGATCGAAACCGTTGGCGTCCCCAGGCACGCAGTGGGGCCCGAGCTGACGCAGCTCTTCATCGGCTCCGAGGGCACGCTCGGCGTCGTCACCCGCGCGAGCCTCCAGCTCGCGCCCCTCCCGGCGGCGCGCCGCTTCGAGGCGGTCTCGTTCGGATCGGTGCCCGAGGGGATCGCCACGGTGCGCTCCATCATCGCCCGCGGCCTGCGCCCATCCGTCGTGCGCATGTACGACGAGGTGGCCACCCGCACGTCGCTCGGGCCCGTCGTCGAACAGGAGCTGGAGGGTGTCTGCACGGTCTTCTGCTTCGAGGGCGAGCCCGCCGTTGCGGACGCGGAGGCGGAGACGCTGCTCGCGCTCGCCCGCGAGCGCGGAGCCGTCGTCCTCGACGGCAAGCTCGGCGAGACGTGGTGGAAGCGCCGCTACGAGTTCTACAAGCCGCCGCACCATCCACAGCTCCCAGCCATCTGGGGGACGATCGAGGCGGTCGCTCCGTACGCCCGCATCTACGACGTCTACCGGGCGGTGAAAGAGGCGGTCGAGGCGCCGTACGCCGAGCACGGGCTCGCGCTCAAGGTCCACTTCAGCCACTGGTACCCGTGGGGGACGATGATGTACGGCCGCTTCATCGTCCCGGACGGCGGGCCCGAGGCCATCGACCTACACGACCGGATCTGGGCGGACGCCGTGCAGGCGATGCTCGGCGCCGGCGGCGTCATGAACGACCACCATGGCGTCGGGCTCAAGCTGGCGCCGTACATGCGAGCCCAGCACGGGCCCGCGCTCGACGTTCTGCGCCGGATCAAGGAGGTGCTCGACCCGAACCGGATCATGAACCCGGGCAAGCTCGATCTGTAACGCAGTCGGCAACGCGAGGAGGACCGAATGGCACTGAAGGTGGCGATGCACAACTGGATGCGGCCCGAGCCGATCGAGACGACGATCCGACGGCTGGCTCGTTCCGGCTACGACGGAATCGAGATCTCCGGCGAGCCGGCGCTCTACGACCCGAAGCAGGTGCGCTCCCTGCTCGACGAGCACGGCCTCGAGTGCTGGGGCTCCGTGACGCTCATGGTCGGCGGACGCGACCTGCTGCACGAGGACAAGTACGTGCGCATCGGCAGCGTCCAGTACGTCAAGGACACGATCGACCTGATCAAGGCGCTCGGCGGCTCGATCCTGACCGTCGTCCCGTCGACCGTCGGCAAGGTCACGCCCATGTCCACTCCCGAGGAGGAGTGGAAGTGGGCGGTCGAGAGCCTGAAGGAGTGCCAGGCGCACGCCGAGAGCAGCGGAGTCCGGCTCGCGCTCGAGCCGCTGAACCGCTTCGAGACCTACTTCCTGAACCGCTGCGACCAGGCGCTCGCGCTGGCGGAGGACGTCGGAGGCGACTGCGGTGTCTGCCTCGACATCTTCCACATGAATATCGAGGAGGCCGACTGGCCGTCCGCCATCAGGGCCGCCGGTGACAAGCTCGTCGACTTCCACGTGGCCGACAACAACCGCATGCCCCCCGGCCAGGGCGCGATCGACTGGGAGCTGATCCTGCGCACGCTCGACGAGGTCGGCTACGAGGGCTACGTCACCGTCGAGTTCGTGGCCACGGTCGATCGCAGCCGAATCTCCGAGCGCACCGAGATCGGTGACGCGTCCGAGGCCGACGCGAGCGTGGGCCTCGAGCAGTTCCTGCGCGACCACGGCACGGGCGCCGTTCCCGAGGAGCTGTACGACCGGTACGTGCAGGAGTCGATCGACTGCCTGCGCCAGAGCGCGGCAGCACCCGCGTAGGAGGTCCGATGGAGCTGCCTTCTTACAACATCGCCGATCTCGCCCCGCCGGACATCCAGGCCTACTTGGCCGAGAAGGACATCGTGATGATCCCCATCGCGAGCCTGGAGCAGCACGGGCCCCATCTGCCGCTTGCGACGGACACGATCCAGGCCGACGAGATCACGCAGCGCGCAGCCGAGCGGGCGGCGGTCCTGTACACGCCGTGTGTCTGGTTCGGCTACTCGCCGCAGCACATGTACGGGCCGGGCGAGGGGACCGGGACGATCACGATCCGCTCGCAGATCCTGCTCGACGTCTACCACGACGTGGCGCGCTCGCTGATCCACCACGGGTTCAACCGGCTCGTGTTCGTCAACAACCACGGCTCGAACACGAAGATCATCGACCCGCTGCTGCGGCGGATCCGGTACGAAACCGGCGCCTTCGTCACATTCTCGAAGCTCTACGCCGAGCGGTATCTCGGCCTCATCGACCCGGTCATGGAGAACCCGCCCGAGGAGACGCCGGGCTGGCACTCCAGCGAGCTCGAGACCGCCCAGGTGATGGCGCACGACGAGGGGCTGGTGCGCATGGACCGCGCTGTGAACCAGAAGGTCAAGCGCCCTGACTGGTTCCCTGACGGATTCGTCAAGCTGGACGGGGCGCCGGAGGTCGAGTTCCAGGGGTACCAGTACTTCCTCTTCCCCACGGACCACAGCGACTTCACGCCGAGCGGCGTGATCGGCAACCCGTTCCGGGCGACCGCGGAGAAGGGGGAGCAGACGTACGAGCTGTACGCCGCACACCTCGCCGCGGCGCTGGAGGAGTTCCAGAAGGTGCCGGTCGATGTGCACACGCGGGAGTGGCGCGACCGGGCATGACGGGGGGCCTGTGAAGGACGAGCCACAGATCGCGCTGATCGGCACGCTCGACACGAAAGGCGACGAGATCGCCTACGTGCGCGAGCGGCTGGTAGCCCTCGGCGTCCGGCCGGTCGTGGTCGACTCGGGGATCCTGGGTGAGCCGGGTACGAGCGCCGACATCACGCGGGAAGAGGTGGCCAGGGAGGGGGGCCACGAGCTGGAGCGCATCCGGTCGGCGGGGAGCCGAGGCGCGGCAGTCGAGCTGATGGAAGAGGGAGTGCGCGCGGTCTGCCTTCGCCTTTGGCTCGAGGGCCGGCTGGACGGAGTGCTCTGCCTGGGCGGCGCGGAGGGAGCCCTCTTGGGAGCGGCCGCGATGCACGCGCTTCCCGTCGGCGTCCCCAAGCTGATCGTGACGCCGAGCGCTTCTGGGCGCCGCGCGTTCGGCCCCTTTGTGGGTGAGAGCGACGTGCTCGTCATGCACTCGGTCGTCGACATCCTCGGCCTCAACCCGATCGCGCGAGCCGTGTTCGACAACGCGGCGGCTGCCGTCGCGGGCATGGCTCGGGACGCGGGGCGCCCCGTGCAGGACCTGGGCGGACGGAGCGTGGGCATCACGATGCTCGGTCACACCACGCCGGCGGTCATGCGCATCCGCACGGCGCTAGAGCAGGCCGGCCACGAGCCGGTCATCTTCCACGCGAACGGGGTCGGCGGGCCCGCGATGGAGAAGCTCGTCGAAGCGGGCGCACTCGCGGGCGTGATCGACTACACGCTCTCCGAGCTCGCGAACTCCCTCCTGGACGGCCTCCATTCGACAGGGCCGAATCGCCTACGGGCCGCGGGCCGGAGGGGTCTCCCGCAGGTGGTCGTTCCCGGCTGCGTCGACTTCTTCAACCAGGGCGCACCCGACACCCTTCCGCCCGAGTACCGCACGCGCCAGACCTACTACCACAATCCAGTGGCCACTCTCGTCAGGCTCGAGCCGGGGGAGATGGCCGAGCTGGGCCGCGTCGTCGCCGAACGGCTCAACGAGGCGCAAGGGCCCGTGCACGTCCTCGCGCCGACCCGGGGCTTCTCGCTGGCCGACGTCGAGGGTGGCGATCTCTGGTTCCCGGAGGCCGATGCCGCGTTCCTGGACGCTCTCGGAACTGCGCTTCGGCCCGACATCCAACTCGAGCTCGCCGACACGCATGTGAACGACCCGGCGTTCGCAGACCTCGTCGCCGAGCGGTACCTCGCCCTGGCCTCTACGCCGACGTCCGCGACCTGATGAGGGCGAGTGATGCCGGCCGACATTCGCAGAGCCAGCATTCTCGAGAGGATCCAGCGCGACGGCGGCGCGTCGATCGCCGAGCTCGCGCGCGACTACGGCGTCTCGTCCATCACAGTTCACCGCGACCTCGAGCGACTGGCGCGAGACGGGCTCATCGAGCGTGTGCACGGAGGCGCGCGCCCACCCGGGAGCGGTCCCAGGGAGCTTCGCGTGCCGACCGACTGGACGAAGCGGCTCAAGCAGGCCTTGCCGGCGAAGCAGGCGATCGCGGCGCGCGCGGCCGATTTCGTCGAGGACGGCTCGACGATCTTCGTCGACTCATCCACGACCTGCCTCGTGCTCGCCCGCTATCTGGAGCGTCATCCGCCGCGCGCGCTCACCCTCGTCACGAACTCCCCGGCGATCGCCGTCGAGCTGCACGCCCAGTCCATCCACGTCGTCGTGACTCCCGGCGAGGTCGACCAGACGCTCCGCATGATCGGCGGCCGGTGGGCGGCCGAGTTCCTGGCAGGTCTCAACATGGAGACCGCCTTCGTCTCGGCCGGCGGTGTCACGCTCGAGAACGGGCTGACCACGACGCGGCGGGCTCTGGCCGACACCCTCAACGCCGCGTCGGATTCCTCGACGAAGACGATCGGCCTCATCGACTCGTCCAAGTTCGGCCTCTCCGCACTGCTTGCGATCGCGCGTCCGGAGGAGCTCGACGCGCTGGTGGTCGACGATGGCCTCCCTCGCGAGACGATCGATTCGTACGAGGCGGCCGGCGTCAACCTCATCGTGGCCGACGGCCAAGCGACCGCTGCTTCCACCACCGCCTAAGGAGGACCCGAATGGCACGTCCAGTCACGCTCTTCACCGGCCAGTGGGCCGATCTACCGCTGGAGGAGCTCGCCGGCAAGGCGTCCGCCTGGGGCTTCGACGGGCTCGAGCTCGCCTGCTGGGGCGATCACTTCGACGTCGACGAGGCGCTTGCCGACCCGGGGTACGTGGACGGCCGCCGCGAGATCCTGGACCGCCACGGCCTCCAGTGCGTCGCGATCTCGACGCACCTCGTCGGCCAGGCCGTCTGCGACCCGGTCGACGAGCGGCATCAGGCGATCCTGCCCCCGGACGTGTGGGGTGACGGTGATCCCGAGGGCGTCCGGAGCCGGGCGGCCGACAAGGTGAAGGACACGGCACGGGCGGCCGCGAGGTTCGGCGTCACCCAGGTGAACGGCTTCACCGGCTCGAGCATCTGGCACCTCCTCTATTCGTTCCCGCCGAACGACTTCGAGCGGGTCGAGGCGGGCTACCGGGACTTCGCGGAGCGCTGGGGCCCGATCCTGGATGTCTTCGAGGCCGAGGGCGTTCGCTACGGCCTGGAGGTACACCCCACCGAGATCGCCTACGACTTCGTGACCACGCGCAAGGCGCTCGAGGCGATCGACCGCCGCGAAGGCTTCGGCATCAACTTCGACCCGAGTCACTTCGCCCACCAGTTCCTGGACTCGGCAGCGTTCGTCCAGGAGTTCGCCGACCGCATCTACCACGTCCACGTCAAGGACTCGAAGAGGACCCTGGACGGGCGCAGCTCGATTCTCGGCGGGCACCTGAACTTCGGTGAGGTCGGGCGCGGCTGGGATTTCGTCTCGCCGGGCACGGGGACGTCGACTTCGAGTC
>CAVVIB010000017.1:0-8467 GCA_963748205.1 uncultured Actinomycetes bacterium
TCCCGGACAGCCGCGTCGCCTTCCCGTCGATCGCGAGCTGGGCCACGGGGACTGCCGACTCGCGGATCCGCGCGGCCGCACGGCGGTAGGCGGCGAGCCGGAACGCGTCGGCTCCGTCGAGCTCGAGCATGTCCGCGAGGAGCTCGAACTGCTCGGCCAGGTCGGCATTGGTCGGCAGCTTTGCGGGCACGGCGGCGATGATAGACGCGTGCTGGTGGTCTGCCTCCCCACTTACAACGAGCGCGAGAACCTCGAGCCCATGGCGAAGGCGGTCCTCGACGTGCTCGACGAGCACGGGCTGGACGGCCGCGTGCTCGTGATCGACGACGCCTCGCCCGACGGAACGGGGCAGCTGGCCGACCGGCTCGCCGCAGAGCTCGGCTTGCTCGACGTGCTCCACCGCGAACGTAAGGAGGGGCTCGGCCCCGCGTACGTCGCCGGCTTCCGCCGCGCCCTCGAGTCCGGCGCCGACCTCGTGGCGACCATCGACTGCGACTTCTCCCACGACCCGGCCGACCTGCCG
Organism: uncultured Actinomycetes bacterium; assembly: GCA_963748205.1. GTDB lineage: Bacteria > Actinomycetota > Thermoleophilia > Gaiellales > Gaiellaceae > JAIBJN01. Next base: position 524 of record CAVVIB010000017.1, read on the forward strand.
CGCCTGGTCGAGGCGGCGGAGCGCGCCGGCATCGGGCTCGGCTCCCGCTACGTCGCGGGCGGCGGCACGCGGAACTGGGGTCTCCTGCGCCGGGCGGTGAGCCGGGGCGGCTCGCTCTACGCGCGCGCCGTCCTCGGGATCCCGGTGCGGGACTCGACCGCCGGCTTCAAGGTCTACCGGCGCGACGTGCTCGAGGCGATCGGCCCGGAGCGCGATCGAGTCCAAGGGCTACGCCTTCCAGGTGGAGACGGTCTTCCGCGCTCTGCGCGCCGGCTTCGGGGTCGAGGAGGTGCCGATTCGTCTTCGCCGACCGGGAGGACGGGCGGCTCCAAGATGGGCCCCGGGATCGTCCTCGAAGGCATGGTGAGAGTGCCCGCGCTGCGCCTGGCGGCTGCCCGCGGGCGCCTGTAGGGCTGCTGGCTATAGTGGCCCGCTGTGGCCGAGCTGGCAGAGATCACAGACGACGACTTCGAACGCGAGGTGCTCCAGTCCGACGTGCCCGTGGTCGTCGACTTCTGGGCGCCGTGGTGCGGCCCCTGCCGCGTCGTCAACCCGATCCTCATGGACATGGCCGACGAGCACGGCGAGCGCGTGAGGTTCGTCAAGGTGAACGTCGACGAGAGCCCGCAGACGCAGGCACGCTTCAGCGTCCTCTCCATCCCGACCGTGACGCTCTTCGAGGCCGGGGAGGCGAGGGACAGCGTCGTCGGCGCCCGCTCGCGCAGCCACTACGAGGAAGCCTGGGCGCAGTGGCTCAGGCCGGCGGCGGCCTGAACGAGTCCCAGCCGGCGAGGTCGGCGGGCTCGACCCCCTCGCCCTCGGCGCAGGAGCCGACGACCGTGAAGCCGAGCTGTTCGACGTCCTCGGGCGCGACGGCGGCCAAGAGCTCGTAGTCCTCGCCCATCGTCCAGAAAGGCAGGTCGGCGACCTCCTCGATGCCCGGCGCGCGCGGGATCCGCTCGAGGTCGAGCACGATCCGGCAGCCCGAGCGCTCGGCGATGCGGGCGGCGTCGCCGGCGATCCCGTCCGAGAGATCGACGACGGCGTGGGCCACCCGGCCGAGCCGCTTGCCCTCGTCGAGCCGCAGCGGCGGGCGCCGGTGGCGCTCGACCAGCTCGGAGAAGCCGTCGAGGCCCTCGCGCAGCACATGGAGCCCGGCCGCGGCCCCGCCGAGCGGGCCGGTGACCACCAGCGCGTCTCCTGGGACGGCCCCGGCGCGTCCGGGGACGCGCTCGCTGCGCCCGACCGCCGTGACCGTGAGCGTCAGCGACTCGGCGCGGGTCGTGTCGCCGCCGGCGATTGGAACGCCGGGCTCGGCCAGGCCTTCGTACAGCTCGGCGACGTCGTCCACCTCCGTCTCGGGCGGCAGCGCCAGGCTCACGAGCAGCGCCTCTGGCTCGGCGCCGAGCGCGGCCAGGTCGCTCAGGTTGACCGCGGCCGCCTTGTAGCCGAGGTCGCGCCACGGGATCCAGTCCAGGCGGAAGTGGATCCCCTCGACGAGCGTGTCCTGGTGTGACGACAACGCCGTCGGCGAGGACGGCCCCCTCGGCGTCCTGCCCGCGGACGAGGCCGCGGCGCTCGAGCTCAGCGAGGAGCCCGAACTCCCCGAGCTCCGACAGCCTCAAGATGGAAGACGTCGACCGGGCCCGAGCCGCTGCCGAGATCGGCGAGGCCGTTTCGCACGGCCTCGGTGGCGATCTCTGCGGCGCCGCGGGCGGCATTCTCGAGGCTCTCGCCTCGCGCGAGGAGGGCGGCCAGGCTCGCCGAGTGCGTGCAGCCGGCGCCGTGCGTCGCCTCCTCGCCGTAGCGCTCGACCGGGATCTGCACGTGCCGCTCGCCGTCGAAGAGCCAGTCCACGGCCTCGACGCCGTGGCCGCCGGTGACGACGACCGCCGGCGCGCCGAGCGCCACGATCCGCTCGGCCAGGTCGCGCCTGTCGGCGGAGTCGTCGTAGGGGACATGCGTGAGCGCGCACGCCTCGTGCAGGTTCGGCGTGACGACGGTGGCGAGCGGGAAGAGCTCGCCGACGAGGACGTCGACCGCGTCGTCCTCGAGCAGCTTCGCCCCCGAGGCGGCGACCATGACGGGATCGACGACGAGGGGCACCGGGTGCTCGCTCAGGAAGTCGGCGACGGCCTCGATGATCCGGGCGCTGAAGAGCATCCCGGTCTTGGCGGCGTCCACGCCGATGTCGTCGAAGACGGCGTCGAGCTGGGCGCGCGTGAAGGCCGGCGGCGCCTCGTGCACCGCGGTCACGGAGGTGGTGTTCTGGGCGGTGAGAGCGACGATCGCGCTCATGCCGTGGCAGCCCAGGCGCGCGAACGCCTTCAGATCGGCCTGAATGCCCGCTCCCCCGCCCGAGTCCGAGGTCGCGATGGTGAGGCACCGGGGTACCAACGCGGGGTGAAGTTAGCATCGTGGGGGTGGCGACCGTGACGTGGGCGGAGGTGCTCGAGGGCGAGGAGCTCGCGTACCTGACCGAGGTGGCGGGGCGAGAGGCGCAGGTGGTGCCGCTGCCGGAGCTCCACCCCAAGCTCGAAGGGGCGTTGCGGGCTGCCGGAATCGCCGAGCTCTTCACGCACCAGGCCGAGTCGCTCGCGGCCGCGCGGCGCGGCGAGCATCTCGTCGTCTCCACCGGCACGGCGAGCGGGAAGACGCTCGCGTTCAATCTCCCCGTCCTCGACGAGCTCGCGGCCGAGCCGAAGCTGCGGGCGCTCTACCTCTACCCGACGAAGGCGCTGGCGCAGGATCAGGCGCGCTCGCTGACCGAGCTGCGCGTGCCGCGCGTGAAGCCGGCCATCTACGACGGCGACACCGAGCACGAGCGCCGCTGGCAGATCCGCAAGTGGGCGAACGTGATCCTCACGAACCCGGACATGCTCCACGTGGGCGTGCTGCCCCACCACGACCGCTGGGGCGACGTGCTCTCCAACCTTCGCTACGTCGTGGTCGACGAGGCGCACGTCTACCGCGGCGTCTTCGGCTCGCACGTCGGCAACGTCCTGCGGCGGCTGCGCCGCGCTGCCCGGATCTACGGAGCGGAGCCGCAGTTCCTCCTCGCCTCGGCCACGATCGCGAATCCCGGCGAGCTGGCCCGCTCGCTGCTGGGCGTCGACGCGACCGTGATCGAGGACGACGCGGCGCCGAGGGCCGCTCGGACGATCGCCTTCTGGAACCCTCCCGTGCTCGACGAGGCGCTCCAGCTGCGCGCGAGCGCGCTCGGCGACGCCTCGCGGCTCCTCGCGGAGCTCGTCTCCCGCGGGCTGCGGACGATCTGCTTCGCCAAGAGCCGCAAGGCGGCCGAGCTCGTGCACCGCTTCGCCGTCGACCGGCTGGACGCGGAGACCGCCGCGCGACTCTCTCCCTACCGGGCCGGATACACGCCGGCGCAGCGGCGGGAGATCGAGCGCAGGCTCGTCGAGGGCGAGCTCCTCGGCGTCACGGCCACGGACGCGCTCGAGCTCGGGATCGACATCGGGCTCCTCGACTGCGCCATCTCCGTCGGCTTCCCCGGCACGGTGGCGAGCCTGCGCCAGCAGTGGGGGCGCGCAGGGCGGCGCAGCCACGGGCTGGCGGTGCTCGTGGCGAGCGAGGACGCGCTCGACCAGTTCTTCATGCGCGAGCCCGAGGCCTTGCTGGGGCGCCGTGTCGAGTCGGCCATCCTCGACCACTCCAACCCGCGGATCCTCGACGGCCACGTCCTCTCCGCCGCCTTCGAGGCGCCGCTCGACGACCGGGACCGGGAGACCCTCGGCGACGCGGCGCTCGAGCGGGCGGAGGCGCTCGTCGAGGGCGGCGAGCTGCGGAAGACGAAGGCCGGCATCGTCTGGGCCGGACGCGACTATCCGGCCGGCCGCGTGGCGCTGCGCTCGGCGAGCCTCGAGTCGATCACGGTCGTCGACGCGGCGACGGGCACCGTCCTGGGGATCGTCGAGCGCGAGCGGGCGCCCTCGACGGTGCACGAGGGCGCGATCTACCTCCACATGGGCGAGTCCTTCCGCGTGCTCGAGCTCGACCTCGAAGGGCGGGCGGCGGTCGTGGAGCCGTTCGCGAGCGACTACTACACGCAGGCCAAGCGCGAGACGATGACCGCGATCGAGGAGGCGGAGCTGGAGGCCCGGCAGCTCGGCATGGACGTCTTCTTCGGTCGCGTCAGCGTGACCGAGCAGGTCGTCGCGTACCAGAAGAAGTCCGTGCGCGACCAGTCGACGCTCGATCTCGTCACGCTCGACCTCCCGCCCTCGACCTTCGAGACGGAGGCGATCTGGTACGTGCCCGACCCGGAGCAGCTGGACGGCATGGAGCCGCTCCCGAGGCTCCTCGGCGCCCTCCACGCAGCCGAGCACGCGATGATCGCCATCCTGCCGCTCTGGGCCATGTGCGACCGCTGGGACATCGGCGGGCTCTCGACGAACCTCCATCCGCAGACCGGCCGCCCCACGGTCTTCGTCTACGACGGCCACGCCGGCGGCGTCGGCATCGCCCGGCGCGGCTACGACGAGCTGGAGGGCTGGGTCGCCGACACGGAGCGCCTCCTCGCGGGCTGCCCGTGCGCCGACGGCTGCCCCTCGTGCGTCCAGTCCCCGAAGTGCGGCAACCTCAACGAGTTCCTGGACAAGGAGGCGGCGCTCACCCTCCTGCGCCGGATGCTCTCCGCTGCCTAGCGGACGAAGACGGCGATGCTGCGAACGACGTCGCGGCCGCGATCGACGCGTGCCCGGTCGCGGTCAGCGTCACCGAAGACCTGATCCCGGAAGCCGTCGCGGGCGTGGATCGTGTCGACGCCGTCGCCGCCACGCAGGACGTCCCGCCCGGTGCCGCCGAGCATGTAGTCGGCCCCGCCCGCACCCTGAATGGTGTTGGCGAGGGTGTTGCCGACCAGGCGGTCGTCGAAGTTGGAGCCGCGAATGTTCTCGATCAGCGAGAGTGAGTCCGCGCCGTCCCCGACGGCATCGCCGGTCGTGAGGTTCACGACCACGCCGATCCGCTGGTTCGTGGGGAAGAAGGTCGAGTAGTCGACCGTGTCGGACCCGGCGCCTCCGGTGAGGGAGTCCGACCCGGCAAGGCCTCGAAGCCTGTCGTCGCCAGGGCCGCCGTCGAGCGAGTTGACCGCGCCGTCGCCGACGAGCAGATCAGCTCCGGTGCCCCCGATCGCGTTCTCGCTCGCCGTGACGAGGTCGAGAGCGCCCGGGCTGGAACCGAATCCGGCCGTCAGGTTCACGATCACTCCCGGCGGACGCAGGGAGTAATCCAACGTGTCGAGCCCGGTCCCGCCGTCGAGGACGTCGCCCCCGGCGCTTGCGCGGAGAACGTCGTTCCCCGCTCCACCGGTGAGGACGTTCGGACCGCTGTCGCCGGTGAGGGTGTCTCTGCCCGAGCCGCCGGTCACGTTCTCCATGGCGGTGAACGTGTCCGTTCCGGCGTTCCCGGTGTCCTGGCCGCCGGCGACCGAGAGGTCGACCGCGACGCTCAGGGTGGAGGTGGAGTAGTCGGCCGTGTCGACGCCGCCGCCCCCGTCGAAGAGGTTGTCGCCCACCGTGCCGGTCACGACGTCGCCGAACGGTGACCCGATGACGTTCTCGTCGGCGAGCAGCGTGTCGGTGCCCGCGCCGCCGGTGTTCTGGGCGGCGAGGTTGGCGAGGTTGAGCGTGACGCCCGCGTCGGCGGCGGAGTAGTCCAGCGTGTCCGAGCCGGCTCCACCGTCGAGCGTGTCGTTCCCCCTGAGGCCGGCAAGCGTGTCGTCGCCGTCGTTCCCGTTCAGGACGTTGGCACCGGCCTCGCCGGTGATCGAATCGTTTCCGGAACCACCCGTGACGTTCGCGATCGCGACGAGGGTGTCCGTGCCGAGAGTCGCGGTCGTGGCCGAGCCCGGGCTTGCTCCGCTCACCGGGCCGAGCAGGACGGTGACGTCCTCGGTGAACGTGGAGTAGTCGACGCTGTCGGTGCCGAGGTTGCCGGCGATGAGGTCGTCGCCCGCGTCGCCGTGGATGGTGTCGTTGCCGGAGCCGCCGGACAGGATGTTCGAGCCCGCGTCCCCGCCGAGGACGTCAGCTCCGCTGCCGCCCGTCAGGTTCTCGAAGTCGGTGACCTGGTCGGTGCCGGCGCCGCCGGTGGGCTGCGGAGACGAATCTCCCAGCGAGAGCGTCACGCCTCCGGTCACGCCGGAGTAGTCGAGCAGGTCGACGTCGCCTCCGCCCGTGACTACGTCGTTGCCCGCGCCCTCAAGGATCACGTCGTCGCCGTCGTCGCCGAAGACGAAGTCGTTGCCGGCTCCGCCTGTCTCGCGATCATTGCCGAGGCCTCCGCTCAAGGTGTCGTCGCCGCTGCCTCCGTCGATGACGTCGTTGCCGGGCCCGCCGGCCAGATCGTTGCCTGCGGTGCTTCCGACCAGCACGTTGTCGCCGTTTCCGCCGATCGCGTTCTCGATGTCGGCGCCGACGTTGTCAAACTCGCCGGCCTCGCCGTCGTCGAAGACGCCGTCCATCGTCACCGTGACACCGGCCGATCGCGCCGCGTACGTGAGGAAATCGTTGCCGCCGCCGCCCGCCATCGTGTCCGTGCCGCTCAGTGAGTCACCCTCGTCGAAGACGTCGTTTCCGAGCCCTCCCGTCAGGGTGTCCCCGCCCATCCCGCCGGCGAGGGTGTCGTCCCCTGTTCCACCCGTGAGGGTGTCGTCGCCGTCTCCGCCGAAGATGGTGTTGTTCCCGGTCCCGCCCGAGATCGTGTCGTCGCCCTGTCCACCGCTGATACCGTCGTTGCCGCTGTCCCCGCTCACGGTCAGGCCGAGGAGCGTCGGGCTGCCGGTGACGATGTCTCCCGATCCGGAGAGCGTGTCGGCCCCGCCGCCTGCGTTGACGGTCCCGAGCTCGACGCCGGCGAGCGTGACGTCGACGTCGTCGTCTCCGTTGAGGTTCGCCCCGGATGTACCGAGGACGATCGAATCGTCGCCCGCGCTGCCGCTGAACGTCACCCGGTCGAGCACGCCCGTCGAGAGGTCGACCACGAACTCGATCTCGGAGAGACCGGAGCCTTCGACCGCGATGCCGGGGGCGAACTGACCTCCGCTCAGGTCGATGGTGACGTTCTCGGCGCCGGTCGAGCCGTTGACCACGATCGTGTCGGTCGAGAGCGTGGTCGCAAGACCGCAGGGCGTAACGCCGACCACGATGCGACCGGCGTTCGCGCCTGTGCCGACGGCGATCGCAGCGGAGTCGCCGGCGGCGCTCATGCTCACGGTCGCCGTGCCGGCGGCGAAGCCGCAGCTGACGGCGCCCTGCGCGGGAGCGGCCGCGCCGAGCACAATCGCGAGGATCGAAAGAGTGACAATTGTCCGCATACGCACAACCATGGTCAGGTGGTGCGGGTTTCGGCAGTGCCTGATGAACCCTTTAGGTGAGCCGCCGCGGGCGGGCGACCAGCTCGCCGCCGCAATTGGGACAGATTTCCTCCAGCGCCGAGGCACACGAAGGGCAGAACGTGCACTCATAGCTGCAAATCCGCGCGTTTCCGTCCGCCGCGAGGGCCGCGCCACAGCGCTCGCACTCGGTGCGCATCTCGAGGGCCATTCCTACCGGATTCCTACCAGTCCGAGGACGAGCTCCACGGCCTTCGCCGGCGTCTCCGCGTGCTCGACGCCGTCGCCCTCGACGCCGGGCCCGTCGCCCAAGACGACCACCGGGCGGCCGAGGAGGCGCGCGTAGGCGATCTCCGCGAGCGTCCCCCAGCGCCCGCCGACGGCAATCGCCGCCTCGCACGAGGCGACCACGGCAAGGTTTCGCGCGTGCCCGGTCCCCGTCGCCACCGCGTAGTCGATCCACGGGTTCGCGTCCTTGATGCTCTCGCCCGGGAGGATCCCGACGGTCGTGCCGCCCGCGTCCTTGGCGCCGCGCGCGGCCGCTTCCATCACCTCGCCGAGCCCGCCGCAGACCACGATGCAACCGCGCT
>CAVVIB010000018.1:0-130678 GCA_963748205.1 uncultured Actinomycetes bacterium
AACGCGCCGAGCGCCGGGCCGAGGAGGGCGCCGAAGATCGCAGCACCGATGGCCGTGCCGAGCATCTCGCCGCGCCGCTCCTTGGGCGTGCCGGCGACGAGCCAGGCCAGGGCGCCGGCCCAGGAGAAGGCGCTGCCGAAGCCCTGGGCGAGCCGCGCGAGCCCGAGGGTGACGGCGTCTCCCGCGAACCCGAACGCCGTGCTGGCGACCGCCATGAGCAGGAGGCCCGAGAGAACCGCTCGCTTGGGGCCGACCTTCGCGGCGGCTATGCCGCCCGGGATCGCCCCGAGTAGTGCGCCTGCGGCGTAGGCGCCGACGAGGAGTCCGGACTGGCCCTTCGAGAGCCCGAACTCGTCCGCGTAGTGGGGCAGGAGCGGTACGAGCGCCGCGTAGAGGACGGTGTCGACGAGCGTGATCGAGCAGGCAAGGAGGAGCAGGCGGCGCATCCAGCTGACGATATCGACGCGGCTAGGCTCTACCGCATGAGGCGCGAGTTCTCGGCCGGCGGCGTGGTCGTGCGCTCTATGCGCGGCAGCCTCTGGGTCGCCGCGATCCGTCCCGGCGGCAAGGACGTCTGGGCGCTTCCGAAAGGGCTCGTCGGGACCGGCGAGAGCCCCGCGGACACGGCAGGGCGCGAGGTGGCGGAGGAGACCGGCGTCGAGGGCCGCCTGGTCACGAAGCTCGGGGACGTCCGCTACGTCTACACGTGGGAGGGCGAGCGCGTGTTCAAGGTCGTGAGCTTCTTCCTCTTCCGCTACCGGCGCGGACGGCTCGGCGACATCCCGCCCGAGCACGCGCACGAGGTCGACGAGACGCGCTGGCTCCCGCTCGAGGAGGCTCCCCGGCTGCTGGCCTACAAGGGCGAGCGCGAGATGGCCGAGAGAGCGCTGAAGGCCGCTTGTCGAAGAAGCCGTATGATGGGGCCGCCTCCGGCCCCGTTCCCCCTCATGTACGCGCTCAACTTCTACTCCCCGATCGTCGCCGACCAGCTGCGCAGCCGGCGCAAGACGGCCACGATCCGGCTGGGCGACAAGGCCGGGAAGTACAAGAAGGGGATAGTCGTCCAGGTGCTCGTCGGGCAGCGCTACGGGCCGCGCCAGAAGATCTTCGACGCGGTCATCGACAAGGTCGAGGTGAAGCCGCTCGCCGACTGCTCCCCGCGCGAGATCGCGAAGGACAACCCGGAGATCAAGCGCACCGAGGACATGGCGAACTTCCTCGGCCAGATCTACAACCGTGACGTGACCGAGGAGTCCACGGTCACGGTCATCCACTTCTCCGAGATCCACTCCTAGGTGGACGTCGTCACCGGCGCCTTCTCCTTCACGGGGAGGTACGTCGCCGCGCGGCTGCTCGAGTCCGGGCGCGAGGTCCGGACGCTGACGCGCCGCCCTCAGTCCGAGAGCCCGTTCGGGGACCGCGTGCGGGCATTCCCGCTCGACTTCACGGACCCCGGGCCGCTGCGGGGCGCCGACACGCTCTACAACACGTACTGGATTCGGTACCCGGCCGGGACGACGAGCTTCGAGGACGCGGTGGCCCACAGCGTGGCGCTCTTCGCAGCGGCCAGGGCCGCGGGCGTGCGCCGCGTCGTCCAGCTGAGCGTCGCCCACGCCTCACCCGAGTCTCCCTACGCGTACTTCCGCGGCAAGGCCGCCGTCGAGGCGGCGCTCGCCGAGTCCGGCATCTCGCACGCAATCGTCAGGCCCACGCTCGTCTTCGGCGACGGCGAGGTGCTCGTGAACAACATCGCGTGGCTGCTGCGCCGATTGCCCCTGTTCATGCTCCCGCGTGCCGCCTGCCGGATTCGTCCGATCGCTGCCGAGGACCTCGCGGACCTCTGTGTCGAGGCCGCGCTCGGAGAGGAGGACGTCGCCGTTGACGCCGCCGGGCCGGAGGAGCTCAGGCTCGAGGAGCTCGTCCGCGCCGTGCGTACCGCGGTCGGAGCGCGTGCCGCCTTGCTCCGCGGAGGGCAGCGGACCATCCTCGCGCTCACCCGCGGTCTCGGCAAGATGGCTCGCGAGACGCTCCTCACGCCGGAGGAGCTCAGCGCGCTCGCGGACAACCTGCTCACGTCCGCCGAGCCGCCGCGCGGCACGAAGCGCTTCGCCGACTGGCTGCAGGAGAGCGCACCGGGCCTGGGCAGGCGGCTCGCAACGGGCGATCGGCGCCCGTGGCCGGGCTAGGACTTCGGCGGCTTGCGGATGCGGACGCCGAACGCCTCGCTCGGGCCGTAGCCCGCCGCCGCACTCCTCGCACTCGACGGCGAAGGCCGAGGCGATCTTGCGCCGAGCAGGACGGACACCGGGCGCGCAGCTCGCCCCCGCAGGTCGGGCATGCGGACGGGAGCTCCGCCTCGTCCTCGGCGAAGTACCGCTGGACGTGGCCGCACGCGAGACAGAAGGCGACCCAGTCGCCGAGCGTCTTGCGGCGCTCCTCGCGAAGCCAGTCTGACGCGCGGCCCATGGCCTCACCCTAGACGCTAGAGTTCGACCCGCGAATGGCGATCGCCAGGGAAGCAGAACCGGTCGGCTCGCTCACAGAGGTCAAGGAGTTCGGCCTCGATCGCGAGGACCTTCTCGGCATCTACCGCCACCTCTTGACGACCCGCGGGATCGAGGAGCGGGGCCACATCCTCTACAAGCAGGGGAAGATCCCGGGCAGCTTCTACACGGGCCGCGGGAACGAGGCCTCCGCCGTCGGCGTCGCCACCGCGATGGGGCCCGACGACGTGGGGACGCCGCTGCACCGGGACATGGGGGTCCACGTCGTGCGCGGGGTCGAGCCCTGGCGGGTTTTCTCCCAGTTCATGGGCCGCATGGACGGCCCGACGAAGGGCAAGGACGGCAACGTCCACATGGCCGACGACCGGCTCGGGCTCATCGCCATGGTCAGCCACCTGCCGGCCATGCTCCCCGTCGCCGTCGGCTGCGCGCTCGCCTTCCGGATCCGGGAGGAGAAGCGCGTCGCGCTCGGCTGGTTCGGCGAGGGCGCGTCGGCCCGCGGCGACACGCACGAGTCGATGAACCTCGCCGGGGTGCGCCGCCTGCCCGTCGTCTTCATCTGCGACAACAACCAGTGGGCGTACTCGACGCCGAGCCATCTCGAGTTCGCGATCGAGCACATCGCCGACCGCGCCAAGGCCTACGGCTTCGAGGGCGTGGTCGTCGACGGCACCGACGTCCTCGCCGTCCACCGCGAGGCCAAGAAGGCGATCGAGAAGGCGCGCGAGGGCGGCGGCCCGACGCTGATCGAGTGCCTCACCCTCCGCATGGAGGGACACGCGGTCCACGACGATGCCTTCTACGTCCCGAAGGAGATGTTCGAGGAGTGGGCGAAGCGCGACCCGATCGAGCGCTTCCGCACCTGGCTGCGCGAGAACGCCGAGTTCACGGACGAGGAAGAGGAGGAGATCCGCGGCGAGGTGAAGAAGCTCCTGAACGACGCGGTCAAGCGCGCCGACGAGAGCCCGATCCCCGAGGCCTCCACGCTCCTCGACGGCGTCTTCGCGACGCCCGAGGACCTCGATACCCCGCACCACAAGTAATGGCTGAAAAGACCTATTTGCAGGCGATCTCGGACGGGCTTCGCCAGGAGATGCGGCGCGACAAGCGCGTCTTCGTGATCGGCGAGGACGTCGGCGTCTACGGCGGGGCCTTCAAGGTCACGCAGGGCTTCCAGGAGGAGTTCGGCCCGTGGCGGGTCATCGACGCGCCGCTCGCCGAGACCGCCATCGTGGGCGGCTGCACCGGCGCGGCGATCATGGGCATGCGCCCGGTGGCCGAGATGCAGTTCGCCGACTTCGTCTCGTGCGCGTGGGACCACATCGTCACCGTCGCCGCCAAGCAGCGCTACCGCGCGGGCACGCCGGTGCCGATCGTCGTCCGCTGCCCCTCCGGAGGCGGCTTCTCGGGCGGCCCGTTCCACTCGCAGAACCCCGAGTCGAGCTTCGCGCACATCCCGGGCCTCAAGGTCGTCTGCCCGGCGACGCCGGAGGACGCAAAGGGCCTCCTCGTCTCCGCCATCGACGACCCGAACCCGGTCCTCTACTTCGAGCACAAGCACCTCTACCGGCGCATCAAGGCGGACGTCCCGGATGACCGCTACCTGACCCCGTTCGGAGAGGCGCGCCTGCACCGCGAGGGCGACGACATCACGCTCGTCACCTGGGGCGCCATGGTCTACACGGCCTCCGAGGCCGCCGACCAGGTGGCCGAGGAGGACGGGACCTCGGTCGAGATCCTCGACCTCCGCACGATCATCCCGTGGGACCGCAAGGCCGTGCTCGAGTCGGTCGAGAAGACGTCCAAGGTGATCGTGCTCCACGAGGACACGCACACGGGCGGCTTCGGCGGCGAGATCGCAGCGACGATCGGCGAGGAGGCGTTCGAGCACCTCGACGCCCCGGTCAAGCGCATCACCGCGCCGGACTCGCCGGTCCCGTTCGCACCGTCGCTCGAGAAGGCGTTCATCCCGCAGGTCGACGACGTGGTGGCGGGCATCAAGGAGCTCGCGGCGTACTGATGGCCACCGGGACTCTCGTCGACGTCGTCATGCCCCAGATGGGCGTCTCGGTGTCGGAGGGAACGATCACGAAGTGGGCGAAGTCCGAGGGCGAGGCCATCGAGGCCGACGAGACGCTCCTCGAGATCTCGACCGACAAGGTCGACACCGAGGTGCCGAGCCCGGCGACCGGCGTCGTCCAGCAGATCCTCGTGCAGGAGGGTGAGACCGTCGCCGTCGGGACGAAGCTCGCCGTGATCGCGCCAGAGGGCGCAGAGGTGGCCGCTCCGGCCGAGACGCCGGCCCCGGAGGCCGAGGCTCCCGCCGAGGAAGCGGCGCCCGAGCCCGCGACGCAGGAGGCGGCCGCCGAGAGCGCCGCCGCGTCGGGCGCCGAGGGCGAGACGCCGTCGGCCGAGCAGCCGGCCGCCCCGCCTGAGCCGCCCCCGGCCGAGCCGCCGAAGCCCGCTCCGCTCCCGGCCGAGCGCGAGGACGGGCAGGCAAACGGCGCCCGCTTCGTCTCGCCGGTCGTCGCCCGCATCGCCGCGGAGCACAACGTGGACGTCTCGCAGGTCTCGGGCACGGGCCGCGGCGGGCGGGTCACGAAGAAGGACATCCTGAGCTTCATCGAGTCCGGCGGCGCAGCCGCGCCTGCTGAAGCGCCCGGCGGCGCCCGCTGCTCCGGCCGCACCGCGCACCGGCCAGCGCCGCTGCTCCGGCGGCGCCCCGCGCCCGCTCCGGCGCCGGCTGCCGAGCCCCAGGAAGGCGAGACCGTCGAGGCGATGTCGGCCATGCGACGCGGCATCGCCGAGCACATGCGCCGCTCGCTCGACACGTCCGCGCACGTCACGAGCTCGATCGAGGTCGACATGTCGAGGGTGGCCGCGATCCGCCAGAAGCTCAAGAAGGAGTACCAGGCGGCGTACGGCGTCAACCCGACCTACCTGGCCTTCGTCGCGCGCGCGGCCGTGGAGACGCTGAAGGACTACCCGTGGATCAACGGCGAGCTGCGCGGCGACTCGATCGTGACCCGGCCCTTCGTCAACGTCGGGTTCGCCGTCGAGCTCGCCGACGGGAAGGGCCTCATCGTCCCGGTCGTGAAGAACGCCGAGACGCTCAACCTGCTCGGGATGGCCAAGGCGATCGCGGACATCGCCGCCCGCGCCCGCGAGAAGAAGCTCCTCCCGGACGACGTCCAGGGCGGCACCTTCACGATCACGAACCCGGGCGGGTACGGCACCTTCCACGGCACGCCCGTGATCAGCCAACCGCAGGCGGGCATCCTCGGGACCTACGCGGTCGTCAAGCGTCCGTGGGTCGTGCAGGACGAGATGGGCGAGGACGTCATCGCCATCCGCTCGATCATGAACCTGACGCTCACGTACGACCACCGCCTCGTCGACGGCGCCCTGGCCGGCCGCTTCCTGCGCGACCTGCGCGAGCGGCTCCAGACCTGGGGCGAGTCGGACTACTAGCCCGACTCTCGCGGCAAAGGTCGCATCGTCCCTTGCAGACACGTCAGGGGTCTGACCCCGGACGCGTCCAGAGCGGACCGCCACGCATGGCGCTTGGCCTGGCGCCGCAGCGACACGGCCAGTTCGAAATCCACAGGACCGGCAGCGTCTCATCGTCTCACTCGGCCATGTCAGGGGTCAGACCCCGGCCGTGGCCGCCGGGGACAAGGGCCGGGCGACTAGGCTTTGAGGCGTGAGGCGCGGCGCGTATCTCCTCAACCTCGGCTCGACGCCGTACGGCGAGGCGTGGGAGCTCCAGCGCGCGCTGGCGGCCGGGGTGTCGCAGGGGGCGATCCCGGACACGGTGATCCTCCTGGAGCACACGCCGGTGATCACGCTCGGGCGCCGGACGGACGAGGGCGCGGAGCTCCACGTGCCCGAGGGCGCTGCGGTCGAGATCGTCGAGACCGACCGCGGGGGGAAGTCGACCTTCCACGGGCCCGGGCAGCTCGTCTGCTACCCGATCCTCGACCTCAACCGCCACGGCCGCGACGTCAAGCGCTACGTGCGCGACCTGGAGGAGGCGCTCATCCGCACAGTCGCCTCCTTCGAGCTCGAAGCCACCCGGATCGAGGGCCTGACCGGCGTCTGGCTCGAGCGCCCGCCGCGCAAGATCGCCTCCATCGGCGTCCACGTCTCGCGCTGGGTGACGACGCACGGCTACGCGCTCAACGTCGACCTCGACCCGGCGCCGTTCACCGAGTGGATCACCGCCTGCGGCCTCGAGGACGCAGCCTTCACGACCATGGCGCGGGAGCTCGACCGCCCGCTCACGCTGGACGACGTCCGCCCCGCGGCCGCCGAGGCGATCGGCGAGGTCTTCGACCTCGCGCTGGAGGAGCTGCCGGCCGAGGAGGGAACCGGTCTCTGGCCCCAGCCGGTGCACGAGAAGATCTCGGCCAAGCCGACGACGCAAGCAACGCGATCCGGAGAGGCAATCGGAGTTGAACAAGTCGCTGCCGGTAGCTGAGCGGCCTCGCCGCCCCGAGTGGATGAAGGTCCGCGCCCCGAGCGCGGACGGGCGCTACTTCGAGCTGCGCGACCTGCTGCACGGCCAGAAGCTGACCACGATCTGCGAGGAGGCGCGCTGCCCCAACATCGCCGAGTGCTGGGGGCGGGGCACGGCGACGTTCCAGATCCTCGGCGACACGTGCACGCGCGCGTGCCGCTACTGCTACGTCCACTCGGGCAAGCCGGGCTCGCCGCCCGACCCGCTCGAGCCGCTCCGCCTGGCGCAGGCCGCCTCGCAGATGGGCCTCAAGCACGTCGTCGTCACCTCGGTCGACCGCGACGACGTCCCCGACCGAGGCGCCGGCCACTACGCGGCCACGATCCGGGCGCTGAAGAGCAAGCTTCCCGAGGCGTCGGTCGAGGTCCTGACGCCGGACTTCCTCGGCGTCGAGGAGGAGGCGCTCGCGACCGTGCTCGCCGAGCGGCCCGAGGTCTTCAACCACAACATCGAGACGGTCCGCCGCCTCCACCGCCGGATGCGCGGCGCCAAGGCCGACTACGACAAGGCGCTCTGGCTCCTCCGCCGGGCGAAGGAGCTGGCCGACTATCCCGTCCTGACGAAGTCGGGGATCATCGTGGGGCTCGGCGAGACGAACGACGAGGTCGTGGAGACCATGCGCGACCTGCGCGAGCACGGCGTCGACGTCGTCACGATCGGCCAGTACCTCCAGCCGTCCTCACGGCACGCGGCGATCGACCGTTGGGTGCATCCCGACGAGTTCCGCTGGTTCCGCGAGCAGGGCGAGGCGATGGGCTTCGGGTCCGTCTTCTCGGGCCCGCTCGTGCGCTCGTCCTATCGAGCCGACGAGCAGCGGCACGCGGCCGAGACCGGCCGCGGCGCGGTCGCCTACTAGCGGTCGGTCCCCCAGAGACGGAGGGAGCCGCCCGATGGCGGCTCCTCTCACGCGGCTCTCCCCCCAACTGTCGACCGGGAGGTCGCGGAGGGCGATCTCATCGCCCCTACGTGAGAGTTCTCCCCTCGCGGCGTCCCGGAGCGCGTGGGTTCCATGGAGTTAATGACACTAAAGCGAGCCTGTCAAGCCCGGTTTCGCTCAGGAGTCGTGCGGACGGGCCATCGCGTGGTAGTCGAGCGCCTTGTCGAGCGTCTCGTCGTCGACGCCGGCGTCGCGCGCGACCTCGCGTAGCGAGCGGCCGCTCGCGGCCGCTTCCTTCACGATCTCGGTCGCCTTGTCGTAGCCGATGTACGGGTTGAGCGCCGTCGCGGCGGAGAGCGTCAGCTCCGCGTAGCGCTCGAGGGTCTCGCGATTCGGCTCGATCCCGTCCACGCACTTCTCGGCCAGGAGCCGAGCGGCGGCGGCGAGCAGGCCGATGGAGCCGAGCAGGTTGCGGGCGATCATCGGCACGAAGACGTTCAGCTCGAAATGCCCCTGGAGGCCGCCGACGGTGATCGCCGCGTCGTTCCCGATCACCTGGGCCGAGACCTGGGTGACGACCTCGGGGATGACCGGGTTGACCTTGCCCGGCATGATCGAGCTCCCCTTCTGGAGCTCGGGGAGCGCGATCTCGGCGAGACCGGCGCGCGGGCCGGAGCCCATCAGGCGAAGGTCGTTCGCGATCTTCGTCAGCGAGACGGCGACGGTCTTGAGCGCGCCCGAGGCCTCGACGAGCGCGTCTCGCGCGGCCTGCGCCTCGAAGGGGTCGGCCGGAGGCAGGACGGTCAGGCCGGTCTCGGCGGAAAGGCGCTCCCGCACTCGCTCGGCGAACTCCGGATGCGTGTTGAGCCCGGTGCCGGTGGCGGTGCCGCCGAGCGGGATCTGCCCGACGCGTCCGAGGGTCGACTCCACCCGGGCGATCCCCTGGCGCACCTGCGCCGCGTAGCCGCCGAACTCCTGGCCGAGCGTCACGGGGACCGCGTCCATCAGGTGCGTCCGGCCCGACTTGACGAGGTCGGCGAACTCCTCGGCCTTGCGCTCGAGCGACTCCGCGAGCGCCGCAAGGCGCGGGCAGGAGGTCGTTGACGAGCTGATCGAGCGCGGCGAGATGCACCGCCGACGGGAAGACGTCGTTCGAGGACTGGCCCATGTTGACGTGGTCGTTCGCGTGGCAGTCCTCGCCGGCAAGCGCAGCGATCACTTCGTTCGCGTTCATGTTCGAGGACGTGCCCGAGCCGGTCTGGAAGACGTCGATCGGGAACTGGTCGTCGAACTCGCCCGCTGCGATCCGGTCGCCGGCCGTGGCGATGCGCTCTGCCTTGTCCGGCATCGAGCAGGCCGAGCTCGGCGTTCGCGCGCGCGGCCGCGGCCTTGAGACGGCCGAGCCAGCGGGCGACCGAGGCCGGGATCGGCTCGCCGGAGACGGGGAAGTTCTCGACGGCCTTGCGCGTCTCGCCGCCCCAGAGCTCTCTCGGCGCGATCTCGCTCACGCCACGGAGTCTAGTCAGCGCCGTCGGAATCCAGGCGGAAGAGAAAAAGGCCCTGCTCCGTCAAGGGAACGCAAGTCCAACCCGACGGAGCAGGGGGAACACGATGGTACGCAAGGTCACCCTGGTCGCGGCGCTCGCCGCGGTCATCGCAGGAATGTTCGCCGTCCCGGGCATTGCCCACAACGGCGTTCAGCACGTGCCTCCGATCGACACGATTCCCGTCGCGCAGCCCGAGGCCGGGCTCGTCTACAAGGGCCTCAGGATCGCGACGACCGGCCCGTGCGTCGGCGCGTTCAAGCTCGGCACGAGCAGCCGCTGTACCCACGGCCCGGACGCCGCGCCGGAGGGCGTCAACGTCAAGATCGACATCGACGCGATCCGGTTCCTGCCGTTCGCGCCACTGCCGAAGGTGCAGTGCGACGGCGACGGCGCCTCCGGCAAGCGCGTGCAGGTCATCTACGCACGCTCGTCCGACACGACGAACCGGTACTCGCAGTACCTGAACTCGATCCGCCAGTGGGCGGCCGAGTCGGACGAGATCTACCGCGACAGCGCCGCCGAGACCGGCGGCGAGCGGCACATCCGCTTCGTACACAACTCGAGCTGCGTGCTCACGGTCCCGCACGTCGTCATGAGCCCGACCGGCGACGACACGTTCACGAACACGCAGGCCGAGCTGGCAGCGCAGGGCTACAACCTCACGACCCGCAAGTACATGATCTTCGTGGACGCGAACGTCTACTGCGGCATCGGCAACATCAAGAACGACGACTCGCCCGGCGCGGCGAACCTCAACAACGGCGGCCCCTCCTACGGGCGCACCGACGCCGGCTGCTGGGGCGGCACCACGCCCGCGCACGAGCTGATGCACAACATCGGCGGCGTCCAGCTCTCCGCACCGCATTCCTCGGGCGGCTGGCACTGCACGGACGAGTGGGACCTCGAGTGCTACTCCGACTCGCCGTACTACCCGACGATGAGCTACCTCTGCCCGGACTCGAGCCACAACCGGCTCTTCGACTGCGGGCATGACGACTACTACCGCGTCGGCTCGGTCGGCGGCTACCTGGCCACGCACTGGAACAGCGCGAACAGCCAGTACCTCGTCACGCCCAAGCAGCCCGTCTGGGGCTACGTCTGGGCGAACCAGCCGACGGTGGCCAACTACACGCCGAGCACGACCTACCAGCGGAACTCGACCGGCGCTCTGAACACGATCACGCGCCTCGGGGTCGGCTACTACCAGGTCGTCTTCGAGAACCTCGGCGTCTACTACGGCGGCACCGTCGACGTGACGGCGTACGGCGCCGGCTCGGAGACCTGCAAGGTGCAGAACTGGGGCCCGACGCTCGCGGACCAGAACGTCTACGTCCGCTGCTTCGACGCGGCCGGAAACGCCGTGGACACGATGTTCACGGCTGCCTTCACCCGCCCGATCTCGAGCTTCAAGTTCGGATACGTGTGGGCGAACAGCCCGTCCGCGGCCTCGTACACGCCGAGCACGACCTACCAGTTCAACTCGACCGGCGCGTCGAACTCGATCACGCGCTCGGATTTCGGCACCTACCAGGTGACCCTCCCCGGTCTCGGCGGCCAGGGCGGGACGATCAAGGCCACGGCCTACGGCCCCGGCAACGAGGCCTGCCACGTCTTCTCGTGGTCGTCCCTCGGCGCCAACGCGCTCGTGAACGTCCGCTGCCAGAACCCGGCGGGCAGGCCCGTGGACACGCTCTACACGCTCACGTACCACGCGACGTTCGGCCTGCTGGGGACGCTCACCGGCGGCCCGCGGGCCTTCGTCTGGGCGAATCTGGAGTCCTCGCCCGCGTACGTGCCGAGCGCCACCTACCGGTACAACTCGACCGGCGGCGTGAACACGATCACGCGCTCGGGCGTCGGCGTCTACCAGGTGACGCTGCCCGGCCTCGGCTCGGTCAGCGGCCACGCGCAGGTGACGGCGTACGGCGCCGGCAGCACGCGCTGCAAGGTGCAGAGCTGGAACTCGAGCGGAGCGGCCAAGCTCGTCAACATCCGCTGCTTCGACACGGCGGGAGCACCGGCCGACTCGCGCTACGTGCTCGACTTCGCGCACTAGCCGAGCGGAAGCTCGCCGACCTGAGGGCCCGGTCCGCCGGGCCCTCAACCGTTAATCGGTCGAGTACTTCGGCTGAACCTTCTCGCCGCGGATCCTGGCGATCGCCTGGTTCGCGGCGATGGCCGCCTCGCCGAAGCCCACGGAGATGAGGGTGATCTTTCCCTCGTAGCCCGCGACGTCGCCGGCCGCGTACACATCCGGCAGCGAGGTCTCCATCGACGAGGGCTCGACGAGGATCTGGCGCTTGCCGTGGAAGTCGAGGCCCCAGTCGGCGATCGAGCCGAGATGGGAGTGGAAGCCGAGGAGCGTGATGAGCGCGTCGCACTCGACCTCGAAGGTCTCGCCGCTTGACGTGTCCTCGAGCGTGACGGCCTGGATGGAGCCGTCGCCGCGCACGGCGCGCACCTCGGCCGGGTTGCAGATGCGCACGTGGCCCTGCTCCTCGAGCTCACGCGCCTCCTTCACCGACGACTCGAGCGCGCGGAAGCGGTCGCGGCGGTGGACGAGCGTGATCGGCTTGCGCGCCGTGTCCTGGAGGCCGAGCGTCCAGTCGAGCGCCGAGTCGCCGCCGCCGATGATGACGCAGTTCTTGTCGCGGAAGACCTCCTTGCGGCGGACGAAGTAGTGGAGGCCCTTGCCCTCCCACGCATCGATGTCCTCGATCTCGAGCTTGCGCGGCTCGAAGGCGCCGTGGCCCGCGGTGACGATGAGCGCGCGGGTCGGGAACGACTCGCCCTGGTGCGTCGTCAGGACGAGGTGCTCCTCGCCGTTGGCGCCCACCCGCTGGAGGTCCTTGACCTCCTGGCCGAGATGCACGTCGGCCCCGAACTGGAGGCCCTGCTCGACGCAGAGGTCGACGAGCGCCTGACCCTGGATCTTGGGGTGGCCGGCGACGTCGTAGACGTGCTTCTCGGGGTACACGGCGGCGACCTGGCCGCCGAGCTGGCCGAGGCTCTCGACGATGCGCACAGAGCCGTCGCGGTGCCCGCCGTAGTACGCCGCAGCGAGGCCCACCGGCCCGCCGCCGATGATCGTGATGTCGACGACCTGGTGCTCGCTCACGCCGTCCCTAGCCTACCCGGGACGAGTCGAAAACTAGTGGCTGCAGCCGGCGCCGCACGCGCCGTCCGCATGGGACTCCACGGGCTCGCCGCCCGCCTCGTCCTTGGCCTGGAAGGAAGAGCCGCATCCACAGGCCGCCTGCACGTTCGGGTTGTTGATGGCGAACCCCGCGCCCATGAGCGCGTCGACGAAGTCGATCTCCGAGCCGGTCAGGTAGGGCGCGCTGTGCGGATCGACCACGACCTTGACGCCGTGCATCTCGATCTCGTTGTCGCCGTCCTGCGGGCCGCGGTCGAAGCCGAGCGCGTACTGGAAGCCCGAGCATCCACCGCCCTGAACGGCGATCCTGAGGACGCTGATCTCGCCCTCGGGCTCCTCGGCCATGAGCTCCTTGATCTTCGATGCGGCCTTCTCGGTGACGGTCACCATTGCTTCTCGGAGTGTAGCAACGGCCCAGACGGTCAAAAGCCCCCGACTTTGTGACAATCGATTTATCGTTCCAGCCCTGGCGCAGAGCCGGTTTTCCCATATCCGCGCAGAGCGCTTGTGAGCGATAGGATGCCAGTCGTGCAGGGCGTCCCGTTCGCCGCGCTCGACGACTGGTTCCCCTTCCTCGTCTACGCGCTCTTCGCCGCGGCGATTCCGGCGTCGATGCTGATGATGTCGTTTGTCTTCTCGACGCGCCGGAAAGACCGCGCGCCGAAGGCCCAGCTCATGCCGTTCGAGTCGGGCGTCTCGACCGGACCGCCGAAGCAGCAGCGCTTCACGGTGAGCTTCTACCTGACGGCGATGCTCTTCATCGTCTTCGACATCGAGATCGTCTTCCTCTACCCGGTGGCGGTCGTGCTCGACGAGGTGGGAGCGTTCGCCCTCGCCGAGTTCGGGTTCTTCATCGGGATCCTCGTGATCGCCTACGTCTACGTCTGGAAGCGGGGTGCGCTCGAATGGCGGTGAGGAAGAAGCGGCTCGCCGACTACGGGCTCCAGTCCGAGCGCACGCTCATGCGCGCGAAGGGCCCGAGCGTCTTCGAGCAGGAGCTGGGCGCCGACGAGATCGAGGACAAGCTCATGCTCACGACCGTCCAGAAGGCGGTCGCCTGGGCGCAGGGCTACTCGATCTGGCCGGACACGTTCGGGCTCGCCTGCTGCGCGATCGAGATGATGTCGATCGTCTCCTCGCGCTACGACGTGGCGCGCTTCGGCGCCGAGGTCTTCCGCTCCTCGCCGCGCCAGGCCGACCTGCTCATCGTCTCGGGCCGCGTCGCGCACAAGATGACGGCGCCGCTGCGCGAGATCTACGACCAGATGCTCCAGCCGAAGTGGGTCATCGCCATGGGCGCGTGCTCGAGCTCCGGCGGGATGTTCAACAACTACGCGATCCTCCAGGGCGTCGACAAGATCGTCGCCGTCGACGTCCACGTCCCCGGCTGCCCGCCGCGGCCGGAGGCGCTGCTCGAGGGCATCGTGCGGCTCCAGGAGAAGATCCAGGCCGGCGTGCCGCCCGCCTACGAGATCCGCGGGGCGGGCGAGTGACGCAGTTCGACGGCGTTCCCGGGCTCGTCGAGGAGCAGCAGGGTCACGGCGAGACGACCGTCGTCGTCGAGCGCGAGCGCCTGCGCGAGGCCGCCCTCTGGCTCCGCGACGAGGCAGGCTTCAACTTCCTCTCCGACGTGAGCGCCGCCGACTACCTCGGCTGGGACCGCCCGCGGGTGGCCGGCTACTGGGGCAATGCCGGCGGGCGCGACATCAACCAGCCCGGCTCGTGGGGCCTCCCCGCGCAGCCCGACCCGAAGCCGCACCGCTTCTCGGTCTCCTACCACCTGCTCCGGCTCGAGTCCGGCGCCTCCGAGGCGCCCCGGATCCGCCTCCAGGTCGTGGTTCGAGGACGGCGAGCCCGTGCCGAGCCTCGTCCCCGTCTGGCCGACCGCCGACTGGCACGAGCGGGAGGCCTGGGACATGATGGGCATCCAGTTCGAGGACCACCCGAACCTCGTCCGCATCCTCATGGAGGACGACTGGGACGGGCATCCGCTCCGCAAGGACTACCCGCTCGGCGGAGAGCCGGTGCGGTTCTCCGGCGAGGAGTAGCGACCCGATCATGGCCGTCACCGAGCCCAGAGCTGCCATCTACGAAGGGACGCGCATCCCCTCGCCGATCCCGAGCATCCTCCAGGTCGACCCGGCGCTGCGCGAGGAGGACGACATCCTCGAGGTCAACTTCGGGCCGAACCACCCGTCCACGCACGGCGTGCTCCGCCTGGTCGTGGAGCTGAACGGCGAGCGGGTCGTCGGCGTCAAGGCCGTCGTCGGCTACCTCCACACCGGCTTCGAGAAGAACATGGAGCACAAGACGTGGTGGAAGGCGATCACGTACCCGGAGCGCATCGACTACGTCTCCTTCCAGAACAACGAGCTCGTCTTCGTGCTCGCAATCGAGAAGCTGCTCGGCGTCGAGCCGCCGCCGAAGGCGCAGTGGATGCGGATGCTCCTCTGCGAGCTGAACCGGATCCACTCGCACCTGGTCTGGCTCGGCACCGCGGCGCTCGAGCTCGGAGCGATCTCGATGTTCTGGTACTGCTTCCGCGAGCGCGACGCCATCCTCGACCTCTTCGAGCTGGCCACCGGCGTGCGCATGCACACGCGCTACTTCCAGGCAGGCGGCCTCGCCGAGGACATCCCGGTCGGCTTCCACGACGAGTGCCGCGCGTTCGCCGACACGATGATGAAGCGCGTCGACGAGTACGAGGCGCTGCTCTCGGGCCAGGCGATCTGGCTCGAGCGGACGAAGGGCGTCGGCCTCCTCTCCGCCGCGGACGCGATCGCGCTGGGCCAGTCCGGCCCGGTGCTGCGCGCCTCGGGCGTCGACTGGGACCTCCGCAAGCAGCAGCCCTACCTCGCCTACGACCAGGTCGAGTTCGACATCCCCGTCTACCCGAACGGCGACGTGTTCGACCGCTACAAGGTGCACATGGACGAGATGCGCGAGTCGACGCGCATCGTCCAGCAGGCGCTCGACGGGATGCCCGAGGGGGCGTGGATCGTCGACGACCGCAAGATCGTGCTGCCGCCGCGCCACGAGCTGCACACGTCGATGGAGAGCCTGATCCACCACTTCAAGCTCGTGACCGAGGGCTACCGCGTGCCCGAGGGCGAGGTCTACGTCACCGATCGAGTCGCCGCGCGGCGAGATGGGCTGCTACGTCGTGTCGGACGGCGGTTCGAAGCCCTGGCGCGTGAAGTTCCGCGCGCCGTCGTTCGTCGCCCTGGAGGCGACGGCGACGTGCATGAGCGACGCGCTCATCGCCGACCTCATCGCCATCGTCGGCTCGCTCGACACCGTCATGGGAGAGGTCGACCGCTAGTGGCCGAGGCGACGCTCTACGACCGCATCCGCACGGTGGCCGCCGAGTACCCGGAGAGCCGCTCTGCCGTTCTCCCGGCGCTCCGCCTCGCGCAGGCCGAGCACGGCGGCTGGCTCCCGCCGGAGGCCTTCCGCGAGGTCGCAGAGGCGCTCGAAGTGACGCCGGCGTACTGCCATGCGGTCGCGAGCTTCTACGACATGTTCCACCTCGAGCCCGTCGGCAGGCACATGGTCGAGGTGTGCACCAACATCTCGTGCGCGCTCGTCGGGGCGCAGCAGGTGGTCGAGGCCTTCGAGCGCGAGCTGGGGGTCGAGGCCGGCGGCACGACGCCCGACGGCGAGGTCACCCTGCGCACCGTCGAGTGCTACGGCGGCTGCGGCTGGGGCACCGTCGTCTCGGTCGACCACCGCTACCGCGAGCCGGTCCGCCCGGACGACGTTCCCGCGATCGTGAAGGAGCTGCGCGATGCCGATTAAGGAGCTCCTCCTCGAGGGCGCGGACAAGCGCGACCTCACGAAGCGCGAGGAGTACGAGGCCGTCGGCGGCTACAAGTCGCTGCGCAAGGCGCTCGGGATGGAGCGCCAGGCCGTCCTCGACGAGCTGCTCGCCGCGAACGTCCGCGGCCGCGGCGGCGCGGGCTTCCCCATGGGCCGCAAGGCGAGCTTCCTGCCCAAGCCGGAGGACACACCGAAGCCGATCTACCTCGTCGTCAACGCGGACGAGTCGGAGCCGGGCACCTTCAAGGACCGCGAGATCATGCTGCGCGTCCCGCACCTCTTCATCGAGGGCGTGATCACCGCGGCGTACACGATCGGCGCGGCCACCGCCTTCATCTACGTGCGCGGCGAGTACCTGACCGAGTTCGAGGTACTGAAGGCGGCGCTCGAGGAAGCGCGCGAGGCCGGCTACGTGGGCAAGGACCTCCTCGGCTCGGGCTTCGACCTAACCATCGTCGTGCACCGCGGCGCGGGCGCGTACATCTGCGGCGAGGAGACCGGCCTGCTCGAGTCGCTCGAGGGCAAACGCGGCCAGCCGCGGACGAAGCCGCCGTTCCCGGCGATCTCCGGCCTCTACGCCTCGCCGACGCTGATCAACAACGTCGAGACGCTCGCCACCGTGCCCAAGATCCTCGAGATGGGCGGAAAGAAGTACGCCCGGCTCGGCGTGGAGAACTCCGCCGGCACGCGCGTCTTCTCGCTCTCCGGCAACGTCGCGCGCGGAGGCAACTACGAGCTCGAGCTCGGGACGACGCTCCGCGAGCTGATCTACGACATCGGCGGCGGCATCCCGGACGACCGCGAGCTGAAGGCGATCATCCCGGGCGGCTCCTCCGTGCCGGTGCTGAACGCGTCGGAGGTCGACACGCCGCTCGACTTCGACTCCATGGCCCAGGCCGGCTCGATGCTCGGCTCGGGCGCCGTGATCGTGATCGACGACCGCTGCTGCATGGTGCAGCTCGGCCTGCGGGTCGCGCAGTTCTACATGCACGAGTCGTGCGGGAAGTGCACGCCGTGCCGCGAGGGGACGCGCTGGATGGTGCAGCTCCTGCGCAAGATCGAGGACGGGGAGGCGACCCAGGGCGAGCTCGACGTGCTCCTGGACGTCTGCGACCGGATCCTCGGCAACTGCCTCTGCCCGCTCGGCGACGCGGCCGCGATGCCCGTCGCCAGCTACGTCGCGAAGTTCCGCGAGGAGTACCAGCGCCACATCGACGAGGGCGCCTGCCCCTTCGGCGGCGAGTCGTCGCTCCAGGGCGTGCTCGCGCCCGTCGACCAGCACCACGCGCACCTGCGCGGCCAGATCGAGGTGCCCGACGCACGCATGACCGGCCGTCCGAAGCCCGGCTCCTTTCCGGACCATGTTCGCGACGGGCCCCCCGCTTTGACCGTAGCGAGGAAATCCGGTTCACCTCACAGTGTCGCCGGTCGTGATAGGCGAGGTCGAACGGTGAGCGCGCCCGAGCTCGTCACCGTCACCATCGACGACCGCGAGATCCAGGTCCCCAAGGGCCAGGGCATGGTCGAGACGGCCGCGTCGGCCGGGATCGAGATCCCGGTCTTCTGCTACGAGCCGCGCCTCGGCGCTCCGGTCGGCGCCTGCCGCATGTGCCTCTGCGAGGTCGAGGGGATGCCGAAGCTCCAGGCCGCGTGCACCCTCACCGCACAGGACGGCATGGTCCTGAAGACGGCGCAGACGAGCAAGCAGGCCGCGGAGGGCCAGGACGCGGTGCTCGAGTTCATCCTCCTCAACCACCCGCTCGACTGCCCGGACTGCGACAAGGGCGGCGAGTGCCCGCTCCAGGACCTCACGTTCCGCTACGGGCCCGGCAAGACCCGCATGCAGTTCCCGAAGCGGACGTTCGACAAGCCGATCCCGATCTCGCCCCTGATCGCGCTCGACCGCGAGCGCTGCATCCTCTGCTACCGCTGCACGCGCTTCTCGGAGAACGTCGCCGAGGACGGCCAGCTCGTGGCCGTGAACCGCGGCGCGCAGTCGATCATCGCCACCTTCGAGGACGAGCCCTACCGCGCGCCGTTCTCGGGCAACGTGCTCGAGCTCTGCCCGGTCGGGCGCGCTCACGTCGACGACGTACCGCTTCCGCGCGCGCCCGTGGGAGATCCAGAACGTGCCGACGGTCTGCGGCATGTGCCCGTCCGGATGCAACGTGTGGGCGACGACGCGCGAAGGCAAGGTCGCGCGGATCCTCTCCCGCAACCACCCCGAGGTCCACGAGGGCTGGACGTGCGACAAGGGCCGCTTCACGTACGACCATCTGCGCGCGCCCGACCGCATCACCGCGCCGCTCGTGCGCGTGCGCCGCAGGGGCTTCGAGGAGTCCTCCTACGACGCCGCGGTCGACGCGGCCGAGGCCGGGCTGCGCGAGGCGGGCTCGTCGGTCGTCGTCGCCTTCTCCGGCGGCGAGACCGTCGAGCAGGCCAAGGCGCTCACGCGGATCGTCCGCGAGGCATGCGGCTCGGACATTGCGCTCCTCCCCGAGGAGTGGGATCCCGGTCTGGAGGCCTTCCGCGCGCCGCTCTCGGCGATCCGGGACGCGGAGCTCTGCCTCGTCCTCGGCGACCAGCCGGTGGTCGAGCGCGCCCCGGTCGTCGACCTCTGGCTGCGCTCCGCGCGCCGGGCCGGCGCCGAGGTGATCCAGGTCAACGCCGCCGGGGACGTCCAGGCGGCGCCGGGCTCGGCCGCCCAGGTCGCTGCCTCCCTGCGCGAGGGCGACGTCCCGACCGAGCTGAAGGCCACGGCCAAGCGCCTCCGCTCCGCGAAGCGGATCGCGCTCATCTGGTCTGAGGACGACCCGACCGGCGGACGCCACGTCGGCGCCCTGGCCAACGACCTGCACGAGAACGGCAAGGCCGAGGTCTCCGTCTACGTCCTGCCGCGGACGCCCAACGGCCGCGGCGTGCCGGCCGCCTGGTACGAGGCCGGCGAGGGCCGCTCCGACCCGCCCGAGGAGGGCGAGATCGGCGCGCTGATCGTCTCCGGCGACGAGGCAGCGTACGACCCGCGCGTTGCAGAGCTGGCCGGACGCGCCCGCTTCGTCCTCACGACGGCCATGTTCCAGAGCGACCTCACCGCCTGGTCGCACGTCGTCGTGCCCGGCACGAGCTACCTCGAGCGCGACGGGACGATGGTCAACCTCGAGGGGAGGAAGCAGCGCCTCCGCCGGGCCGTCATCCCGGCCGGGCTGGACGAGCTCGAGTTCCTCTCCCGGCTGGGCGAGCGCTTCGGGCTCGACATCACCGCCTGGGCGGCGCCGACGGCCGAGGAGCTGGCCGACCTGCCGCCGGGCGACGAGTTCGCCTGGTCGAGCCCCGACCCGCAGGCGTCGACCGGGAAGCCGGCCGGCCCCGGCCTCGACCTGGTGCGCATCCGGTCGCTCTTCAGCGGCCCAGGGGTCGAGCGCATCCCGCAGCTCCAGTTCCAGCGCCCGGCGCCCGAGATCGAGCTCGCCTACGACGACGCGCAGTCCCGCGGCATCGCCCCCGGCGAGACCGTGCGCGTGCTCTCGAACGGGACTTCGCGCGAGCTCCGCGCCCGGCTCAACCGCAAGCTGCGCACCGGCGTCGCGCGCGTCTCCGACCAGCACGCAGCCGGCTTCGAGGACCGCGTGCAGGTGGAGAAGATCGGTGCCTGAGAGCCTGAACCAGCCCTGGTGGATCGACGCCATCAAGGCGATCGTGATCGTGAACCTCGTGCTCGGCTGCTTCGCGTACGCCACGTGGCTCGAGCGCAAGGTCCTCGGCCGCATGCAGCTGCGCTACGGGCCGAACCGGGCGGGGCCGTACGGGCTGCTCCAGCCGATCGCCGACCTCGTCAAGCTGATCCGCAAGGAGAGCTTCGCGCCGTCCGGGGCGATCGGGCTCCTGTACTTCGCCGCGCCGGTGGTGGCCGCGTTCACCGCGCTCGCCTCCTTCAGCGTCATCCCCTTCGGCGACGTCTGGGAGATCGGCGGCTACGACGTCACCGGCTCCGTCGTCGACGTCTCCATCGGCCTGCTGCTCCTCTTCTCGCTCGGCGCCGTCGGCATCTACGCGTTCCTCGTCGGCGGCTGGGCCAGCGACTCGAAGTTCTCGCTCCTCGGCTCCATGCGCACGGCCGCGCAGCTCGTCTCCTACGAGGTCTCGCTCGCGCTCTCCGTGCTCGGCGTCGTGATCATGGCCGAGAGCCTCTCGCTCGTCGACATCGTCGAGCGCCAGCAGGACACGCTCTGGTACGCGGCGCCGCAGATCGTCGGCCTGCTCGTCTTCTTCGTCGCCGGCGTGGCCGAGACCAACCGCGCGCCGTTCGACCTCCCCGAGGCCGAGACCGAGCTCGTCGCCGGCTACCAGACGGAGTACAGCGGCATGCGCTACGGCCTCTTCGCCATGGCCGAGTACGTCAACATGATCACGCTTTCGGGCCTCGCGGTCACGCTCTTCTTCGGCGGCTGGAGCGGCCCCGTCCTGCCCGGCCCGCTCTGGTTCGTCGTCAAGCTCGCGCTCGTCGTGTTCCTGTTCATGTGGCTCCGCGCGACCCTTCCGCGCCTGCGCTACGACCAGCTCATGCAGGTCGGCTGGAAGGTGCTGCTCCCGGTCGCCACGCTCAACGCGGTCGTCACCGCCGTCATCGTCGTGTACACCGCATGAGCCCACAGCCGTTCGACAGCCTCAAGGGCTTCGCCGTGACGTTCCGGCAGATGTTCAAGAAGCCCATCACGCAGCAGTACCCGGACTACAAGCGGCCCGTCTACCCGCGCTTCCGCGGGCGCCACCGCCTCTGGAAGCACGAGAACGGCCTGGAGAAGTGCGTCGGCTGCTCGCTCTGCGCGGCCGCGTGCCCCGCGGACTGCATCCGCGTGGTCGCGGACGAGAACACGCCCGACAACCGGGTCTCGCCCGGCGAGCGCTACGCGCGCATCTACGAGATCAACCTCTCGCGCTGCATCTTCTGCGGCTACTGCGAGCTCGCCTGCCCGTTCGACGCGATCACGCTCGAGGCCGAGTACGAGCTCTCGGAGTACTCGCGCGACGACCTCATCTATACGAAGGACATGCTCCTGGCCGAGCCCGTGAAGCGGATGCCCGTGGCCGACCGCGACCTCTACGACACGCCCGTGTCGGTCTGGAAGGCGGAGTCGTGACCGAGGTCGTGCTCGCCGCCTCAGCCGCGAACATCCTCGTCTGGCTCGTCTGGATCGTCGCGGCGCTCGCGCTCCTCGCCAGCGGCCTGGCCGTGGTGCTCTTCGCGAACCCCTTCTACAGCGCACTCGCCCTGATCGGAAACCTCGTCTCGCTCGCGATCCTCTATCTGCTGCTCTCGGCCGAGTTCGTCGCCGCCGCGCAGGTGCTCGTCTACGCGGGCGCCGTCGTGGTCATGTTCCTCTTCGTCATCGCCTACCTCGGCGGGCGCGCGGACGCGCCCTGGGCCGGGGGCCCGACGCTGCAATCCGTTGCAGCGGTCATCGCCGCGGGAGCGATTGCGCTCGAGGTCGTCGTCGTCATAGCCCTCAAGGCCGACGACGCGCTCAGCACGACCGCCGACGTCGACGGAGCCTTCGGCTCACCGGCCGAGATCGGCACCCTCTTCCTCTCCGACCACCTGCTCGCCTTCGAGGTGACCTCCATCGTGCTGCTCGTGGCCGCGGTCGGCGGCGTCATCCTCGGCAGCTCGATGCCCAAGGAGCAGGAGGACTAGTGCTCGGGCCGGGCATCGCCTCCTACCTCATCCTCTCGGTCGTCCTCTTCGCGACCGGCGCGTTCGGCGTCCTCATCCGCCGCAGCCCGCTGATCATCCTGCTCGCGCTCGAGATCATGCTCAACGCCGGGAACCTGGCGCTGATCGCGTTCGCGCGGCAGCAGGGCAACGGGGACGGGCAGATCTTCGCCCTCACCGTCATGGTCGTCGCCGCCGCGGAGGCCGTGCTCGGCCTGGGGCTCATCGTCGCGGTCTCCCGCAAGCGCGTCGACCTCGACGTCGACGCCCTCACCTCGCTGAAGGGCTAGCG
Organism: uncultured Actinomycetes bacterium; assembly: GCA_963748205.1. Classification (GTDB taxonomy): domain Bacteria; phylum Actinomycetota; class Thermoleophilia; order Gaiellales; family Gaiellaceae; genus JAIBJN01. The sequence continues at coordinate 22,426 of CAVVIB010000018.1, forward strand.
CATTGCGGATCTCCCTCGTCACGGCGCCGTACCACCTCGGGCACGAGGGAGTGAGCGTCGGCGCCGGCCCCGACCGGCTGCTCGACGAGGGCGCCGTCGAGGCGCTGGAGGAGGCCGGCCACCAGGTGGACGTCGTCAGGGTCGTGCCGCAGGCGGGCTCCACGAACGAGATCGGCGCCTCCTTCGAGATCGTCCGCCGCGTGAGCGAGGCCGTGTCCCGCGCGGTTGACGAGGGCGCGTTCCCCATCGTGCTGTCCGGGAACTGCCTGAGCTCGATCGGGATCGTCGCCGGGCTCGGGCGCGACGTGGGAATCGTCTGGCTGGACGCGCACGCCGACTTCAACACACCGGAGAGCTCGCTGAGCGGGTTCGCAGACGGGATGGGCCTCGCGGTCCTCAGCGGGTCGAGCTGGAACACGCTGCGCGAGACCGTGCCCGGCTACCGGATCGTGCCCGAGGAGAACGTCGTCCTCGTCGGCATCAGGGACATCGACGACGGCGAGCGGGGGCGGCTGGACGGCTCACCGCTCCAGGTCGTGGATCCGGACGGAGCGGTCGAGGCGATCGGGCCGGCAGTCGACTCCCTGAGCAGCCGCGTCGAGGACGCGTACCTCCATATCGACCTCGACGTCCTCGACCCGTCGGAAGGTCACGCGAACGAGTACGCGGCGCCGGGCGGCCTCTCCGCCGACGCGGTCGAGCAGGTCGTCTCGGCGGTGACGAGCCGGCTGACCGTCCGCGCGGCCGCTCTCACGGCGTACGACCCGGCCGCCGACGCCGACGGGCGCATCCCGCCGATCGCAAACCGGCTGCTGACCCGGATCGCCGCCGAGGCGCCCGTGGCGGCGAGGGCCTCCTGATGGACGTTCTCGGCTGGACCGCGCTCTTCGCGCCTGCGGTCGCCGTCGTCGTGATCGCGCTCGTCGGGAGCAGGATCACGAGCTTCGGCGCGGGCGTGATCGCGACGGCCGCGACGGGCTTCTCGTTCCTCTGCTCGCTCGCCATCTTCTTCGACCTGCTCGGCCGTGAGCCGGAAGAGCGCTCGGAGGTCTCGACTGCGTGGACGTGGCTGACGGCAGGGCAGCTCCGCATCGGCGCCGAGATCGTGATCGACCCGCTCTCGGTCTTCATGATGCTGGTCGTCTCCGGCGTCGGCTTCCTCATCCTCGCCTACGCCGTCGGGTACATGCACGGCGACGAGGAGGAGCGCCGCTACCACGCCTACAAGGCGCTCTTCATCTTCTCCATGCTCCTGCTCGTCCAGGCGGGGAACCTGCTCCTGCTCCTGGCCGGCTGGGGCATGGTCGGCCTGTCGTCGTACCTGCTCATCAACTACTGGCACCGGCGGCGCGAGGCCGTGGCCGCGGGCAAGAAGGCGTTCGTCATGAACGCGGTCGGCGACGCGACCTTCGTGCTCGCCCTCTTCATCCTCGTCCAGCAGATCGGCTCGCTCGACTTCGACACCGTCTTCGCCGCCGCGCCTGAGGCCCTGGGCGAGAACTCGACCCTCGCCGTGCTCGTCGCGCTCGGGCTCCTCGGCGGCGCCGTGGCCAAGTCGGCGCAGATCCCGCTCCAGACCTGGCTTCCGGACGCGATGGAGGGCCCGACGCCGGTCAGCGCCCTCATCCACGCGGCGACGATGGTGACCGCCGGCGTCTATCTGATCGCGCGCACGAGCCCGCTCTTCGAGCTCGCGATCGACGTGCGTGAGCTCGCCGGGGTGCTCGGGGCCGTGACGCTCTTCATCGCCGGGCTCGTCGCCCTCGTGCAGACGGACATCAAGCGCGTGATCGCGTACTCGACCATGAGCCAGATCGGCTACATGTTCGTCGCCGTCGGGCTGGGGGCGTACGGGGCAGGGCTCTTCCACCTGATGACGCACGCGTTCTTCAAGGCGCTCCTCTTCATGACGGCCGGAGTCGTCATCCACGCGCTCACCGGCGAGCAGGACATCCGCCGCATGGGAGGCCTCGGGCGCGAGCTGCCGTGGACCTACCGCGCCTTCCTCGTCGGCGCGCTCGCGCTCGCCGCGATCCCGCCGTTCGCCGGCTTCTTCTCCAAGGACGCGATCCTCGCGAGCGCTGCGAACGCCGGCACGCTGGGCTGGATCCTCTGGGGCGCCGGCGTGATCGGCGCCTTCCTCACCGCGCTCTACACGTTCAGGCTCGTCTTCATCGTCTTCTTCGGCGAGGTCTCGGCCTTCGCGCGCGAGCACCTGCACAAGGAGCGCTTCGAGGGGCCGCTCGCGATGATGTGGCCCGTCGCGATCCTCACCGTGCTCTCCGCGGTCAGCGGCTTCCTCCAGATCCCCGGCGTCTGGCACGCGGTCGACACCTGGCTCGAGCCCGTCGTGCACTCGATCCCGGAGGCCGGCGGCGCAACGGCCCTCTTCTCGGCGCTCGTCGCGCTCGGGGCGGCGCTCGCCGGGATCGCCGTGGCCTGGGCCTTCTACCGGCGGCCGAGCGAGAAGCCGGCGGAGATCCGCCGCCGCTACCCCTGGGCGGCGAGGACGCTCGAGCACAAGCTCTACTTCGACGAGGCCTACGACGCCGCGTTCTACGAGCCGGCCTCGCGCCTGGCGACCTGGCTCGGACGCTGGATCGAGGAGCCGATCGTCCTCCGCTCCCTCGGCGGGCTCGGCATCGGCGTGAAGGACGTGTCCGACCGCGTCGGCGCCGCCCAGACCGGCCGCGTGCGCGCCTACGTCCTCGCCCTCGCCATGGGCCTGGCCGTCCTGGTGATCGTCTTCCTGGTGGCGAGCTAGGAGCCGATGGAGACCACGCTCCTCATCGTCCTCCCGATCGCGGCCGCGGTCGCCCTCTGGATCTTCCCGTGGGCGTCCGCGAAGGCCGCCGCCGCCTTCGCGCTCCTGATCGCGCTCGGCGAGCTTGCGCTGTGGATCGGGGTCGTGCTCAACTTCGACTTCGCCTTCCAGGGCCTGCAGGGCGAGGCGGACCGGACCTGGTTCGCCGACCTCGACGTCTCCTACCGCGTCGGGCTCTACGACTACTCGCTCTGGCTCGTCGGCCTGACCGTCGTCGTCACCGCGGCCGCGGTCGGCTACGGCTTCTGGGTCGGAAGGGAGCGCCCCGGCGTCTACCTCAGCCTCCTCCTCTTCCTCGAGGGCGCGACGATCGGCGTCTTCACGGCGCAGGACCTCGTCCTCTTCTACGTCTTCTGGGAGGCCATGCTCATCCCGCTCTACGTCCTGATCGGCGTCTGGGGCGGGCCGGGCAGGCTCGGCGCGACGTTCAAGTTCGTCGCGTACACGATCGCGGGCTCGCTCCTCATGCTCGTCGCGATCATCGCGGCGGGCCTCGGCGCCGGCACCTTCGACATGACCCAGCTCGTGGGCCAGGGCACGAGCACGTGGATCTTCCTCGGCTTCGCGATCGCCTTCGCCGTCAAGGCGCCGCTCTGGCCGTTCCACGGCTGGCTGCCCGACGCCTACCGCGAGTCGCCGCCCGAGGTCGCCGCCGTCCTCTCCGGCGTCATCTCGAAGGCGGGCGCCTACGGCTTCCTCGCCATCGCGATCCCCTTCTACCCAGGGCCGGCCTCGGACTGGCGGACGCCGTGTGCTCGTCCTCTCGTCGATCGGGCTCGTCTACGCCTCGCTGCTCGCCTTCCGTGCGCCCGACGTGCGCGGGGTGATCGCGTACTCGAGCCTGGCGCAGATGAACCTGATCCTGATCGGGATCTTCGCGGCCAACTCGTCCGGCTACACGGGCGCGCTGCTCCAGATGGTCAACCACGGCCTCATCTCGGCGGCGCTCTTCCTCCTGGCCGGGGCGATCGAGCGCCGCACGACCACCGGTGAGCTGGCTCGCCTCGGAGGCATGGCACGCGGGCGGCCCATCCTGGCCACGATCCTCATCGCCACCGGCGTGATCGCGCTCGCCGTGCCCGGGTCGACGGCATTCGCCGCCGAGTTCCTCGTCCTGAACGGCGTCTTCGCCGTCGGCTGGGGCTGGGCGGTCGTCGGCGCCGTCGCCATCGTGCTCGCGGCCATGTACATGCTGCGCCTGATCTCGGCAGTCCTGCACGAGAACGTGGGCCCGGCCGTGCCCGCAGAGGCGCTCGACCTCCGCCCGGCCGAGATCGGCGTCATCGCCCCGCTCCTCGTCGTCCTGCTCGCGCTCTCCTTCTGGCCGGCGGCCATCACCGAGCGGCTCTCGGGAGTGCTCTTCTAGTGGAGTTCACCGCTCCCACGATCGACTGGGCGGCGCTCTCGCCGATCCTGATCACGCTCGGCGGCGCCACCGTCGTGCTGCTCGTGAGCCTGTTCCTGCCCCTCGGGGCGCGCCGGGCCTTCGGCTCCGCCGTCGCGGCGCTCTGCTTCGTCGCCGCGGGCGCTGCCGCCATCGCGCTCTTCGTCGCAGACGAGACCGGCCGGAGCATCGTCTCGGACGCGATCCGCCGCGACCGGCTCGCCGAGTTCGCCCAGGTCCTGATCATGGGCGCCGGCCTCCTGACGATCGGTGTCTCCTTCCGCGAGCCCGCGAGGGACGAGCGCGCGGGCGAGTACTACGCACTGCTCCTCACCGCGGCGAGCGGCATGGCGTTCTTCGTCGCCGCGAACAACCTGATGACGCTCTTCCTGGGGCTGGAGTGGTTCTCGATCTGCCTCTACATCCTCACCGCCATCGCAGTCGAGCGGCTCCCGGGCCTCGAGGCCGGCCTCAAGTACCTGATCGTCGGCAGCTTCGGCTCGGCGATCCTCCTCTTCGGCAGCGCCTTCGTGTACGGCGCGAGCGGCGCGCTGGGCTACGAGCAGATCGCGGCAGGGAGCCGCCGAGGGCGAGCAGCTCTTCCTCGTGGCAGGGCTGGCGATGATCATCGTCGGCCTCGCGTTCAAGGCCTCGGCGGCGCCGTTCCACATGTGGACGCCGGACGTCTACGAGGGTGCGCCGACGCCGGTGACCGCGTTCATGTCGGCCGCGACGAAGGTCGCTGCGCTCGTCGTGACGATGCGCCTGCTCGTCACCGCCTTCCCGGGCGAGGAGGACCTCTGGACGGTCGCCCTGGCGGTCATCGTCTGCATCTCGCTCGCGTGGGGGAACCTCGCCGCGATCGTGCAGACCGGGGTGAAGCGGATGCTCGCGTACTCGAGCATCTCGCATGCAGGCTTCCTGCTCATGCCCATCGCCGCCGGCAACGCCCTCGGCGGCCGGGCGTTCCTCTACTACCTGATCCCGTATTCGGCGATGAGCATCGGCGCGTTCGCCGTGATCGCCATCCGCGAGCGGGAGCTCAACGCGTCGGTGACGCTCGACGGCATGGCCGGCTTCGGCTGGGAGCGGCCGTTCCTCGGCGGCTCGATGGCGCTCTTCATGTTCGGGTTCATCGGCCTCCCGCCGACGGGCATCTTCCTCGGCAAGTTCTACGCCTTCTCCGCCGTCATCGACCGCGGCTGGGCCTGGCTCGCGATCGTCGGCGTCGTCTTCACGGCGGTCTCGGTCTACTACTACGTGGGCGTGATCCGCGCGATGTTCATGCAGCCGCGCGAGCTGGCCGTCGCGGCCGCGGGCGGCTCGCCGCCTCCCGATCGGCTGCTCGTCACCGCGGTGGGCGCCGCCGTTGTCGTGGCGATCGGCAGCTTCGTCTTCGCCGACCCGCTTCTCGACGTCGCTCGGGACGCGGTCGCCTCCCTCTCCTTCCCGGTCCACTAGTGCCCCGGCGGGTCGTCGTCCTCGGCGCGGGCGCCACGGGCGAGGCCTTCCTGGCGGCGCTGGCCAAGCTCGAGCCCGAGACCGAGATCACGGTCGTCGAGCGCGAGCTCGTCGGCGGCGAGTGCTCCTACTGGGCGTGCATTCCCTCGAAGACGCTGCTCCGGCCGCTCGAGGTGGCACACCGAGCCCGCCTCACGCCGGGCGTCAGCGAGGCGATCGCCGAGGTCGACGTCGAGGCCGTGTTCGCCTGGCGCGACTTCATGGCCGAGAAGGACGACACGAGCCAGGCCGACTGGGTCGAGAAGCAGGGCGCCAGGCTCGTGCGCGGGCAAGGAGGCGTCAAGGAGCCGGGCCTCGTCACCGTCGGCGAGGAGGAGCTGCCGTACGACGCGCTCCTCGTCGCCACGGGGTCGGTGCCGGTCCTGCCTCCGATCGAGGGCCTCGAGTCCGCGCCCCACTGGACGAGCCGCGACGCGACGAGCGCGAGCGCGGTCCCGAAGAGCCTCGTCGTCGTGGGCGGCGGCGCCGTCGGCTGCGAGCTGGCCCAGCTCTACGTCCGCCTGGGCGCGAAGGTGACGCTCGTGCAGGGCGGGCCCCGCCTGCTCCCGCAGATCGACGCGGAGGTCACGACGATCCTCACCGAGCGGCTGGAGGAAGACGGCGTCGACCTCCGCTTCGACGCGAAGGCGACGAGCGTCGAGGGTGGAGGGACCGCGCCCTTCCGCCTCGAGCTCGACGGCGGTGACGCGGTGGAGGCGGAGCGCCTGCTCATCGCCACGGGCCGCAGGCCGAACGTCGACGGCTTCGGGCTCGAGAACCTCGACCTCACCTTCGAGCGGAAGGGGATCGCGGTCGACGATCGGCTCGTCGCCGGCGAGAACGTGTGGGCCGCGGGCGACGTCACCGGCGTCGCGCTCTTCACGCACGTGGGCAAGTACCAGGGCCGCATCGCCGCGGCGAACGTCGCGGGCGGCGACAGGCGCGCGGACTACCGCGCGATCCCGGCCGCCGTCTTCACCGACCCGCAGGTCGCGGTGGCCGGGGACACGAGCGGCGAGGGCACCGTCTCGTCCTCGTGGCCGATCGAGTCCGTCTCCCGGACCGGGACGTTCCAACGGCCGAAGCAGCCGGGCCTCGTCAAGCTCTTCGCGGATCCGAAGAAGGGCGTGCTCGTCGGCGCGGCCGCCGTCGGCCCCGAGTCCGGCGAGTGGATCGGCCAGCTCACGCTCGCCATCCGCGCCGAGGTGCCGGTCGACGTCCTGCGGGACACGATCCAGCCCTTCCCGACCTTCTCCGAGGCGATCTTCTTCGCCGCCCGGGACCTGGAGCTGTAGCCTCGAAGGCCATGACCGAACGCGACGAACTGGTCCGCAGCCTCTCGGGCCTCTCGCTCTTCTCCGACCTGCGCGATGCCGACCTCGAGGCGATCGCCGATCCCGACCTGGAGCGGCGCTTCGTCGAGGGCGAGCGTGTGCTGCGCCGGGGCCTCTCGGGAAGCGGCTTCTACGTCATCCTCGACGGCGAGGCCGCGGTCGAGATCGCCGGCGACGACGAGCCGCGCAAGCTGCGCCGCGGCGACTTCTTCGGCGAGGTCTCGACGCTCCTCGACTGCAAGCCGACGGCCGACGTGATCGCCCGCACGCAGCTGCACGCGCTCGAGATCCCCGGCCCGCAGCTCGAGACCTTCCTCCTGCAGTACCCGCGCGTCACCTACCGGATGCTCCAGACCGTGACGCGGCGGCTCCGAGACGTCCTCGGCTAGTGGCGGGGACAGCGAACGACCGGCCGTTTCCTCCGGGGGACTACCCCGTCGTCGTGGTCGGAAGCGGCCCGGGCGGCCTCCAGGCGAGCTACTGCCTCTCGCGGTTGGGGATCGAGCACGCGACGATCTCGCGCGACGACGCGCCGGGCGGGATGTTCCGCTCCTTCCCGATCTTCCAGCGCCTGCTCTCGTGGTCGAAGCCGGACGCCCCGGCCGAGCCGGGCACGCGCGAGTACGAGTGGTACGACCACAACAGCCTCGTCGCCGACGAGCCGCGCCACCAGGGGCTCGTGCCGCCGCTCATGGACCGCGCGTTCATGGTCCCCTCCCGGGCCGAGATGGAGGCGGGGATCGCGGCGTTCGCCGAGCAGGTCCCCGTGCCCGTCCGCTACGGCTGCGCCTGGGAGTCGACCCGGCGCGCCGACGACGGGCGCCTCGTCCTCACGACCTCGGAGGGCGAGTACACGTGCAAGGCAGCGGTCTTCGCAGTCGGCGTGACGACGCCCTGGTTCTCGCCGATCCCCGGCATCGAGGACGTGCCGCACTACGTCGACACCCGGGCGCCCGAGGAGTACCGGGGCCGCCGGGTCTTCGTGATCGGCAAGCGCAACTCGGCCTTCGAGATCGCCGACGGGCTCCTGCCCTGGGCGCGGCAGATCGTGCTCGGCTCGCCCAGGCCGGTGCAGACGAGCGTGCTCGCGCAGGCGACCGTGCGCGTCCGCTACCTGCAGCCGTTCGAGGACCACGCACTCGGCGGCGGCACGTTCGCCCTCGACCTGGCCGTCGAACGCCTCGAGCGCACCGCCGACGGCTGGCGCGTCTACGGCCAGGGCACGACGCGGCCCGGCGAGATCGTGCTCGACGTCGACGACGTCATCGCGGCCACGGGGTTCTCGACGCCGCTGCTCGACCTGCACGAGCTCGGCGTGCAAAAGGTCGCGCAGGGACGAATCCCGGCGATGACGCCCTTCTGGGAGAGCTCGCCCGGGTCGGGGATCTACTTCGCCGGGCAACGCGACCCAGGGAGCGCCGGGCCTCCGCAAGCACGGCGTCGGGGCGGCGTCGGCGGCCGTGCACGGCTTCCGGTACAACGCGCGTGTGATGGCGCGCCACCTGGTGGCCACGCACCTCGGCCCGAAGCCGGCCTGCCCGACGGTGGGGACGCCCGAGCTCGCGCCCTTCCTCCTGGAGGAGGCGACGATCGCGCCCGAGCTCTGGGCGCAGAAGTCGTACCTCGCCCGCGCGGTGTACCGCAACGGCGACACCGAGATCCTCCCGCTGGCGGCCTGGCTCGACGACCCGGGCGAGTTCGCGGCCGCAGTCGCCGTGGAGATGGACGCCTCCGGCGAGGTCTACCCGGCGGTCTACCTCTCCTCCGGCGGGAACGTCCGCGAGGTGCTGCTTCCGCCCGACCATCTGAACGACTTCCGCGGGCCCGAGCACGAGGCGGAGCTCCGCGCGGCCCTGTGAGACGCCTGCTGCCCTCCCTCGCGGTGCTCGCCGTCCCGCTGGCGGGGCTCTTCCTCCTTCTCGGCGTACCGAGCCTCGACCTCACCTGGGAGCATCAGCCCGCGCATTTCTGGCTCGTCCTCATCGCGGCCGTGACCAGCTTCCTGATCGGCCTCCTCATGGCCGAAGCCGCCGGCCGGCGCGGAGACGCCCGCGTCCTCCTGGTCGCACTCGCGTTCCTCTCCACCTCGGGCTTCCTCGCCCTGCACGCGCTCGCGACGCCGGGCCAGCTGCTCGAGGGCAAGAACGCCGGCTTCCAGATCGCGTCCGCGATCGGCCTCTTCGTGGGCTCGCTCTTCGCGGCAGCGGCCGCCCTCCCGCTCAGCCCGGCGGCCGGCATTGCGATCGTCCGGCGCCGCGCGCTCCTGTTCGCGTCGGTCGGCGCCGCCCTCGTCATCTGGGCCGTGATCTCGCTCGGCACGCTGCCGCCGCTCGACGAGCCGATCACACCCGAGTCGGCGCGCGACCCACTCCTGGTGCTCTGGGTCCTCGGCGTCCTCTTCTACGGCTACGCCGCCTACCGCTACGGGCGCCTGTGCACCGTCCAGCGCGCGCCCGTCGCGCTCGCAGTGGTGGCCGGCTGGGTCCTGCTGGCGGAGGCGATGCTCGCTGTGGCCATCGCGCGGAACTGGCACGTCAGCTGGTGGGAATGGCACCTGCTCATGCTGCTTGCCTTCGCCATCGTCGCGCGCAATGTCTGGGCCGAGTGGAAGCGAGAGGGCCCCGCAGAGATCTTCGCCGACCTCTACGAGGAGCGGACGCTCGGCCACCGCGAGGACGTGAGCATCCTCTTCGCCGACCTCCAGGGCTACACCGCCTTCGCCGAACGCAACACGCCGGACGTGGTGCGGGCGATGATGAACGACTACTTCGTCACGATCGCGCCCGTGGTCGAGGCCGAGAACGGGGAGCTCGTCCAGACCGTCGGCGACCAGGTCTTTGCGGTGTTCCGGAGCCCGGGTCACGAGCGGCGGGCGGCCCAGGCCGCGCTCCGTCTGCAGGAGGTGACGGCCTCGCTCGCCGATCGCCATCCCGACTGGCCGCGCTTTCGCGTCGGAATCAACTCGGGAGAGGCGCACATCGGCCTCGTGAAGGCGCCCGGAGCGCGCTACTTCTCGCCGACCGGCGACGTCGTGAACACCGCGTCGCGGCTCGAGGGCCAGGCCCGCTCGGGCGAAGTCGTGATCTCCGGCCGGACGCGCCGCGCGCTCGGCGACGAGGTCGCGGTCGACGACCTGGGTGAGCTTCCGGTGAAGGGCAAGGACCGCCCGGTGCAGGCCTTCGTGCTACGCGCGCTGACTGCGGACCGGCACGAGCGCGACGAGCGCCTGGAGGATGAGCACCCCGAACGCGACCGCTAGCGCCGCGCTGGCAGCCGCGGGAACCACGTCTTCGGAGACGGCCGGCGCGCGGATCGCCGCACCACCGACGATCGTAACCACGAGGACGCAGGCGAGGACCGCCTGAAGTCGCCCGAGCGCGTCGTTTCTGCCGCCGTCCACCACGTCCACGACCTCACCGAAGCAGACGAGGCCGGCGATCGCGGTGACCGGAACGGCAAGAACGAGCAGGTAGAAGGAGGCGCCGGCGTGACCGAGCGCGTCGGAGACGGCGGTGGCGAGGAGGAGAGCTCCGGCGAGCTCGACGGCCATCGCCCCTGCGCCGCTGCGCATCTCCCTCATGGAGGCTCTCCTTCGACGCCCGCGCCCGCTCTCCTTCGTTACGCTGACCCGAGCTATCGAGGGAGGCTCAGAACATGGCAGACACTGCGGTTACGTGGCTCGGACACTCGGCTTTCCGGATCGACACACCCGGAGGCAAGCGCGTTTACGTCGACCCCTGGCTCAGCGGCAACCCGAAGTGCCCCGAGAGCGAGAAGTCGCCCGAGCGCGTCGACCTGATCGCCCTCACGCACGGGCACGGCGACCACCTCGGCGACACCTTCGAGCTTGCACAGCGCTTCGAGTGCCCGGTGATCGCGCTCGTCGAGGTCCGCGACTGGCTGGCGATCCGGGGCCTCCCCGAGGACGACGCGCAGGCGGGCAACAAGGGCGGGACGCTCGAGGCCGCCGGCGTCAAAGTCACGTTCGTCAACGCCAGCCACTCGAGCAGCATCTTCGCCGACGGCGGCCTCGTGTACCTCGGCGAGCCGGCGGGCCTCGTGATCGAGGTCGAGAACGGGACCAAGCTCTACTTCGCCGGCGACACGTGCGTCTTCGGTGACATGCAGCTGATCGCGCGCATCTACGCGCCCGACGTCGCCATCCTGCCTATCGGCGGCCACTTCACGATGGATCCGCGTGAGGCGGCCGTCGCGCTCGAGCTCCTCGGCGTCGACCGCTGCATCCCGTGCCATTACGGAACGTTCCCGCTCCTGGCCGGAACGCCCGAGGAACTTCGCGAGCGGCTCACCACCGACTGCGAGATCCTCACCCCGGAGCCCGGCGGGACCGTCACCGTCTGATGAGGGAGCGCTGGTTCGGGGCCACGGGCCGGCAGGTGCCCGAGATCGTCGTCGAGGGCGAGGACGAGATCCCGCTCGACGAGGCGCTCGTGCTCGACGACGTCAGCGACGAAGAGCGGCTGCGCGAAGCCCACGCCAAGGGCACGCCGGTCGTCGTACGCGCCTCCGACGTCGACGGCGTCACCCGTGCCCTCGCCCGGCCCGAGGTCGCATGCGTGCTCGTCCCCGCCGATCGGCGCGAGCTCCGCGACCTCGACCTGCGCAAGATGACGTACGGCTAGCGCGGGTCGCCCGGCAGGCGAACGCCGCCGGCCCGTTCGCGGAAGCCCGGCACCGGGTCCGCCTCGGGCCGCGCGACGAGCAGCACCGCTCCGTAGCCGTCGCCCGCGAGGGCGTCGACGAGGAGCTGAAGCCCGACGGCGAGCGCGAAGGCCTTGTGCGCCTGCTCGCCGCCGAAGGGGACGAGGTCCTCCGGGCGCGCCTTGCCGGCGATCACCTCGCCGTAGGTGACCTTGCCCATGGAGAGGTCGGCGACGACGGGGGCGCCGTCGGAGCTCGGGATCGCGATCGTGAACGCGTTCGTCCCCGTGAGCGGCGGGCCGCCGTCGGGATGGGGCAGCCGTGGGGGCGACGTGGCCGTCAAGGCCGCGGCCAGGCCGCCGTCGGCGAGCTTCCGCGACCAGTAGCCGAGCGAGCCCGTGGGGAAGCACTCGTGCGCGACGACGACCCTCGCGCGTTCCGGCGGCGCGGCCAGCTGCGCGTCGACGATGGCCGCGAGCGTCAGGTAGCCGAGCGCGCCACGGCCCTCCCAGCGCTCGTAGCCCTCGTCCGCGACCACCCGCTCCGGCCGCGCGGACGGGTTCAGGTCGGTGAGCGTGGCGAGCCAGTCGACCCGCGAGAGGCCGTGGCCATCCTTGCCGCGCGCCTCGGCATCGAGGAAGTGGTCGGCGAGAACACCCGCGTCGCGCTCGTCGAACCCGAGCGCCCGCAGGCGGCCGCGGACGTCCTCGGCGCTCAGCTGTGGACGAGCGGGAGCGGTTTCACGATGCCGATCCCCTGCTCGCGCTTCGTGTCGGCGACCGCCTCGGCGAGCGCGAAGATCGCCCGCGAGACCTCCGCCTCCGGATCGGCGAGCACGATCGGCTCGCCCTCGTCGGCGAGCGCGCCGAGCCGTGGGTCGAACGGGATCCGGCCGAGGAGCGGTGCCTCGACCTCGGCCGCGAGCGCCTCGCCGCCGCCGGAGCCGAAGAGCTCCTCGCGCGAGCCGTCTTCGCGGGTCAGGTAGGACATGTTCTCGGCGACGCCGAGGAGCCGCATGTTCGTCTTGCGCGCCATCTGCGCGGCCCGGACAGCGACCTGCTGGGAGGCGCGGTGCGGCGTCGTCACGACGACGGCCTCCGCGCGCGGCAGGAGCTGCCCCAGGGAGATGGCCACGTCGCCCGTGCCGGGCGGCATGTCCACGACGAGCGTGTCCAGCTCGCCCCAGTGCACGTCCGACAGAAACTGCTCGAGCGCGCGGTGGAGCATCGGCCCGCGCCACATGACCGGCGTGTTCTCGTCGAGGAAGAAGCCGATCGACATGACCTTGAGGTCGCCGCGGACGGGCGGGACGATCATCGCCCGCTCGCCGTCGTCGACGGCCACGGGCCGCTGGTGGACGCCGAGCATGTGCGGGATGGAGTAGCCGTAGACGTCGGCGTCGAGGACGCCCGTCTTGTGGCCCAGCGTCGAGTACGCCGCCGCGAGGTTCGCGGCCAGCGAGGACTTGCCCACGCCGCCCTTGCCGCTCGCCACCGCGAGCACGCGCGTGCGCGCGTCGACCGAGATTCCCGGCGAGCGCTCGGAGACGCCGCCGCGCAGGCGCGTCGTGAGCGCGGCCTTCTCCTCGGCCGTCATGACGTCGAAGGTCAGCGCGACCTCGTCGACACCGTCGAGCGGGAGCAGCGCGCGGTCGACCTGCTCCTGGAAGCTCGCCCTCAGCGGGCACCCGGCCACGGTGAGCGCGATGGTCAGGCCCACGCGTCCGCCCTCGATCGCGACGTCGCGCACCATGTCGAGCTCGATGACCGACCGCCCCAGCTCGGGGTCGATCACGTGCTCGAGCGCACCGAGGATCTCTTCTCGCGTTGCGGCCATGGGGTCAAGGCTACCAACGTCCAGCCGCGGCCAGGCGCGCTCCGGCGGACTCTGCTGCCACACTCAGATCCCTGATGGACGCACATCTCCTGCTCGTCGAGGACGACCCCTCCATCCGCGAGACGACCGCGCTCGGCCTCACCGGGGCCGGGTTCCGCGTGACGACGGCGCCGGACGGGCGCGACGCGCTCCTCCGCTTCCGCCAGGAGCAGTTCGACCTCGTCGTGCTCGACCTCATGCTCCCGGAGGTGGACGGCTACGAGGTCTGCCGGGAGATCCGGCGCACGAGCCGGATGCCGATCGTGATGCTCTCGGCGCGGAGCGACACGGTGGACGTCGTCGTCGGGCTCGAGCTCGGCGCCGACGACTACGTGACCAAGCCGTTCGAGATGCCCGAGCTCGTCGCACGGGTGCGCGCGGCGCTCCGCCGCTCCTCCGCTGGCGAGGCCGCGGAGCCGCACATCGTCGCCGGCGACCTGGAGATCGACCCCGCCGCCTTCCGCGCGACCAAGGCGGGCACGGACCTCGAGCTGACCGCCACCGAGTTCCGCCTGCTGCTCGAGCTCGCGCGGCGCCCCGGCCAGGTCTTCACGCGCGAGCTCCTGCTCGAGCGCGTGTGGAACTACGAGTACCTCGGCGACTCGCGGCTCGTCGACGTCGCCGTCCAGCGCCTGCGCGGCAAGGTCGAGGACGACCCGCGCAACCCGGCGCTCATCTCCACGGTGCGCGGGGTCGGCTACCGCTTCGAGCGACCGTGACCGACCTCCCGCGGGTCCACCGTCCCGTCCGCCTGCGGCGCCGGCTCGCGCTCGCGTTCGCGCTCACGGCCGGAATTGCGGCGGCCGCCCTCGCAGCCGGCTCGTACTTCCTCGTCCGCGACGCCCGCCTGGACGTCTCCGTCGAGCGCTCCCTGGACCAGACGCGCTTCAACCTCGTCCTCGCCGCCGAGACGCTCGCCAGCGGCAGCCCCGACGACCTGCTCGAGGCGTACGAGCGCCGCGGCGGCTTCGAGACCGTGCTGCTCGTGGACGACCGGATCTTTCCGTCGAGCCTCTCGCTCGGCGAGGAGCAGGTGCCGGAGGACCTGGACGAGCTCGTCGCAGACGGCCAGCTCGCCTACGAACGCACGACGGTCGCCGACACGCGCTACCTCGTCACCGGCGGCCAGGTTCCAGGCTCCGACGACGAGGCGTACTTCTTCTTCTCCGAGGAGGAGGTCTGGGACGACCTGGCGCAGCTGCGCAACATCCTCCTGATCGGGCTCGGGATCGTGATCGTCTTCGCTGCGCTGGCCGGGCTCCTGCTCGCGCGGCGCATGCTGGCGCCGGTCGCCAGGGCGAGCACCGCGGCCCGGTCGCTCGCCGAGGGCCTCCTCGACACGCGCCTCCCCGTCGAGCGCGAGGACGAGTTCGGCGCCTGGGCCGCCTCGTTCAACGAGATGGCCGACGCGCTCGAGACGAAGATCAACGAGCTCTCGGAGGCGCAGGCGCGCGAGCGGCGCTTCACGGCCGACGTCGCCCACGAGCTGCGCACGCCGCTGACGGCGGTCGTCAACGAGGCGTCGCTCCTCGCCGAGCACATCGAGCGAATGCCGCCCGAGGCGCAGCGCCCGGCGGAGCTGCTCGTCGCCGACGTCAGCCGCCTCCGCGACCTCGTCGAGGACCTGATGGAGATCTCACGGCTGGACGCCGGGACGCAGCCCGTGCGGCCCGAGCAGGTCGACCTCGGCTCGCTCGTCACCTCTGCCGTGAGCGCACGCGGCTGGCGCGACCGGCTCGAGCTGGACACGGAGGAGGTCGTGATCACGAGCGACCCCCGGCGACTGGAGCGCATCGTCGCCAACCTGATCGGCAACGCGATCGAGCACGGCGGCAGGGACGTGGCCGTCCGGGTCGGCCGCGACGGGATCGGCCCGTTCGTCGAGGTCGCCGACCGCGGCCCCGGCATCGCACGAGAGGACGTGCCGCACCTGTTCGACCGCTTCTTCAAGGCCGACCGTGCCCGGGCCGGGCGCGGAACCGGCCTCGGGCTCGCGATCGCGCTCGAGAACGCACGCCTCCTCGACGGGGAGATCGACGTCTGGAGCGAGCCAGGCGTCGGCACGCGCTTCACGCTCCGCTTCGCTGTTACGAAACCGTTACACGACGGTGAGAGCGGCGTTGCGGGCGACGAGCACGATTGAGCTCGAGCGTTCCCTCGAAGGAGAAGACCATGAAGGCCCTGCTCCTGCCCCCCGCCATCGTGCTCGCCCTCACCCTCGGGTTCACGGCCGCGAGCTGCGGCTCGAACGGCGACGCGACCTCCGCCGGCCCGATCCCCTCCGTTCAGGACACGACGGGCACGACGAACGAGGTCGAGGCCCCCACCACGACCGAGGAGCAGACCGACACCGAATCGAGCGGCGAGGGCACGGTCACCTACCAGGTCTGGTTCAACGACGCCGAGGGGCTCTTCGTCTCCTACAGGACGCAGGAGCGCACGCCCCGCGTCGGCACCGCCGCGCTGGAGGCGCTCCTCGAGGGGCCCGACTCCTTCGAGGAGGGCTACGGCCTCCGCACGGCAGTTCCCGACGGGACGCAGCTCCTCGACCTGAAGATCGCAGACGGGATCGCACGCGTCGACCTGACCTCGGAGTTCGAGTCGGGCGGCGGCAGCGCGTCCATGCAGATGCGCCTGGCGCAGGTCGTCTACACGATCACGCAGTTCCCGACCGTGAAGGGCGTCGTCTTCCTCCTCGACGGCGAGCAGATCGACGTCCTCGGCGGCGAGGGGATCATCATCGACCACCCGCTCACGCGGCGCGACTACGCCGACCTGCTCCCGACGATCCTCGTCACGAGCCCCGCGCTCGGCCAGGAGGTCGGCAGCCCCGTGCTGATCACGGGGAGCGCCAACGTCTTCGAGGCCAACGTCTCCGTGCAGATCCTCGACGAGAACGGCGAGGTCATCGCCGAGACGTTCACGACGGCGACCTGCGGGACCGGCTGCCGCGGGACGTACAGGGTCTCCGTGCCGTACGAGGTCGACACCGCGCAGGACGGGACGATCGTCGTCCACGACGACGACGCTGCCGGCGTCGGCAGGCCCCCGCACGAGGTTCGGATCCCGGTCCGGCTCGTTCCCGGGGCGTGAAGAAACCTGCCCGCTCAAACGTCTGAATCCCTGATGGACATCGCGACCGCGCCCGAGCCGGCCGCCGACATCCGTCCCGCGGTGCTCGAACGGGCACGGCGGGGAGATCAGGAGGCGTTCGCTGCCGTGATCAGACATTACGACCCAGGGCTACGAGCTCTCGCCTACCGGCTCCTCGGAGACCGGGACTGGATGGACGACGCCCTCCAGGAGGCGTACGTCAAGGCGTTCCGCGCGCTGCCGCGCTTCCAGAGGCGCGCGAAGGTCGGAACCTGGCTCTACCGGATCGTCTACAACACCTGCCTCGACGAGCTGCGGAAGGCGCGCCGCGCGGTCACGGAGCCGCTCGACGAGAACCTCGACCAGCCCGGCGGCTGGGCCGACCCCGCCGACGTCGCCGCCGGCCGGGGCGACCTGTCGCGCGCGCTCGCGGCGCTGCCCGAGCAGGAGCGCGCGGCCGTGCTCCTCGTCGACGCACAGGGCTTCGACTACCGCGACGCGGCGCAGGTACTCGGCGTCCCGGAGGGCACGGTCGCGTCGCAGGCTGAACCGTGCGCGCGCCTCCCTGCGGACCGCGCTCGGAGGTGCGGCATGACGACCGTCCGCGACGAGCGGCTCGGCGCCGCCCTCCGCCAGCTCGACACCCCCGACCACCGCCCCTCCTTCCACGCCGAGCTCGAACGTTTGCTTGCGGCCGAAGCGGCGGGGCGGCGCCCTGTGCGCCGCCCCCGCCCGCGCCTGCGCTGGGGGCTGCGCGTCGCGTTCGCGGCCGCGGTCGGCGCGCTCGCCTTCGTCGCGCTCGACATCGTCCGCAGCGGCGACACGCCCGGTCCCGTCGAGGTCCAAGAGGCCACGGCAGCGGACGTCAAGGTGGCGGTGAGCGCCGCCATCGCCCGCGCGGAGAGCCTCTCGGGAACCTACGTCTCGAAGGAGCGCACCCCCGAGAACGACCGCGTCGACACCGCGCGCGGGACGTTCCTCATCCTGGCGGACGGCAGCTTCCACACGAAGGACGACGTCAGGGAGGACGCCTACGACGCACGGCGCCGCGTGTCCGTCTTCTACGACCACGGGCCGGGCTATGACCCCTACGCCCACCGGGCGCGCAGGCTCGCCGCAGGCCCGCCCGACAGCATCGGCTACACCGACTCCGAGTTCCAGCGCGAGCTCGGCTCGGTCGTCCGCGCGCTCATGGCCGCCAACGACGACCTGCCGGTCGAGGAGATCGAGATCCGCGGCCGGCCGGCATGGCGCCTCTCCACACCGGTGCGCCAGGACCGGCTCGCCGGCGAAGGCGGGTCCCCCGACCACCTCGTGATCGTCGTCGACCAGGAGACCGGGATCCCACTCCGGGCACGGTGGACGGTGGACGGGAGATTGGACGAGGAGCTCCGGATGACGAACGTGGACGTGAACGCCGACGTGAGCCGGAGCGACCTGCGCGTGCGTATCCCGGCGGGCACCGAGCTCACGCGGAGCAACCAGGGCTTCCAGCGCGTCCCGCTCGACAGCGTCGAAGACGTCGTCGGCTATCCACCGCTCGTGCCGAGCTGGCTGCCGGAAGGGTTCGAGCTCGCGGACGTCACCGTCGCCGAGCAGGGCCGGCCCACCGGCGTCGAGGCGATGAACCCCGCCGCGCCCGGCGTCGTCTCGATGGCCTACCGCCGCGGCTTCGACGCGATCTTCATCTCGACCCGGATTGCCGTCGAGCCGACCGGCGGGGCGATCTGGAGCGACCCGCTCGCAACCGGCGAGGGGTTCGTGGACAACCCACAGGCAGTTCAGCTCGAAAGGGGCGCGCTGTCCGGCGTCGAAGCAAATCTCCTCATCGTGCCGCTCACCCTCCCGCATCTCTGGGCTCTCACCGACGAGCTCGTCGTCACCGTCGCCGGCGACCTGACCCGCGACGAGCTGGTCCGCGTGGCCGAGTCCCTGGAGCCCCGGTCGTGACCTACAAGCGCTATCGCACCTCTCGCCGCGGTGTCCGCGTGCTCACCTTCGTCGCCTTCCTGGCCATGATCATGATCGGCGTCGAGGCCGGCGCCCGCGCGCAGCAGGCCGCCGGCGAGGCCGACCAGCAGGTCGTGGCACAGGGCGTCCACATCGGCGAAGTGGACGTCTCGGGCATGACGGCGGCGCAGGCCGAGCGCGCCGTTACGCAGGATGACGTCCGAGCCCCTCGACGCTCACGTACGGAGCCCAGTCCTGGCGCTTCGCGCCCGAGACGCTGGGCGCCGACTTCCAGGTCGACGGCGCCGTGCGCGCGGCGCTCGCAGCGCCGGAAGGAACCGCCGTGCGGCTCGGCGTGACCGTGAACGAGCGCCAGCTCAACCGCTGGACGAAGCGCTTCGCCAGGAAGTTCGACCAGAGGATGCGGAACGCCAGGATCGTCATCCGGGGCCTGCGGCCTGCGCGTCACGCGCTCCCAGGTCGGGCGCAAGCTCAACCGCTGGTCGACGAAGTACGCCGATCCTCAGCGACCTGCGCTCGCACGATCGCGGCCCGCTCGAGCTCGTCGCCAAGGTCACCCAGCCTCGGGTCGCGCGGAACGAGGTCGGGCCGGCGATCGTCATCCGCCGCTCCTCCAACAAGCTCTTCCTCTACCGCGGGCAGGGCAAGGGCGGCATGAAGCTCCGCAAGCAGTTCGGCGTCGCCACCGGCCAGGCCGCGTACCCGACGCCCCTCGGCAGCTTCACGATCGTCGACAAGCAGGAGAACCCCTGGTGGTACCCGCCCGACTCCGACTGGGCCGCCGGCGCCGAGCCGGTGCCGCCCGGGCCGGGCAACCCGCTCGGGCACGCGCTGGATGGGGCTCTCCGAGCCGCTGATCGGGATCCACGGGACGCCGGACGCCGCCTCGATCGGCTACTCCGCCTCGCACGGCTGCATCCGCATGCTGGTCGAAGAGGCCGAGTGGCTCTTCGAGCGGGTGCCCGAGGGCACGCCGCGTCTTCATCCTCGACGCATAGCGCAGAATGTCCCCTGTGTGGGAAGGCCTCTCCCAGCGCCTGGAGGGCAGGATCGTGGTGCTCGAGCCGCTCGCGCCCGAGCATGCCGACGGGCTCCGCGAGGCTGCCGCCGACCCGGCCGTCTGGCGCCTCATGACCGTCCACGGCCACCAGGCCGACGTCTTCGACGAGTGGTTCGAGTGGACGCTCGCCAACGCGGCGGCGGGCATCGAGGCGCCGTTCGCGATCATCCTGCGGGAGAGCGGCGAGCCGGTCGGCAGCTCGCGCTACATGACGCTCCGCCCCGAGCACCGCGGCCTGGAGATCGGGTGGACGTGGCACGCGCCGCGCGTGTGGGGCACGGGCGTCAACGTCGACGCCAAGCGCCTCCTGCTCGGGCACGCCTTCGAGGACCTCGGCTGCCTCCGCGTCGAGTTCAAGACGGACGCGGCGAACGAGCGCTCGCGCGCCGCGCTGGAGGCGCTGCCGGCCCGCTTCGAGGGCGTCTTCCTGAAGCACATGCTCGTCCGCGACGGCGAGCGCCGCGACTCGGCGTACTACGCCATCACGGACGACGAGTGGCCGGACGTTCGGGCGAACCTCGAGCGGCGGCTCGAGGACAAGTAGCTAGCGGGAGAGCCGGGCGTGGAGCTCGGCGCAGAGCTCCGGCGTTGCAGCGGCCACGACCCGTGAGCGTCCCGCGAGGTCGAGCGGGGCGGCGCCGAACGGCGGGTCGTCCGGGAGGTCGATCGCGAGGCCGCGCTCCCGGACGAGGAGCTGCGCGGCCGCGATGTCCACGCTGCGCGCCGGCTTGAGGGAGACGACGGCGTCGACGCGGCCCGCGGCGAGGTGGCAGAGCGTCAGCGCGAGCGAGCCCATGATGCGCGTGCGGTAGGCGAGGCCGACCATCTCCGCCACGTGCTCGGCGACGAGATCGGTGCGCGTCGCCTCGAAGCTGAGGATCTCGATCTGCTCCTTCGGCCCCGGACCGGTGAGCGGCTCGCCGTTCAGGAACGCGCCCTCGCCCTTGCGCGCGACCCACTCCTCGCCCGTGCCGAAGTCGTGGACGAAGCCGAGCTCGACGTCCTCCATGCGCGGGCCGGAGGCGACCGCGAGCGCGAGCGTGAAGAACGGGATGCCGCGCTTGGCGTTCATGCTCCCGTCGATCGGGTCGCAGACGACGCGCAGCCCGTCGCCGCCGTCGCCGAAGACGCGTTCGCCGAGCTCCTCGGAGACCAGCGTGAACCCCGCCTCGACGGCTTCGAGCCGCCGTACGACGGCCTCCTCGGCGGCGGCGTCGACCGCGGTCGTCTCGTCGCCGCCCTCGCCGTCCCCGACGCGCGGCTCGCGCTCGAGGCGCGTCGGCATCCCGTCGAGCACGTCCGCGACGGCGACGGCAGCGTCGCGGCAGACCTGGAGCCAGTCCGTCATTCGTCGAACGGGGAGAAGAGCAGCCCGCTCGTCGAGCTTGGGGTAGAAGTACGTGCTCTTCGGCGGCATGCGCGTTCCCGCCCGCGCGAACTCCTCGACCTGCTCGACCGTCGGCGCGCGCACGAGGAACGCGGCAGTGGCCTCGCCGCTCGTCACGGCCCGCTCGGCCTCGTCCGCGCTGGGCGTGTAGACGACCGCCTCGAGCGGCAGCTCGTCCACGAGCGCGGTGTCGAGCACGTGGCCGGGCGGAGCCTCCACCAGCGAGGTGCCGTCCGGCCGCAGAAGCACGAAGGCCGCGCGGTCCCGAGGGATCCCCGCGAGCGCGGAGGCGGCCTCACCGGGGCCGGCGAGCGGCGTCTGCCGGAGCCCGCTGTCGACCTCGGGAACGGGGCCGGCCGTGACCCGGTGCGTCGGGAAGATCTCCAGCCCCGCGTCGTCCTTGCCCACGAGCACGGCGAGGGCGTGCGCCGTCTCCTCGGTGCCCTGCTCCTCGTGGTAGCGCAGCGCCGTCTCGTAGCGGTGGTGGCCGTCGGCGATCAGGAGCGGCTCCTCGACTCCGGCGAGCACGGAGGCGATCTCCTCCGGGTCGTCGATGCGCCACAGCCGGCTGACGACGCCGTCCAGCTGGGCGGTCATCTCGGGCTCGCCCTCCGGCGTCGGAGCGACGCCGTGGTGGAGGAGGAAGATCGGCGAGGGCTTCATCTGCGTGGCGCGCAGGAGCTCGAGCCGCGCCTGCTTCGGCCCGGGGAACGTCCCCTCGTGCGGGAGGACGACGCCGTCGCCGTACGGGTCGAGACGCGCCCGGGCGACGATGCCCCGCCGCGTCCTCCCGACGCCGTCGGGGCCCGTGTACTCCTCCTCCAGGAGCCACACCGCGGGCCGCTCGTCGCGCGCGAGCACGCCGCGCTCGCGCCAGTCCGCCAACTCACGCGCCGCCTCCTGGGCGTCGTCCGGGCGCACGAGCCGCACCGCGTTCCAGGGACTGCGGGCCTGGAGACGCGCGTGCATCTCGGGCGTGATGACGTCGTACGGAGGGGCGACCAGATCGTCGAGCGACCCTGCCGTCCCCACGTCGTAGCGCAGGGCGCGAAACGGCTTCAGCAGGGGCACCGCGGGCCAGCTTACCATCCGTCCCCGGACCTAGAATCGCAGGGTGTCGATCGCGGAGCTGGCCGAGGATCGAGTTGTCGAGGGCCTCTACGCAGTCGCCCGAAAGCAGCGTCTCCGTACACGCTCCGGCAGCCCCTACCTCGCCCTCGAGCTCGTCGACCCGACGGGCAAGATCGAGGCCCGCGTCTGGAACGACGTCGAGCTTCTGGACAAGCGCTTCGGCGAGGGCGACGCCGTGCGGGTGCTCGGGCGCGTCGAGCGGTTCCGCGACCGCCTCCAGCTCGAGGTCCGGTCGCTCGAGCCGGCCGAGGACGACCCCGCCACGCTCGTTCCCGAGGGCCGGCGCGACCCCGAGGAGCTGGACGGCTTCTTCGAGTTCCTCGCTGCCGAGATCGCCCATCCCGGGCTGCGAGCGCTGATCGGGCGCTTCGTCGGGGACGCAGACTTCCGCGCGCGCCTCCGCGTCCTGCCGGCGACGCCCGATACGCACCACTCGTGGACGGGCGGGCTCCTCGAGCACACCGTCGCCGTGGCCTCGCTGTGCCGGGAGGCGACGCAGCTCCACCAGCGTCTCCGCGCCGACATCCTCCTCACGGCCGCGCTCCTCCACGACGTGGGAAGGACGCGCGAGCTCGACCGCGGGCCGCTCTTCCTGCCGACGGCCGAGGGACGGCTGCTCGGCCATGTCCACCTCGGCGTTCGGATGGTCGAGGAGCGGGCGGAAGGGCTCGAGCCCGAGGTGCTCGCCGAGGTCGTGCACGCCGTCGCCGTGCATCACGAGGCACGCGGCGCCCGGACGGCCGAGGCGTCCGTGCTCTACCACGCGAACCAGCTCGACGCCGCCGCGGCCGTGCGCCCGGTGAAGACCGAGGCCGCCTGATGCAGCCCGACCCGTGGCAGCGGTGGTCGCCGCTGGCAGGGGTCGCGTACGTGATCCTCTTCCTCGTCGCGCTCGGCGTGAGCGGCGACGGGCCGGGGGACACGCCCGAGGAGGTCGCGCGCTACTTCGCCGACGACGGCAACCGCAGCGCGGAGTTCTTCGTCTTCTTCCTCCTCGTCGCCGCCGCGCTCGCGTTCCTCTGGTTCCTGGGAGCGCTCAGGGGCGTCCTCGTGCGTGCCGAGCGGGAGCCGGCACGCTGGACGGCGCTCGCTTTCGGGGCCGGCGTCTCCAGCGCGACGCTGCTCATGGCCTCGGCGTCGCTCTTCCTGGCCCGTGCGGGCGCGGCCTCCCAGGACGAGTTCGAGTTCGACCCGGCCACAGCGAACATGTTCACGAACGCCGCCTATGCGGCGCTGGTCTGCTCGACGATGTCGGCTGCCATCCTCGTCCTGGCCACGTCGATCGTCGGCCTGCGCACGCGCGTGCTGCCGCGCTGGACGGCCCTCGCGGGCTTCGTCGTCGCGGCGGTGCTCCTCTTCGCCGTCCTCTTCGTCCCGATCTTCGTCTGGCTCGCCTGGGTGCTCGCCGTGAGCATCATCCTCATCCTGCGCACGGCCCGCGTGGCCGACTGGCGAGCCGGCCCTAGCGCGGAGGGCTGAAGCGAACGTTGAGGACGTCACCGTCCTCGACGATGTAGGTCTTCCCCTCGAGCCGCTGGAGGCCCTGCCTGGCGGCCTCGGTGTGCGAGCCGGCGGCGACGAGGTCGTCCCAGCGGATCACCTCGGCGCGGATGAAGCCGTTGGCGATGTCCGTGTGGACCGCCTCGGCGGCCTCGATGGCGGTGCCGCCCCGGCGCAGGGTCCAGGCGCGGGTCTCCTTGTCACCGGCCGTGAAGAAGCTGACGAGGTCGAGAGCCGCGAAGAGCCGCCGCACGACCTCCTCGAGCGCCGAGGCGCCCTCGCGGAAGGCCGCAGCCTCCTCCGGCGGAAGGTCCGTCAGCTCGAGCTCGAGCGCGAGGTCGGTGCCGCCCGGGCCGTTGACGATCTCCACCATCGGCTTCGTCGTCAGCGGCTCCAGCTCGGGCGGGAGCTCGCGGTCGTACTCGGAGAGCGGCCGCTCGGCGTCGAGGTGCTCGAGCAGGCGCTCCAGCTCGGCGACCTCGGCGCGCAGCGTGACGTCGCCCGACTTCGCCTGCTTGGCGACCCGCTCGAGCCGGCGCTCGACGTGCTCGCGGTCGGCGAGCAGGAGCTCGAGCGCAAGCGTCACCCGGTCGTCTGCGGGATCGCGGGTACCCGACCAGCCGTCGAGGACGACGAGCAGCGCCTCGACCTGACGCAGGTTCCCGAGCAGCTGGGCGCCCGCGCCCGGGACGTCGATCACGCGCAAGGAGGCCGGCGTCACCTTCTTCGCCTCCACCGTCTCGGCGACTCGGTCGAGCCGCTCGTCGGCCACAGGCGCCATGGCCACGTTCTCCTTGGCCGAGACGGTCGCCCCGGCACCGGTGAGCGCGTTGAAGAGGGTCGTCTTCCCCGCGTTCCCGAGGCCGACGATACCGACGCCGAGCGACATCAGGCGGCGCCGGCGAGCTGGCGCTGGAGGGACGCGAGCGCCCGGTGCTGGAGCGACTTCACCGCGCCTTCCGACTTGCCCAGGATCGTCGCCGCCTCGCCGTTGGAGAAGTTGAAGACGAACTTGAGCGTGAGCACCTGCTGCTGGTCCTCGGAGAGGTCCTCGATCATCTCCAGCATGCTGCGCCGGCCGATCGCGTGCATGGCCTCGTCCTCGGCCGAGCGGTGGTCGGCGTCGAGCGGCTCGGGCGGCTCCTCCTCCGGCTGCCAGCGCCTCCGCGAGCGGAAGTGGTCGACCGCGAGGTTGTGCGCGATGCGGAAGAGCCAGGCGGAGAAGGGCGCCTTGCGCCACTGGAAGCGCTCGATCGACTCGAGCATCTTCACGAAGGTCTGATTGGTCAGATCCTCGGCGTCGTGGCGGTTCCCGACCGTCATCTGGAGGTAGCTGTAGACACGGTCGAAGTGGAGGAGGTAGAGCTCCTCGAGCGCATCTCGCTCCCCGCCCTGCGCACGCGCGACCAGCTCCCGCACGTCAACGCCGGGCGCGGCGGCCCCGGCTCCGCTACCCGCTTCCGTCACGAGGCGCTACGCGGAGGCTGCGAAACCGATCTGGGTCTCCCGGTCGGATCGCCGTAGATAGACGACCTTCCCGAGGGAGAGCACGTACGTGCCGTCGTCGGTCGCGAGCTCGAAGACCGGCTCCGAGGCCGCGAGAGCCGCCGAGAGCGCGTCGGCCACGTCCGCCGAGACGTTCGCGCCGACCGACTGGCCGCCCTCGAAGGCGACCTGGATGCGCACGCTGGGATCAGGCACCGATTACCTCCGCGAGGACGCCGTGGAGCGACTGGGGGTGGACGAACGAGACCAGGTGGCCGCCGAGCCCGGGACGCGGGTCGGGGTCGATCACCTCGGCGCCGTTCGCTGCGAGCTCGTCCACGGCCTCCCGCACGTCGGCCACGGCAAAGCCGACGTGATGCATCCCCGGGCCGCGACGGGCAAGGAAGCGCCCGACGTGCGTGTCCTCGGCCAGAGGGGAGACGAGCTCGACACGTCCGCTGCCGACCCGCAGGTACACGGCCTCGACGCCCTGTTCCTCGAGCCGCCCTCGCAGCTCGACCTCGGCGCCGAAGAGCCTCCGGTACGTCTCCACGGCTTCTTCGAGGTCCTCGACCGCGAAAGCGACGTGGTGCACGGAACGGACGTCCACGCGGCCGATCCTAGCGGCTGGGCCTACGTGTCAGTCGAAGCCGAGACGGCCTGCGGCGTGCCGACGCGGTCGGACGCGTTCGACTCGGAAGCGACATCGGTGAGCAGCTCGACGAGCTCCGCGCGCAGGAGCGTCTCCTTCTCGAGGAGCGCGGCCGCGACCTTGTCCAGCGACCGCCGATGCTTCTGCAGGAGTCTCACGGCCTCCACGTAGGCGTTGTCGGTGAGGCGGGCCTGCTCGTGGTCGCGGAGCTGCTTCGTCTGCTCGGAGAGCGCGTAGTTGTCCGCCCGCATCGTGCGCGCGGTGACCTCTTCGCCCATGCCGAAGTCGAAGACCATCGAACGTGCGAGCTCGGTGACGCGCTCCAGGTCGTTGGCCGCGCCGTTCGTGACGGCGCCGAAGACGATCTGCTCGGCGGCCCGGCCGGCGAGGAGCACCTTCATCAGGTCGAGCAGCTCCTCCTTCGTGTGGAGGTAGCGGTCCTCCTGCGGAGTGTTGAGCGTGTACCCGAGCGCCCGGCCGCGCGAGACGATGGTCACCTTCTGCACGGGCTGCGGGTCGCCGACGAGGTGGGACATGAGCGCGTGCCCGCCCTCGTGGTAGGCGAGGATGCGCTTCTCCTTCTCGGTGACGACGCGGCGCTGCTGAAGGCCGGCAACGACCCGTTCGAGCGCAGACTCGAAGTCGCCGTGGCAGATCTCGTGGTGATTGGCGCGCCCCGCGAAGATGGCGGCCTCGTTACAGATGTTGGCCAGGTCGGCGCCGGTCAAGCCCGCGGTCTGGCGCGCGAGCTGGTTGAGGTCGACGTCCTCCCCGAGCGGCTTCCCGCGCGTGTGCACGAAGAGAATGGCCTCGCGCCCGGCGAGATCGGGCGGCGAAACGAGGATTTGCCGGTCGAAGCGCCCCGGCCGCAGCAGAGCGGGATCGAGGTCCTCCAGGCGGTTCGAGGCGGCGATGATGACGACCTGGTCCTGGTGGCCGAACCCGTCGAGCTCGACGAGCAGCTGGTTGAGCGTCTGGTCGTGCTCGCGGTTGAAGCCGGAGCCGGTGCGCCGTGTCCCGACGGCGTCGAGCTCGTCGATGAAGACGATCGCCGGCGCGTTCTTGCGCGCGCGGTCGAACAGCTTGCGGATGCGGGCGGCGCCGAGGCCCGCGAACATCTCGATGAAGGCGGAGGCGCTCTGCGAGTAGAAGGTCGAGCCCGAGGCGTTCGCCACGGCCTTCGCGAGCAGCGTCTTGCCTGTCCCGGGCGGGCCGTAGAGGAGGATGCCCTTGGGGACGCGCGCGCCGAGCTTGGAGAAGTGGCGCGGGTTGCGCAGGAAGTCGACGACCTCCTGCAACTCGGCAGCGGCCTCGTCCACGCCGGCGACATCGCCCCAGGTCACCGAGGACTTCGAGGAGGGGTCGACCTCCGTCGGCCGCACCCGCGGCATGAGGGAGAGGGACTTCCAGATCAGGTAGACGATCAGCCCCAGGAAAACCAGGGGCAACCACGTCAGGGCGAGATCCGGCAGCCCGTTGATGAAGTCAGCGATACCTTCCACCCGCCGGTTGCATCGGCAGACCCGGGCGAAGACCTTAGTGCGCTAGGAAACGAGCTCGAGCCGCGGGTTCGGACGGTACTTCCGGCCGACTTTGGCGGAGGGGAGACCGTCCGTGAGGACGATGTCCCCGGTGAAGTCGTTGTCGCCGCGGATGAGCGACGAGCCCACACCGTAGGAGTCGACCGGTACGCCCCTCGCCTCGAACTCCCGGATGCGCTCGACGTCGAACCCGCCCGAGACGACGATCTTCACGCGCTCGAACCCGTTCTCGTCGAGCGCGTCGCGCACCTTGCGGACGAGGCGCTCGTTGACCCCGCGCGGGTCGAAGTCGCCCATCTCGTCCCAGAGCGCGCGGTCGACGAGCGTGCGCGACGTATCCAGGCGCACGCCCCAGAGCTTGTCCCCAAGCGCGCGGGCGACCTCGAGCGACGTGCGCACCGAGTCGTTGTCGAAGTCGACGAGCACAACGATGTTGATGTCGGGGTCGTTGTCATCGGCCCACTCGGCGAACTTCGAGGCCGCGAGGACGGTGTTGCGGCCGTACGCCGCGATGAGCGCGTGCGGCACCGTGCCGATGCCCCGCCCTCCCCACCAGGACGCCTGTGCCTCCGTCGAGACGCCGATCGCGCCGGCGACGTGCGCCGCGTAGCCGTCGCCCGTCTGCACGCGGTGGTGGTCGTGCCTGGCCGGGAAGAAGAGGATCGGCTTCCCGCGGGCGGCCTCGACGACGCGCCGGGTGTTGGTGGAGATCAGCGTCCGCCGCGCGAGGACGCCGAGATAGGTCGTCTCGAGGTGCGCAAAGAGCGTGTAGTCGCCCTCGATCGTCATCACCGTCTCCCACGGCTCGATCTCGTCCCCGTCGTAGAGGGCGTGGACGGTGAGGGCGTCCCAGTCGTGCGAGCAGAGCTTGAGGATGGCGATCGCCTCGTCCATCCCGCCGAGCACGGCCGCCTGCTTCTGGAAGACCTGCATGACGACGCGCGGATGGCGCTCGTCCCGGAGCAGGGTCTCGCGGGCGTAGTTGAAGTAGACGTCGGTGTAGTAGCCCTCCCGCATCTTCTCGACCGGGAGGTCGAAGATCTCAGGTGGGAGGCGCTTCCTCCGCCGGTCCGTCTCCACCGCCATCGTCCGGCGATTCTAGGCGCAGGCACTCGTCGAGAGCGGCCTGGGCGACCTCGAGCTGCTCGGTCGAGGGCTCGGCGGTGACGACGCGCTGCTGGAGCTCGTGGCCCGGACGGGCGAGCGCGCGGGCGAGCGGGTGCTTCTCGTTCGCGACCATCCAAGAGAAGACCTCGACGGCAGCGGCGACGGCTCCCACCGCCGCGCCGGCGCGGGCGAGGGGACGGATGCTCTTGGGGGCGCGCGAGGCGAGCGCGCTGCCCGCGGCCGTCGTGACCAGGAGCGGGCCGACCATGTGCGAGCCGCAGCGCTCGTGCTCGCGGGTGCGGGGCTCGCCGTGCTCGTAGCTCCCGATGGAGATGTGCTCGGCGCCGTGGTACTCGGCCAGCGACGTGCCGCGCAGCGCGATGACGGCCGGCCCGAGCGCGAGGAGCGCGGCGAGCGACTCCTGCGTGATCGGTGAAAGCCGCGTCCGGCGCAGCGCCTGGACGGCGACCATGCTGCCGACCATCGTCGCTGCGACGCGCGGCCGCTGGAACGGCAGGCTGGCCTCCGGCAGCTTCCGGCGCACCTCGGGGAAGAGCGCGAAGATCTCCGCGACGCGGAGCGGCGCCTTCGTGAACCGGCTCCCCGCGTCGACCGCTTTCAGGCGCTTCTCGCCGGAGGCGACCTTCAGCTCGCCCTCGTCGGTGCGCACGGCGCAGGCCCAGTGACGCGGCCCGTGCACGAGCACGCCGTTGGCGAGGGCCATGCCTCCGAGACGGACGGCGACGTCGCTACTCACGCTCCCATAGTACGGGCCACGTGCAGGAGGAACTCGGTTCCAAGCTCGAGGTCGTCGACCTCGATCCGCTCGTCCGCCGAGTGGATCAGGCGCGCCGCGACGTCCGAGCTCATCGTCCGCATGGGGAAGAACCCGTACGAGACCGTCCCGAAGGCCTCGCGGAGGAAATGGCTGTCCGTGAACCCGGCCGAGACGACGGGGATGACGCGCGCCTCGGGCTCGACGGCGGCCACGAACGACTCGAACACGTCCCAGAGCGGCGTGTCCAGAGGAGATCTCGTCCCGCCGACGGCCTCGATCCACTCGATGTCGTAGGCGTCCTCGCCGAGCGCCTCGCGGATGACCGGCTCGGCGTCCGCCGGCGTCTCCCCTGGCAGCAGGCGGCAGTCGCACACGACCTCGACCAGGCCCGGGATGACGTTGGTGCGCCGCGAGCCGGTGATCATCGTCGGCGAGACGACGATGCCGAGAAGCGGCTCGACGGTCGCGCGTAGCTCGGGAGGCAGCTTCTGCACCGTGCGCTCGAGCTCGTCGAGGGCCGGGACGCGCCCCAGCGAAGCGAAGAGCGCCTCCGTCTCCGGAATCAGCCGCGGCGGCTGGCGGATCTCCGCGGCACGCTGGACGAGCCGGGCCGCGCGGACGAGCGCGTTGTCGGCGATCCCCGGCGTGGAGGCATGGCCGCTGCGGCCGTGGACGCGGAGCTTGAACGGCGCGCTCATCTTCTCTGCGGTCGAGCAGAGGTAGACCGGGCGGCCGTCCACGAGGACGCGGTCGCCGCCGCCCTCGTTGACGCAGTAGTCGGCGCGGACGGCGTCGGGGTGAGCCTGCACGAGCCACGAGAGCCCGACGTCGACTCCGACCTCCTCGTCGGCGGTCGCGGCGACGATCACGTCGCCTGCGGGCTCGAAGCCCTCGCGGGCGAGCGTGGCGATGGCCACCGCCGCCGCGGCGACGTGCCCCTTCATGTCGAGGGCGCCCCGGCCCCAGACGCACCCGTCCTGCAGCAGGCCCGACCACGGGTCGACCGACCACTCCTCGGGATCGGCGACGACGGTGTCGGTGTGGCAGAGGAGGAGCACGCTCGGGCCCTCGCCGCGGCCGGGCAGGCGCGCGACGAGGTTCGCGCGCTCGGGCTCGCGCGCGTAGAGCTCGCAGGTCAGCCCGGCTCCCTCGAGATAGCCGCGCAGGAGCTCTGCGGCCTGCGTCTCGTTGCCCGGCGGGTTCGCGGTGTCGAGGCGCAGGAGCTCCTGGAGGAGCCCGACAGCCTCGTCGCGGATCGCCGTGGTCGCCAACTAGCGCCGCGTCCCGTGGGCGATTGCATGGGGCATGCTCCGCGCGAGCATACTGACCGCGTGAGCGACCTCTTCTCAGACGCGGCGGAGGGGCGGGCTGCGGAAATCGCGCCGCTCGCCGCCCGCCTGCGGCCCGAGCGGCTGGAGAACTTCGTCGGACAGGCCAAGGTCGTGGGCGAGGGCTCCGCGCTCGCGCGGGCGATCGCCGAGGACCGCATGAGCTCGGCGGTCTTCTACGGGCCGCCCGGGAGCGGGAAGACGACGCTGGCGCGCATCGTCGCCGGCACGACCGGTGCTGCGTTCGAGGAGCTGTCGGCGGTCTCGGCCTCCGTCGCAGACGTCCGCGCCGTGCTTGCCCGCGCGACCGAACGGCTCGGCGCCGAGGGCAGGCGGACGATCCTTTTCCTCGACGAGATCCACCGCTTCAACAAGGCGCAGCAGGACGCGCTTCTCCCCGCGGTCGAGTCGGGGCTTCTGACGCTGATCGGGGCGACGACGGAGAACCCATACTTCGAGGTCAACTCGGCGCTTCTCTCGCGCACGCAGGTCTACGAGCTCGAGCCGTTGACGGGCGACGACCTGGCCGAGATCGTCCGCCGCGGCGCGGCGCACCTGGGCGCGGACGTGCCGGACGAGCTGGTGGCGTCGATCGCCGGACGCTCGGGCGGGGACGCCCGCAACGCGCTCAACATTCTCGAGCTCGCGTGGTCGACCGCGCAGTCGGAGGGCTCCGCCCTCGAGGAGCGCCACATCGAGGACGCCGCGCGCAGGCGCCCGGTCGTCTACGACAAGGGCGGCGACGCGCACTACGACTTCACCTCGGCGTTCATCAAGTCCATCCGCGGCTCCGACCCGGACGCGGCGCTGTACTACCTCGCCGCGATGCTCGAGGGCGGCGAGGATCCGCGCTACATCGCCAGGCGCCTGATCGTCCACGCGTCCGAGGACATCGGGATGGCGGACTCGCAGGCACTCCTCGTCGCCACGGCCGCCGCGCACGCCGTCGAGCACGTGGGCCTTCCCGAGGCGCAGCTCAACCTCGCGCACGCGACGATCTACCTGGCGAGCGCGCCGAAGTCGAACGCGGTCATCAAGGCGATCGGCGCAGCGCGCTCCGACGTGCGCGAGCGCGGGGCCATCCGCCCGCCGAAGTCCCTCCGGGACACCCACTACGGCGGCTCGAAGAAGCTCGGGCACGGGGAGGGCTACGTCTATCCGCCGAACGATCCGGCCGGCTACGACGTCGACTATCTCCCGGACGAGCTGAAGGGCCGGAAGTACTACGAGCCCGAGTAGGCTCCGACGCGCCGTGAAGATCGTCGTCCTGGTCAAGCAGGTCCCGAACCCGAGCCACGTGAAGCTCGACCCGGAGACGAGGCGGATGGTGAGGGAGGGCGTCCCGCTCGAGCTGAACGAGTTCGACGTCTACGCGGTGAGCGAGGCGATCCGGCTCCGGGACGAGCACGGCGGCGAGGTGATCGCGATGACGATGGGCCCGCCGCAGGCCGACGACGCGCTCCGCACGACCCTGGCCATGGGCGCCGACCGCGCGATCCACCTGAACGACAAGGTCTTCGCCGTCGCCGACACGCTCGGCACCTCCCGGACGCTGGCCATGGCGCTCGAGAAGGAGGGCGCGGACCTCGTCCTCAGCGGTCGCAAGACCGTCGACTCCGAGACCTGGCAGGTGCCGCCCGAGACCGCGGCGTTCCTCGGCTGGCCGCAGCTCACGAGCGTCGATCGCCTCGACCTCGTCGACGGGAAGCTGCGCGCGCGGCGGGAGACGGACGAGGGCTACGACACGTACGAGCTCGAGCTGCCGGCGCTCGTCTCCGTGGCCGAGGGGATCAACGAGGGCATCTGGCCCGCCCGACGGGATATCGACGCCACCTCGACGGAGGGGCGCGTCGCGGTCTGGACGGCCGCCGACCTGGTGGACGAGGTCCTGGACTACGACAAGCGCTTCGGCCAGACGGGCTCGCCGACGCGCGTGCTGGCCGTGAAGGACGCAACCCCGGAACGGCGCGGCGAGATCGCGTCCTCGCCGGAGGCCGCTGCCGAGCGGATCCTCGAGCTGCTCCGTGAAGCGGATACGCCCTCGACCTCGCCGTGGGAGAAGCCCGAGCGCCTCGGCGAGAAGCCGGGGAAGAGCTACGACTGCTGGACGGTGGTCGAGGTCGTCGAAGGGCGCGCGCGACACGTGTCCCTCGAGCTCCTCGGCAAGGGCCGCGAGCTCGCGGGCAAGCTCGGCGGGCTCAACGTCGCGCTCGTCATCGGTCACAAGCTGGGCGACGTCGTCCGCGAGGCCGTCCGTTACGGCGCCGACCGCGTCGTCGTCGTGGACGACGAGCGGCTGGCCGAGTATCACCCCGACCCGTACGCATCTGCCCTGCGCGCGCGTCCTCGAGTCGGAGCGTCCCCATGCCCTCCTCATCCCCTCGACGATCATGGGCCGCGACTACGGGCCACGCGTCGCCGGCGAGCTGGAGCTCGGCATGACCGGGGACTGCGTCGATCTCGCCATCGACAAGGCCGGGCGGCTGATCCAGTACAAGCCCGCGTACGGCGGCAACATCGTCTCCGTGATCATGGGCGCCACAACGCCGCAGCTCGCGACCGTGCGTCCCGGGATGTTCCCGACCGTCGAGCCGCGCGACGAGGCCGAGGCCGAGATCGTCGAGCTCTCCGTAGGCGAGCTTGCGGCGCCGAGGACGGGCCTCGTGACCAGCGAGCATCGCCCGGACACGGCCGGCTACGAGCTCGACTCCGCCGAGATCTGCTTCTGCGTCGGGAAGGGCGTCGGCAGCCCCGAGGCCGTCCCCGAGATCGAGGCGCTCGCCCGGCGGCTCGGCGCCAAGGTCGGAGGCAGTCGCGACGTGACCGACGCCGGCTGGCTGCCGAAGAACCGCCAGATCGGGCTCACCGGGCGGGCGATCGCACCCCGACTCATGGTCGAGGTCGGCGTCCGAGGCGCGTTCGAGCACCTGATGGGATCCGTGCGGGCCGGCGTCATCGTCGGCCTGAACGCAAACGAGAAGGCGCCGATCTTCGAGCATGCAGACGTCGGCCTGGTCGGCGACTGGCGCGAGACGCTGCCGCCGCTCGTCGAGGCCCTCGAGGGGAAGCTGCCCTGATCCTCAACGTGCACGAGTGGGGCGACGCGAGCGCCCCCGAGCTCGTCTGCCTGCACGGGGTCTGCGGGCACGGACGGCGCTTCCGCCGGCTCGTCGAGGACCACCTCGCCGACCGCTTCCACGTGCGCGCGCTCGACCTGCGCGGCCACGGCCGGTCGGGCTGGGAGGAGCCGTGGACGCTCGACCAGCACGTCGAGGACGTGCTCGAGACCGTGACGGAGCCGGCCATCTGGATCGGCCACAGCTTCGGCGGGCGGCTCACGGCCGAGATCACCGCCCGGCGCCCCGACCTCGTCGAACGCGCCGTCCTGCTCGACCCGGCGCTCTGGGTCCCGCCCGACGACGCGGAGAGCGCCGCCCGGCACGAGCTGGCGAAGGGGCCGTGGGCGTCGGTCGAGGAAGCGCTCGAGGCACGCGCGCAGACCGTCGAGCACACGCCGCGCGAGCTTCTCGAGGAGGAGATGCGCGAGCACCTCGTCGAGCAGCCGGACGGCTCGTGGTTCTACCGCTACTCGCGGGACGTCGTCGCCGCGGCGTACCGCGAGATGGCGAAGCCTCCCGCACCCTGGGAGTCGCTGCGGGTGCCGACCCTCCTCGTGGTCGCCGACCACGGCAAGCTCGTCAGCGCGGCCGAGCTCGTCCACTACCAGGAGGCGCTCGGCGACCTGCTGAAGGTCGCCGTCGTGCCCGGCGGGCACATCGTTCTCTGGGACGCCTACCCGGAGACGTCCGCGGCCGTCGTGGACTTCCTCGGCTAGAGGATCCTGCGCGCCGAAGGCGCTGGCGACCAGCTCGACGGCGAGGGCGGCCGTCTCGTTCCCGCGGTCGAGGATCGGGTTGACCTCGACGATCTCCAGGGAGCTGAGGAGGCCCGATTCGGCGACGAGCTCCATCGCCAGGTGCGCCTCCCGGTAGGAGAGGCCGCCGCGGACGGGCGTCCCGACCCCGGGAGCAACGTCAGGGTCGACGACGTCCATGTCGACGGAGATGTGCACGAAGGACGCGCCCTCGACCCGCTCGAGCGCCTCGCGGACGACGGGCTCGATGCCGCGCCGGTCGATCTCGCTCATCGTGTAGACGCCGAGCCCGCTTTCCCGCACGTAGGCGCGCTCGCCCTCGTCGAGCGACCGCGTGCCGACGAGCACCACGTGCTCGGGAGTCAGGGCCGGGAGCGGCCACGCCTCGCTTGCGAACGCCTCGGTGTCGCGACCGAGCGCGGCCCCGAGAGGCATGCCGTGGACGTTGCCGCTCGGCGTCGTCGCGGGCGTGTGCAGGTCGCCGTGGGCGTCGAACCAGATCGCGGCGCCCGGCCCGTGCACCGACGCCATCCCTCCGAGCGTTCCGAGCGCGATCGAGTGGTCGCCGCCGAGGACGATCGGCGTCCGCTCCTCGCCGGCCGCGCGCGCGACTGCCCGCGCGATGCGCTCGCACGTCTCCTTGATCTCGGGGAGAAAGCGCGCCTTCGGGTCGCCGCTCGCGGTCGCCTCGGCCACCGCGGTGGGCACGTTCCCCCAGTCGGCGCAGCCGATCCCGAGGTCGGCGAGACGGTCGTCGAGGTCCGCGTAGCGGATCGCCGACGGGCCCATGTCCACGCCGCGCCGACCCGCCCCCAGGTCGAGCGCCGCCCCGATGACGGCGACGTTCCTGCCATTCCGGTCCGTCACGGCTCGTGAGGCTACACTTCGGTGCCGCGGCGAGGTAGCTCAGTTGGTAGAGCACACGGCTGAAAACCGTGGTGTCGCCGGTTCGATTCCGGCCCTCGCCACTCACTCGCACAGGCGGATACTTCGCTCCACATGATCATTCGCCGTCTCACCTTGGAGGACGCCGGCGAGCTGGCGGCTGTGTTGGTCGAAAACCGCGAGTTCCTGGCCGGTTCGAGCCCGATTGGTGCCGAAAGCTTCTTCACCGCCGCGGGCCAGCGCGAGAGGATCGAGAATGGCGGATCGGAGAGGTTCGCAATCCTCGACGGCGGTCGCATCGCCGGGACCGTGAGCATGTCGAACATCGTCCTGGACCCCCTTCACAGCGCCACCCTGGGCTACTGGGTCGCGGAGCGGGTCAACGGACGAGGCCTCGCGACCAGGGCCGTCCGCGAGATCATCGGTATCGCGTTCGAGGAGCTCGGGCTACACCGCCTCGAGGCTGCGACGCTCGTGGACAACGCTCCGTCGCAGCGGGTGCTGGAGAAGAACGCTTTCGAGCGGATCGGCCTTGCTCGTCGCTACCTCCGGATCGCCGGCGAGTGGCGCGACCACCTCCTCTTCCAACGTACCGCCGATTAAACTCCAGGCGCCGCGCCCGGGTTGGGCCGTAGGCATGCTACGGTTGCCGAAGATCAGAGCGAGTTCGGTTTGCGTCTCGACGCCTTCCTACCCGTTCGTAACGTGTTAGAGGGAGGTGTTTTTTCATGGCAGACGGAACCGTCAAGTGGTTCAACGACAGCAAGGGCTACGGCTTCATCACTCCTGATGAAGGCGAGAAGGACCTTTTCGTGCACCACAGCTCCATCGCCGGCGAGGGCTACAAGTCGCTCGCCGAGGGCGCACGGGTCTCGTTCGAGCAGCAGGAGGGCTCGAAGGGCCCCGAGGCGACCAACGTGACTCTGGTCGCGTAATTGGCAGGATCGGGAGGGCTGCGGCCTTCAGGCCGCGGCTCTCACCCCTCGAGGGACGGAGGGACGCTGATGGGGAACCGAAATGCCAAGCTCGACGAGTAACGGTTTCGGCGGGCCAACGCCCACCCGCGAAGTCGGAACGATGCTGTGGTTCAACGCGGTCAAGGACCTGGGCGCGCTAGACACGTCTCACGGAGAACGGGTCGGCGTGCCGGGCGCCGCGTTCCTCCCGGGCGAGAAGCCGGAGGGACGTTGCTCCGGGAAGGTGGTCGAGTTCGAGACGGTCGAGGGCGCCGTCGCGCGCGTTGCCTTCGTGCCGGAGACCGCCCCGCGCCGGGCACGGCGGCGCCGCCACCACTAGCTGCCTAGGCGTACGGCAGCACGAAGAAGGCGATCGCCGCGAAGTGGCAGCCGGCTGCTGCGACCGTCAGCGCGTGGAAGACCTCGTGGTAGCCGAAGGCGTGCGGAATCGGGTCCGGCACGCGCCGGACGTACACGATTGCGCCGGCGGTGTAGAGAAGGCCTCCGGCGACCACGAGCGCGAGGCCCGGTAGCGGCACGGAGAGGAGCTCGGAGAAGGCGGCCGCGCCCGACCAGCCGATCGCCAGACCGAACGCCGCGGCGAGCCACTTGGGCGCCCCGACCCACGCCACCTTGAGCAGGATCGCGATGAGCGCGCCGCCCCAGACGACCGAGAGCACCGGCACCGCCCAACCCGGAGACATCACGATCAATCCGAACGGCGTGTAGGTCCCGGCGATCAGAAGGTAGATGCCGGCGTGGTCGAGCCGCGCGAGCCATGAGCGGACATTTGGCCTCCATGTCGGCCGGTGGTAGAGGGCGCTGGCGCCGAAGCAGGCCGCGACGCAGCTGGCGAAGACGACCGCGGCGACGCGGGCGCGGCCTGGATCCGCCGTCAGGACGAGGGCGACGCCGAGGCCGAGCGCAGCGTAGAAGCCGAGCTCGTGGAACACCCCTCGGAGCTTCGGCTTGGTGCGGATGTCGGTAGCGAGCATGGCGTTCGCCGGATGCTACGGCCCCGGGCGAAGGCCCGGCGCGATCTCCCGCGCCGGGCCCTCCCGAAGCTCTCCTAGATCCAGCTTAGATTCTCGTGCAGGAGCGGGATGAGGAAGTAGAGCGTGAACGCCGCGGCCGACGCGTACATGAGCGGGTGCACCTTGCGTGCCTCGCCCTGGGCGACGCGGATGACGACGTACGAGATGAAGCCGAAGCCGATCCCGTTCGTGATCGAGAACGTCAGCGGCATCATGATGATCGCGAGCAGGGCCGAGAGGCCCAGCGCGAAGTTGTTGAAGTCGATGCCGGCGATCGTTCGCTCGCGCCCGGTCTCCGCCTCGGTCTCCTTCTCCACGAGTGCGCCGGCCATGAGCCAGCCGACGATGATGAGCGCGGCACCGGTCGCCTGCGGCGGCACCATGCCGATCAGCGGCGCGAAGAACATGAACGGGAAGAAGAGGAGCCCGGTGATGATGCTCACCCAGCCCGTTCGCCCGCCGACGCCGACGCCCGCTCCCGACTCGATGTAGGTCGTGGCCGAGGAGGCCGACGCCGCGCCGCCCGCCATGGCGGCGACCGAGTCGACGAGGAGCGGCTTCTTGATGTCGGGCATCTCGCCCTTCTCGTCCAGGTAGCCGGCCTGCTTCCCGACCCCGACGAGCGTGCCCATCGTGTCGAAGAAGTCGGCGAGGAAGAGCGCGAAGACGAAGGCCAACGTGGTCACGATCCCGACTGTCGCGAACGAGTCGAAGCTGAACTCGCCGACGAGGCCGAAGTTCGGGCTCTGCGCGATGTCGTCGGGCCAGCGGGCGATGCCCGGCTGCGTGTAGGCCGTGTAGTCGGTCGCCCAGTTGATGATCGTGGCGAAGACGGTCGTCGCGACGATCGCGATGAGCAGGTCGGCGCGAATGCCGCGCGCCCGCAGGACGATCGCAAGGACGATGCCGAAGACCGCGACGAGGCTCGGCCACGACTCGAACGTCGTGAGCGTGACGAGCGTGCCCTCCCCGCGTATGACGATGCCGGCGTTGACGAGCCCGATGAAGGCGATGAAGAGGCCGATGCCGATGGCGATCGCCTTCTTCAGCTCGAGCGGAATGGCACGCATCACCTTCTCCCGCATGCCGAGCAGGACGAGCAGCGTGACGAGCGCGCCCTCCATGACCACGATCCCCATCGCCTCCGGAAAGCCCAGGCCCTCCGTGGCCACGAGCGTGAACGCGACGACGGCGTTCAGCCCCAGCCCCGGCGCGATCGCATAGGCCTTGTTCGTGACGAGGCCCATGATGATCGTCATCACCCCGGCGACGAGACACGTCGAGGCGAGCACGCCGTCGAAGGGCAACCCCGTACCCTCGAGCCCTTGCACCCCCGCAAAGCTGAGAATCGAGGGGTTCACGAAGATGATGTAGGACATGACGATGAAGGTCGTCGCGCCCGCGACGGTGTCCCGCCAGAGCGTCGTCCCGTTCTCCGTAAAGCGGAAGTGCCCGTCCAGCCAAGAGCGCCGGACGCTCTGCGCCAACGAGGCCATCCTCACTCCTCCTTTCCCCATTGACCGACTGACTGGCGCGAGCGTAACGCGTCGCTGAGACGGCACAAAAAACGACGTCCGGGCCGGTGCAACCGTGCCGCGAACGCCGTTTGGCGGGATCCTACTCGGGCTTCGACCGCCGCGCCAGGAGCGCGGTGCCCTCGCCGACGGCAAGCTCGTCGAAATCGTCGAAACCGAGCGGGCCGAGCCGAGCGCGGAGCGTTTCAGGAGGCGTCCAGATCGGGGTGTCGGGCCCCGAGACCGCCGAGAAGAGGAGCACGCCGCCCGGCGCGGTCACCCGGCCGAGCTCGCCGAAGAACGGGATCATGTTCAGCAAGAGGACGAGGTCGAACGCTCCGTCTGCGAAGGGGAGCTCGGAAGCGTCGGCGACCTCGAAGCGAACGCGCTCGCCGAGCTCGGAGGGAAGGAGGCTGCGGGCCTGCTCGATCATCGCCGGCGCGAGGTCGACGCCGACGACCTCCGCCCCGGGGAAACGCTCGGCCGCCAGGCGTGCCCCGGTACCGGTGCCCGTGCCCAGGTCGAGGACAGTCGCCGGCTCGCGCTCGAGACGGTCGAGAGCCGCCCTGAACGGCGCCAGCCTCTCGGGCGTGATGACGCCGGCCCAGACGGGTGCCAGCCGCTCGAACTCCGCGCGGAGCGGTCGGCGGAAGAACCGCCAGAGTCCCGGGCGGGCGACGACGATGCGGGTGACCAGGCGGGCGAACCGGCGCCCGAGCGCTTCGCGGCGGCCGTTCACCAGTCGGCCGCGGACACCTTGAGCTCGTCGCCCGCGCCCACGCCGAACATCGCCGCGGCGCTCCCGCGGTTGATGGCGAGCGAGATGTTCCAGTAGGCGTCCTCGTAGAGGACGATGTCCCCGCCCTTCACCTCGGCGAACGTGCGCGCCGCGATCGCGTAGTAGCGCTCGAAGCCGACCTCGATCTCGAGCTTCGAGCCGGCCTCGATGCCGACCTGCGCGAGGTCGTCCCTGGTGAGGTTGAGCTGGACGTTGCCGAAGCGGTCGACGTAGAGAACGGTCGCCCGGATCCGCCGCTTGCCGATGCTCGGCGCGGGCACGTCGATGCGGACGAGGTCGGCGGCGGCGATCGCCGGGCCGAGCTCCTTCAGCTCGACGCCGGCCGCGAGATGGGCCGAGGCGGGCGCGAAGACGTCGCGGCCGTGGAAGGTGCGCGCCACGGGCTCGAGCCGGTAGGCCGGGTTCGCGAGCTCGACCGCCTCCTCGACGCCGCCCAGCTTGTCGGCCGCGTAGGCGAGGAGCCCGTTGTCCGGCCCCACGTAGAAGCGCCCGTCGGAGCCTCGCAGGGCGATCGCCTTGCGGTCGCTGCCCACGCCCGGGTCGACGACGGCGAGGTGAACGCCCTCCGGCATGAACGGGAGCGTGCTCGCGAGGACCAGGGCGCCCTGGAGGACGTTGTGCGGCGCGATCCCGTGGGTGATGTCGATCACCTCAGCGTCCGGAGCGATGCGCTTGATCACCCCGCGGCACGTGCCGACGAAGTCGTCCTCGAGGCCGAAGTCCGTCAGGAAGGTGATGAACCGGCGGTCGATGCCGCGAGCTTAACGGCTGCGACCAGGCCTTTCCGGTCGTGACCCTCCGCCTCGGCAAGAACCCGCAGGCCGAGCTCGCGCGCCTCCGCGGACGTGACCGGCCCGATGGAGACACACGGCGCTTCGACACCGAGCGCCGCGAACGCACGGGCCGCAGAGGCGGACGCGAGCACGACGAGGTCGGCGTCGGGGAAGCGCTCAGGAGCGAGCTCGAGGGTCCGGTACACGGGAACGAAGTCGGCGCCGAGCTCCTGCACGACCACGCCGCGGGCGCCCTCCGCCGCCGGGAAGAGCACCCGGCCGGCGGGGCGAGGGAGCTCCGCCGCGAGCCCTTCCTGGGTCGAGACCTGCGCGACGAGCTCGGGCTCGACCCCCCGCTCCCGCAACGCCTCGGCGGTTCCGCGGCCGACGGCGGCGACTTTCGGCAGGCGCCCCTCGAGGCGCGCGAAGAGCGCGTCGACCGCGTTGCGGCTCGTGAGGACGACCCAGTCGTAGCCGTCCGTGCGCAGCGGCGGCCCCGGCAGGGGCTCGATCGCCACCAGCGGGCAGGCTTCGACCTCGAAGCCCTCTTCCTCGAGCGCTGCAGCGAGCGGAGCCGCCAGGGCCTCCGTCGCCGTGAGGACGACCTTCATGCGCGCAGCGACGCGGTCGCGGCGAGGAGCTCGTCCGCAAGCGCCAGCGGGTCTTCGCCCGTGCGCCGCTCCACCCATGCACCGTCCTCGTCCGCGATCAGCGCCGTCAGCACGCCGCCGTCGTGGTGTGCGGCGATGGGAGCGAGGCAGCCGCCGCCGATCCTGGCCACGCACGCCCGCTCGGCCTCGACCCGGCGGCGCGTCTCGGCGTCGTCGGCCGCACCGACCAGCTCTTCCTCGCCGGCCCGCACCTGGAGCGCGACCGCGCCCTGGCCGGCCTCCGGCAGCAGCTCCTCGGGCGAGAAGCGGTAGCCGATCTCGCCGCCGAGGCCGAGCCGGTCGAGGCCGGCGGAGGAAAGCACGATCGCGTCGAGCCCGCGCTCACCCATCTTGCGCAGGCGCGTGTCGACGTTCCCCCGCAGCGGCTCGACGGAAAGCGCGGGCTCCAGCGCGAGCAGCTCGGCGCGGCGGCGGACCGACGCGGTGCCGACGCGCATCCCCGGCCGCAGGCCCTCGGCTCCGCAGAGCGCATCCCGCGGGTCCTCGCGCGGCAGGTAGGCGCCGACGGCGAGTCCCGAGGTGTTCGTCGAGGTCATGTCCTTGGCGGAGTGGACGGCGGCGTCGATGCGGCCGGCGAGCAGCGCCTCCTCGATCTCCTTGACGAAGACGCCGCGCTCCCCGATCTCGCCGAACGGCTTCGAGCGATCGCGGTCGCCGGCAGTCGTCATCGGGACGATGGCGACGTCGACGTCCGGGTACGCGGCCCGCAGCGCGTCGGCTGCGAGCTCAGCCTGGATGAGTGCGAGCCTACTGCCCCGGCTGCCGAGACGGACCATCGCGCTCCTCGAGCCCGAAGAGGTGACGCACGGCGTCCGCGTAGAGCACGCCGTCGGCCGCGGCGGCCGCCTCCTTCATGCGCACCGTCGGCTGGTGCAGGAGCTTCGCCACGATCTGGCTGGTCAGCGCCTCGACCGCCCGCCGCTGGCTCGGCG
The DNA here is from genome assembly GCA_963748205.1 of uncultured Actinomycetes bacterium. GTDB lineage: Bacteria > Actinomycetota > Thermoleophilia > Gaiellales > Gaiellaceae > JAIBJN01. The sequence continues at coordinate 64,476 of CAVVIB010000018.1, forward strand.
TGAGCGAGGCCAGCCGCCCCTCGACGCGGTCGAGCTCCTCCTGGCGGATCGACTCGGCCCGCGCCCGCAGCGAGGAGATCGCGGGCACGACGTCGAGCGAGAGCTGCCACGCGCGGAAGCTGTCGGCTTCCTCGGACACGATCGCCTCGGCCCGCACGGCCTCCTCCCGGCGGCCGGCGACGCTCTCGGCCACGACACGCTCGAGGTCGTCGATGTCGTAGAGGTAGCAGCCCTCGAGCTCGTTGATAGCGGGATCGAGGTCGCGCGGAACGGCGATGTCGATGAAGAAGACCGGACGTCCTCGGCGTGCCTTCATCGCGCGCGCGACCTGCTCGCCGGAAAGGACGAGCCCCTGCGAGCCGGTGGAGGCGACGACGACGTCGGCATGGGCCAGCTCCTCCTCGAGCGCGTCGAGGCCCACGGCCCGGCCGCCGAAGCGGCGGGCGAGCGCCTCCGCGCGCTCGGGCGAGCGGTTGGCGACCACGATCTCGCCGACGCCCCTCGAGATGAGGTTGGCCGCGGTCAGGTCGGCCGTCTTGCCGGCGCCGATGAGCAGGATCTTGCGGCCCTCGAGCCCCTCGAAGACGCGCTCGGCGAGCTCGGCGGCCGCAGACGAGACGGAGGCGGGGTTCTCGCCGATCGCCGTCTCCGTCCGCACGCGCTTGCCCACGCGCAGCGCCTGGCGGAAGAGCCTGTGCAGCGTCGAGCCGGTCGTGCCGGCTTCCCGGCCGGCCTCGTAGGCTTCGCGCACCTGGCCGAGGATCTGCGCCTCGCCGGGCACCATCGAGTCGAGGCCCGCGGCGACGCGGAAGAGGTGCACGGCGGCCGCCTCGTCCGTGACCGAGTAGAGGGCGGGCGCGAGCTCGGACTGGGAGAGCCCCGAAAGGCCGGAGAGCTCGCCGTAGATGCGCTCCTCGGCCTGCGCGGGCCGCTCGTCGACCGCGTAGACCTCGGTGCGGTTGCACGTCGAGAGGACGACCGCCTCCGAGCCGTCGGCGGAGAGCCGCTCGAGCGCTCCGCGCCGGAGATCCGCGTCGTAGGCGAGCAGCTCACGGAGCTCCACCGGAGCGCGCTGGTACGAGGTGCCGACGAGGACGAGTCGCATCAGAAGTGCGCGAAGGGCGTGAGGACGAGGCGGACGAGGACGACGAGCAGGAAGCCGGTGAGCGCCAGGTAGGCCGTGCGGCGCCCGCGCCAACCCGCCTCCCAGCGCAGGACGAGGAAGCCCGCGTAGACGCTCCACGTGAGCAGGGTCACCGCCATCGTGGCGTCGAACGCGGCGGCTTCGGGCTCGAGGCGGGCGAGGCCGATGCCCGCGCCGAGCGTCAGCGCCGGGAGCGCGACCATGATCGTGCGGACGGTCAGCGTGTCCAGCGTCTCGAGCGAGGGCGCGCGCAGGCGCAGGACGCCTGGACTGTGCCGCTTCAGGCGCCGCTCCTGCCAGAGGTAGAGCGCGGCCAGGCCGGCGGCGAGTGTGAAGCCGGCGAAGGCGGCGAGGATGAGACTGACGTGGAAGGTCAGGAAGACGCCGCCGAACTCCGCGCGCGCCGGCTTGCCGACGCCGCCCGCCACCCAGGCGAGCCCCAGGAGCAAGGCCGCGAGCGGCATGACCACGAGCCCGAGCAGCCGGAAGGGCGCCCGGCAGCCCCAGATCAGGTACGCGGTGACGCACATCCAGACGAAGAGGTTGAGCGAGCCCGCCCACGTCCCCCACGGGAAGCCGTCCGCGTGCGCCGCCTGGGCGACGAGAAGGGCCGTCTGCGCGAGCCAGCCGAGGCGCACGCCCCAGATCGCGTAGCGCACGAGGCGCCCCGGCCGGACCGTGTCGCCGGCATAGGCAACGGCCGCCTCGGTGTAACCGGCGAGCGCGGGCCAGAAGAGGAGCAGCGCGACCTCGGTCACGGCGCGACCTCCTCGGGGTCGCGCTCGGGCTCGGGCGCCTGTTCCGCCTCGCGCCGCCGGCGCGCCAGCTCGGCCAGCTCTCCGACCTCCCGCTCGAGCCGCGAGAGCTTGAACGCGTAGATGACGAGGTAGGCGAGCAGGACCGCGAGAACGACGAGGTAGGCCGCGGTGACGTACTTCTCGGCGGAGCTCACGTGAGTGCCTCCCGCAGCTCGCGCAGGCGCTCGTCCACGCGCTTGCCGGTCAGCTCGTTCGCGTAGAGCGAGGCGGCGAGCGCAAGCGTGCCGGCGAAGCAGATGACGAAGGTGAGTAGCTGGCTTCCCGCGAGGTTCGAACCGACGTTGCGGTCGAAGACGACGGGGTGGATGAGCCCCTCCGCAAGCCTGATGGCGAGGAAGCTCACGGGGATGAGCACGACGCCGAAGAGCGCGTAGACCGCCGACATCCGTGCTCGGCGCGGCCCCGGATCGACGGAGTAGCGGAGCATGAAGTACGCCGAGTAGAAGAGGAAGAGCACGAGGAAGAGGACGAGCTGCCGCTCGCCCCAGCTCCACCAGACACCCCAGGACGTTCGCGCCCAGATCGAGCCGGTGACGAGCGTGAGGATCCCGAAGATGACGCCCATGTGCACGGCCGTGTAGCTCTCCAGGTCGTAGCGCTCGTCCCGGAGCCAGAGGAGGCGAAGCGCCTTCCAGGCCGCCCAGCCGAAGCAGGCGTACGCCGTCAGCGCGACCGGGACGTGGATGTAGAAGATCCGCTGCCTGAACCCCTCGAGCGGCGCGTCCGGAACCCAGTAGAACGCGAGCGCCAGCCCCGCGAGGAGGAGGACGAAGGCTGCGACCGCGAGTGCGACCGCGTTGTTATTCCGTAACGACGTACTCAAAGCTCGCCCAGGACAGGATCGCAAAGATCAGGTCGTAGAGAGCGAGGAAGCCGAGGAAACTGTCCCGGGATCGTCCGAGATCGAGGCGCCGACGCCGCCGACCACGATCGGGATCGCGAGCGGAAGGAGGAGCAGCGGGAGCAGCAGCTCGCGCGCGCGACTTGCGGCCGCCATCGCGGCGAGGAGCGTCCCGACCGCGGCCAGCCCGAGGTCGGCGAGGACGACGGCCGCGACCAGCTCCCACGTCACGGGCTCGAAGAAGAGCGCGAACGCCGGCAGCGCGACGACCTCGGCAAGTGCGAGGAACGCGACGACCGCGAGCGCCTTGCCGAGCCAGATGGCGCTCCGGTCGCACGGGCGCCAGGACGAGGCCGTCGAGCACGCGCTGCTCACGCTCCGCGGCGAAGGCGCGCGTGAGCCCGAGAATGGCCGTGAAGAGGAGCGCGACCCACAGGAGCCCGTACGAGGCCTCCGCCCCGTCCCCGCCGGAAGCGAGAAGCTGAAGACGACGAGCGTGGCCACGACGAAGAGGATCATCGACAGGAACGTGTCCCGCGAGCGGAGCTCGAGCCGCAGGTCCTTGCGCGCGAGCGTGCCGACGTCCGCGAGATAGTTCATGCGCAGGGACAAGCCGCGCGGTGGCGAGCGCGGCGACGCGCTCGGGCTCGTGCGTGGAGACGACGAGCGTCCGCTCGCCGGCAAGGGCCGCGAGCTCCGCGTCGAGCAGGGCGGCGCCCGCCTCGTCCAGGCCTGCGAACGGCTCGTCGAGCAGCAGGAGATCGGGGTCGTGGAGCAGCGTCCGGCAGAGGGCGAGACGCTGCTGCATCCCGCGCGAGAACGCCGAGACGCGCTCGTGCCTCGCCTCCCAGAGGTCGAAGCGCTCCAGGAGCATCCCGATCCGCTCACGCCGCTCGTGCACGCGGTAGAGGCGGCCGTAGAGGTCGAGGTTCTCGAGCGCCGTCAGCTCCCGGTAGACGAGAGGCTCGTGCGCCAGGTAGCCGAGGCGGCCGCGCTCGACCTCGATCTCGAGCTCGCCGGCGGTCGGCGCGAGCAAGCCCGCGCAGAGCGCCAGGAGCGTCGACTTCCCCGACCCGTTCGGCCCGGTGACGACGAGCACGTCGCGCTCGGCCACGTCCAGGTCGAGGTCGCGCAGGACGCGCTTCGTCCCGAAGCTCCGGCCGAGCCCGCGGGCGCGGATCATGCGAGCACGTCCGCGAGGACGAAGGCGAAGAAGGAGACGCTGATGACGCCGTTCATGGTGAAGAAGGCGGCGTCGAGCCGGCGCGTGTCCGTCGGCGAGACGATCGAGTGCTCGTAGAGGAGCAAGCCTGCCGACCACGGCGACGCCGAGCCAGTAGAGGACGCCTGCCTCGAGGGCGAGCCCCGCCGCGGCGAGGAACGCCACCGTGGCGACGTGGCAGATCCGCGCGACGGTGAAGGCCGCCCCGACGCCGAACCGCGCCGGGATCGAGTGGAGGCCGTGCTCACGATCGTGCTCGAGGTCGAAGAGGGCGTAGAGCACGTCGAACCCCGCCACCCAGACGGCGACGGCGGCGCCCAGGAGCCACGCCTCCAGCGGCATGTCGTTCGTGATCGCCGCCCAGGCGCCCACGGGCGCGAGACCGTCCACCGCGCCGAGCCAGAAGTGCGAGAGCCAGGTCGCGCGCTTCAGGTACGGGTAGATCACGAAGGCGACGACCGGGATCGGCCAGAGCCAGCGCACGATCGGGGCGAGCTGGTAGACGGCCACGAGAAAGACCACGAGCGAGGCGAGCGAGAAGAGGGCGACGTGCCAGGGCCGCAGAGCGCCGCTCGGCAGCTCGCGGCCGGCCGTCCGCGGGTTGCGGGAGTCGATGCCGGCGTCGATCAGCCGGTTGAGCGCCATGGCGAGGCTGCGCGCGCCGACCATGGCGACCGTGATCCAGAGGAGGTCGCCGCCGCCCGGCACGCCGTCGACGGCGAGGAACGCGCCGATGTAGGCGAACGGCAGCGCGAAGATCGTGTGCTCGAACTTGACGAGCGAGAGGAAGAGCCGCGGGTAGCGGGCGACGGCGCTGGTCATGTCTGCCGGTGCGCGGTCTGCTCGCCCGCCAGGAGCCCCAGCGCGTGGGCGAGCGCCGGCCGGAGCACCTCGAAGCCGTCGCGCGCGCCGCCGGGCGAGCCGGGGAAGTTGACGACGAGGGTGGAGCCGACGACGCCGGCGAGCGCCGCGCGAGAGCAGGCCGTGCGGCGTCTTCGCGATCGAGTCGGCGCGAATCGCCTCGGCGATCCCGGGCGCCACGCGGTCGAGCACGTCCGTCGTCGCCTCGGGCGTGACGTCACGGGGACCGAACCCGGTGCCGCCGGTCGTGAGGACGACCTGGGCCGAGCCGGCCAGCTCGCGAACGGCCTCGGCGATCGCCGCCCGCTCGTCGGGAACGACGCGGCGCTCGACCTCGTAGCCCTCCTCCGCCAGAAGCGCCTCGAGGACGTCGCCGCTCCTGTCCTCGCGCTCCCCGGCGGAGACGCCGTCCGAGACGGTCAGGACGGCGGCCTTCAGGAGACGACCTCCTTCGTCTTCTCCAGGAGCCGGACGTCCTCGATCACCATCTCCTTGTCGATCGCCTTCGCCATGTCGTAGACGGTCAAGGCGGCGACGGTTGCCGCCGTCAGCGCCTCCATCTCGACGCCGGTCTGCGCGGTCGTCTCCGCGCTCGCCTCGATCGCGACCCCGCCCTCGCCGACCTCCAGCGCGACCTCCAGGTGCGTGAGCGGAAGCGGGTGACAGAGCGGGATCAGCTCGGCCGTGCGCTTCGCGGCCATGATCCCGGCCACCTGGGCCGTGGCGAGCGCGTCGCCCTTCGGAAGCGCGCGCAGGCGCTCGGCCGTCTCGGGCCGCATCCGCACGAAGGCGCGAGCGACGGCACGACGGCGGGCGGGCGGCTTGGCCCCGACGTCCACCATGTGGATCGCGCCGCCCTCGTCGACGTGGCTGAGCTCGTCGTTCACGCCGGTAAGAGTACGCCGGAAGCGAGGAGGGCTTGGCGGGATGGTGCTCGTCGCCGGGGTGCGATGGTCGTTCCGAGGCAAGGACGCAGGGAGCGTTCGTATCGAACTAGATACGGGCGCGACTGAGGACGCAGTCCTCGGGGCGAGCAGCGCGGCCCGGCGGCATCGCCACTATTCCGCCGAGCCCTCCTTACGCGGGAAGCGGCGAGGCCAGCGATTCCTGCGCCTCGTCGAGGTCCGCGAGCTGGCCCGCGATCCAGGCGAGGATGTCGTTCTCGCGCACGTGCGCGGCGATCGCCTCGCGGCGCCGGCGGCGCTCGTCGGCCGCCATCGTCAGCGCTTCGTGCAAGGCCTCGGCCTGGCCGGCGACGTCGAACGGGTTCACCGTCAGCGCCCACTGCCCCAGCTCGTCGTGGGCCCCGGTGTTCTCCGAGAGGATCAGCACGCCGTCGCGCGTGTTGACGAGCGGCGCCTCCTTGGCCACGAGGTTCATCCCGTCGAAGATCGCGTTCACGAGCAGGACGTCGAACTGCTTGTAGGCGGCGACGGCCTGCGGGAAGTTGTCCTGGATCTGGAGGTCGAGCGGAACCCAGCCCTCCTGCTGGAAGCGGTCGTTCACGACCCGCGCGGCACGCTGGATCGCGCCGAGGTACTCCGCGTACTCGGGGATGTCCTGCCGGGACGGGTCGAGGAGCGCGAGCATCTGCACGCGCCCGTGCATCTCCGGATGGGCGTCGAGGTAGAGCTCGTAGGCGCGGAAGCCGCGCACGACGTTCTTGGACGGATCCGTGCGGTCGACGCGGAGGATGAGGAACTCGGGCCGCACGGCCTCGATCAGAGACTCCTGCCCGCGCACGGTGTCGGTCGCCGCGACCTCGTCGAACTCGTCCGGGTCGACCGAGATCGGGCGCGCCCGGACGTGCGTGACGTGGTCTCCGATGCGGATCTCGGACGCAGCCGCGTCGGGCTCGACGCCGAGGATGTCCGCGCAGCAGCGCAGGAAGTTCTGGCTCCAGCGGCGCGTGTGGAAGCTGACGACGTCGCTCGCCAGGAGGTTCTCGTGGATCGCGCGCCGGATCGTCTCCGGCAGCACGCGCCAGTAGTCGGGCATCGGCCAGGGGATGTGGACGAAGTGCGAGAGGAGCGCCTTGGGAGCCCGTTCCCGGACGAGGCCGGGCGCGATGTAGAGGTGGTAGTCGTGGAACGACACCGCCGCGTCGGGCTCGCGCTCCAGCTCGTCGACGACGGCGCCCGCGAAGTCCCGGTTGACCGCGACGTAGCCCTCGGTCCACGCGTGGTGCAGCCCGTGGTCGACGTCCGGCGCGCTCGCGAGGCCCCAGAGGTAGTGCTGGATGAACCACAGCATCGGGTTCGCGATCACGTTGTAGTACCAGTCGTACGCCGAGGGATCGTGCGCCACGAGCCGCAGCCGGTAGGGGGCGCCTCCGCGCGCGGTCTCCTCGATCGCCTCGCCGCCGGCCTCCTCCGCGACGATGCGATCCTCGTCCGACATCGCGCTCGCGACCCACGTCACGTCGTGGTGCTCGACGAGGCTGCGAAGCGCCGTGACGAGGCCGCCGCCGCCTCTCCTCGCGATGCGCTCTCCGTCGGTGCCGCGGTCGAACACGACGGGGCCGCGGTTCGAGACGACAATGAGCTTGCGCCGGGTCGCCATCCCGGAAACCCTAACGACCCGGGGAATCAGCCCGAGCGGAGCGCCGTCACGAGCTCGGAGACGGCTTCGCCGTTGCCGTCGAGCTCGTTGAAGAGCGCGAGCCAGTCGCGCAGCAGCCGCGGCGTGAGGAAGTTCCGCCGCACGAACTCCTTGCCGCGCAGCGCCATGGCGCGCGCCTCGACCGGGTCCTCCAGGATGGCGAGGATCGCCTCGGCGCACTCCTCGGCCGAGTCGACCAGATAGCCCGTCTCCCGGTCCTGGATCTGGGCGACGATTCCGCCCACGCGGCCCGCGACCGTCGGGCGGCCCTTCCACAGCGCCTCCGTCACGGTGAGGCCGAACCCCTCGCGGATCGACTTCTGGATGACGGCCGCCGAGTGCACCTGGAACGCGTTGACCTCGACCGAGCCGACGTTGTTGAGGTTCGAGAGGATGAAGATGTCGGGATCGCCGCCGGCCGCCTCGACCGTGCGGTTGTAGTACTCCCAGCCCTCAGGGTCGTCGTGCGCCATCGAGCCGACAAGCGCGAGCTGGATGGACGGATGCGACTCGCGCACGATGCGCCAGGCCTCGATCACCCCGAGCGGGTCCTTCCAGGGGTCGAAGCGCGAGACCTGCGTGATCAGCGGCCGGTCGACGTCGATCCCGAACTGGTCGACGATGTAGGCCGCGTCCTCGGCAGAGAGCGCCATGTTCTTCGGGGCGAGGGGATCGATGGCGGGCGGCCAGATCCACGCCGGCGGCAATGCGTCGGTGTCCGGGATGTACTCCTGCCGGTGGAAGATCGCCGCGTCGTGGCGGCAGATCGACGGCACGAGGAAGTCGAGCACCTGCGGGTTCGGCGTTGAAAGGTCGATGTGGCAGCGCCAGATCCAGTGCGCGGCGTGGTCGCGCGCGTGCTCGATCATCCCGGCCGGCTGCGGGTCGTGGACGATGACGAAGTCGTACTCGCCCTCGAGCGCCTCGGCGTTCATGCGGTTGTAGCGGCGGAAGATCTCCTGCTGCTCCTCGGTCAGCCCGGTCGGGTCGCCCTGGAGCGCGTTGTGGATCGTCTTCGTGACGTCGAAGAACTCGTCCTGGCCGTAGATGACCTGCCACTCGGCGTCGAGGCCCGCGTCGCGCATGAGCGGGACGAGCGTGTAGAGGATCTCCGCCACGCCGCCCCCGAAAGCCGTGGCCGAAAGGTGCAGCACGCGCTTGCCCGCGAGCGGCTCCGCGAGAGCACGGATCTCGTCCATGAGACCGCGCGCGGCGATCGACGCGTAATCGCCGAGGTGCTTCGTTCCGACGTTGACGGGCTGTAACTGCACGGCGCCGGAGAATACCGAGCGCTGCGGCTTTACCCGAGGGTCTTCGTGAAGCGAAGGCAGGAGCCGGTCCCGCCGGAGCGCGGGCCGATGCTCAGGTCGTCCGTGAGCGCGCGGATGATCGCGATGCCGAGACCGCCCTCGTCCAGCTCGCCCGGCTCGACCTCGAGGATCTCGGGGTCGAACCCCTCGCCATCGTCGGAGACCTCGACGGCGAGCCTCTCGGCGGCCAGCTCGTAGCGGATCTCGACCGCCCCGTCGCGCCCGTCCTCGTAGGCATGCCGGATCGAGTTGGAGCACGCCTCGGTCAGCGCGAGCTTCATGTCGGCGATCACCTCGGGCTCGACCGCGAGCGGACGAAGGAGCCCGCTCAGGGCGAGACGGCCCAGGGCGATGTACTCGGCCCTCGCCGGGATCACGAGCGAGACGACGCTCGCCGCTGAAACTCCGTTCTCGTTCATGGTGTGTTGTTGGGCCGCAGGCTCAGTTCGGTGGGGCCGAAATCTAGCTGGCGGAGCAAGATCAGGGTCTTGACGCGGCTCGTACCCGCGCTTCGGGCCCGAGAAACCGAGCAACGCGGCCGCGGGCGACCTCGACGGCCTCGGCGCTGGAGTCGATGAGGACGAAGCGCCGCTCGAGCGGCCCGCACACGGCTCCGAGCGTGCCCGACCCGGCGAACGGGTCCAGGCACCAGTCACCGGGTCGCGTGGAGGCTTGCACCATGCGCCGCACGATGCCCTCCGGCTTCTGCGTCGGGTAGCCGGTCTTCTCCTTGCCCGTGGGCGAGACGATCGTGTGCCACCAGACGTCGGTCGGCAGCTTCCCGCGCGCGGCCTTCTCCGCGGTGACCAGCCCGGGCGCCATGTACGGCTCGCGCTCGACCTCGGCCGCGTCGAACCAGTAGCGCTCCGGATCCTTGACGTAGACGAGGATGGTGTCGTGCTTCGCGGGCCAGCGCCGGCGCGGCCGCGCGCCGTAGTCGTAGGCCCAGACGATCTCGTTCAGGAAGCACTCCCGCCCGAAGAGGCCGTCGAGGAGCACCTTCGCGTAGTGCGCCTCGCGATAGTCGAGATGAAGGTAGAGCGTCCCGGTCGGCGCGAGCACGCGGCGGAGCTCGCGCAGGCGCGGCTCGAGGAAGCCGAGGTAGTCGTCGTAGCTGTCCTCGAAGGACGACTCGCCCAGCAGGCGCGTGGCATAGCGGCGCCCGCCGAAGCCGGTGCGGTCGCCCTCGGGGTCCGCGCTGGAGCTGACCGTCCGGCGCCGCTGCGTACGCCCGGTGTTGAACGGGGGGTCGGCGTAGACGAGCTGGAAAGTCTCGTCGCCGAAGCCGGGCAGGAGCTCGAGGTTGTCTCCGAGCAGGACGAGATCCTCGCCGGGCCGCGGCACGCGCCCGAGTGTAGAGGCGCTACCGGTTGAGCCTGGGCGGCGAGGCCGGTCGTTCGCCGAGGCGGACGGTCACCGTCTCGCGCTCACCGTCGCGCAGGATCGTCAGCTCGGCGTTCTGGCCCGGAAGAAGGCGCTGCGTGACCGCGCGGACGACATCCTCGGCGGAGTCGACGGGCTGGCCGTCGATCGCGACGATCAGGTCCCCGCCGATCAGGATCCCCACGCCCTCGTACTCGCGCTGCTGACCGCCGCCGCGCAGGCCGGCTCGGTCGGCCGGGCTGCCGTCGACGACTTCCTGTACCGCCGCTCCCTGGTCGGCTCCGTAGTCGAGCTGGCGCGCCATACGCGGCGTGACGGTCTGGGTCGTGATCCCGAGCCAGGCATAGCGCACACGTCCGGTCTGGATCAGCTGCTCCATGGAGCGCTTCGCCGCGTTGATCGGGACGGCGAAGCCCACACCCTCGGCGGTCCCGCTCTCGCTGCGGATCTGCGCATTGATGCCGACCACCTCGCCGCGAGCGTTGAACATCGGGCCGCCCGAGTTGCCCCGGTTGATCGGCGCGTCGGTCTGGATCGCGTCGATGAGGTCGTAGCTCGAGGTCAGCGAGTCGATGGAGCGCTCCGTGGCCGAGACGACCCCCACGCTCAGCGAGCTCTCCTGGCCGAACGGGCTCCCGATCGCGGCGACGGGCTCGCCGACGACGACGACGCCCGAGTCACCGAGAGGCACCGGGCTCACCGGGTGGTTGGCGGGATCGACCTTGAGGACACCGACGTCGTCGTAGAGGTCCCAGCCGATGATCTTCGCCGCGACGCGTTCGCCGTTCCGGTACTGGACGTACACGCGCGAGGCGGCCTCCGGGGTCTGCGTCTCGTCCGCCTCGCCGGCCGTCGTGATGACGTGCGAGTTCGTGAGGACGTAGCCGTCGTCGGAGACGACGAACCCCGACCCCTGCGCCTCGGACTGGAGCTGCTGGGCGCCCCCGTTGCCGAAGACGGCGTAGATGGTCACGACGCCGGCCGCGCGCTTCTCGTAGATCTCGCTCGCGTCGAACCCGTTGCCGACGAGCGGCTTCGCCGCGTCGCCCTCGACGGGGTTGGCCGCAGGCGTCGCTCCGTCCGGAGTCGAGACGAGGACGGTCTCGACCTGGGGCGAGTCGTCGTCGAGCCAGCCGACGGCCTTCCCGAGGACGAGCGCGCACGAGCCGCCGAGCATGGCGGCGACGATTGCGATGACGGCTACGACCCCCGGGCGGATCACGTTCGACTCATCGTAGTGACGGTTCCCTCCCTCAGGAGGGTCATATCTTTTCGTGGCAAATGTTACGAGCCACCGGTGGCAACCGGGTCGGTCGCTTCGCTTTCACGTGAAAACGGCAGGGCCGGGTCGAGCGGGAGTTTCAACGTGAAAACGGTCCGCCCGGGCACGGATTCCACCTCGATCGTTGCATCCATGCGGGATGCCAGCTCCGCGGCGATGGCGAGCCCGAGGCCGCTGCCCGACGCCTTGCCGCCCGCAGCGCGGTAGAAGCGCTGGAAGAGGTGCTCCTGGTCGTCCTCAGGGATGCCCGGCCCGGCGTCCGCGACCTCGAGCACCGCGAAGCCGTCGCGTTCCTCGACCGAGACCGAGACAGGCGTGCCGTCGGGCGTGTGCCTGATGGCGTTCTCGACGAAGGCGCGGGCGATCTGCTGCACGCGGACGTCGTCACCGAGCGCGTAGAAGTCCTCGTCGCCGTCCAGCGCGAGCCGGCGACCGCCCGCCTCCGCCACCGCACGAAATTCGTCGACGACCTGCCGCGCGACGGCGCAGAGGTCGAACGGCGCGGTCTCGACCTCCAGTTGGCCGGCGTCCAGCCGTGACAGGTCGAGGAGGTCCGTGGCGAGCCTCGTGAGCCGGTCGATCTGGTCGCGCATCTCGGCCATGAAGTCGCGCCGCACCTCGGGATCCATGTCCTCGTCGCCGAGGAGCTCGACGAACCCGCCGAGCGAGAAGAGCGGCGTCCGCAGCTCGTGGGAGGCGTTGGCGATGAACTCACCGCGGGCGCGGTCGAGCACCGCCAGCCGCGTGCGCATGGAGTCGAAGGCGTCCGCGAGCTGGCCGACCTCGTCGCGGCCGGAATCGCGGATCGGCGTCTCGAAGTCCCCGGCCGACAGGCGCTCGGCCGCGCTCTCCAGGCGGCGGATCCGGCGCGTGAAGAACCACGCCATCAGGTAGCCCACGAGCCAGGAGATGGCCAGTGAGATGCCGCCGGCGATGAGCAGGCTGCGCCGGACGACGTTGACGTTCGCGAGCACGTCGTCCAGCGGCGCCGAGACGAGCACCACACGGTCGCCGTCGATGGAAAGCGAGGCTTCCGCGTAGTGGGCCCCGCCCCGCTCGACCCGCCCCGAGGCCAGGAGGCCGGTGTCGGCCGCTTCCAGCGCCACGGCGTCGGTCGACAGATCGTCGACGTTGACGACGCGCGAGTCGAGCAGGTTCACAAGCTGGCCTTCGGTGACCGGCTGGAGGATGGTGATCCGTACGCCGAGGCTCTCGGCGCTGGTGGTCACGGCGGTCTCCGCCACTTCGGTGTTCAGCGAGCGGAGCTGGCCGCTCATGTTCTGCACGGCCACCTCGAGCTCCCGGACCTTCGCGTCCACAAGGCGGTCCTCGAGCTGCGGCACGACCGCCGCGTAGACGATCGCCAGCGCCCCGGCCACGACCAGGAAGAGAGCGAGGCCGGCCTTGACGCTCAGGCTGAGGAGCGGCTTCCTCACGGCGTGTCGCGGAAGCGGTAGCCGGCGCCCCGCACGGTGAAGATGAGCTCCGGCTCGGCCGGGTCGCGCTCGACCTTCTCGCGCAGGTGGCGCACGTGCACGTCGATCGTGCGCGGGTCGCGGAACTCGGAGCCTCCCCAGAGCTCGTCGAGAAGCTCTTTTCGCGTGAAAACGCGTCCGGGGCTCGCCGCGAGCATGCGCAGCAGCTCGAACTCGAGGTAGGTGAGCTGGACCGGCTCGCCGCGGGCCTCGACCGTGCGGCGGCTCGTGTCGATGCGCAGACCTTCGACCTCGATCACCTCCGCCCGGGCGCCGGCGGGCGTGAGCTGCGCGCGGCGCAGGAGCGCGCGCACCCTGCTCATGAACTCGCGGATGGAGAACGGCTTCGTGATGTAGTCGTCGGCGCCGAGCTCGAGGCCGAGCACCTTGTCGCCTTCGTCGCCGCGGGCCGTGAGCATGATGATCGGGACGGCGCTCCGTTCCTCCCGCAGGCGCCGGCAGACGGCGAGCCCGTCCAGCCGCGGGAGCATGAGGTCGAGAATGACGAGATCGACCGGCGTCTCCCGGTAGCGCTCGAGCGCCTCCTCGCCGTCGCGCGCTTGCACGACCGTGTAGCCCTCGCGTTCGAGCGGGTACGTGAGGAGTTTCTGCACCGACTCCTCGTCATCGACGAGGAGCACCGTCGAGCGCCGTTCCATCGCCCGGATAAGGATAGGGACGCCGGGGGCCTCGACTACACTCAAGTGGCGAATGGCCGCTGAAGCGCCACGCCGCCGGCCGCGGCGCGGGTCCCTGGAGCGGCCCGTCTCGACGCGGATCTACCGGGCCGCCTGGCTGGTGGTCGCAGTGCCCCTCCTCGTGGCCGCGTTCAGCGTGGGCGAGCCGGACCCGCTGCCGGAGCCGCGCCTCCGCCCGTTCTTCGACCAGTCGACCGCGGTGCAGTTCTCCCGGGAGCTGGCGAGCACGTATCCGGACCGGTCTCCGGGCTCGCTCGGCGCCGAGGGCGCGGCCGACTGGGTGGAGCAGCAGCTCCGCCAGTACGAGTTCACGGTCGAGCGGCAGACCTTCACGGCCGACGTCCCGGGCCAGGGCACCGAGGAGCTCGTCAACATCGTGGCGCGCGCCCCGCAGACCGGCGAGCAGGGCGTCCAGTCACAGAAGGCGATCGCCGTGCTCGCGCACCGCGACAACCTGGGCACGTCACCCGGGGCGGTCGACAACGCCTCGGGGACGGGTGCGCTCCTCGAGCTCGCCCGCGACCTCGGGAACGCATCGCTCTCGCACCCGTTCATCCTCGTCTCCACGGACGGTGGCGCCCTCGGAGGCCTGGGCGCGGCCCACTTCGCCGAGACCGCGCCCTACGCGGGAAGCCTGGCCGCGGTCGTCAACCTCTCCGCCGTCGGAGGGGCGCCGGCCCCGCGCATCGAGTTCGGGGGCGATACGCCGCGGGTGTCGAGCTCGACCCTCGTGGCCACCGCGGAGGAGGCCATCCGCCGGGAGGCCGGCGTCGAGTCGACCCGGCCCGGCCCGTTCGCGCAGCTCGTCGACCTCGCCTTCCCCTTCAGCCTCTACGAACAGGCGCCCTTCGTCTCGCGCGGCGTCCCGGCCGTCACGATCACGACGGGGTCGAGCCGGCCCCGATCGCCCGAAGGCGACTCGTTCGCGGCCCTGAACGGCGACCGGCTCGGAGGGCTCGGCCTCGCGTCGCAGTCCCTCCTCGGCTCGCTCGACGAGGCCGCCGAGGTCACGAGCGGCACCCAGTCCTACATCCACTTCGGGACGCGGATCCTCTACGGCTGGACGCTCCAGTTCGTCCTCATCGCGGCGCTGCTGCCGTTCCTGGCCGCGACCGTCGACCTGTTCGCCCGCTGCCGGCGTCGCCACATCCCGCTCTGGCCCGCGCTGCGCAGCTATCTGAGCCGTCTCACGGTGTGGCTCTGGCTCGGCGTGGCGTTCGCCGTCTTCGTAGCTGTCGGGCTGTTACCCAGCGGCGCGGACCGGCCGCTCGGTCCCGACACCGACGCCGCGGGCGACTGGCCAGTGGCGGCGCTCGCCGCGCTCGCCGCCGTCTCCGCGGTCGCGTGGCTGATCGTCAGGCCGCGCCTCACGCCGACCCGCTCGATCGGCCGTCCCGAGGAGCTCGGCGGCCACCTCGCGGCCATGCTCGTGCTCGGCGTCGTCTCGCTCGTCGTCGCCGCGATCAACCCCTACTCGCTGCTCTTCCTGCTCCCCTCGCTGCACGCCTGGCTCTGGCTTCCGCAGGTGAGCGACCGGGGCCGGCCGGCGCAGTTGGGCGTCTACGCTCTCGGCTTCCTCGGCCCGGCCATCCTGATCGCCTCGTTCGCCTTCCGGTTCGAGATGGGCTTCGACGCCATCTGGTACGTGATCGCGCTCACGGCGGTCGGCTACGTCCCGGTTCCGCTGGTCGTCGCCTTCCTCGCCTGGGGCGCAGCAGCCGGCCAGGTCGGCGCAGTCGCCATGGGACGCTACGCCCCGTATCCGGAGGTGAGCGAGCGCACACGCGGCCCGCTCAGGGGCGCCGGAGGGCAGGCTATTCTCGTCTGGCGGAGGTCCCGCCGGCGGCACCTCGCGGCGGTTGACGTTGACGCGGAGGCCGAGCGGGCCGAAGCTGAGTAGTGGAGGGCTTATGAAGATGCGGCGTCTCGGAACGGTCCTGATCGTGGGCGGGTTGCTCGTGCTCGCCTATGCCGCCGCGGTCCTGTTCTGGCGCGACCCCGTCACGGACCTCTACAACCGCTACCAGCAGAACCAGCTCGAATCCGCGCTCGAGCACGAGTTCGAGGCCTGGGACGCCGGCCCGCCGCCCGCGGTCGCAGAGGCCGAGGTGGAGGATGACGGCGAGGCCGCACAGCCAAGGCCCGGAGTCGTCACGGCACGCGACGCCCGCCGGTTCCTCCGCGATCTCGAGCAGGGGCAGGCCTTCGGGCGGATCCACATCCCGCGGATCGGCGTCGAGGCCGTCGTGGTCCACGGGACGCGCTGGGGCGCCGACCTCTCGCGCGGGCCAGGGCACTACGAGCGCACGACGGTTCCCGGCCTCGGGAAGACCGTCGGCATCGCCGGCCACCGAACGACGTTCGGCGCGCCGTTCCGCAAGATCGACAAGATCGAGGCCGGCGACGAGATCACGCTCGACATGCCGTACGCGACGTTCCACTACCGCGTCTTCCAGCACGAGATCGTGGACGAGAAGGACTGGAGCGTGATCCGCAACCGCGGCTTCGACACGCTCATGCTCTCGGCCTGCCACCCGCTCTACGGGTCGTCCGAGCGCTGGATCGTCTACGCGCGACTCGCCTCCGTGCAGCCCCGCGAAGGCGACGCCTACACCGTCGCCGCCGCGGGCTAGATCGCGAGGTAGCGCACGGTGGAGCCGGCGCCGAGCTCGCCCTCGCCGGCCTCGACCCAGACGAGCGCGTTCGCGCGCCCGGCCCGCACGATCATGTGCGACTCCTGGCCGGAGAGCGGCTCGAGCACGTCCTCGTCGCCGTTCCTCCGGACGGCTGCGCGCACTAGCTCGTCGCGGTCGGCGTTCCGCCGTACGGCGGAGCCGAGCGTGGCGGTCCGGAACGCCGGCAGAGGATCGGGCAGGCCGAGGAGCGCGTTGATCGCCGGACGCACGAGCAGCTCGAAGGTCGCGAGCACGGAGACCGGGTTGCCGGGCAGGTTGAACACGAGGTGGTCGCGGCGGACGCCGAAGGCCACCGGCTTCCCGGGCTTCATCTTCACGCCCCAGAAGAGCTCCTCGACGCGCAGCTCGGCCTGGACCTTGCGCACGAGATCGTGCGGGCCGACGGACGCGCCGCCGGTCGTGACGAGCATGTCGAAGCCGAGGAGCGCGCGCTCCATCGTCCGCCGGTGCTCCTCCTCGTCGTCGGCCACGACGCCGAGCTGCGCGGGCACCGCACCGGCGAGCCCGAGCGCGGTCGCAAGCAGGAGGCCGTTCGACTCGTAGATCTGGCCGGGCTCGAGCGTCTCGCCGGGCTGGCGCAGCTCCGAGCCGGTGACGAGGATCCCGACGCGCGGGCGCTTCGTGCACTGCACCTCCGAGACCCCGGCCGCCCCCAGCGCGCCGACCTGTCCCGGCCCCAGCACGACGCCGGGCTCGAGCACCGTCTCGCCCGCGCGGACGTCGCCGCCCGGCTCGCGCACGTTTGCACCGCGGGCAACAGGAGCGGCGACAGCTAGCCCTTGCTCGCTCTCCTCGACGACCTCGATCGGGACGACGGCGTCGGCGCCCTCCGGCACGGCGCCGCCGGTTGCGATCCCCATCGCCTCGCCGGCGCCGAGCGGCCGAGAGGCCGGGCTGCCCGCTGCGATGCGCTCGACGACCGGCAGGACGACCGGCGCCGAAGCGGTGTCGGCGGACCGAACGGCGTAGCCGTCCATCGCCGAGCTCGGGAAGGGCGGCAGGTCGACCACGGCGGCGGCGCTCTGGGCGAGCACGCGCCCGGTCGCCCGCTCGATCGGCACGCGCTCGGCCTCGAGAGGCTTGGCCCGCTCGAGGATCAGGCGCTGCGCCTCGGCGACGGAGATCAGGTCGGCCACGAGGCCGTACGCTAGTTGAGGGAAGCTAGATGGGGACGGCGTCGCGGAGGAGATAGGCCGACATCGCGAGCGCGAGCAGCCGCGCGGTGCGGTCTTCCTCGACGGCCGCGAGCGGAACCGCCCAGACGGCGTACCAGGGCACGAGCCACGAGGTGCATACGAGCAGGAGGCCGGCCGTGAGGGCGAGCCTGGCACGACCGCGCCAGGCCTCGCGCAGAAGCCAGAGGTACGCGACCACGAATGCGCCGGCGAAAACGGCGGCCACGGCCCCCTCGGGCAGGCCCAGGCTCGAGATCCGGACCGGAATCGCGTACCACGCGCGATCCTCGGCGAGGTTGGTGGCGAGCGGGCCGGTCGCGCCCGCCCACTCCAGCCCGTAGCGCCAAGTGGCGATCGCCACGATTATCACTGCCGCCACAGCAAGCCCGCGGTGGTCGATCCGGCGCCCGACCCGGCGCGCCTCGAGGAGCCTGAGCGGCAGGAAGAGGATCGGGACCCACTTGATCGCGATCGCCGCCGCCCAGGAAGCCCCGGCCAGGGCCCGCCGCCCGGACGCGGCCAACGCCAGCGCCCCGAGGACGAACGCCATCATCCAGGCGTCGTTGTGACCGCCCCCCGCGAAGTGGATCGCCAGCAGCGGGTTCCAACCCACGAAGGCGGCTGCGAAGGCCGGCCGCGAGGACAGCCTCGCCGCGAGCAGGACGAGCGCGACCATCGCGAGAGCCGCGAGCGCCCGATACGTCCAGGCGGCCGCGTCCGACGACTCGCCCACGGCATCGGCATGCACCTCCGAGACGAGCGTGAATCCCGGCCCGTAGACCGAGGTCGTGTCGTACCAGTACGAGCCCATGAGCGGGTACGCGGGGTCGTCTGGATAGTCGCGCGGGACGTCCACGTACGGGTTGCCGTCGTGCACCGCGGCAATGCGCCCGTAGTCCCAGTAGGTGTAGACGTCGGTCGAAAGCAGCACCGGGCCTGCGAGCGGCAGGAGCTGGACCGCACACGAGAGCGCGATGACGAGGCGGAGCCGGGCGCGCGCGCCGGCGCCGGAGAGCAGGAGCAGGCCCACGAGGTACGCGGCGAACGCCACGACCATCGCCCCGAGGTAGAGCCACGCCCAGGCCGTGTCGTCGCCGTCGTGCTCGGGGACGAGCGGCGAGCTCTCGGGGTAGGCGAACCCGACCGCCGCCGCGACGAGCGCGAGGACGAGCGCTCCCGCGACGAGTGCCCAGCCTGCGCTAGCCGGGACCGGTGGTCGTCGGAGGCGGCTCAGTCGTCGTCGGCGGAGGCTCGGTGGTGCCGGGAGGCTCGGTCGTCGTGCCCGGCTTGTTGTTCTTCGGCTTCTTCGGCGGCGGCGGCGGCGGCGGGGCACCGAAGTTGGCGTACTCGAGGTCGACGTCCGCCCAGACCGCCGGGTTCTTGGGGTCCGGCCAGCCGATGTACGGCAGGCCGCCGAACGCGCCCTCCATGAACAGGTGCCAGATGTCGGCCGGGAACGTCCCGCCCGCGACGGTGATCCCGTGCACGCTGTTCATCTCGATCTGCGCGTTCGGGTAGCCGACCCAGACGACAGTCGACGCGCGGGGCGTGTAGCCGGCGAACCAGGCGTCGACGTGGTCGTCGGTCGTGCCGGTCTTGCCCGCCGAGTACGGATCGCCGTAGTACGCGCCCGTTCCCGTGCCGCCGGTCATGTTGCTCTGAAGGATCTCGGTCACGGCCGCCGCCTGGCCGTCAGTGAGCACGCGGCGCCTCTTGGGCTTGCCCCAGCCCGCGGTCCGGTCGACCTCGCCGCTCGCGAGAACGACCTTCTTGATCGCCATCGGCTCGGAGAAGACGCCACCCGAGGCGAGCGTGGCGTACGCGGAGGCCATCTCGATCACGGAGACGGAGTTCGAGCCGAGGCCGATCGACGGAACGGCGAGGAGCTTGGTCTTGATGCCCATCTGCCGCGCCGTCTTGACGACGTTCTCGGGGCCGACGTCGAGGGTCAGACGCGCGTAGACGGTGTTGTCCGAGCTGAGAGTCGCGGACGAGATCGGCACGGAGCCGAGGTAGGAGTGGCTGTAGGTCGCCACGTCCCACGCCTCGGAGTTCGGGTCCGGCTGCCAGTGGAGCGGCGCCGAGAGGTAGCTCGTGCTGAAGGGGTTGATCCCCTGGCGCACCGCCGTGACCAGGACGAACGTCTTGAACGAGGAGCCCGTCTGGCGCTTCCCCTGCGTGGCGTAGTTGAACTCGACGTTCGGGTTGTTCGGATTCACCGCGGTCATCGCGCGGATGGCACCGTTCTTCGGATTGATCGACACGATCGCCGACGACGGGTCCTCCCGGTCGCCCAGCGTGTCGCGCATCGCCCGGACGGCCAGCTTCTGGTACCGCGGGTTGATCGTCGTGTAGACCTTCAGGCCGCCTCCGCGGACGGTCGAGGCGCCGTACTTCTCGATCAGAAGCTCGCTCACATAGCCAAAGAAGTACGGCTCGCGGATCTTCGTGTAGAGCTCTCCGGCCTTCAGCCCGAGCGGCGTGTCGATCGCCTCGACGTACGTCGCCAGGTCGATGTAGCCCGCGTCCTTCATGGCCTTGAGCACCTCGTCGCGGCGGCGCTGCGCCTCCCCGGGCCTCTTGAACGGGTCGTAGATCGAGGGCGCCTGGGGCAGGCCCGCGATGAGGGCGGCCTGCACGAGGTTGAGGTTCTTCGCGTGCTTCGAGAAGTACGTCTGCGCCGCGGCCTCGGCGCCGTATGCGTGGCTGCCGAAGTAGACCTGGTTCAGGTAGGTCTCGAGGATCCTCTCCTTGCGCCAGCCCTTGAGCTCGCCTGCGGTGAGCCCTGCGGGCTGGGCGGCCCAGAGAGTCGGCAGGCCCTCCTCCTCGAGCTTGAGCGCGAGGCAGGCCTCCTTGGTCTTGCGCTCCCAGGAGACCTCGTTCCCGATGTAGAGGTTGCGGACGAGCTGCTGCGTCAGGGTCGAGCCGCCCTGGACGATCTCGCCGCTCTGAAGGTTCTCGACCGCAGCGCGAACGATGCCCTCGTAGTCGATCCCCGAGTGCGAGTAGAAGCGCCGGTCCTCGATCGCGACCGTCGCCTGCGCGAGCAGCGGGGACATCTGGTCGAGCGCGACGGGCTGCCGGTTCTTCTCCGCCTTGATGGCGCCGAGGACGGTGCCGTCGGCTGCGTACACGAAGGAGTTCTGGCCGATCGAGACCGGGCGCAGCGAGGCGAGCGAGCAGCTGTTGCGGAACGCCTGCGCGCCGGTGAACGCGGCGGCGACGAGGATCGCTACCCCGCCGAGGACGATCGCGAGCAGCGAGACGAGGATGAAGCGGCGCGACTGCGTCCGGTCTTGCCGGCGACGATTCCGGCGTCGGCGGCGCTGGCGGTTGTCGGCCGCCCTGTGGCCGTTGCCGTTGCCGTTCCGGCCGTTCTTCCCGTTTTTGCCGTTGCGTCCGTTCGCGGTCATGCGTACACACCTTCCGAGCGAAGGCGTTCAACTGCTCTACGCCGCAGAGCGGACGAGAGGTCCGCCGCCGCGTCGGCGTTGCGCGCCCACGCTTCCACCGTTACGACGGCACCGCTCGAATCGAGTTGGCTGACGTGCACGGTGGGTTCCTTCTCAGTCATGTTCTCGGACAAAGCTCGTGCTTCCTCAAGCAGGAGGGTGATCACTCGGTCGAGATCGGCGGTGAGGGGCACCGCCACCCTGACCGCGACCAGGTTCTCGGCGCCCGCAATCGTGGCGTTTCTGATGGTATCCGAGGCTAGCTTGGCGTTCGGGACGTAGTACCGGGCGCCGTCGCCGGCACGGATGACCGTGTACGTCAGGCCGATCTGCACGACGGTCCCGGACGCGCCTGCGACGGCAACGTTGTCGCCGAGCCGCAGCGGCTGCGCGAAGGCGATGAGGATGCCGGCGATGAAGTTCGAGAGCGTGGACTGGGCGGCGAGGCCAAGCACGAGCGCGATCACGGCCGAGGACGCGAGGATGCTGCCTGCCACCGCACGCACCTGCGGGAAGACGAGCAGCGCGCTCAGGACGCCCACCCCGACGACGACGGCGAGCGCGCTCCGGCGAACGACGTGGTAGATCGTCAGCGTCTCCGGCCGCAGCGTGTAGCGGCGGGAGATCATGCGGTCGACGGCCCAGGCGGCGATGAACGTCGCGATCAGGACGACGCCGGCGATGATGGCACGCTGAATCCATTCGTCCATCGCTGAGGAGTTCTCTAGAAGGGGAGCGGCTTCCTGCCCGCGAAGCCGTCCTCGAGCCCGTGCCAGAAGGCCACGTCGGGCTCTCCGAGCTCCCAGCAGAGGAGCACGGTGGCGCCGTCCTCGGGATGGCGCGCGGGGAAGTCGACCAGGCCCCGGTCGACGTCCTTGACCTGCACGCCCAGCTCGTTGATCTCGCCGACGATGGCGGCCAGCTGGGCGGCGGCCCGCGCAACGGCCTCCTGGAGCTCGCCCACGCGCCCCGGATCGAGGCTGCCGCCGTTGCCGGCGACGAGCGCCTGCACCTCCTCGAGCTCGCCGCCGAGCTCGACGTACGACCGCCGCTCCTCGACGAGGCGCTCGACCAGAGGGCGCACGACGGCGAGCGCGCCGTTCGCCTCGTCTGGCGTGAAGAACTGCATGTTCGACATAGTGCCTCTCGTCGTGATCAACCGCGTCACCGGTGCCGCCGTCCTGGCCCTCCTCGTACTGGTCGCCGCGGCCTGCGGTGAGCGCTCCGAGCCGACCGGCGAGCTCGAGCAGAACTATCCAGTCACCGTCCAGGGCGCAGGCGAGCAGCCCGCGGTGGCGCCCGCGCGGCCGGAGCGGATCGTCGCGCTCGACCCGGGCGCCGCCGAGCTCGTGATCGCGCTCGGCGCCCGCGACCGCCTCGTCGGAATCCCGGCCGGCGTCAAGCGCGGCAGCGGCCCGCGGCAGGCGCCGGGCTCGGCCGAGCAGGTCGTGTCCCGCAGCGGCCAGGTGCAGGTCGACGACGTCGCTCGCCTCGAGCCGGACCTGATCGTCGCCACCCCGGGCATGGATCTCCTCGACCTCACGCGTGCGCAGCGAGAATCGGGCGCGGCGCTCTACGTCCAGCCGAGCTCGTCGGTCGACGACGTGCTGCGCGCGACGCTCGAGCTCGGCTTCCTCGTCGGAGAGCCCGTAGCGGCCCGGGAGGTGGCCGACCAGATCCGCACCGAGGTCGCAGCCGTCGAGGACACGGTCGCCGGCCTCCCACCCCGCACGACCTTCGTCGACACGGGCTTCTTCATCCCCATGCCGGAGCGCTCGCTCCTCGGCGACCTCGTCCGCCGCGCGGGCGGCCAGAGCATCGCCGGCGCCACCCCTTCGCCC
Organism: uncultured Actinomycetes bacterium; assembly: GCA_963748205.1. Lineage (GTDB taxonomy): Bacteria > Actinomycetota > Thermoleophilia > Gaiellales > Gaiellaceae > JAIBJN01. The sequence goes on from CAVVIB010000018.1 coordinate 87,275, forward strand.
GAGCCCTTCCCGCTGGAGCGGCTCCGCCGGCGCAACCCGCAGGTGTACCTCGCTACCTCGGAGAGCCAGGTGACGCTCGACGACCTGCGTGCAAACCCCGCCACCGCAGACCTGCGCGCAATCCGCCGGGGCCGCTTCGCCGTCATCCAGTCGGAGCTCGCCAACCGCCCCGGCCCCCGGGTCGGCAGAGCCCTCGAGCAGATCGCGGCCGCCCTCTACCCCAATGCCTTCGCCCAAGACGGCTAGCGAGCTCGACGCGGTCACCGTGGACGCGAACGGCACGGCCGTCGAGCTCGACGATCCGACCGACCGCCTCCAGGCCGCCCTGGCCGAGCGCGGGGTCGAGCGCGACCGCGACGTCGTGGCGGCCGCGTTCAGGGCCGAGGTCGCCTACTACCTCCCGCGCACGCTGGAGGGGTCCGACGAGGCAAGCCTGGCGGACCTCCTCCGGCGCTGCACCGCGGTCTTCCTCGAGCACGCCGACGCAGGGCTCGATCCCGAGTCCTTCGCACCGGCGTTCGCCGACAGCATCCGCTTCCGCCCCATCCCGGGCGCCGTCGAGGCGCTGGAGCAACTCCAGTCGGCCGGGCTCGCCCTCGCATGCGTGTCGAACTGGGACGCGTCGCTCGGGTCGCAGCTCGACCGCGCGGGCGTCGGGCGCTACTTCACCGTCGTCGTCAGCTCGGCCGAGGCAGGTGCGGCCAAGCCCGAGCCGGACGCCTTCACCGTCGCGCTCGAGCGGCTCGGCGTCGAGCCCGGGCGCGCGCTCCACATCGGCGACACGGAGGCCGACGAGGAGGGCGCCGCCGCCGCGGGTCTGGCCTTCGAGCCGGTGCCGCTCGCTACGCTCCCCGAACGGCTGGGACTCGGCCACCGACCATGAGCGAACGCAAGCGCGGCCTCTCGACGAAGGCCATCCACACCCCTCCGCTGCCCACAGGGCCGGGAGAGCCCGTCGTCGGACCGATCGTCGCCTCGACGACGTTCGCCTTCGAGCAGGTCGCCGACCTCGCGCGCGTGATCGCCGAGGAGGAGTACGGCTTCTCGTACGCGCGCCTCCGCAACCCGACGGTCGAGGAGCTCAACGCCGTCATCGCCGAGCTCGAGGGCGCCGAGGCGGCGCAGTGCTTCGGATCGGGCATGGCCGCGATCAGCGCCGCCCTCCACTCGACGCTCGCGCCGGGCGACACGCTGCTCCTGCCCCAGCAGCTGTACGGCACCACCTACGACCTCGCGGAGAAGCAGCTGCGGCCCAGGGGCGTCGAGGTCGAGTACCTGGACGTCACCGACGCCGCCGCCTGGGAACGGCCGGCGCGCGTGCGCTTCGTCGAGACGATGGCGAACCCCGGCTTCCCGCTCGCCGACCTGGGCGCGATCGCGGCCACCAAGGGCGACGGGCTTCTGATCGTCGACAACACGTTCGCCTCCCCGGCGCTCTGCCGTCCCCTGGAGCACGGCGCGGACATCGTCTGCGAGTCGGCCACCAAGTACCTCAACGGCCATCACGACGTCACCGCCGGCGTGCTCGCGGGTAGCAAGGAGCTCGTCGCCGCGGCCCGCGCTCATCAGATCTCGGTCGGCTCGATCCTCGACCCGTTCCCGGCGTTCCTCGTCCGCCGCGGCCTGAAGACGCTCACGCTGCGCATGGAGCGCGCCAGCGCCAACGCCCTCGCGGTCGGCCGCTTCCTCGAGGGCCACGACAAGGTGGCGCAGGTGCTCTACGCGGGGCTCGAGAGCTACCCGCAGCACGAGCTCGCCCTGCGGCAGCTGGACGACTCGGGCGGGATGCTCGCCTTCGAAGTCGAGGGCGGGCGCGAGGCCGGCGAGCGGTTCATGGACGCGCTCCGGCTCTGCGGCCGCGCGACGAGCCTCGGCGGCGTGGACACGGTGCTCCACCATCCCGCCTCGACGAGCCACCGCCAGTACACGCCGGAGCAGCTCGCAGCGGCCGGGGTGTCGCCGGGTCTCCTGCGCCTCTCCGTAGGGTGTGAGGATGCCGACGACATCGTCGCCGACATCGCGCAGGCGCTCGCGCACGCATAACGGCAAGGCCGCGGCCATCTGGCTCGGCGTCTGCGGCTTTCTCGTCGGGAGCGCGTTCTACCTGCAGAGCGTGGAGACCGACGAGGCGATCGAGCCGCTGTACGACGCCGGGCTCGCGGTCGCAGGGGTCATCCAGTACACGATCCTCGTCCTCATCGCGGTCGGGCTCGCGCGAATGTTCCCCCGCCCGCCCGACGCGCTGGGCCTGCGGCCCTTCCGCAGCCGCTGGGTCTGGATCTCGTTCGTCGTCGTCGCCGCGACGCTGGCCGTCGGCATCGCGCTGGAGCCGATCCTGCACGGCGGCGAGGAGCAGGGCCTCGCGCCCGACGAATGGAAGTCCGAGCACGCCGCGGCGTTTGCTGTCAACACGGCCATGATCGTGCTGGTGGCGCCGTTCGTGGAGGAGCTCTTCTTCCGCGGGATCGGCGTGCGGGCGTTGACCTACTTCGGGGCCCCGGCCGCCATCCTCCTCACGGGCATCGTCTTCGCCGGCGTGCACGGGGTCGTCGGCGCTCTGATCCCGCTCGCGCTCTTCGGCATCGGCCTCGCCTGGATCCGGGTGCGTTCCGCGAGCATCTGGCCGGGCTTCATCGCGCACGCGACCTACAACGGGATCGGCGTCGCGTTCCTAGCCCTCAGCTGGGCTCTCTAGGGCGCGACCGGGATATTCTGGGCGCCTGATGCGGCCGAGCGACCCCGAGCACGATCCCGTCGTCCGCGACCTGCGTGAACGCATCACCGAGGTCGACCAGGCGATCCTCGAGGCGGCCAACGCGCGGCTCGAGCTCGTCCGGGAGCTGCGCCGGCACAAGATCGCCCAGGGCTGGGACTTCGTGGACCCGGGCCGCGAGGAACGGCTGCTCGACGCCCTGGCCCGCGAGAATCCCGGCCCGCTCAGCGAAGACGCAGTCCGGCAGCTCTTCCTGGATCTGCTCGCGCTCACGAAGCGCGAGATCGACGGCTAGGGCTCAGCTCTCCGTCGAGAAGTCGTCCGGCTTGACCTCGTCGAGGAACTTCTTGAACTCCTCGACGACCTCTTCCTCGTTCACGTCCTCGTGCTCGAACTCGATCGCGCTCTCCTCGATCACGGCCTCGGCGGCGAAGATCGGCGCGCCGGAGCGGACAGCGAGAGCGATCGCGTCGCTCGGGCGGGAGTCGATCTCGAGCTCGGTCCCGTCCACGGCGACCGTGATGAGCGCGTAGAACGTGTTCTCGCGCAGCTCGGTGACCGCGATGCGGACCACGCGAGCCTCGAGCTGGCCGAGGATCTCGGTGAAGAGGTCGTGGGTCATGGGGCGGGGGGTCGCGGCGCCCTGGAGCTTCATGAGGATCGCCGCCGCCTCGGGATGCCCGATCCAGATCGGGAGGAACTTGTTGCCGTCGGCGGTCTTCAGGAGCACGATCGGCTGCTTGCCGACCATGTCGAAGCTCACGCCGTAGATGACCATCTCGTGCATGGACAGGAACCCTCGTCTGATGATAGCCGCGCCCCTCCGAACGGGAACCACCCTAGGGAAACAGAGCGTTCCGGGGTCGGTGAAGTGGGCGATCCTGGATTCGAACCAGGGACCTCCGCCTTATCAGAGCGGCGCTCTAACCGACTGAGCTAATCGCCCGTGCGGGCAGATTGTAGCGAGGCCCGCTCGAGGGCTTCGACGATCTCTTCGAGCTCCACTTCCGACTCGAAGTAGACCTCGATGCGGCCGCTCGCGACCTTGGCGTCGGCGCCCGTTATGCGGCGCAGGGCGTCGCGCGCGCGGGCGGCGACAGCCGGGTCGACCGGCTGGCGGCGGCGGGGCTTCGTGCGCGCTCCGGCCCAACGGGCAGCGCGCTCGGCCGCCCGGACCGACATGCCGCCGCGGACGATGCGGCGGGCCAGGCGGCGGCGCTCCTCGTTGTCCGGGACCGCGAGGACCGCGCGCGCGTGCCCCTCGGAGAGCTGGCCGCGCTCGACGAGCCCGAGAACGTCGTCCGGGAGCTCGAGCAGGCGCACGCGGTTCGACACCGTCGGCTTCGAGCGGCCGACCTGCTCGGCGACTTCTCCGAGGGCGAGGCCGAACTCGTCCATGAGCACGGCGTACGCGCGCGCCTCGTCGACGGGCGAGAGGTCCTCGCGCGCAACGTTCTCCACCAGGGCGAGGAGCAGCGAGTTGCGGTCGTCGGTCTCGCGGACGAGCGCGGGGATCGTGGCCAGGCCGGCGGCCCGCGCGGCCCGCCAGCGCCGCTCGCCTGCGATCAGCTCGTAGCCGCCCTCCGGCGACGTGCGCACGACCACCGGCTGGACGACGCCCTGCGCGCGGATCGAGTCCGCGAGCTCGTCGATGCGCTCGCCGTCCAGGCGCTTGCGCGGCTGGCGGGTGTTGGCGCGGATCGAGCCGATCGGCAGCTGGACGAGCTCCGTTGCGGTGCTCGCGCCGCCCATGAGCACCTCGAGGCCGCGGCCGAGGCCGCGGCGTGGGCTGGGGTTAGCCGCGGTCGACAAGCTCACTCGCCACCCTGTAGTAGGCATCCGCTCCGGGGGAAGCTGCGGTCGTAGGCGGTGATCGGCAGCCCGTGGCTCGGCGCCTCGGCCAGGCGCACGCTCCTCGGCACGACGGCGTCGAAGACGAGCTCGCCGAAGTGGCGCCTGACCTCGGCGGCCACGTCCGCCGCGAGCCGCGTCCGCCCGTCGACCATCGTCAGGATCATCCCGGCGAGCGCCAGCTTCGGGTTCAGCCGCGCACGCACCAGCTCGATCGAGTGCAGGAGCTGCGTGAGCCCCTCGAGCGCGTAGTACTCGCACTGCACCGGCACGATCACGCGATCCGTGGCCGCCAGAGCGTTGACGGTCAGCGGCCCGAGCGAGGGCGGGCAGTCGATGAAGACGAAGTCGTAGCGCTCGCGCGCCGGCTCCAGCGCTCCGGGGAGGAACGTCTCGCCGTCGTCGCGCCGTGCCAGCTCGACGGCCGCGCCGGCGAGCTCGGGCCGCGAGGGCACGAGGTCGAGGTTCTCGAACTGCGTCGCGTGCGCGACGTCGTCGAGCGGTGCCCCGTCGAGCAGGTCGTAGGTCGACGTCCCGTTGGCCGCCTGGCCGAGCCCCGAGGTCGCATTCGCCTGCGGGTCGAGGTCGACGACGAGCGTCGAAGCGCCCGCCTCGGCGAGGCACGCGGCAATGTTCACGGCGGTCGTCGTCTTGCCGACGCCGCCCTTCTGGTTCGCCAGGGCGAAGACCTTTCCCACAGAGGCGATGCTAGTCAGGCGAGAGGACGTTTCCGGGCCGCGCCCGGACGGCGCGGGAAGCGCTCCGGCGTCGCCTCGACCTTCGGGACGACGACCAGGCTGCGCCTCTCCGAGCCCGGCAGCGCCACGAGTGCCGGCGCGCCGCCGCCGACCGCCTCGGACGCCTTTCCCGCGGCGTCGAGGTCGACTTCGCCCGCGAGGAGGATCACTCGCCCGCCCACGCGCACGAGGGGCAGGCACCACTCGAGCGCCACGGGCACGGGCGCGAGTGCCTGGGCAAGCGCCGTGCCGTACGCGTCGCGGCCGGCCCCTCTCCCGTGCTCCTCGGCCCGTGCGCAGACGACCGAGACGTTCGTGAGCTCCCGCGTCGCCTGCTCGAGGAAGTGGCACGTGCGCCGATGCGCCTCGAGCAGGTCGACGTGCAGGTCGGGGCGGGCGAGCGCCACCGGGATCCCGGGGGATCCGCCGCCCGAGCCGACGTCGACGACCGGGCCCTCCTCGACGAGCCCGGCGGCGGCAAGCGCGTCGTCGACGAGCACGCGGCGTGCCTCGGCCGGGTCGCGCACGGCGGTCAGGCCGGGCGTGCCCAGCACCGACTCGAGCCAGCCGCTCGAGCCGCGGGTCGGCGTCGGTCATTCCTGGGGCGCGGGAGCGACGACGACCCGCCGGTTCGGCTCGGTCCCGTCGCTCGAGGTGACCACGTCGTGCCGCTCCGCCAGGTAGACGTGGACGATCTTGCGCTCGACCGCGGTCATCGGCTCGAGCGGCACCGGCCTCTGGGTCTCGACAGCCTCCGAGGCGGCGCGGTCGGCGGCGCCCTCGAGCGACGAGCGTCGGCGCTCGCGATAGCCGGCGGCGTCGACCACGACGTCCTTGCGATCCTCCTCGCGCCCGCGCCAGAGCACGGCGTTGGCCAGGTACTGGATCGCATCGATCGTGTGCCCGCGCTTGCCGATCACGAGGCCGAGCTCGGAGCCCTCGAGCGTCGCGTAGAGCGTCTCCTCGTCCTCGGCGATCTCGATCCGGCACGGAGCGCCGAGCGCCGAGCAGACGCGCTCCAGCAGCTCGCGCAGCTTCGCGGCCGGCGTGCCGGGCTCCTCGCTCGCCGCGGTCGGCGCCGGAGGCGGCTCGACCGCCTGGGCGATCACCTTTGCGGGTACCCGCCCGACGCCGAGGAGCCCGCGTTCGCCCTCCGAGAGGACGGTGAAGCGAACGGAGGACTTGTCCAGGCCGGGGAAGCGGCGCTCGAGCTCGCGCATCGCCGTCCACTTCGCCTCGCCGACGGTCTCGCCCTCGGCTTCGACGACGTCCTGGCTGCCGTTCTCGTTCTCGACCTCGGTCACCGGCGCGCCCTGCGGGCCCTTCTTCTTCCGCCGCCGGACACGCTGCTGCCCGGGCTGAGCCGGCTTCGCGGCCGCTTCGTCCGCGGGCTTGTCGCCGGCCTCCGCCGGCGGCTGCGGCTCGGGCGCCTTCGGCGGCGTGCGCGAGGAGCGCTTCTGCGGCGGAGGCGGCTTGGGCGCGAGGCGCCTCGTCACGAGGCCCTGGCCCACCGACCACAGGTTGGTCGTCGACCAGTAGAGCATCAGCCCCATCGGGAACGTGATGATGAACGGGATGATCACGAAAGGCAGCCCGAGGAAGATGTAGCGCTGCCGCGGGTCCGTCATCGGCATGGAGATCACCGACGCCAGCTGGCTCCCGACGTAAATGACGAGCAGCAGCCAGCCCGACCAGTGCGAGTTGATCGGGTCGGTGATGCTGGGAACGATCCCGAGCCACCCGACGTCGGAATCCGGGTACTGCGGAAGGACCTCGTCGTCGAAGTCCCGGAGCACGAAGAAGAGCGAGATGAAGATCGGGATCTGGAGGAGGATCGGAAGACACGAGGCCATCGGGTTGACCTTGTTCTCCCGATAGAACTTCATGACTTCCTCGTTCATCTTCGCGCGGTCGCTGCTTGTACTTCTGCTGGATCGCCTTCAGCTCCGGCGCGTGCTGCTGGAGCCGCTTCATCGACCGGAACTGCTTGATCGTCAGCGGCACGATCGCCATGCGGACGATGATCGTCAGGACGACGATCGCCCAGCCCCAGGGCAGCCCGACGGTGGAGTGCAGGCCCTCGAGCGCCCAGGTCAGGAATTCTTCGATCGGCTGGAGCGGGTTCACGCTTTGAAGATCCTCCGGTCGCTGACGTGGTCGACCCCGCCGTGGCTCCACGGGTTGCAGCGGAGGAGCCGCCACGCGGCGAGGATCACCCCTCGCGCGACGCCGACTTCGTGGATCGCGTCGAGCGCGTAGCGCGAGCACGTCGGGTGGTACTTGCAGCGCGGCCCGAGGAGCGGGCTCACGAGCGTGCGGTAGGCGTGCACCGGGAGCGCGGCGATCTGTCTCACGCGGCCGTCCCCTCCGCGAGCGTGAAGACCTCGGTCACGCGCTCTGTCAGCCACGGGAAGCCGCGGCTCTCGACGGCCTCGTTGAGACCCGGCCTGGCGATGAGCACGTAGTCGTGCCCGCTGGGGACGGACTCGAAGACCTCCTCGAAGGCGGAGCGCAGGCGACGCTTCAGCCGGTTGCGCTCGACGGCGCCCCCGAGCTGGCGGGAGACGGCGAGGCCGAGGCGGGGCTCACCGAGCGGGTCCTCTTCGCGCGGGAACGAGTAGAGAACGAGGAACCGGGTCGAGACGGACCGGCCCTTGCGGTAGACGGCGTCGAAGTCGCGCGAGCGGGAAAGGCGGTGGCGTCGGCTCACTCTTGCCGCTCACGCGGAGAGGCGCTTGCGCCCCTTGGCGCGCCGGCGCTTGAGGATCGCGCGGCCCGCGCGAGTCGACATTCGCGCCCGGAATCCGTGCCGGCGCTTCCGCCTGCGCACGTTCGGCTGGTACGTTCGCTTCACGAGAGAAAAGTGTGTCGGAGGGCCGCGGGGGCGGCCGGTCGCCCAGTATAGAGGAGCGCCCGAAGCCTCCGGCGCAACGACTTCGCCTCGGACGGTAATCCACAGCCTCGAAGGCGCATGAGAGGGCGAGGGAGGCGACCTTTCCACACCTGTGGAAAAGTGTGTGGAGAGGGGTAAAATCCCTGCAAATGGGCATTTCCGGCGCTAGGCGATTTCCCCAGGCCGAGCCATTGTAGGAGGCCGAGAGCCGCTGCTATAGTCGCCGCTCCCAGGCCACGGCGGAGGAGCGGAACGAGGGCGTGCAGCGGACGTCAGAGCTAAGTGCGGACGCACTTTGGGGCGAGATCTCGGCCCGTTTGCGCGACGCTCTGAACGACGCGACTTACACGACCTGGTTCGCCGAGGCAGGCGCGGGCCCGCTCGACGACGACGCGTTCGTCGTCGTCGTCCCCAACGACTTCACGCGCGAGTGGATCGAAGGGCACTTTCGAGGACTCCTCGAGGAGATCGTCCGCGACACGCTCGGCGCGGAGCGGCCCGTGCGGATCACCGTCCGCGAGCTCCAGCCGAGCCGCGACGTCCGCGTTCCGCCGCGCCCCGCGCGCTCCCTGGAGGGCCTGAACCCGAAGTACACGTTCGACTCGTTCGTGATCGGCTCGTCGAACCGCTTCGCGCACGCGGCCGCCCTCGCGGTCGCCGAGGCGCCGGCTCAGGCCTACAACCCGCTCTTCATCTACGGGGGCACCGGCCTCGGCAAGACGCACCTTCTTCAGGCCATCGCCGCCTACGTGACCGAGCACACCGGCGACCTCTCTGCGCGCTACGTGACGAGCGAGACCTTCATGAACGACTTCATCAACTCGCTCCGCGACAAGCGCATCGAAGGCTTCAAGCAGCGCTACCGCCACTACGACGTCCTCCTGATCGACGACATCCAGTTCTTCGAGCACAAGGAGCGGATCCAGGAGGAGTTCTTCCACACGTTCAACAGCCTCTACGAGGCCGGCAGACAGATCGTGATCTCGTCGGACCGTCCGCCGCGCGCGATCGCGACCCTCGAGTCGCGGCTGCGCTCCCGCTTCGAGTGGGGCCTGATCACCGACATCCAGCCTCCCGATCTCGAGACGCGCATCGCAATCCTGCGCAAGAAGGTGAAGACGGACGCGATCCACGTCCCGGACTCCCAGGTCCTCACGTTCATCGCCAGCCGCATCTCCACGAACATCCGCGAGCTCGAGGGCGCACTCACCCGCGTCGTCGCCTTCTCCTCGCTGACGGGCCGACCCATGACGGTCGAGCTCGCGCAGGAAGTGCTCAAGGACGTCTTTCCCCAGGGAGAGATGCCCGAGATCTCCGTGGAGCAGATCCAGAACACCGTGGTCGAGCGGTTCGGGATGTCACTCCAGGAGCTGACCGGCGACCGGCGCTCGCAGGCGATCGTCTACCCGCGCCAGGTGGCCATGTACCTCTGCCGCGAGCTCACCGACAGCTCGCTCCCGAAGATCGGCAAGAAGTTCGGCGGACGCGACCACACGACGGTCATTCACGCGACGTCCAAGATCGCAAAGCTCATCCAGGAGGACAGGAGCGTCTACAACCTGGTGCAAGAGCTGACGGCGCGCATCAAGCAGGCCCGTTGACAACGCCTGTGGAGAACGCGCGCGATCTGGGGATGCTTCCGTCGCCCACCGCGAGCCTGTGGGAGACCACGACTTCTCCCCAGAACCTGTCCACGGTGGACAGCCAGTATCCAAGCCGAAACGCGCTGTCTTCCCCGTCGTTCACACTACTTACTACTACGACAAGGTTTTTCTTTAAATGACTTCCATCGATACCGTAGCCCTCACGTCGATGAGGGTTGTGTGCGGAAAGGACGAGCTCGCAGAGAAGCTCGGTGTCGTCGGTCGAGGGGTCTCGACGCGGACCAGCGTTCAGATCCTCGCCGGGATCATGGTGCGCGCGGCCGGCGGAAGGCTTCACCTCAGCGCGACCGACATGGAGATCTCCGTGCGCGACTCCCTCGAGGCACAGGTCGAGGAAGAGGGCGCGGTCGTCGTCCCGGGCCGGCTTCTGGTCGACATCGTGCGGCTGCTGCCCGCGGGCGAGGTCACGCTCGAGCATCGTGCGGACGAGGGCGTCGCGCGCCTGACCTGCGGCTCCGCCTCGTACCAGCTCAACACGTACGCGGCCGAAGACTTTCCACGCCTGCCGGAGATCGAGCCCGAGAGCGCCTTCACGGTCGACCGCGAGGTCTTCCTCGACACGATTGCTCGCGTGGGCAGGTCGGCGTCGCGCGACGAGTCGCGCCCCGTGCTGACCGGCATCCTCGTGCGCTTCGAGGGCGAGAAGCTCGTCATGGCCGCAACCGACTCGTACCGGCTGAGCGTCAAGGAGACGTCGCTGCCGGCAGGCCCAGGGCCTCGAGCTGGAGGCGATCGTCCCGGCCCGCGCGCTCCAGGAGCTTGCGCGTGCGGGGCAGGGCGCCGAGAGCGAGACGATCGAGATCGGCGTCCAGGAGAACCAGATCGTCTTCGGCGTCGACGGCGTGTGGCTGACCGCTCGCCGGATCGACGGGCAGTTTCCGAACTACAAGCAGCTGCTTCCCGACCAGTTCGAGGCCGAGGTCCAGCTGCCGCGCGAGGAGCTCCTCGACGTCGTCCGCCGCACCGGCCTGCTCGCGCAGCGCAAGTCGCCGCTGCGGCTCCGGTTCGCCGAGGGTGAGCTCACGGTCTCGGCGCAGACACAGGACGTCGGGGAAGCGCGAGAGTCCCTGCCGGCCGGCTACGACGGTGAGGCGATGGAGATCGGCTTCAACGCCGAGTTCCTGCGCGACGGGCTCGAGTCGGTCACCGACGACACCGTCCGCATCAAGCTCATCAGCCCGCTCCGCCCGGGGCTGCTCCACGGCGAAAGCGACGACTTTCTCTACCTGATCATGCCGATCAGGTTGGCCGGCTGATCGTCGCGCGGGTCTCGCTCCGGAGCTTCCGCTCGTACGCAGCCCTCGAGCTCGAGCTACGTGAGGGGCTGGTCGTGGTTGTCGGGCCGAACGGCGTCGGCAAGACGAACCTGCTCGAGGCGCTGCACGTCGGCGCGCAGGGCTTCTCGCCGCGGACACGGTCCGAGCCGCGCCTCGTGCGCTTCGGCGACCAGGCCGCCCGGGTGCGGCTCGAGGGCGCCGAGGCCGGTGCCCCGATCGACGCCGAGGTCACGATCGCCCCGGGCGAGGGGAAGCGGATCAGGCTGAACGGGGCCGCGCTCGACTCGGCCGAGGATCTTCGCCTGCGGCTGACCGCGCTCGTGTTCGTCCCGGACAGGCTCGCGGTGGTGAAGGGCGGCCCTGCGGTCCGCCGCGCCTACGTGGACCGGATGCTCGGGCGCGTCTTCCCGGCCCGTGCGGCGCTTCCCGGCGAGTACGGCCGCGCCCTCGCGCAGCGGAACGAAGCCCTGCGCCGGGCCCGCGCAGGGGTCTCCGACCGGGCGGCCGTCGTGCCGTGGACGGAGCAGGTGGCCACGCTCGGCGCCCGGCTCGACGTTGCTCGAAGGGAGCTCGTCGAGCTGCTGGAGCCCGGCTTCGCCGAGCACGCCGGTCTGCTCGGCCTGGCCGAGGCCCGCCTCGCCTACGAGGCCGACCCCCTCACCCTCGCCGATCTCGAAGCGCGTCTCGAGCGGGACTTCGAGCGCGGCACGACGAGCGCCGGCCCGCACCTCCGGGATGTCTCCATCAGAGCCGGCGACCGCGACCTGCGCGGCTTCGGCTCTCAGGGCGAGCAGCGGACCGCCGTCCTCGGCCTGCTTCTCGCCGAGGCGGTCGCGCTTGCCGAGCTGCGCGGGGCACCGCCTCTTCTCCTCCTCGACGACGTGCTCAGCGAGCTGGACGCCGACCGCAGGCGTGCGCTCCTGGCGGCGCTGCCGCCGGGCGGCCAGACGGTCGTGAGCGCCACGAGCGTCGCCGCGCTGCCGGAGGTCGCCCCCGAGCCCGCGCTCGTCGTCCAGGTGCGGCGCGAGGATGGGGCGAGCGTTGCGGAGGCGGCGTGAGGGGCCTCGAGCCTCTCGGCGAGGACGTCCGGCGGGAGCTGGGGCGCCTCGGCCCTGCGGGCGCCATCGCCGACGTGGTGGCGGTCTGGCCCGACGCGGTGGGCCCCGGCATCGCCGCGAACGCCTGGCCGGCCCGCATCGCGCGGGACGGGACCCTGCACGTGGCGACGAAATCGAGCACGTGGGCGTTCGAGCTCACGCAGATGAGCGCGACGATCCGCGAGCGTCTCGAGGCCGCTCTCGAGTCCTCCGCGCCGGCCTCGCTCCGCTTCGCGCCGGGACGCCTTCCGGAGCCCGGCGGGGAGGATGTGGAGACTTCGAAACGGACAGTGCCGGCTCCGTCACCACGGGCCGTGGCCGCGGGCGAGGAGATCGCCGCGGGCATCGCCGATCCGACGCTTCGAGAGGCGGTCGCGAGGGCCGCAGCAGCTAGTCTGGAGGCAGCAGCAGCCGGGCCGTCCGACCGTCCGTTCTGGTAGACTGCATCTGAGACAAAAATCCCCTAAGAGCAGGGATTTTTTTATGGCCAAGACCACATACGACGCCAAAGACATCACCGTTCTCGAGGGTCTCGACCCGGTCCGCAAGCGACCCGGCATGTACATCGGCTCGACGGGGGCCCGCGGGCTCCATCACCTCGTCTACGAGGTGGTCGACAACTCGGTCGACGAGGCCCTGGCGGGACGCAACGAGCGCATCGAGGTGACCCTTCTTCCGGACAACTCGGTCACGGTCCGGGACTGGGGCTCGGGCATCCCCGTGGCCGTCATGGCCGACCAGGGGCTGCCGGCTCTGACGGTCGTCCTCACGAAGCTTCACGCCGGCGGGAAGTTCGGCGGCGACGGCTACAAGGTCTCCGGCGGGCTCCACGGCGTCGGCGTCTCCGTCGTCAACGCACTCTCCGAGTGGCTCGTGGCCGAGGTCCGGCGCGACGGCAAGGTCTACCGGCAGGAGTTTGCGCGCGGAGTTCCCACCGCCGACCTCGCCGAGGTGGGCGAGGCCGAGAAGGGCGACACCGGGACGACCATCAGCTTCCTGCCCGACGCGGACGTGTTCGAAGAGCTCGACCTCTCCGTGGAGACGCTCGTGCAGCGCCTCCGCGAGACGGCGTTCCTCACCCGCGGGCTCCGCATCGTCCTCGTGGACGAGCGCGAGAGCGAAGAGACACACGAGTTCCACTACGAGGGCGGGATCCGCGATTTCGTCGCCTTCGTGAACGACGCCAAGGATCCGGTGCACAAGCACGTCGTCTACTTCGAGGGCGAGAGCGACCAGGGTGCCGTCGAGGTGGCCATGCAGTGGAACACCTCGTACGTGGACTCGGTCTTCTCGTTCGCGAACAACATCAACACGCACGAGGGCGGCACGCACCTGTCCGGCTTCAAGGCGGCGCTCACCGGCACCCTGAACCGGTATGCGCGCGACAAGGGCTTCCTGAAGGAGAAGGAGGAGAACCTCGAGGGCGAGGACGTCCGCGAGGGCCTCGCCGCCGTCATCTCGGTGAAGCTGCGCGAGCCTCAGTTCGAGGGGCAGACGAAGACCAAGCTCGGCAATCCCGGCGTGAAGGGCCTCGTCGAGCAGGCGGTCAACCAGCGGCTGGCCGAGTTCCTCGAGGAGAACCCCACAGACGCGAAGCAGATCATCCAGAAGGCGATCTCGGCTGCCCGGGCGCGGCTCGCCGCGCGCAAGGCGCGCGACCTGACCAGGCGAAAGGGCGCGCTGGACGCCGGCTCTCTGCCCGGCAAGCTCGCGGACTGCCAGACGCGCGATCCGGCCGAAGCCGAGCTCTATCTCGTCGAGGGCAACTCGGCGGGCGGCTCTGCCGTCGACGCGCGCGACCGCAACTTCCAGGCGATCCTCCCGCTGCGCGGCAAGGTCATCAACTCGGAGAAGAACCGCATCAACAAGGTGCTCTCGAACACCGAGATCCAGTCGATCATCACGGCCGCCGGCACCGGGTTCGGTGAGGAGTTCGACCTCGAGAAGCTTCGCTATCACCGCATCATCGTCATGACCGACGCCGACGTGGACGGCTCGCACATCCGCACGCTGATCCTCACGTTCCTCTACCGCCAGATGCCCGAGCTCGTCGAGAACGGCCACGTCTACATCGCCGTCCCGCCCCTCTACCGCGTGAAGCTCGGGAGCCAGGAGCTCTACATCGAGAAGGAGTCGCTCTTCGAGGAGCTGCTCGTCCGCGAGCGCATCAAGGACATGGACGTCACCGATCGCGAGGGCGAGCCGTACAAGCTCACGGAGGCCCGCTGGGGGCGCTTCACCAAGGCGCTCTACGAGTTCGACGGCTGGTCGGCGAAGCTCAACGCCGAGTACCCGCACGCGGCCAACTTCGTGGTCAAGCACCGCTTCGTCGAGCTGCCGATCGAGGTGCCCGCGGACGCCGTGCAGGCGCTGGGCGATCTCTCCAAGAACGGCTACGAGCTCGAGAGCGTCGAGCCGACGAAGGACGAGACGCTGCGGATCCGCGTGATCGAGCGCGCGACCAGCGCCGCCCATCACGTCGACCTGCCCGAGGGCCTCTTCGCATCGGGCTCGTTCGGCAGCCTCCAGCGCGCGTACTCGAAGGTGACCGGGGTCGTCGGCTTCCCGCCCTTCCGCATCGCTTCGGGGAAGAAGGAGCGCCGCGCGGAGACCTTCGACGAGCTGCGCCGCGGCGCGATCGACCTGGCGAAGGAGGGCATCCAGGTGAGTCGCTTCAAGGGCCTCGGCGAGATGAACCCGTCCGAGCTCTGGGACACGACGATGGACCCCGCCCGTCGCATTCTCGTGCGCGTCGAGGTCGAAGACGCCTCGAACGCCGACCGGATCTTCTCGATGCTCATGGGCGACCAGGTCGAGCCGAGGCGCGAGTTCATCGAGCAGAACGCCAAAGACGTCAGGTTCCTCGATGTGTAGGTCGCTAGCCACGCTCGTTAAGGAGGGGGCCCACGGGGGAACCCTGGGTTCCCCCGTGTTAGACGTGAGGTTCCTGGATGTCTAGCGTCGAGCCGCTCGGCGCCGGCCGCATCGAGGCGCGCGAGCTCGAGCAGGAGATGCGCTCGAGCTTCCTCGACTACGCGATGAGCGTGATCGTGGCGCGCGCGCTGCCGGACGTGCGCGACGGCCTCAAGCCGGTGCACCGGCGCGTGCTCTTCGGCATGAACGAGGCCGGCATGCAGCCGAATCGGCCGTACAAGAAGTGCGCGCGCATCGTCGGCGACGTGATGGGGTCGTTCCACCCCCACGGCGACACGGCGATCTACGACACGCTCGTGCGCATGGCGCAGCCGTTCTCCCTGCGCTACCCGCTCGTGGACGGCCAGGGCAACTTCGGGAACATCGACGATTACCCGGCGGCCGCGATGCGGTACACGGAGTGCCGGCTTACCCGGCTCGCCACCGAGATGCTGCGGGACATCGAGGCCGACACCGTCGATTTCGTCCCCAACTACGACGAGTCGCGGAAGGAGCCGTCCGTCCTGCCGTCGCGCTTCCCGAGTCTCCTGGTGAACGGCTCCTCGGGCATCGCCGTCGGCATGGCGACCAACATCCCGCCGCACAACCTCTCCGAGGTGATCGACGGGATCATCGCGATGATCGACGACCCCGACATCGACGTCGAGGGGCTCAGCCGCCACATCAAGGGCCCCGACTTCCCGACGAGCGCGATCATCGTCGGCCGTAGCGGGATCAAGGACGCGTACCGTTCGGGCCGCGGTCGCGTCGTCATGCGCGCGCGCGCCCACGTCGAGGAGCTGCGCGGAGGCCGTACGGCGGTCGTCGTCAATGAGCTCCCGTACGGCGTCAAGAAGGGCGGCGACACCGGGGTCATCAAGAAGATCGCCGACCTGGTCAACGACAAGGTCCTCACCGAGGTCGCCGACATCCGCGACCTCTCGGACAAGAGCGGGATGCGCATCGAGATCCACCTCAAGCGCGACTGCGTCCCGCAGGTCGCCCTCAACAAGCTCTACAAGCACACCCAGCTCCAGACGACGTTCGGCTACAACGCGGTCGCGCTGGTCGAGGGCGTGCCGCGCACGCTCTCGCTGCTCGAGATGGTGCGCCACTACCTCGACTTCCAGCGCGAGGTCGTCACCCGGCGCTCGAAGTACGAGCTGCGCAAGGCCGAGGAGCGCGCTCACGTCCTCGAGGGCTACCTCATCGCGCTCGAGAACCTCGACGCAGTCATCGCGCTCATCCGCGCATCGGCCGACCCCGACGAGGCCCGCACGGGCCTGCAGGAGACGTTCGGCCTCTCCGAGATCCAGGCACAGGCCATCCTCGACCTCCGCCTCCAGCGCCTCACGGGTCTGGAGCGGAAGCGGATCGAGGACGAGTTCGCCGATCTGCGGGAGCGCATCGCCGAGCTGCGTTCGATCCTCTCGGACGAGGCCAAGATTGACGGCCTCATCCGCGACGAGCTGCTGGAGATCAAGCAGATCTACGGGCGTGTGGACGAGCGGCGGACGGAGATCGTGGCGGCCGAGGAGGAGCTCGAGCTCGAGGATCTCATCGCCGAGGAGGACATGGTCGTCGCGGTCACGCGCTCCGGCTACGTGAAGCGCCTGCCCGTCGATACCTACCGCGAGCAGCGCCGCGGCGGCATCGGCGTCATGGGCATGGACCTGAAGGAGGACGACTACATCCAGCACCTCGTCGTCGCCTCCACGCACGACTACCTGCTCTTCTTCACCTCGGTCGGGAAGATCTACCGCCTCAAGGTGCACGAGCTCCCGCTCGGGAGCCGGCAGTCCAAGGGCCGCGCGATCGTGAACCTGCTGCCCCTGGCCCAGGGCGAGACGGTGCGGACGCTCATCGCCACGCGCGAGTTCAAGGAGGCCGAGTACCTCGTCCTCTCGACGAAAAAGGGCACCGTCAAGAAGACGCGCTTCGCCGAGTACAACACGCCTCTCAAGGCCGACGGCATCATCGCGATCAAGCTCCGCGAGGGCGACGAGCTCGTCGCCGTGCTGCACTCGTCGGGCGAGGACGACATCCTCATGGTCTCTCGCAAGGGCCAGGCCATTCGCTTCCACGAGAAGGAGGCGCGGCCGATGGGCCGTGCGACCGAAGGCGTGCGCGGCATGAGGCTGCGCTCGGGGGACGAGGTCATCGCCGCGACGATCGCCCGCAACGACGCCGACCTCCTCGTCGTCACCGAGAACGGTTTCGGGAAACGCACTCGCATCGACCAGTACCCGACCAAGGGCCGTGGTGGGCTCGGGGTCAAGACCGTGCAGCTGACGGAAGCCCGCGGCCAGCTTGCCGGCTCGCTCGTCGTTTTCGAGGGCGACCAGGTGATGCTCATCTCCACGGGCGGCACGGTCATCCGGGTGCCGAGCGTCGGCATCAAGCGCAGCGGCCGCTCGACGCAGGGCGTCATCGTCATGCGCCTGCGCGACGGCGAGCAGGTCTCGACGTTGACCGGCGTGGTCGAGCAGGAGAACGGCGACGCTCCCGAGGCCACGGACGGCGAGGCGCCGGTTGCGGTGGTCGCCGAGGGCGAGGAACCGGCCGATTCCGAGTCCGAACCGGCCGACACCGAAGACGAGCCCGAGCCGGCCGCCTAGGCCCGACATGCCTCCAGCGCGTCGCCCGGAGGAGCTGCTCGAGCCGGTCGACGTCGTCCGCCAGCTGCGCAAGCTCGATCTCTCTCTCGGCCAGGTCTGCCGGGTCGCCGGTGTGACGAAGATGCAGCTCGACTACTGGACGACCAAGGCGCGCATCCCCACGAAGGGCAAGAAGCAGCGCCTCTACGACCTCGACGCCGTCGAGACCGTGATGCTGATCAAGCAGGGGAAGGACAAGGGCCTCTCGCTCCAGGCGGCCATCGAGGCCGCCCGCCGCTTCAAGGCGGGCCGCTCGGCCCGGATTCCCCGGCGGAACTAGCGGTCAGGACTCGCGCAGCACGCCGGCCGCCGACTCGGGGGCCATCGTGTTGACGAAGTAGCCGGCGCCGAGCTCGATGCCTGCCAGCACTCCGAGGCGGGGGAGGATCTCGAGGTGCCAGTGCCCGCCGGCGTGGAGCCAGATGTTGAGCGAGACCGGCCCCTCCGCCTCCCGAAGTCGCCGCACGCCCTCGGCGGCAAGGACGAGCGCCGCGGCGAGGGTCCCGCTCGTGAACGGATCCTCCTCGCACACGAGCGGCGCGGCCAGCATCTCGTAGGGCTGGCGGCCGGCGAAGGGGCAGAGCAGGATGACGCCGTCGCGCTCCTCGACGACCCGCATCCGCTGGGCGCGCTCCTGCTCGAGCATCTGGCAGAGGAGACAGCCGCCTGAGGCCTTCACGAGCTCGAGCTCCTGGGCAACGAGCGGCGGCACGTCCTCGAGCCAGACGAGCTGGGAGTGCGTGTGCGGGAGGCTGGCGCCGGCTCCGGCGCCCTCGTTGACGAGCGCGTGGACGTAGGCGAAACCGGCTTCGCGCGCGGCCGCGGCGCGGGCCTGCCAGGCCTCGGCCACGAGCTCGAGCTCGCGCACTCCGAGGTCCGAGATCGTGCGCACGTGGCGCGGAGAGTGGACGACGACCTCCTGCCGCCCGACCGCGGCCCGTCGTGCCATGAGGCCCTCCGGCCGGTCGCCGTCGCGCGGCCACGGCCCGAAGGCGGGGAACTTGTTCGGGACGACGCGCACGCGCCACCCGGGGGTGTCGGGCGGCCGCCCGGGCGGGCCGATGGCGAACGTCTCCGGCGGCGTGGCCGTCTCTCTGCCCTCGTCGAAGGGACAGCCGACCGGATCGTCGTCGGCGTCCTGAACGGCGGCCCGCGGTGCGCCCGGCCGGCGTGCCCGCGCCGGTGCGACCACGACCCAGCGGCCCGAGATCGGGTCGCGGCGGAGCTCGGGAGGCGAGTGGTGCTCGGTCAGCCCGTGTTCTCGCCCTTGTTGATGAACGGGCGAAGGAGCTCGAGGGGCAAGGGCAGGATCATGGTCGTCGAACGCTCGCTCGAGATCTCGAGCATCGTCTGCAGGAAGCGGAGCTGGAGCGCGATCGGGTTCTCCGCCATCACGTTTGCGGCGTCCTTGAGGCGCTCGGAGGCCTGGAACTCGCCCTCGGCCGCGATCACCTTCGCGCGCCGCTCGCGCTCGGCCTCGGCCTGGCGCGCCATCGCGCGTTGCATACCGGTCGGGATCTCGACGTCCTTGACCTCGACGATGGAGACCTTGATGCCCCACGGGGAGGTCGCCTCGTCGATGATCTCCTGGAGGATCGCGTTGATCTTGTCGCGCTCCGAGAGGAGCTCGTCGAGGACGTGCTGGCCGAGCACGCTCCGCAGCGTCGTCTGCGCGATCTGCGACGTGGCGACCATGTAGTTCTCCACCTGCACGATCGCCCGCTCCGGGTCGATGATCCGGAAGTACGCCACCGCGTTCACGCGCACCGGGACGTTGTCCTTGGTGATGACCTCCTGCGGTGGGATGTTGAGCGTCACCGTCCGCAGGTCGACGCGCACCATCTTGTCGACGATCGGGATGAGGAAGAAGATGCCCGGCCCGCGCGGCGGCGAGTTCAGGCGGCCCAGCCGGAAGATGACGCCGCGCTCGTACTCCCTCGTGATCCGGACCGACGCCGAGATCAGGAAGATCAGCAGTAAAGCGACTACGGCAGCGGCGATCAGCGCGGCGGTCATCGGGCTCCTTTCGGGCGGGGCGAAGGCATCCTACGGCACCGCCCAGCCTAGGCGGGAACGGTCGCCGGCTCCTCCGAGCGCGAGACCTCGAGGACGAGGTCCTCGCCGATCGAGTCGACCCTGACCCGCTCGCCCGTCTCCAGCGGGCCGCTTTCGGTGTGGGCGCGCCAGAGCTCGCCGTGGACGAACACGGCGCCATCGGGATCCAGGCGCTGGCGAACGATGCCGGTCTCGTCGAGCAGCTCCTCGCGGCCGGTCTTCGTCGGTGCCCTGCGGGCCTGGACGATCTTCGCCACGGCCACCCCGGTGATCAGCGCCATCGTCCCGGCGACCGCCAGGGCGACCCAGATGGAGACCTGGTACTCCTCGCCCGCCGGGTCGAAGAGCAGGAGCGACCCGACCACGAAGCTGACCGCGCCCGCCAGCGCGAGCGCGCCGTGGCTCACCACGAACGCCTCCGCGACGAAGAAGGCGAGCGCGAGGATCATGAGCAGGAGCCCCGCCCAGCTGACCGGGAGCACCTGGAGCCCGAAGAGGCCGATGATGAGCGAGATCGCGCCGACCGTCCCCGGGAAGATGAGGCCCGGGTTGAGGATCTCGATCGTGATCCCCAGCACGCCGAGCGACATGAGCAGGACGATGATGTTCGGGTCGATGAGCGTGTCCAGGATGCGCTTCCAGAGCGACATCTCGACACGCTCGACGTCTGCGCCGGCCGTGTTCAGGACGAGGTCCTTCGGCTCCGTGCGCATGCCGTCGATCTCGTTCAGAAGCGTCGGGAGGTCGGGCGCCACGACGTCGACGACGTTCTCCTCGAGCGCCTCCTGCGCTCCGAGATTGGAGGCCACGCGCACCGCGTCCTCGGCCCAGTCGCCGTTTCGGCCGTGCGTCTCGGCGAGCTCGCGCGCGTAGGCGGCCGCGTCGTTGATCACCTTGCGCCGGAGATCGGAGGGGATCTCGCCCCCGCCGACTGCGACCGGCGTCGACGAGCCGATGTTCGTGTTCGGCGCCATCGCGGCGACATCCGCGGCCAGCGTGATGAAGGCGCCCGCGGAGGCTGCGCGCGAGCCCTGCGGCGCGACGTAGACGACGACCGGGACCTCGGACTCGAGCTCCTTCTTGATGATGTCGCGCATCGCGGAGTCGAGCCCGCCAGGCGTGTCCAGCTCGATGACGACTGCGTCGAAGTTCTCGTCCTCCGCGCGCTCGATGCCGTCGATGACGTAGTCGGCCGTCACCGGGTTGATGTCGTTCGCGAGCTCGACGACGAGCACACGGGGCGCGGCGTCCTGGGCGGTTGCTCCGCCGACAAGTAGGAGCGCCGCGGCGAGCGCGCAAATTGTGAAAGAAAATCCCCGCAAGCGCGGCACTTTGGCTGTAAAGATTCTATCAGGGACCTGCCGATGCCCTTGAGAACGCAGGACTCCTCTGTTTCGGTAGCGAAGGAGCCGATCGCCCAGGCATCACCCTCATGAAGTTCCGTCGTACCCTCGCGCTCGTCATCGCCACGGCCGCGCTCGCTCCGAGCACGGCGGGCGCCGCCGAGGTCCAGGTCGTGGCGCGCGACGTGCCGCTGGCCGCGCTTCAGGGGTCGGTCGCGCGGGCAGCGCCGATCGAGTTCACGATGGTCGGGACGCACTGGCAGGGCGGCGGAGAGGTCTGGTTCCGCACCGCATCCGAGGACGGGACGTGGAGCCCCTGGCGTTTGGCGCGGCCCGAGGAGGACGACCTTCCTGACGCGACGAGCGAGGAGGGGAAGGCCTCCTCGGGCTGGAACGTCGGCAACCCGTGGTGGACCGGCGCGTCGACGTCGATCCAGTACCGCGTCTCCGGGCCGGTCACGCGGCTGCGGACGTTCTACATCTCGAGCGAGCCGGAGCCTGCGGACGCGACGCTCTCGGGCGCCGGCGCCGCGGCGACGCTGCGGCCCGACCAGCCGCCGATCGTCCGACGCCCGGGGTGGGGCGCCGACGAGACGATCGTGCGCGCTCCTCCCTCGTTCGCCGACAGCCTCGAGCTCTCGGTCGTCCACCACACGGCCGGGACGAACAGCTACTCGGGCTCACAGTCGGCCGCGATCGTGCGCGGGATCCAGCGCTACCACGTGCTCTCCAACGGCTGGAACGACATCGGCTACAACTACCTCGTCGACAAGTACGGCCGGATCTTCGAGGGCCGAGGCGGGGGCCTGATCCAGAACGTCGTCGGCGCACACGCGCAGGGGTTCAACACCGGCAGCGTCGGCGTGGCGGTGCTGGGGACCTACGGCTCCAGCCGCATCTCCACGGCCGCGCGCAACGCCGTACAGCGCCTGCTCGCCTGGCGGCTCGATGCCGGCCACGTCGACCCGGTGTCGCTCCTCAACTTCACCTCGTACGGCAACGACCGCTTTCCCGCGGGACGCGTCGTGCGCCTGCGCGCGGTCTCGGGCCACCGCGACACCGGCTACACGAGCTGCCCGGGCACAGCGCTCTACGGCCAGCTCGGCGCGATCGCGCAGAACGTCTCGCGCATCGGCCTGCCCAAGCTCTACGACCCCAAGGTGGACGGTGCCGTGGGCGGCCCCGTCCGCTTCACCGCACGCCTCTCCTCGGCGCGCGCCTGGCTCGTGCAGGTCAAGGACTCCGGCGGTGCGGTGGTCGCGCAAGGGAGCGGCAGCGGAACGGCGGTCGACTGGACCTGGAACGCGAGCGCTGCGCCCATCCTCTCGTACACGTACGAGATCAGCGCCGGGCCCGACACGCGCCCCGCAACCGGGCCGATTCCGGGACCGCCGCCGCTCGCGATCACCGGGCTGACCGCGTCGCCGCGCATTCTGACCCCCAACGGCGACTGGAGCACCGAGCGCTCGAGCATCTCGTTCAGGCTCTCCCGCCGAGCGATCGTGGCCGTCAGGGTCGTGAACGCCTCGTCCGGCGCGCTGGCGCGGACGCTGCTCGCAAGCGCCGAGCGGCCGGCCGGGCAACGCACCGTCACCTGGGACGGGACGACCGCCTCCGGGACCGGCGTCGCCGACGGGACGTACCGCATCGTGATCTCGGCCGAGTCGGGCTCGGAGCAGATCAGCCGCTCCGTCAACATCGTGGTCGACAGGACGCTCGGCGGCTACTCGCTCTCGCCGGCCGCGATCTCGCCCAACGGGGACGGCCAGAACGAGAGCCTCCGGATCGGGTTCCAGCTCACGCGCGCTGCGACCGTGCGCGTCGAGATCCGCAGGGCCAACAAGACGATCAGGACCGTGCTCACGGGCTCACTGGCTACCGGCGCGTACGCGGCGTCGTGGGACGGACGTGTCCAGGGCGGCGTCCGCGCCGCCGACGGGCCGGTGACGGCCGTCGTGCTCGCCACGACGTCGTTCGGCACGCGCTCGCTGGCACAGATCGCCCGGGTCGACGTCACGCGGCCCGTCCTCAGGTTCCTGTCGATGCGCAACGTCAGCGGCGTGAACCGGCTGAACTTCAACTCGAGCGAGGCCGTTCACCTGAAGATCTGGTACGGGACGAGCCGTTGGGACGACGGCGACATGGTCGAGGTCGACAAGCCCGCCGGGACGAAGGCGCACTGGCGGCGCGTCACGGCCAATGTCGTCCGCATGCTGGCGACCGACGCCGCCGGGAATCGCAGCCGCCTGGTCTTCGGCCGGACCGGCTAGCGCTCGAAGAGAACTTCGCCGCTCTCCACGACGCGCCGCTCGTGGTCGACCTCGACCTCGAGCCTGCCGCTGCGGTCGATGGCGACGCCCACCGCGCTCTCTCCGTCGACGAGCAGCCGCCGGCCGCGCAGGAAGTCCCTCGCGCCGAGCCCGTCGTAGATCGCGTCGAGCCCGCCTTCGCGCCAGAGGTCGTACGCGCGCTCGAGCCGTAGGAGCAGGTCGGCGAGGATCGGGGCCCGTTCGCGGCGCACGCCGTCCGTCGTCAGGAGCGAGCCGGCCGCGATCGTCGTGTCCTCCGGGATCTCGCCGCGGGTCTGGTTGATGTTCAGGCCCATGCCCAGGACAACGCGGCGCTCGGAAGCCTCCGCCAGCACGCCGGCGATCTTGCGCCGGTTGACGAGGACGTCGTTGGGCCACTTGATCTGGGCGGCCAAGCCGGTTGCGGCCTCCACGGTCTCGGCCACGGCCAGCCCTCCGACGAGCGAGAGCTCGGGGATGCTTCGCTCGACGGGCGGCTCGAGAACGACCGAGCAGAGCACGGCCGTCCCGGGCGGAGCGCTCCAGGTGCGGCCGAGGCGCCCGCGCCCGCCGGTCTGGACGTCGCAGACCGCGGCTGCTCCCTCGGGCTGGGAGTCGAGGACGCGTTGGGTCGACTCGCAGGCGTCCTCGTAGAGGTAGGGGCGGCCGAAACGGCCTGAGAGCAGGGGCTCGACCGTCTCTGGGGTCAGCGCGTCGGCCATCGGCGGAACTAGACTAACCAGCGCCGTGCAACCAGCCGCCACGCCAGTGCGTCAGACCGAACGTGAGCCGTCATACGGGCGGTCTCTCGCATACCGGAAACTCAGCGACGTGGACCTCGTCAGCAAGGCTCGGAACGGCGACGGATGGGCGCTCGACACGCTCGTCGAGCGTCACTCGCCGCGCGTGAACCGGCTTGCGACGCAGCTCATGGGCGACCTCGAGGAAGCACGGGACGCCGCCCAGGAGTCGCTCGTCAAGCTCTGCACGCGTCTGCGCCAGTTCCGCGGCGAGGCCCAGTTCACGACCTGGCTCCACCGCATCGTCGTGAACACGTGCCGCGATCGCCTCGCGCGCCAGCGCATCCGCCAGACCGAGCCGCTCTCGCTCGACGACGAGCCTGCGGGCGAGGACAGCGATCCCTCGCGCGCCGCGCTCCTCGCCGACAAGCGGCGGGAGCTCATGGCCGCGCTCGCGCGCCTCACGCCGAACCAGCGCGCCGCCGTGGTGCTGCGCGACGTCTTCGGCCTCACGTACGAGGAGATCTCGCGCGTCGCCCGCATGCCGGTCGGCACTGCGAAGTGCTACGTGCACCGGGCCCGCGCCCGGATGCGCGCGCGGCTGGAAGAGACGGCGAGCGGATGAGCCACCCTCGGTGAGCTACACGCCACCGCTCGGCCGGCGGGAGATCGAGCAGATCCTCCCGCACCGCGACCCCTTCCTGCTGCTCGACGAGGTGATCGAGCTCGAGCCCGGGGTGCGCGTCGTCGCACGCAAGCTCGTCCGCGAGGACGAGTGGTACCTCGCGGGGCACTTCCCCGGACGGCCGATCATGCCGGGCGTCCTCATGGTCGAGGCCATGGCGCAGACGGGCGCTGTCGCGGTCCTCTCCGACGAGGAGAATCGCGGCAAGCTCGCGCTCTTCGCCGGCATCGACGACGTGCGCTTCAAGCGCATCGTCGTGCCCGGAGACGAGCTCGAGCTGACGTGTGAGTTGGAGCGCGTTCGCGGGCCCGTGGGCCGCGGGAAGGCCACGGCCACCGTGGGCGGGAAGCTCGCCGTGCGGGGGACGCTCACGTTCGCCGTCACCGAGGGCGACGAATGATCGGGAACGTCTCCGGCAACGGGATCGCGGTCGGCATCACCGGCGTCGGCTCCTACCTCCCCGAGAAGGTGCTGACGAACGCCGACCTCGAGGCGATGGTCGACACGTCGGACGAGTGGATCACGAGCCGGACGGGGATCAAGGAGCGGCGCATCGCCGCGTCGAGCCAGGCGGCGAGCGACCTGGCGCTCCCGGCGGCGCGCCAGGCGCTCGAGCATGCCGGCGTCGAGCCCGAGGACCTCGACCTCGTCGTCGTTGCCACGGCCACGCCGGACATGCTCTTTCCGGCGACCGGCGCGCTCGTCGCGGACGAGCTCGGCGCGAAGAAGGCGGCCGCCTTCGACCTCCTCGCCGGCTGCACCGGCTTCGTCTACGCGCTCTCGCAGGCGTATGGGATGGTGGCGACGGGGCTCTCGAAGAAGGCCCTGATCGTGGGCAGCGAGGTGCTCTCGAAGATCACGAACTGGCAGGACCGCTCGACCTGCATCCTCTTTGGCGACGGCGCGGGCGCCGCGGTGCTCCAGCCGGTGGAGTCCGGCGGGATCGCCGGGTTCGAGCTGGGCGCCGACGGCGCGGGCGGGCCGGATCTCTGCGTCCCGGCGGGCGGCTCGCGCCGGCCGATCTCGGCAGAGGCGCTCGAGGAGGAGGCCCAGTTCATCAAGATGAACGGGGCAGAGGTTTTCCGCTTCGCAACGCGGGTGATGGTCACGTCGGCCGAGGAGCTGCTGGCCGAATGCGGCGCGACGGTCGGGGACGTCGACCTCTACGTGCCCCATCAGGCGAACAAGCGCATCGTCGACCACGCGGTCAAGAACCTCGGCCTCGATCCGCAGAAGGTGCTGATGAACATCGACAGGTACGGAAACACCTCCTCGGCCTCCATCCCCATCTGCCTTGCCGAGGCGCAGGAGCAGGGGCGGCTGGAGGAGGGGACGCGGGTGCTCGTAAGTGCTGTTGGAGCCGGCCTCACCTGGGGCTCGGTTTACATGACCTGGACGTCGAGGGACGGACGGTAGGAGGAGCCATGAAGATCGCATTCTGCTTTCCGGGCCAGGGCTCGCAGGCGGTGGGGATGGGCAGCGCCATCGCCGGCCAGTTCCCGGCGGCGCGTGCCGTGTACGACGAGGCCTCCGAGGCCGTGGGCTTCGACGTGGCGAGGCTCTGCTTCGAGGGATCGGAGGCGGAGCTCACGCGCACCGAGCTCCAGCAGCCGGCACTCGTGGCCACGTCTATCGCATGCCTGCGTGCGGTGGAGACGCTGGGGATCCGCCCGCACTACGTAGTCGGCCACTCCGTGGGGGAGTACTCCGCCCTGGCCGCCGCCGGCTCCATCCACGCCGGCGAGGCGGTCGCGCTCGTGCGCGAGCGCGGCGAGGCCATGGCCGAAGCGGCTCGTGAGACGCCCGGCGCGATGGCCGCGATCCTCGGGCTCGAGGACGCGATCGTCGAGGAGCTCTGCAGCGAGATCGAGGGCGTGTGGCCGGCGAACTACAACTGCCCGGGCCAGGTCGTCGTCTCGGGCGAGAACGAGGCGGTCGACAAGCTGATCGCCGAGGCGACGGAACGCGGCGCGCGCAAGGCCGTGAAGCTTCGCGTCAGCGGCGGCTTCCACAGCCCGCTCGTGGCGAGAGCCGCGGAGCGGCTCCGCCCGGCGCTCGCCAAGGTGCCCTGGCGCGATCCGGGCACGCCGTACATGTCCACCGTGTCGGCGCGCATCGAGGACGCCCACCGCATCGCCGGCCTGCTCGCCGAGCAGCTGACTGCGCCCGTGCGCTTCACCCAGGCCGTGCGCGGGCTGGTGAAGGACGGCGTCGAGACCTTCGTCGAGATCGGCCCGGGCCAGGTGCTCGGCGGGCTCCTGAAGCGCTGCGATCGCTCGCTGCGGACGATCTCGGTCGGCGATCCCGAGTCCCTGCGCAAGCTCGACGAGACGCTCTCGGCCGCATGAGCGCCGTTCGCCTCCGGCTCGCTCCCCTCGCTCATAGGCCGGTCGGCCTATGAGCGGCTACGCCTCGCTCGAGGGCAAGGTCGCGCTCGTCACCGGGGGCTCCCGCGGCATCGGCGCCGCCATCTCACGGGAGCTGGGCAGCGCCGGCGCCCGCGTGGCCGTCAACTACCGCTCCGGCAAGGACGCGGCCGAGGAGATCGCCTCCGAGATCGGCGGCCTCGCCCTCGGCGCGAACGTGGGCGACCCCGAAGAGGCGAAGGATCTCATCGAGCGCGTCGAGTCCGAGCTCGGCGACGTCGACGTGCTCGTCAACAACGCCGGCATCACGCGCGACACCCTCATCGCCCGCATGAGCGACGAGGACTGGGAGGAGGTCATCGAGACCAACCTGCGCGGGACGTTCAACACGTGCCGCGCGGTGGCGAGGAAGATGCTGCGCCGCCGCTCCGGGGCGATCGTGAACCTGACGAGCGTCGTCGGCATCCACGGCAACCCCGGTCAGGCGAACTACGCCGCCTCCAAGGCGGGGATCATCGGCCTCACGAAGGCGCTCGCGCGCGAGCTCGGCTCCCGTGGCGTGCGCGTCAACGCCGTCGCGCCCGGCTACATCGCCACCGAGCTGACCGGCGTCCTCTCCGAGGAGATCCGCGGGGCGATCCTCGGGAACACGCCCATGGGCAGGCTCGGCGATCCGGAGGACGTCGCCGCTGCGGTACGCTTTCTCTGCTCTGACGAGGCCGCGTTCATCACGGGCGATGTGCTGCTCGTCGACGGCGGACTGGGGATGTAAGTGGCTTCGGAGAACGGACGCAGGGTCGTCATCACAGGCATGGGGGCGGTCACGCCCCTCGGCAACGACGCCGAGACCTTCTGGGAGAACCTGACCGCCGGAAAGAGCGGCGCCGCCCCGATCACGGCCTTCGACCCCTCCGAGTTCGCCGTCCACTTCGCCTGCGAGCTGAAGGGCTTCGAGCCGACGAAGTGGATCGAGCACCGCAAGGCGCGCCGGATGGACCGCTTCGCCCAGATGGTCATCGCCGCCGCCCGGATGGCCGAGCAGGACTCGGGCATCGACATCGAGGGCGAGACGGAGCGCACGGGCGTGTCCGTCGCCACCGGGATCGGCGGCCTGCAGAGCTTCCAGAACTGCTACGACCAGCTGCTCGAGCGCGGGCCCGACCGGATCAATCCGCTTGCGATCACGGCGATCATCCCCAACATGGGCGCCGCCTGGGTCTCGATGGAGCTCGGCGCGCGCGGCCCGCTCACCTCCGAGTGCACGGCCTGCGCCGCCTCCAACATGGCCATCGGGGACGCGATGGATGCGATCCGCCTCAATCGGGCCGACGTGATGCTCGCCGGCGGGACCGAGGCCGGGATCACAAAGGTCGGCATCGGCGGCTTCTCCGCCATGCGCGCGCTCTCGCGCCGCAACGACGATCCTGCCGCCGCCAGCCGTCCGTTCGACGCCGAGCGTGACGGGTTCGTCATGGGCGAGGCGGCCGGCGATCGTCGTGCTCGAGGAGCTCGAGCATGCGAGGAAGCGCGACGCGAAGATCTACGCCGAGCTCGTCGGCTACGGCCTCTCCTCGGACGCGCAACACATCACGGAGCCCGACCCGACGGGCAGGCACCCGGCACGGGCGATGCAGATGGCGATCGACGACGCGGGCATCAACACCGACCAGATCGACTACATCAACGCGCACGGAACGTCGACGCCGCTCGGCGACTCGGCCGAGACGCGGGTGATCAAGGTCGCGCTCGGCGAGGAGAAGGCGCGCAAGACGCCCATCTCGTCCACGAAGGGCGCGACCGGGCACTGCCTGGGGGCCTCCGGTGCGATCGAGGCGATCATCAGCACGCTGGCCGTCCAGCGCGACGTCGTCCCGCCGACGATCAACCAGGAGGTCGCCGACCCGGAGTGCGATCTCGACTACATCCCGAACGAGTCACGAGAGTGGAAGACCGACTTCGCGCTCTCGAACAACTTCGGGTTCGGCGGGCACAACGCCTGCCTCGTGATCACGAAGTTCGACGGCTAGGACACGAGTGTCTGACCGCTGGGCCACGTTCGACTGCTACGGCACGCTCGTCGACTGGGAGGGCGGCATCGGCGCCGAGCTCGCCCGCATCTGGCCGGACGAGGACGCCGACAGGCTCCGCGAGCGCTACCACGAGATCGAGCCGCGCGTGCAGCTCGAGGGCTCGCTCCCGTACCGGGAGGTGCTGCGCCAGGCGCTCGTCCTGCTCGCCGAGAGCGAGGGGCTCGAGCTGCCGCAGGGCGAGGAGGCCGCGCTCGGCGACTCCCTGCCGCGCTGGCCGGTCTTCCCCGAGGTCCCGGGGGCGCTCGCCGAGCTGCGCGAGCGCGGGCTGGAAGCTCGTGCCGCTCTCGAACACCGACCCCGACTTCCTCGACGCCTCGATGCAGGCGATCGGCGTCCCCTTCGACGGGACTGTCGTCGCCGGCGAGATCGGCTCCTACAAGCCCGCTCACGGTCACTGGAAGGTGTTCTACGAGCGATTCGGAGCCGACCCCGAGCGCCACGTGCACGTGGCCGCGAGCCTTTTCCACGACATCGCGCCGGCGGACGAGCTGGGCATCACGGCCGTCTGGATCAACCGCCTGGACGAGACGAGCGACCTGCCGCGCGCGGCCGAGCTCCCGGACCTGGAGCGCCTGCCCGAGACCCTCGAGTCGCTTCTGTCGGGCGCCGACGGCTCAGGGTAGCCTGGAGCCGGATGTCGCGCCTCCGCGCCCGCTGCCCCGACTGCAGGACGCTCACCGCCGTCGCCCTCGAGGCCGGCGAGTACGAATGCCACTCCTGCGGCCGCAAGTTCGCGGCCGGGCTCGTGCGCGTCCCGCGCGCCTGGGGCTCGGACGGCGAGTCGATGGTCGAGGCCGCGTTCCTCCCGCTTCCCTATCCGGAGGCCGCGGTCGTCGACGAGGACTCGCTGACCGAGCAGAACCTCGCCCTCGCAGCGGGCCTGCCGGACCTTCCGCTGGTCCTCGGCGGGTGCTGCTGCTCGCACGTGGGCGCCGTCGAGGGGCTGGCGACGCGCCATGACCGGCTGGCGGTCGTCTGGTTCGACGCGCACGGCGACCTGAACACGCCGGAGACCTCGCCGAGCGGGAACACATGGGGCATGCCCCTTCGCATGCTGCTCGACTCGGGCACCGTCCAGCCGGCCGACGTCGCGCTCGTCGGCGCGCGCAACCTCGACCAGCCCGAGGTGGAGTTCATCGCCGCCTGCGGCCTGCATACGGACGAGACGGGCGTGGACCGGGCGCTCGAGGGCGCCGACGCGGTCTATGTCGCCTTCGACGTGGACGTGCTCGACCCCGACGACGACGTCGTCCCGTTCATGCCCGAGCCGGGCGGCCTCACGGTCGTCGAAGCGGCCGCGATGCTCCGCAAGATCGTCGCCGACCGCCCGCTCGCAGGCGCCGGGCTCACGGGCGTGGCGAACAGTCCGGGCAACACCGAGCCGCTCGGCCGCCTCGCTCAGGCCCTCGGCCTTTAAGGAGGGTTCGGCGAAACAGTGACTATCCCGCCGGGCCGCGCTGCTCGCCCCGAGAGCGGCGTCCTCAGTCGCGCCCGTAGCTCATTCGCTACGAACGCTCCCTGCGTCCTTGTCTCGGAACGACCATCGCACCCCGGTCGGGGAGCACCGTTCCGCCAAACCCTCCTAGGAATAGGATAGGCCGGTCATGGAAGGCCGCATCGACGTGACCGTCGAGAACCGTGGAGCCGAACGGGACCAGGACGGGAAGCGGCACCCGAACACCTGCCCGCGCTGCCACTCGCACTACCGGGACGACGAGCTCGAGCAAACGCTCAGGGTGTGCCCGCAATGCGGGCACCACTTCCCCGTGCGCGCCCGCGAGAGGGTCGCGCAGCTCGCGGACCGGGGGACGTTCACGGAGGAGGACACCGAGCTGCGGTCGCACGATCCGCTCAACTTCTTCGACCTGCGCCCGTACAAGGACCGCCTGGCCGAGGCCGAGCTCGCCACGGGCCTCGGCGACGCGATCATCGCCGGCGCCGCCGCGATCGAGCGGAGGCCCTGCGAGCTCGCCGTCATGGACTTCGCGTTCATGGGCGGCTCGATGGGCAGCACGGTCGGTGAGAAGTTCGCGCGCGCCTGCGAGCGCGCGGCCTCGCGGCACGTGCCCCTCGTGTGCGTGACCGCCTCGGGTGGCGCCCGCATGCAGGAGGGAATCCTCTCCCTCATGCAGCTGCCGAAGACCGTCTGCTCGGTCGACGAGCTCAACGAGGCGCGGAGCGCCTTCATCTGCGTCATGACCCACCCGACGACGGCCGGCGTGCTGGCGAGCTTCGCCAGCCTCGGTGACGTGATCGTCTCCGAGCCGGGCGCGCTGCTCGCGTTCACCGGCCCGCGGGTCGTCCAGCAAACCACGCGCGAGAAGCTCCCGGACGACTTCGGCCTCGCCGAGTCGAACGCGCGCTTCGGGCACGTCGACGCGATCATCCCGAGGGCGGAGCTGCGCCCGTTCGTCGGCCGCCTGCTCGCGATGTTCTCGCGGGGATCGTGAGCGAGAGCCCCTCGACCCAGGCGGAAGAGCTGAAGCTCAGGGAACGCCTGGCGAAGCTCCGCGACCTGCCGCTCCTGCGCGGCGTCGGGGTCTCCGGCGAGAT
Source organism: uncultured Actinomycetes bacterium (assembly GCA_963748205.1). Lineage (GTDB taxonomy): Bacteria > Actinomycetota > Thermoleophilia > Gaiellales > Gaiellaceae > JAIBJN01. The sequence continues at coordinate 119,197 of CAVVIB010000018.1, forward strand.
GGCGAGGCTCAAGCGCCAGCTCGAGCGCATCGCCGCCGAGCCGAGCGAGGACGAGGTCTGGCGCTCGGTCGAGCTCGCCCGCCACCAGGACAGGCCCTACACGCTCGACTACATCGAGCGCATGTGCGACGACTTCGTCGAGCTGCACGGTGACAGAGCCTTCGCGGACGACCCGGCGATCGTCGCCGGCCTCGCGCGCTTCGACGGGCGGACGGTCGTGCTCGTCGGCCACCAGAAGGGCAGGGACATCCGCGAGCGGACGCACCGCAACTTCGGCATGACCTACCCCGAGGGCTACCGCAAGGCGATGCGGGCGATGGAGCTCGCCGACCGGCACGGCTTTCCCGTGGTCACGCTCGTGGACACGCCGGGCGCGTATCCCGGTGTCACCGCCGAGCAGCACGGGCAGGGCGGCTGGATCGCCCGCTGCCAGCTCCTCATGGCACGGCTCGGAGTCCCGAGCGTCGCCTGCGTGATCGGCGAGGGCGGGTCGGGCGGCGCGGTGGCGATCGCGCTCGCCGACCGGGTCCTCATGCAGGAGAACGCGATCTACTCCGTCATCTCGCCGGAAGGCTGCGCGGCCATCCTCTGGCGCGACGCCGGCGAGGCCAAGAAGGCGGCCGCCGCCTTCAAGCCCGACGCGGTGCACTGCAAGGAGCTCGGCGTCGTGGACGGGATCGTCCCCGAGCCGCCCGGCGGGGCCCACACGGACTCCGACGAGGCAGCCCGCCTGCTCGCCGAGTCCCTCAAGGGCTCCCTGGCCGAGGTCGAGCCCCTCGAATCCGACGAGCGGCGACGCCAGAGACGGCGCCGTTTTCGGACGATGGGCCTCTACCTCGAGTAGAGGGTCGGACCTCCGCAATCCACAGCGTCCACAGGGTTATCCCCGCCTGCTTGTGACCCCTTGTCCAAAGGCAAGGGGCCGGTAACCAAGACCGGCCCCCGTGTTAGCCAACCCCCCGGTCGGCGATCGAAGAGGATGCCTCTTCTTACCCGGGGACGAACGGGCCAAACCTCGTGCCTCGAAATCCGCACGGCAGGCATGCTGTAGGCCGTGGCGGGCCTGAAGGAGTACGAGCGCAAGCGGAAGCGGGGTGCGACGCCGGAGCCGTTCGGCGGCGACGGCGACACGTCGGGCAAGCCGATCTTCGTCGTGCAGCGGCACGACGCGCGACGCCTCCACTACGACTTCCGCCTCGAGCGCGACGGCGCGCTCGCGAGCTGGGCCGTCCCCAAGGGTGTGCCGCTCGAGACCGGCCAGCGGCACCTCGCCGTCCACGTCGAGGACCACCCGCTCGAGTACGCGACCTTCGCCGGGGAGATCCCGGCCGGGCAGTACGGAGCGGGGACCGTCGAGATCTGGGACACGGGCACCTACGAGCTCCTCGAGGAGAAGCGCGACGGCGGCCTGACGGTCCGGCTCGACGGCGAGCGTCTCCAGGGCGTCTGGACGCTCGTCCCGGCGAAGCTCGACGGGAACGAGAAGAACTGGCTCCTGCTCCGCAAGCAGGACGAGGCAGCGCCCGCGCCACGCAAGCGCGGGGCCGAGTACGTGCCGATGCTGGCGACCCTGGCGGAGGACGTGCCCACCGGCGCCGGCTGGTCCCACGAGGTGAAGTGGGACGGCTACCGGGCGATCGCGCGGGTCGCGGGCGGCGACGCGACGCTCACGAGCCGGCGAGGGCTCGACATGACCGAGCGCTTCAAGGTCGTGGCCCGGGCCCTCGAGCGCGCGGTGCGCACGCCGGACGTCGTCCTCGACGGCGAGGTCTGTGCGCTCGACGACGAAGGGCGCGCGAGCTTCTCGGTCATGCAGCAGGGCAAGGGCCCGCTCGTCCTCTACGTCTTCGACGTGCTCGAGATCGACGGCGAGCCCGTCGTCGACCTCCCGCTTCGCGAGCGGCGCGAGCGCCTTGAGGAGGTCGTCGACTTCAAGGAGGCGATCAGGCTCTCGCAGGCCTTCGACGACGGCGACGCGCTCTTCGAGGCCGCGAAGGAGCAGGGCCTGGAAGGGATCGTCTCCAAGAAGATCGAGTCGAGATACCAGCTGGGAAAGCGAACCCGCGACTGGCTGAAGGTGAAAGCGACCGGCCGGCAGGAGTTTCTCGTCGCGGGCTACACGAAGGGTCAGGGCAGGCGGGCCGGCCGCTTCGGCTCGCTCGTGCTCGCCGTTCGCAAGGGCAAGCAGCTCGAGTACGTCGGCAACGTCGGCAGCGGGTTCACCGAGGACGAGATCGACCGGCTGCTGGCGAAGCTCCGGCCGCTCGACCGCGACACCCCGCCCTTCCGCGAGGTGCCGAAGATCCCGAGAGTGCGCAAGGGCGACATCGTGTGGGTCGAGCCCAGGCTGGTGGCCGAGGTGAAGTTCGCCGAGTGGACACACGACGGGCGTCTGCGGGCGCCCGTGTACCAGGGGCTCCGCGAGGACAAGGAGGCGACCGAGGTGCACCGCGAGGAACCGCTCCCCAACGAGGTCCGTAAAGGCAAGCGCACGCTGAAGCTCTCGAACCTCGACAAGGCCTTCTGGCCGGACGAGGGGATCACGAAGGGCGACCTGATCGCGTACTACCGGGACGTGGCGCCGGTGCTCGTCCCGCACCTCCGCGACCGGCCGTTCACGATGAAGCGGTATCCCGACGGGTGGCAGGGCAAGCACTTCTTCCAGAAGGACGCGCCTTCGCACATGCCGGAGTGGATCCCGACGTTCACGTACCGGTCGACGTCACGCCAGACGCGCGAGAAGCGGACGCTCCGCTACCCGCTCGTGAACGACGAGCTCGCGCTCCTCTGGATGGCGAACATGGGCTGCATCGACATGAACACCTGGTACTCGCGGGTCGACAAGCCCGAGCGGCCGGACTGGGTCCTCTTCGACCTCGACCCCTCGGACGACGTCGGGTTCCCCGAGGTCGTGCGGGTGGCCAGGCTCATCAAAGACGTCCTCGACGCGCTCGGCCTCGTCGGCGTCCCGAAGACGAGCGGCGCGGACGGCTTCCACGTCCTCGTGCCCATCCAACGGCGGCACACGTACGCGCAGGCTCGCGAGTTCGCCGAGATCGTGGCCGGCACGCTCGCCCGCCTGCACCCCGGCCTCGTCACGACGGAGTGGGCGAAGGCGAAGCGCCGCGGCGTGCTCATCGACGCCAACCAGAACGGCGAGGGGAAGACGATCGCGTCCGTCTACTCGGTGCGCCCGAAGGAGGGCGCGCCCGTCTCGACGCCGCTCAGGTGGGACGAGGTCACCGAGGATCTCGACCCGGGCGCCTTCACGATGGAGGTCGTGCTCGGCCGGGTGGAGCGCGACGGCGATCTCTTTGCCGACGTCCTCGAGCTGAGCCAGGCGCTCGGCCCGGCTCTTCGCGAGATCAAGTGATTCAGACCCGGGCGGCCTGAGCGGGCTTCCTGAGGAACGTCCACGTGTGGCCGATCACCTCGAAGCCCAGGCGGGAGTAGAGCTCCTTCGGCCAGGTGCCGTCGTTGGCGGTCAGGAAGACGAAGTCGTGGCCGGAGGCGACGGCCTCCTCGACCGCCCGGAGCACGACCGCGCTCGCGAGACCGCGGCCGCGGTTGTCCGGCGACGTGGCGACGTCCTCCACCTGAGCGGTTCTCCCGTCCGAGTAGAGGTCGGCCGCGCTCACGACCTTGCCGTTCTCACGCACCGCGAAGTGGCGCCCGGAGCCGGCCTCATTCCAGAGGACGCTCGCGTCGAGAAGCATCTCGACGACCTCCTCGGACTCGGCCCACGGCTCGTCGCGCGCGATCTCGCGGCGGAAATCCCTCAGATCTCCGGTGGTGACTTCGTCGACCGCCCTGTCCGCGGCGGTCCGCTCTCCCGGCCCGCGGTAGACCATCACGACCAGCCGGTCAGACTCCCACCCCAGGCGCGTGAGGAACCGGTCGCAGGTGGCGCCCACGCGGTCGTCGGAGGCGGCGACGCGCCGGTGGGCATGGCCCGCGTCGGAGTGCAGAAGCTCTGCGTCCGAGGCGACCTCCCCCGGGTCGACCTCGCCGCGGGCCTCCACGGAGACCACGTTCAGGTCCCAGATCTGGGGGTAGCGAGAATTGAAGTAGGCGTGGCCGAAGCGAAAGGGGATGACGCGCTCCGCGGAACGCGTGCGCATCGCTCGCTCAAAGGCGATCGCTCGTTCGAACTCGGAGGACAAGCCTCCTAGACTGCCACGCCGAGGACGAGCGCGTCTCGTGCGAGCACGCGCTCGAGGGCTGCCACGCAGCCCGGGTCGAAGGCGGTGCCGGTCTGCTCGTGGAGCAGGCCGATCGCCTTCGCGTGCGTCCACGCGTCTCGGTAGACGCGGACGGAGAGGAGCGCGTCGTACACGTCGCAGACGGTGAGGATGCGCGTCTCCAGGTCGAGCTCGAGCGCGGTGCGCCCGTTCGGGTAGCCCGTGCCGTCGAGGCGCTCATGGTGGTCGAGCACCAGGCGGCGGACGAGGTCGGGGAAGCCACCTAGCTCGCCGAGCAGCTTGTGGCCCCACTCGGGGTGGCGCTTGATCACCTCGAACTCGTCCTGGTCGAGCGAGCCGGGCTTCTTGAGGATCTCGTCGGGCACCGAGAGCTTGCCGATGTCGTGGAGCAAACCGCCGGTGGCCAGGGAGCGCAGCCGGTTCGGGGGCAGGCCGAGCTCCTCGCCGACGAGGACGGCCCGCAGCGCGACGCGGCGGGTGTGGCCCTCCGTGTACTCGTCCTTCTCGGCGAGGCGAAGAGTCAGGGCGCGGACGCGGGCGCCGAGGAACGCCTGCTCGGCCTGGACGAGCTCGCCGGCGCGAGGGCCGCCCGTGAGCGACCGCGACGGCTGCGCCCGGCTCAGGTCGACCGCGATCGGGATTCCGACGAGGGCGATGCCGAAGAGCTCGAACGCGTGGCCGAGCCACCAGCCGAGCTGCATGTAGTCGAGCACGAGGGCCGCGACGAGGGAGGTGGCGAGGAACGAGAGGCCGAGGACGACCAGGAGATCGGCGCGCCGGCGGGTGAGGAGGTAGGTGTTGATCGCCCGCAGGCCGAGGAAGGCGTAGAGGAGCAGGCCGGCCGCGAGGAGCGAAAGAGCGAGCGTGCCGCCGGCCTCGGGGACGTCGGGGACGACGCTCGGGTAGAGCATGCCCACGGCGCCGAGGAATGCGATGGCGACGATGAGGACGATCTGGAGCACGACGAGCCGGTTGACGCTCTGCGGCTCGGTCACCGTCGGCAGCGCGGCGAGCGCGAGGACGGCTGCGCCGAGGAGCAGCGTCGCGCCGCCCGTGAAAGCGCCGAGGCCTCCCTCGTAGCCCATGATCATCCCGGGCGTCGCGAGGCCGTGGAGCGCCAGCAGCGCGGCCATGACGGAGAAGGCCGTTCCGACGAGTACCGTGCGCGCGTCGTTGCGGCGCCAGCCGACGATGGTGAGCGAGAGCGCGGCGAACGTTGCGAGGAGCGCGCCGAAGCCGACGCCCCAGAAGTGAACGCCGCTTCCCGGCATGTACTCGTGCCGGCCGACGAGAAGCAGAACGGTGGCGGGAAGAGCCACGCCGGCCGCGCAAATCGCCAGTGCCGACGCCGTCTGCCGCCTCAACATCGCGCGCATGAAGGCTTGTATCGGCCGGAGTCCCCGTCGGGTTTACGGTCAAGCTAGGGCTTGACGGAAAACGAGTTTCTCATTGACACCGCTTTCCGGTGGGTGAGAGACTCCCCCGGTCAATAGACGCCCCAGGGCAGGAGGGGAATGACGAGGCCGTCTCGATCCTCTTGGGAGGTCGTTGCCGTGACCGCCCATACCGCGACCAGTCAGGCGCGGACCGGGGGCTGCCATTAGAAGGCTCTCCGCAGTCCGGGACGAGAGGGAAAGGAGAAGCAAACAGGTCGAGATTCGCTCAGTCCGTGCAGGCGAAATGAACTTTCATAGTCATGCCCATTTGGGCAGGAGGGGGAGAATGTCCAAGAAACTCTGGACGCTCTGCGTGTTGATAGCGGCGGCGGCGCTCGTGATCGTTCCGGGCGCGATGTCTTCCAGCTCGGGAGCGACAGCCGACGACGACGCGCTGGCGAACGCGCTCGGCTACCTCGAGGACGGCGCGGCCGATCTCGGCGTCACAAGCGCCGACTTCGCCGACGTCTTCGTCATGAGCCGGGTCAACAGCAAGCACAACGGCGTCACGCACTTCAACTTCAACCAGCGGTTCCGCGGGCTCGAGGTCTTCGGCGGGCACGTCACCGTCAGCATCGACGCCAACGGTGACTTCGTCTTCGCCTCGGGAAGCCCCGTGAGCCTCGGTGGGGCGGCCGACTCGGCCGACCTCAGCGCGATCGACGCGGTCGAGGCCGCAGCCGAAGGGCTGAACCTCGACGACCCGTCCGGGCTGCACATCCTGAGCGGCGGCGCCGCTTCCGCGGAGGCTCTCGTCTCCCGTGGCGGCATCTCCGACGAGCCGATCCCGGCCAAGCTGGGCTGGCAGCCGACGGCAGACGGTCTCACGCTCGCGTGGCAGGTCACGATCGACGAGGCCTCCGACATCAGCCTCTGGAACGCGGCCGTCGACGCCGACACGGGCGAGCTCCTCGCCGCCGTCGACTGGACGATCGAGGACGAGCACGAGGACCTCGCGGCGAGCGTTACCGGCGGGCAGCTTCCGGCTCCGCCCCTCGTGACTCCGGACGCACGTGGGTTCTCGCTGAACCGCGTGAACGACGGCTCCAGCTACCGCGTGTACGACATCGCGCTCGAGAGCCCGAACGACGGCGCGCGGCGGCTGGTGCAGAACCCGGCCGACGCCACCGCCTCGCCGTTCGGCTGGCACGACACCAACGGCGTCGCCGGAGCGGAGTTCACGATCACGCGCGGGAACAACGCCCATACGTTCCTCGAGCAGGACGACGACCAGTTGCCGGACTTCGGCGACACGGACGGCGGCCCGGGGCTGGACTTCGACTTCCCGGCCGACCTGACGCAGCACTCGCAGGCGTATCGCGACGCAGTGGTCACGAATGAGTTCTTCGGGTGCAACACGTTCCACGACCTCCTGTTCCTGTACGGCTTCGACGAGAACGCCGACAACTTCCAGGGGATCAACTACTCCGGCGGGCCGTTCTCGAACGGCGACTACGTGCGCTGCCACGTGGCGTCGGGAGCCGGCACGAACAACGCCAACTTCTCGACACCGAACCTCGGCGGTGCGCCGCGGATGCGGATGTACCTCTGGCCGGGCAACCAGCTCGGCAGCCAGAACGAGGTCGTCGTCAACGGCGTCGGCAGCTTCGGCGCCGGGTGGGCGCGGTACGGCCCGCCGGCCACGACCGGCGGCGCGAGCGGCCCGATCTTCAACGCCGGAAACGGCTGCGTTGCGGCGGACTACACCGGCATTCCGGCCGGTGCGATCGCAATCGCGGTCGGCGGCAACACGGGCTGCCAGAACCTCGCAAAGACCCATGCGGCCAATGCCGCCGGGGCCAGCGCGATCGTCCTGTCCTCGGGCACGTCGAACACCACGGTGCTGGAATCCAACGAGGGCGGCATGCTCGTGGCGTCGCCCACGATTCCGGCTGTGAGCGTCTCGACGGCCAACGGCGATGCGATCAGGGCTGCTGCCGGTGCGGCGGCAACCGTTCGCAAGAACCCGGCCCATCCGGGAATCCGCGACGGTGACTTCGAGAACGGGATCATCTTCCACGAGTACGGGCACGGTCTCTCGAACCGCCTCACGGGCGGCCCGGGAATCAACTGCCTCAGCGGCGCCGAGCAGATGGGCGAGGGGTGGAGCGACTACGTCGCCATCACGTCGTTCCTCGACCCGGACCTCGACGACCCGAACCAGCCGCGCGGGATGGGCCCCTACGCCCTCTTCCAGCCGGACCGACACGGCAACGGCATCCGTCCGCGGCCGTACTCGCGTGACTTCAACATCCAGCCGGCCACCTACGACAGCATCAAGACCAACGCCTGGCTGACCGGCTCGCTCGCCCAGCCCCATGGGATCGGGCACGCCTGGGCGGCCATTCTCTGGGACATGAACTGGGACCTGATCGACAAGCACGGGTTCAGCGGCAACATCTATCTGCCGTGGAACGCGGGCGGTAACAACCGCGCCATGCAGTACATGGTCGACGGTCTCAAGCTCCAGGGCTGCGGCCCGACGTTCGTGACCGGCCGCGCTGCGATCATCGCGGCCGCGAACGTGCTCGCCGGCGGTTCGGCCGGTGAGGTCGAGGGCGACTCCTGCACGTTGTGGGCGACGTTCTCGCGTCGCGGTCTCGGCTTCAGCGCCGTCGGCGGTACCACCAGCCGCGACGACGGGACCGAGGCGTTCGACACCAATCCGCTCTGCCGCGAGGGCTTCAATGCGGGGGCGGACGAGCCATACGGATCGCTCAACAGTGAGCGTGCTGGGGATGTGGTCACGCTGAAGTTCACGGCTCCGGATCACTACGACCGGGACACCGTGCTCGGCGGGCCGATCTTCTCCCGCAAGGTCGACTGCACCACCCTGCGCGTACCGAGCCAGGGTGAGCGCATCACCCCGCGTGAGTTCCCGATTCCGACCATCGCACAGGGTCAGACGAAGCTCACGAAGCTCCTCGGTGGGCAGTTCCGCTACCGCTGGCAGACCGACGTAGCTTGGAAGGGCACGTGCCGCGAGTTCGTCCTCACACGCGAGGACGGCAAGCAGCACCGCGCCTTCTTCAGCTTCCGCTAGACCGATCCACGAACGGAAGGAGGGAGCGCCCGGAGACGGGCGCTCCCTTTTCTTTGACACGAACGCGCAGGGGTGCCAGACTCGGCGCGCCAGTCAGTTCTAGCGACGCTCCCGAAAGGGTTTGCGGCGTCCTGGGGGAGCAAAGGGGGGAAGTGCCATGCCTTTCAGGCCGTTTGGCGTTTGCCTGGCGCTGGGCGCGACGCTGCTCGCGCTCACGCTCGTGCCGGGCGCCATGTCCGCATCCGATTCCGGCCACGTCGCCGGATGCGGTGACCGTCGCTCTCGAGTACGTGAGCGAGAACGCGGACGAGCTCGGCGTCGGAGCAGCCGACGTCGGTGATCTCTTCGTGTCCAGCGTCGTGCCCAGCCGGGCGAGCGGCGCGACGCACGTCAACCTGAACCAGCGCTTCCGGGGCCTCGAGGTCTTCGGCGGCAACGCGACGATCAGCGTCGCGCGTGACGGGAGCGTGTTCTTCGCCTCCGGCGCGCTCGTCGCCGATCTGGCCGACGCCTCCGGCGACGCCGAGCTGAGCGCCACCGAGGCGGTCGAGGCCGCCGCGGACGAGCTCGACCTCGCCGAGCCGTCCGGGCTCCGCGTCCTGAGCCGAAGCGGTGACGAGGCCGTCATCTCGCGGGGCGGCATCTCCGACGAGGCGATCCCGGCCAAGCTCGGCTGGCAGTCGACCGAGAACGGCCTGCGGCTCGCCTGGCAGGTGACGATCGACGACTCGGAGGCGGTCGACCTCTGGAACGCGGCCGTGGATGCCGAGACCGGCGAGCTCCTGAACGCCGACAACTGGACCGCGCACGGCTCGCCGAACCCCGTCATCGACGGGTCGAGCTATCGCGTGTTCGCCTTCCCGAAGGGCGACCCGAACGACGGGCCGCGGACGATCGACGCCAACCCGGCGGACGCGTTCGCCTCGCCGTTCGGCTGGCACGACACGAACGGCGTCCTCGGGCCGGAGTTCACACGGACGCAGGGCAACAACGTCCACGCCTACTCGGACCGCGACGCGAACAACCTGCCGGATCCGTTGAGCGACGCAGACGGCGGGCCGACCCTGACGTTCGACTTCCCGGCCGACATCGTGAACGACCAGCCCCAGAACTACGTGGACGCGGCCGTCACGAACCTCTTCTACTGGTGCAACAACGTTCACGACCTCACGTACCAGTACGGCTTCGACGAGGCGTCGGGCAACTTCCAGGTCAACAACTACGGCCGCGGCGGAGTGGGCGGCGACGACGTTCGCTGCGAGGCCCAGGACGGGTCCGGCACGAACAACGCCAACTTCTCCACGCCCGCGAACGACGGCGGGCGCCCGCGCATGCAGATGTTCCTGTGGCCGGGGCTCCAGTTCGGGCTGCCGAACGCGCTCACGGTCGACGCTCCGTCCGGGGCGGCCGGCACCTACCCGGCCAACTTCGCGCGGTTCACGCCGCACGCGGCCGGCGCCGGCATCTCGGGCGGCATCGTCCTGGTGGACGACGGCGTCGCCCCGGTGAACGACGGGTGCCAGGCGTACGCGGTGCCCGCGGGCTCGATCGCGCTCGTCGACAACACGAGCACGTGCAACGACTACACGCAGACGGCGAATGCTCAGGCCGCCGGGGCGGCCGCCATCGTGCTCGCCCACAACACGACCGCCGAGCCGCCGATCCTCTCGGGCTCGATGGAACCGCCGCTCACGATCCCCGCGATCATCGTGCCGCAGGCGGCCGGGGTCGCCATCAAGGCCGGGCTGCCGGCCACGGGCCGCGTGCACCGCAACACCGCGCGTCCGGCCATGCGCGACGCCGACTTCCGCTCGGAGACGATCTTCCACGAGTACGGGCACGGCGTCTCGCTCCGCCTGACCGGCGGGCCGAACATCAACTGCCTGAACGGTGACGAGCAGGCCGGCGAGGGCTGGAGCGACTTCCTCGCGATCACGTTCCTCATGAACCCGGCGATCGACGACCCGGAGGGCCCGCGCGGCTACGGCCAGTGGGCGCTCTACGCCGACACCCGGGTCGGGCCCGGCTTCCGGCCGCGGCCGTACTCCCGGAACATGGAGCACCAGCCATTCACGTACGACAGCATCAAGACCAACGCGTGGCTCGACGGCACCTCGCTCGTGCTCCCGCACGGCCTCGGCCACGGCTGGGCCGCGACGCTCTGGGACATGGCGTGGGATCTCGTCGACCGGTACGGGTTCAACCCGAACGCGTACGCCGCCTGGAACACGGGCGGCAACAACCGCGCGCTCCAGTACGTGATCGACGGGCTCAAGACGCAGGGGTGCAGTCCCGGCCTTCTCGTCGCGCGCTCGGCGATCATCGCCTCGCAGGAGACCCTGACGGGCGGCACGGACACCTGCACGCTCTGGGCGTCGTTCGCCCGCCGCGGCATGGGCTTCAGCGCCGTCCAGGGGACGACGAGCCGCAACGACAACCCGAGGCGTTCGACACGGATCCGACCTGCCGGCGCGGCTTCCAGAGCCCCGTGACGTCGCCGTACGGGTCGCTGAACGAGGTGGACGCGGGCGACGCGGTGCCGCTCAGGTTCACCGCGGACGGCTACCGGCAGCTGGACGTGCTGGCGAGCAACTCGCCGTTCTCGCGCAAGGTGGATTGCGCGACGCTACGGGTGCTGAGCCAGAACCCGGCGTTCGTGACGCCGAGGGAGCTGCCGATCGCGACGCAGCAGCCGGGCGGGTCGAAGCTGACCGTGAACCCGCAGGGCGTCTTCCACTACAACTGGAAGACGCTCGAAGAGTGGGCGGGGACGTGCCGGGAGCTTGTGCTCACGCGCACCG
>CAVVIB010000019.1:0-135693 GCA_963748205.1 uncultured Actinomycetes bacterium
TCGCCGAGTCCGTGGGCGAGCGTCCGACGTTCCTCGGCATCGCCGGCGTCGCGCTGGCCCTCGCCGTCTGGGCGCTGCGGACGCCTCCCGTCGCCGCCGACCCCCAGCCGGTCGCGCAGCTCGCGCGCGCCCTCAAGCGGCCGATCATCCTGGGCGCCCTCTGGCTCATGACGCTCCCCGCACTGCTCTTCGGCGTCCTTGCGGTGCTCGTGCCGCTGGAGCTCGGCGACGCGGGCTGGAGCGCCGCGGCCATCGCGGCGGTCTTCATCTGCGCCGCCGCGATCGAGATGGTCGTCGCGCCCATGCTCGGCCGCTTCTCCGACCAGGTCGGCCGCCTGCTGCCGCTCCGGCTCGCCCTCGGCGCCGCGGTCCTGGTCACGACCGCGCTCGCACTCGCCGAGCGTCCGCTCTTCCTCGCCCCCCTCGTGGTCGCGGCGTCGATCGCGTTCGGAGCTTTCTGGGCGCCTGCGATGGCGCTCCTCTCGGACGGGGCCGAGCGCATCGGACTGGCGCAGGGCTTCGCCTTCGGGCTCATGAACGCCGCCTGGGGCGGCGGGAACTCGATCGGCCCGTCGCTCGGCGGAGCGCTCGCGGACGTCGCCGGCGACGCGCTTCCGTTCGCCCTCATGGCGCTGGTCTGCGCGGGCACCCTCCTCGCCGTCACGCGTGGCCGCAGAGTCTTCGGCACTCAGCTTGCACGAGTGCCAGAAAGTCCTTGATCAAGGCTCTGCAGATTCGCTAGGATGGCGCTGGCACTCGATTGAGTCGAGTGCCAGAAAAGACGTCACACGCAAGGAGGAGTGCTGGATGAACCTTCAGCCACTGGGCGATCGGCTCATCGTCGAGGCGCTCGAGGAGGAAGAGACCACCGCGAGCGGGATCGTTCTCCCCGACACCGCCAAGGAAAAGCCGCAGCGCGGCCGTGTCCTCGCCGTTGGCCCCGGCCCTCGGGACGAGGACGGCGAGTACATCAAGATGGATCTCGAGCCCGGCGACGAGATCATCTTCTCGAAGTACGGCGGCACCGACATCAAGCTGGGCGGCGACGACTACCTGATCCTGAGGGAGTCGGACGTCCTCGCCAAGGTGATCGCCGAGACGAAGTCCAAGAGCAAGAAGAAGGAGCTGGCCGGCGCCGCCGCCTAGCGGCCGCCGATCAGCACACAGAAACCGGAGGAGTTATATGGCTCACAAGGAGCTTCTCTTCAACGAGGACGCACGGCGCGCGCTCGAGCGCGGCGTGAACATCCTCGCTGACGCGGTCAAGGTCACCCTTGGCCCCAAGGGGCGCTACGTCGTGCTCGACAAGAAGTTCGGCGCGCCCACCATCACCAACGACGGCGTCACGATCGCGCGCGAGATCGAGGTCGAGGACGCCTTCGAGAACCAGGGCGCCCAGCTCGTCCGCGAGGTCGCCACGGCGACGAACGACGTCGCCGGCGACGGCACGACGACCGCCACCGTCCTGGCCCAGGCCATCGTCCGCGAGGGCCTCAAGAACGTCGCTGCCGGCGCGAACCCGATGGGCCTCAAGCGGGGCATCGAGACCGCCGTCGACAGCGTCGTCGAGGATCTGAAGAAGCAGTCGAAGGAGATCTCGGGCAAGGAGGACATCGCCCGGGTCGCCAGCATCTCGTCGCGCGAGCGCGAGATCGGCGACGTGATCGCCGACGCGATCGAGAAGGTCGGCAAGGACGGCGTCGTGAACGTCGAGGAGGGCCAGACCTTCGGCCTCGAGCTCGAGTTCACCGAGGGCATGCAGTTCGACAAGGGCTACCTGTCGCCGTACATGGTCACGGATCCCGAGCGCATGGAGGCCGTGCTCGACGACCCGTACATCCTCATCGCCAACCAGAAGATCGGCGCCGTCAAGGACATCCTGCCCGTGCTCGAGCAGGTCATCCAGGCCGGCCGGCCGCTCCTGATCGTGGCCGAGGACGTCGAGGGCGAGTCCCTCGCGACCATCGTCGTCAACAAGCTGCGCGGCACCTTCACCGCCGTCGCCGTCAAGGCGCCGGGCTTCGGTGACCGCCGCAAGCGCATGCTCGAGGACATCGCCATCCTGTCCGGCGGCGAGGTCATCACCGAGGAGATGGGCCTCAAGCTCGAGAACACGAAGCTCTCGCAGCTCGGCCGCGCCCGCAAGGTGGTCGTCACGAAGGACACGACGACGATCATCGACGGCGCCGGCGACTCGGAGGGCATCAAGGGTCGCATCAAGCAGCTCAAGTCGGAGATCGAGACCACGGACTCGGACTTCGACCGCGAGAAGCTGCAGGAGCGGCTCGCCAAGCTGGCCGGCGGCGTCGCCGTCATCAAGGTCGGCGCGGCCACCGAGACGGAGATGAAGGAGAAGAAGCATCGCGTCGAGGACGCCCTGCAGGCAACGCGGGCTGCTCTCGAGGAGGGCATCGTGCCCGGCGGCGGTGTCGCGCTCCTCAACGCCGGCAAGGCCATCAAGCTCGACACGCTCGAGGGCGACGAGCGCACCGGCGCGTCCATCGTGGCCCGGTCGCTCGAGGAGCCCGTCCGCCAGCTCGCGCAGAACGCCGGGCTCGAGGGCTCCATCGTCGTCGACAAGATCCGGACCGGTACGAAGGGCCACGGCCTGAACGTCGACACCGGCGAGTACCAGGACCTGGTCAAGTCGGGGATCATCGACCCGACCATGGTCACCCGCTCGGCGCTCCAGAACGCCGCTTCGATCGCGAAGAACATCCTCACGACCGAGGCCATCGTCGCGGAGGCGCCCGAGAAGGCCGGCGTCGGCGGCGGTATGCCCGGCGGTATGCCCGACATGGGCATGTAGTCCGGTCTCCGGACCGTTCGAACGCAACGAAGGGGCGGCCCACGGGCCGCCCCTTCTCTATGCTCGAGCGATGGCCGCGACGGAGGCGCTGTACGCCGAGGACGCCTATCTGCGGGAGTTCGAGGCCACCGTTCTCGCGGTCGAGCCCAAGAGCGGCGCGTGGCACTCGACCGCACGGCGTTCTTCCCCGGCGGGGGTGGGCAGCCGCACGATCTGGGCTCGCTCGCGCGGCCTGCCGGTCGAGTCGGTCGCCCGCGACGGCGAGCTGGTCTGGCACGCGCTCGGCGGACGGTGCCGCTGCCGTCGGAAGGCGAGCGCGTCGAAGGAAAGCTCGACTGGGAGCGCCGGCACGCGCTCATGCGCACGCACACGGCGCTGCACGTCCTCTCCGCGGTCATCTGGCGCGACCACGAGGCCAAGGTGACGGGCGCGCAGCATGGAGCCCGCTGAGGGGCCGCATGGACTTCGAGCTCGAGGGCCTCTCGGGAGAGCTCGTGCGCGAGATCGAGGCGCGGGTGAACGAGGAGGTCGCGGCCGACCGTCCGGTCCGCGTCGACTTCCTTCCGCGCGAGGAGGCCGACCGGCGGCCGGAGCTGATCCGCACCAAGGTCAGCCTGCTCCCGGCGTCGATCACGGTCGTCCGCACGGTCGAGATCGAGGGCCTCGACCTCCAGGCCGACGGCGGGACGCACGTCGCGCGCACCGGCGAGGTCGGCACGGTCGCGATCCCCGAGTACAAGAGCAAGGGGCGCCTGAACAAGCGCCTCCAGCTCGCGCTCTCAGACTGAGTAGCGCTCCTCGGCCCAGGGGTCGGCGTCGTTGGAGTAGCCGAGCTGCTCCCACGTGCCCGGCTCGTCGTCGGCGCGCAGCTCGAGGCCGGTGAGCCACTTGGCGCTCTTCCAGAAGTAGCGGGACGGCACCACGAGGCGGAGCGGGCCGCCGTGGTCGGGCGCGAGCGGCTCGCCGTCGGCCTCGTAGGCCACGAGCGAGCCCGGCGTCGTCGAGCACCTCGAGCGGAACGTTGGCACGGTAGTCGCCGACCGCGTGCGCGACGACGAAGCGTGCGGCGGCCGTGGGTCGGGCGAGATCGTCGAAGCGCACGCCGCGGAAACGGGCGTCGAAGCGGCTCCAGCGAGTCACGCAATGGATGTCGGTCACGATCTCGGTTGCAGACAGGGCGCGGAGCTCGTCCAGGCCGAGCTCGACCTCCTCCTCGACCTCGCCCCAGATTCGCAGGCGCCAGCCCGCCGGGTCGGCGGCCGGGACGGAGCCGACGTGGAGGACGGGCCACTTGTTGCGTCAGGTACTGCCCCGGCGGCAGGCGGGCCGGGTCGAAGCCGGCTTCCAGCACCTTCCGCTCGGCGTTCGACCTGGGCACGCTGCCTACACTAGATACGTGGAGACAGCAGCTCTCACCCACGCCGTCGCAGCGCGCCCGCGCGCCTTCGTCGGCGTCACCGGCCCCGAGGCGGCGGATTACCTCCAGCGCATGGTCTCCAACGACGTCGAGGCTCTCACGCCCGGCGAGTCGTGCCAGGCGCTCCTCCTGACGCCAAAGGCTCGTGTGATCGCGCCGATGCGCGTCCTGCGGCGCGGGCCCGAGGACTACCTGCTGCTCACGGAGCCCGAGCTCGGCGAGACCCTGCGCGAACACCTGCTCCGCTCGCGCTTCGCGGCCAAGGCCGAGATCGCGTTCGAGGAGCACACGTCGACGCTCGTCTTCGGCGGCGCCGAGGGGATCCCAACGACGACTACGGCGAGCCTGCGGTCGAGGTGCTCGACGCAGAGCTCGAGCCGACGCTCGGCGCGGACGAGCTCGAGGCGCTCCGCATCCGCGCCGGCACGCCGCGCTTCGGGCGCGAGATCGACGACCGCGTCATGCCGGCCGAGGCCGGCCTCGTCGAGCGGGCCGTGAGCCTGACGAAGGGCTGCTACCCGGGCCAGGAGCCGATCGCCCGCCTCCACTACCGCGGCCACGCGAACCGCGGGCTGCGGGTGCTGGCGATCGAGGGTGCGGAGCCGCCCGCCGCGGACGCGGAGCTCGTCTACGAGGGCAAGGCGGTCGGCAGGGTGACGAGCACAGCCGCGGTCGACGGCGGCATCGTCGCCCTCGCGTACGTGCGGGCCGAGGTGCCCGCCGACGCCGAGCTGGACCTCGGCCGGTCGAAAGCCCGGCCGCTACACTGACCCTCGTCCCGCGCCCGTAGCTCAGGGGATAGAGCGCTGCCCTGCGGAGGCAGAGGTCGCACGTTCGAATCGTCGCCGGCACGCCCAAGGAGCGGCGCGGCGAGATGCTCGGCACGGCCATCGGTGCCGCGATCTTCGGCGCCCTCCTCGGCCCGGCGCTCGGCGCGTTCGCCGAGTCCGTGGGCGAACGTCCGACGTTCCTCGGCATCGCCGGGGTTGCTCTCGTGCTCGCCGTGTGGGCACTGCGGACGCCCCCAGTCGCGGCCGACCCCCAGCCGATCGCCCAACTCGCGCGCGCTCTCAAGCGGCCGATCATCCTCGGGGCCCTCTGGCTCATGACGCTCCCGGCGCTGCTCTTCGGCGTCCTGGCGGTGCTGGTGCCGCTCGAGCTCGACGACGCCGGCTGGAGCGCCGCGGCCATCGCGGCAGTCTTCGTCGTGGCCGCGGCGATCGAGATGGTCATCGCCCCGATGCTCGGCCGCTTCTCGGACCGCGTCGGTCGCCTGCTGCCGCTCCGCATCGCTCTCGGCGCGGCCATTGTCGTCACGACCGCGCTCGCGCTCGCCGAGCGTCCACTCTTCCTCGCGCCGCTCGTAGTTGCGGCGTCGATCGCGTTCGGCGCCTTCTGGGCGCCCGCGATGGCGCTCCTCTCGGACGGCGCCGAGCGCATCGGGCTCGCCCAGGGCTTCGCCTTCGGGCTCATGAACGCCGCCTGGGGCGGGGGCAACTCGATCGGGCCCTCGCTCGGCGGAGCGCTCGCGGACGCCGCCGGGGACGCCCTTCCCTTCGCCCTCATGGCGCTGGTGTGCGCCGGCACCCTCCTCGCCGTCACGCGGGGGCGCAGAGCCTTTGGCACTCAGCTGGCACGAGTGCCAGAAAGTTCTTGATCCGACGCTTCGCGGATTCGCTAGGATTGACCTGGCACTCGATTGAGTCGAGTGCCAGAAAAGACGATCACATTCCAAGGAGGAGTGCTGGATGAACCTTCAGCCACTGGGCGATCGGCTCATCGTCGAGGCGCTCGAGGAGGAAGAGACCACCGCAAGCGGGATCGTTCTCCCCGACACCGCCAAGGAAAAGCCGCAGCGCGGCCGCGTCCTCGCCGTTGGCCCCGGCCCGCGGGACGAGGACGGCGAGTACATCAAGATGGATCTCGAGCCCGGCGACGAGATCATCTTCTCGAAGTACGGCGGCACCGACATCAAGCTGGGCGGCGACGACTACCTGATCCTGAGGGAGTCGGACGTCCTCGCCAAGGTGCTCGCCGAGACGAAGTCCAAGAGCAAGAAGAAGGAGCTGGCCGGCGCCGCCGCCTAGCGGCCGCCGATGCAGCACACAGAAACCGGAGGAGTTATATGGCTCACAAGGAGCTTCTCTTCAACGAGGACGCACGGCGCGCGCTCGAGCGCGGCGTGAACATCCTCGCTGACGCGGTCAAGGTCACCCTTGGCCCCAAGGGGCGCTACGTCGTGCTCGACAAGAAGTTCGGCGCGCCCACCATCACCAACGACGGCGTCACGATCGCGCGTGAGATCGAGGTCGAGGACGCCTTCGAGAACCAGGGCGCCCAGCTCGTCCGCGAGGTCGCCACAGCGACGAACGACGTCGCCGGCGACGGCACGACGACCGCCACCGTCCTGGCTCAGGCCATCGTCCGCGAGGGTCTCAAGAACGTCGCTGCAGGCGCGAACCCGATGGGCCTCAAGCGGGGCATCGAGACCGCCGTCGAGAGCGTCGTCGAGGATCTGAAGAAGCAGTCGAAGGAGATCTCGGGCAAGGAGGACATCGCCCGGGTCGCCAGCATCTCGTCGCGCGAGCGCGAGATCGGCGACGTGATCGCCGACGCGATCGAGAAGGTCGGCAAGGACGGCGTCGTGAACGTCGAGGAGGGCCAGACCTTCGGCCTCGAGCTCGAGTTCACCGAGGGCATGCAGTTCGACAAGGGCTACCTGTCGCCGTACATGGTCACGGATCCCGAGCGCATGGAGGCCGTGCTCGACGACCCGTACATCCTCATCGCCAACCAGAAGATCGGCGCGGTCAAGGACATCCTGCCCGTGCTCGAGCAGGTCATCCAGGCCGGCCGTCCGCTCCTGATCGTGGCCGAGGACGTCGAGGGCGAGTCCCTCGCGACCATCGTCGTCAACAAGCTGCGCGGCACCTTCACCGCCGTCGCCGTCAAGGCGCCGGGCTTCGGTGACCGCCGCAAGCGCATGCTCGAGGACATCGCCATCCTGTCCGGCGGCGAGGTCATCACCGAGGAGATGGGCCTCAAGCTCGAGAACACGAAGCTCTCGCAGCTCGGCCGCGCCCGCAAGGTGGTCGTCACGAAGGACACGACGACGATCATCGACGGCGCCGGCGACTCGGAGGGCATCAAGGGTCGCATCAAGCAGCTCAAGTCGGAGATCGAGACCACGGACTCGGACTTCGACCGCGAGAAGCTGCAGGAGCGGCTCGCCAAGCTGGCCGGCGGCGTCGCCGTCATCAAGGTCGGCGCGGCCACCGAGACGGAGATGAAGGAGAAGAAGCACCGCGTCGAGGACGCCCTGCAGGCAACGCGGGCTGCTCTCGAGGAGGGCATCGTGCCCGGTGGCGGTGTCGCGCTCCTCAACGCCGGCAAGGCCATCAAGCTCGACACGCTCGAGGGCGACGAGCGCACCGGCGCGTCCATCGTGGCCCGGTCGCTCGAGGAGCCCGTCCGCCAGCTCGCGCAGAACGCCGGGCTCGAGGGCTCCATCGTCGTCGACAAGATCCGGACCGGTACGAAGGGCCACGGCCTGAACGTCGACACCGGCGAGTACCAGGACCTGGTCAAGTCGGGGATCATCGACCCGACCATGGTCACCCGCTCGGCGCTCCAGAACGCCGCTTCGATCGCGAAGAACATCCTCACGACCGAGGCCATCGTCGCGGAGGCGCCCGAGAAGGCCGGCGTCGGCGGCGGTATGCCCGGCGGTATGCCCGACATGGGCATGTAGTCCGGTCTCCGGACCGTTCGAACGCAACGAAGGGGCGGCCCACGGGCCGCCCCTTCTCTATGCTCGACCGATGGCCGGGACCGAGGCGTTGTACGCAGAAGACGCCTATCTGCGGGAGTTCGAGGCCACGTTCTCGCGGTCGAGCCCGAGAGTCGGCGCGTGGCTCTCGACCGCACAGCGTTCTTCCCCGGCGGTGGTGGGCAGCCGCACGATCTGGGCTCGCTCGCGCGGCCTGCCGGTCGAGTCGGTTGCCCGCGACGGCGAGCTGGTCTGGCACGCGCTCGGCGGCGGTGCGCTGCCGGCGGAAGGCGAGCGCGTCGAAGGAAAGCTCGACTGGGAGCGCCGCCACGCGCTCATGCGCACGCACACGGCGCTGCACGTCCTCTCCGCGGTCATCTGGCGCGACCACGAGGCCAAGGTGACGGGCGCGCAGCATGGAGCCCGCTGCGGGGCCGCATGGACTTCGAGCTCGAGGGCCTCTCGGGAGAGCTCGTGCGCGAGATCGAGGCGCGTGTGAACGAGGAGGTCGCGGCCGACCGTCCGGTCCGCGTCGACTTCCTGCCGCGCGAGGAGGCCGACCGGCGGCCGGAGCTGATCCGCACCAAGGTCAGCCTGCTCCCGGCGTCGATCACGGTCGTCCGCACGGTCGAGATCGAGGGGCTCGACCTCCAGGCCGACGGCGGGACGCACGTCGCGCGCACCGGCGAGATCGGCACGGTCGCGATCCCCGAGTACAAGAGCAAGGGGCGCCTGAACAAGCGCCTCCAGCTCACGCTCTCAGACTGAGTAGCGCTCCTCGGCCCAGGGGTCGGCGTCGTTCGAGTAGCCGAGCCGCTCCCACGTGCCCGGCTCGTCGTCGGCGCGCAGCTCGAGGCCGGTGAGCCACTTGGCGCTCTTCCAGAAGTAGCGGGACGGCACCACGAGGCGGAGCGGGCCGCCGTGGTCGGGCGCGAGCGGCTCGCCGTCGGCCTCGTAGGCGACGAGCGAGCCCGGCGTCGTCGAGCACCTCGAGCGGAACGTTGGCGCGGTAGTCGCCGACCGCGTGCGCGACGACGAAGCGCGCGGCGGCCGTGGGTCGGGCGAGATCGCCGAAGCGCACGCCGCGGAAACGGGCGTCGAAGCGGCTCCAGCGAGTCACGCAGTGGATGTCGGTCACGACCTCGGTTGCAGACAGGGCGCGGAGCTCGTCCAGGCCGAGCTCGACCTCCTCCTCGACCTCGCCCCAGATCCGCAGGCGCCAGCCCGCCGGGTCGGCGGCCGGAACGGAGCCGACGTGGAGGACGGGCCACTTGTTGGTCAGGTACTGCCCCGGCGGCAGGCGGGCCGGGTCGAAGCCGGCTTCCAGCACCTTCCGCTCGGCGTTCGACCTGGGCACGCTGCCTACACTAGATACGTGGAGGCAGCAGCTCTCACCCACGCCGTCGCAGCGCGCCCGCGCGCCTTCGTCGGCGTCACCGGCCCCGAGGCGGCGGATTACCTCCAGCGCATGGTCTCCAACGACGTCGAGGCCCTCGCGCCCGGCGAGTCGTGCCAGGCGCTCCTCCTGACGCCGAAGGCTCGTGTGATCGCGCCGATGCGCGTCCTGCGGCGCGGGCCCGAGGACTACCTCCTGCTCACGGAGCCCGAGCTCGGCGAGACCCTGCGCGAACACCTGCTCCGCTCGCGCTTCGCGGCCAAGGCCGAGATCGCGTTCGAGGAGCACACGTCGACGCTCGTCTTCGGCGGCGCCGAGGGGATCCCCAACGACGACTACGGCGAGCCTGCGGTCGAGGTGCTCGACGCGGAGCTCGAGCCGACGCTCGGCGCGGACGAGCTCGAGGCGCTCCGCATCCGCGCCGGCACGCCGCGCTTCGGGCGCGAGATCGACGACCGCGTCATGCCGGCCGAGGCCGGCCTCGTCGAGCGGGCCGTGAGCCTGACGAAGGGCTGCTACCCGGGCCAGGAGCCGATCGCCCGCCTCCACTACCGCGGCCACGCGAACCGCGGGCTGCGGGTGCTGGCGATCGAGGGTGCGGAGCCGCCCGCCGCGGACGCGGAGCTCGTCTACGAGGGCAAGGCGGTCGGCAGGGTGACGAGCACAGCCGCGGCCGACGGCGGCATCGTCGCCCTCGCGTACGTGCGGGCCGAGGTGCCCGCCGACGCCGAGCTGGACCTCGGCCGGTCGAAAGCCCGGCCGCTACACTGACCCTCGTCCCGCGCCCGTAGCTCAGGGGATAGAGCGCTGCCCTGCGGAGGCAGAGGTCGCACGTTCGAATCGTGCCGGGCGCATCTCGCTGTGCGTGCGGGTTTCGCTTTGCTCGACGACCGGACGAAGCGTCTTCTCTCGAGAGGTCACCCTGCGGACCGCGCCTCGGCCTCCCGCAGCGGAAAGACATGGGCGCTGATGGGTGGGTAGTGCTCGTAGGTCTCGACGATCGGGACGGCGGCCTCGGTTGGTACGCCGAGCCGAGCGGCCGCCGCCGCCGTGATCAGTACGTACGCGTTGTGACCCACCAGGGTCGCCGCGTTGTTCTTGAGCAGGCGGTGCGCCATGACCACTTCGGGCCCGGCGAGTTTGCTCGTTCCCGCGATCTCTTGGGTCACATACGCGCCGGCGTGGAGAATGAACTTGAGGTCGAGGACGTGAATCCGCGTGCAGGCATCGCACCCGCATGGCCAGATCTCGAGAGCCGTGCCTACGCGACGACGGAAATCGGTGTAGCACTCGTTGATGCAGTCGAGCAGGGCCGCTCCGCGCGGTATCGGGTCTGTGTTGGTTGCATATGCAAAGACCGCGTCCCCCTCGAGCTCCGACAGTGTGAACGGCGGTACCACGCGCCCGACGATTCCGTCGAGCAGGTTCGAAAGAACGGCATACGCGGGCGGGACGGCACCATCGGCGAAGGCATCGTCTTTGTGGGCCAGGGCCACGGTCTGCAGGAATGACGTGTAGCCGCTGATGTCGGCGAGGAGGAGCGGACCGCTCGCGGCGCTGGGCGCTTCCTGACTGGTCACGATCGAGCCCTCCTGAGCGTTCCTTGAGGCGAGCGAAACACCGGAGTCGAGTGTCGCAGATTCCCGAAGGAGGGTGCTCGCCTCCCAATTTCGACTTCCGCCCGACGAGCCTGCGGCGACGGTTGCGCTGGCTAGGAGTGCTCGTGCCAGCGGTCGGGCTCGACGAGCGCGGTGACCCGCGGCCGCTCCCGGTTCTTGTACGGCGTGCCGCGATAGCGCTGCGAAAGGCGATCGATGTCGACGAGGCCCTCATCGTCGCGCAGCTCGACCACGCGGCCGAGGACGGTGACCGCGCGGTACCAGTCCCCGAGGTCGAGCACCGTGACGGCGACCCTGGGGTCGCGGCGCATGTGCGTCAGGCGGAGCCGCTCGGCGTCCATGTTGAGCAGGATCCGCCCGTCGTCCCAGTCGTACCAGGTGGCGGCCGAGTACGGGGCGCCGTCGGAGCGGACGGTCGAGACGACCGCGGCGTGCGGCCCCTTCAGGAACTCGACGAGCTCGGGCGGCAGCGGCGCGGGAGGCACTGCTAGTCCTTCGCGGCGGGCCAGCGAGGCTCGCGCGGCTTGTCGCGGCCTAGCCTGCGCCAGTCGTCTCGCGCCGGCGCGAAGACGTCGATGACCACCGCGCCTTCGGGGCCTGCGCGCACCTCGTGCGGGACGTCCCCGGGGATCCGCCACGTCGCGCCCGGGCCGAGCTCCTTGGTTTCCCCGGCGACGCGGAACGAGAGCGTGCCGTCGATGACCATGCCGAGCTGCTCGTTGGCGTGATGGTGCTCGGGCACGAGGGCGTCAGGGTCGAGCTCGACGATCGCCATCGTCCCTTCCTCGCCCTGCACCGCTCTCGCCGCAACTCCGTCCCAGATCCGCAGCGGCGACATCGCCGCAAGGTCGTCGAACGCGCTCATGCTGCACCTCCTCGAAGTCGTTGCCGAGAGGCTACCGACGCGCAGGACGCCGGTAGCGGCCGCAGAACTCCCGAATGGTGGCCGAGCTTCCCGAGCATCTCGACCTCGGACGCCACCGCGACGCGTCGTGGTGGAGCGAGCTCGGCGCGCGCTGGATCGTCCTCGGCCTGCTGACCGCGATCTCGATCGCGGCGCTCCTGAACGTCTTCGGCCAGGAGGCGAGCACAACCTCGGCGTCGGGCGACGCCGCGGAGCTCCAGGTCTTCGCACCCGATGCGCTCCGGGGTGGCCTCTTCTTCGAGGGCCGCTTCACCGTGACGGCCAAGGAGGCGCTCGACGACGCCGTCCTCGTGTTCGGTCCCGGCTGGGCAGAGAACATGCACATCAACACCATCGAGCCGGCGCCCACCGAGGAGACGGGCCGCGACGGCCGCCTCAGGTTCCATTTTGGCCCGCTCGGGGCGGGGGAGCGGCTCGTCCTCTACATGCAGTTCCAGGTCAACCCGACCAACGTGGGCAAGCGCTCGGCCGATGTGGAGCTCTATGACGGCGATAGCCCGATTGCCACGGTCGAGCACACGCTCACGATCTACCCATAGCCCATGGACATCGTCATCAGAGCCTTCTGTGCGTTCCTCTTCGTCGTCATCGTCACGCGCGTGATCGGCCGGCGCGAGCTCTCATCGTTACAGCCGTTCGACCTCATCCTCCTGATCGTGCTCGGCGACCTGATCCAGCAGGGCGTGACCCAGAGCGACTACTCGTTCACCGGCCTCGTCCTCGCGGGAGGCACGTTCACGATCCTGACCGTGGCCGTGTCGTACCTCGTCTACCGCTTCAAGCCGCTCCGTCCCGTGTTCGAGGCCGAGCCGTTGATCCTGGTCGAGAACGGCAAGCCGGTCGACCGGAACCTGCGTCGCGAGCGCATGACCATCGAGGAGGTCGCGGCCGAGGCTCGCCTCCAGCAGATTCCGTCGCTGAGGGCGGTCCACTGGGCCGTCCTCGAGTCGAGCGGGAAGATCAGCTTCATCCCGCACCGCTAGGCTGACCCGAGTGAGGATCTGCTCGCTCGTCCCGGCGGCGACCGAGGTGCTGTACGCGCTCGGGCTAGGCGATCGCGTGGTCGGCATCACGCACGAGTGCGACTGGCCGCCGGAGGCTGCCCAGCGTCCCGTCGTGACGGCGTCGCTTGTCCAGACCGGGGACCTCGAGAGCGGCGAGATCGACCGCGTCGTCGCCGAGACCGCCCGCGACGGTCATCCCCTCTACGCCATCGAGGAGGAGCTCTGGGACGAGATCCAGGCCGACGTGGTGGTCATGCAGGAGCTCTGCGACGTGTGCGCAGTCTCAACCGATCAGGTGAACGGCGCCGTCAGCGCCAGGTCGCTCGACGTCGAGGTGCTCGACTTCTCGCCCTCGACGCTCGACGGGATCGCGGAGCAGATCGTCGCGCTCGGGGCGAAGCTCGACGCTGAGGGCGAGGCCGAGGAGCTCGCCTCGGGGATGCGGAGCCGGCTCGACCGGGTCTCGTCGGCTCTGACGGCGGTGGAGACCTCGCCGCGCGTGTTCGTCACCGAGTGGCTCGAGCCGCCGTACTCGGCCGGCCACTGGGTGCCCGACATGGTCGCGGCCGCGCGCGGCATCGACGTCGCCGGCATGTCCGGCTGGCCGTCGCACCGGATGCGGTGGGCGGACGTGGTCGAGCTCGAGCCGGACGTCGTCGTGCTCGCGCCCTGCGGGTTCGACCTCGACCGGACGCTCGCCGAGGTCGTCCCGCTGGAGCTCTCGGCCCACCTGCTCGGGACACCCGCGCGCCAGGAGAGCGCGGTCTTCGCCGTCGACGCCAACGCGACGTTCTCGCGTCCCGGGCCGCGCGTGGTGGACGGCGTCGAGGTGCTCGCCCATCTGCTCCACCCGGGCGAGTTCCCCGACCCGGGCGTCGCCTGGAGCCGGATCCGGCTCTAGGCGAGCCTGATCCGGATCTCGCCGCCCTCTTCCTCGGCCGTGTAGCGCCTGGCGGGCTCGTCGCCGTAGAGGCACGCGCCGGTCCTGAGGTCGAAGCGCCAGGCGTGGTAGGCGCACTCGAGCTGGTCGCCGAGGACGTCGCCGTCTACGAGCGGGTTGCCCTCGTGCGGACAGGCGTTGTCGAACGCGTGGAGCTCGCCGGCGACGCGCAGGAGCAGGATCTCCCGCCCGTCCGCCTCGACGACGGCGCGATCGCCGGTGAGGACGTCGGCGGGCACGCTCAGCCAACGCTCGGCCGCCTGCTCCACGCGACCTACACTATCCGGCCCTGTGCCGCTCTATCTCCGCGAAGCCGACGTCGAGCAGCTCCTCACGCCGGAGGACGCCGTCGAGGCGGTCGAGGGGTGCTTCGCGCGGATCGCACGCGGCGCGATCGAGAACCGGCCGCGCTTCCGGCTGGGTCTGACCGAGGGCCGGTTCCATGTACTGGCGGCCGCCGATCTCGAGCTCGGGGTTGCCGGCCTGAAGGCCTACGCCGGCTTCGCCGAGGGGACGCGCTTCTTCGTCTCGCTCTTCGCGGCCGACCGGCCCGAGCTGCTGGCGTTGATCGACGCCGACCGCATGGGCCAGCTCCGCACGGGCGCGGCGAGCGCCGTGGCCGCCCGCCACCTGGCGAAGGAGGGCGCGCGCACGCTGGGCGTGATCGGGACCGGCTGGCAGGCCGAGAGCCAGGTCCGGTGCATCCGCGCCGCCCTCCCGGGCATCGAGGAGGTCGTCGCGTACTCGCGCAACGCCGAGCGGCTCGCGGACTTCTGCAAGCGGCTCGACTGCGAGCCCGGCGAGTACAACAAGGACGCGGCCGAACAGGACGTGGTGGTGACGATCACGAGCTCGCGCGACCCGGTCCTGCGGGGCGAGTGGCTCCGCCCGGGCGCCCTCGTCTGCGCGGCGGGCGCGAACCGGCTCCAGGCGAGGGAGCTCGACAACGCAGTGCTCGAGCGGGCGACGTTCGTCTGTTGCGACTCGCGCGAGCAGGCGAAGCTCGAGGCGGGCGACCTCGTCGAGCCGGTGGAGCGCGGCGTCCTCGACTGGCTCGAGGTGCACGAGCTCTCCGAGGTGGTGGCGGGCGAGATCTCGGGACGACAGCACGAGGACGACATCGTCGTCTTCAAGAGCCTCGGGATCGCCGCGGAGGACCTCGCCGTCGCGGCGCTCGTGGTCGAGCGCGCCCGCGAGCGCGGCCTCGGCGTCGAGCTTGGTTAGGAGGGCCCGACGGAACGCAGTCTGTGCCTTCGGCGTGTTCCGCCAGTCCCTCCTAGCGGAGCTCGTCCCGAAGGAGGTCGAGCAGCAGGCCGTCGTGCCACTCGCCGTCGACCCCGCGCTCGTAGCGCCGCATGATCCCGACCCGCTTGAAGCCCACCCACTCATAGGCACGGATCGCGCGCTCGTTCGCGGCCGCAGGGTCGATGACGATGCGGTGGTGCCCGCGGTCCTCGAAGAGGTGCCGGGCCAGGGTGCGGATCGCATCGCCGCCGAGGCCCTGACCGCTGCGCGCCGAGGTCAGGAAGATGTCGATGTTGGCGTGGCGGTAGTCCGGCTCGTCCTCCTCACCGGCTTCGATCAGGCCGATGACCTCGCCGTTCTCCTCGATCACGTAGACGAGCCCGTCTTCGTCCGGCCCGGCCTTCTCGCGCAGGTCCTGCTCGGTGAGCCCGAGCCACCAGTGCGCCACATCGGGCTCGGCGGCGATCTCGGCAAGGCGCGGGACGTCTGCGTCCGTGATCGGGCGGAGCGTCACGCGCTCCCCCCGGAGCGTGTCGCTCATCGCCTAGGAGGTCTCGCGGACGTGCTCGGCGGCCATCGCCGCCGTGTCCTCGCCGACCGACCGGATGACCTCGGGCCGCTCGAGCAGTCTCAGCCGCTGCTCGTCGGTCGCGCGGTTCTTCAGGTACGGGTCCTCGAGGATCTCCTCGAGCGACCGGCCCTGCCGGTGCTCGCGGACGACGTAGGCGGCGAGGGCTTCCTCTTTCGAGATCCCGCGGGGGGTCTCAGAGCCCGAGTCGTCGCCCTTGCCGAACAGCTTCGAGAAGAAGCCCACGCCGCGATTGTATCCTTGGTGGGCAGTGGAGCCCGAGGGCATGCGATTCGCCGCCCGAACCCTGCATGGGGTGGGCGACGACGGCGGGCGCGAAGAGATCCTGATCTGGATCGAGCGCCGACCGGGCGCCGTGTGGGCGGTCGGCCGCGCGATCGACATCGACAACCGCCAGACCCCGAGGCCGCGGGCCGACGACTACGTCTTCGAGGGCTACGAGATGGGCGACGCTCTCTCGGCGGCAAACGGCGCGCTCGAGGACGACCTCAAGGTCTCGGCCGGGGAGGGCGTGAACGAGTCCGTCGCGCCGTTCGCCGAGGACGAGCTCCTCAAGCCGCTCGAGCGCTGGTTCTTCGGGCACAAGCAGTAAGCCTTTCGGCTTACCGAGGGGCCACCCCGGGCCACCACCCGCTTTGGACGCTAGCGCCGAAAAGCGCACCCATGGTGCCGGGAGCGTGCCGAGAGTGAGAAACCGTTGCCCGGGGCCGCGACTACGCGATGCCGATCTGCATCGCGAGCTCGCGCGAGATCGCGTGCTCCGCGCCTTCGACCGCAACCGTCAGCGGGCCGTCGAACGGTTCGGAGCGGCGCATGGTCA
The DNA here is from genome assembly GCA_963748205.1 of uncultured Actinomycetes bacterium. Lineage (GTDB taxonomy): Bacteria > Actinomycetota > Thermoleophilia > Gaiellales > Gaiellaceae > JAIBJN01. Next base: position 16,534 of record CAVVIB010000019.1, read on the forward strand.
CCCGGCGGCCGGGGACGAGGCGCAGGCCGGCGAGGTAGCGGAGCAGGTCGGAGTCGCCGTCCGGGACGCGCTTGACGGTCGCCTCCTCGCCGGGCTCGAGGGCGTCGAGGGAGCGCAGCCGGTGCGTCTCCACCCGCAGCCCCGCGTCCGGGATCGGGTCGCCGTGCGGGTCATGCGTCGGATAGCCGAGCTGCTCGTCGATCCGCGCCTCGAGCTCCTCGGAAAGGACGTGCTCGAGCCGGTCGGCCTCGGCGTGCACCGCGTCGATCGGCACGCCCAGCGTCTCGGCGAGGTACTGCTCGAGGAGCCGGTGGTGCCGCACGACCTCGAGCGCGATCTGCGTGCCGGTGTCCGTCAGCTCCACGCCCTTGTAGGGCGAGTGGTCGGCGAGGCCGAGCGCCGCGAGCTTCTTCAGCATCGAGGTCGCCGACGAGGGAGCGACGCCCATGCGCCGCGCGATCGCGGTCGTCGTCGGCTTCGTCCCTTCGGACTGGAGCTTGTAGATCTCCTTCAGGTAGTCCTGAATCGCGGCCGAGAGATCAGGTTTAGACACATCTCAAATTCTAGTCGCCTGTCGGGCGCCTGGGCAGGTCCCGCAGACCCTTGGTAGCCTCGCGCCCTCTGCGCATTCGTCTAGGACATAGCCCGGACCCGGACGACGCGTTCATGTTCTGGGGACTTGCGGCCGGCCGCGTCGACGGACGCGGCTTCGAGTTCGAGCACGTGCTCGAGGGCATCCAGACCCTGAACGAGTGGGCTCTGGAGGGCCGCCTCGAGGTCACGGCCATCTCGCTGCACACGTACCCGTTCGTCCAGGACAAGTACGTGATCCTCCCGCACGGGGCGAGCATGGGCTCGGGCTACGGCCCGATCGTGGTCGCCAAGCGGCCGATGACGCGCGAGGAGCTGAAGGAGGTCGAGATCGCCGTCCCGGGGAAGATGACGACCGCCTTCCTCACGCTGCGCTTCTACCTGGGCGGGGACTTCCGCTACCGCGAGATGCCCTTCGACCAGATCATGGAGGAGGTCGAGAGCGATCGCGCCGACGCAGGCCTACTCATCCACGAGGGCCAGCTGACCTACCGACACCACGGGCTCGAGCGCGTCGTCGACCTCGGCGAGTGGTGGCTCCTCGAGACGGGGCTTCCGCTGCCGCTCGGCATCAATACCGCGCGCCGCGATCTCGGTGCGGACACGTTGCGGGTGCTCTCCGAGGTTCTTCGCGACTCGATCCGGGCGGGGCTCGAGCATCGTGACGAGGCGCTCGAATACGCCCTCCAGTTCGGCCGCGGGCTGACGCCCGAGCTGGCCGACAAGTTCATCGGCATGTACGTGAACGAGCTCACCGAGGACTACGGCGACGAGGGCCGCCAGGCGGTCGCCGAGCTCCTCCGCCGCGGTGAGGAAGCGGGCGCGTTCGAGCGGCCCGTGAAGGTCGAGTTCGTCGAGTAGCCGCGCGCGGTAGCGCAACACCCCGCGAATAGACTTGGCCCGTGGCCGACGCCGTCATCCTCTCCGCGGTCAGAACCCCCGTCGGCCGCTACGGCGGCGCCCTTGCGGGCGAGCGCCCCGACGATCTCGCCGCTCTCGTCATCCGCGAGGCCGTGGAGCGTGCGGGTGTTCCCGCGGGCGAGATCGAGGACGTCTACTTCGGCGCCGCGAACCAGGCCGGGGAGGACAACCGCAACGTTGCGCGCATGGCCGCGCTCCTCGCCGGGCTGCCGCAGGAGGTCGCGGGTGTCACCGTCAACAGGCTCTGCGCGTCAGGGCCTCGCGGCGGTCGTCTCCGCCTGCCATGCGGTCCGTGCCGGCGACGGCGACCTGTTCGTCGCGGGCGGCACCGAGTCCATGAGCCGCGCGCCGCTCGTGATGGCGAAGCCCGAGCGCGCCTACCCCCGCGGCAACCAGACCGTCTGGGACACGACCCTCGGCTGGCGCTTCCCCAACCCGCGCATGGAGGAGATGTTTCCGCTCGAGTCGATGGGCGAGACCGGCGAGAACGTGGCCGAACGCTTCAGCGTCTCGCGCGAGGAGCAGGACGCGTTCGCGCTCGAGAGCCAGCGGCGCCACGCCGCCGCCGCGGAGGCAGGGCGCTTCGACGACGAGCTCGTCCCGGTCGGCGACGTCGTCCGCGACGAGCATCCGCGGCCGGACACCTCGGCGGAGAAGCTCGCCGCCCTCAAGCCCGCCTTCCGCGCGAACGGCACCGTGACCGCCGGGAACTCGAGCGGCGTCAACGACGGCGCCGCCGCGCTCGTCGTCGCCAGCAGCGAGCGGGCGGCCGAGCTGGGCGTCGAGCCGCTCGGACGCTTCGTCGCCGGCGCCGTTGCGGGCGTCGACCCGCGCGTGATGGGGATCGGGCCCGTGCCCGCGGTGCGCAAGGCCCTCGCTCGGGCCGGCGTCGAGGTCGCCGACCTCGACCTCGTCGAGCTGAACGAGGCGTTCGCCTCGCAGAGCCTCCAGGTGATTCGCGAGCTCGGCTTCGACCCGGAGAAGGTCAACGTCAACGGCGGCGCGATCGCGATCGGCCATCCGCTCGGAATGAGCGGTGCGCGCCTGGTCGTCACGCTCCTGCACGAGCTCCGCCGCCGCGGCGGGCGCTACGGCCTCGCCACGCTCTGTGTCGGCGTCGGCCAGGGTCAGGCGGCGCTGTTCGAGCGCTCGCCCAGCTGAGCCGCGAGAAACCGCCGCGAGCGCTGCACGAGCTCGTGCGCGACGTACACGATCGCGAGTGCGTTCACGACGTGCAGCGCCGCGATCTCCTCGACGTCGATCTGGGCGAGGACCAGCTGGAGCACGTTGAGGCCGAACAGCGTGAACGTCAGGGCGGTGAGCGAGCGCGGCACCTTCCCGACGAACGCGAGCACCAGCATCACGAGCGACACGAGCCCGAGCCCCAACCCGACCGCCTGGTGCGCGTCGAACGTCGTGGCGCCGAAGGTTCCGAGGCCCGCGAGGAAGAACTGGACGACGACGCCCACGAGGTAGATCGTCGCGAGCCCGAAGAGGATCACCCGCGCCTGAACCACGCTCCGACTGTACGCGACCCCGGGGACGGTGACCGCGATATCGTCCCGCGAGATGGCCGTGGCGACCGAGCGCGAGTACCTGCTCTTCATCAACGGTGAGGCGACGGAGCCGTCGGACGGCGAAGTCCGCGACCTCGTCGAGCCGGCCACCGGCAACCCGTTGGCGAAAGCCGCGGTCGCCGGCCCGGGCGACGTCGACCGCGCGGTCGAGGCTGCGCGAGCCGCACTCGAGGGCCCCTGGGGGAAGACGCCGCCGAACGAGCGCTCGCGGCTCCTGCACGCGCTCGCCGACGCGATCGTTGCCAACCGCAAGGAGCTGACCGAGCTCGAGACCCGCAACGTCGGCAAGGCCGTCAGCTCGAGCAAGCCCGAGGTCTTCGTCGCCGCGGAAAGCTTCCGCTACATGGCCTCGGCGATCGGCTCGATCGAGGGCGGCACGCGCCCGATCGGCGGTTCGATCCTCACCTACACGCTCAAGGAGCCGGTCGGTGTCTGCGGCCAGATCGTGCCGTGGAACTACCCGATCATGCTCGCCGGCTGGAAGCTCGCCCCGGCGCTCGCCGCGGGCTGCACCGTCGTCCTCAAGCCGGACGCCGCGACCCCCTTGACCGCGCTGCGGATCGCCGAGCTCGCCGTCGAGGTCGGGATCCCGGCGGGCGTGCTCAACGTCGTTCCCGGCGACGGGCCGACGACCGGCGCCCACCTGGTCTCGCACCCGGGCGTCGACAAGGTCTCCTTCACCGGCTCGACGGCGACGGGCTCCGAGATCATGCGCCTCTGCGCCGACCCGGTGAAGCGCGTCTCGCTCGAGCTCGGCGGGAAGAGCCCGGCGATCGTCTTCGCCGACGCCGACCTCGACGACGCGATCGCCTCGACCGCGTACGGCATCTACTACTCGGCCGGGCAGAGCTGCGACGCGCGCTCGCGCCTGCTCGTCGAGCAATCGATCTACGACGACGTCGTCAACCGGATCGCCGAGAAGGCCGGCGCCGTGCGCGTCGGCGACCCGCTCGACCCCGAGACGCACATGGGCTCCCTCATCTCGCTCGCGCACCGCGAGAAGGTGCACGGCATGGTCGAGACCGGCCGCGGCGAGGGCGCCGAGGTCGTCGCCGGCGGCGAGCCGACCGAGGGCGACGGCGCGTTCTACCCGCCGACCGTGCTCGCGGGCGTGGGCAGCGACCAGACCGTCGCGCAGGAGGAGATCTTCGGCCCGGTGATCGCCGCCATCCCCTTCGAGGACGAGAAGGATGCGGTGCGGATCGCCAACGACGTGCGCTACGGGCTCGTGGCCACGGTCTGGACGGGCGACCCCGCGCGCGGCCACCGCCTGGCGCGGAGCATCAAGTCGGGGACGTTCACGATCAACCTCCCGTACGGCGCCTTCCCCGGCGTGCCGTTCGGCGGCTACAAGCAGTCCGGCTTCGGCCGCGAGCAGGCGCTCGAGACGCTCCAGATGTACCTGGAGACGAAGAGCGTCCTCCTCTCGACGGGCGCGCGCCCGACGAACCCCTGGGGTCTCTAACCCACTAACGCTTGAGGACGAGTAGGGCGCCCGCGGCGAGCAGGGCGAGCCCGGCGACCCGTGCCGGCGAGACCGGGATCTTCTCCAGGCCGAAGAGACCGAAGGCGTCGATGAGCACGCCCATGGCCAGCTGGCCGGCGATGAGGAGGCCGATCGTCGCGAACGTCCCGATGCGCGGGGCCGTGAACGTGATCGACGTGACCACGATCGCGCCCATGACGCCGCCCAGCCACAGCCACGGGGGCTCGCGGAATCCCTCGGCCACCCCGCTGAAGGTCTGCCGTGCGACCAGCAGCACGCCGCAGACGATCAGCGCGGCGCCGATCGACCCGAACGCGGTCGCCTCGAGCACGCCGATCCGCTTCCCGAGCGCGCCGCTGACCGCGACCTGGATCGAGCCCGCGAGGCCGGCGACGAGCGAGAAGACCACCGCAACGGACGTCGCGGACACGGCGGCGAGGATAACGCCCGCGATTGGGACGCGCGGGCCAAGGTGATGCCGCCGGGCCGGGAGTAGACTCGGTCGATGGCGACCCAGGAGCGCAGCGCGACCGGCGAGCTCCTGAAGGCGCGCGCCAGATACGTGGCCGCCGGCGTCTCGACGCCGCCCCTCGTCGTCGCGCGTGCCGAGGGCGCCCGCATCGAGGACACGGACGGCAACACGTACATCGACTTCGCGGGCGGTCTCGGCTGCCAGAACACGGGGCATCGGCTGCCCGCGGCGGTGGCCGCGATCCACGAGCAGGTCGACCGCTACCTCCACCAGTGCTTCATGGTCGGGATGTACGAGCCGTACCTGGACGTCTGCCGGCGGCTGGCGGAGCTCTCGCCGTGCCGCGGCGACGAGCAGAAGAGCCTCCTCCTCAACTCGGGCGCCGAGGCCGTCGAGAACGCGGTCAAGATCGCGCGCGCCGCCACCGGCCGGCCGGCCGTCGTCGTCTTCGACCACGCCTTCCACGGCCGGACGCTCCTGACCATGACGATGACCAGCAAGGTCGTGTACAAGCGCGGCTTCGGCCCCTTCGCGCCCGAGGTCTACCGCGCTCCGGGGCCGTACCCGTACCGCGGCGTCGAGACGGAGGACGCGATCGCCGGGCTCGAGGCCCTCTTCAAGTCCGAGGTCGATCCCGAGGCGGTCGCCTGCGTCGTGCTGGAGCCCGTCCAAGGCGAAGGCGGGTTCATCCCGATGCCGCGCGACTTTCCTCCTCGTCTGCGCGAGCTGTGCGACCGTCACGGGATCCTCTACGTCGACGACGAGGTGCAGAGCGGCGTCGGGCGGACGGGGCCGATGTGGGCGATCGAGCACTACGGCGTCGAGCCCGACCTGCTCGTCTCCGGCAAGTCGCTCGGCGGCGGGCTCCCGCTCGCCGGCGTCACCGGGCGCGCCGAGGTGATGGACGCGGTCGGGCCGGGCGGGCTGGGCGGCACATTCGGCGGGAACCCGGTCGCCTGCGCGGCGGCCGTCGCCGTCCTGGACGAGGTGGCGGGCGAGTCGTTCCAGCGCCGCGCGCGCGAGCTCGGCGAGTTCATCCGCATGGCGCTCGACGGAATCGCGCAGCGGGTGCCTTCGGTCGGCGAGGTTCGCGGCCTGGGGCCGATGCTGGCGCTCGAGCTGGTCGAGGACCGCGCGACCAAGGCGCCGGCCGGCGAGCTGGCAGCCTCGACAGCCGCACGGGCCCGCGAGCGCGGGCTCATCCTCCTCACCTGCGGCCTGTACGGAAACGTCGTGCGGATCCTCGTTCCCCTCGTCATCGCCGACGGGGATCTCGAACGCGGCCTCGAGATCCTGGAGGAGTCCCTTGCGGGCGCCGGGACGTAATCGGCTCGCCTGCGGCCGAGCGTGGACGGAAGGTCGACGGAGAGCCCAGCTCCGCTGACCGACCTCTGCGGACGCGGCGCCGCCGCCCTAGTCGATGCTGGGGCGGCGGTCCGCCGCAGCGCGCAAGCGCCGAATCGGGAATCCTTCGCTGGCGACAGCGACGAAAGGGAGAACGTTGGTCAGGGTCTTCATGGTCTACGAGCAGGAGCCGGACGCCGGGCGCTACGAGCAGCACGCCGAGCTCTGCCGGCAGGTGCCGGGCGGGACGTTCCGGCACGGCAAGGTCTTCGGCGCTCCGATGGGCGAGCCGAAGTTCCCGTACTACGCCGAGTGGGAGTTCCCTGACCGGGACGCCTTCAAGGCGGCCGCGCGCACCGAGGAGTTCATGGCGACCGGCAAGGACGCGATGGAGATGGGCGTGCCGTTCCACGTCCACTTCGCCGACGTCGAATGAGCGAGCCGGAATACCCATCGCCGCGCGACCCGGCCGAGCTCGGGCTCGAGGCGATCGTCTACGAGAAGGCGCCCCCGCGCGCGACGATCACCCTCAACCGGCCCGAGGTTCTGAACGCGTTCGACTTCCGCATGCTGCGGGAGATCGCGCGCGCGTGCGAGGACGCATCCTGGGACGACTCCATCCGCGTCGTCGTCGTCACCGGCGCCGGGCGCGCGTTCTGCGTCGGCGCCGACCTGAAGGCCTGGAGCCGCGACTACCTCGGCAAGCCGGACGAGTACTGGAAGTGGTTCGGCGCCTTCAAGGACGCGCACGACCGGCTGCGCGAGATCGGCAAGCCGACGCTCGCGCGCATCAACGGCGTCTGCGTGGGCGGTGGCAACGAGCTCCAGATGGCGTGCGACCTGTCGGTGATCGTCGACGACACGTACATCCGCCACGTCGGCCCGCAGCACGGCTCCGTGCCGGCGGGCGGCGCGACCCAGTGGCTGCCGATCATGGTCGGCGAGCGCCGCGCGCGGGAGATCATCCTCCTCTGCGAGGAGATCCCGGCCCGCAAGGCCGAGGAGTGGGGGCTCGTGAACCGGGCCGTCCCGGCGGCCGAGCTCGACGCGACCGTCGACGAGCTCGTCGAGAAGCTCGCGGCCAAGCTCCCGCAGACCGTGCGCTACACGAAGCAGCAGCTCAACTTCTGGCGCGACCTCGCCTGGCACGAGACGATCAACCACGCACGCGACTGGCTCGCGCTGTCGATGGCGACCGAGGAGCCGAAGGCGGCCGTGCGGAAGTTCGTGGAGGGCAAGGAGTGAGCGTCGTCCTCGTCGAGCGCGAGCCGCCGGTCGGCATCGTCCTGCTCAACCGGCCCGAGGCGCTGAACGCGCTCAACGACGAGGTGATGGGCCTGCTCGTCGACGCGCTCACAGAGCTCGACGACGACGACGCGATCCGCTGCATCGTCCTCGGCGGCTCCGAGAAGGCGTTCGCGGCCGGCGCCGACATCGGCCAGATGGCCGAGGCGAGCGCGATGGACATGTACGAGGCGCGCCGCATCGACCGCTGGGACGCGATCCGGCGGATCCGCACGCCGCTCGTCGCAGCGGTCTCGGGCTTCTGCCTGGGCGGTGGCAACGAGCTCGCCATGGCCTGCGACCTGATCGTCGCCTCGGAGACCGCGCGCTTCGGCCAGCCGGAGACCGGCCTCGGGATCATCCCCGGCGCGGGCGGGACGCAGCGGCTCACCCGCGCGATCGGCAAGGCGAAGGCGATGGACGTGATCCTCTCCGGGCGCTTCCTGACCGCCGACGAGGCGGAGCGTGCGGGGCTCGTGGCGCGCGTCGTGGCCAAGGAGGCCTGGCTCGAGGAGGCAAAGGCCGTCGCGCGCGCGATCGCCGAGAAGGGCCCGATCGCGCAGCGACTCGCGAAGGAGTCCGTCAACCGGGCGCACGAGTCGACGCTCGAGACGGGCCTCGACTACGAGCGCAAGGCGCTCTACCTCGCGTTCGCGTCAGAGGACGCCCGCGAGGGGCTGACGGCGTTCACGGAGAAGCGCAAGCCGGAATTCCGGGGCCGCTAGCGGCGTTCGCGCTTCCATGACGATGTCCTCGCGGTGGCACGACCCTCCGCGGCTGCGCGCGCTCGAGGACGACGGAGACGAGCGCCACGCGACCTGGCTCGAGCTCTTCTTCGACCTCGTCTTCGTCGTTGCCGTCGCACAGCTTGCTGACGGGCTCGCCGAGGACCCCAGCGTCCACGGCTTCCTCGTCTTCGCGGGGCTGTTCGTGGCCGTCTGGTGGGCGTGGGTCGGGCTACACGTTCTACGCCGACCGCTTCGACACCGACGATCCGCCGCACCGGATCCTGATGATCGCCGGCATGTTCGCCGTGGCCGTTCTCGCCTCTGTGATCCCCGACGCGTTCCACGGCGCCACGGCAAGTTTCGCCTTGGCGTACGCGGGCGTCCGAGCGGTGGTCGTCGTCCTGAACGCGCGCGCCTGGTGGCACCTGCCCGCTGCGCGACCCCTGCTCAACGTCTACATCCCCGCCTTCAGCGCAAGCATCCTGCTGTTCCTCGTCTCGGTGGTGGTCGAGCCGCCGTACCGCTACTGGATCTGGGCCGTCGCGTTGGCGATCGACCTGGGGACGCCGCTGGCGAGCGCCGAAAGGATCCGCAAGGTTCCGATTCACGGGTCACACATCCCCGAGCGCGTCGGCCTCTTCACGATCATCGTCTTCGGCGAGAGCGTGCTCGCGGTCGTCGTCGGCACGACCAGCGTGAGCTGGGGCCTCGAGTCCGGGGCCGCCGCCGCGCTCGGCTTCGCGCTTGCCGGCGCACTGTGGTGGCTCTACTTCGACTACGTCGACTCCTCGATCGTGAGGCGGACGATTGCCGCGGGCCAGACGTACCTGTACGCGCACCTGCCGCTTCTGATCGGTCTCGCCGCCCTCGGCGCCGGCGTGAAGCTTGCGATCAAGGCGACGCAGGAGGCCGGCCTCACGGACGAGGTGTCGTGGATCATCGGCGTCGCCGTCGCGCTCTTCATGGGCGCGGTGGCGGTGCTCCATCTCGTGACCACGCAGTCCCGCGGCGACATCGACGTCTGGCTGCGGCTGGGGACGGCGGCTCTCGCGCTCGGCGTCGGCGCAGTCGGGGCGGAGATCGGGATCGTGCTCGCCCTGACCGTGCTGTTCGTGGCGGTCGCCGCCCAGATCGTCCTCGAGCTCGCCCAGCACGACCGCCATCACGCCGCCGAGCCGGGCGGGATCGAGATCGGCTAGGCGCCCGGCCTAGACCTCGAGCTCGACCGGGACCAGCCGGACCTCGATCCGGCGTCCCTCGCGCAGGACGGTCGCGGTCACGCTCTCTCCGATCAGCTCGCCGGTCATGAGGCGTTGGAGGTCGTCCACGCCATCCACCGGCGTCTCGTCCACGGCGACGATCAGGTCCTCGCGCCGCAGGCCGGCCGTTGCGGCCGGGCTGCCCTCGACGACCTCGACCACCTCGACGCCGGTGGTCCGGCTGAGCTCGCGCGCGAGGCGCGGAGGCAGCGGCCGCGAGCCGCCCGCGATGCCGATGTACGCGCGCGTGAATCGACCGTCGCGCATGAGGGCGCCGATGATCTTCCGCGTCGTGGCGTTGATGGGCACGGCCAGCCCGAGCCCGACGCCTGCAACGGCGGTGTTGATGCCGACCACGCAGCCGCGGCCGTCCGCGAGCGCCCCGCCCGAGTTGCCCGGGTTGAGCGCCGCGTCGGTCTGGATCACGTTCTCGACGATCCGCCCGGCCGCCCGCGAGCTCACGGGGAGCGCCCGGCCGAGGGCCGAGACGACGCCTGCCGTGACCGAGCCGGCGAAGCCGTTCGGGTTGCCGATGGCGACGACGAGCTGGCCGACCCGGAGGATCTCCGCGTCGCCGAGGACGGCGGGCTCGAGCCCGGTGGAGTCCGAGCGGAGGACGGCGAGGTCGGAGAGCGGGTCGGCGCCCACGACCTCGGCCCTCACCTCGCGGCCGTCGACGAAGGAGGCGTCGACGGTGCCATTCGTGCCGGCAACGACGTGGGCGGACGTGAGCATGAACCCGTCCGGTGTGATCACGACTCCGCTGCCTCCGCCGGTTGCCAGGCGACCGCCGCGGACGCGCCGCGAGACCCGCAGGTTGGCCACGGACGGCGAAAGCTTCTCGGCGACGGTGACGACGGCGCGCGAGTAGGCGTCGAGCGCTGCCGCGTCCGAGCCTCCGCCTTCTGCCGCCGGCTGCTCCGGCCCGAGAAGCGCGTCGATGAACGTAAGATCGGCCATCGGTTCCACGCTACCGAACACGTCCAGGTCTACCGAGGAGCGGCATGGCTGAGGTCGAGACGACACGCGACGGCGCGGTGCTGACCATCACGCTGAACCGCCCGGACAAGCTGAACGCCTTCGACGCGGCCCAGCACAAGGCGTTTTCCGGGGCTCTCAAGGAGGCCGCCGATCCGGACGTGCGCGCGGTCGTCCTCACCGGCGCCGGCCGCGGCTTCTGCGTCGGGCAGGATCTCTCCGAGCTGAGCCAGGGCGACCGCGACGTGGGTGGGCTGCTCCGCGCGCGCTGGAACCGCCACGTGCTCGGTCTCCAGGGGCTCGAGAAGCCGGTTCTCGCAGCGGTCAACGGCGCGGCAGCGGGCGCGGGGCTCTCGCTCGCCTGCGCATGCGATCTGCGCGTGGCGGCGGATTCGGCCGCGTTCGTTCCCGCGTTCATCAACGTCGGCCTCGTCCCGGACACAGGCGGCTCGTGGCTCGTCCCGCAGCTCCTCGGCTACTCGCGGGCTTTCGAGTGGATGTGCTCCGGGCGCAAGATCGACGCGCAGGAGGCGCTGGCCTGGGGGCTGGTCTCCGAGGTCGTCGAGACGGACGAAGTGCTCACGAGGACGCAGGAGCGGGCGACGGCGCTCGCCGCGCTTCCGACCCGGGCGATCGCGATGACGAAGCGACTCTTTCAGCGCGCCTCCACCACGCGGCTCGAGGACCAGCTCGAGCTGGAGGCCCAGCTTCAGGTTGCGGCGACCCGCACCGAGGACTTCGCGGAGGGCGTCGCGGCCTTCCTCGAGAAGCGCGAGCCGCGCTTCACGGGCCGCTAGGACGACTCGATCGTAATCCCGGTCGGCGTGCAGTCGGTCAGCCCGAGCTCTTCGGCGAGCTCGTCGGCCTGGGCCTGCAGCTCCGTGATCGACGCCAGCCCTGCCTCGACGCCGGCTTCGTCGTGGATGTTGCCGGCTTCCTGGACGCCGCGCATCTCCGTCAGCAGGTCGGCGCGCAGGGCGACCCACTCCGAGTACTGGTCCGCGAGCTCGTCCGACGGGTTCAAGAGCCGCAGCTCGTTGACGGACGCTTCGAGCTGATCCCCGATGTCGGCCCCGACGGCGCCCCACTCGTCGATGTCCTCGGAAGGCGGCGGAACGGCGGCGATCCTCGGCCCGTACTCCGCGCAGATCGCGTTCGCCTGCTGGAGGAACTCGTCGGAGCCCTCGTCCTCGTCGCCCCCGCAGGATGCGAGGACGAGGCAGGCGCAGAGCAGGGCCAGGGCGACGCGGGTCATCGTGCGCAGAGTCTAGTTTCCGGCCGCGGGGAGCTAGCGCGTGACGTTGTACGTCAGCGTGGTCGCCGTGCTCGTGTTCCCGGCCCGGTCGGTCGCCGTCACGAGGTACGTGACCGTGATCGGGCTCCAGGTCTGACCGTCGACCCGCGCGACGGTGACGGTGTAGGTGCCGCCGGTCGTGGCGGTCGCCGTGTACGGCCCGGCCGCGGAGGGCACCGTCCGGGTCGCCGTGATCGTGGCGCTGGCCTCGCAGGTGCCGTTGATCCGGTCGTTCTGGTTGTCGCGGTCCTCGTAGGTCGCGGTGGGGGCGTTCGGCGCCGACCGTGTCCTTGGTGACGGTGATCGACCGCGTCGAGGAGGTGTTGCCCGCCGCGTCGGAGGCGGTTGCCGCGATGGTGACCGACCCGTCGGGCACGGACGTCGCGTCGATGCCCGTGATCGTGACCTGGCCGGCGCCGTTCGGCGCGGGCACGCTCTTCGTGACGGAGACGCCGCTCCGCGAGATCGTGACGTTGACCGTGTCCGACGGAATCGAGGTCGAGGGAAGGGTCACCGTGACCGAGACGGAGGCGCGGTTGGCGAGGTTGATGTAGGCGTTGCCCTGGCCGCCGCCGTTGGCGAAGAGAACGGCCGACGGGCGCGTCGGGGCGGTCGAGTCGGCGCGGGCCGTCGCGGTCGCGCTGTCGACGCTCTCGAAGGAGGGCGTCCCGCTCGAGACCGCGCGGACGCGGTAGGAGTACTGGGTGCCGTTCGTCGGAGACGTGTCCGTCCAGCTCGTGCCCGTGACCAGCGAGGCGTTCCGCTTCGTCCAGCTGCCGCCGGTCGAGCGGTACACGTCGTAGCCGGCGACGTTCGTCGTCGTGGAGGCCGGCCAGTCGACGCGGATGTCCGCGCCTGCGATGGCCGTCGCGGTCAGGCTGGCCGGAGCGGCGGGCGCGTTGTCGAGCGTGACCGAGTAGTCGCGGTAGAGCCAGGCCGAGTTGCCGAGCTTGAGCCGGATCTCGCCGGTGCCGCGGCCGGCGAGCGAGGGGGAGGTCGTCAGGGAGACGGAGCTCGAGGCGCCCGGGGCGAGCGTGACGCTCGCGCTCCCGGACTGGGCGAAGGTGGCGGAGGAGAGCTGGCCCGGGCCGAGGACGACGAGGGTCGCCGTGCGGCTCACCGAGCTCACGTTCCGGACGGTGAAGACGTTGGTGACCGTCTGGGGCGAGGCGACGAAGCCCAGGTCGATCGAGAGCGACTCGACGTTCCCGGTCGCGTCGCTGCCGGGCGTGACGGCGAAGTGGTTGGAGAGCCTGTCGACCGTGAAGGAGTTGCCGCCGGTCGTCAGGCCGTCCGTGAAGGACGCCGACGTCATACGCGTCAGGCCCCCGATGGCCAGGACGGCCGCGAGAGCGACGATCGACGCGATGAGGAGGGTGCGGGTTCTCACCTGGCAGGAGCCTCGACAGGTGTATCGGGCCGGCGCCAGATGGCCTGGAGGAGGAAGGTGAGCACGAGGCCCGACACGAGCAGGATCAGGCCGAGTCGGACCTCGCGCGTCTTCGCATACCAGAGCGCGTAGCCGACGTACGGGACGTCGAAGGCGAGGCGGCCGGCCTCGTCCGGGAGGGCGATCGCCCAGGGATCCCGGTTGAGGTTGGCGTCGCCCTTCGTGCGAAAGGCGAGCTCGCCCTCGTCCGTCTCCGCCGTCTCGACGACGCGGTGAGTGACGAGGCGGCCGGGCTGGTGCGGGTCGCCGAACGTGATGACGTCGCCGACGCGGACGCTCTCCGCGGGGACGCTCTCGACGAAGGCGAGCGTCCCGACGGGAAGCCCGGGCTCCATGGAGCCGGAGTAGACGACGACCGGCCGGTACCCGGCGAGGAACAGTGCCAGGTAGGCGAAGGCCGCGAGGACGGCCAGCCCTGCGATGGGGCCGACCGTCCTCTTGAGCACCGACGTGAGTCGCATCTGCATTTGCCGTCTTGCTCCGGGGTGGCGCGCTTACGCCTGGGTCGCCGACCAGGTGAAGCTGGCGCCGGCCGACTTGCCCTGGAGGGCGTTGTCGCCTGCGTCCGACCCGGTCGAGGGAAGGGAGACGTGGAAGTAGAAGGTGTGGTTGCCGCCGTCAGCGGCGAAGGTGCCGAGGTCGACCGAGCTGAGGCCGTTCAGGGCGCCGTCGTAGATCTTGGAGCCGGCCTGGCCGTCGTTGTCCTTGTAGATGACCAGGTCGAGGGCCGGGGCGAGGTCGCCGGTGGCCGCGCCGGAGAGGGAGTACTCGCCGGCGAGCGAGCCGCTGTTCGTGATCGTGACCGAGCCGGTCGCGTCTGCGCCGATCGCCATGTTGGCGGCGGAGAAGACTGCGCCCGAGCCCGAGCGGTCCATCTCGAGCGTGCCGGCCGCAAAGGCGTTGTTGGAGATCGTCACCGGGGTGGCCGTGAAGTTGGCGTATGTGCCGCCGGCCGCCGCGATGGAGACCGCGCTGACGGCGGCTGCCGTGAGTGCGATCTTCTTGGAGGTATGGAGCCTGATCCTGCGCATGTCGGTGTCCTTTTCGTTTCGGGGGAGTGGCTGCTTGCACACTCACCATCGGCGGCCAACGGATGGAGAAGGGCAGCGGTTCGTATGAGCGCCGTATGCCGTCAATGCGCAAATGGGGGATCTTTCGTCACCCTTCTGGGGGAGGCTCCGGTGGCATCTCCGTGCAGCAGCAGGTCTTTACGATCTATCGCGTTTCTGCTATATAGCAATCATGAGATACGGCTGGGTCGCCCTCTACCTCGGGCTCGACGTGGCTCTCATCGTTTCCCTGGCAGTGTTCGGCGACGAATCGGCGGGCCGGGCCGGCCTGGGTCTTCTTGCCGTCGCCGCGTTCTTCCATCCGCTTCTCGGCTTCGCCATCGGGAGCTACTGGGCGCTCCTGCTTCCGTTCGTCCCGGCGCTCATGGCCCTGCCGGCTGGCACTCCGGACGGCAGTGAGTGGTCGGTTTCGGCCTCGTTGGCGTTCCTGGCCGTCTTCCAGAGCGTTCTCCTGGTTCCGGGTGTCGTCGCGCGCCAGGTTCGCGACGCGCCACTCTGCGACGAAAGGAGCTTTCGGTGAAGATCCGTGGTGTGCGCTTGCCGCTCGCGATCGGGGCGCTGGCCGTCCTTGCTCCGATCGCAGGCTGCGGCGGCGAGGCAGCGTCCACAGATTCGGCGGACGGCAGGATTGTCTTTGCGAGCAAACGGGACGGTGACTTCGAGATCTACGCGATGAATCCGGACGGCAGTGACGTCCGGCAGCTCACGCAGAACCAAGGCGGTGGGGCTCGAGAGGCTGACGACCAGGCGCCGGTCTGGTCGCCCGACGGCACCCGCATCGTCTTCGCGAGCACGCGCGATCACACCGGCGACGGATCCGACGACTCCGAGATCTACGTGATGGAGTCTGATGGCAGCGCTCAGACCCGGCTCACGGAGAACGAGACGCTCGAAGGAAATGCCGTCTGGTCCCCAGATGGTGAGTCGATCCTCTTCGCGCGGCGGCTCGTTCCGAGTGAGGACGGGTTCGAGCTCGCGCTCATCGGCGACGACGGGACGGGTACGAAAGCAATTCTCGAGATCGACGGCTACGGAGCCGGAGTCTTCTCACCCGACGGGTCGCAGATCGGGTTCACCCGTTGCGGCGACGAGGAGGGAACGCTCGACTGCGAGGTCTGGGTCGCGGACGCCGACGGGAGCAACCGGCGGCTCCTCGTCGATTCCAGGGGCCGGGACGGCGGTGTGGCCTGGTCTCCCGATGGAACGAGGATCGCCTTCACGAGCGACCGCGATCGCAATGGGCAGTGCTTCTTCCACGACTGCTGGGGGCACAACGGCGAGATCTACGTGATGAACGCCGACGGGTCGGATCAGAGGCGGCTGACGGACGACCCGGGCGACGATCAGTCTCCGACCTGGTCGCCAGACGGGTCGAGGATCGCGTTTGCCGGCCTCCGCGACGTCGAGGGCGGCGTGGACGCTCCCGAGGAAAACTACGAGATCTACGTCATGGGCGAGGACGGCTCCGACGTCGTCCAGCTCACGGACAACGACTCGTGGGACTGGCACCCAGATTGGCGCTGACCAGCCGTCAGACGGGCTCGATCTCGGCCGGGAGCACGTCCGGATCCGGATCCGGCGCCAGCTCTTCGCGGACGCGCGCATCGAAGTACACGTAGACCGTGGCGATCGCGACAAAGGGAATCGCCACGGCGTAGACGATCCCGGCGACGACGTTGGCGAGCGCGAGAGGCGCGTCGAGCAGGAGGATGAGAAGCACGCCGAGGACGGGGCCTACGGCCAGCGCGAGCGCGCCGCCGACGATCGCCAGCGTGGCGACCTTCAACCAGTTCAAGCGGACGAGCTTGCCGCTTCGCCGAAGGCCACCGAGCGCCGAATGGGTCTCCAGCTCCACGATCGGTGCGATCAGGGCCCAGCGGACGGCGAGCCAGACGGCGATGGGGATCAGGATCACGGACGTTGTCAGCAGCGAGACGACGATGACCGCGATTGCGAGCGCACCCAGCAGCGGCCTCACGCTGTCGAGCGCGAGCCGGTAGGCATCGACCGGCCCAACTGGGCGGCCCTCGTCGACTTCGACCAGGGCCCGGGCAGCCGCCGCCTGGACGAGCCCGACGCCCGCCAGCGTCAGCGTTGTCAGGAGGGCGACGACGAGCATGACGAGCAGGGTGGCACCCTCGCCGTCGGCGTCGATTCCGGCAAAGCCCGCGGCTCCGACGATCAGCGTCTGCAGGAGAGCGACGACGATCGAGATCGGGAGCATCACGAGGCCGATCCCCAGGAAGAGACCGGGCCGCTGCCGATACATCCGCAGCGAGGTAAGAAAGGATCTGTCCCCAGGCGCGGCGCCGCGCCAGGCGCAGCGGAGTCGACGGTGTCCACGTCGCCCGCGAGATGAGAAGGGCGACGAGTACGAGCAACGCCGCAAGTACGCCGAGCACGACCTGCGGGTTGTCGAGTGCCCGCTGCAGGGCCTTCGAGCCGCCTGCAATCGCGTCGCAGAAGAAGTCGGTCGCCCCGGTCCCGAGCGCGCCGCCGGCGGGCACCGCGTAGCTCTGGTCACGCCAGCCCTCGGACCAGGTGATCGGCTCCGTCCACTGGGTCTTCAGGTTGGGGCCGGTGGGGCCGTTGAAGAACGCGCGCTGGAGCTCGCCCCAGCGGCCCTGGTAGTCGATCCAGGGATACGTCGTCCCGAGCGGCGTCAGGGTCGCTCGGGATCGTGATCACGGTCGGCCGCAGGTCGACGGTCGGGCCGCTCGTGTCGTCGCAGCCGACGCCCTGCTCCGCCGAGCTGCCGAGGAAGAGCCCCTCGTCGAAGAAGTTCGCGTGCGAGCCCGCGGCCGGGTGGACGACGGGATGCGTCCCGTCGACGAGCTCGAGCTTCTCCTCGCCCCAGTCCGCCTGCTCGGCGCCCTCGTGCTGGCTGTAGCCGACCTTCGTCGGCTCCATCTCGAGCGCCGCCGCGGCGTCCTCGGCCTCGAAGACGAGCTGGATCATCTCCCAGTCGCCCTCGTGCAGGTTGTTCCAGTCGTTGTAGGCGTAGAAGAGCCAGTACTGGAGCGCGAGCTGGCCCGGGTGGCCGGGGTCGCCGACGACGTGGGCGTAGACGGCCGGCGCTTCGCCCTCGCTCAGGCGCCTGGCCCAGAGCTCGTAGGTGCAGCCGGGATTGAGCGCGTCTCCGGGGAAGTCGAGGTGGTACTCGTAGAGGCCGCCGGCGAGGTCGTCGGCGGTCGGCCCGATCTCGACGAGGTCGCCGCCTCCCCACGGCCCGCGCAGTGCGACCGTCGGCTCGTCGAAGAGGAGATCGACGTTCAGGGGCTCGTACGGCTCGCCGGGCCCGCACTCCTCGAGCTGCTCGACGAGGCGGACGACCGGCGCGTAGCGCTCGGCCAGCTCGATCTCGTCCTGGAGGTCGGCGCCGGCCGGCGCCGCGGCGACGAGTGCCGCGATCAGGAGAGTTGTGAAGCAGGCGCCAGGCTCGGATGCGCCCATTCTCACGCGCGCGCGGGACGCCGCCGGGGCCTAGCCGATCGGGTTCTAGGCCGGCTGCTCGCACTCGCCGGCGACCTGCTCGAGCTCCTCGGTCGTCCGCTCGATAGCGTCTGCGAGGTCGTCGAGGTCGTCGCTGGCATAGAAGCGCCGCAGGACGTCGGCGACGCTTGCGAGGCAGGCCTCGGCGAGCTCGGCGCGCGCCTGCTCCGCGGCCGCTCGTTCGGCCGCGGAGGAAGCTGCGCCCTCTGCCTCGGCGATGGCCGCTTCCGCGTCGGCCCTCAGCCGCTCGAGCTCCGCCTGGCTCTGGGCCAGGCTCTGGCCCTTCGCGCCGAGCTCGTCGGCGAGGGCCTCGTAGTCGGCGCGTGCAGCATCGAGGGCCTCCTGGGCCCCGGCCGCGCCGCTTTCAGCCGCGGACTGGAGGTCGTCCAGCGACTGCCGGAGGTCGGCGACCTGCTGCTCGAAGCCGGTGGCTTGCTCCTGAAGCTCTGCGTTCTCCTCCTGCAACGCGGCGTTCTCCTCCTCGAGCTGCTGAATCTCGGCCGCGGTCGTGTCGTCGCTTTCGTCGTCACCGCCGCCGTCGTCATCGAGCTGGAGCACGAGCACCCAGATCGCCAGCCCGACGACCGTGACGGCGAGCACCCCGGTCAGGATCAGCCAGTTGGTCGAGTGCCTGCCGGGCGGGCTCGACATCCGCTCAGGAGGCCCCGAAGCGGAGGGTCTCTTCCCCGTCGGTCGAGAGGACGAGCTCGCCGTCCTCGATCGCCCAGGCGTCCGCCGCCTCGAGCGCCGGCAGATACGCGGCCTCGGCCGCGGACTTGTCCTCTTCGCAGGCCATCAACGTCGCCGCCAGCGGGCCGATGCTGAGTGAGTCGCCGTCGAGCTCGTAGCCGCCGTTGAAGTTGTTGCAGCCGCCGAAGCCGCTCGCCGACTCGTCGGCCAGCGTGAGCGTCGGCACGGAGTCGTCGGGCGCATCCACGCCGTCGACGAGCGTCCACTCCGTCCCCTCGAGCGGGGGAGCTGCGGCGTCGTCGTCCCCATCGTCGCCTCCGCAGCCGGCCACCATGGACGCTACGAGAGCGACAAGAAGCCCAAGGCGTAGGAGCGACGGCACGGCCGCGCGAGTCTAACGCCCGGGGAACCTGGGTTCATCCTGGAACTGGAATCGGCGCTAAGGCCCGTAGAAGGCCTTCTCGACGATGAAGGCGAGCCCGGCGACGACGAGCGCGGCGACCCCGAACACGATCGAGAGCTGGAGGAGCCCCTGGATTCTGGTCCGCTGCTCGCGCAGGTGGTCCGCGAGCCTGGCGATCAGCTGGAGCTCGGTCGTCTCGTCGATCTGCGACCCGGACGACGGCGCGCTGTCCGACAGGGTCGTCCAGAACCGGTTCACCCTCCGTGGGGTGATGACGACGCCGAGCCCGACGATCGACACGACCAGGACAGCCCACGCCGCCCAGGCGAGGACCTCGGGAGGGCCGTCTTCGAACTCCCCGAGCTGCGTCCAGAGGGCGATCAGCCCCGCCACCTGCGCGGCCACGACGCGCGTGGCCGTCTCCTCGATGCTCCGGACGCTGAGCTGTACGAGATGGAGCATCTCCCAGGCGACGCGCACGGCCGGCGAGAGGTCCTGCGCGAGTCGCGGCTGGAGGACCACGTCTCGGAGTATCAAACGTCACGAGTCGGCTTGCAATCTGCGCTCAGCAACTGTTTGATTGCGCGCTCTGTCACTTGGGGGAGGAAGGAGGGCATCCATGCTCAGCAAGTGGGCATTGGCCGCCCTTTGTGGCGCACTCCTGGCAGCGACGCCTGCGGCGTTCGCGGCCGAACCGACCGGTCACGACCTGGCGAAGGCGAAGCTCGACGCGCGGCACAGCGGTAGCGGCTCGGGCGGCGGGACGGGTGACGTCCCGCGCACGAAGAACTTTCGCGTGCTCGGGCATCACGATCTCGGTCTGAGCGAGACGAACGCCGATGTCTGGGTGCACGGGAACTTTGCGTACGTCGGCACCTGGGGCGATCCCTGCACCGGCCGCGGGGTCAAGATCCTCGACGTCAGCGACGTCTCCGATCCGCAACTGATCGGGACGCTTGCGGCGCGGACCGGCACGAGCGCCGAGGACATGGTCGCCCGACGTGTCTCGACGCCGTTCTTCAGCGGGGACCTGATGGCCGTCGGGATCCAGCGCTGCGGCGACGACCCGGCACTCGACTCACAGGAGTTCGGCCTACAGCTCTGGAACGTGACGAATCCGTACGCGCCGGTGTTCCTGACGGAGTTCGGCGTCGGTACGGGCCAGGGCGGAGTGCACGAGCTCGACCTCTTCTCGCGCGGGAATCGCGTCTACGCCCTCGTGGCGCACCCGTTCAGCGAGTGGTTCGACCCGTCCGGCCACGGCGACTTCATGATCATCGACGTGACCAATCCGAGCCTGCCGGTCATGACTGCGGACTGGGGAGCCGGGATGAACGGTTTCTCGCGGGGCCCGTTCTGGGGTCAGGGCGACTTCGGTGCCACGTTTGGCCACAGCGCCCGGGCGAGTGCCGACGGCAGGAAGGCGTACGTGTCGTACTGGGATCTAGGCGTTCTCACGTTCGACATCACCGACGTGTCGAACCCGGTGCTCCTGACCCGGACGACGTTCGAGGAGTGGGAGGACGGCGATGCCCACTCGATGACGCCGTACAGGACGGACCGCGGGCGGAAACTGATCTTCCAGAACGACGAGGACTACGCCGCGAAGACGCCGGCCGAGATCCACTACGGCAAGCGACGGAGCGGTGTGGCCAACGAAGGCTTCGCGAGCCCGCCGATCTGGCTCGAGCGCAAGCACCGCATCTCGGGCCGCGTCGTCGAGGCGGCGAACCAGGGCTGTGCCGTCTCGGACTACCCGGCCGGTACGGCGGGGAAGATCGCGGTCGTCTACACGCCGTTCCCGTTCTTCGATGCGGCCGGCGACGAGCCGGCCTGCCTGCAGACGGAGCAGGAGGCCGCCGCTGCGGCCGCCGGAGCCATGGCGGTCGTGCACGACTTCGTCGCCGAGAACACGAGCCCGCAGTGGTTCGACGCAGCGCCGATCGACATCTTCGTGCTCTTCACGGATCACGAGACGGCGCAGGGGATGGTCGAAGCCGGGCACGCGACGATCAAGGCGCGCGAGCCCGCCTGGGGCTATCTGCGGGTCTACGACGCTCGGTCCGGCAAGCAGGTGGCCGAGTTCGACGACGCGCCCAACGTGCGTGCGCTCCCGGCGCCCCCCGGCGAGTGGACGATCCACAACACGGAGGTGAGGGGCGACCGCGCGTACAGCTCCTGGTACTCGAACGGGATCGTCGCGCTCGACCTCGCGCCGCTCGACAGGAACAGGCCGCGCGACCCGAAGATGGTCGGCCAGTTCGTCCCGACGGGAGAGTCGTCGTGGCCGTACCCGTCCGTCTGGGGCGTGGCGATCAGGTCCGACGGCCTGATCTTCGCCAGCGACATGGGCAACGGGCTCTGGATCGTGAAGCCGAAGGGGAAAGCAGCCCCGTAAACGGGCGACTGGAGTGGGCCTCGCCGCAGGGAGCGGGGCCCACTCCTATTACCGAAGTACGGCTACCCGCACCGAGGAAGTGGAGCTGCCGCCCTTGGACGTGCCCGCTCGCTGCGAGAGCATCTCGGCATGAAGTTGAAGCTCTTCCTCATCTGTCTCGCGCTTGCGATCGTCGTCCTCGCTCTCGGCGGCTGGACGGTCAAGGGCATCCGCCGGACGCTTCGCGCTCCCGCGCTCGCTCTCGCCGGCGCGCGGCCGCGCGCCGCGGGCGCCCCCGCCTAGGCGGCGCATCCGAAAGGAGACGCCTATGTCCACGACCGCGACCGGTCGCATCCTCCATCGCCCGCTCCAGACGGGACCTGCGTTCTGGGCCCCGGTGACCACTAGGACGTGCCCGACAACGTCGAGGAAGTCGCCGCGCGCTACGTCGCCACGGCCTCGAGCTACGGCATCGAGTTCGTCTGATCGAACAACGAGGGTGAGGTCGTGCGAGGGCGGCCTCACCCTCCTGGCTGAGCGGAACACCCCGGTCGTCAGCCGCTGACTGGGCTACCTTCGGCGCATGCTGCGCAGCCTGCGTATCGAGAACCTCGTCCTCATCCGTGAGGCCCAGATCAGCTTCGGCCCCGGCCTGAACGCCGTCACCGGCGAAGCGGGCGCTGGCAAGTCCTTTCCAAACAAGGCTGCGGCCGGGAGAATACTGAGACAGCCCGTCTTTTGACAGCCGTAGCTCTCCTCCTGATCCTCCTCGTCGCCGCGTCCGCCTCGCTTGCCTCCGTGCATGATCCGCAGGCAGATTCGGCGGAGCCGCGCACGATCGCGTTTTCCGGCTACACGTGGGACGTGAAGTCGAGCGCGGGCGCGGTCGGCCCGGGCCCGAACTACTTCTCCGCCTCGACCGGGAACGTCTGGGTCGACAAGGCCGGCCGCCTCCACCTGAAGATCAGATACACGAACGGTCGTTGGCGAAGCGCCGAGATCGTGAGCAGGAGGAGCTTCGGGCACGGCACGTATAGCTGGGCGCTCGACTCACCCGTGTACGCGACCGCCCTCGACCCCAACGCCGTCCTCGGACTCTTCACCTGGAGCGACGATCCTGCCTACCACAACCGCGAGATCGACATCGAGTTCGCGCGCTGGGGCGTCGTCGACGAGCCGGTGAGCGGCATGTACTCCGTGCAGCCCTATGCACACGCCGGAAACGTGCGGCGCTTCATCCAGCCGCGTGTCTCCGCCTCGACGCACTCCTTCACCTGGAGGCCCGCCTCGGTCCTCTTCAAGAACTCCGTCGCGCCGAACAGGTCCTGGACCTACTCCGGCCCCGATGTTCCCGCCGCAGGCGGGGAGCACGCGCGCATGAACCTCTGGCTTGTCAACGGCAAGGCGCCGAGGAACGGCAAGGCGATCGAGGTCATCGTCAAGCGCTTCACATTCACGCCGCTCGCGGGCTAGCCACGCTCGAGGCGGCCGTCGGGACGTTCTGAAAAGACGTTCTAGATCGTCTTGAACTGCTCGAACGGCTGCCGGCAGCTCTCGCAGTAGCGGATCGAGCGGCACGGCGTGGGGCCGAACAGGTTCTCCAGGCGCGTCTCCGACGAGCCGCAATACGGGCAGCGGAAGGCGTGCGCCTCCAGCTGGACGAGCGTCGGGCCGGTCGCCGTGCGCGGGCCGGGCGGGGCGAAGCCCGACTCCTCGAGCTTGCGCCGGCCGTCGGGCGTGATGCGGTCGGTCGACCACGAGTCGTCGAGGACGACGTCGATCTCGGGCTCGGCGCCGAGCGAGCGCACGGCCTCGGCCATCTGGTCGCGCATGACCTCCTGAGCCGGGCAGCCGAGGAACGTCGGCGTGAACTCGACGCGCACGTGCTCGCCCTCGACCTGCACGTCGCGGACGACGCCGAGGTCGACGAGCGAGATGACCGGGATCTCCGGGTCGGGGAGCTCGGCGAGGGCCGCCCAGACCTTCTCCGCGGTCACCATGCCGCACCCGGGATCGAGCGGCGCACCATCGTCATCTCCTCGTGCAGCGCCGCGAAGCCGTCCGTGTGCGTGCCGCGCTCGACCGCCTCGACCTCGTCGCGCCCGAGGAGCGTCACCAGCTCGCCGCGCTGCTCCGGCTCCAGGACGCCGAGGGCGTACGGCCAGAGCTCGCCGAGGGCGGCCTCGAGCTGCTCGTTGCCCGCGAGCTTCTCCATCCACATGCGCGCGTGCATGCGGTGGTAGGTCTCCTCGCGGTCCATCTTCGCCGCGAGACCGGCGAGCTCGGGCCAGTCCGAATCCATGAGGGCCTTGACGCGGATCTCGTCCGCCGCCTCGTAGAGCCCGTGGCGCGCGACGGTGGCCGCCCAGTCGCCGACGAGCTGGAGCTCGACGAAGGGCGTGCACCGGTACTCCGTCGGGCGTACGGTCGAAGGCGATCGCGTCGGCGTCGCCTCCCTGGACGCCGGCCACCAGCTCGTAGAGGGCGCGCGCGTGCCCGATCTCGCCCTGGGCGATCGAGGAGAACGCGACGTCCTCCTCGAGGAACGGGGCGACGCCCGTCCACTCGGAATCCCGCCAGCCGAGGACGAGCTCGTCGTCGGCGAAGGCCAGGACCGCCTCGACGGCGGCGCTAGGAGGTGCCTGCGCGCTCACGCGCTTCCCTGAGCTTGACCTTGAGCGAGTAGCCATCGACGCGCCGGTAGTCGCGGTCGAACACGTCGGCGACGTACGGCTCCTCGATCTCGCGGATCGCCTCGCGCGGGACGACCCAGAGGGCGACCGACTCGGCGCGGCGGCCGTAGAACTCGACCGCGTACGCCTCGGCGAACTCGAGGTTGGGCGCCTCGAGCGACCCACCGTGCTGGAACGGCTGGCCCTCGCGCTCCTGGCGGAAGACCTCCCAGATCACGCCGCGTCGGCGAGGACCGCCCGGCGCACCCAGGCCGTCTCGTCGCGCGAAGCGCGCCGGAGGCCGAGGCGCCGCTCCGTCGCGGGCCCGTGCCCGGTGACGACCCATTTGAGCTCGTCCCAGTCGGGCTCCGAGTAGTGCCAGGTGCCGGTCTTCTCGTCCTTGCGGAGGTTCGGGTCGGGCACCGTGAGCCCGAGCTCCCAGATCTGGTCGACGTAGCCGTCGAGGAACTGCTGCCGCGCGTCCTCGTTGGCCTGGCTCTTGATCCGCCACTGGTACATGGGGTCGTTCTCAACCGGGATGGGGTTGCCGTGGAACTGCATGAGCGGGCCCCACCAGCGGTCGAGCGCCTCCTGCACGAGCTCGCGCTGCTCGTCGGTGCCGGTCATCATCGCGAGCACGACGTCGCGCCCGTGGAGGATGTGGAACGACTCCTCCCAGCAGATCTTCTTCATGATCCGCGCGTAGGGCGCGTACGAGCACTTGAGGAGCGCCTTCTGGGAGATGATCGCCGCGGCGTCGACGAGCCAGGCGATCACGCCGACGTCGCCCCAGGTCTTGGTCGGGTAGTGGAAGACGTTGTGGAACTTCGTCTTGCCGGCGATCAGGTCGTCGAAGCAGGCCTCGCGCGGCTTGCCGAGGTCCTCGACGACGCGGTAGATGAGCTGCCCGTGGCCGACCTCGTCCTGCACCTTGGCGGTGAGGGCGAGCTTCCGCTGCAGCGTGGGCGCGCGGAGGATCCACTCGCGCTCGGGCAGAACGCCCATGAGCTCCGAGTTGCCGTGCATCTCGATGAACTTGATCAGGGCCTTGCGGTAGTCGTCCGGCATCGGGTCGCCGGTCTCGACCTGGCCGCCTTCGGCGAGATAGGCGCGAAACTCCTCGTCCGTCATCCGCTCGAGCACTGGCAATACCTCCCAACCGAACGATCGTTAGGATAGAAGCCTACCATGACCCGCCGCGAGGAGCTTGCGCGCGAAGCGGCCCGCCTGTTCGCAGAAAAGGGCTACCACGGCACGTCCATCGGGGCGCTCGCGGAGGCGATCGGCGTCCAGAAGGCTTCGCTCTACGCCCACATCGAGGGCAAGCAGGACCTCCTCTTCGAGACGATGCGACAGGGCGCCGAGGCCTTCCACGGCGCGCTCGACGCCATCCCGGAGGAGCTGCCCCCGACGGAGAAGATCCGTCTCGCGCTCCGCGGCCATCTGCGGGTCGTCGCCGGGCAGATCGAGCTCGCCACCGTGTTCGTCCAGGAGTGGCGCTACCTGGAAGACGAGCGCCGCGAGCAGTTCGTCTCCGAGCGGCGACGCTACGAGGAGCGCGTGCGCGCGTTCTTCCGCGAGGGGCGGGAGCAGGGCGAGCTCCGCTCGGACCTGGACGAGAGCGTCGCCGCCCTCCTCTTCCTCTCCGCGGCGAACTGGGCCTTCACCTGGCTGCGAAGCGGCGCCGACACCGACGCGATCGCCGACGCGTTCTACGCGCTGCTCGTCGACGGGATGCGCGGCTACTCGACGCCCGCCTGATTCCCGCTGCCGCGCCGGGCTTTCGCGGCGCTTGACATTCGTCGCCATCGCGCGGAAGATCGCCCGGCTCTCCTCGGGAAGCAACGTCAGTCGAACGGAAAAGGGGGAATCGCTATGGGCAGACGGCCATGGATCGTGGTCGCTCTCGCAGCCGTTCTCGCCGCGATGCTCGTTCCGGGCTCGGCCGTCTCTGTCGTCCAGCACGAGCTGGAAGGCGCAGACGAGGCCGAGTTCGACGTGCGGACCGGCGTGGCGGCGCCGACGGCGGCGCAGCGCGCGGCTGTCAAGCGCGTCAGGGGCAACAGTCATCTGGAACCGGTTCGGAACGCCGGCCTCGATGAGCAAGCGAGGGAAGTTCCTCGCGACCGGCATCCGGGGTGCGAATGCCGTCGCGGCCGCACGGGCGTGGCTGAACGCGAACAAGGCCGCCTTCGGCCTCAGCTCGACGTCCAGTCTCGTGCTCGACGCTGACACCCGCCTGGTCCGCGAGCAACGGCCATGCAGTCAACTTCCGGCAGGTCTTCGACGGGATCGAGGCGGCGGAGGGCGGCCTCGTCACGATCGGGATCACCGGCACGGCCGCGAAGGGCTGGAGGGTCGGGTACGCGTCCTCCTCGCTCACGCGCTCGACCTCGCTCGCGCCGGGTGAGATCGAGCTCTCGCCCGCAGAGGGGCTGGCCCAGGCGGCGCAGGCCGCTGGTGACGGGTTCGCGATCGCGAAGGTCACCCAGGCCAAGGACGCCGCCGGCTACGAGTCCTTCCAGGTGAGCGGCAACGACTCGCTGCAGCACGTGAAGCTCGTGGGCTTCCCGACGCCGAGGGGTGGCGTGCTGCCCGCGTACGAGTCGTTCGTCATCAACAAGGACGCGGGGCGAGGCCTACCGCATGTATGTCGACGCGCGGGACGGCCGGACGCTGGCGCGCTTCCCCGCGGTGTTCAACCTCGCCGACCAGGAGCTCGTCCCGGTGACGATCCCGTTCTCGGGCACGCTCCTCACCACCCCGAACAGCTGTGCTCCGAGGCACGGGCCGTTCGTGGTCGGCTCGGGCGTCCGCTTCCTGCGGGTGTTCGCGAACGCCGACAACCCGGGCCAGGACATTCTCCTGAGGCTCTACCGGGACGCCGCGCTCGTCGCGACGTCGCTCGACGTCGGGTTCACGCCCGAGGTGATCCAGTACTCGCCGACCGGCGGCGTGCCGCCCGGCAACTACTTCGCCGAGGTCTGCGTGTTCGGGACGCCTCTCGAGCCGCGGACGTACACCGGTACGTTCACCATCGACGACACGGCTGCGCCGCACCCGTACCTGGCGCGGTGGAAGCTGTTCCCGGCCAACCCGCCACTGGCCCCGATCCTGGGCGACCCGTGGGGGAACCCGAGCACCGACACGCGCGAGCTGTGGTGCTGGGACGCCGGTGAGGCAGCCGACTGCGACAAGGTCGTCGGCAACCTCGCCTCGCGTGCGCCGTGGGATCACAACCTCAGGACGAACACTCCGACGCTCACGACGATCGGGAACAACGCGGTCACTGCGACCTCCTGGGTCAACTCCGAGGTCCCGAGCCCGCCCGGCTACCGGCCGACGAGCCCGAGCCGCGACTACGTGTTCGAATGGTCGAACGACTGGTTCAACGGTGACTGCAACCCGACGCCGGGAGCCCCGGGTGCGACCTGGGACGACTCGGCGGCGGTGACGAACCTGTTCGTCGCGCACAACCGCATGCACGACTGGTCGTACTTCCTCGGCTTCACCGAGCGCAACTGGAACGGCCAGGACGTCAACTTCGGCCTGACCGAGACCTGGCGCGAGAACGACCCGGTCATCGGCGACAGCCAGGCCGGCGCGCCCGCGGGCGTGCGGGACAACGCCAACATGTACCCGATGCCCGAGGGCCTGTCGCCCATCACCAACATGTACATGTGGCAGGCGCTGCCGGGCGCGTTCTATCCGCCCTGCGTCGACGGTGACTACGACATGGGCGTCATCGGCCACGAGTACGGCCACATGATCGAGAACCGGATGATCGGCAAGGGCAACCTCCGGTCCGGTCACCACGCCGGCGCCATGGGCGAGAGCCACGGCGACCTGATGGCGATGGAGTACCTGAACGGGAACAACCTCGTGCCGACCGGCGACGAGAACCGCTACGCGGTAGGGACCTACGCGACCGGCAACAAGGTGCGGGCGATCCGCAACTACGGGATGAACTTCCCGATGTCGGGCGGCGTGCCCGAGCCGAGCAAGCAGCTCATGATCAACGCGCTGAACTTCAGCAACATGGGCTACGACCTCACGGGCCCGCAGGTCCATGCCGACGGCGAGATCTGGAGCAAGGTCAACTTCGACATCAGGAAGGCTCTGAGCGCGAAGTACGACGGCAAGTTCCCGCCAGAGGACACCGACCTCCAGATCGCGTGCGCGAACGGCGAGCTGCCTCCGCAGAACTGCCCGGGCAACCGGCGCTGGGTGCAGCTCCTCTTCGACGCGATGCTGCTCATGCCCACGAACCCGTCCATGCTCCAGGCACGGGACGCTCAGCTGGCCGCGGACCTCATGCGGTTCGGCGGGGCGAACCAGAAGGAGCTGTGGCTCGAGTTCGCACGGCACGGGATGGGTCGTAACGCGACCAGCTCGAACACCACCGCCAACACCGACACCGATCCGACGCCGGACTTCGAGCCCATCGGGACGACTCCGGCGACCGTGACCTTCGTGGCGCGGAAGCTGAACCAGAACGTCCCGGTCAACGCTCGGATCTTCGTCGGGCACTACGAGGCCCGCACCTCGCCGATCGCCGACACCGACGCGGCGACGACGGGCCCGAACCTGGACAACGTCGCCAGGATCGCACCGGGGACGTACGAGTTCGTCGCCACCGCGCCGGGATACGGCCACGTTCGCTTCCGCGAGCAGATCCGCGAGGGCAAGAACGTGACGATCACGCTGCGGTTCGCCGACAACTGGGCGTCCGCCAACGCAGGAGCCGTCGCGACCGGCGACACGAGCGGGACGACTCCCGCGGCTCAGGCCGCTCAGCTCCGCGCCCTGATCGACGACGCGGAGGGAACGACCTGGACGACCGCCGGCAATATCGACGGCGCCGGCAACCTGTCCGCCGACGGCAAGAAGGTCACGGTCGACCTCGTCGGCACCGCCGCACAGCGGATCAGCCACGTCCAGGTGAGCGCCCTGCTCTCGAACAACGTCAACCGCTTCACGGCGGTGCGGAAGTTCGAGATCTGGGCATGTGACGCGACCGACGGCGACGACTGCGCCACGGACGCGGGCTTCTCGCTCGCGTACACGAGCGCTGACGACGCCTTCCCCGGCAACCCGCCGAGGCCGGTCGCCCCGCACATGATCCTGCGGTCGTTCGACATCCCGAACACGCGGGCCACGCACCTGCGCGTCGTGGTCAAGACCACGCAGTGCACGGGCGGCCCCGCGTTCCAGGGCGACCAGGACGCCGACCCGGCTGTCAACGCCGACTGCGACTCGAACGTCGCGGCCGGCGCCTCGCGGAGCTTCGTCCGCGCGGCCGAGGTGCAGGCGTTCAGCTCGAGCTCGAGGGCCGACTAGGAGGACATCGACGCATGGACGAAGGAGGGGGCCCACGCGGCCCCCTCCTCGTTCCGGGCGCAACTACAGTGGCGCCGTGACCGATGCGGCCCTGATCGTCAACCCGCGCGCGACGAGGGTGACGCCCGAGCTGGCGGTGGCCGTCGAGCACGAGCTCCAGGCCGGCGGCCTGGCGGTGGAGACGCTTCTCACCGAGCGGCCGCGGCACGCCGCCGACCTCGCCGCGGCGCTCGGTTCGAGCGTCGAGCGGATCTACGTCTTCGGCGGCGACGGCGCGTTCAACGAGGTCGTCAACGGCGTCGAGGAAGACGTCGCGGTCGGCTTCCTGCCGGGCGGCGGCACCAGCGTCCTGCCTCGCGCGCTCGGGCTCCCGCGCGATCCCGTCGCATGCGCCCGGCTGCTCGCGACCACGGATCGCGAGCGGCGCATCTCGCTCGGGCGGGTAAACGGGCGCCGGTTCACGTTCGGCGCCGGCCTCGGTCTGGACGCCGAGCTCGTGCGGCGCGTCGACGGGCTCGGTCGCCGCAACGGCCGCAGGCCGGGCGACATCGCCTTCGTGCGCACGCTCATGGGCGTTCTCGCGCGCCGGCTCGGGCGGCTTCAGCCGGCGATGACGGTGCTGGGGCGCGACCGTGTCGCCTTCGCGCTCGTCGCGAACTGCAACCCGTACAGCTTCGCCGGCCCGCTCGCGGTGCGGGTCGCCCCGCGCGCACGCTTCGAGCTCGGGCTCGACCTCGTTGCTCCGCGGGCCGTGGCTCCGTGGCAGCTGCCGAAGGTCGCCGTCTGGGCGCTCGCCGGCCGCGGCCAGGCCTCCTCGCCCCAGGTCCTCTACCTCCACGACCTCGACGCCGTGGAGATCGAATGCGACGTCCCGACGCCGCTGCAGGCCGACGGCGAGGACCTTGGAGACGTGATCTCGGCCCGCTTCGAGGCCGAGCGCGACGCGCTGCGGGTGCTCGTCGGCGATACCTAAAAGGAACACGTCTCGAAACGAAGCCCTGTGCCGCCGGGCCGCGCTGCTCGCCCCGATGCGGCGTCCTCAGTCGCGCCCGTAGCCTCCGGCTACGAACGCTCCCTGCGTCCTTGCCTCGGAACGACCATCGCACCCCGGCGACGAGGCGTCATTTCGAAACGTATTCTTCGACCCGTGGCAAGGGTGCTTCCGGCCGAGCACGACGTTCGGCGGATCATCGGCGATGGGGATCTAGTGGCGGACGGCGAGGTCGACGGCCTCGACGAGGCTGCGCTCCTGGACCTCTATCGGGCGATGATCCTCCTGCGCACGTACGACGAGCGCTCTGTCGTCTACCACCGGCAGGGCCGCATCGGCACGTACGCGATCTTCTGGGGGCACGAGGCGATCCAGGCCGGGTCGGCCCTCGCGCTCGCCGACGAGGACTGGATCTTCCCCTCGTACCGCGAGTCGGCCATCGGCCTCCTCCGCGGCATGCCGCCGGAGACGGTGCTCGCCTGGTGGCGGGGGCATCCGGCCGGCTGGTGGGACCCGCGCGAGTTCCGGCTTGGCTCGATCACCGTCCCTATCGCCACGCACGTCCCACACGCGGCCGGGTACGCCTGGGGCGCGAAGCTGAAGGGCGAGAGCGCGTGCGCGATCGCCTACTTCGGCGACGGCGCCACGTCCGAGGGCGCGTTCCACGAGGGCGCGAACTTCGCGGCGGTCATGCGCGCGCCGGTCGTCCTCCTCTGCAACAACAACCAGTGGGCGATCTCGACGCCGCTCGAGGCGCAGACGCGGGCCGAGTCTCTCGCGGACAAGGCCGTGGGCTACGGGATGCCCGGCGTCCGCGTCGACGGCGGCGACGTCCTCGCGGTCTACGAGGCGACCGCCGAGGCCCTCGTGCGCGCACGCGCGGGAGAGGGGCCGACCTTCATCGAGGCGCTCACCTACCGCGCGGCCCCGCATGCGACCGCGGACGACCCGAGCGCCTACTGGGACGAGGAGCGCGTCGAGGAGGAGCGGCGGAACGAGTGCGTGGGACGCTACGAGAGCTACCTGCGGCGGATCGGCGTGCTCACCGACGAGCTCGCCGAGGAGATCCGCGCCGACGCGCTCGCGCGGATGAAGGCGGGAATTGCCGCCGCCGAGGCCCTGCCGCCTCCTGATCCCGAAGTGGTCTTCGCCCACGCGTACGTCGACCCCCCGCCGGGGCTCCGCGATGGCTGAGCGGACACTCGTCGAGGCGGTCAACGATGCGCTCCACGTGGAGATGGAGCGCGACGCGTCGATCATGGTCATGGGCGAGGACGTGGGCCGCGCCGGCGGGGTCTTCCGGGCGACGGCCGGGCTGCGCGACCGCTTCGGCGTCGACCGCTGCGTCGACACGCCGCTCGCAGAGGCAGGGATCCTGGGCACGGCGATCGGGCTCTCCATGGCGGGCTGGCGCCCGGTCTGCGAGATGCAGTACGAGTCCTTCAGCTATCCCTGCCTCGACCAGCTCATCACGCACGTCGGCCGCTACCGCTGGCGCACGGGCGGCGCCATGCAGTTCCCGCTCACGATCCGCATGCCGACGGGCGGTGGCGTGCGCGCGCCGGAGCTTCACGAGGACTCGCCCGAGGCGTACTACGTCCACACGCCGGGCGTGAAGGTCGCGATCCCGTCGACCCCGGCAGACGCGAAAGGGCTCCTGGCCGCGGCGATCCGCGACCCGGATCCCGTCGTGATCATGGAGCCGAAGGTGCTCTACCGCAGCCCGCGCGGCGAGGTGCCGGAGGGCGAGCACATCGTGCCCCTGGGGAAGGCCCGCATCGCGCGGGAGGGCAGCGACGTGACCCTGATCGCGTACGGCGGGATGGTGCCGATCTGCCTCGAGGCGGCCGAGCAGCTCGAGGCGAGCGCCGAGGTCGTCGACATCCGTAGCCTCAAGCCGCTCGACGAGGACGCGATCCTCGCGTCCGTGGGCAAGACCGGCCGCGTGGTGGTCGTGCAGGAGGCGCCCCGTGTGGCCGGCTTCGGCGCCGAGATCGTCGCCGTCATCGCCGAGAAGGCGATCCTCGACCTCCAGGGGCCGATCCTCCGCGTGACCGGCTACGACGTGCCCTTCCCGTACTGGTCGGTCGAGCACGAGTACCTGCCGACGCCCGAGCGCGTGGCCGAGGCCGCCCGGCGAGTCCTGGACTACTAAGTGCTCCTCCAGGCAATACCAGCCGCACTTCTGCCCCGCGATCACGCGGCGCCAGAGCCCGCCCTCGCCCTCAGCAAGGCTTCCTCAGCCTTGCCTTCGGTCGAGTGCGAACTCTGGCTTGGTGCTCGCGACGCAGAAGCGGGGCAGCATCACCTGAAGGAGCACTAGTGGCCTACGAGTTCAAGCTTCCGGACCTCGGCGAGGGGGTCGCCGAGGGCGAGATCGCCCGCTGGCTCGTCGAGGTCGGCCAGCACGTCGAGGAGGACGACCCGCTCGTCGAGATCAACACGGACAAGACGACGGTCGAGATCCCCTCGCCGGCCTCGGGGACGGTCGCGCGCATCCTCGTCGGCGAAGGAGAGCTCGTTCCCGTCGGGACGCCGCTCGTCCACATCGGCGACGGCGAGGTCGCCGCGCCCGAGGCGCCGGCGGCCCGTGAGCCCGAGGCGCCGGCCGCCGAGAAGCCGGCAGCGCCTCCGTCCGAGCGCGTCAAGGCGACGCCGCTCGTCCGTCGCATCGCCTCCGAGCTCGGCGTCGAGCTCTCGCTCCTCGCCGGCACCGGGCCGGGCGGCCGGATCACGGAGGATGACGTCAGGCGCTACTCGTCCTTCTCCGGCGGGCCGGCTCCGGCCACGGGCCCGGAGCGGCGCGTGCCGCTGCGCGGAGTCCGCAGGCAGATCGCCCAGCACCTGGCCCGGTCGCACACCGAGGTGCCGGCGGTCACGGTCGTCGAGGAGTGCGACTTCACGGCGCTCTCCACCGCGCGCGGCGAGCGCTCGTACCTTCCGTACCTCCTCCAGGCGGTCGTCGGCGGGCTCAAGGAGGTGCCCGAGCTGAACGCGACGCTCGACGGCGAGGAGATCGTGTTCTGGGAGCACTACGACCTCGGCCTTGCCGTCCAGACCGACGAGGGGCTCACGGTTCCCGTGATCCGGGCAGCCGACGAGAAGTCGCTCGACGAGCTCGAGGCCGAGGCGCGCCGCCTGGCCGAGGGCGCCCGCGCGGGCACGCTCAAGCCCGAGGAGCTGCGCGGCTCGACCTTCACGGTCACGAGCGCCGGCAAGCTCGGCGGCCTCTTCGCCACGCCGCTCGTCAACCACCCCGAGGTGGGGATCCTCGGCCTGCATCGGATCGGCCCGCGGCCGGCGGTCGTCGACGGGGAGATCGCGGTGCGGGAGATCGGCTGGCTCGCCTGCACGTTCGACCACCGCGTCGTGGACGGCGCACGGGCGAGCACGTTCCTGCTCGACGTCATCGCTCGGCTCGAGTCCCCGGAATAGAGAGAGCCCGGCCGGAGCCGGGCTCTCGTTGGTTCGTCGAACGTTCGCGCGCTTAGTCGTTATTCGCGCGGTCGTTGATCTGTGCGCGGATCTCGCCGCCCGGCCAGGCCGGGGTCCCGCCCGTGCTGTGGACGTTCACGTACGTGTTCCCGGCGCGCATCGCGGCCACGAGCTCGTCGAACTCGCCCAGCCCGATGCCCTGAGCGACCGGGCCGATGATGTCGGCCGCGTCGATGACGCCGGTGACCGTGCCGGCGGTCGCCGGGCACGCGGGCTTGTCGCCGCCGCTGCACAGGAACGCGGACACGCCGCCGTTCACCGCACGCTTGCCGAAGTGGATGTGCGAGGCGGACACGGTCCCGCCCTCGATCCCGGAGTAGGTCAGCTCGTAGGTGATGGTTTGCGCGTCGTCGTCGATCGTGGCCTCGAAGGACCCGGTAGCGCCCGTCGAGACGTCCGGGTTCTCCTGATACCCGGTGAGCTCGTCGGCCTTCAGGTTCTTCTTGCCCGCTGACGCACCCGCCAGAGACGCGACCAGAAGCCCGGCCGCGAGGACGGCAACGGCCAACAGAATGCTGCGCCTGCGCATTGGCAATCCTCCTCGTTCCCCCTACCTGGTCCCGCATTGCGCGGGTTCAGCCGATACTACGGGAGGAGACTGCGGCCGGATTGCGCCGTTTCGAGGCGTCGAGATGGCGGCCGATCATCCGTTCGATCCGCGGCGCGCTCGACCGGCCCTCGAGCCGGGCGACGGCCCTGCGCTCCGTGACGAGAACGAGGGTCGGGACCTCGGTGACGTCGAGGCGCTCGGCCAGGTCGGGGTGCTCGTCGACGTCGACGCGCGAGACGCGGAGACGCTCCCGTTCCTTGCGCGCCAGGTTTGCCAGCAGGCTCTCCATCCGCCGCCCCGGCCCCGACCGGGCCGAAGTGAAGAAGAGGAGGAGTGGTCGTGTCGCCCGGTCCATCACCTAAGGCGATTCCCTTCGCCACCGACCCGCAAACGACGGAGCCGCCGCGGCTAGACTCAGGGCGATGGACGGAGTGCTCGACTGGTACCTGCTCGGCGTCGTGCTGGGCTTCGGCGTCCTCGCCGGCATCGGGATCGTCGGTGGGCTTCGCCACCCCGCCTGGGCGCTCCTCGGGCTCGCAGCCGCCGTTCCGGGCGTGGCCATCGCGCTGGTCGCTCTGCCCTGGTGGTCGCTGATCGCGCTGGCGGCGGCGGCGCTCCTGGCCTTCCTCGGTCTTCGGCGGCTCTCGACCGAGGCGCTCCCGGCGGCAGCGCTCGGCGCCCTCGTGCTGGCGGCGATCCCGCTGCTCGGCTACGTCTCAGCCGTGGCGACGCCGGTCGCAGGCGCGCGGCTGGGCCGCCGTGCCGACAAGCGCTACGCGGGCCTGCGCGTGCTTGCCAAGGACTGATCTGACGGACACCGACCGCAAGAAGCTCGTCCTCGTCGTCATCGACGGGCTCACACCGGAGGCGCTCGACCGCGGTCTCGAAGAGGGAAGGCTGCCGGCGCTCGGCGCGCTTTCCGACGAGGGCTGGACCGGGCGAGGCACGAGCGTCTTCCCGTCGCTCACGCCCGTCTGCCTGACCTCGATCGCGACCGGGGCCTACCCCGACGCCCACCACATCCCGCACCTGGTCTGGTACCACCGCGGGGAGGAGCGCGTGGTCGAGTACGGCTCGTCCTTCTCCGCGATGCGGGCCGTCGGCGCGCGCCAGGCGATTCGCGACACGGTCTTCGGGATGAGCGGCGAGCACGTCTCGCGCGACGCGATGACCGTGTTCGAGGCGCTCGAGGACGGCGGCCTCGAGCCGGCAGCGATCAACTTCACGTGCTACCGGGGCCGGACGCGCCACCCGATCCGCCTGCCCGCTCTCGCGCGCCGGAACCGCTGGTACGAGGCGGTCTACGGGCCGCGTCACTTCTTCTTCTTCAACGTCTTCGAGTCGGACCGCACCGGCTCGCCGCTCGCGGTGCGCTCGCGCCACGGCGGCTCGATCGACGACTACGCCGCCGTCGTCGGGCGCTGGCTCGTAACCCGCGACGCGTTCGACTTCCTGGTCTTCTACCTTCCGGACTACGACTACGCCTCGCACCTGACCGGGCCGGACGGCTCGCTCGACGCGCTGGAGCGCTCCGACGCGGCGCTCGCCCGCCTGCTGGACGCCGCCGGCGGGCCCGAGGCGTTCCTCGAGCGCTACGCGCTCATCGTCTGCTCGGACCACGGCCAGACGCCGATCGAGCGCCTCGCGCGCCTGCAGGACTCGTATCCGGAGAGCCTCGAAGGCGTGCTCGCACTCGCCTCCAACCGGGCCGGGATGGTCTACCGGCTGCCCGGGTGCCGTCTCGACGCCCGCGCCCTCGCGGAGCGCCTCGACGAGGAGCCCGCGGCGGACGTCGTCCTCTTCCGCGAGGGCGGTGCCGCCGTCGCGCGCAGCGACGGCGAGGAGCTCCGCTTCGCCCCCGAGCCCGACGGCTGGCGGCTGGAGGGGGACGCCGCAGTGCTCGATCTCGACCGGTATCCGAACGCGCTCGAGCGCTCCTGGCGGGCGCTCGCCGCCCCGACCGCCGGAGACGTGCTGGTCTCGGCGGCCGAGGGCTGGGAGCTGGTCGACGGGGGCGGCCGGCACCATCTCGGCGGCGGGAGCCACGGCTCGCTCGTCGCCGGCGACTCGACGGTGCCGCTGATCGCGGCCGGCTTCGACTCGCCGCCGTTCGGGCCGGAGCCGTCGATCACCGATCTCGCGCCGATCGCCTTGCGGCACTTCGGCCTTCGCCCACCACACTCGATGCGCATCGCCCGTGAGGCGGCGCGAGCCTGACTTCGACGCG
This sequence comes from uncultured Actinomycetes bacterium, assembly GCA_963748205.1. GTDB lineage: Bacteria > Actinomycetota > Thermoleophilia > Gaiellales > Gaiellaceae > JAIBJN01. The sequence goes on from CAVVIB010000019.1 coordinate 53,225, forward strand.
CTGAGGGCGCGCATGCTCGCCGAGCAGGTCGAGGCTCGCGGAGTCCGCGACGAGCGCGTGCTCGAGGCGATGGGGAGGGTCCCCCGGGAGTCGTTCACCGACGCCGACGACCGCAAGCGCGCCTACGACGACATCCCGATCCAGATCGGGTGGGGCCAGACGATCTCCCAGCCGTACATGGTCGCGCTCATCTGCGAGCAGGCCGTCGTCCGCCCGGGCGACCGGGTGCTCGACGTGGGCACCGGGTCCGGGTACCAGGCGGCCGTGCTCGCCGAGCTGGGCGCCGAGGTCCACTCCGTGGAGCGGCTGCGCCAGCTGGCCGAGCGCGCGCGCGAGAAGCTCGACGCGGCGGGCTACGACGACGTCCGGGTCCACCTCGGCGACGGCTCGCTGGGCGACCCGGAGCACGCACCGTTCAACGCGGTCACCGTCGCCGCCGCCGCGCCCGAGCTGCCGCGGGCGCTGTACGAGCAGCTCGTCCCCGGTGGGCGCCTCGTCGTTCCCGTCGGCGACCGCCGCGGGCAGCGGCTCGAGGTCGTGGTGAAGAGCCCGGAGGGCCCGGCGGTCGCCCACTCGGTCGCGTGCCGCTTCGTCCCGCTCGTCGGCGAGGAGGGCTATTGAGCCCGGGTTTGGACGGACCGGGCGCGGGGCATCCTCGCCGCTGGATGGGGTCGCTCCACCGGACCGGCGCGCTGGTCGGCCGCCCGGTCATGTATCGGGACATCCGTCTCGGCGTAGCCGTGGACGCGCTGCTGGACGGGCTCGTCCGCCGGCTCGTCGGCCTCGACGTCCTCTGCGGCGACGGCGCGCATCGCTTCCTGCCCTTCCCCGCGTGCGACGTGCTGGAGGCGCACCTCTCGGTTGACTCGGCGCTCGTGTTCCTCGAGCGCGACGTCGACTTCTACCGGGCCGGCGGCCGGCCGTTCTCCACCCTCCAGGGCCTTCCGGTGCGCCTCTCGGGCATCGAGGTGGGCACGCTTGCGGACGTGGTCGTCACGCCCGCCGGTGACGTCCAGCACGTCATCGCCTCGACCTCGAAGGGCGATCGCGAGCTCGAGCCCGGTCCGGGACTGGTCGTCGGGAACCTGGACCTCCGTCCGGCCGTCTGACGTGACGATCTAACCTTTCCTCCCGTGGCGAAAGGAGCACAGGCGACCCCCTCGCGCGCGAGCGCTCTGACGGACGCGGCCTCGGGCGCGCTGCGGCGGCCTGCCAACTGGGTGCAGCTGGCGAAGTTCTGCGCCGTCGGCGCCTCGGGCTACGTCGTCAACCTGGCCGTCTACTCGGCGCTCTACATCGGCTTCGACGTCCACTACCTGCTCGCGGCCGTCGGCTCCTTCCTCGTCGCCGTCACCAACAACTACTGGTGGAACCGCCACTGGACGTTCCGGCGCCAGCGCGGTCACCTCGTCTTCCAGGGCTTCCGCTTCCTCGTCGTCTCCACGGTCGCCCTCGCGGCGAACCTCGCGTTCCTGAGCATCCTCGTCGCCCTCGGCGTGCCTGAGGTGCCCGCCCAGGCGATCGCCATCGTGCTCGTGACCCCGTGGAACTTCGTCGCCAACAAGCTCTGGAGCTTCCGACGGCGGCACGTCTGATGCTTGGCCGGTGAGGCGAGTGCTCATTCGCCGCGCTCGTGTGCGCTCGCGGTCGCGGCGCCCGCGGCGGGACAGACGGCGCCCACGACTCCCGTCTACGACGCGCGCGGGAACCTGATCGGGACGCCGTTCGTCCCCGAGCCGGTGCAGCCGCTCCTCACCGAGAAGCAGGCGATCGATCGCGCGCTCGCCGACGAGAAGGTGGCCGACTGGCTCGACCGCTATCCCGAGACGAGCCTCACGAAGCAGGGGGAGCTCGACGAGGACACGAAGGTCTGGACGGTGAGGGTCTGGTCCTCCCTGCCGGACGCCGGGCAGGTCGTCCTCGCCAAGGTCGACGACACCTCCGGGGCGGTGACCGAGGCGTGGACCGGGCCGCAGGTGGCCTGGAAGATGGCCCGCGGCTACGACGGCGCCTTCGGGCGGAAGATCAACAACGCCTGGATCTGGCTCTCCCTCTGCGTCGTCTTCTTCCTCGGCCTCGCCGACCTGCGCCGGCCGCTCGCGATCCGCAACCTCGACCTGCTCGTCCTGCTCTCGTTCGGGATCTCGCTCTTCTTCTTCAACCGGGGCGAGGTGTTCAGGGCGATGCCGCTCGTCTACCCGCCGCTGCTCTACCTGCTCGGGCGCATGGCCTGGATCGGCTGGAAGGGCCGCGGGAGCCCGTCACGTGCGCTCTGGCCGGTCTGGGTGCTGCTCGCGGCCACGGTCTTCCTGGCGGGCTTCCGCTTCGGGCTCAACGTGCGCGCGTCCAACGTGATCGACGTCGGGCTCGCCGGCGTCATCGGCGCGCAGCGCATCGCCGGAGACGGCGAGTCGCCCTACGGGAACATGCCGACCGACGAGGGGAAGGAGTGCGGCCCGGCCGACGCCGACGGATACGTTCGCGAGCGGATCCAGACGAACGGGCGCTGCGAGGTCGCGAACGGGCGAGGGGACACGTACGGCCCGGTCAGCTACCTCGCGTACGTCCCCGGCTACCTGACGATGGGCTACGAGTACAAGTGGGACGACCTGCCCGCGGCTCACTTCACGTCACTGCTCTGGGACGGCCTCGCGCTCCTCGGCATGGGCCTGCTCGGCCTGCGGTTCGGAGGTCCGCGACTCGGGGTGACGCTGGCCTTCGCCTGGGCGGCCTACCCGTTCACGCAGTACGTCTCGAGCTCGAACTCGAACGACGCGATCATGCCGGCGTTCCTCATCTGGGGGCTCGTGTTCGTCACGTCGCACCCGGCCAGGGGGGTGTTCCTCGGCCTCGCGGCCTGGACGAAGTTCGCGGCGTTCCTCCTCTTCCCGCTCTGGGCGTCCTACCCGAAGGCGACGCGCTGGCCGCGCGCGCAGCTCCTCTTCCTCGGCGGCTTCGTGCTCGCCACGGCGATGGCGTTCTGGATCCTGCTGCTCGAGCCCGACCCGCTGCACGCCGCGCGCGAGTTCTGGGACAGGACGTTCGGTTGGCAGCTGGCGCGCTCGTCGCCGTTCTCGATCTGGGACTGGGACGAGTACCCGGGCTACCCCGACCTGCACATCCTCCAGACCGTCCTGAAGGGGCTCCTCATCGCCGCGGCGGGGGTGCTCGCCTTCGTGCCGCGGACCCGCAACGTCGTCCAGCTCGCCGCGCTCAGCGGGGCGCTCCTGATCGGCTTCGAGCTCGTCCTCACGCACTGGTTCTATCTCTACATCCCGTGGTTCTTCCCCTTCGTCGCCTTCGCCCTGCTCGTGCCGGCGACGGTGCGCGTGGCGCAGGGCGAGGCGGTGGCCGAGGAGCCCACCGGTGAGCGTCCAGTCGAAGACCTCGTACCGGCCCGCTGACGTCCTGCTCGCCCTGGCGGTCGGGCTCGGGCTGCTGACGGCGTCCTGGGCTGCGCTCCACCTGCCGCCGTTCGACAGCTACCAGATCATCGACACGCCGGTCTACCAGGACTACGGCGAGCGGATGGCGGCGGGCGAGGTGCCCTACCGCGACTTCGAGCTCGAGTACCCGCCCGGTGCGCTGCCCGTCTTCTGGCTGCCGACCCTGGGGCCGGCCGAGCACTACCGGTCGATCTTCGAGATCCTCATGTGGACCTGCGCGGCGGCGCTCCTCGCCCTCGTCGTGCGCGCGGTGGCCGATCGAGGCGTGTCGCCGGGGCGGGTGCTCGCGGCCGCCGTCCTCGTCGGGCTCTTCCCGCTTCTGCTCGGCTCGGTCGTCCTCACGCGCTACGACCTCTGGCCGGCGGCCCTGACCGCGGCCGCGCTCGCCGCGCTCCTCGCCGGCCGCGAGCGGCTCGCGCTCGGCGTGCTCGGGCTGGCGGTGGCGGCGAAGATCTACCCGCTCGTCCTGCTCCCGCCCGCGCTGATCTACATCTGGCGACGCTCCGGGAAGCGGGAGGCGCTGATCGCGGCCGGGGCCTTCGTCGGGGTGCTCGCGCTGGTCGTCGCGCCCTTCGCGCTCATCGCGCCGGACGGCCTCGCCGACTCGCTGGGCCGCCAGCTCGGGCGGCCGCTCCAGATCGAGAGCCTCGGCGCCTCGTTCCTGCTGGCCGCGCACCAGCTCGGCTTCTACGAGCCGACCGTGGTGTCGACGCACGGCTCGCAGAACCTCGCCGGCAGCCTGCCGGACGCGCTCGCCTCCGTGCAGACGGTCGTCCAGGGGCTCGCGCTCCTGGGCATCTGGGCCCTCTTCCTTCGCGGGCCTGCCACCGCCGCCCGCCTCACCGCCGCCTGCGCCGGGTCGGTCGTCGTCTTCGTCGCGTTCGGGAAGGTGCTCTCGCCGCAGTTCCTGATCTGGCTCGTCCCGCTCGTGCCGCTCGTCCTCGGCTGGCACGCGACGACCGTCTGGCTCCTCGCCGCGGCGGCTTACGTGACCACCCACCTCTGGTTCCCGACGCGCTACTGGGACATGGTCGCCCTCGAGCCCGTGGGCTGGCTCGTGCTGATCCGGAACCTGCTGCTCGTCGTGCTCGCGGTGGCCCTCGTGGCCGCGCTCGTTACGCGTCGATCTGAACCCGCAGCGCCTCGCAGCTCGTAGCGCGGCCGTCGGCTCCGCACTCGAGCACGACGCCCTCGATCCTCACGTCCCCTTCCGCCGGGTGGAAGCGGACGGGCATCCCGGTCCTCATCCGCCGGATGGCGAGCTCGGCACGGACGCCGATGACGGAGTCGTGCGGCCCGGTCATCCCCGCGTCCGTGATCGCCGCCGTCCCGCCGGGGAGCACGCGCGCGTCGTTCGTCTGCACGTGCGTGTGAGTGCCGAGCACGGCGGTGACCCGGCCGTCGAGCATCCGCGCGAGCGCGATCTTCTCGCTCGTTGCCTCGGCGTGGAAGTCGATCAGGACGACCGGCGTCCTGGCCCGCGCCTCGTCGACGAGCTTGTCGACGACGCGGAAGGGATGGATCGGCGTGGCGAGGAAGAGCGCGCCCTGGAGGTTGAGGACGGCCACCTCGGTCCCGTCCTTCGCCTCCCCGAAGGCGAGCCCGGTGCCGGGGATGCCGGTGTCGCCGAAGTTCGCGGGGCGCGTGATGCGCGGGCTCGACTCGAGCACCGGGACGAGGTCGCGGTGCCGCCAGACGTGATTGCCCGTCGTGATCACGTCGGCCCCGGCGGCGAGGAGCTTGTCGGCGAGCTTGGCGGTCAGGCCGACGCCGTCGGCCGCGTTCTCGCCGTTGACGACGCAGAAGTCGATCCCGAGCTCGTGCCTGAGCTCGGGCAGCCGGTCCGTGACGGCCCGCCTGCCTGGCGGCCCGAAGACGTCACCGATGAAGAGGATCTTCAGTTGGTACGCCGATCTAGGAGCTCGTGAGCGCGGTGGCCGGATGCACCTCGAGGTGCACGTGCTGGCCCTTGTCCTGGGTGTAGCGGGCGAGCCCGGCCCGCTCCACCTGCGAGAGGTCGATGACGCGGCCGATCTTCGACTTCCCGGCCGAGACGGTCGAGCCGACCGTCAGCGCCGGGTCGGCGCGCAGGTTCTCGAGCGTGACCACGACGCTCGGCGTGCCCGACGGCTGGATCTCGATCCGGACCCCGTAGGCCGTGCCGTTGACGACGTGGTCCGTGATGGCGATGACGCTGCCGTCGACCGGCGCGTAGACGTCGGTCTCGACCGGCGCGCCCACGTCGAGCGCTCCGGTGCCCGTGCCGACGCCGCCCTCGAGCATGTAGTAGCGCACCTCGGAGCCGCTCGACCCGAAGAGCGCCCGGAACACGCGCTCGGCGAGGCCAGCGTTCGCGCGCGTCCCCACCGGCTCGAGCGGCAATGCGCCCGAGCCCGTCGCGTGGTAGCCGATCGCGGTCACGCGGCTCTGGTTGACGGGGAGCTGGATGCGCAGCGAGTCCTGCATGGCCACGATCTGCGGCCGCGGCGGTCCGGCCGGCAGCAGCCGGTCGGCCGGGGCAGGTCCTGTGATCGTCACGGCACCGCGGTCACCGGCTCCGAAGGCGGTGAGGAGAAGGGCGACGAGGCATCCACAAGCCACCACGACGAGGGCCGCCGTACGGCGCGCTCGACGTGCTCTGGCTCGTGCCTCCTCGCGTTTTCTCTGACGGGCGCGCGTGGCGAAGCCGGGGGCTTCGGTCGTAGCCATCCGCGGCACGCTAGCCGAGGTCAGCAGTCGTTTCAAACGGAACCTTGGCCGGCGCGGGCGCGCGGGCCGGGGCGCTTCCACCAGAGCCGGCTCCTCGACGGGCTCCGGTTGGAGCGCGAGAGCGCCCTGGATCGGGAACGCCCAGTCGTCCTCGGCCGCCCAGAGGTCGACGACATTCCCGCTGTTTGCAGGGATTTCGTGCTCCTGGTCGTAGAGGCGATTCCCGAGCGGCATTGCTAGCCTTGCGGCGTGCTCGCCGTCCGAACTCACCTTGCCAGGGGCTTCGGACAGCGATGCCGGACGTGACGGCGCTCCTGAGCGCGCGGGGGATCGCCCGGAGCTTCGGCCGGCACGCTGCCCTCGAGGCGACCGATCTCGACGTGCGCGGCGGCGAGGTCCTCGGCCTCGTGGGCCCGAACGGCGCCGGGAAATCCACGCTCGTCTCGATCCTCGCCGGCGCGCTCTCCCCGGACGCCGGCACCGTCGTGCACGCCGACCCGGCCCCGCGTGTCGGCTGGGTGCCGCAGCGTCCCGCCCAGTACGGCCGGCTGACGCCGCGCGAGAACCTGGAGCTCTTCGCCCGGCTCGAGGGCGTCTCCGAGCCGGAGGCCGCGGCCGCGCACCTCGTCGAGGTCGTCGAGCTGCCCGACGACGGCCGCCTGAGCGCCGAGCTCTCGCTCGGCAACCAGCAGCGCCTCAACCTCGCCGTCGCCCTGCTGGCCGACCCGAACGTCCTCCTGCTGGACGAGCCGACCTCGTCGCTCGACCCGCGGCAGCGGCGCCGCTTCTGGGAGCTCGCCCGCGCGGTGCGCGACCGCGGCGGCGCCGTCGTCTTCGTCACCCAGAACCTCGAGGAGCTCCAGCGCTTCGCCGACCGCGTGGTCGTCCTCCTCGACGGCCGGCTCGTCTTCGACGGCTCGGCCGAGGAGTACGCGCGCTCGCCGGAGGCCGACGTCTTCGCGTGACCGCCGTCCGGCTGCTCCTCGCGAAGGACCTGCGCATCCTGCGCCGCTCGCCCGCGCTGCTCGCGGCGCTCATCCTCTACCCGCTGCTCGTGGCGCTGCTCGTCGGGCTCGTCGTGCGCTTCGCGTCCGACCAGCCGCGCGTCGCGCTCGTCGACCTCGACGGCCTCCCGCAGGAGCTGACGATCGCCGGCGAGCGGTTCGACGTCGAGAACGTGATCGAGCAGGTCAACGACAAGGCCGAGCTCGTGCCCATGTCGGAGGAGGAGGCCGAGCGGCAGCTCGAGACAGGAGAGGTGACGGCGGCGATCGTCGTGCCGCGCGGGTTCGCCGCGAAGCTGCGGGGCATGGTCGAGAGCCCGGAGCTCGTCCTGCGCCTCGGGCGCGGCGGGCCTAGCGAGCCGCTTCGAGCTCCAGACCGAGGCGCTCGTCTTTCGCCTCAACCGGCTGCTCCAGGAGGCGTACATCGCGGCGAACCTCGAGTACGTGACGCTGCTCGTCGAGGGGGGCCAGGCCGACTTCCTCGGCGAGGAGTTCGATGTCGTCGGCCTCGACGAGGCCGGGCGCCTGCTCGACGAGCTGCGCGAGCGCACGGACGACCCCGAGGCGCTCGACGAGATCGACGAGCTCGCCAACTTCGTGAGCGAGGCGCGCCTGGCGCTCGAGCAGACCGACGAGACGCTGCGCGCCACCGCGAACCCGATCCAGCTTCGCACCGACAGCGAGGCCGGACGCACCTGGCTCCTGGGCGCGCAGCTCCAGGCCATCGCGCTCGCGCTGACGCTCTCCTTCGTCTGCGTCCTCCTCGCCGCGGGCGCGATCGCCGCGGAGCGGGACGAGAACGTCGTCGGCCGGCTCGTCCGCGGGCTCGTCGGCCTGCGCGAGCTGGTGACGGCGAAGGTCCTGCTCGGCGCGGTGATCGCGCTCGCGCTCGGCCTCGTCCTCGCGGTCGTGTTCGGGGTGGCGACCGAAGTGGGCGGGGTCGACGGGGGCCAGCCCTGGAGTCGTCTGCCGCTCCTCGCCGTCGGGCTCCTCCTCGCCGGAGCAGCGTTCGGCGCGTTCGGGGTCCTCCTCGGGGTGCTCGCGCGCGAGTCCAGGGCCGCCGTCCTGGTCGCGTTCCTCGTCACGCTGCCGCTCGTCCTCATCGGCGTCATCCCCTCCGCGTCGGTCCCGGTCGCCGGCTGGATCTCCACCGTCTTCCCCTTTGCGCACGCGGTCGACTTCTTCGAGTCGGCGCTCTTCGCGCTCGACCCGTGGCGCGAGGTCGGCATCGCCACCGTGTGGCTCCTCGGCCTCACCGTGGCGTTCGCGACGGCCGCCAGGATGGGCGTGCGAAGATTCCTCGCGTGAGTACGTTCCCCGTCACCCGGTTGCGCCGCTTCCGGCGCACGGCCGCGCTTCGCTCGCTCGTGCGCGAGACGCGGCTTTCGCTCGACGACTTCGTCTACCCGCTCTTCGCCTGCCCGGGCCAGGGGGTCGAGCGGCCGCTCGAAGGGCTGCCGGGGATCGCGCAGCGCTCGGTCGACAAGCTCTGTGAGGAGGCGGCCGACGCGCACCGTCTCGGCGTGAGCGCGGTGCTCCTCTTCGGCATCCCCGAGGAGAAGGACGAGGCCGCCTCGGGCGCCTACGACGAGGACGGGATCGTCCAGCAGGCCCTCCGTGCCCTGCGCGAGCAGGTGCCTGGGCTCGTGCTCCTCACCGATGTCTGTCTCTGCGAGTACACGTCGCACGGCCATTGCGGGCTCGTCGAGGGCGACGAGGTGCTGAACGACGTCTCGCTCGAGCTCCTGGCAAAGACGGCCGTCAGCCATGCCGAGGCCGGGGCCGACGCCGTCTGCCCGAGCGACATGCTCGACGGCCGGGTCGGTGCCATCCGCGGCGCGCTCGACGGCGAGGGATTCGAGCAGCTCCCGATCGTCGCCTACTCGGCCAAGTACGCCTCCGCCTTCTACGGGCCGTTCCGCGAGGCCGCCGAGTCGACGCCCGCGTTCGGCGACCGGCGCAGCTACCAGATGGATCCACCGAACGTCCGCGAGGCGCTGCGCGAGTGCGAGCTCGATCTCGCAGAGGGCGCCGACGCGATCATGGTCAAGCCGGCGCTTCCGTACCTCGACGTGATCCGCGCGGCCCGCGAGCGCTTCGACGCGCCTCTCTTTGCCTACAACGTCAGCGGCGAGTACGCGATGGTGAAGGCCGCGGCCGCGAAGGGCTGGCTGGACGAGCGCCAGGCCGCCGTCGAGGGCCTCACCGCGATCAAGCGCGCGGGCGCCGACGTGATCGTCTCGTACTGGACGAAGGAGCTGGCCGGGTGGATCTGACGGCGAGCGGCCTCTTCCGCCGCGCGCGCAAGGTCATCCCCGGCGGCGTCAACTCACCGGTCCGCGCGTGGGGCGCGGTCGGCGCGGAGGAGCCGTTCTTCGCCGCCCGCGGCGAGGGGCCGTACATCTGGGACGCCGACGGGAAGCGCTACGTCGACTGGGTCATGTCCTGGGGGCCGCTCGTCTTCGGGCATGCCGACCCCGAGGTCGTCGAGGCCGTGCAGGAGGCCGCCGCCGACGGGACGACGTTCGGCGCGCCGACCGAGCGCGAGGTCGAGCTGGCCGAGGAAATCGTCGACGCGGTGCCGTCCGTGGAGCAGGTGCGTCTCGTCTCCTCCGGCACCGAGGCGGCGATGAGCGCCCTGCGGCTCGCGCGCGGCTTCACGCGGCGCGACCGCGTCCTCAAGTTCACGGGCTGCTACCACGGCCACGCCGACGGGCTGCTGGCCGAGGCCGGCTCCGGCCTTGCGACGCTCGGCCTCCCGGCCACACCGGGCGTGCCCGTGGGCGCGGCCGGCGACACCGTCTTGACCGCGTACAACGACGTCGACGCCGCGGCGGCCGCGGTCGAGCGCTACGGCGAGGGGCTGGCGGCGATCATCGTCGAGCCGGTCGCCGGGAACATGGGCGTCGTCCCGCCCGACCCCGGCTTCCTCGAGGTGCTCCGCGCGCTCTGCGACGCGTCCGGAGCGCTGCTCGTCTTCGACGAGGTCATCACCGGGTTCCGCGTGGCGCGCGGCGGAGCGCAGGAGCTCTACGGCGTCACGCCAGACCTGACGGTGCTGGGCAAGATCGCCGGCGGAGGGCTGCCGCTCGCCGCCTTCGGTGGCCGCGGCGACGTGATGGCCGAGCTGGCCCCGTCCGGGCCTGTGTACCAGGCGGGAACCCTCTCCGGGAATCCGCTCGCGACCGCGGCCGCACTCGTCGTCCTGCGCCGGCTGCGGGATCCCGCCGTCTACGAGCGCCTCGAGGAGCTCGGCGCCCGGCTCGAGGCTGGGCTGAGCGACGCCGCGCAGGGACAGCCGGTCGCTCTCCAGCGCGTCGGGGCCATGGCGACGCTGTTCTTCCGCGAGAGTCCCGTGCGGAACTTCCGCGACGCGTCGGAGAGCGACACGGAGCGCTTCGCCGCGTGGTTCCGACATCTGCTGGCCAACGGGATCTACGTGGCGCCCTCGCAGTACGAGGCGCTCTTCCTCTCCACGGCCCACGGCGACGCGGAGATCGACGCGACCGTGGAGGCGGCGCGTGAGTTCTTCGGCCGCTGAGCTCTCGGTCTGGGACGTGATCGCCGGCGAGGCCGAGCGCGAGAGCGCGCTCTGGGCCGCGGCGCTCCGACCGATGGCCGAGCGGGAGGAGGAGGCGGTCTTCTCGCCGCTCGCGCCGGCCGGCTTCGCCCTCGGGCTCGAGTCGATCTACGAGGGCTACCTCCTCCATTACGGACGTCCACGCCTCTTTGCGCCGGCCGATTCCGCCACGGCGATCCTGCTCGGCGACTACCTCTACGCGCACGGGCTCGTCCGCGTCGCGGCCCACGGCGAGGTCGGGGTCGTCGAGGACTTCGCCGAGCTCGTCTCCCTGTGCGCGCAGCTGCGCGCGGAGGAGCGGGAGGGCGACGGCGCCGCCTGGGCCGGGACTGCCGTCCTGCTCGGGACGCGCGACGTCAGGCTCGAGACGGGCCGCGCCGCGCTGCGCCTCCAGGCCGATCCCGCGCCACTGCATGCCGTCGCCGAGCTGGAGGCGGGCGCCGAGGCGGTCGCGCACGCCCTGTCGCTTCACGCCGACCGGGTAAATTAGACTCAGTTCCGATGAGCGCATTCGCCAACGCACTCGTCCTCGCCGCGGAGAAGTCCACGGCGGAGGAGGGCCGCGACATCATCGTCGCGATGCTGGTCGTCGGCCTGATCTTCTGCAGCGTGATCGCGCTCGGCCAGCTGAGCCGCTGGGCGGCGCACCGCCGCGGCCGCGGGCACTAGCCGCCGGCGCGCAGCCCGCACCCACCCGGATAGACTCGATTCCGGTGCCTGCCGCTGATCTGCGCTCCTGGATCGACCTGCTGCGCCGGGAGGGCGAGCTGGTCGAGATCGAAGCCGAGGTCGATCCGTACCTCGAGATCACGGAGATCACCGATCGCGTGGTCAAGAGCGGCGGGCCGGCGCTCCTCTTCACGAACGTGAAGGGCTCCGAGCGGCCGCTCCTCATCAACCAGTTCGGGACCGAGCGCCGCACGTGCCTGGCGTTCGGTGAGGAAAGCCTCGACGCGGTCGCGCGCAAGCTCGAGGAAGTGATCGAGATGCAGCCGCCGCAGGGCCTGGTCGAGAAGGTGAAGGGGCTCGGGAAGCTCAAGCGGCTGGCCGACTCGCTGCCGAAGAGCGTCTCGCGCGGCGCCTGCCAGGAGCTCGTGCTCGAGCCCGACCTCGACGCGCTTCCGATCCAGCACTGCTGGCCGGGCGACCCGGCGCCGTTCATCACGCTTCCGGCGGTGATCACCAAGGACCCGCGCACCGGCGTCCGCAACGTCGGCATGTACCGGATGCAGAAGATCGACGCGACCTCGACCTACATGCACTGGCAGGTGCACAAGGACGGGCGCGCCGACTGGCTGGCGGCCGAGGGGTCGATCCCCGTCGCCGTCGCGCTCGGGCTGGACCCGATCACGGCGTACTCCGCGAGCGCCCCGCTCCCGAAGCACATCGACGAGTTCATGCTGGCCGGCTTCCTCCGCGGCGAGTCGGTCGAGCTCGTCAAGTGCAAGACGGTCGACCTCGAGGTGCCCGCGAACGCCGAGATCGTGCTCGAGGGCCGCATCGAGGCCGGCGACATGGGCGTCGAGGGGCCGTTCGGCGACCACACCGGCTACTACTCGCCGCCCGAGCCCTTCCCGGTCTTCCGCCTCACGGCCATGACCATGCGCCGCGACGCGATCTACCCCTCGATCGTCGTCGGCGTCCCGCCGGCCGAGGACGCCTGGCTGGGCAAGGCGACCGAGCGGATCTTCCTGCCGGCGATCCGGATGACGGTCCCGGAGATCGTCGACTACGACCTCCCGGTCGCGGGCGCGTTCCACAACTGCGTGATCGTCTCGGTGCGCAAGGCGTTTCCCGGCCACGCGCGCAAGGTCATGCACGCGATCTGGGGGCTCGGGATGCTCTCCCTCTCCAAGTCGGTCGTCGTGGTCGACGAGCACGTCGACGTGCACGACTACGAGCACGTCTTCTTCCACGTCTGCGCGAACGTCGACCCCAAGCGGGACGTCGTGGTCACCGAGGGGCCGCTCGACCAGCTCGACCACGCGGCGATGCTGCCCTGCTACGGCGGTAAGCTCGGGATCGACGCCACCCACAAGTGGCCTGAAGAGGGGGCGCGCGAGTGGCCGGAGCGGATCGAGATGACCCAGGAGGTTCGTGACGCCGTGGACAGCCGGTGGAGCGAGCTCGGCCTCGATCGGGACCCGGCCGGGAACGGCAGGATTTCCCAGGTCTTGAGGCAGAAGGTACGTCGTTGACAGGATTGAGCGCTCAGGGGAAGAATGCCCGACGCTTGTAACAACCAGGATCTGACGGAGGAAGCTGGGTGGCGGACGAGCTAGAGCGGCCGGAGGAGACCTCCGAGACACACGAGCACGACGACCCCGGGGCTCACCTCCCGCCGCCGACGATCTGGCCCTTCGCGTTCGCCGGCGCCGTCGCCGTCATCCTCGTCGGCCTGATCGTGAGCATGTGGGCCGCCGTGGTCGGCGTCGTCCTCGCGGTCGTCTTCGGGTTCCTCTGGATCCGCGACGTGACGCGCGACGTGCGCGCCGCTCCCGAGCCGGAGCCCGTCGTCGCGCCGGAGCCGTCGCCGCTCACCGTCGAGGAGGGCGAGCCGGCCGAGCCAGAGCGCTATCCGCGCTCGAAGTTCCTCGAGGGCGCGACCCTCGGCCTCGGAGCGGTGATCGGCGGGATCGTCACGGTGCCCGCGCTGGGCTTCGCCGTCGCGCCCGCGTTCGTCGGTCAGGAGGAGCCGGACGTCGACCTCGGGGCGATGGACAACTACCCCGAGGGCGAGTGGCGCATCGCGACCTTCACCTCCGAGCCGGAGAAGGGCGACGTCACGAGGCGCACCGCGTTCATCCGCTACAACGGGCTCAAGAACGAGGTTCCGAGCTACACGATCATCTTCAACCGGTGCGTCCACCTCGGCTGCCCGACGCAGCCCCAGGGCCCGCCGGGCGAGCCTGCAGGAGGTCAAGACGTCAGCTGCCCCGGTGACGCTGACGCCGACACAGCCGTCCGGCTTCGGCTGCCCCTGCCACGGAGGCGCCTACGACATCGAGGGCAACCGGACGGCCGGGCCGCCGGTCCGCGCGCTCGACCGCTTCGAGTACTCGATCATCAACGGCAGCCTCTGGCTCGGCGAGCTGTACAGCGTCGCGGAGGTCGAGGGTGAGGGCGCCGACGCCGTCGCTGTCCGCTATCGCCACACCGACCCGGGCGTTCACGTCGACGGGTACGAGGCCTGGCTCTACCCGATCACCCCGTAGATGGCGCGCACCAAGTCCCAGCGGCGAAACCAGATCGAGCATCTCCTGCTCGCGCCGCTCGAACTGGCTCGAGGAGCGCTCCGGGCTCGTCGGCGCGGTCAAGTACTTCCTCTTCCGCAAGGTTCCGCACGACACGAACTGGTTCCACACGCTCGGCTCGGCAACGCTGACGGCGTTCATCGTCCAGCTGGTGACCGGCGTGATCCTCGCCATGTACTACAAGCCGTCGCCGGAGGAGGCCTACGCCTCCATCCAGATGATCACGAACGACCTGACGCTCGGCTGGCTCGTGCGCGGGATGCACCGCTGGGGCGCCAGCGTCTTCATCATCCTGCTCTTCCTCCACATGGGGCGCGTGTTCCTCTTCGGCGCCTACAAGTACCCGCGCGAGCTCAACTGGCTCATCGGTGTCCTGCTGCTGGTGCTGGCGATGCTCGAGGGCTTCACGGGCTATCTGCTTCCGTGGGACCAGACGGCCTACTGGGCCACCGTGGTCGGGATCAACCTGAACGCGACGGCGCCGTTCCTCGGCCCCTTCCTGGCGGACTTCCTGCGCGGAGGTCAGGACATCGGCACCGAAACGCTCGCACGCTTCTACTCGCTGCACATGCTGCTCATACCGGGCGGCCTGATCGCCCTGATCACGCTCCACCTCTACCTCGTCATCCGCCTCGGCGTCACCTCGCCGCCGTGGTCGAAGGACGCGGCCGGCGTGGAGCGCGAGGAGGTCGTCGTCGGCAGGCGCGGTTTGGTGGAGCCCCGGCCGCGCGGTGACGGGGCGGGCGCCGAGGTTCGAGGACGGCCGGAGGCCTAGCGGATGAGCAACCAGAAAGAGCGCGCCTACTTCAAGCGCTACAAGGAGGACGTCCAGAAGCGCGGGAAGCCCTTCTTCCCGTACGCGATGTTCCACGACACGGTCATGAGCCTCGTCGTGGTCTGCGTCATCGTTGCGCTCGCCTGCGTGTGGTACTTCACGTCGGGCGAGGAAGCGGGGGACGCGGGCATCCTCGGGCCGCGCTACACGGAGGAGGCCGACCCGGGAACGACCTCGTTCGTCCCGCGGCCTGACTGGTACTTCTACTTCCTCTTCTACCTGCTGCGGATCTTCAAGTGGCCGGATACGGTCGTCCTCGGCACGGTCGGGATCCCGACGATCGCGCTCGTCCTGCTCCTCGCGCTGCCCTTCATCGACCGGCGGCGTGAGCGGCGGCTCGTCCGGCGCCCGGTCGCGGTCGTCGGCGCGTTGCTCGTCGTCGCCTCCATGGGAATCCTCACCTACCGCGGCGCGACCGCGGAGGAGTCGCTCGCCGGCGAGGCCGTCGAGGAGGTCGAGGCCTGGCAGCAGGAGCAAGGCCTCTCCGAGGAGGGCGTCGAGGGCGCGACGCTGTTCGCCCAGTCGGGGTGCATGAGCTGCCACACGTACCTCGGCTCCGGCTCGTCGAACCTCGGCGCGCCCGATCTGTCCGAGGTCGGGGCGGACGGCCGCTCGCCCGAGGAGTTCGCCGCCTACGTGGCCAACCCGGCCGAGTTCGGGAACACCGTCATGCCGGCGTACGCGGACCTCGGCGAAGAGAACCTCCTGCTACTCGGCACGTTCCTCTCCGAGTCGACGGGCGGCGAGGGCGGGGGCGAGGGCGAGTAGCCCCGCCCGGGCCCGCCCCCGTGAACATCTTCGTCGGGATCACGGGCGCGTCGGGCGCTCCCTATGCCCGACGGCTCCTCCAGGCGCTCGCCGCGTCCGGCGCCGAGGTCGGCGTCTGCATCTCGGAGGCCGGCGTCCAGGTGTGCGCGACCGAGCTCTACGGTGACATCTCTCTGTCTCGCGACGAGGTGACGGCGCGGCTGACGGACGGGCTCGATGGGGTCACGGTCGTCGGCCTGCGCGACTACACGACGCCGTATGCCAGCGGCTCGGCGCGGGTCGACGGCTACGTCGTGTGCCCGTGCTCCATGTCCACGGCGGCCAGCATCGCCGCGGGGGCGATGGCGAACCTCGTCCACCGAGCGGCCTCGGTGGCGCTCAAGGAGGAGCGCAAGCTCGTGCTCGTTCCGCGCGAGACGCCGCTCTCGACCATCCATCTGGAGAACCTGCTGCGCCTCCGGCGCGCGGGCGCGACGGTCGTCTTCGCGGCGCCGGGCTTCTACCATGGCCCCCAGACCATCGACGATCTGGTCAACTTCGTCGTAGCGCGATGTCTCGATCAACTGGGAATCGACCAGACGCTCGTGAGCCGGTGGGGCCAATGAGCTCCGGCGTGCTCGCCCCCGCCGCCGTCGAGGCGATGTTCGACCGGATCTCTCCGGTCTACGACCCGATGAACCGCCTCATGACCGGGGGCCTCGACCGCCGCTGGCGCCGCCTGGCGGTTTCGCGCGTCGTCCGGCCCGGCGACCGGGTGCTCGACGCCTGCTGCGGGACCGGCGACCTGGCGGTGGCCGCAGAGGAGGCGGGCGGCGACGTGACCGGCCTGGACTTCTCCGAGCGGATGCTCGAGCGGGCGCGGCGGAAGTCGTCGACGATCGAGTGGGTCCGCGGCGACATGCTCGCGTTGCCGTTCGAGGACGAACGCTTCGACGCCGCCACGGTCGGGTTCGGCATTCGCAACGTGGAGGACCTCGGCGCGGGGCTCGGTGAGCTCGCGCGGGTGCTGCGGCCGGGCGGGCGGCTGGCGTGCCTCGAGATCACGCGCCCACGTGGCGCGTTGCGGCCCTTCTTCCGCCTCTGGTTCGACGGGCTGGTGCCGTTCGCCGGGCGTGTCCTGCCGGGCGGCGGCGCCTACAGCTACCTCCCGGCGAGCGTCCGCCGATTCCCCGGTCCCGGAGGACCTGGGCGAGGCGATGCGCCGCGCCGGCTTCGCCGACATCGGCTGGAAGCTCCTCGGCGGCGGCATCGTCGCGCTCCACACCGCGAGGAAGGCCTCGTGAGCGCGCTCGCCACCGTCCGCTCCGCTCCCGGGCTCGACGCCTACCTCGAGCTGCTCGAGGAGCGCCTCGAGCGCGCGGTCTCGTCGCACCCAGGCCTCGTCGGCGCGATCGGCGCCGACACACTCTCCGCGGGTGGCAAGCGCCTGCGACCCGTTCTCGTCTTCCTCTGCACGCCGACCGCCGAGCGCGGCGGCGAGCAGGCGGTGGCCGGCGGGGCTGCGGTCGAGCTCGTCCACATGGCGACGCTCGTCCACGACGACCTGCTCGACGGGGCCGACCTACGGCGCGGCCGCCCGACCGTCTGGGCCGAGCACGGCGAGCCGGCCGCGAAGGCCGCCGGCGACTATCTCTTCGCCCGCGCGTTCGCCGAGCTGTCGAGCACCGGCGACGCCGCCCGGCGTGGCCGTTCTCGCCGACGCGACGCTCGCGCTCGCCCGCGGCGAGGCGCTCCAGCGCCGCCAGGCGTTCCGGCCGGACACGACCGTCGACGACTACATCCGACGCTGCTCGCTGAAGACGGGGAAGCTCTTCGAGGCCGCCTGCGTCCTCGGCGGAAGCCGCCCGGAGCTCGGCGCCTTCGGCCTCGCGCTCGGCGTCGCCTTCCAGATCGCCGACGACATCCTCGACTGCACCGGAGAGTTCGACACGACCGGGAAGGCGCCCGGGGTCGACCTGCGGGACGGGACGCCGACGCTGCCGCTGATCCTCGCCGCGCGCGAGGACGCCGAGGTTCGCCGCGCGCTTGCGGGCGAGCCCGTCGAGGGCGCGCTCGAGCGGGTGGCGGCGACCGGCGCGATCGAGGCCTCGCGCGGCTTCGCGCTCGAGTTCGCGGCCCGCGCGCGCGCCGCGCTCGACGGCGAGCCCGACAGCGCCTCGCTCGAAGCACTCACACACCTCGTCGTGGACCGGGACGGATGATCGTCGCCGAGCAACGGGCGCTGGACGAGATCCGCGAGAAGGTGGAGGCGAACGAGCGCCTTTCCCTCGAGGACGGCCTGACGCTGATGGAGTCCGACGACCTCCTCCAGCTCGGCGAGCTCGCCGACACCGCGCGCCGTGTGCGCGGCGGCACCGACGAGGTCTTCTTCATCCAGAACCTCTATTTGAACCAGACGAACGTGTGCCGCGTGAAGTGCAAGTTCTGCGCCTTCGCCGTCACGCAGAAGCAGTCCGGCGCGTATACGACCACGCCGGAGGAGCTCGTCGAGGACGCGCTGCGCCAGCGCGAGCTGACCGGGTTCACCGAGATCCACATGGTCAACGGCGAGAACCCGCACGTCGGCTTCGACTTCTACGTGGACACGATCCGCTCGCTGCACGAGGCGATGCCCGACGTGCACCTGAAGTGCTACACGGCGAGCGAGATCCACCACATGACGACGCTTTCGGGCCTCTCGCACGAGCAGGTGCTCGTCGAGCTGAAGGCGGCGGGGCTCGGGTCGCTTCCCGGCGGCGGCGCCGAGGTCTTCGCCGACCGGGTGCGCCGCCTGATCGCTCCCGGCAAGGAGCATCCGGATCTCTGGTTCCACACGCACCGCACCGCGCACGGGCTCGGGATCCCGACGCACTGCACGATGCTCTACGGCCACGTGGAGACCTACGAGGAGCGCGTCGACCACCTGCTCCGCCTGCGCGACCTTCAGGACGAGACCGGCGGCTTCCTCGCCTTCATCCCGCTCGCGTTCCACCCGGAGAACACCGTCTTCGAGCGGCGCGGCTGGACGCACACGGCCGGCTCGGACGACCTCAAGATGATCGCGGTCTCGCGGCTCCTGCTCGACAACGTCCCGAACGTGAAGGCCTACTGGATCATGATGGGCATGCCGCTCGCGGCCGTCGCGCTCCACTTCGGCGCGAACGACGTCCAGGGCACGGTCGTGCGCGAGGAGATCTTCCACGCCGCCGGGGCGACGACGGAGACCGAGCAGAAGATCGAGGAGCTCGTCCGCTTCGTCCAGGAGGCGGGCCGCGTCCCCGTGCAGCGCGACACCCTCTACAACGAGCTGCGGCGGTGGGAATGACCACGGAGCACGAGAGCCGGGCTCGGGCCGACGTGACGCTGAGCCAGACCATTCCGGCGCTCCCCGTCCGCAACGCCGAGGCCGCGGTGGCCTTCTACCACGACCGCCTCGGCTTCGACGTGCTCCACCACGACGGCGGCTTCGCCGTCCTTGCGCGCGGCGACGCGGTGCTGCACCTGTGGGAGGCGGGCGACGAGAGCTGGCGCGGTGTCGATCTCGGCGAGCGCCCCGTGCGCTCGGGCGCCGAGTCCTTCATCGCCGGCACGGCGAGCTGCCGGATCGTCGTCTCCGACGTCGACGAGCTCTTCGCCGAGCTCGCCGCCCAGGACGTCCTCCATCCGGTCTCCGCGGGCGGTCCTGACGACACCGACTTCGGCAGCCGCGAGTTCGCCGCGCTCGACCTCGACGGGAACCTGCTCACGTTCTTCCTCTGGAGGTCGGAGGCTTGACCCACATCCGTCACGTTCGGTCACGCATCGGTGCGGCGCCCGGCGGTAGGCTGGAAGCGAGCAGGGGGCGGGTCGGGACCCGAAGTTACTCGCGTCTATCTGACCTCCCCAGGCGCAACCGGGAGCCCAGCAGATGATCCGACTCGGCCGCATCAGCTACGTCAACATGGCGCCGGTCTTCCACCGGCTCGAGGTCGACGTCGATGAGGTCCCCGGCGTCCCGACCGAGCTGAACGAGCGGCTGCTCGCCGGCGAGATCGACATCGCGCCGATCTCCTCGATCGAGTACGCGCGCAACGCCGACCGCCTCCGCATCCTCCCCCGGCTCTGCGTCTCCTCCGAGGGCGCGGTCGACTCGATCCAGCTCGTCTCGAAGGTGCCGCTCGAGCACGTCGACTCCGTCGCGGTGACGCCCGAGAGCGCCACCTCGGTCGTGCTGACGAGGATCATGCTCCCGGAGGCGGTGCTCGTCCCGCTCGGCAAGAAGGCCGACGCGAAGCTGCTGATCGGCGACGCCGCGCTCCGCAGCGCGTTCGAGGATCCGACGCCGCACCACGATCTCGGCCGTCTCTGGCTCGAGCGCACAGGGCTCCCGATGGTCTTCGCCGTCTGGGCCTGTCCCGAGCCGGCGCCGCCGGGGGTGCTGCTGCTCGAGGAGGCGCTCGTCTCCTCCGTGCGCCACGCCCGGGCCGAGCCCGAGCGCCTCGCCTTCGAGGCGAGCGAGCGCTACGGCTACCCGGCCGGCTTCCTCGCCCGCTACTTCGAGAAGCTCCGCTACAGCTTCGGGCCGCGGGAGCGCGCCGGGCTGATCACGTTCTTCGAGCTCGCGCGCGACGTCGGCGAGCTCGACCGCGTCCCCGAGCTGCGCTTCGTCGCGCCCGAGACGGTCTCCGCATGACCGGCAACGGAAACGGCAACGGGCGGGCGAACGGGAACGGCGCCGTCACGGAGGTTCTCGACCGCGTGCTCGGCGGGGAGCGGCTCGGCGACGAGGACGCGCTCGTCCTCCTCCGCAGCCGCGACCTCGTCGGCGTCGGTCGTGCGGCCGACGAGCTGCGCAACCGCAAGGTCGACCCGCGGCGCGTGACGTTCATCATCGACCGGAACATCAACTACACGAACATCTGCCATACGGACTGCGACTTCTGCGCCTTCTACCGCCGTCCGGGCGACCGCCGCGAGGGCTACCTCCTGCCGAAGCCCGTCATCTTCAAGAAGATCGAGGAGACGTTGGCGATCGGCGGCACGGCGCTCCTCATGCAGGGCGGCCACCACCCCGATCTCGGCATCGAGTTCTACGAAGACCTCTTCCGGTCGATCAAGGAGCGCTACCGCATCCACCTGCACGTGCTGTCGCCGCCCGAGATCCAACACATCGCGCGCCGGTCGAAGCTCACCATCCCCGAGACCCTGACGCGGCTGCGCGACGCCGGGCTCGACTCGGTCCCGGGCGGAGGCGCGGAAATCCTCGTCGACCGCGTCCGCGACATCATCGCGCCGAAGAAGACCAAGTCGGCGGACTGGCTCGGCGTCATGCGCGAGGCTCACCGCCTCGGCGTCTCCTCCACGGCGACGATGATGTACGGCCACGTCGAGACGCTCGAGGAGCGCGTCGAGCACATGCGCCGGATCCGGGAGCTCCAGGACGAGACGCGCGGCTTCCGCGCCTTCATCTCCTGGACGTTCCAGCCCGACGGCACGCGCCTGGCCGACAAGGTGAGCCACTTCCCGACCTCGTTCGACTACCTGCTGACGCAGGCGGTCAGCCGCATCTACCTCGACAACGTCGACCACATCCAGTCGAGCTGGGTGACGCAGGGCATGAAGGTCGGCCAGGTCGCCCTCGGCTTCGGTGCCGACGACATGGGCTCCGTGATGATCGAGGAGAACGTCGTCTCGGCCGCCGGGACGACGCACCGGGCGAGCACGGACGACTTCGTGCGGGCGATCCGGGCCACCGGGAAGGTCCCCGTCCAGCGCGACACGCTCTACCGCGAAGTCAAGGTCTGGAACTAGCCGAGCCGCCGGGACCGGTCCCGGTCCGCCGCTTGTCATCGTCTGGCAAGTGTGATTTGGTGCGTGTGGGGTGTTGAAGAGGGGTCTTCTCCCTGTCGCGCTTGCGGCGCTGCTGGCGTCCCCGTCGATCGCGGGGTCTGCTACCCCCTTGCTTCCGAACGTCAATTACGAGCGCCAGAACGCGATCGTCGGCGGCCGGGTGGTCACCCTTCACATCGTGCGCACGCCTCGGCACGGCGGCCTCTATCAGCTCCGGCCGATGATCTCGGCCGGGACCGTCCTCGGCAAGCAGACGATCCCGTCGATGCAGGCCGCGGTCGCCCGCCAGGCGACGACGGTCGGCGTGAACGGTGACTTCTTCAGCACGGCGTCCGGCCGCCCGAGCGGGATGTTCCTTCGCGACGGCGTGCTTTTCACGCCGCCGATCTTCGAACGCTCGGCCCTCGGGATCGCGTTCGACGGCCGGCTGCTCGTCGACCGCTGGCGCATGCTCGGCTCCTGGAAGCCGGGCTCGTACCCCGCGCATCCGCTGAAGACCGTGAACAGGCCGCTCCTCGAGTCGCCGGGAGTGGCGCTCTACACGCGCACGCTCGGCGGCAGAACGCCGAGAGTCCCCGGGTCGGTCGAGGTGGTGCTCGGCGGGTTCCCGCCGGCCGTCCTCAACGGGACGCTGACCGGGCGGGTCACCGCTGTCCGCCGCCACGGCGGAACGCTCATCCCGGCGCGCGGCGCGGTCATTCAGACGCGCGGGTTCTGGCGAGGCCGGCTCCTCACCGAGGCGCCCGTCGGAACCCAGATCACGCGTGCAGCTCCGCATCCCCGGGTTCCCCAACGACGCGGCTGACGGGGTCGGAGGCGGCCCGGTCCTCGTGCGCAACGGCAACCCCGTGTGGCGGGCGGGCGAGGGGTTCACCCTCTCGCACCTCAACGGCCTCCATCCCCGCACCGCCGTCGGCCAGCTCGCTGATGGGCGCATCATGTTCGTGGTCGCCGACGGAAGAAGCTCGGTTTCCCGCGGCCTGACCAACTGGGAGCTGGCGCAGCAGATGGCCCGCCTCGGCGCCGTCAGCGCGATGAGCCTGGACGGCGGCGGCTCGTCGACCCTCTCGTTCAACGGCCGCGTGCTGAACAGGCCCTCGGGCGGCGTACGCCCGGTGGCCGGCGGGCTCTTCCTCTTCTACCACGGGATCTACGCCCCCAAGGCCTCGCGCGAGCTGATCACGCCGAACGGCGATGCGGTCAGCGAGCGGACGACCCTGTCGGCGAAGGTGGTCCGCCCGTCGGTCCTCGACCTCAAGCTCCTGCGCCCGAACGGAACCGTGGCGTGGCGCGCCCGCCGTGGGTCGCTGCCCGGGACGTTCCGCAAGGTGGTCGGCTCCTCCGTCATGCCGGACGGGGTCTGGCGCTGGGTCGTGCAGGCGACCGAGAACGAGAGCGGGCGCGTGAGCACGATGACGCGCGCCTTCAAGGTGAACCGCACGCTGGGCCACCTGCGGCTCTCCCGCGAGCGGCTCACGGTCGTCCCGCGGCGAACGACGCGGGTCTTCGTCTCGGCCGTGCTCAAGCGGCAGGCCACGGTGGGGGTCGCCGTGCTCACCCGCTCGGGCTCGGTGCGCAAGGTCCTCTACCAGGGCGCCCGCGGCCGCGGCAAGCACGTGTGGAGCTGGGACGGCCGGCGGACGGCCGGCGTTCTTGTTCCGGGCGGCACCTACGTCATCCGCATCCGGGCGACGAACACCTTCGGAACCCTCACGCTCACCGACACCATTCGCGTCGTCCGCGGCTAGGGGGAACGGGGAGGCCCCGGTGGGGCGCTGGCTAGACTCGGCTGGTGCACGAGATCACCGAGGCCGTCACCAGCGTCATCGGGGACTACGGCCTCTACGCCGTCTTCCTCCTCATGTTCATCGACGCCGTCTTCCCGGCGGCGAGCGAGCTCGTCATGGTCTATGCCGGCGCGGTCGCGGCGGGAGCCTTCCCCGGCTCGAGCGTCACGCTCTTCGGTGCGGAGATCGAATCCACGGGCTGGGCGTACGTGGCGATGGCGATGGCGGGGACGATCGGCTACACGCTCGGGTCGATCGCCGGATGGGCGATCGGGCTCTACGGCGGGAGGCCGTACCTCGAGCGCCACGGCCGCTGGCTGCACATCACGCCCGCCAAGCTCGACAAGGCGGATGCGTGGTTCGTGCGCTACGGGGACGCCGCGGTCTTCATCTCGCGCATGCTCCCCGTGGTCCGGTCGTTCATCTCGATTCCGGCCGGTGTGGCCGAGATGCCGGTCGTCCGCTACACCGTCCTCACCTTCCTCGGCACGATCCCCTGGTGCTTCGGCCTCGCCGGGATCGGCCTCGCGCTCGGTAGCCAGTGGGAGGAGTTCCACGACAGCTTCCGCTACGCCGACT
Organism: uncultured Actinomycetes bacterium; assembly: GCA_963748205.1. Taxonomy (GTDB): domain Bacteria; phylum Actinomycetota; class Thermoleophilia; order Gaiellales; family Gaiellaceae; genus JAIBJN01. The sequence continues at coordinate 76,995 of CAVVIB010000019.1, forward strand.
ACGCGATCATCGCCCTCGTCGTCGCCGGCGTGGCCGCGATCGCCTTCCGCGCCTACCGGAAGAGGGCCCGGAAGCGTGAGTTGGAGCGGTCTGCCGAGGGAGTCGGCCGGTAGACTGGCCCGCCAGTGAGGATCCCTTCCCCCGTGGCCTCATGACCATTCCGCACGTCGACGTCAAGGCGCAGTACGCGCCGCTCATCGAAGAGTTGAAGGACCGCCTCGGGGCGGTCGTCGACTCCGGCCGGTTCATCCTCGGCCCGGAGGTCCGCGCCTTCGAGCAGGAGGTCGCCGCGTACCTCGGCGTCCAGGACGCCGTCGGCGTGGCCAACGGCACCGACGCGCTCGTGCTCGTCCTCGACGCGCTCGGGGTCGGCCCCGGGGACGAGGTGATCTGCCCCTCGTTCACCTTCTTCGCCACCGCCGAGGCCGTATCCCGCAGGGGCGCGACACCCGTTTTCTCCGACATCGACGCGACAACCCTGAACCTCGACCCAGCCGACGTCGCCGACCGGGTCACGGAGCGTACGAAGGCGATCCTCGCCGTGCACCTCTTCGGACGCCCGGCGGCGCTCGGAGAGCTGCCCGACGGCATCCCGGTCGTCGAAGACGCCGCGCAGGCCTTCGGCGCCGAGCTCGATGGCGCGCGCGCCGGCTCCGTCGGGGTCGCCGCGACCTTCAGCTTCTTCCCGACCAAGAACCTCTTCGGCCTCGGAGACGGCGGCCTCGTCGCCTCGCGCGATGCGGAGGTCGCCGACCGCGTGCGCGTCCTCCGCTTCCACGGCTCGCGGGACAAGGAGCGCTTCGAGGCGATCGGCTACAACTCGCGCCTCGACGAGATCCAGGCGGCTGCGCTGCGCCTCTTCCTCGGCCATGTCGACCGTTGGAACGCCGAGCGGCGCGAAGCGGTCGCCCGCTACGCCGAGCTCGGGCTCGGCGACCTCGTGGAGCTGCCCGAGGACGAGCCGGGCCACGTGTACCACATGTACGTCGTGCGCTCGCCCGAGCGCGACCGGATCGCGTCCGCGCTCCGCGACGCGGGCATCGGCTGCGCGACGTACTACACGACGCCGCTCCATCTCCAGCCGGTCTACGCGGACATCGGCGGCGGCCCGGGGAGCCTGCCGGAGACCGAGCGCGCCGCGCGCGAGACGATCGCGCTCCCGCTCTGGGCAGGGATCACGGAGGCGCAGCAGGAGCAGGTCGTGGCGACGATTCGCTCGGCGGTCGGCGTGGGGGCGAACGCGTGAGGCTCGTGAGCCTCAGCCGTCTGTGGCGGGTCGCGGTCGACGCGGTGCTCGTCACCCTCGCGTGGTACCTGGCGTTCCAGGTTCGCTTCGACAAGGGCGTTCCGGCGCGCTACGACGAGTTTCTCGGGGGCGACGTCTTCGTCGCGGTCGTCGGGATCCAGCTCGTCGTCTTCGTTCTGTTCGGCCTGTACCACCACTGGTGGCGGTACGTCTCCATCAGGGACATGTGGCGGGCGGTCCTCGCCGTCACGGTCGCGTCGGCCGTGGCCGTCGGCTTCATCTACCTCTGGGACCCGGTCCCCGGCTGGAACCTGCCGCGCGGGATCATCGCCATCGACTGGATGTTCACGCTCGGGTTCGTCGTCGGCGCGCGCGTCCTCGCGCGAACGCTGGTCGAGCGGACGAAGCGCGGGATGGTCACCCGTCGCAAGGCCGCGCTGATCGTCGGAGCCGGCGACGCCGGGCAGATGGTCATCCGCGAGATGCTGAAGAACCCGCAGCTCGGCTACAGGCCGATCGGGCTGGTCGACGACCAGGAGAGCAAGAAGAACATGCGCCTGCACGGCGTGCGCGTGCTCGGCACGACGCTGGATCTCCCGCGGCTTCTCACCGACAACCGGCCGGACGAGGTCATCATCGCCATCCCATCCGGCGCCGGCGAGGTGCGGCAGCGCATCGTGAACGCGTGCCGCGAGGCGAGCGTCCCGGTGAAGACCGTGCCGGGCGTCCACGAGCTGATCGCCGGCGACATCAGCCTCTCGGGCCAGATCCGCGAGGTGCAGGTGGAGGACGTCCTCGGCCGCGAGGCCGTCGACCTCGACATGCCCTCGATCGCGTCGTACGTCACCGGCGCGACCGTGCTCGTCACAGGCGCAGGCGGCTCGATCGGCTCGGAGCTCTGCCGTCAGGTGGCGGCGCTCGGGGCCGGGCAGATCATCCTCGTCGACAACTCCGAGAACGCGCTCGTCGCTATCGAGCGCGAGCTCCAGCGGGAGCGCAACTACACCGCGACCGTGCCGGCGCTCGCCGACGTCAAGGATCCGGGCAAAGTCCGCCGGCTCTTCGAGCGCCATCAGCCCTCCGTCGTCTTCCACGCGGCCGCGTACAAGCACGTCCCGCTCATGGAGGCGAACCCGCTCGAGTCCGTGCGGAACAACGTCTTCGGCACCCGGCACCTCGCCGAGCTCGCGGGGGAGTACGGCGTCAAGCGCTTCGTCATGGTCTCGACCGACAAGGCCGTCCGGCCCAAGAACGTGCTCGGTCAGACGAAGGCGCTCTGCGAGTGGATCGTCGAGGCCGCTGCGGCGACGGAGGGCAACGGGACGAAGTTCATCTCCGTCCGCTTCGGCAACGTCCTCGGCTCCTCGGGCAGCGTCATCCCGCTCTTCCGCCGCCAGATCGCGCGCGGCGGTCCGGTCACCGTCACGCATCCGGACATGGAGCGCTTCTTCATGACGATCCCCGAGGCGGTGCAGCTGATCGTCCAGGCGGGCGCGATCGGCGAGAGCGGCGACATCTTCGTGCTCGACATGGGCGAGCCGGTGAAGATCATCGACCTCGCGCACAACATGATCCGGCTCTCGGGCAAGGAGCCCGAGCGGGACATCCCGATCGAGTTCATCGGCGTCCGGCCGGGGGAGAAGCTTCACGAGGACCTCTGGGGGGAGGAAGAGGCGTCGGAAACGACCTCCCACCCGAAGATCCTCCGTGCGACCAGCGTCCCGGTCGACCCGCTCTGGCTCGAGGACGAGCTCGCGGAGCTCGAGCGCCTCGTCGAGGCCGGCGAGTACGTCGAGGTCGTGGCGCGGCTGGCCGAGCTGCTCCACAACCCGCACCGGCTGGATACGACCGCGGCCCAGGCGGAAGCCCCCACTGCGGCCGCCTCGCCCCCGAGCGACGTCTTCCTGATCGCTACGGGACGGGCAGGAGCAGGTCGAGGTAGAGCCTCGGGTCTCGCCGCGTCCGCTCGGCCTCGCCGCTGCGCTTGCCCAGTCCGATCCGGTCCGGGTCCTCGAGCGGACGGAGCCGGCCCTCGCGGATGAGCCACTCGTCGACGCCGCCGAGGCGTCCGCCGAACGTGGTGTAGACCGGCACGCCGAGCGCCACAGCCTCGCGGTTCATCGTTCCGCCGGCGGAGACGACGAGGTCCGAGAACGCGATCAGGCTCTGCGCGTCGACGGCGCCGTCGGGCACGACCACGGAGCGGAGGCCGAGCGCGCGAATGTCCCTGCGCTGCTCGTCTGTCCGCGGGATGACCACGGTCTGGACGCCCTCCTCGCGGCCGAGGCGGTCGAGGAGCCGCGGGAAGAGTGGGTTCGACTGCCGGTGGTAGAGGGCGATATCCGGCGGCGTGCGCACGAGGACGAGCACGTTCTTCGGGGTCGAGGCCGAGCGGCGCGAGCACGCCGGGATCCGGCTCGAAGTCCGAGAGGTAGTACTCCTCCTTCAGGCCCGGGTACTGCCGCAGCTTCGGCGGGCGGACGCCGTAGCGCTCGAGCCGTTCGGGCGGGATCGCCTCGGGGACGAGGACGCGCGTGGCGGCCCGGCACCCGAGCTGGTGCTGCACCCGGGCGAACTCGTAGTCGAACGTGTTCCCGCTCGGGATGCCGAGCGAGCGGGCCGCGAGCGTCAGGTGGTGCGACCCATGGGCGAGCGCGACGTCGAAATTGCGGCCCTTGGCCCAGGCCCTCAGGGCACGCAGGCGCGTGACCATCGTGCCGAGCTTCGCGACGCGCGAGCGGCCGCCGTGGCGGCCGAGCAGCTCGGCCTCGAGCCCGTGGAGCTTCAGGAGGTCGACCGTCTGCGCGTAGTCGCGCGCGGTGACCTCGACCTCGTCGCCGCGGTCCCTGAGCAGCCCGATCAGCGGCCGGAACACCAGCACGTGGGCGGGCGCGGTCATGTCGATCCAGACTCGCATCGGCCGTGAGTGTATGGACCGGGGGTCTAGGGGCGGCTCGGTCATGCCGAAGGTCCATCCGTGCAGGCGCACCTCTTGCGCAACCGTCCAGGCTTCTGGCCGATCCTCGGCGCAGTCTTCGCCGCGGGCTGGATCGGCGGGGACGCAGCCACGTTTCTCTGGGCCCTGATCGGTTGCTACGCGCTCGTCGACGTGCTGGGCGGCGCCCGCCCGACCCGCCGGCGCGCCGCCTGACCAGGACCGTCGCCGCACGCAACGAGCTATAAGCTGTCCTTATATGGACACGCGCCAGCTTGCCGCGTTCTGCGCCGTCGTCGATCGCAAGAGCTTCTCCCAGGCCGCCGAGCACATGGGTGTGACGCAGCCTGCCGTCAGCCTTCAGGTTCGGGCGCTCGAGGAGCGCCTCGGGCAGCAGCTGCTCGACCGCTCCGGACGGCGCGTCGAGCCGACCGAGGCCGGGCGGCGGCTGTACCGGAACGCGCAGCGAATGCTTCAAGCCGAGGAGCAGCTGCTCGAGGACGTGGCGTCCGCCGACGAGGGAGTGCTCGCGGGAACGCTGACTCTGGGCGCCTCGACCGGACCGGGCGCGCACCTGGTGCCGCTACTCCTCTGCGAGTTCCAGCGCCGGCACGAGGACCTGGCGATTGCGCTCTCCATCTCCGACACGTACGCGGTGATCGAACGCGTGGCCGACCGCGAGCTCGAGCTCGGGAATCGTCGGCGCCGTGCGCCGTCACCGCTCGCTCCTCTTCGAGCCGCTGGCGCGGGACGAGATCGTGCTCGCCGTGCCGCCGAGCCACCCGGCCGCGGGGGGCGAGATCTCCGTGCCCGACCTGCGGGACGAGACGCTCGTCGTCATGCAGGAGGGCGCAGGGGTTCGGCAGGTGGTGGACGAGGAGCTGCGCCGCGCCGGGACTGCGCGTCCGCGAGCTCGAGTCGAAGCTCGAGCTGGGTCTCCAGGAGTCCGTGAAGAGCGCGGTAGCGGCCGGTTACGGCGTCGCGTTCATCTCTCGCACCGCGATCGAGGGCGAGCTTGCCGCCGGGACCCTGGCGGCCGCCCGCGTAGCCGGCATCGAGCCCACGCGCCAGATCTGGGTCGTGCGTGCCAAGGGTCGCCGCCCGAGCCGGGCCGCTGCCGCCTTCCTCGAGTTCGCCGTGGAGCAGTCCACGTGATCGTCCGCTGGGGACTGGATGCGCTCCCCGAGGTCCTTCGGGAGGTCGGAAGCGAGAAGCCGCTCCTCGTCACGAGCCGCCGCTGGGACTCGCTCGAGCTGCCGGTGGCCGCGCGGTTCTCGGGCGTCAGGCAGCACGTCCCGCGCGAGACCGTCGACGAGGCCGTCGCAGCCGCCGAGAACGTGGACGGGCTCGTCGCCCTCGGCGGCGGGAGCGCGATCGACACGACGAAAGCCGTGAGCGCCGCCACCGGGCTCCCGGTCGTCTCCATCCCCACCACGTACGCGGGCGCCGAGTGGGCTAGAGGCTTCGGCATGCGCGACCTCGAGCGCGGCGTCAAGGTCAGCGGCACCGGCGCGCGCATCGAGGGGATCGTCTACGAGCCCGAGCTGACCTACGGCCTGCCCGAGTACGAGACCGGCGGCACCGCCATGAACGCGCTCGCCCACACCGCTGAGGCCCTGTACGTGAAAGGTAGGAACCCCGAGGCTGACGAGAACGCCCTGGCGGGCGCACGCCTGATCGCCTCCGCGCTGCCGCGTGTGCTGGCCGACGGCGACGACCGCGAAGCGCGGCGGGAGCTGCTCGAGGGAGCCATGCACGCCGGCGCCGCGCTCGGAAGCGCCGGGCTCGGCCTCGGCCACGCGATGGCGCAGGCCCTCGGCGGGCGCTACGGCATCTCGCACGGGGCGCTCAACGCCGTCGTGCTTCCGCCGGCTCTCCGGTTCAACGAGCCCGCCGCCGGAGAGGAGATCGCCCGCTTCGGCGAGGCGATGGGTGCCGAAGGCGACGTGCCGGCTGCGGTCGCCGACCTGGCGCGCCTCGCCGGCTTCGAGCGGCTGCGCGACCTGGGCGTGCCCGAGCCCGAGCTGCCCGTGGTCGCGGCGGCCGCGGCCGAGCGCGCCGGTGCGAAGGCGAACCCGCGCGCCGCGTCGCCGGACGAGATCGCCCGCCTCCTCCAGAGCGTCTGGTAGGCGGCCTACTCGCCGGCCGGGCACTCGCCGGCCAGCGCGCGGGCCTCGTTGTGTGCCACGCGGTCTGCGAGGGAGGTCCCGCCATCGGCGAACCAGACGCGTCGTAGATCGAGCCCGAGGGTGACGAGCTCAGCCGGCGTCAACGCCTCCCGCGACGTCACCAGGGCGAGGTTCGACCCGATTCGCTCGACGTTCAGGTCGTCCCGGGCGCCCAGGCGCCTCAGCCCGCGCGCGAGCTCGCCGCCCGCGCCGTTCAGGACCCAGATGCCTCTTCGGCGCGTCGCCGGCTCGGCCAGATATTGCGCCAGCTCGCGGCAGTCGCTTTCGACGTGTGGGAGGCCCTCGATCTCCAGAGCGACGGAGGAATCGAGATGCGGTGATTCGAGGGACGAGAAGAGCACGCCGTCGTGGCGGACCCGCTCGACGCCGGCGATCAGTCCTCGGAGGTCGGATGCCGCCAGGTCGCGCAGCCGCTCCACGTCGCGGTGAGCCGCCGTCACCAGGAGCGAGAGAACCGCGAGCACGGCCGCGATCGCCCCGGCCGTCCCCAGGCGACCGCGAGCGAGCGAGAGCGCTCCCACCACGACCGCAAGCAGGAGGTAGGGGAGCGCGGCCAGCACGTAGCGGGCGAAGAACGCCGTGCCCTCCGCCGGTAGCAGGGCGAAGAAGGCCGACGGCACGACGATCCAGAGCGCGAGCACCACGGCTGAGCGGGGACGCGTTCGTGCCAGGAAGACGAGCCCCGCAAGGCCGAGGAGGGCGAACGCGATCTGCCCGGGGCGGCCTCCGGGAAGGATCCTCTGCAGCGCCAGGTCGAGGACAGGGTCGCCGCTATCCGTCTGAAGCCGATCGCGCAGGGGGTGGACGTCGTACCGCGTCTTGAGGGTCGAGAGCGACATCAGGTGGTAGGGCAGGCCAACGATCACCACCGTGACCACGACCGGCCAGGCGGTGCGGAGCGTCGTCCGGAAGCCGCGCCAACCGTGGATGAGCGCCGAGACGAGCGCGATGCCGATGTACAACGGCGCGATCGGATGGACGTAGACGAGGAGGCCGAGGGCGACCCCCGCGGCGGCCCAGAGAAGCGGCTGGGCTCGATCTGCGGCCACGAGCGCGAGATAGGTCGCCCAGAGTGTTGCGGCCAGGAAGAGGCTGTACATGCGGCCGAACGTCGCAAGCTCCACCGCCAGCGGGGCGATCGCGAGCGTCGGGACGAGCACGAGCGCCGCGGTGCGGTCGACGAGCCGCTCGGCCACGAGCCCCGCCGCCGGGAGCGCGAGGAGGAAGAAGACGAACGACGGAAGCCTCAGCCCCTCCACGCCCCCCGGCCAGGCGAGAAGGACATGCTCGACGAAGAAGTGCAGCGGCGCGCCGCCCCGGTCCACGAACACCTCGTCGAGGATCTCCCCGAGACCTTGCGGAGCGATCCTGAGCACGACGACCTCGTCCTCGTGCAGCTGCTGCCACCAGACGGCGGGCAACGCCGCAGCGGCGGCCAGTATCGCGGCGAGCGTCCACACGACGGCCCGCGAATCCAGACGGGCCAGCCAGCCGTCCGGGATGAGCCGCTCGCCGGAGAGACGCATGACCACGCGCGTCGCATGACTTCGTGCGACCTGCGACAAGCAAGCATAACGTGCTGTCTCTCGGGCACAATGCCGCCGTGGCGGACGACTGGCGCATCACCGTGGACTTCGACGACGAGGGCGACGGCACGCAGCTCGTGGAATGGCTCTCGGCCCGCCGGCTGGAGGCCGAGGAGCGCGAGCGCCTCGGCGGCCGCCTGGTCGTCAGCCGCGACGGCCCGCGGGTCTACCTCTACGCGGACGACGAGCAGCAGGCGCGCGACGCGGACGGCTTCGTGCGCGCCCACCTGTCCTCCGAGAGCCGCCCGGCCAAGGTGTCGCTCGAGCGCTGGCACCCGGTGGAGCAGGACTGGAAGGACCCGTCCGTTCCGCTGCCCGGGACGGCCGACGAGATGCAGGCCGAGCACGAGCGCCAGCAGCAGCGCGAGGCCTCGGAATCCTTCGCCAGCGGCCATGCCGAGTGGGAGGTGCGCGTCTCCCTGCCCAATCGCGACGCGACCGACGCCCTGGCCGAGCAGCTCCAGGCAGAGGGTCTTCCGGTCGTGAAGCGGTCGACGTTCCTCCTCGTCGGCGCCGCGAACCGGGACGACGCCGAGGCGCTTGCAGAGCGGCTTCGCGCCGAGTCCCCGCAGGGTGCGAAGGTCGAGGTCGAGCCCGGCGGCGGCATGGTCTGGGAGGTCATGCCGCACAACCCGTTTGCCGTGTTCGGCGGCCTCGGGGCCTGACAGGCTCCGCCGCGTCGGCTAGGCTTCTCCTGTTCGGGTCTGCGAGGAAAGGAGGCTGACAATGGATGTTGCCCCAGTGTCGTGCCTCCGCGGTCCCGACGGCTTCTTCTAGCAGCCGAGCCTCCGAAAAGCCCGCTCGAGACCGCGGAGCACCGCGTGTCCAGAGCCCCTGCCATGAAAAAGGAGTCTCAGGTTGTCGCATGATTTGAACGCGCTCGGGTGGAGCCCGGGCCGTGAACGAGAGTTCGAGCTGTACGCCGCCGACGCGCTCGCGCCGGCGCGCGTCGCCGCGCAGCACCGCGGCGCCTACGTCGTCTACGCCGCCGCCGGCGAGCGGCCCGCCGAGGTCGCGGGCCGGCTTCGCCATGACGCCGCGAGCGCCGCCGACCTCCCCGCCGTCGGCGACTGGGTTGCGGTCTCCGACGGTCCGAACGCCGATGCCGCGACCATCCACGCCGTCCTCGAGCGCGACACGGTCTTCCTGCGCAAGGCCGCCGGCGACGAGAGCGTCGAGCAGGTCGTGGCGGCCAACGTCGACGTGGTGTTCCTCGTGAGCGCGTTCGGCGACGACCTCAACGTCCGCCGCATCGAGCGGTATCTCGCCGCCGGCTGGGAGAGCGGCGCGCAGCCCGTGATCGTGCTCAACAAGAGCGACCTCGCCGAGGACCTCGATGCCGCGGTTGCCGAGGTCGGCGCGGTCGCCTACGGCGTGCCGGTCCACGTCGTCAGCTGCCTCGAAGGGGCCGGCGTCGAGGAGCTCGAGCCCTACTTCTCCGGAAACCGGACGGCGGCGCTCCTCGGATCCTCCGGGGTCGGCAAGTCGACTCTCCTCAACCGATTGCTGGGCTGGGACCGCCAGGACACGCAGGGCCTGCGCGACGACGGACGAGGGCGTCACACGACCACGCACCGTGAGCTCGTCCCGCTCGGCAACGGCGGGCTCGTTCTGGATACCCCCGGAATGCGCGAGTTCGCCCTCTGGGACGCGGGAGGCGGTGTCGAGGAGACGTTCTCCGATGTGGCCGAGCTGGCGGCGACGTGCCGGTTCGCCGACTGCGCGCACGTGAGCGAGCCGGGCTGCGCCGTCCTCGCGGCGCTCGCAGACGGCTCGTTGCCCGAGGAGCGCTTCGAGAGCTATCGCAAGCTCCTCGGCGAGCTGAAGCACCTCGAGCTGAAGACGGACGCCCGGGCCATGGCGGAGCAGCGCAAGGCCCGACGGCGCTTTGCGCGATCGATGAGGAAGACGAGCTACTGAGCATCGATGGAGATCCGGCCGACTCCCGAGCGCGAGAATCGCGCGAGCAAGAGCCGCATCGGCATCCTGCGCCCGCTCGGGATCAGGGACTTCGCCCTGCTCTGGGCCGGCGCGACCGTCTCGCTCGCCGGCGACGGTGTCTACATCGTCGCGATCGCGTGGCAGGTCTACGAGCTCTCGAATTCGCCGACGGCGCTTTCGCTGGTCGGACTGGCGTGGACGCTACCGATCGGCATCTTCGTGTTGATCGGGGGCGTCATCTCGGACCGCTTCGAGCGGCGCCGGATCATGATCGCCGCGGACATCGTGCGGGCGGTCGCGGTTGGGACGATCGGGGTCCTCGTGCTCACCGAGGTGGTCGAGCTGTGGCACCTGATCGTCCTCGCGGCCGTCTTCGGCACGGGTGAGGCGTTCTTCGGCCCGGCGTTCATGTCGATCGTCCCGGAGATCGTTCCGCGGCATCTCCTGCTCCAGGCCAACTCGCTCGACCAGTTCATCCGCCCCTTCGCCTTCCTGCTCGTTGGCCCTGCGCTGGGCGGCTGGATGGTCGCGACCATCGGCGCCGGTCAGGCGTTCATGCTCGACGCCGGCACGTTCCTGGTCTCGGCCCTGGCGATCTTCTTCATCCGCCACCGGCCGGCGCCGCGCGAGGCAGGTGAGCAGCGGACTTCGATGCTGCGCGACCTTCGCGAAGGCTTCGTCTTCGTCCGGGCGCACGCGTGGCTCTGGGCGACGCTGCTCGCGGCCGCGGTGTTCCTCCTCGCCTACTGGGGCCCAGTGGACGTTCTGGTGCCGTATCTCGTGCGGAACGAGCTCGGCGGGGACGCCGGCGATTTCGGGCTCGTCCTCGCGTGTGGCGGCGTCGGCGCCCTCCTCGCTGCGTTCTTCCTCGGGCAGCGCGGCTTCCCGCGGCGGCACATCACGTTCATGTACTGCGCATGGGGCTTCGGCTCGCTTGCACTCGTGGGCTTCGGCCTCGCGACCGAGGTGTGGCAGATGCAGGCGATCAGCCTCGTCGAGGGCGCGCTCTTCACCTCGGGCATGGTGATCTGGGGGACGCTGGTGCAGACGCTGGTTCCCGGCGAGCTGCTCGGGCGCGTGACGAGCCTCGACTGGTTCGTCTCGACGAGCCTCGTGCCCATCTCGTTCGCGCTCACAGGGCCGGTGTCGGCCGGCCTCGGCGCGCAGACGACGCTCGTCGTCGCCGGCTTCGCAGCAGCCGCCGTCACCTTTGCCTTCCTGTTCGTGCCGGGCGTGCGCAACACCGAGCGCGACGGCAGCCTCGAGGAGGCCCGCGCCAGCGTCGGCTAGGCGGCGCGCGCCGCGGCGCGACCCCGAGCACGAGGAGCGCCGAGACGACCCCGAGCGCCCCGCAGGAGAGCCAGAACGCGGTCGCGTTGGCCGCGTAGCGACATAAGCTACTCAAATGTGTGGGATTAGGAACACGGTGGTATAGTCAGACCGTCGTGGCCGAAGCCATCACTGTCGACGTGCTCGTGGTCGGAAGCGGGGCCTCCGGCCTCGCGGCGACCGTCTCCGCCGAGCAGGCAGGAGCGCGCGTCGCGCTCGCCACGAAGGGCTCGGTGCAGTCCTCGAACTCCGCCAAGGCGCAGGGCGGCATCCAGGCGGCCGTCGGCGAGGACGACTCGCCGGACATCCATGCGGAGGACGTCTGGAAGAGCTCGCACGAGACCGCCGACATGAAGCTCGTCGCGCGTCCTCACCTCGGAGGCGCCAGGGACGATCCACTGGCTCGAGGAGGCGGGCGTCGAGTTCACGCGCACGAACGGCGGCTACCGCCTCGCGCGCTGCGGCGGCGCGACCCGCAAGCGGCTGCTCCAGGTGGGCGACCAGACCGGGCTCGCGATCACGAGCGCCCTGCGCGAGGCCGTCGAGTCCTCGAGCGCGCTCGTCCTCCCCAAGTCGCCGCTCACCGAGCTCGAGCGCACCGGCTCCGGCTGGCGCGCGCGCTGCGGCGACCACGTGGTCGAGGCCGGCGCGGTCGTCCTCTCCGCGGGCGGCCGCTGCTTCAAGGAAGCCGAGGAGCGCGGCGAGCTGACGACGAACCATCCCGGCGCCACGGGCGAGACGACGCAGATCGCGCTCGGCCTCGGCGCCGAGGCGCGCGACCTCGACGCGCTCCAGTACCACCCGAACGGCGGCCTGTGGCCGGACAACCTCAAGGGCTACTCCATCCCCGAGACCACGCGCGCCTACGGTGCGGTGCTCGTCAACGCCGACCGCGAGGAGTTCACCGACTCGCTGGGGCCGCGCGACGTGGTCTCCCAGGCGATCGTGGAAGAGGTCGAGAAGGGGAAGGGCGTGAAGACTCCCGACGGCAGGCCTGCCGTCTGGCTCGACACGACGCGGATCCCCGAGGCGGACGCGGAGGTCTCCCTTCCGTACATGCTCCGCCGCTATCGCGCCGCCGGGGTCGACCCGCTGAAGGAGCCGATCCTCACCTATCCAATCCTCCACTACCAGAACGGAGGCCTCGTGATCGACGAGCACGCCGAAACGACGGTCGAGGGCCTGTTCGCCTGCGGCGAGATCGCTGGCGGCACACACGGCCGCAACCGGATGATGGGCAACTCGCTGCTCGAGTGCTGCGTCTTCGGCCGCCGGGCCGGGGCCGCGGCCGCCGCGAAGGCGGCTGCGTGATGGCCGTCGCCACGGATCTCCAGAAGGTCGTCGAGGACGCCGCGGCGTACCTCTACGTCTGGGCGCTGAAGGACATCCCGCAGGACCTCCGCGACGCGCTCGCCGAGGCCGCCGACACCGAGACGTCGGTGCCGGGGCAGCGCGTGCTCCAGACGATCCTCCGCAACGTCCAGGTGGCCGAGGACGAGAAGAACCTCGTCTGCCAGGACACCGGGATCGCCGTCTACTACTGCCGCGTCGGAGAGCATTTCCCGCTCCACCCGGCCCGCATCTACGAGGCGCTCTACCACGGCACCGAGCGCGCGACGATCGAGCATCCGCTGCGCTCGAACACGGTGCACACGCTCACGCGGGAGAACACCGGCCAGAACGTCGGCTACCGCGTGCCCATCGTCCACTGGGACTTCGTCCAGGGCTGGGACGGCCTCGACGTGAAGTGCGTCCCCAAGGGCTCGGGCTCCGAGAACATGAGCTTCCTGAAGATGTGCGTCCCCGCCGACGGGGTCGCCGGCATCAAGCGCTTCGTGCTCGACTCGATCGTGGGCTCGGGCGGAAAGCCCTGCCCGCCCGGGATCGTCGGCGTCGGGATCGGCGGCTCGGCCGACTACGCGATGCACCTCGCCAAGGAGGCGATCGCGCGCCCGGTCGGCACGCGCAACCCCGACCCGCTCGTCGCCCAGCTCGAGGACGAGCTCAAGGATCTCCTCAACGAGACCGGGATCGGCCCGATGGGGCTCGGCGGCGACGTCACCGTCCTCCAGTGCCACATCGAGCACGCCGACACGCACATGACCCTGAACCCGGTCGCCGTCAACTACCAGTGCTGGGCAGCGCGCCGTGCCTCCGCCCACGTGAGCGCCGACGGCGTCGTCGACTACGACAGGGAAGCTTGATGGCCGAGCATCGAGTCACGTTTCCAGCGTCCGAGGAGGCCATCCGCGAGCTACGTGCCGGCGACGAGGTGCTCGTCGACGGGCACATCATCGGCATCCGCGACCGCACACAGGTGCGCATCTTCGACCAGGGAGTCGAGCCGCCCATGGACCTCACGGGCGCCTTCCTCCTCCACACCGCCCCAGGCGTGCGCAAGGTGGCCGAGGGCAAGTACGAGAAGGTCTGCATCGGCACCACGACAAGCGCGCGCATGGTGCGCTTCACGGAGCCGCTCGGCGAGCAGTACGGCGTCCGGGCCATCTGCGGCAAGGGCGGGCTCCCCGACGAGGCGATCGAGCCGATGAAGCGGCTCGGGATGGTCTACTTCGCCATCGTCGGCGGGGCTGCGGCGCTCGAGACCACCCAGATCGAGGAGATCGAGGAGGTCTACTGGGAGGAGCTCATGCCCGAGTGCCTCTGGAAGTTCCGGGTCAAGGACTTCGGCCCGCTGACCGTGGCGATCGACTCCCACGGCACCTCGCTCTACCACGACGTGCAGGAACAGGCGAAGAAGCGATTGGAGGATCTGTATGCCCGGCTCTAGCCACGGCCCCGACGGGTTCCTCGACGTGCCGGCGCGCTCGCCGAAGCCGCGCACCAAGGGGCTCACCCACGTGATCGACAAGGGGATGAACCTCCGCGACATCGAGGGCCTCTTCGACACGGCCGGTGCCTACGTCGACATCGTCAAGCTCGGCTGGGGCACGTCCTACGTCACGAACAACCTCGAGAAGAAGATCGCCCTCTTCCGCTCGTTCGAGACGCCCGTCGTCTGCGGCGGAACGCTCTTCGAGGCCGTCATCGCAAAGGACAAGCTCGACGAGTACAAGAGCTGGCTGTCCGAGAACCGCCTCTCGCACGTCGAGGTCTCGGACGGGACGATCGACATCCCGCGCGAGCGCAAGCTCGAGCTGATCGCCGATCTCGCCCGCGACTTCGTCGTCATGTCCGAGGTCGGCTCGAAGGACGAGGAGGTCGTCTACGCGCCGTACCAGTGGGTCGAGTGGATCCGCGAGGAGCTCGACGCCGGCGCGTGGAAGGTGATCACCGAAGGTCGCGAGGGCGGCACCGCCGGCATCTACCGGCCGACCGGCGAGATGCGCACCGGCCTCATCGACGAGATCGTCCACGAGATCGATCCTGCCGACGTCATCTTCGAGGCGCCCATGAAGAAGTCCCAGGCGTGGTTCGTGCGGAAGTTCGGCCCCGAGGTCAACCTCGGGAACATCCCGCCCGACGAGGTCATCCCGCTCGAGACGCTTCGCCTCGGGCTCCGCGCCGACACGCTGAGGGAGGTGCTCCTCCGTGACCGCGAGCCCGCTGGCGCTCTCCCGGACTGACGCGCAGATCGAGGCGATGTCGGCCGAGGAGGTCCTCTCCTGGGCCTACGAGGAGTTCGGCGAGAGCCTCTGCATCTCGTGCTCCTGGCAGAAGCAGTCCTCCGTGCTCGTGCACATGATCTCGGAGCTCGGGCTCGACGTCGACATCGTCGAGCTCGACACGCACCTCTTCTTCAAGGAGACCTACGAGACGCGGGAGCGGCTGGTCGAGCGCTACGGGCTGACGCTGATCGTCCCGGAAGTGATGACGATCGCGGAGCAGCACAAGGTCGAGGGCCCGAACCTCTGGGAGTCGAAGCCCGACCACTGCTGCCACATCCGCAAGGTCGAGCCGCTCATTCGGGCGCTGGAGCCCTACCATGCGTGGGTGTCCGGCATCCGCCGGGAGCAGTCGCCGTCACGCGCGAACGCGAAGAAGCTCGAGCGTTCGGACCGCTACGGCGTGTGGAAGGTCCAGCCCCTCGCGGACTGGACAGAGAAGGACGTCTGGCGCTACATCATGACCAACGAGATCCCCTACAACCCGCTGCACGACGCCGGCTACCGCTCGATCGGCTGCATGCCCTGCACCCGGCCGACGAGGCCGGACGAGGAGGAGCGCGCAGGCCGCTGGGCCGGCTCCGACAAGCTGGAGTGCGGGATCCACGTGGAAGAAACCTCAGAAGGAGACCGATGACCGACAACATCTTCGCCCACGAGCACCCCGAGTCCGAGCGCGCCCGCGGAGGCGGGTTCACGCTCTGGTTCACGGGGCTCTCGGGCTCCGGCAAGACCACCATCGCGCACCTCGTCGGCCCTGCGCTCGACGAGCGCGGCCACGTCGTCGAGTACCTCGACGGCGACACGATCCGCACGCACCTCTCGAAGGGCCTGGGCTTCTCGAAGGAAGACCGCGACACGAACATCGAGCGCATCGGCTGGGTCGCCTCGCGCATCACGCGCCACGGCGGCACCGCCATCACCGCCGCCATCTCGCCCTACGTCGAGACGCGCCAGAAGGCGCGCGACCTGGTGGAGGAGTTCGGCCCGTTCGTCGAGGTCTACGTGAACGCGTCGGTCGAGGAGTGCGCGCGTCGCGACACCAACGGTCTCTACGCCAAGGCTTACGCCGGCGAGATCAAGGGCTTCACAGGTGTCGACGACCCGTACGAGGCGCCGGAGAACCCGGAGATCGTGGTCGACACCGAGGCGCAGTCCCCCGAGGAGAGCGCCCGGATCGTCGTCCAGAAGCTCGAGGAGCTCGGCCTGATCGGCTCCGAGGTGCGCGCGTGAGCACCGTCGCCACCGACCAGCTGATCAGCCCGCACGGCGGCGAGCTCGTCACACGCTCCGGCGCTCGGCCCGACGATCTCGACTCGCTCGAGGTCGTCACGCTGACCGCCCGCGAGCTGGCCGACCTGGACATGCTCGCCTCCGGTGCCCTCTCGCCGCTGACCGGCTTCATGGGCAAGGAGGACTACGACGGCGTCGTCGAGTCCATGCATCTCGCGAGCGGGCTTCCCTGGGCGCTGCCCGTCTGCCTGTCGGTGGCCGAGGCCCCGCAGGGCGACCGCGTCGCGCTGGCCGACGAGAGCGGCCGCAAGCTCGCCGTGCTCGACGTGGCCGAGGTCTACTCCTACGACAAGGAGCGCGAGGCCGAGCAGTGCTTCCGCACGACGGACGGCGAGCACCCCGGCGTCGCGCAGATGTACGCGCAGGACGACTCCTACCTCGCCGGGCCGGTCACCGTCTTCGAGCGGCCCGAGCCGGACTTCCCCGAGCTCCACAAGGACCCCGCCGACACGCGCGCGCTCTTCGCCGAGCGCGGCTGGAAGCGCGTCGTGGGCTTCCAGACGCGGAACCCGATCCACCGGGCGCACGAGTACCTGACGAAGTGCGCGCTCGAGACCGTCGACGGGCTCCTCATCCATCCGCTCGTCGGCAAGACCAAGTCGGACGACGTGCCGGCCGAGGTGCGCGTCGAGGCCTACAGCGTCCTCACCCAGAACTACTACCCGGCCGACCGTGTCGTCGTCTCCGCCTTCCCCGCGGCCATGCGCTACGCGGGGCCGCGCGAGGCGATCTGGCACGCGATCTGCCGCAAGAACTACGGCTGCTCGCACTTCATCGTCGGCCGCGACCACGCCGGCGTCGGGAGCTACTACGGCACCTACGACGCGCAGCTCATCTTCGACGACTTCGAGCCGCACGAGCTCGACATCGAGCCGATGTTCTTCGAGCACTCGTTCTGGTGCAAGGTCTGCGGCCAGATGGCGACGCCGAAGACCTGCCCGCACGGGGGCGACGACCACGTGTTCCTCTCGGGGACGAAGGTGCGCGAGCTCCTCTCGCAGGGCGAGCTGCCGCCGGAGGAGTTCACGCGGCCGGAGGTCGCCGAGATCCTGATCGAGGCCTACCGGGGCTCGTAGAGCGACAGGGCGGCTCAGCCCGTCCATACAATCGCGGCGTGCGTCGATCCACGCTCGTCGCGGTGCTCGCGCTCGCGCTGATCGCGGCCACGGCCGCCGCGTTCGCGTGGACCGAGTCGCTGAAGCTGGAGCGACTGCCGGTCGTCGGCCCGCGCTTCCCCGAGAGCTTCTCGCCCGTCTGCGTCTGCCCGAAGGAGACGGCGAAGCTGCGGCTGCGCTTCCGCGTGACCGACACGGTCGACGCGGACATCCTCGACGCCAACGGCGACGTCGTCCGCTCGCTCGGCGAGCGCCGGGTGCGACCCGGGCTCGTCACCTTCGAGTGGGACGGGCGGAACGACGAGGGCCGGGTCGTCCCCGACGGCCCGTACCGGCTGCGCGTCGAGCTCGAGGACAAGCGGCGGACGATCGTCGTCCCCGACCAGGTCTTTGTCGACACCGTGCCGCCCGAGGTCCTCGAGCATGAACGTCGGCCGCGTGGCCTTCTCCCCCGACGGCGACGGCCGCGCGGACGTCGTGGGCGTCGACTACGTGGCAGACGGCCCTGTGGCGCCGCTGCTCTACGTCGGCGACCAGCTGGCGCTCGAGCGGCGGTCCGGGCGCGCGCGCAGCGCCGTCATCTGGGACGGGACGGTCGACGGCGCGGTGCTTCCGCCGGGGAGCTACCAGCTCAGGCTGAGGGTCCGGGACCCTGCCGGCAACATCTCCCCCGAGTCGGAGGGAGATTCGGTCGAGCTCCGGTACATCACGCTTTCGACCGGCGTGTTCCGCGTCAGGCCCGGCGCTCGACTCACGTTCGGGGTCGACACCGACGCGCTCGAATGGGGCTGGCGGCTGCAGCGCATCCGCGGCGGCAAGCTGCGGAAGGTCGTCCTCGAAGGCGAGAGCCGTCGCTCTCCCGTGGCGCCCCGCCTTCCGCGGGCCGATGTTCCGCCCGGCCGCTATCAGCTGCAGGTCTACCTCACCGGTGCGAACCCGCGGGACCTGCCCAGGTTCGACACGGCCCTCGTGGTCGTGACGCGCCCCTAGCGGCAGGCCGCGCAGAGGCCGGACACCTCGAGGCGGTGTCCGGTGGTGACGAAGCCGTGCGTGCGCGAGATCCGCTCGAGCCACGGATCGAGCTCGCAGTCGGCGAGCTCGACGACGCGGTGGCAGCTGGAGCAGACGAGATGGTGATGATGGCCCTGGCCGCACCACCGGTAGCAGAGCTCGCCGGGACGGTGTGAGAGGGAGTCGATGACCCCGGCCTCGGCGAGGAGGCCGAGCGTGCGGTAGACGGTGGCGAGCCCGAGCTTCTCGCCGCCCGAGCGGAGGCGGTCGTGGAGCTCCTGGGCGGTGACGTCGTCCCGCTCTCCCATCAGCTCGTCGAGCACCCGCACGCGCTGGCGCGTGGGGCGGACGCCTGCCTCGGAGAGGACGTCGATCGCGCTTGCTTGCGCGGTTTCCGGCACGTGGCTATGCTAGCACTCCTGTGGTAACGAGAATCGTTCTCATCCTTGCGGCCATGGCCGCTCTGCTCGCCGCGGGCTGCGGCGCGGAGGCCTCCAGCGCCCCGGACGGCCGCACGGACGTCGTGGCCGGCTTCTACCCGCTGGCCTTCGCGGCGGCCGAGATCGGCGGCGGCCGGGTCGAGGTCACGAACCTCACGCCTCCGGGCGCGGAGCCGCACGACGTCGAGCTCTCCGTGCGCGACGTCGAGCGCGTGCGCGACTCGGATCTCGTCCTCTATCTCGGCCAGGGGTTCCAGCCGGCGCTCGAGGACGCTGCCGAGGGCGACGACTCGGCGGTCGACCTGCTCGAGGGCCTCGACCTGCGCGAGGGCGAGGAGGGGGAGGACGCGCGCGACCCGCACGTCTGGCTCGACCCGGTCCGGTTCGCCGAGGTCGTCGAGCGGATAGGCACGGAGCTGGGCGGCGAGGCCCCTGCCCGGCAGCTCGCCTCCGAGCTGCGCGCGCTCGACGAGGAGTACCGCGCGGGACTCGCGGACTGCGAGCGACGCGAGCTGGTCACCGCCCACGACGCGTTCGGCTACCTCGGGGAGCGCTACGGCCTCGAGGTGATCCCGATCACCGGCATCTCCCCGGAGACCGAGCCGAGCCCGCAGGACCTCGAGGAGGTCTCCGACCTCGTGCGCGAGCGCGGCGTCACGACGGTCTTCGTCGAGCCGCTCCTCTCTCCGGAGATCGGCGAGACGGTCGCGCGCGAGGCCGGGGCCGAGACCGCGGTGCTGAATCCGCTCGAGGGGCTCACCGAGGAGGAGCTCGACCGCGGCGAGAACTACTTCACCGTCATGCGCGCGAACCTCGAGGCGCTCCGGGAGGGGCTCGGATGCCGGTAGCGCTCGAGCTCTCCGAGGTCGGCTTCGCCTATCGGCCCGGGCAGCCGGTGCTCACCGGCGTCGACCTCGCGGTCGAGGAGGGCGAGTTCGTGGCCGTCGCGGGGCCGAACGGCGGCGGCAAGACGACGCTCGTCCGGCTCGCGCTCGGTCTGGCGCGGCCGACGGCGGGCTCGGTCCTCCTCTTCGGCGAGCCCGCGCACCGGTTCTCCCGGCGCGAGACGCTCGGATACGTCGCCCAGCGGGCGCAGGTCGGCACCGAGGGCCCGGTGACGGTGCGCGAGGTCGTCTCTGCCGGCCGGCTGGCGCAGGGCGGCCTCTTCGGCCCGCTGCGGCGGCGCGACCGCGCCATCGTCGACGAGGCCATCGCCGACGTCGGGCTCGCCGAGCTCGCCGACACGCGGCTCGCGGACCTCTCCGGCGGCCAGCAGCAGCGCGCGTTCATCGCCAAGGCGTTCGCGGCCGAGCCGTCGCTCCTCGTCCTCGACGAGCCGACCGCCGGCGTCGACGCCGAGTCGCAGGAGGCGCTCGCCCGCCTGCTCGGCCGCCTGCACGCCGACCGGGGCGTGACCACGCTCTACGTCTCGCACGAGTTCGGAGCGGTCGAGGGCATCGTCGAGCGGCTCGTCCTCGTCCGCGGCGGCATCGTCTTCGACGGCCCGCCCGAAGCCCTCCCATCGGCCTGGCACGACCCCTCGCACGCCCATGCTCGAGAGTGAGTTCATGCGCCTCGCGTTCGCGACGGGGGCCGTCGTCGGCCTCCTCGCGCCCGCCGTGGGCTTCTTCCTCGTCCAGCGGAACATGAGCCTCGTCGGCGACGGTGTCGGCCACACGGCATTCGCGGGGGTCGCGGCCGGCTACCTGCTCGGCGTCTCGCCGGTGCTCACCGCGCTCGTCGCCGCCGTGGCGGGCGCGGTCGGGATCGAGTGGCTCCGGTCGCGCCACCGCGCCGCGGGCGACCAGGCGCTCGCGCTCCTCTTCTACACCGGGCTCGCGGCCGGGGTCGTGCTCGCCTCGTCCGCGGGCGCGCTCGACGTCGACCTCTTCTCGTTCCTCTTCGGCTCCATCCTCACGGTCACGCGCGGCGACGTGGTGCTCGTGGCCGTCCTCGGCGTCGCCGGCCTCGTCGTCATCGGGCTCCTGTACCGCGCGCTCGCCGCGGTCGTCATCGACGAGGAGGGCGCCAAGGTCGCCGGCGTCCCGGTCGCGGCGCTCAACGTCCTCGTCGCCGGGCTCGCCGGCGTGACGATCGGCCTCTCGATGCAGATCGTCGGCATCCTCCTGATCGCGGCGCTCATGGTGCTTCCGGTCATCGCGGCGGGCCGCGTCGCGTGGAGCATGAGCTCGTCGGTGCTGCTCGCCATGGGCATCGGCCTCGCCTCGGTCTTCGCCGGGCTCACGCTCGCGTACTACGCCGACCTGCCTCCCGGAGGGGCGATCGTCCTCCTCGCGGCGGCCGCGTTCGTGGTCACGAGCATCCTCGAAGCCGCCCGCTCGCGGGCGTGATCCGTATGCTCACGCGTCGGGTGACACGATGATCGACGGCTGGAAGCGCGCACTCGTCCTCGCACCGCACACCGATGACGGCGAGTTCGGCTGCGGCGGGACGATGGCGCGCCTCGTCGAGGCGGGCACCGAGGTGCGCTACGTCGCGTTCTCGATCGCCACGAAGTCCCTCCCGGAGGGCTTCCCGCCGGACACGCTCGCGCGGGAGGTGCGCGAGGCGACGGCGGAGATCGGCATCCCCGAGAGCGGGCTCACCGTTCACGACTTCGAGGTGCGGTCGTTCCCCGAGCGGCGCCAGGAGATCCTCGAGCTCCTGATCGCCCTCTGGGAGGAATGGGCGCCCGAAGCGGTCTTCATGCCGAGCCTCCGCGACATCCACCAGGACCACCAGGTGGT
The DNA here is from genome assembly GCA_963748205.1 of uncultured Actinomycetes bacterium. GTDB lineage: Bacteria > Actinomycetota > Thermoleophilia > Gaiellales > Gaiellaceae > JAIBJN01. The sequence goes on from CAVVIB010000019.1 coordinate 98,450, forward strand.
CGCCGCCGAGGGCCTGCGCGCGTTCAAGCGGACGACCGTCTTCGGCTACGAGATCCCGTGGAACAACTTCAACTTCGACCACCAGGCCTACGTGGGCCTGGAGGAGCGCCACGTCGAGCGCAAGGTCGCTGCGCTCGAGCGCTACGCCTCGCAGCAGCACCGCAACTACGCCAACCCCGAGTACATCCGAAGCCTCGCGCGGACGCACGGCATCAACGTGAACCGCGACTACGCCGAGGTCTTCGAGGTTTACCGAATCGTTACCTAGCCTCTCTGCGCGGCCCGCGGAGGTCTGTTAGCCTCCCGCGCTTCGTGAGCGTGATGAGTCAGCATCCGCTCGAGGACGTCAAGCGCGATCTCGGGGAGCGCGAGTTGTGGGAGCGCTCGCTTGCGCGCTCGCAGGACCGCCGCGCGGGCACGCACACGACGCGGAGCCTCGCTTCCCTGGCGCTCGCGGACCTGGACGGGCCGGTGCGCGTGCAGCGTCGAAAACCGCGACCTCTCCGACCCGGAGCTCTGGGACTACTCCGCCTCGATCGCGAACGGGAAGCGCATCGCCGCCCAGCCCGGCTTCCTGCCGCAGGCCCGCGTCGCGGGCGCGACGCTCGTCCTTGCCGCCTGCGCCGCGGCCCTCCCGAACCCGAGCGGAAGCGCCACCCGGGCCAAGTCCTCCGGGGGTGCCACGCGGGTGCATGTCGAGGTGCTCAAGGTCGGCAGTCGCGGACCGGCAGTCGCGCGGGTCCAGCGCGCGCTCGGGATCCGCGCCGACGGGGACTTCGGGCCCAAGACCAAGCGGGCGGTGCGCGCGTTCCAGAAGCGCCACGGCCTGCTCGCCGACGGCGTCGTGGGGCCGAAGACGCGCAGGGCGCTCTTCGCCGCCGCGAAGCCCAGGCCGAAGCCCAAGCGGGCGCAGAAGGCCAAGCAGCGCTTCATCCACGCGTGGTGGGTCGTGCCCGTGCAGCGCAAGCTCGGGGTTCGGGCCGACGGGGACTACGGGCCGGTGACGCGCAGGGCCGTGCGCGCGTTCCAGAAGCGGAAGGGCCTGATCGTCGACGGCGTCGTCGGGCCGCAGACGCTCCGTGCGCTCGGCATCAGGCGCGGCGCTCCCGTTCGGAGCACCGGCGGCCGCCGGGCGGCCACCACCGTGTCGACCCGCGGCGCCCGCGTGGCGAGGATGTCGAAGCGCTACCTCGGCATCCGGTACCGCTGGGCCGGGTCGTCGCCTTCGAGCGGCTTCGACTGCTCCGGCTTCGTCATGTACATGTACCGCAAGGTCGGCGTCGGGCTCCCGCACAACGCGGCCATGCAGTACCGCTACGGGCGGGCCGTCTCGCGCAGCCGCCTCCGCGCCGGCGACCTCGTCTTCTTCAACGGCCTCGGGCACGTCGGGATCTACCTCCGGGGCGACAGGTTCATCCACGCGTCGAGCTCGGGCGGCGCCGTCAAGATCTCGAGCCTGCGCGGCAGCTGGTACGGCGAGCGCTACGTCGGCGCGCGCCGGCTCTAGCACGCCCCTCTCGGGGGTAGTGCTCTCACGAGGAGGAGGACACCGGGCAGCGCCATGGTGCCTGCGGTTCCGCGTGCGTACAGTGGCCTGAGTGACCGCTCCCCGCTTCTTCACCGAGCCCTTCCGCCTCAGGACCTGGAAGGAGACCGCGTACTCCCTGATCAGCCTCCCGGCCGGGGTCATCTGGTTCTCCGTGCTCCTGACCCTGCTCGTGGTCAGCGTGAGCACGTTCTTCCTGCTCGGGATCCCGCTGCTCGTAGGAACGCTCATGCTCGCGGGCCTCGGAGCGCGAGTGGAGCGGTTCCATTCCCGTTTCTTCCTCGCGCAGCCGATCCCCGATCGGCCGCAGCGGACCTACGACTGGTCCAAGTGGCGCGACTGGCTGAAGCCGCTGGTCGACCTCGGCGCCTGGCGCGAGGTTCTCTACCTGATGCTGCTCTTCCCCATCGGGCTCGTGCTCTTCATCGTCGCGGTGGTCTGCTGGTCGGTCGCGGTCAGCCTCCTCACCGCCCCCATCTGGTGGTTCGCCATCCCGTCCGACGATCGCGGGGACTTCCTCTGGCCGGGCAACAAGTTCGACAACCCCTTCGAGTGGGTCCTGACGATCGGCGGCGGCCTCCTGCTCCTCCTGCTGACGCCGTGGATCATCCGCGGCCTCGTCGCGGTGCACAAGGCGGTCATGCGCGGCCTCCTCGGCCCGACCCGCCGCGAGCTCGAGAAGGCGTCGGAGCGGCTCGCCGCGCAGCGCGACCTCGCCGTCTCGTCCGCCTCGGGCGACCGCCGGCAGATCGAGCGCGACCTCCACGACGGCGCGCAGGCGCGGCTCGTCTCGCTGGCCGTCGACCTCGGCCGCGCCCGCAGGCGCCTCGAGGAGGGCGGGTCGACCGAGGAAGCCGCGGAGCTCGTCCGCGTCGCGCACGAGGACGCCAAGCAGGCGCTCGTCGAGATCCGCGACCTCGCGCGCGGCATCCATCCCGCCGTCCTCACCGACCGCGGGCTCGATGCCGCCCTCTCGGCGCTCGCGGCCCGGTCTCCCGTGCCGGTCTCGCTTGCGACCGAGATCGGCGAGAGGCCGCCCGAGGCCGTCGAGGCCGCTGCCTACTTCGTCGTCTCCGAGGCGCTCGCCAACGTCGCACGTCACAGCGGAGCCGAGCGTGCGGCCGTCTCGGTCGTCCGCGCCGGCGGCATCCTCGTCGTCGAGGTGCGCGACGACGGCAAGGGCGGCGCGTCGCCGAACGGCGGCTCCGGGCTCCTCGGCCTCGAGGAGCGCGTCGGCGCCCTGGGCGGGACGCTCGTCGTCGAGAGCCCGCCCGGCGGGCCGACCTCGATCACGGCGGTGATCCCGTGCGAGTAGTCATCGTCGAGGACTCCGGGCTCCTCCGCGACGCGCTCACGCGGCTCCTGACCGACTTCGACGTCGAGGTGGCGGCCGCGGTGCCGACGCCCGAGGAGCTCCTGAGCGCCGCCGAGGAGCACAAGCCCGACGTCTTCGTGGTCGACGTCCGCCTGCCGCCGACGTACACCGACGAGGGCGTCCACGCCGCTGCCGAGCTGCGCTCGCGCGATCCGGAGGCGAAGGTCCTGCTCCTCTCGCAGGCCGTGGAGGAGCGCTACGCGCGCGAGCTCCTCGCCCAGCGGAGCGAAGGGCTCGGCTACCTGCTCAAGGACCGCGTCGCCGACGGCGCCGAGTTCGTGGACGCGCTCCGCCGGGTCGCCGCGGGAGGAACGGCGCTCGATCCCGAGGTCGTCCGCCAGCTCCTCGTCCGCCACCGTGCGATCGACGAGCTCACGCCGCGCGAGCGCCAGGTGCTCGAGCTGATGGCCGAGGGCCGCACGAACGCGGCCATCGCGCGGGCGCTCGTCGTCACCGACCGCGCGATCGAGAAGCACGTGGCCAGCATCTTCGGGAAGCTGCGCCTCCCGCCGAGCCAGGACGACCACCGCCGCGTGCTCGCGGTCCTGGCCTGGCTCAACGCCGCCTAGCGATCGTCCCACTCCAGCTGGTCGAAGTAGCGGAGCGCGCGGCGGCTCGGCCGGATGCTCGCCTGGTGGGCGGCCAGCTCCTCGTCGGAGAGCTCGCCGAGGGCGTGCTTGACGCCGAGGTAGGGGAGGTTGAGATCCTCCTGGTAGACGACGGTCGAGATGCGCGGGTTGACCTCGATCACGTAGTCGCCGACGAGCTGGACGTTGAAGAAGTGCTCGATCTCGAGGGCGCCCACGGCCCGGTCGGCGACCGCGACGAGCTCCGGGTCGTCGAGCGACTGGAAGAACATCGCGAGCCCGGCGCGCATCGCCTCCCGCGTCTTCGGGTGCCCGAAGACGATCCTGCCGCCGCGCGCCACCCCGTCGACGGTGCGCTCGCCCCCCTGCGCGAGCTCCATGACGAGGAGCTCCTCGCCGCCTTCCTCGGGCAGCAGCTCGGCCACGTCCTCGAGCCGCATCGCGAGGCTCCCGGGCCGCTCGTGGAGGAGCTGATGGGCCCGGTCGACCGTGGGGTCGAGCACGCGGAAGCCCCGCGAGCCCGAGCTCGAGACCGGCTTGAAGCACACGGCGCGTCCCGGGTAGCCGAGCTCGGCCGCAGCCGCGACGAACGCCTCGCGTCCCTGCACGCGTAGAAAGGCGGGCACGGGCACGCCGGCTTCGTCGAGCAGCGCGTAGCACTCCGCCTTGTCGTTCGCGCGCCGCACGGTCTCGGGCGAGCTGACCAGCGCGACGACGCCTGCCGCCTGGAGCTCCGGCTTCGCGGCCGCGAGGCCGGCGAGGTCGTGGGAGGACTGGGGCAGGACGGCGTTCACTCCCTCCCGCGCGCAGAGCTCGACGATCGCCGCCGGGAACCCGTCGTCGGCCCCGGGCGGGACGACCGCGAACGCGTCGCACAGGAACCGGCCGACGGACCGCTCGCTCATGTCGGAGCCGACGAGCCGGATCTCGCGCTCGCCGTTCTCCCGCAGCGCGTGGAGGAGCGCGGCCGTCCCCGGCGCGCCCGATGCGGTCACGAGCAGCGTCAGCGGGGGAAGCGCGGGGTCCGGCATGTCGGCGACAGCCTAGGGGCTTCGCCTGCGAAGACGGAGGCGGTCGCGCATCGCGGCAAGGTCGCTCCGCGGGAAGAACCCGAGCGCGACGAGGACGACCGGGTAGGCGAGCGTCAGCACTGCTCGGATCAGGAGCGAGGCGTAGAAGGGCACCCAGGCGTCGAGCGCGAGCGCCGCGAAGCAGAGCGCGACCATGACGCCGACCGCGAGCCCGAGGCGGCGCCACTCCCAGGGCACCGGGTAGATCCGCTGGCAGATGACGGCCATCCCGATCGTCATCACCGCGAACGAGGCCGCGGTCGCCCACGCCGCTCCGAGGAACGAGTAGGGCGGGATGAGCAGGAAGTAGAGCCCGATCGCCAGCACGCGCCGAGCCCGCCGAGAGCGGCAGGAGCAGCCGCATGCGCTTGGTCACGTTCACGCTGACCGCGAAGACGGTGAACGCGCCCGTGCCCGCGGCCGCGAGCGCGAGCGGCGGCACCGCGTAGGTCGCCTCCCAGAAGCGCTCGGGCATGAGCAGGTGGAAGACCGGGAGGATCCAGAGCGAGACGAGCGCGACGAGGAAGCCGATCGCGAAGAAGAAGTAGTTCGCCCCGCGCGCCACCATCTGCGGGTGCCGCTCGGTGTGCAGCCACGAGAAGTGCCACTGCGACCAGCCCATGCGGAAGGCGAACACCCCGACGACCACGACCTGGCTGTAGCGGAAGGCCGCGCCGTAGAGGCCCGTGTCCGCCGTGCCGTGGAAGTGGGCGACGAAGAAGCGGTCGAGGAAGTTCAAGGCGTAGAACGCGACCCCGCTCAGGATCGCCGGCCAGGAGAACTCGAGCATCTCTCGGACGAGTCTCGGCGGGATGCGCGGGACGAGGTCGCGGACCCACTCGCGCGCCGAGATGACGAAGACGACGCCGGCGCTCGTCAGCGACGCCAGGAGGATTCCCTTGACGCCGTACTCCCAGACCGCCACGAAGAGGATGCTGAAGACGACCATCGTGACGGCGCGCGAGAGCGCGTAGAAGGCGAACGTGAGCGGCTTCCGCCGCAGCCGGCAGAGCGCCATGGGGAGGTCGACGATGTTGGTCAGGTAGAGGTCGGCCAGGGCGATGACGAAGAGGGTCGCGTAGGTGGAGCTGTCAGCGACCCCGCCGGCGAGCGGCCCGGAGAGGATCATCAGCGCCCCGACGAGCACCGCCGGATACGCGGCCTCGATTGCGAAGTACACGGTGATGACCTGGCGCCGCCACGCGCGGTCGTCCTTGTCGAAGAAGAAGCGCGCGAGCGTGCCCGGCAGCGCGATGAACACGTCGATCAGGGCCATCGTCGCGAGCACGAGCTCGAGCACGCCGAACTCGGACGGGCTCAGGAAGTGCGCGTAGAGCGGGACGAGGAGGAACGCGAGCGACTTGACCGCAACGCGGGTGCCGCCGTAGACCGCCGTGTCGTAGGCGAGGGCGGCGATCCCGAGTTTGCGCGGGACCTCGTCCTCGTCCTCGCGCAGGGCGTCCGAAAGCGTTTCCTCCGCCCGAACCTCGCTCATTGCGGGAGGACGTTACTCGTAGCCCAGGTCGCGCAGGCGCTCGAGGATGACGCGCTCCTCCTCCTCGGAGTAGACGGCGCCTTCCTTGGCGCCCGCCGCGGCCGCCTGGCGCTCGGCGCGGCCGACCGTCTCGAGCTCGCCGAGCACGTCGTCGAGCGGTGCGCCGTCGAGCCCGTCCTGCTCGAGGCCGAAGAGGCGCAGGATCGTCGCGGCCATCTGCGTGATCTCGGCGCCCTCGGGCACTGCGGCGGGCTGGATCCCGGGCCCGGCCGCGGCCAGGATGCCGGTCAGCCCGTGATGGCCCGAGAAGCCGTAGGAGATGCTCGGGTCGAGCTTCTCGTGGCGGTCGAACGGCGTCGTCCAGCGGCGCCGGCTCGCGTCCACGTAGACGCGCTCGTCGTGCGGGAGGACGACCAGCTCGGGCGCCTTGTCCATGTGCGGGCCGCTGTAGAGCTCCTCCTTGCGGCGCACGGCGAACGCCGGCTCCCCGGTGGCCGGGTGGCGGATCTCGCCGAGCTCCTCGGCCAGCCGCTCGGCGAACGCCGGGTCGGTGCGTGCCCCGCTCGCCTCGCCGAGGAAGACCTGTCCGCCGGCGCCGTAGCCGTACGCCCGCGTCGAGCCGAAGTCGATCTCGCCGAACGCCCGGTCCTCGCCGGGCTGCGGCAGGAAGGGGAGGTGGTCGAAGCGGCGGCCGTAGCCGCTCCTCGTCCGCGCCAGCCGCTGGTCGACCTTGGAGAGGTAGTCCAGGCGCGTCCCCTTCAGCCGCTGGAGCGAGCGCGTCCGATAGCGCAGGTGCCCCGCCTCCTCGAGCCAGCGGTTGACGTGGAACGTCCAGTGGATCGGCCGCATGCCGTGGTCGGAGAGCACGATCACGGTCGGCTCCTCGTCCGAGGCGGCGCCCGCCACCTCGATCAGGTGCGCGCAGGCGGCGTCGATCGCCTCGTAGACCCTGACGATCTCGTCGCCGGGGTCGTCCGGGTCGTGCGCGGGGTGCTCCGGGTCGAGCCGGTGCCAGCCCAGGTGGCCGATGTGGTCGGAGCTCATGAAGTCGACGCACAGGAGGTCGAGGCCGGGCTCGAGCTCGTAGGAGAGCCGGCAGACGTCGGCGATCTGCTCCACGTGGTCGATCAGCCGCTGGGTGTAGCGCGGGAAGTCCTCCCACCAGCGCTCGGCCATGGGGTGGTACGCGGTGACGAGGTCGGGCCGCGCCGACTGGATGCGCTGCCGCGCGCTCTCCGGCAGGATCGCCGGCTGCTCGGGCCCGCCGTAGCCCGTGACGAGGATGCCCTCGATCGGCTCCGGCGGATACGTGAACGGGACGGTCACGAACGCCGAGCGCACGCCCGCGGCGCCGAGCGGCCGCCAGAACGGGGTGCCCGTGCGGCTCGCGGCGTTCTCGACGCGCGACTGGGCGCGGTTCGGGTTGGTCGTGAAGTTGAAGATCCCGTGCCCGCCCGGGTTGAGCCCGGTGAGGAACGACGACCAGGCGGTCGGCGTCATCGCGGGCACCGTCGAGCGCAGCGGCCCGAACGCGCCCTCGGACGAGAGGCGCGCGATCGTCGGCAGCTTCCCCCTGGAGAGGAGGTCGCTGACGAGCTCGTAGTCCGCCCCGTCGAAGCCGAGGACGAGCGCCTTCACGCGGCCACCAGCTCGCGGTAGAGGCGGTCGAGCGCAGGCCCTGGGTCGCCGACGGTCTCGCGCACGACGCGTTGGTTGCGCTCGCCGTACGTCTGCCGGAGCGAGTCGTCGTGCAGGAGCCCGAGGACGGCCTTGGCCGTCGCGGTCTCGTCCCGAACGGGGACGATCTCCGCGCCCTCGCCGGGCCCGACCCACTCGTCGATGGACGCCGCGTCGGCGCAGACCACGGCGCGGCCGGAGGCCATCGCCTCGAGCAGGGACGGCGGCGTCGAGTCGGAGTTGGCGACGGAGACCACGACGTCGGCGGCCGCCACGAGCGGCGGCAGGTCCCCGGCCGAGACCCGGTGGAACGCGACCCGGTCCTCGAGCCTCAGCTCCGACGCCATCGCCTCGAGGCTCGGACGCAGCGGACCGGAGTCGCCTGCGAGCAGGAGCCGTGCCCGCGGCTCGTCCTTCGCGACCTGGCTGAACGCGCCGAGCAGGGTGTCGATGTTCGTGTCCGGGCGGAAGTTCCGCAGCGAGAGAACCACGAGCGAGTCGTCGGGCCAGCCGAGCGAGGAGCGCAGGCTCGCATCCGCGCGCTCGGGGGCGAAGCCGTCGAGGTCCACGTGCCAGAAGACGTTGCGGATCTTCTCGGGCGCCGCGCCGAGCTCGAGCGAGGCCTGCTCCAGCGCCTTCGAGTTGACGACGACGAGGTCGGCGCCTCGGACGGCCTCCTTGGCCCGCGCTCTCCCGCGCTTCCCTCCATGAACGAGGGCGTCGGTGCCCCACGGGCTCATGACGAGCGGGCGGGCGCCGGAACGGGCGGCCCAGTAGCCGTAGGGGAGGAGGTAGTGGGCGTGGACGATGTCGACGTCCAGCCGCTTGGCGAGGCGGCTGAGCGCAGGCGCGATCGCGGCGCGGCGCGCGAACGGGATCCGCGTGCCGACGCCCAGCGACTGGATCGAGTGGAAGCTTGCGGGCGGGTCGTCCTCGCGCGGCTCGCGGTCGCTCGCGAGGTGCACGTCGTGCCCCGCTGCGGAGACCGTCCTGGCCCAGCGGAGGAGATGGATGGAGCGGACGTTGCCGATCCCGAGCACGCGGAGAGGGCGGCCGGCCACGGCGGGCAATTCTAGTTGTGGGGCCGTTCGCGCCCAGCGTCACTACCATACGGCCGCGTGAGCGACGGGCAGCACCGCCTGGTCTTCGTCTGCGGCCTGCACCGGAGCGGGACGACCCTGCTGGCCCGGATCCTGGGGGAGCACGCGGAGGTCAGCGGGTTCGCCGAGACCGGCGCCCCGGAGGACGAGGGCCAGCACCTTCAGGGCGTGTACCCGCCGGCCAAGGTCTACGGCGGGCCCGGGCGCTTCGGCTTCGACGACCGCGCGCACCTCACGGAGGCCTCGCCGCTCGTGGGTGCAGGCAGCCGGGAGCGCCTCTTCGAGGAATGGTCGCCGCACTGGGACCTCTCGAAGCCGCTCCTGCTGGAGAAGTCGCCGCCGAACCTGCTCAAGACCCGCTTCCTTCAGGCGCTCTTCCCCGAGGCGTCCTTCGTCGCGCTCGTGCGGCACCCGGTGGCGGTCTCGCTCGCCACCGCGAAGTGGCGCCAGACGCGGCGCTACGACCGCCTGGTCGAGCACTGGCTCCACTGCCACGAGCTCTTCGAGGCCGACCGCCCGCACCTCGAGCGCGTCCACGTGCTCCTTTACGAGGACCTCGTGCGCGATCCCCGTGCCGCACTCGCGGGCGTCCTCGAATTCCTGGGCCTCGAGGGCGATCTGACGGCGGATCTCGACCCGGGCCCGAACCAGCGGTATTTCGAGCGCTGGCGGGAGCTGGCGAAAAGCGGTCTCTTCTGGCGCGCGTACTTCCCGCTGCTCACGGCGCGCTACGAGGGGCGGGTGCGCCGCTTCGGTTACAGCCTGCGGGATCTCGACCGCGCGGACGGCTGGGGCTAGGCCGGCGTCGGGCGCTTGAGGAGCTCGTAGCCCTCGGCGAGGAACGGCGTGCGGTCGACGAGCGCTGCGATCTCGTCCGGGGCGTACTCGCCCTCCTCGGTCACGTAGCTCGTGATCTGCTCGGGCGGCGTCAGGTCGACGCGCTCCTCGTCGGGCTCGGCCGGGTCGTCCGGGGCGAGCTTCAGCACCTCGCAGGCGACGATCACGGGCACGCCCGCCTTGGTGGCGGCCTTCGTCAGCGGGTCCGTGTGCACCTTGTTCAGGAGCGAGCCGTCACGGAAGACCGTGTCCGCGCCCAGGAGCAGGACGCCGACGCTCTCGACGGCGTGCGCCGCGTCCGAGTCGGCGACGACCTCGGTCGTCAGGCCTGCCTCGGCGAGCTCCTCCGCGAACGCGCGGCCCTCGCCGACCGGGTCGGAGACGGTGCAGACGACCCGGGCGGGATTCCCGTGGATGAGCGCCTCGCGGGCCGTCGCCGAGGCCGAGTGGGTCATGACCACGTGCTCGGCGATCTGCGGGCCGAGCAGGACGGCGATCGTGGCTGCGGCGCGCTCGCGCGAGCCGATCACGGCGTGGGCCTCCTCGACGAGCTGCTCGGGCGTCCGGGCTGCGAGGAGCACACGGCCGAGAGCGCCTGCGATGGCGCCGATCGTGGGCTGCGCCTGAACGAGCTCCCGGGCGACCGCGACGGGGTCTTCCCCGAGCTCGACGGCGGCCACGACGGCCTCCACGGCCTCCTTGGCGAGCCAGCTGGCGCCATGCTTGTCGTCCGCGGCGATGCGCTCCACGCGCGCTGCGATGTCGGCGTGCATCTGGCCCCAAGGGTACCCGGAATCGCGCCGAGCGAGATCGTGCCGATGGTAGCCTGCGGCCGATGGCCGAGGCTGAAACGGCGGCGCAACCCGCTCCACGACTGGCCGAGGCGCCCCTCCCAGCCGTCAGCCTCGTCATCCCGGTCTTCAACGAGGAGGCCACCCTCGAGGAGGTCTGCACCCGGGCCCTGGCGACGCTCGAGAGCCTGGGGAAGCCCTACGAGGTGATCATCGTGGACGACGGCTCCCGGGACGGAACGTGGGCCATCGTCGAGCGTCTCGCCGCGGCCGAGCCCGCGGTTCGCGCGGTGCGCCTGAAGCGCAACTTCGGGCAGCACCCGGCCATGCACGCGGGCCTCTCGCGGGCGCGGGGCGACATCGTCGCGACCATGGACGCCGACCTCCAGAACGTCCCCGAGGACCTCCCGAAGCTGATCGCCGCCGTCGAGGGCGGCGTGGACGTCGCCAGCGGGCGGCGGCGCGGCCGCGACGACTCCTGGGGCCGCACGGTCCCCTCCAAGATGGTCAACGGAATGCTGCGGCGCTTCACCGGCGTCGAGATCGCCGACTTCGGCTGCGCCTTCAACGCCTACTCGCGCTCTGCGATCGAGCCGGTGCTCGGCGTGATCGGCAAGCAGAAGTTCACCAAGGCGCTCGTGCTCTCCGCCGGCGCGAGCGTGGTCGAGGTCGACCTCTCGCACCAGGCGCGCGCGGACGGCTCCCGCTACTCGCCGTTCCGGCTCATCCGGCTTGCGCTCCACGTGCTCGCGGGCTTCTGGCCGCAGCCGATCCAGTGGGCCGGCGTGCTCATCGGCGCCATCTGCGGGTTCCTCACGCTCGCCGTCGGCGTCTGGGGAATCGCGGTCTGGGTCGTCAACGGCGACTTCCCGGGCCTGCTCTTCCTCGGTGGGCTCGTCCTCGGCGTGCTCGCCGTGCAAGGATTCATCCTCGCCCTTGTCGGGGAGTACCTGGGGCGGATTCAGCGTGACGTGGAGGGGCGGCCCCTCTACACCATCGATCAGGAGCTCTCTTGACCCGCAAGCGCATTCTCGTGACCGGCGGTGCCGGCTTCATCTCGTCGAGCTTCGTCCGGCACCTGCTGACGACGACCCCGTACGACGTGGTCTCGCTCGACGCGCTCACGTACGCGGGCAACGTCGACAACCTCTCCGACGTGATGGGGCACGAGCGGCTCTCGTTCGTGCACGGGGACATCCGCGACCGGGCGCTCGTCGCCGACATCGTCCGCGACGTCGACGTGATCATCAACGCGGCCGCCGAGTCCCACGTCGAGAAGTCGATCGTCGAGGGCGCGCGCGAGTTCGTGACCACGAACGTCGAGGGCACGCAGGTCCTGCTCGACGCGATCCGCGAGGCGCCGGTGGAGCGCCTCGTCCTCATCTCCTCGAGCGAGGTCTACGGAACGGCCGAGAGCGCTCCCATGGACGAGGAGCACCCGCTCAACCCGCGCTCGCCCTACGCGGCGACGAAGGCGGGAGCGGACCGGCTCGCGTACTCCTACTACGTCACCTACGGGCTCCCGATCGTGATCGTGCGGCCGTTCAACAACTACGGCCCGTACCAGCATCCGGAGAAGGTCGTGCCGCGCTTCATCACCCAGGCGCTCGCCGACCTGCCGCTGACCGTGCACGGCGACGGGCATGCCTCGCGCGACTGGCTCTACGTCGAGGATCACGCGGAGGCGATCGACGCCGTTCTCGCGGCCGACCTCGGCGACGTGGCCGGCGAGGTGCTCAACGTCGCGACGGGCGTCGACATCTCCGTGTCGCAGATCGCCGACGCTGTCCTCGAGCAGCTCGGAAAGCCCGCGTCCCTGAAGGTCCACCTGCCCGAGCGGCCGGGCCAGGTCGACCGCCACATCGGCTCGACCGAGAAGGCCGAGCGGCTGCTCGGCTGGCGCGCGCGGACGTCTTTCGAAGGCGGACTGGCACGCACCATCGCGTGGTACCAGCAGAATCGTCCCTGGTGGGAAGCAGCCCTTCGAGCGGAACAGACGGCGAGCGGAAGCGCCTCCTAGTCCTGGGCGCAGGGCCGGCGCAGCTCGGCCTGCACCGCGCTGCGCGGGATCGGGGGCTCTACGTCATCGCCTGTGACCGCGATCCGGCCGCGGTCGGCTTCGAGTACGCCGACCGGCGCGCGGTGGTCTCCGTCGAGGACGAATCGGCCGTGAGCCAGCTCGCCCGGGCGGAGCAGGTGAACGGGATCATCGCGCCCGGGATCGACTGGCCGGTCGCGATCGCGGCCCGCATCGCCGCCCACGCAGGGCTCCCGCATCCGCTCGATCCCGACGTCGCCGCGATCGCGGTGCTCAAGAACCGGCAGCGCAAGCTGCTCGACGAGCACGGCGTGCCCCAGCCGCGCTGGGAGCTGACGACGGGCGACAAGGACGGCCTGCCGCTCCCCGGCGTCGTGAAGCCGGTCGACCGCCAGGGCCAGAAGGGGCTGTCCGTCATCGCGGACCGCGGCGAGCTCGCGGACGCGATCGGGCGCGCCGTGGCGGCCTCGCGCACGGGCCTCGCGCTCGTCGAGGAGCTCGTCCCGGGCCCGGAGGTGACGGTGAACGCGTTCTCGGTCGGCGGCCGCTTCCACCCGCTGACGGTGACCGACAGGCTCACCGCCGACGGCCCGGCCTTCGGGGTCGCGCTCGCGCACGCCTGGCCGAGCGTCCACGACGTCGAGGGCGCAGTCGAGGCCGCGAGGCAGGCCGCCGAGGCGCTCGGCGTCACCGACGGCCCCACGTACACGCAGATCGTGCTCGGGCCCGATGGGCCGCGCGTGATGGAGCTCGCGGCGCGCCTTGGCGGAGGCCACGACGCCGAGCTCTGCCACGCCGCGCTCGGGATCGACCTGAACGGCCTTGCGCTCGCCGCGGCGCTCGGCGAGCCCGTCGACATCCCGGAGCCCGAGCCGGCGGGCGGCGCCTGCGTCCGGTTCCTCGTCCCGCCGGAGGGCACGCTCGAGGACGTGGAGGGCCTGGAGGACGCGCTCGCCGTCGACGGCATCCTCGACGCGCGGGTCTACCGCCAGCCCGGCTGGCAGTTCGGGCCGTTCCGCCGCGGCAACGACCGGGCGGGCTTCGTGCTCGCGCGCGGCGAGAGCCGCGACGACGCCCTCGCGCGCGCCGATCGCGCCGCCGACCTCATCCGCCTCCGAAGACCGCCGATGCACAAGCTCTTGTTGGGGAACCCCTTCCGAAATGAACACCTGGCCGCCGGGCCGCGCCGGACGGCGCGATGCGGCGTCCTCGGTTGCGCCCGTAGCCTCCGGCTACGAACGCGCCCTGCGTCCTTGCCTCGCACTCGCCCGGCGCACCCCGGCGACGAGGCTTCATTCCAGAATGAGTTCCTCGAGGCGTAAGACCTTCCTCTCCTTCCAGCCGCCCGCGATCGGGCAGGAGGAGATCGACGCGGTCACCGAGACCCTGCGGAGCGGCTGGCTCACGAGCGGCCCGCGCGCCGAGGAGCTCGAGAAGCGCTTCGCCGAATACGCCGGCGCGAAGCACGGCGTCGCACTCGCGTCGGGCACGGCCGCCATGCATCTCTCGCTCCTCGCCGCAGGCGTCGGCGCCGGGCGACGAGGTGATCACGACGCCGATCACCTGGCCTGCGACTGCGAACGTGATCGTGCACTGCGGCGCGAGGCCGGTCTTCGTCGACGTGCGCGACTCCGACCTCAACATCGATCCCGACGCCGTCGCCGCCGCCGTGACAGAGCGCACGAAGGCGATCCTGCCGGTGCACCTGGCCGGCCAGCCGTGCGACCTCGACCCGCTGCTCGCCCTCGGCGTGCCCGTGATCGAGGACGCCGCCCACGCGACGGAGTCCGTCTACCGCGGGCGCAAGGTGGGGGCGATCTCGCTCGCCACATGCTTCTCGCTCTACGCGACGAAGAACGTCGCCGCCGGCGAGGGCGGGATGGTCACGACCGACGACGACGACCTCGCTGCCGAGATCCGCAACCTGCGGCTCATGCGCCGCGGGGAGGGCTCGCTCTACGACGTCACGGTCGCCGGCTGGAAGGCGAACCTCTCCGACGTCCTCGCGACGGTCGCGCTCTGCCAGCTGGACAAGATCGAGGAGCACGCCGCGATCCGCCGGCGCCACGTGGCCGCCTACGACGCGGCCGTGGCCGAGCTGCCCGGCATCGACACGCTCGAGCGCGACGAGCGCGACGGGCACGCGCTCCACCTGTACGTCATCCGGGTCGACGCCGAGCGTGCCGGCGCCGACCGCGACGCCTACCAGCGCGCGCTGGGCGAGGAGATGATCGGGACGAGCATCCACTTCCTGCCCGTGCATCGGCTCACGTACTACCGCGAGCGCTACCCCGACCAGCCGCCGCTTCCCGTCGCGGAGCGCGCCGGCGACCAGGTGCTCTCGCTGCCGCTCTCGCCGGCCCACTCGGACGCGGACGTCGAGGACGCGATCGAGGCGCTGCGGCGCGTGCACGCCCGCTTCACGGGCCGCCAGACGTGAGCCGGTCGACGAGGGTCGGGCTCCAGCTGCTGGTCAGCGGCGCGGTTCTCGCGCTGCTCTTCTGGCAGATCGACCTCGAGCCAGACGGTCGACATCCTCCGCGACAGCCACTGGGGCTACGTGCTGGGTCGCTCCTGCTCTTCCTGGCGACGACGTGGATGATGGCGTGGCGCTGGTGGGCGCTCCTCCGCGTGCGCGGCGTCCACGAGCCGTACGGCTGGCTCGTACGCATGTACTTCGTCAGCTACGCGGCGAGCCAGGTGCTGCCCACGGCCGTCGGCGGCGACGCGGTGCAGGATCATCGAGCAGGCCCGCCGCCGGCCGGACGTCAGGGCGACGGCTGCCGGCGCCGTGGTCATGGAGCGGATCATCGGCTCCGCCGGGACGCTCGTGCTGGTCGCGATCGCCCTCGCGCTCGCGGCCGGCCGCTACGAGGGCGTGCGCCTGCTCATCATCCTCGAGCTCGCTCTTCTCGGCGCGCTGATCGTGCTCGGGCTCCTGCTCTTCTCCAAGAAGCTCGGTCGCCATCTGGAAGAGCGCCTCTTCCCGCTCGGGAAGCGCCTGAAGATCGACAACGCGATGCAGAGCCTCTACCGGGCGATGCACGAGTACCGCAACGCGAAGTTCGTGATGCTCCAGGTCCTGGCCGTCACGCTCGTCGCCCAGCTCGGGCGTGTGATCGCCATCTGGCTCTGCGGCGAGGCGGTCGGGGTCGACGTCTCGCCGGTCGTCTACATCATCCTCGGGCCGCTCCTCTTCCTCGTGCAGATGATCCCGTTCACGCTCAACGGCATCGGCGTCCGGGAGGCCTTCTTCGTCGGCTTCCTCGGCCGCTTCGACGTGCCGCAGGAGGTCGCGTTCGCCGCCGGCTTCCTCTACTTCGCCGTCTCGATCGCGACCTCGCTGCCCGGTGCGATTCTCTTCTGGCGGAACATGCGGCCCGCCGCGCCCGCCCAGTGAGCGTCTCGGTCGTCGTCGTCTCGTACAACGTCCGCGACCACCTCGCGCGCTGTCTCGAGGCCGTGGTCGACCGAGGGCACGAGGTCGTGGTCGTCGACAACGCCTCCACGGACGGGACGCCCGAGCTCGTGCGGGAGCGCTTCCCCTCCGTCCGTCTCGTCGAGCTGCCCGAGAACCGCGGCTTCGGCGCGGGCAACAACGCCGGTATGGAAGTGGCCACGGGCGACTGGTACCTGCTCCTGAACGCCGACGCCTGGCCGGTGGGGGACGCCGTCGAACGGCTGGCGGCCTTCGGGGACGAGCATGCGGATGCCGCCGTCGTCGGCCCGCGCCTGCTCAACCCGGACGGCTCGCTGCAGCGCTCGGTGCGCGGCTTCCCGACGCTCTGGCGGCTGGCCACCGAGTACCTCTTCCTGCGCAAGCTCGCCCCGCGCACGCAGGCCCTCAACGCCTTCTACGGCGCGCGCTTCGACCACGAGAGCGTGCGCGAGGCCGACTGGCTCTACGGCGCGTGCCTGCTCGTGCGGCGCGCGGCGGCCGAGGAGGTCGGGCTCTTCGACGAGGACTTCTTCCTCTTCAGCGAGGAGACCGACTGGTGCTACCGCTTCCGCGAGGCGGGGTGGAAGGTGCTCTTCTACCCGGGCGCCGAGGTCGTGCACGTCGGCGGGGCCTCGCACGGCGGCCGGATGTTCAAGGAGAACGTGCGCGGCCACCTGCGCTTCCTCGCCAAGCACCGCGGGCCGCGCGAGGCCGAGCGGGCGCGCCGGCTCCTCCTGCTCGGCGCGCGTCTGAGGACTGTCCTGTTCCGTGGCGAGCGCGGCGAGTCGTACCGCGACGCCGCCCACTGGCTCGCCTCTGGGAGCGCGGCGACCCTCCTAGAATCCCGCAGGTGATCGCGGCGTGGCGTCGCTAGCCGCCCGGGTCGCCGACGCCGGCGGCCGTGTCCAGACCATGCCGGTCTACGTCACCGGCGGAGCGCTCCTCGCGCTCGGGCTCGTGCGCCTCCTGCCCGCCGAGGGCGCCGGGCTGGCGCTGCGGCTGGCGGTCGCTGCGTTCCTCGTCCTCCTGCTGCCGGGGTGGCTCGTGCTGCGCCCGTTCGGCCTTCCGGGCTCGTTCGGCGTCGCGGTCGCCGCGTGCTTCTCCGTCAGCCTCGCGCTCGTCCTCTTCGCCCTCGGCGTCATGTTCCTCGTGGGCTCGTCGCTGACGGCGGCGATCGTCGTCCTGGCGGTCGTCGTGGCGGCTGCTCTGGCCACCGGCCTCTTGCTGGCGCCGGCCCGGGAGGTTCCCGTGGACGCGCGGGCGGACCGCCGCGCGGGCCTCGCCGTCCTCGGTGCGTCCGTGCCGCTTGCCGGGCTCGTCTGGTGGTCGGCGGGCCCCATCGGAGGCGACCTGCTCTTCCACCTCGCACGCATCCAGAAGCTCGCCGAGCTCGACTCCCTGACGACGCTCTACAGCGTGAACGAGTTCCAGGACGGGAGCCTGCATCCCGGCTACGCGTTCCCGCTCTGGCACGGCGCGGTCGCGCTCGTCGCGCGGATCGCGGGCGCCGACGTCGCGGATGTCGCCCTCTACCTGCCGGCGATCCTCGTCCCGCTGGCCGTCATCCTCGCCTACGGAGCGGGGACGGCGGTCTTCAGGCGCCCGGCGGGCGGCGTCGCCCTCGCCGTCGCCCAGGTGGCCCAGCTCGCCCTCTCGGGCACGGGCGGGCGGTCGGGAACAGGCGTCTTCGAGCTCCTCGCCTCGCCGCCGACGACGAGCCGTGTGCTGCTCACGCCGGCGATCCTCGCGCTGGCCTTCACGGTCGTCGAGCGCCGCACCTGGCCGCTCGTCGCTGCCCTGGCCGCCTCGGCGCTCGCCCTCTCCGTCACCCATCCGAGCTACCTGCCGTACGTCGCCCTGCTGCTCGCCGGCTTCCTCGTCGCCCGGCTGATCGTGGTCAGGGCGCTCGACCCGCTCGTCAAGCGCGCCGCCCTCGTGCTCGCGGCCGTGACGGTCCCGTTCGGCCTCTATCTCCTCTGGCTCTACCCCGTGATCTCGGACGACCCCTCCACGCGGCCGAGCGCCGACCGGCGCGCGTTCGAGATCCAGCACTACGGCAACGCGTTCGACGTCTTCGGGGACTCCTTCCGCTTCGCCCCGGAGGCGATCGCCCGCGGTGGCCCGGTCATCGTCGCGGGGCTCCTGGCGATCCCGCTCGCGGGCTTTGCCGCCCGCCGCCGCTGGGCGCAGCTCGTCCTCGGCGGGTCGCTCTTCGGCCTCGCCCTCCTGCTCGTCCCGCAGCTCTTCACGCTGCTCTCGGACGTCTTCTCCGTCTCGCAGGCCCGCCGGCTCTCGGCGTTCCTCCCGCTGGCGTTCGCGCTCGCAGGCGCCTTCGTGCTCGCCGGCCGCTGGCGCCTGGGCGGCGTGGCGCTCGCCTTCGGTGCCGGGCTGGCCGCGGAGCTGCTCGTCAGCGGCGAGTTCACGTACCGGGTGGAGGAGGGAGGGCCCGGCTGGGCCGTGTGGGTCGCGGCCGTGGGCGGCCTCGTCGCCCTCGCCCTCGGCGCCTGGCTGCGCCCGCGCGGGCCCGACCCGGGCGGCTGGGCGGTGCTCGCCGCCTGCGCCTTCGCCCTCCCGGTCGCCGTCGCCGGGGTGGCGAACGTCGAGCGCTCGCCGGAGCCCAACGCCATGCCGGCGGAGGTCGTGGAGGCGGTGCGCGAGGCCACGCAGCCGGGCGACGTTCTCTTCTCGGACGCGTCCTCGGCGTACAAGATCGCCGCGTACGTGCCGGTCTACGTCAACGCTGCGCCCACCGGCCACGTCGCCTTCTCGGCGCGGAACCGGCCGCGCCGGAGGCGCATCGACTCGGAGCGCTTCCGCGTCGTCCCCTTCACCTACGCGGAGCGGAGCGAGCTGCTCGCCCGCTACGACGCGGACTGGGTGCTCGTGGACAGGGAGCTGCCCCAGCCCACCGAGTACCTGGACGAGCTGCGCCTCGTCTACGACGGCGGCCGCTACGCCCTCTACGCCGCTCCCAGCCGCGGCTGAGCCGAGGTCACGGCCACAATGGAGGCCGTGAAGGTGCTGCTCGTGACGTTCTACTTCCCGCCTGCGGGAGGCGCCGGCGTGCCGCGCCTGCTGAAGCTCGCCGAGCACCTGCCCGAGCTCGGCATCGAGACGCACGTCCTCGCTCCCGACGATCCCAAGTGGCTCCACGTCGACGAGGCGCTCCAGGCGCCGCCCGCGGCGATCGTTCACCGGGCGAAGAATCTCGGCCCGCGCTCGCGCCGGCCGGCCGAGGAGCTCGCGGCGGCCCACGGCCTCGCCCGGCTCGGCCTGCGGGCGCAGCTCCTCTTCCGCGGCCTGCTCGTCCCCGACGCGAGCGTCGTCTGGGCCATGACCGCCGCTCCTGCGGCGGCCCGGCTCGTCCGCAAAGAGGGGATCGACGTCGTCGTCACGACGTCGCCGCCGGGATCCGTCCACCTCGTCGGCTCCTTCGTCCGCCGCTTCACGCGGGCGCGGTGGGTGGCCGATCTGCGGGACTCGATCGCCTCGCACCCGCACCGCCGCCGCCAGGTTCGCGGGGAGGCCGCCCTCGCGCGCCACGTCGCACACCGTGCCGACGCGGTCGTGGCGGCGTCAGATGCCATCGCGGCCGAGATGCAGACGCTGGGGCCGCCGCGGCGCCTCCAGGTGATCGCCAACGGCTGCGACTTCGAGGACTTCGACGGCCTCGAGTACCGGCCGGGCGAGCGCCTGCGCGTCACGCACGCCGGCAGCTTCTTCGGGCGCCGCGACCCGCGGGCGTTCCTGGAGGCTCTGGCCAGGACGGACGGGGACGTCGTCGCGCGCTTCGTCGGCGGCTTCCCCACGGCATACCGCGAGTACGCGGACAGGCTCGGGCTCGGCGACCGCGTCGAGGTCGTCCCGCAGCAATCCCGCTCCGAGGCGCTCGCGCTCCAGCGCGACTCCGACGCGCTGCTGCTGCTCATTCCGGAGAACGAGGGCCGCGGGCGCGGAGTGCTGTCGGGAAAGGTCTTCGAGTACCTCGCCGCGGAGCGTCCGATCCTGGCAGTCGTGCCGCCGGACGGGGAGGCGGCCGCGCTGATCCGAGGCACGGGCGCAGGCACGGTCGTCGCTCCGGACGACGTCGACGGGATGGCGGCTGCGCTCTCCGAGCTCGACGAGCGGTGGAGGGCCGGTGCGCTGCGCGAGACGCCGCTCGCGCCGGAGTGGCGGGACAAGCTCTCCCGCCGTTCCCGGGCGCGCGAGTACGCCGAGCTGCTCGAGGCGGTGACCCGGTGAGATCCGGGCGCGCCGCGGACGTCGCGCTCCTCGTCTCGGTCTTCACGATCACGCTGGTGCGCCTGCGCTGGCCGGTGGGCGGGAACGACGTCTACCTCTCGGACCTGACCGTGGCGGCCTTCCTCGGGCTCTTCCTTCTCAATCGCCTCGTCGCCCGCGATCGCAACGTCCCGCGCACGGTCGTCGTCCTGCTCGCGTTCCTCGCCCTGCTCTCCGTCGCCTACCTCGTCGGCTACTTCAACCTGGAGACGAGCGCCGACCGGAGCCAGTTCACGAAGGGCCTGGCGAAGTTCGCGCTCCACTTCGCGTTCCTCGTCGCCGCGGTCGCGCACCTCTCGCGCCGCTCCCAGCGGTTCTACTGGCAGACGCTCGGCGCCTTCGCGGCCGGGATGGCGCTGAACGGCGCCTATGCCGTGCTCGAGTTTGTCTACGCCATGGGCGGCAGGGGCTTCCTCGACCCGCTCATCCTCGGACCGATCACCGGTGACACGAGCGAGGGCATCAGCCGCTTCGGCGTGGTCGCCGGGGTCGACGTCTACCGCTCGAACGGGCTCATGCTCGACGTCAACCACCTCGGCGTCGCGCTGATCGTGCCGATCCTGATCCTCCTGCCCATCTACCTGCGCCTGGAGCGCGGCCACCCGATGCGCGTGCCGCTCGTTGTGACGCTCTCGGTGCTCGCGCTCGCCGAGGTGGCGACCTTCTCGCGCAGCGGCGGCCTCGGGCTCATCGTCGGGCTGCTCGTGTTGGCGATCCCGTACCGGCGCTTGATGGTCTCCCGGCGCCTCCTCGTCCCCGTCGGCGCCCTGGCCGGGATTCTCGTGCTCGTCGCCCTCCAGTACTCGACGATCGCCTCCGGGCTCCTGCGCGCCCGCACGAGCCTGAGCGGCCGCGGGACGCAGACCCACTTCGACTTCTACGAGCTGCTTCCGCCGGCGCTGGACACGAACCCGTTGTTCGGCCGCGGGCTGAACACGTTCTCGGTGTACTTCGAGTTCCTCACGGGCCGCGACAACTGGGGCCCGCACTCGTACTACATCGCGCTGCTCGTGGAGACGGGGATCGTCGGCGCGGTCCTCTTCCTCGCCTTCATCGTCTACGTCTTCCGGCGCCTCGGCATGCTGCGCGACCTGGGGCGCGCGCTGGCCGCGGCGGGCGACGTGACCGGGGCCCGGGTCCAGCCGCTGGCCTGGGGCCTCACGGCTGCGCTCGCCGGTACCCTCGCCGCGAACGTCTTCTACCTCACCATGCAGATGTACTACTTCTTCGTCTTCCTGCTGCTCGCGGTGGCGGCGCCGGTGGTGTTCTCCCGCCGATGAGGCTGCCGGCGATCGGGCGGGTCAAGAACGAGTACGACCGCGCCTTCATGGAGCGGATGGCCCAGGCGTACGTCGACCAGACGCCGTGGACCGAGATCCGCCTGGCAGCGGTGCGGGACCTCGTCGAGCCGAAGCCGGGCGACCGGGTCGTCGACCTCGGCTGCGCCGCGGGCGCGATCACCCACTTCCTCACCTCGTTCGGCTGCGAGGTCGTCGGCGTCGACAGCGAGCCGCTCGCCATCGAGGCCGCCAAGGATCTCTTTCCCGACCTGCGCTTCGAGCTCGCCGACGTCACCCGGCTGCCCTTCGACGACGCCTCGCTCGACAAGGCGGTCGCGGCCGACCTCGTCGAGCACCTCGACGACGCGACCTTCGCGGGCATGCTCACCGAGGTGAAGCGCGTCCTCGTGCCCGGCGGCACACTCTCGCTCTACACGCCGAACCCGCTCCACTTCGTCGAGCGGATGAAGGCGCACGACCTCGTGCTCGCCCAGAACCCGACCCACATCGGCCTCCGGAACGCGCAGGCAGCTCGCGGCGGGGCTCGAGCAGGCCGGCTACGAGATCGAGATCAACTCCTGGCGGCCGAGCTTCGTCCGCGTCCTGCGGAGCGTGGAGCGCGTCGCCGGGCCGCGCCTCCAGCTCTTCCGCTACCGGCTCTGCGTGCGGGCCCGCGTGCCGCAGCGATGAAGGTCGTCTTCCTCACGACCTCGTACCCGCGCGACGAGCGGGACCACGCCGGGCGCTTCGTCGCCGACCTCGCCGAGCGGCTGCGCGGGAGGGGCGTCGAGGTCGACGTGGTCGCGCCGGGGGCGTACAGGGACTTCGGGCTCGCCTACGGCGCCGGGCTGACGAAGAACGCGAAGCGGAAGCCGTGGGCGATCCCGCCGCTCCTCGCCTCGATGGCGCGGACGGTGCGGCGCGCCGCGCGCGGCGCCGACCTCGTGCACGCGCACTGGCTGCCCACGGTGGCTCCCGCGCTCGCCTCCGGCCGGCCGCTCGTGACCACGCTGCACGGCTCCGACGTGGCGCTCCTCAAGCGCTTCCCGCCGCTCCTGCGGCTGCTCATCCGGCGCGTCCGTGTCGCCGTCGCCGTCTCGGACGCGGTCGCCGGCACGGTGCGCGACCTCGGGGCGACGAACGTGCGCGTGATCCGCAACGGCGTCGAGCTCCCGGCCGCGACGAGCGACGGCGAGGCCGACCCGCCCGAGCTGCTCTTCGTGGGCCGGCTGGTTCCGGAGAAGGGCATCGAGGAGCTCGTCCAGGCGACCGAGGGCCGCAACCTCGTCGTCGTGGGCGACGGGCCGCTGCGCGCCGGAGGTCCCGGCCGCGCTCGGGTTCCTCTCGGGGGCCGAGCTCGAGGAGCGCTTCGCCCGGGCGGCGGTCGTCGTCTGCCCGTCGAGGCGCGAGGGCTTCGGCCTCGTGTGCGCCGAGGCGATGGCGCGTGCACGCCCCGTCGTGGCCAGCGCGGTGGGTGGGCTCACGGAGCTCGTGGCCGACGGCGAGACGGGCCTGCTCGTCCCGCCGCAGGATCCCCCCGCGCTGCGGAGCGCGATCGACAGCCTGCTCGCCGACGAGGCGCTGCGGCGCCGCATGGGGGAGGCCGGCCGCAAGCGGATCGCCGAGCTCTGCGACTGGGACACCGTCGTCGACGCCTATCTCGAGGCCTACGAGGCGGCCCTGGCGTGAGCGCGCGGCCTGCAGTCGTCTTCGGGCTCCTTCATTCGGGCCTCGCGATCGTCCGCGCGCTGGGCCGGGCGGGAGCGCCCGTCACCGGCATCGCCTGGCGCGGGAACGAGTTCGGGCTCTCCTCGCGCTACGTCGGTGAGCGCGTGGTCCTCGGCGACAACGGGCTGCGGGAGCCGGGCGACGCGCTGCTCGACGCGCTGCGCCGCATCGGGGGCGGCGGCCGTGTCGTCCTCTTCCCCGAGCGCGACGAGAACGTCGAGCTCGTCCTCGACCGCTGGGACGAGGTGCGCGAGGTCGCCGACGTCCCGCTGCCCGCCGACCCCGAGGTCGCCCGCCGTTTCCGGCGCAAGGAGATCCTCGTCCTCGAGGCGGAGAAGGCAGGCGTCCCCGCCCCCCGGACGGTGCTGGCCAGCGACGAGGAGGCGATCCGCTCCGCCGGCCTCCAGCCGCCCTTCCTCGTCAAGCCCGCGGAGGGGCAGGAGTTCGCGGCGACCTTCGGGGAGAAGGCCGTGGTCGCGCAAAGCCTCGAGGGCGCGATCGCCGCCTGGGCTCGTGCGCGCGAGCACGGGTTCGACACGATCGTCCAGGAGCTCGTCCCGGACGCGACCGACCGGATCTACTCGCTCTTCACCTACGTCGGGCGCTCCGGCGAGCCGCTCGGGAGCGTCGTCGGCCGCAAGGTGCGCCAGAGCCCGATCGACTTCGGCACCTCGGCGGTCTTCGAGGTCGACTACGTCCCCGAGGTCGAGGAGCAGGGCCAGCGGCTGCTCCGCTCGGCCGGGTACACGGGCTTCGCCCACGTCGAGATGGCGCACGACCTCCGCGACGGCTCCTACAAGCTCATCGAGGTCAACACGCGCGCGCCGATCTGGGGCGGGCTCGTGATGACGCGGGCATTCGACCTCGCCGAGCTGGCGTACCGCGACCTGGCCGGGGAGAAGGTGGAGCCGCGCGGGACGTTCAAGGAGGACGCGCGCTGGATCTTCCTCGCCAAGGACGTCTGGGTCTCGCTCCAGCTCGCCCGGCGCAGGCGGATCGGCGTCCGCGAGTTCGCCGCGCCGTACGTGAGCGGCCGCAAGGTGCGCGCGAACTTCGCGGTGGACGACCTGCGCGGCGCGGTCGCCTCGCTCGGGTACCTGCGCAACCGGCTCTGATGCGCGTCGCGCTCGTCGACCCCGCGAGCTTCACGCCCCCGTACGACCACGGGCTCGCCTCGGCGCTGGCCCGGCGCGGGCTCGACGTCGACCTCGTCACCTCGCCGTTCGCCTACGACGACCCGCCCGCTCCGGACGGCTACCGCCGCCACGAGCTCTTCCTCCCGCTCTCGTCGAGGCTCACGCGCCGCTACCCGCGCTCGCCCCTGCGCCTGCCCCTGAAGGCGCTCGAGTACGGGCCGAGCGTCCTGCGCTTCCGGGCCAGAGTCGCGTCGCTGAAGCCGGACGTCGTCCACCTCCAGTGGCTCCCGCGGCCGAGCGTCGACGCGCGCTGGGTGCGGAAGCTCGCGGCGAAGCGGAGGACGGTGCTGACCGCCCACGACGTCGTCCCGCGCCGGGAGGGGCAGCTCGACGCGTGGCTGGAGATCCTCCGCACGGTCGACCGCGTCGTCGTGCACTCGTCGCGCGCGGTGGAGCGCCTCGCCGGCCTCGGCGTGCCGCGCGAGCGGCTCGTACGAATCGCCCACCCGATCTTCGACGTCTCCGCCGAGCCGCTCGGGCCGCCGGAGGGCAGCACGCTCCTCTTCTTCGGCCTCCTGCGACGCTACAAGGGACTCGACGTGCTCGTCTCCGCCCTCCCGTCCGTCCTCGAACACGTGCCAGACGCGAGGCTCATCGTCGCCGGCGACCCGTTCGACCCGATCGAGCCCGTGCGCGAGCAGGCGGTGCGGCTGGGCGTGGACGAGGCGATCGACTGGCGGCTCCGCTACGTCCGCGACGAGGAGATCGCGGGCCTGATGGCCGAGGCGGCCGCGGTCGTGCTCCCGTACCGGGAGCTCGACTCCTCCGGCGTACTGGCGACCGCGATCGGCTACGGCCGGCCCGCGATCGTGAGCGACGTGGGCTCGCTCGGGCGAGACCGTGGCCGACTACGGCGCCGGCCTCGTCGTGCCGCCGGAGGACGCGGAGGCGCTCGCCCACGCGTGCGTCCGGCTGCTGACCGAGCACGGCGGGCTGCGGAAGGCGTACGACGGCACGGCCCGCGCCCGCGCCGGACTGACCTGGGACGAGGCGGCGCGCGCTCACGAGGAGCTCTACCGGGAGATCCTCGCGTGAAGGCGGTCAAGTGGATCGCCGACCGACTCGGCGCCGCCGTGCTGCTCGTCCTGCTCTCGCCGCTCTTCGCGGCGATCGCGATCTGGATCCTCCTCGAGACCGGCCGGCCCGTCTTCCTCGTCCAGGAGCGGGTGCGCCGCGGCGGGCGGCCGTTCGGGCTCTTCAAGTTCCGGACGATGATCCAGGACGCGATCGAGGAGGGGAAGCGAATGGGCCTCGCCGACCCGTACGGGATCCTCCCCGACGACCCTCGCATCACGCGCAGCGGGCGGTGGCTCCGCCGCACGAGCCTGGACGAGCTGCCGCAGCTCGCCAACGTCCTCATCGGCCAGATGTCGCTCGTCGGCCCGCGCCCCGACCTGGTGGAGCAGGCCGCCAACTACACCGAGCACGAGCGGAGGCGCCTGGAGGTGCCGCCCGGGATCACGGGCTGGTCGCAGGTGAACGGGCGCGACGAGATCGCCTGGCCGGAGCGGATCGAGCAGGACATCTGGTACGTCGACAACTGGTCGCTCCGGCTCGACCTGCGGATCCTCGCCATGACGGTCGGCCAGCTCGGCCGTCCCGAGCCGACTCCCGTCGAGGACACGACCAACATCGAGCGCGCGCGGGCGGCGGAACGGCGAGCTGCGCGAGGTCGACGCGGAGGAGTGGGAGGCGCTGACCGCGGACGCCGACGTGTACTTCCGCCGCGCCTACGTCGAGGCCTCGGCGCTCCTCGACGACGGGCGGCCGCTCTTCCTCCACGCGCCGGGCGAGAACGTCGCCTTCGCCGCGATCCTGCGGGAGGAGCCGGCCGACGTGACGAGCCCGTACGGCTACGGCGGCCCGCTTCCCCTCAAAGAGGGCGCCGACCTCGGCGGCTTCTGGGAGCGCTACGACGCCTGGTGCCGCGGGCGGGCCATCCCCTCGAGCTTCGTCCGCTTCCACCCGCTGCTCGGGAACGAGCGCGATGCCCGCGGCGTGCACGTCGAGGCCCTGGGCCACACCGTCGCCTGGCGCCTCGAGCCCGGACGCGACCTCCTTGCCGGCATGGACAAGCACCATCGCCGCCTCG
The DNA here is from genome assembly GCA_963748205.1 of uncultured Actinomycetes bacterium. Classification (GTDB taxonomy): domain Bacteria; phylum Actinomycetota; class Thermoleophilia; order Gaiellales; family Gaiellaceae; genus JAIBJN01. Next base: position 124,982 of record CAVVIB010000019.1, read on the forward strand.
TGCGCAAGGCCGAGCGCGAGGGCCTCGCCGCGACGGTCGTTCAGGGGCCCGCCTCGCTCGACGAGTTCGTGGCCCTCTACGAGGAGACGATGCGGCGGAACGAGGCCTCGCCCTTCTACTTCTTCTCCGCTGCGTACTGGGAGGCGCTCGCGCGGCTCGGCGAAGGGCTCGTGCTCGTCAACGTTCGCCGCGGCGAGGAGCTCGCCGCGAGCGTGCTCTGCCTGGCGGGCTCGCCGTGGCTCCACTACCACCTCGGCGGCGCGAGCGACGAGGGCCGCCGCCTGGGGGCGAGCCACCTGGCCCTGCTCACGGCGGCGGGCTGGGGGCAGGCTCTCGGCTATGAGGCCCTCCACCTCGGCGGCGGTGTCGGAGGGCAGGAGGACTCGCTCTTCGAGTACAAGCGCCGCTTCGCGCCGGACGACCTCGTCACGGCCTCCGTGGGCAAGGCCGTGCACGACGAAGAGGCCTACCGCCGCCTCGCCGGCGTCACCGAGATCGCCTTCGACGGCTACTTCCCCGCGTACCGGGACCGCGCGCGGTCGCTAACGTCCTGACGTGCTCGTCAAGGGAGTCTTCTGGGGAACGCTGGGCGCGCTTGCCTGGACGCATGCCGGCTACCCGCTCGCGGCCGCCGCCCTGGCGCGCGTGCGCGGCCGCACGGTGCGCAAGGACGAGCAGACGCCGAAGACCGTGGTCGTCGTCCCCGCGCACAACGAGGACGCCGTCATCGGCCGCCGCGTGGAGAACCTGCTCGCCCTCGACTACCCGGCCGAGCAGCTCGAGGTCGTCGTCGCCTCGGACGCCTCCGACGACCGCACGGACGAGATCGTCGAGGAGATCGCCGCCCGCGAGCCGCGCGTCAGCCTCCTGAAGGCGCCGCGCGAGGGCAAGCGCCCGGCGCTCGACCGCGCGGTGCGCGGGTCCGAGTCCGAGCTGGTCGCGTTCTCCGACGCGAACGCCACCTGGGCGCCGGACGCCCTCCGCAAGCTCGCGCGCAACTTCGCCGACCCCGACGTCGCCTACGTGTGCGGCCGGCTCCAGCTCCAGCAGCCCGACGGGACGAACCGCGAGGGCGCCTACTGGCGCTACGAGCTCTGGCAGCGCGAGCAGGAGTCGGCGCTCGGCTCCGTCACGGGCGGGAACGGCTCCATCTACGCCGTGCGCCGCAGCGACTACGTCGAGTACCCGCTCGGCCACGACCTCGGCTTCCCGTACCTCTTCACGTCGAAGGGCCGCCGCGCCGTCTACGAGCCCGAGGCGCTCGCGTTCGAGAAGCCCTCGCGCGACAACGAGGAGGAGTACCGCCGCAAGGTGCGCATGTTCGTCTGGTGCTGGCGGACGGTCTTCGAGGGCAAGATGCTCTCGGGCGTCCCGCCGCTCTACAGGCTCGAGCTGATCTCGCACCGACTCCTGCGCTACGCGAGCGGCCTGCTCCACCTCAAGCTGCTCGCGGCGAGCTTCCTGCTCGCGCGCGAGGGCGGGATCTACCGCACGGCGCTCGTCGGCCAGCTCGCGTTCCTCGGCCTCGCCGCCGCCGGCCGCCTGCGCGTGCCGCTCCCGGGCGCGACGCTCGCGCACTACTACACGCTGGTGAGCTGGGCGACGGTGGTCGCGCTCGCCCGCTACCTGCAGCAGGGCGGCGTGTCGCCGACCTGGGAGAAGGCGGAGGGCACCCGCTAAGAGCCGCGCTGGCCGCTGCCGATACCGGTGGCATGGGTCGTCGCGTCCTGCTCGGGCTCGTCCTCGTACTCCTCGCCCTGCCTGCGGGCTGCGTCTTCGGCGGCGACATGACCGCCGAGGAGCTCGAGGGGCGGCTCGCCCACGAGTCCCCGCTCGCCACGATCGAGAATGTCGAGTGTCGCGAGGGTGTCGTCTGGGAGTTCGAGTGCACCTACACGAACAAGCAGGGCCTGTTGAAGACGCTCTCGAGCGAGATGACGATGGGGTTCATGTTCGACGGCGACGACGTCGAGTGCGGCACGGGCCCGCTGCCCGTTGCGAGCGGACTGCCGGCGCCGAGCTCGATCTGCCCGCAGATGGCGCGCTAGCCGCCACCTGAACCCACAGGCCGCCTCGGGGGCGGGAGTAAAGTGCGCGCGGCCCCGTGGAGACCGACTCCGTCATCCAGCTCGCAGCGCTCGGCGGGGCCGTGGGCACTGCGCTCGTCCTCCTCGCGCGCGAGCGGATCGCGCTCCTGGCGGGGATCGCCGTCCTCGCCGGGGCCGAGATCACGCTGGCGCTCGCGCTCGTGCCCGAGGACGACCTCGAGCGCTTCGTCGACGGGCCGCTTCGCATCGGCGCGGTGATCGTGGCCGTGGCGGCGATCGGCGGGCTGGCCGCCGTTCTCACCCGCTACCCCACGGTGTGGCCGGTCGCGCTGCTCGCGGTGGCGCCGTTCCGCATCCCGCTGGACGTCGGCTCCCAGCGCGCGTTCCTGCTCGTGCCGCTCTACGGCGTGCTCTCGGCGGCAGGCATCGCGCTGGCCGTGCACGCGCTTCGCGGGCGCGAGGTCGTGCGCGTCACGCCGCTCCTCGCCGTGCCGGTCGTCGTCCTGATCGGCTTCGCCGGAGTCTCGTCGCTCTGGTCGCTGGACGTCGACGCGAGCGCCGTCGACCTCCTCTTCTTCTACTTCCCGTTCGCCCTCCTGGTGGCGATCGTCGCGCGCGCGCCGCTCGCGTCGTGGCTCCCGCTCGCGCTCGGGGGGACGCTTGCCGGCATCGCCGTCGTGCTCGCGGCCGTCGGCCTCTGGGAGCGCGCGACGCGGCAGCTCGTCTTCGCGCGAGACCTCGAGATCGGAAACGCCTACGAGAGCTTCTTCCGCACCGCGTCGCTCCTGCGCGACCCCAGCATCTACGGGCGCAACCTCGCCGTGGCGATCCTCGTCATCCTCGTCGGCCTCTGGCTGACGCGCCTGAACCTGGCCGCGGCCGCCGCCGTAATCGCCTTCCTCGGGCTGGCGCTCTTCTTCACCTACTCGCAGTCGAGCATGGTCGCGCTCGTGGTCGGCGTCCTTTTCATCGCGGCAGCGGCCGGGCGCGGGCGGAGCAGGACGATCGTGCTCGTCGGGGCGCTCGCGCCGCTGCTCCTCGCGAGCGCGGTGCTGGCGGCCGTCGGGCAGGACGAGTCGCTCGGCCGCCTCACGAGCAACAGGTCGGACCTCGTCGCCAACTCGACGGACATCGTCCGCGAGCACCCGCTCGGCGGCGTCGGGATCGGGGCGGAGGAGAAGGTCAGCGGAGAGATCGCGCTCGGCCAGCCGAACCGGATCGCCCGCGCGTCGCACACGACGCCGCTGACGGTCGCGGCCGAGCTGGGCATCGTCGGCATCGCCGTCTACCTCGCCTTCCTCGCGGCGTCCGTGCGGCTCTACTACCTCGCCTGGCTCCGCGACCCCGTGCTCGGCGTCGGGCTCTCGGTGGTCTTCCTCGCCGTCTTCGTGCACTCGCTCTTCTACAGCGGGTTCTTCGAGGATCCGCTCGTCTGGCTGTCGCTTGCGCTTGCCGCCGCGGTGGTCGCAAGACCGCTTCCCGAGTGAGCTGGAGGCCCCCTCCGGGGCCGCTGGCATACTGGACCGCTCGGGGTTTTTGTGCGTAAGAAGGTCCTCATTCTCGCGATTGCGCTCGTTGCGCTGGTCCTGGCCGGGGTGGCGGTCGCCGCCTTCCTGCGGGCCACCGACACGCCCGAGACGGGGCTCGACACGGAGCTTTCCGGCGTGTCCGTCCAGACCGCGACCGAGGAGCTGACGACCACCGAGGAGACGACGCCGACCGACACCACGGAGCAGCCTCCCGCGAAGCCGGCCGAGGGGCCGTGCTGGGAGTTCTTCGGCGGCGATCCCCAGCGCTCGCTCGCCCGCGAGAACATCAACCTCGGGCGCCCGCGGCGCTCCGACTGGGCCCGCGGACTCCGCGACCTGATGGAGTTCCCGCCCGTCTACTGCGACGGCGTCCTCTACGTGAACCTCAACCACGGCCGCACGGTGGCGGTCGACGCCGAGACCGGAAAGGTCATCTGGCGGCGGAAGATCGCCAACCTGATGGCCTCGTCCCCGGCGATCGCGGGCCCGCTCGTCATCGTCAGCTCGTTCGACGGCTCCGTGCGGGGCCTGCGGCGCAGCGACGGGAAGATGATCTGGCGCGTGCGCACGGCGGACAAGGTCGAGTCCTCGCCGGTCGTCGTCGACGACACGGTCTACTTCGGGTCGAGCGACGGGCGGCTGTTCGCGGTCAACGCCGTCACCGGCGCCATCCGCTGGGCCTACGACACCGGCGGGCTGATCAACTCGAGCCCGTCGATCTGGGGCAACCGCGTCTGCATCACGACCTACGCGGGCTCCGTCCTCTGCGTGCGCCGCCGCGACGGCAGCGAGCTCTGGACGACCTACGTGAAGCGCGACCTGCTGCGGTACGAGAGCTTCTATGCGAGCGCCTCGACCGACGGGCAGCGGCTCTACACGACCGCGAGGTCGGGCAAGATCGTCGCGCTCAGCCTCCAGAGCGGGAGCACGGTCTGGACGTACTCGACCGGCGCGCTCGGGTACGCGACCCCGGCGATCGCGCACGGGCGCGTCTACGTGGGCAGCTTCGACGGGAACCTGCGCGCCTTCCGGGCCACGAACGGGAACGTCATGTGGTCGACGCAGGTCGGCGGCAAGATCCTCGCGCCCGCCGATCGTGGTCGGGAACCTCGTCTTCGTCTCCACCCTGAACGGGAGGACGCTCGGGCTCCGCGTCTCGGACGGCAAGATCGTCTGGCGCTACCGCGGCGGCGCGTACTCGCCGGGCATCGCCACGAAGCGCCGCTACTACTTCTCCTTCAACGGCCTCCTCGTCTCCTTCTGCGCCGAGCGCAGCCCCTGCACTCGGTAGGCGGGGTTGCCGGGGGGGGGGGGGGGGGGGGGGGGGGGGGGGGGGGGGGGGGGGGGGGGGGGGGGGCGGCAGCCGCGAGAGGGGGGGGGGGAAGCGGGCGAGCGGCAGGGGGGGGCGGGGGAGGGGGAGAAGAGAGGAGACGCGGCGGAGCGAAGCGCGAGCGGCGCGGAGCGGGGGGGGGGGGGCGCGAGCGGCACGAGGGGAGAGAGCGGGCGGGAGCGCGAGGAGAGGCGGGGGGAGAGGGCGGGCGAGCCGCCGAGCGGAGCGCGCCCCAGGGGGCGGAGGCGGGCACCCGCGGCCGAGAGCGGGGGCGGGCGTGGCGCGAGCGAGAGCGAGAGGGGGGGGAGGAGACGCGACCAGAGCGGCCGCGCACCGGCCGACCCCCCGCGACGCCGACCCCGCCGCGTCGGCGACGGCGACCCCCCCGGCGCGCGCCTCCAGCGCGCCCCCGCCCCCGCGGCGACGCCCGGCTGCGGCACCGCAGGGCCGCGCGACGGCGGCTCCGACCCGGGCGCGCGCCGCCGAGACCGGCCGCCCCGCCCGCCCGGAGCCCGCAGCCGCCGCGCGCGCGCCCCCCGCGCACGGCGCGCCCCCCCCGGCGCGCCGGGCGGTGCCCCGCGCCGGCGGCCCGCCGGGCGCCGCGCCGCCCGCGCGCCCCGGGCCGCGCCGCGGCCCGGCCGCGCCGGGGGGGGGGGAAGGGCGGGTAGGGGATACTGTAGGCCCCTCAGCTAGAGTCGGGGGCCGCGATGAGCGCGGACACCGAAACCCGCCCGCCCAAGAGCCGTGAGCTCCCGGAGCTGGAGGCGGAACAGGAGATCGACCTCGGCAAGTACGGCCGCCGGCTGGCCCGGCGCTGGTGGCTGCTCGTCCTCGGCCTCGTGGTCGGCGGGCTGATCGGCTGGATCTTCTCCTCGGCGGCCTCGAGCGACGTCAACCGGGCGGAGGCGACCATCTACCTCGGCCAGCCGCTCTCGGCGTCGGGAGGCTCGCAGGTGCCGAGCGTGCAGACGAACCCCGCGGCCGTGCGCGAGATCGCGCGCAGCGAGGAGGTCGTGGGCGAGGTGGCGGAGCAGGTCGGCGTCGACCCGCAACGGCTGCGCGCAGGCATCTCCACGAGCCAGATCTCCGGCGCCGTCGCGCGCACGGGCCAGCCGAACCAGCTCTTCGACATCGCGGTGCGCGGCCCCTGGCCGCGGGCGACGGTGGCGGAGGCCGCCAACCTCCTGGCCGCCGAGGTCGTCGAGCGCACGTCGGCCTACGCCGACACGAAGATCTCCGCCTACGAGGCGCGCCTCGAGGAGCTCGACGCCGATCTCGAGGCGGCCGAGGCGAGCATCGCGCGGCTCACTGAGGCAGCCAGCGACCCGGGCGCCTCGTCGCAGGACCGGCTCACGGCCGTCACGCTCCTCGGCTTCGCGCGCGGCGACCGCTCGGACCTCTCGCGAGGAGCGCCTGGACGTCGAGCTCCTGCTCGCCCAGGCGCGCGACATCGAGAAGGGCCAGGTCGTGACCGAGGCGCGCGCCTCGGCGGTGACGCCGCGCTCCAACCGGAGCTCGCTCGTCGTCGGCGCCCTCATCGGCCTGATCATCGGGCTCGTGGCCGCGCTGGCCTGGGACCCGATCGTCTCCCGGCGCCGCCGCCGCGCCTAGCGTCCCCCTCCGCGCGCATACTTCCGGACGTGTACGAGGGGAAGTCCGTCGCCGTCGTCGTCCCGGCCCACAACGAGGAGGCGCTCGTGGGCTCGACAGTCGCGACCATTCCGGCGTTCGTGGACCGGATCATCGTCGTCGACGACGCCTCGAAGGACGCGACCGCCGAGCGCGCCAGGGCGGGCGACCCGCGCGTCGAGGTCGTCACGCACGAGAAGAACAAGGGCGTCGGCGCGGCGATCGTCACCGGCTACAAGCGTGCGATCGCCGAGGAGATGGACGTCACCGCCGTCATGGCGGCCGACGGCCAGATGGACCCCGACGACCTCGAGATCCTCGTGCAGGCGATCGCGGTCGGCGAGTGCGACTACGCAAAGGCGAACCGGCTCTTCACCGGCCAGGCCTGGGATCTGATCCCGCACACCCGCTACCTCGGGAACGCGGCGCTCTCGCTCTTCACGAAGATCGCGTCCGGCTACTGGCACGTGGCCGACTCGCAGTCCGGCTACACCGCGGTGAGCCTCGAGGCGCTGAAGATGCTCGACCTCGACCGCCTCTACCCGCGCTACGGCTTCCCCAACGACATGCTCGTCCACCTGAACGTGTGGAACCGGCGCGTGCGCGACTACCCGTCGCGGCCGATCTACGGGGTGGGGGAGCGCAGCGGGATCCGGCTCTGGAAGGTCGTGCCGACGATCTCCTGGCTCCTCTTCAAGGGCTTCTTCTGGCGGCTCGGCTCCAAGTACGTGATCCGCGACTTCCACCCGCTCGTCCTCTTCTGGGCGCTCGGGCTGGTGCTCTTCCTCGCGGGCGTCGCGCTCGGCCTCGCGGAGACCGTGCTGCGCCTGATGGGCAACACGCTGCCGGCGGCGACGATCGTCCTCGTCGCGCTGCTCGTCATCTCCGGCCTGCAGCTCCTGCTCTTCGCCATGTGGTTCGACATGGAGTCGAACCGCGACTTGCGCTAGCGTCTTTCGCGCCAGGCAGATGATGGTCGGGATCACCGGCCGGATGACCTTGAGCGCCGGCTCGGGCGCCGTGAGGATCGCCTTCGTCACGCCCGTGGGCTGCTCGATCTCGGCCATCAGGCGCATGGCCTCGAAGACCGGCTCCTTCCAGCGGAAGCCCGCGTCGGCGAGCGTCTGCCGCAGCCGGCGGTGGCTCGGGAGGTAGCAGTCGTAGTCCTCGCCCTTGCGCGTCGCGCGCAGGTAGAGCCCGGCCACCGGCCGCGGGAACCAGCTCAGGAACGGCAGGCGGTAGTGCGGCTCCATCACGAGCCAGCGCGTGGCCGTGGCGAGATAGAGGAGGCCGTCGTCGCGCAGGACGCGGTGGATCTCGGCGACGTGCAGCCGCTGCTCGGGCAGGTCGCCGACGTGCTCGATGACGTGGTTGGAGAGGACGATGTCGAAGGACTTGTCCTCGAAGGGCAGCCGCGGGTCGGTGACCTGCTGGAAGCTGTAGCCCTCCTTCTCGACGCGCTCGTCGCCGACGTCGAGCGAGTGCACCTCGCCCTCCGGCCCGACGGCCTGGGAGATCGTGTGCGCGATCACCCCGGCGCCGGTGCCGATGTCGAGGACGCGCGCTCCCTCCCAGGGCCGCTCGGTCTCGACCAGCCGGATGATCTTCTCCGCCTTGAGGAGCCGATGGCCGCGCTCGAGCGCGGCATGGGACCGGTGGGCCTGCTCCTCCACGTTGTCGGCGATTATGCCGCGAGTGACGAAGCGCTCGGCCGTTCCTGCGGGTCCGAGCCCGCCTCGCTCTTCTGGAGCGACTCGTACGCGCCGAGGTACGCGGCCAGGGCGAGGCCGGTCAGGGGCCAGACGAGATAGATCGACTGGAAGACCCTGCCGAGGTAGAGGAGGGCGAAGATCGAGATGGAGAATCCCACCGCGGCCGCCCACAGCGATCGCGATTTCCGCTGCTGCGAGAGCAGCCAGAGCGTCGCCGGGAGCCACACGAGGACGGCGAGGGCCATGAAGGGATAGGCGCCCCGGCGCTCGACGATCCCGAGTTGGACGAGGAGGCCGGCCAGCCCGTGACCGACGATGGGGTAGGTGTCCCCGCCGTACTCGATCGTGTTGTCCCAGAACGCACCCGCGTCCCAGAGCAGGAAGGGCGCGAAGCCCGCGGCGAGGATCGCGCCGAAGACCGCCCCGGCCCGCTTGAGGGGCGCAACGCCGCCGAGCTGGAGCATCGCGAGGCCGAAGAACGGCACCGCCACGAGCGCGAACTGCCGGATCAGCACCGCGACGGCCAGAGCCGCGGCGGCCCACGCGAGCTGACGGCGGGCCAGCAGCGCGAACGCCAGGGCGACGAGCACAAGCGCCGGCGCCTGGGACGTGCCGAACCAGGCGCCGAAGACGGCGAGCGGGTTGGCGGCGAGGAACGCGCCGAGCGCGATGCGCCACGGCAAGGGCCCGGGGAAGGCGAGGCCGACTGCGAGGCCCGCCAGGCTTACGAGCAGGACGAAGAGCCGGTAGTCGTCCCACGGGGCAGGCAACCCGGCCCAGAGCGCGCCCGTGAGGGTCGTGCCGGGGAAGTACGGGAAGTGCTGGAGCTGCACCTCCTGTTGCGCCTGGGCGTCGATCGACCCGTCGAGGCTGTAGAAGCGCTCGAGCTCGGTGTCCGTGTAGTCATGGCCGTACGGGTTCTCGCCGTCGAGGAGCAGGTCGCCGGCGATCTCGGTCTGGTAGCTCGAGTCGTTGGTGAAGAACCACGGGGCCGAGGCGTCCCGGAGGCTCACCTGGAGGAGAACGGCCGGGACGAGGATCGTCGCCACGACCGCCGCCGCAAGCCCGACCAGCGCGAACCGGGGCAGGGATCCGCGGGCCATGAGAACCGCGGCAGCGACCAGGACGAGGACCCCGGCCAGCATGACCCCGCCTCGGAGGAGGCCCGGGTCCCAGCGGAGATCGGCGAACTCGGCGATCCACCCGAGCGATCCGCTCGTGTCGAAGCTGGACGGGCGGAACCTCCAGCTGTCGCTCCCGAGCATCCACGCGTTGAGGACGACGAGCACCGCCAGCGTCCCGATCACGACCCAGCCGCCGAGGGCCTGCGCACGAGCATGGGGGCGAAGGTCGGTTGCGAAGCCGTCGAAGGCCGTCGTCACCCGAGACGCAAGAGGCGTCGGCTGGACGAGCTGCTCCTGTCCTTCGGCTCGCATCGGGGGTGGCTCGTATCGAGCCGCACGAGTATCCCACCGGAGCCGGACGGGTCAAGCCCAGCGGCGACGGCTCGCGCCGCCGCCGCTGGTTGAGCCTTCGCTACGCGGCTTCGGCCGCGGGCACGAGGTCGTCGTTCTCGACCTGGGCCTCCGCGGGCCGCCGGCGGCGCGGGATGAGGAGCGCGGCGATCGCGCCGACCGCGACGACGCCTGCGCCGACCCAGATGGCCGGGACGAGCCCGTCCACGAACGCCTGGCCGGACTCGTACCCGCCCTGGCTCGTGAACACGGAGGCGAGCACCGCGACGCCGAAGACGCCGCCGAGCTCGCGGATGGCGTTGTTGGCGCCCGAGGCCTGGCCTTCCTCGCGCGGGCTGACCGCGGAGAGGACGACGTTGGCCACCGGGGCGAAGAAGAGCGCCATCCCGATCCCGGCGATCATGAACGGCGGGACGAGGGTGGTGTAGGCGACCGTCGGCGTCGATACCGCCCCGAGCCAGCCGAGCGCCACCGCCTGCATGGCGAGCCCGGTCGCCATGAGCGGGCGACCGCCGATGCGGTCGGAGAGCGCGCCCGCGATCGGCGCGATGAAGATCGGCATCACCGTCCAGGGCAGGATGCGCAGGCCGGCGTCCAGCGGGCCGTAGCCCTGCACGGTCTGCAGGAACTGGGCCAGCAGGAAGATCGAGCCGAACATCCCGAAGAACATGAACAGCGAGGCTGCGTTGGCCGCCGCGAACGTGCGGTTGCGGAAGAAGCGCATCGGCAGCATCGGCGCCGGGCTGCGCAGCTCCCAGAGCACGAACGCGATCGTCAGGATCGTGCCCAGGACGAGCGAGGCCAGGATCTCGGTGCTCGCCCAGCCCTGCGCGTTGCCGCGGACGACGCCCCACACGATCCCGAAGAGGCCGGTGCTCGCGAGGGCGAGGCCGGGCAGGTCGAGCCGCGTCGACGGCCCGCGGGTCTCCTTCAGCCGCATCATCGCCAGCGGGATGAGGACGAGGCCGATGGGGACGTTGAGCCAGAAG
>CAVVIB010000020.1:0-15105 GCA_963748205.1 uncultured Actinomycetes bacterium
GTCGCCAAGCGGTTCGCAGAGGCCGTCCGCCAGTCGCGCAAGCGCGGCTAGCGGCGAAACCGCACAGGCTTACCTGTAGCGGTAGACGATCCGGCCGCGCGTGAGGTCGTACGGCGACAGCTCGACCTTGACCCGATCGCCGAGGAAGATCCTGATCCGGTAGCGCCGCATCTTCCCCGCCGTGTATCCGAGCGTCTCGTGGCCGTTGTCGAGCTTGATCCGGAACATCCGGTTGCGGAGGGCCTCGACCACTTCGCCCTCCATCTCGATCTTTTCTTCCTTGGTAGCGATACCCGCTCCTTTCCGTATGTTTCGGCCCCGGCCGCCCTCGGCGACCACGGCCGGAGCGGTCTGCAGCCGGCCGCCGCGGCGACGTTGATCGCCTCGGGGCCCTTCTCGCCCTCGCGCGCCTCGTACTCGACGCGCCGACCTTCCGCGAGAGTCTTGAATCGGTCTCCCGCGATGTCGCTGAAGTGCACGAAGAGATCCTTCGTACCCTCGTCAAGGGTGATGAAGCCGTACCCCTTGCTGTCGTTGAACCACTTCACGGTTCCGCTGGCCATATGAACACCTCCCTCACCAAGTACTCACGAACGGGTAAGGAAAGCGCTGGCGCGCGAACCTGGACTCGCTCTGAACCTTGATTTGCGCCGCACAGCCTAGCAGGCGACAAGGGATAACCTGCCCGCCTGAGAGTGAGGGGAGGGCGATGGGATTCGAACCCACGACCACCGGGACCACAACCCGGGGCTCTACCAACTGAGCTACGCCCTCCGCGCCTGAAAGACGAGTTTACCGGGTGCTACCGTGCGCCCGAAGAGAGCGCCTGTAGCTCAGTGGACAGAGCGGCGGACTTCTAATCCGCGGGTCGCAGGTTCGAATCCTGCCAGGCGCGTCGGGTTAGACCGGCGCGAACAGCGTGAGCTCGGGCTCCCGCCGGCCGCGGAGGACCTCGAGGTCGACCTCGACGCACCGGATGCCACGCGACTCGGCCAGCGTGACCGCCTGCGGCTTGAGTTGCTGCGCGGCCAGGATTCCGGCGCATTCCGACATGAGCGGGTCGACGTGAATCCGCTCCAGGTAGCGGGTGAGCTGCTCGACCGACTCGATCGTCGCGACGCGCTTGATCTCGACGGCGATCCAGCCGTCGTCGGCGTCGCGGCACATGAGGTCGACCGGGCCGATGTCGGTCGCCCACTCGCGACGCACGAGGCGCAGCCCCTCCCCCAGGGTCTCCGGCGCGGCGGCCAGCTCGGCCTGGAGGTGCCGCTCGACGCCGTCCTTCTCGAGCGCGGCCGCCTCGCCCATCTCGTGGGAGACGTCGCTCAGGAGCTCGTGGATGCGGATCTCGAGGCGATCCTCGGTCTTCCCCGCGCGCTTACGCACGACGATGCGCTCGAGCGGGTCGCCCTCTTCCTCGATCGTCGTCGGGGGCGTCATCCAGTTGAGGGGCTTATAGCCGCCTGCGTCCGCGTGCACGAGCACGGAGCCGTCCGACTTGAGGATCAGGAGACGTGTCGACTCTGGTAGAAAGGCGCTGAGCCGACCCGAGTAGGACACTTCGCAGCGGGCGACGACGAGACGCACGGGCCGCACCGTACTGGCCCTTTCGGACAGGCAGCCCAGGCCGCTCCGATGAGATTCGTCCCGGTTCGGGTCTAAACGAGAGAGCCAACTGACCCCAGAGGAGGATCTCTTGACCACGAACGCACGCACCGAGATCTCGATCCCCCAGCTCCAGTCCGAGCTTGCCGGCGAGGTGATCGGCCCGGACGACGCGGCCTACGACGACGCCCGCAAGGCCTTCATGCCGTTCTACGACGAGCGCCGTCCGGCGGTCATCATCCGGCCCTCCGACGCGCGCGAGGTCGGCTATGTCGTCTCACTCGCGCGCGACAGCGGGCTCCCACTCTCTGTCCGCAGCGGCGGCCACAGCGGCGCCGGCCACAGCACGAGCGACGGAGGAATCCTCCTCGACCTCTCGCTGATGAAGGGCCTGGAGATCGACCCGGCCAAGCGCGTCGCGTGGGCCGAGGCCGGCCTGACCGCGGCCGAGGTCACGAACGCAACGGCGGCGCACGGCCTGGCCGTCGGCTTCGGCGACACCGGCTCGGTCGGGATCGGCGGCCTGACGACCGGCGGCGGCGTCGGCTACCTCGTGCGCAAGCACGGCCTGACGATCGACGACCTGCTCGCCGCCGAGATCGTCCTCGCGGACGGCAGGCTCCTCCAGGTCGACGACCAGCGGAACTCCGACCTCTTCTGGGCGATCCGCGGCGGCGGGGGCAACTTCGGCGTCGTCACGCGCTTCAAGTTCCGACTGCACCAGGTGGACACGGTCACGGGCGGCATGCTCGTCCTGCCCGCCACGGTGGAGACGATCACCGGGTTCATGGCGGCGGCCGCCGACGCCCCCGAGGAGCTGTCCACGATCGCCAACGTCATGACCGCGCCGCCGATGCCGTTCCTCCCGGAGGAGGCCCACGGCAAGGTGGTCATCCTGGCCATGCTCGTCCACGCCGGGTCGCCCGAGGACGGGGAGAAGGCGATAGCACCCTTCCGCGCGCTCGCGACGCCGCTCGCCGACATGGTGCGCGTGATGCCCTACCCGGAGATCTATCCGCCGGACGATCCCGAGTACCGGCCGGTCGCCGCGGCCCGCACGATGTTCATCGACAGCATCGGGGAGGCCGAGGCCGAGTTGATCCTGGAGCGCCTCAACGGGTCGACCGCGATGATGGCCGCCTGCCAGCTCCGCGCCCTCGGCGGGGCCATGGCCCGCGTGCCAGACGACGCGACCGCGTTCGCCCACAGGCAGAGCGAGATCATGGTCAACGTGGCGGCGATCTACGGGTCGCCCGACGAGGCGTCCGTCCACGAGGACTGGGTGGCTGACTTCGCGGCGGCGCTCCGCCAGAGCGACGACGGGATGTACGTCAACTTCGTCGGCGACGAGGGCGAGGAGTCCGTCAGGGCGTCATACCCCGGCGGGACCTGGGATCGCCTCGCGGCGGTCAAGCGCCGCTACGACCCGGCGAACCTGTTTCGCATGAACCAGAACATCCCGCCCGCGGACGAACAGGCGGCCTAGCCCCAGCGCAGGCCTCTCAAGTCCTTCGGCGGGCCGGGCGTCCACCTCTTGCGCGAGGCGTACGCCTCGGCGGGGACCGTCGTCTCCTCCTCCACGCCCGCGCCGTGGCGGAGCGCGACCTCCGAGCGCGGGTAGACGATGCCCTTCTCGGGCCACGTCTCCCGCGCGCCGGTCATGAAGACGAGGCACGGCCCGTCACCGGCGCCGACGAGGATGTGGTCAGTCCCGGGCGGGCAGTGGACGAAGTCCCAGGCCTTCAACCGGCGCTCCTCGCCCTCGATGAGCAGGAGGCACTCGCCGGAGAGGACGAGGAAGTTCTCCTGGTTGGCCTCGCGGTGGTAGAGCCCGCTCGGCTTTCCGGGCTGGAGCACGCCCAGCGTGAAGCCCACCTGCGGGAAGGGTGCCTCGTCGCCCTCGAAGATGGAGGCGTCTCCGAAGTCTTCGCTCGTGACCCACGGCCCCTCGCTGACGTTGACCACGAACCACCCGTCGGTCACGGCCGTGAGGCCGGCCTCTCGCTGCTCCAGTCGCGCCTCGGGAACCATCGGCGCCTCCATTCTCCCATTGACGCCCCACTCGTCGGTGCGACAGCATCCCGCGGGCCGTGGACTCCTGGGCCCTCGCAACCGTCGCCTTCCTGCTGCTCGTCTTTGCGGCGGTCTCCGGCCGCCTCGAGCGGTCGCTGGTCACGGTCGCGATCTTCTTCACCTCGGCCGGCCTGCTCGCCGGCCCCGTGCTCGGGCTCCTCGACCTCGAGCTCGGCAGCGAGCCCGTCAAGCTCCTCGCCGAGGCCACGCTGACTCTCGTCCTCTTCGCGGACGCATCACGGGTCAACCTCCCCGCACTCCGCCGCGAGGTCGGCGTGCCTGTCCGCCTGCTCGGCGTGGGCCTGCCGCTCACGATCGTGGCGGGGACGCTCGCAGGCGTCGCGGTGCTTCCGGGCATGAGCCTCTCGGAGGCGCTCGTCCTCGGTGTGATGCTGGCATGCACCGACGCGGCGCTGGGACAGGCGGTCGTCACCGACCGCCGGATCCCGTCGCGCATCCGCCAGGGGCTCAACGTGGAGAGCGGCCTCAACGACGGCCTGTGCGTGCCGCTCTTCTTCATCGCGATCGCGATCGCCGAGGCCGAGGAGGGCGCGCTCTCCGGCGGCGGCGCCCTCGAGCTCGTCGTCGAGGAGATCGGCTACGGGTCGGTCGGAGGCATCGTTGCCGGCGTGCTCGGCGCAGCGGCCGTAAGCGCGGCGCAGCGGCGCGGGCTCGCCGAACCGCACTGGCTCCAGATCCTGACCGCGGCGACCGCGGTCCTGGCGGCGGGCATCGCGGTCGGCCTCGGCGGCAGCATCTTCATTGCGGCCTTCGTCGGCGGGCTGGTGTTCGGAGGAGTGCGGCGCCGGGCCGAGGGCGAGGTCGGCTACCTCGTCGACCAGGGCGGGGAGCTCCTGAACGCCGTCACGTTCCTGGTCTTCGGCGCCGTCATTCTCGGCCCGAGGCTGGACGATCTCACCTGGGAGCTCGTGCTCTACGCCGCGCTCAGCCTGACCGTCGTGCGGATGCTCCCGGTCGCGCTCTCGGTGCTGGGGACGGGTGCCCGGCCGCCGACGGTCGCGTTCCTCGGCTGGTTCGGCCCCCGCGGGCTCGCGTCGATCGTCTTCGCCGTCATCCTCTTCGAGGAGTCGAACCTCCCCCATCAGAACACGATCCTGCTCGCCGTCATGACCACAGTCGCCCTGTCGATCTATGTCCACGGCCTCTCGGCGCAGCCGCTGACGACGCGCTACGTCCGCTGGTTCGAGGCACAGTCACGCGGGCAACCGCCTGCGATGGAGAGCAAGCCCGCGACCGAGCAGCGTTGGCGCTCCGGCGCAGGCACCTGACCTCGGTCGAACCTGGGCGGCACCATCGACCGACGGCAGCCTGCCGACGCTCGACTCGTCGCGCTACGAGCAGACGGAGTTCCGCGAGCCCGGTCAGGTCTTCCACGTGACGGAGACGACGACCTTCAAGTGGTTCTCCGTCGACACGGCCGGAAACGTCGAGCGGGGCTACGACCCCAACGATCCCGCCAAGCGGGACCGATACCGGTCGGCGACGATCACCATCAGGAACTAGAACGCCGGATCGAAACGAACGGGGGCGGACTCTCGTCCGCCCCCCGTTGCATTCACAGTCGATCGTCTAGCAGTACGCCGGCGGCGTGCCGACCGGCTCGAAGCAGAGCGCGTGGCCCTGGTTCGAGTTGCCCTCGAGGAAGGTGATGTCGTTCACCTCGTCCTCGTGCGGGCCGTCGTAGCGGAGGATGTAGAGCCCGTTCCTCAGGTCGACGACGTAGATCAGGCCGTCCTCGATGATCGGATAGCTCCACATCACGACCTTCTCGTGCAGCCCGGTGTCCGGGTCGGACGAGAGGCGCGGGTCCTCGAGCATGACCTCGTCCAGCGGCTCCGGGAAGTACTCGGCGAGCTGGAACGGGATCTCCGGGTTCTCGATGTCGATCGCCTGGAACCCGCCCGAGTGCCACGTCGTGAACGCGATGTTCGGCGTGAGCGTCGGGTTGTGGGCCGAGTACGAGGTCCGCGGCCGCGGCTCGTACACGTCACAGAGGAACTCCTGGTTCTGCGGGAGCTTGTACTCCGACTCGACCGTCGGCCGCTGCGGGTCGGACACGTCGATCATGCGCGCCCATCCCCACGGACAGCCGTGGTCGCTCGCCGTGATCGTCCCGTACACCTCGTCGGAGACGTACGCCCAGTCACGGCCCCAGAACTTGATCGCACTGTGGGCCCCTGGCCCCGGCCACACCGGCCTGGCCTCGTTCAGCGTCACCAAACGCCGGGCCGGGTTGGGCAGCCCCGACGTGAAGTCGGACACGTCCGCGATGCCGAACCCGCCGGTCAGGAGCGCGTAGAACGCCCTGGAGCCGTCGTTGGTGACCGAGAGCGAGTGCAACCCGCCGGTCGGGATCTGGACGGGCGCCGGGAACGCCGGGAAGCGGCTGTACCCGTGCGTGCCGTTGAAGAGCACGACCGGCGCACCGCCGTCCGGCACCGCCGAGATGTCCCAGATCGTGAACGCGCTCCCCGCGCTGCCGCCGAACATGAGCGCCCGCTCGGGGTTCTTCGGGTCCTCCCAGAGGAAGAACTCGTGCGTGTTCATGTCCAGCTGGTAGAGAAACTGCGGGTTGGACGCGTTCGCGCCCGAGATGTCGTAGAAGCGGAAGTTGTTGATGGACGGTGGCGTGCAGTGGTGGGCGGTGTCTCCACCGCAGTTCGTGTGCAGGACGATGAGCACGTTCTGCGACTTCCACACGCGCAGCTCGCGCGACGACTCGCCCACATTCGCTTCGAACGGCGGCAGCATCTGCCGCACGAGCACCGGATTGGCCGGGTTGGAGACGTTGACGACCATCACGCCGGCGTTGTGCTCGTTGTTGTTGCTCCCGTCCGTGCGGCTCCCGATGTACATGTAGTCGCCGTGGAGCGCGCCGGCGGCGTTCATCCCGCGGTTGATGAGCGGGTTGTGGCCGACGAGCGTGAGCTTGGCGGGCGTGACCTTCTCGTCCGGCCGCTCGAACCCGATCGTGAACTCCTGCGTCTGCGGGTTCAGATGGCCGGACCGCAGGTACGTGCCGACGCGGTCGTCGTCCAGCCGCCAGATGAGCAGGCCGCGCCGGATGTCCGACTCGTAGATGCGGCCGTTGTACCAGTAGCTCGACCAGTCGCCCCCGAGGATCAGGGACGTCGTCGAGAGCGGCGGCGGATCGGCGTATGCGATCTCCTTCGCGTTCTCGACGTCCGTGAAGTCGACGACGCTGATCCCCGACTGGTAATTGCCGGCGACGAGGACGTAGCGCGGCTTCTGGTTCTTGTTCTTCAGCGGGACGAGGTTGTAGTTGTGCCACGTGCAGTTCTCCGTGGCCGTCTGCGGCCTCGGATGCAGGAACGAGCCCTCGGTCTCGCCGGTGGACGAGTTGATGAAGAAGATCGTCCGGTCGACGACGCTGCTCGTCGCCTGGCAGCGGGCCTGCGAGCCGCCGCCGGGCTCGTGCCCGAAGACGACGTACTTCGCGTCCCAGGTGAAGGCGGCCGAATGACCGATCGTCACCCCGTCGATCATCTTGCTCCAGAGGACGACCGGGTCCTCGATGGAGCCGCCGTCGTCGGCGTGCATGCTGAGGACCGTGACGCCGTCGTGGCCCGCGCACGCCGCCTTCATGGCGTCGCCGAGGATCACGCCGGTGTCGTGGCAGGCACGGCCTGTGGCCTCGCGCCGCAGGTAGGTCGCCGTGCCGGGCGCTGCGAGCGGGATCTTGACGATGTCGATCCCCGGGCAGGCCTCATTCGAGCCGCTGTTGTAGACGTACAGGTTCCCGTTGGCCACGTCGGGCACGAGGGTCGCCGTGTGCGACCCGCAGCCGACCGGCGTCGAGGTCGCGTCGATCGCCACCGACCCCAGCAGGTTCGGGTTGCCGGTGTTCGAGATGTCGAAGATGTGCAGGCCCTCGAACCCCGTCGGCACCGGTTGGCCGTCGCACGTCGCCCCCGCCGGAGCCGGCGAGTTCCACGAGCGAACCAGCAGGTTCTCCCACACGAGGACGTCGCCCTGGTTCCCCGCGGAGGAGTTGCCGGGCGAGCACTGCTCGTAGTTGAGGACGATCCTCGGCCGCGACGGGAACGTGATGTCGTGGATGAGGAAGCCGTCGTAGGTGCCCTGGAAGGCCCTGTCCCCCCAGAACGCGAGATCCGAGTTGAAGACGTTGGAGCCGGTCCCGCTCAGCGGGACGCTGTTCTCCGAGAACCCGAGCGCCGTCAGGTTCGGGCTGATCGCCCAGTCCTTGACGACGTCGACGGGCGGCGGCGCGGCGCCGAGCGGTGCTGCGGTCAGCCCGACCGCAAGCGCCGCGAGCGCCAGGTACGCGCGCACATTCATGTCACCCACCCCCAAGTTGATTGACCTGACGCGATCGCAACCGATCGCAGGCCGCAGAGAGGGCAGTATTAACCGGGCCTTCGCGGATTCGTCAAGGCGCCCGCCGGGCGCGCCGGGTCACGTCTCGGTCGCGGGCCCGTCGGGCATGGCGACCTCGACGCCCGAGGGCAGGATCGCCTCCCGCCGCCAGCGGATGATCTCCCGGAAGATCGCCTGGATGATCCCCGCCACGGGGATGGCCGCAAGGGCGCCGAGGATGCCGACGAGCTCCGCCCCGATGAGGATCGCAATCAGCACCGTGAGCGGCGAGAGCTGCACCGTGCGGCCGTAGATGACCGGCTGGAGGATGTGGTTCTCGAGCTGCTGGTAGAGGACGAAGAAGCCGATCACGATCACGCCTCTGACCCAGCCGAGCTCGATGAACGAGACCGTGGAGACGATCACGGCCGCGATCGTGGCGCCCGCGAGCGGGATGAGGTCGAGGAGCGCGACCACGACCGCCAGCGCGATCGCGTAGCTGCTCCCGAGCGCGAAGAGGACGATCGCGGAGACGACGCCGGCGATGACGCTGATGAGGAGGTTCCCGCCGACGTAGCCGCCGACCGTCCGGTAGATGTCGCCGCCCACCCGGTCGAACCGCGGCTTCATGTGCTCGGGCAGCGAGCCGCGGAAGCGCTCGAAGCATGCTCGGCCCTTCCATGAGCATGAAGATGGTGAGGAACGCGATCGTGACGACGCCCGACGATGAAGGAGACGACCCCGCGCGCGACCGCGAGGCTCGCGTTCGTGACGCCGAGGATCCCGCCGGCGCCCTGGTCCTCGACCGCCTCCTGCACCTTGTCGACGATCTGGTAGTCGTCCTGGAGGAACCCGAGCGGCCCGCGCCCGGCGGTCAGGTCCTCGACGAAGCCCGGCACGGCGTCGGCGAACTCCTCGATCTGGCTCGACGAGCGGCGGGATGAGCAGCGCGCCGAGCCCCGCGAAGGCGAAGAGCGCGAGCAGGAAGACGAGCAGCGACGCGAGCGAGCGCCGGAGCCCTCTGCGCTCGAAGAACTCGACGGCGGGGTTGAGCGCGAGCGAGAGGAAGAGCGCGATCAGGATCCACGTGATGACGTGCCACGCGAGGAAGAGGAACGCGATGATCGCCGTGGCCGCGAGGATGATTCCCAGCACGACGAGGATCGCCCGGGGCCGGAACGAGACCAGGCGCTCTTCGACGTGCCGCTCCTCGACCATCGGGCAAGCCTGCCCGTCGCGCCGGACGGAGGAACCGACTCTCAGAGACCTCTTCGCCGGGTCTTACGGATCCTCTTGGATTCGGCTGCGACACTGCTCCGCATGAGCAGCCTCGAACGCCTCTCCGACGGCGTCCCGCTCAACCGCCGCAAGGCCCTCGCGTGGCTCGGAGGGCTCGGGCTCGCAGCCGTCGTCCCGGGCTGCGCAGACGATGACCCGGCGGCCACGCCTGCGACGACGGCGACCACCTCGACGGCGACCGCGCAGGGCACCGCGGATTGCGTCCTCATGCCCGGAGCTGACGGAGGGCCCGTACTACCTGGACCTCGACCTGGTCAGGCGCGACATCACCGAAGGCCGCCCCGGCGTGCCGTTCGACCTCGCAGTCAGGGTGGTGGACGCCGATTCGTGCGAGCCGATCGAGGGCGCCGCCGTCGACGTCTGGCACTGCGACGCCGAGGGCGTGTACTCGGGAGTCCAGGGCGACTCCGGGACCTTCCTCCGCGGCGTGCAGATGACCGGCGCCGACGGCGTCGCCTCGTTCCGGACGATCTTCCCCGGCTGGTACACGGGCCGCGCCGTCCACATCCACCTGAAGGTCGCCCTCGGGACGGACGACGTGCACACCGGCCAGCTCTTCTTCGACGACGCGACGCTCGCGGCCGCCTACGAGTCGGAGCCCTACGCGGCCCGCGGCGCCCCCGACACCTCGAACGACGCGGACGGCATCTACGGCGAGAGCGGCGGCTCCACCGTCGTCGCGGTGACGCCCGGCGAGACCTACCGAGGGTCGGTCACCCTCGGCGTGCAGCGCGCGTAGCTGCGCGGAAGAACGAGCGGCTCCCCGAGGGGAGCCGCTCGTCCACTTCGTCGAATTCGTCCTCTACCGGATGATGAACTCCATGGCACCGTACGAGACGTTGCCCTTGATGTCCGTCGCCATCCACTTGAAGAGCGTGTCCGACGTGACGTAGAACACCTGGCCCGGCTCGCGCGTTCCGGAGGAATCCCAGAGCGTCGAGTTCAGGTCGGGCTTGGATCCGTCGAGCGTGTACCGGATCACCGAAGGCTCGTTCACGTACTGGAACGTCGTGTAGACGGGCCCGCGGTTGAAGCCGCCGTTGGTCATCTTGACCCGCGGAGGCTGCTTGTCCACGTGGTACTCGTAGGCCGACTCGAGGAGGCCGACGTTGCCGGCCGAGAACTCGAGCGCCTCGAACTTGCCCTCTCTTGCGTAGTCCGGCTGGAAGTTCACGCCGTTCTGCACATTGCCGCCGGCGATCCACGTGCCGACCGTGTGCGGAAGCGCCAGAGGCGCATCCAGCGTGATGTTCGGAGCCGGGCTTGGCGGGTTGGTCGGGTTTTCGATCGCCACGACCCGCCGGATCTCTTCGTTCGCGGTCCCCCAGTCGATCTTGACGATGTCACCGACCACGAAGTTGTTCCGGCTGCTTGCCCGGATCGC
This sequence comes from uncultured Actinomycetes bacterium, assembly GCA_963748205.1. Classification (GTDB taxonomy): domain Bacteria; phylum Actinomycetota; class Thermoleophilia; order Gaiellales; family Gaiellaceae; genus JAIBJN01. The sequence continues at coordinate 10,721 of CAVVIB010000020.1, forward strand.
GGTCGCTCCGGCCGGTGCGTCGATCTGCAGCGTGGTGCCGAAGCGATCGGCGCCCGTCTCGAAGCTGTACGCGATCACGCCGCGGTTGTACCAGTGCTCGTCGGCGCTGTTGCCCGCCGCCGAGTAGAGGACGTCCGCGATCGGACCCGTGCGCTGCGGGAGGATGACCGTGCCGCGAACCGACTTGATCCGGTTGAGGATCCGGTCGCCGGCCTCGAAGAAGTACTTCTCGATGCCGATGTTCGCGTGGACTGCGACGCCTTCGTCGCGGTTCGGCAGATAGGTGCCCGGCGCCCACATGAAGTAGCCGCCGAAGCTGTGGATGTTGTTCGAGAACTTGATGTTCGTGAACGTGTCAGCAACCCACAGCTCGTTCTTGATCTCCGGCTCGGACGCCTCGCCGGGACCGGTGTACGTCTCGCTCGTGCACGAGAACGACGCACCGATGTAGCCGTCGAAAAGCGTTCCGACCGTGTTGTTGCGGTTGTTGTCAACGCCCCACGCGGTCCGCGAGGCGGGATCGGAGTTCGTGTACGGCAGACCGGTCGACGGGTTGACCCGCGGCGTCCAGAAGTCTGCCGCGTTCGGGTCGTCGGTCACCTTGCCACCGTTCACGCAGTGGTTGGTCATGTTCTTGCGCCGACTGTTGAAGTCGTAGAGCGAGTAGTGCGACCCGTCCGGGTTCGAGGACGGCAGGATGAAGATCTCCAGGTTGTCCACGAGCCGCTTGATGTTCGGGTCGAGGGCGTAGTTCTGGAGCAGCTGCTCGGCGGTCTCCAGGCACGTCAGCGGCGTCGCCCACTCGCGGGCGTGCTGCTGGCAGTAGAGGAAGACGCCGGTGTTCTTGCCGTCGCGCCGCTTGCCGATGCGCAGGGCGCTGATCTCGAACTGACCGCGCTGCACGTGGGCCGGGGCGTTCAGGAAGTCGGACAGGTTCACCTTCGGCCGGGCCTGCACGATGCCGGCGCCGGCGTTCCCGCGATACGTGAGCGCGACGAGCTTCGCGTTCGCGCCCGGGTGGGCGTTGATCGCAGCGACGACCTGAGCGGCCGTGCTCGCGAGAGCGCCGGTGTCGTTCGTGGCGAGGCTGACCGAGAGGTCGTTCCCGATCATGCCGACCGTGAGCGGAGCGCTCGGAGCGCCCGGGTTCAGGAACTCGGCCGTGATCAGGTTGCCGCCCTCGTGGCCCCAGGCGCGGGACGTGAGGACGACCGTCGCTCCGGTCTGCGAGCCGGGAGGCGAGCTACCCGGCGCGGTCGGCGTGCCGCCCGGCGTCGTGGAGCCGGCCATGTTGGCCTGCGCCTTGCGCTGGTAGCCGTTCGTCTTGTACGGCAGGGTCACGAGCTCCGCGATGTTGGAGTACTCGTCGGCCAGCTCGAAGAAGCGGGCCCGGACCTCGGTCGGGTCCATGTACCGCGTCGTGAAGTCGGACAGATAGCCCGGCACTGCCGGCGGCACGCCGCTGCCGACCCACGTCGAGACGTCACCCTCGAGGCTCGCGCCGGTGCTCGATCCGAGGCGGATCTTCGTCGGCGCGCCGGCCCCTTCGCCGATGTTGCCGATGCGGATGAGGATCCGATGCTCGATGTAGGTATCGGGCGTCGTGTCCGAGTCGATGTTGACGTTCATCGGCCGCGGGCCCTGGTCGATCGCGGTGCCTGTCCCCGTGTTCCAGGAGACCGAGACGGCCGGGCCGACATAGGTGCTGCCGGAAGGCGCGGCGCCGCCCAGGCGGTCCTTCGCCTCGACAGATAGATACCGGCCCGCGTAGTTCTCGAAGTAGTCCGCCCGCAGGATGACGAGCTCGTCGTCGTCCGCGATGACCGGCGGATCGCCGAGCGCGGCTTCGCCGGACTTCGCCTCGAGCGCCCTGGCCGAGTTCATCTCGGAGAGCGACTCGAACGAGGCGGAGGGACCCTGGAGGGTCGTGCCGATCTCGTACCCGGCGGCTGCCAAGTCATCGAGCTCGGCCTGGGAGGCGAAGACGGTCACGGTGAAGGTGCCGTCGTCGTTCTGCCTCAGGTAGTGGTCGTTGAACTCGACGCCGAAGTCGTCGGCACCGAGCTGAAGCTGTATCGCCGCTGCCTTGCTCGCGACGGTGACCTCGACGAGGCTGTCATCGACTTCCAGAGCGATGCCGCCCTCATCGTTTTGTGCCGCCGCGCCGCCTGTGACGGCAAGCGCGATGACCGAAATGGCGAGCCAAACTCGCCACGTCCCCCTCAGACTCATAGTGACCTGCCTCTCTCTCCCTATTGCCCGGCAAACAGTACGAAGGGCAAATGAGATCACTTTTAGGCCCCTCAGGTCAACCGTCGGGATCCAGGCGGCGAGACGCTCGCAGACGGGTTTCCAGGCCCAGAGGATGGGAATGACCTCTGCGAGTACCAGATATCGACATGAAGGGGTCAAGAGATGGCGAGCATCAAGAAGTTCTCGGAGCAGATGATCGAAGCCGGCGAGCGACTCGCGAACGTGGCTGACGCAGCCCAGGGCAAGGACGTGCGGAGAGGGCCGCGTGCGCGCTGGCTGTTTCTCCCGGCAGCCGGTGCCGGCCTGTACGCCCTCACTACGAGTGGAGCGTTCGCGCGGCGGGCCTCCGACGTCGTGAAGGAAGTGCGGGTTCGGGCGTCCGACCTGCCGGACGAGCTCATGAGCCGGGTACAGGGAGCCAAGAGCTCGAGCGGCAACGGGCGCCGGTCGACCAGCAGCACGACACGCCGAAGCGGGAACCGGCGTCGCAGCACCAAGACCAAGACCGCCCGCTGAACCGCGAACACCCGCGGGGCCGCGCCTGCTGAAGAGGAGGGGTAGTTCCCGCGCATCGAGGACGCAAAGGGGTTGATGTTGTTGTTGGAGCGAATGCGAACTGGGCTGCGTGAGATGCCGTCCAACTCCGCCTGGCTGCTTGCCCAGGCCGTGAAGCCCGCCGCGGCCGTGGCGGACGCCGCGCCCTTCGGCGGGGACTCAGTCGAGATGCGGGCGAGGCGTGCACAGGAGGCCACCGAGCGTGCTCGGGAAGCCGAAGAGCGCGCCCTCGAGGCGGCGCGGGAGTCCAAGGCTCGCGCTGCCTACGCTCGACAGGTCAGCGAGCGTGGTCGCGCCCGAATGACCGAGGTGGAGCGCGAGACGAGTCGGAACGTGAAGCAGCGTGTGGCCGAGGCTCAGAAGGCCGCCAACGAGTTCGTGCGGCGAGAGCGCCAGGCTGCCGAGGCGGATGCAGCAGAGGATCGGAAGGAAGTCCAGGACGAAATTGACGAGGAAGTCGAGGAAGCGCAGCTTGACGCCGAGGAGGCGCAGCAACGCGCCGAAGAACTCGTCGAGGACGCTACTGAGGCACTCGCCGAAGCCAAGCGGCTGGCGGACGAGGCGGCTCAGGCCGCTCGTGCCGCAGCCGAGGAGGCCAATCGCCAGGCGAAGCAGCTCGCCGACGAAGCGAATCAGCAAGCGAGCGACGCGGAGGCGCGGATCGGGGAAACCGAAGAACTCCGCGACCACCTAGCGGCAGCTGCAAAGCATGCCGCACGCGAGCTCAAACGGGATACCGCGAACGGCGGCTTGAAGTCCTACAACAAGCCGGAACTGGTCGAGCTTGCAGCCAGCATGGGTATCCAAGGACGGTCGAGCATGACCAAGGGCGAGCTCGTCCAGGCAATCACGAGGGCTTCTCGCAAACGCTGAACGGGAGAATTTCGGATGAGAATCTTCACGAGGAAACGCCAACGGGAGCGACTCATCGATTCGGCAAGCGATTCGCTCGGCGAGCTGCGCGACGGCCTGACCAAGAGCAGGCTTCTCAAAGCTGGGCTGATCGCTGGCGGCCTCACCGCCCTCACGGCCGGAAGCGCCGGCATCTCATCGCTCCGGCGGCGTACCGAGGGTCATGATTCCTGACCGGCACAGATGCTGGGCGTGAGCGATGCCTAGATCGTCGAGGACAACAGTTCCGGCCGGGCTAACAGCGGTTCCCGATCCAGGAAAACGCCTCTCGGACGGAGTCCTCGTCGAGGCCTGTATCCGTGCCCGCTTGCTCGGCATACCGCTCTTGAAGATCGAAGCGACCATGGTGCTTGCGCCAGCCGGACTTACGGCGCCGACTTCAGCTGCGCGTGCCCTGCCGGTGGGAGGCTCCACGCGGCCGTCCCGCGCAGCATCGACGCGCTCAGGGGATTCCAGACAAGGACTGGCGGAGGCTGTTCGGACGATCAACGAAGGGGCAGAGCTCCTCGCAGAAGCGCGACGCAATGGGGCCTCGGCCGGATCCTCGTAGTCGCCGCTGAGACGAATCAACGTCAGCTCACAGAGGCTTCGGTGCCATGGCTGCGACGCGGTCATCGCCGACAGAGGTCCGTCGGCGGCATCCTGAGAACTGAACGGCGAACGAT